>DASZAX010000027.1:0-261040 GCA_035944705.1 Mesorhizobium sp. | reverse complement strand
GGACGTGACGGGCATCGTTTCGCTGCCGGCCGGCACCGAGATGGTGATGCCTGGCGACAACATCACCGTTGACGTCGAGCTGATCGTGCCGATCGCCATGGAAGAGAAGCTGCGCTTCGCTATCCGCGAAGGCGGCCGTACCGTCGGCGCCGGCATCGTCGCTTCCATCGTCGAGTAAGAAGAACAAGAGATCTGTCGCGGGCGGGAATACGCCCGCGCCGCGCCAGAACAAGGAATAGACGCATGAACGGACAGAATATCCGCATCCGACTTAAAGCGTTCGATCACCGCGTGCTCGATGCTTCGACGCGGGAAATCGTTTCCACGGCAAAGCGCACCGGCGCTAATGTCCGTGGCCCGATCCCGCTGCCGACCCGCATCGAGAAGTTCACGGTCAACCGTTCGCCGCACGTCGACAAGAAGAGCCGCGAACAGTTCGAGATGCGCACCCACAAGCGCCTGCTCGACATCGTGGACCCGACCCCGCAGACGGTTGATGCGCTGATGAAGCTCGATCTGGCCGCCGGCGTGGACGTCGAAATCAAGCTCTAAGAGCTGAACCATGAGCCGGTGGGGTGACCCGACCTGCTCCTCTGAAGGAAGATGAACCGATGCGTTCAGGTGTAATTGCACAGAAGGTGGGAATGACCCGCATCTACAATGATGCCGGCGAGCATGTCCCCGTTACCGTTCTCCGCATGGAGAGCTGCCAGGTTGTCGCGCAGCGTACGCAGGAAAAGAATGGCTATACCGCTGTTCAGCTCGGCGTTGGGCTTGCCAAGGTCAAGAACACGTCGAAGGCCATGCGCGGTCATTTCGCCGCCGCCTCCGTGGAGCCGAAGGCCAAGGTTGCCGAGTTCCGCGTGTCTCCGGACAACCTGCTCGACGTCGGCGCTGAGCTGACCGTTGACCACTTTGTCGCCGGCCAGAAGGTCGACGTCACCGGCACTTCGACCGGTAAGGGTTTCCAGGGTGTCATCAAGCGCCATCACTTTGGTGGTGGTCGTGCGACCCACGGTAACTCGCTGTCGCACCGCGTGCACGGTTCGACTGGTCAGCGCCAGGACCCCGGCAAGGTGTTCAAGGGCAAGAAGATGGCCGGCCACATGGGTGCGACCCGCGTGACCACGCAGAACGTCGAAGTCGTTTCGACCGATGCCGACCGCGGCCTCATCCTCATCCGTGGCGCGGTTCCGGGCACCAAGGGCGCCTGGATCCTGGTTCGCGATGCCGCCAAGGTTGCGCTGCCTGCCAACGCGCCGAAGCCGGCTGCGATCCGCGCTGCCGCCAACAATCAGGCTCCGGCCACCGAGGGAGCGGAATAATGGACCTCAAGATCACCACGCTCGCCGGCAAGGACGCCGGCAAGGTGAAGCTCTCGGAAGAGATCTTCGGCCTTGAGCCTCGCGAGGACATCCTCGCCCGCGTCGTTCGCTGGCAGCTTGCCAAGAAGCAGCAGGGCACGCATCAGGCCAAGGGTCGCGCCGACATCGCGCGCACCGGTGCCAAGATGTACAAGCAGAAGGGTACGGGCCGCGCCCGTCACCATTCGGCACGTGCTCCGCAGTTCCGCGGCGGCGGCAAGGCTCATGGCCCGGTTGTCCGCAGCCACGAATTCGACCTGCCCAAGAAGGTCCGTGCGCTCGGCCTCAAGCATGCGTTGTCGGCCAAGGCGAAGAGCTCTTCGCTCATCGTCATTGACGAGCTGAAGCTGACCGAAGCCAAGACCAAGGCTCTGGTCGAGAACTTCGCGTCGCTGGGCCTGACCAACGCTCTGTTCATCGGCGGCGCCGAAGTCGATCAGGGCTTCAAGCGGGCTGCTTCGAACATCCCGAACATCGACGTGCTGCCCATCCAGGGCATCAATGTCTACGACATTTTGCGCCGCGGTACGCTGGTCCTTTCCAAGGCCGCCATCGAGGCTCTCGAGGAGCGCTTTAAATGACCGACCTTCGTCATTACGACGTGATCGTCTCGCCGGCGATCACCGAAAAGTCGACCATGGCGTCCGAGCACAACCAGGTGGTCTTCAACGTCGCCAAGAAGGCGTCGAAGCCGGAGATCAAGGCAGCAGTCGAGGCGCTGTTCGGCGTCAAGGTGACGGCTGTGAACACGCTGGTCCGCAAGGGCAAGGTGAAGCGCTTCCGCGGCACGATTGGCCGCCAGGGCGATGTCAAGCGAGCAGTTGTAACGCTGGCCGATGGCCAGTCGATCGACGTCGCGACAGGTCTCTGAGCTAGGCCGCGAGGACAACGACAATGGCACTTAAGAAATATAACCCGATAACGCCGAGCACCCGCCAGCTGGTCATCGTCGACCGCTCGGGCCTCCACAAGGGCAAGCCCGTCAAGGGCCTGACCGAAGGCCTGACCAAGTCGGGCGGCCGCAACAACTACGGTCGCATCACGGCCCGCTTCATCGGCGGTGGTCACAAGCGCACATACCGCATCATCGACTTCAAGCGTCGCAAGTTCGACGTCGTCGGTACGGTCGAGCGCCTGGAGTACGATCCGAACCGCACCGCCTTCATCGCTCTCATCAAGTATGAGGACGGCGAGCTGAACTACATCATCGCTCCGCAGCGCCTGCAGGCCGGTGACAAGGTTGTGGCTGGTGAATCGGTGGACGTGAAGCCGGGCAACGCGATGCCCCTCTCGGCCATGCCGGTGGGTACCATCGTGCACAACATCGAGCTGAAGCCCGGCAAGGGCGGTCAGGTCGCCCGTTCGGCCGGTGCTTATGCCCAGCTCGTGGGACGCGACCAGGGCATGGCGATCCTTCGCCTAAACTCCGGTGAGCAGCGCATCGTGCACGGTTCGTGCTTTGCGACTGTCGGTGCCGTGTCGAACCCCGACCACGGCAACATCAACGACGGCAAGGCCGGCCGTTCGGTGTGGCGCGGCAAGCGTCCGCACAACCGCGGTGTTGCCATGAACCCGGTCGACCATCCGCATGGCGGTGGTGAAGGCCGCACCTCGGGTGGCCGTCATCCGGTCACGCCATGGGGTAAGCCCACCAAGGGTAAGAAGACGCGGTCCAACAAGGCGACCGATAAGTTCATTGTGCGCTCGCGCCATCAGCGCAAGAGCTAAGAAGAGGTAACGCCAAGTGACTCGTTCGATTTGGAAAGGCCCCTTCGTCGACGGCTACCTTCTGAAGAAGGCAGACAAGGTTCGTGAAGGTGGTCGTAGTGAGGTGATCAAGATGTGGAGCCGTCGTTCCACCATCCTGCCGCAGTTCGTCGGCCTCACCTTCGGTGTCTACAACGGCCAGAAGCATGTCCCGGTCTCCGTGAACGAGGACATGGTCGGTCACAAGTTCGGTGAATTCGCTCCGACCCGGACCTATTACGGTCACGGCGCGGATAAGAAAGCGAAGAGGAAGTAATCATGGGCAAGGCCAAAGCTCCGCGCAGGCTTGCTGATAACGAGGCTCGTGCCGTTCTGCGCACGATCCGCATCAGCCCTCAGAAGCTGAACCTGGTTGCTGCGATGATCCGCGGCAAGAAGGTTGCGGCTGCGCTGAACGATCTCGAATTCTCGCGCAAGCGGATTTCGGACACCGTGAAGAAGACGCTGGAATCGGCGATCGCCAACGCGGAAAACAACCACGACCTCGATGTCGATGCACTGATCGTGGCTGAGGCCTATGTCGGCAAGTCGATCGTCATGAAGCGTTTCCACGCTCGTGGCCGCGGTCGCGCCAGCCGTATCGAAAAGCCGTTTTCGCACCTCACGATTGTCGTGCGTGAGGTTGAAGAGAAAGGGGAGGCCGCATAATGGGTCAGAAAATCAATCCGATCGGTCTCCGTCTCGGCATTAACCGCACCTGGGATTCCCGCTGGTATGCAAACACCGGCGAGTACGGCAAGCTGCTGCATGAAGACCTGAAGATCCGCGAGTATCTTGAGAAGGAACTCAAGCAGGCCGCGATCTCCAAGATCGTCATCGAGCGTCCGCACAAGAAGTGCCGCGTGACCATTCACGCTGCTCGCCCGGGTCTGATCATCGGCAAGAAGGGCGCCGACATCGAGAAGCTGCGCAAGAAGCTGACCGAGATGACGCAGTCCGAAACGCACCTCAACATCGTTGAAGTGCGCAAGCCGGAGACCGACGCGACGCTGATCGCTCAGTCGATCGCCCAGCAGCTCGAGCGCCGTATCGCTTTCCGCCGCGCCATGAAGCGCGCCGTGCAGTCGGCCATGCGCCTTGGTGCCGAAGGCATCCGCATCAACTGTTCGGGCCGTCTCGGCGGCGCTGAAATCGCCCGCATGGAATGGTACCGTGAAGGCCGCGTGCCGCTGCATACGCTGCGTGCCGATGTCGACTACGGCACCGCCGAAGCCCAGACCGCTTACGGTATCTGCGGCGTCAAGGTGTGGGTGTTCAAGGGCGAGATCCTCGAGCACGACCCGATGGCTTCGGAACGTCGTGCTACCGAAGGCGATCATTCGCAGGGCGGTGAGCGCTCCGAGCGCAGCCGTCGTCGCGAAAACGCCTGATTGGCATAGGAATTTGGAGTTAGAACGATGCTGCAGCCAAAGCGCACAAAGTTCCGTAAGCAGTTCAAGGGCCGCATCCACGGCACCGCGAAGGGTGGCACCAACCTGGATTTCGGCGGCTTCGGACTGAAGGCGCTGGAGCCAAACCGCGTCACCGCGCGTGAGATCGAGGCGGCCCGCCGCGCGATCACCCGCGAGATGAAGCGCGCCGGCCGGGTCTGGATCCGTGTGTTCCCGGACGTTCCGGTGACATCGAAGCCGACCGAAGTCCGTATGGGTAAGGGTAAGGGCGCGGTCGACTACTGGGCTTGCCGCGTCAAGCCAGGCCGCGTCATGTTCGAGATCGACGGTGTGTCGGAAGAGATCGCTCGCGAGGCCCTGCGCCTCGGCGCCGCCAAGCTCTCGGTTCGCACGCGCTTCGTGCAGCGCATTGCAGAATAAGGAAGGGCTAAGCGATGAAGGCCTCTGATGTACGTATGAAGACCGTCGACGAGCTCGACGCTGATCTTGCCGACCTGAAGAAGGAGCAGTTCAACCTGCGCTTTCAGAAGGCTACCGGCCAGCTCGAAAAGACCGCGCGCGTGAAGCAGGTCCGCAAGGACATCGCGCGCATCAAGACCATCGCTGCTGAAAAAGCAGCGGCCAAGAAGGCATAAGGACGAGAATCATGCCAAAGCGCATCCTGCAGGGCACCGTCGTCAGCGACAAGAACGAGAAGACGGTCGTCGTCAAGGTCGAGCGTCGCTTCACCCACCCGGTGATGAAGAAGACCGTGCGCATGTCGAAGAAGTACAAGGCGCATGACGAGAACAACACCCACAAGGTGGGCGACCAGGTGTCCATCCAGGAATCGGCTCCGATTTCCAAGGACAAGCGCTGGGTCGTGATCGGTTCCGATCAGGCGTAACGAAACGAATTTTGGACAGACCGGGGAGGGGCTTTAGGCCCGTCCCGATAGCGAAGAAGAAGGCGGCCAGTCATGATTCAGATGCAAACAAACCTCGACGTCGCGGACAACTCCGGCGCCCGTCGTGTCATGTGCATCAAGGTGCTGGGCGGCTCGAAGCGGAAGTACGCATCCGTCGGCGACATCATCGTGGTGTCGATCAAGGAAGCTATTCCGCGCGGCCGCGTGAAGAAGGGTGATGTGATGAAGGCGGTCGTGGTTCGCACGGCCAAGGACATCCGTCGTCCGGACGGCAGCGTGATCCGTTTCGACAAGAACGCAGCCGTTCTCGTCGACAACAAGAAAGAGCCGGTGGGCACCCGTATCTTCGGGCCGGTTCCGCGCGAACTTCGCGCGAAGAACCACATGAAGATCATCTCGCTCGCACCTGAAGTGCTGTAAGGAGCCGGAGAAATGCAGAAGATCCGCAAAGGCGACAAGGTCGTCGTGCTTTCCGGCAAGGACAAGGGCCGCTCCGGCGAAGTTCTGTCCGTTCAGCCGAAGGAAGACACCGCGATTGTTCGCGGTATTAACATTGTGGTTCGCCACCAGCGTCAGACCCAGGCCCAGCAGGGTGGTCTGATCCGCAAGGAAGCGCCGATCCACCTTTCGAACATCGCCGTTGCCGATCCCAAGGATGGCAAGCCGACCCGCGTCGGCTTCAAGCTTGAGAAGGACGGCAAGAAGGTACGAGTCGCCAAGCGCTCGGGAGAAGTCATCAATGGCTAAGGCAGCACAAACCGCGCAGAACATGCCGCGCCTGAAGCAGGTCTACAACGAGACCATCAAGAAGGCGCTGCTGGAGCAGTTCAAGTACGACAACGAGATGCAGATTCCGCGCATCGACAAGATCGTGCTGAACATGGGTGTCGGCGAAGCCACCGGCGATTCCAAGAAGCCTTCGGTCGCTGCCGAGGACCTCGCGATGATCGCTGGCCAGAAGCCGGTCATCACCCGTGCCCGCAAGTCGATCGCCGGCTTCAAGGTTCGTGAGAACATGCCGATCGGCACCAAGGTGACGCTTCGCAAGGAGCGCATGTATGAATTCCTGGACCGTCTGGTCAACATCGCGCTGCCGCGCGTTCGCGACTTCCGCGGTCTGAATCCGAAGAGCTTCGATGGCCGCGGCAACTACGCCATGGGCATCAAGGAGCACATCGTGTTCCCGGAGATCAACTACGACAAGGTTGATCAGATCTGGGGCATGGACATCATCGTTTGTACGACTGCGAAGACGGACGACGAAGCCAGGGCACTGCTCAAGGCTTTCAACTTCCCCTTCCGCCAGTAACGGCAGCGAGCAAAGGAAAAATCTGAAATGGCAAAGACCAGCTCAGTCGAAAAGAACAACCGGCGCCGCAAGCTTGTGGACCAGTACGCTGCCAAGCGTAAGGCCCTCAAGGAAATCGTCATGGATCAGTCCAAGCCGATGGACGAGCGCTTCCGCGCCCAGCTGAAGCTCTCGGCCCTGCCGCGTAATTCGGCCAAGATCCGCATCCGTAACCGCTGCGAAGTCACGGGCCGTCCGCGCGCCTTCTATCGCAAGCTCAAGGTCTCGCGTATCGCGCTTCGCGATCTCGGCAACACTGGCCAGATCCCCGGCCTGGTCAAGTCGAGCTGGTAAGGAGGACAAGAAATGTCATTGAGTGATCCTCTCGGCGATATGCTGACCCGCATCCGCAACGCCTATGGCCGTAAGAAGTCGTCGGTTTCGACGCCGGCCTCGCGTCTGCGGGCCCGTGTTCTCGATGTGCTGAAGTCGGAAGGCTACATCCGCGACTACAGCCAGACCGACTTCGACAACGGCAAGTCGGAAATCGAGATCGAACTGAAGTATTTCGACGGCAATCCGGTCGTGCGCGAAATTTCCCGCGTTTCGAAGCCGGGCCGCCGCGTCTACGTTTCGGCCAAGTCGATTCCACAGGTCGCCAACGGCCTCGGCATCGCCATCCTTTCGACCCCGAAAGGCGTCATGGCCGATCACGAAGCACGCGAGCAGAACGTCGGCGGCGAAGTCCTCTGCCAGATCTTCTGATCGGCGAGTTGAGATAGGAAGGACGAGCGAAAATGTCTCGTATTGGTAAGAAACCCGTCTCGGTACCGGCCGGTGTAACCGCTTCTGTCAACGGCCAGACCGTGACAGCCAAGGGTCCGAAGGGCGAGCTGAAGTTCGTGGTTAACGACGAAGTTCTGGTCAAGCTGGACGAAGGCCACATCGCCGTCGAACCGCGCGATCAGTCGAAGGACGCACGCTCCAAGTGGGGTATGTCGCGCACTCAGATCGTCAACATCCTGACCGGCGTGAAGGACGGCTTCGAAAAGAAGCTCGAGATCACGGGCGTCGGTTACCGCGCCGCCATGCAGGGCAAGAACCTGCAGCTGGCGCTCGGCTTCTCGCATGATGTGGTTTATGAGACCCCGCAGGGCATCACGATCACAGTGGGCAAGCCGACCGAAATCACCGTTTCGGGTATCGACAAGCAGCAGGTCGGCCAGGTCGCGGCCGAGATCCGCGAATATCGCGGCCCGGAACCCTACAAGGGCAAGGGAGTGCGTTATGCTGGCGAGAAGATCGTCCGCAAGGAAGGCAAGAAGAAGTAATCGGCTCGACCCTGAACGGATAGTTCGGGCAGGGTCGGACCAAAGAAATGCAACGCCACGGGGTGTTGCCGCGGGAGGAGCAAAACCTACCGCACAGGGTACCCCCCGTCTTACAAGGCAGGAACTACGACCATGGCAACCAAAGAAGCCACTCTGCGCCGCTCGTCGCGCATCCGTCGCCAGATCAAGGCAGTCGCCAACGGCCGCCCGCGTCTTTCGGTACACCGCACCTCGAAGAACATCTACGTGCAGGTGATCGATGACGCCAGCGGCCACACCATCGCTGCTGCTTCGACGCTCGAAAAGGATTTCAAGGCGACCAAGAAGACCGGTGCCGACGCTGCGGCTGCCGCTGCCGTTGGCAAGCTTGTCGCCGAACGCGCCGTCAAGGCTGGCATCAAGGATGTCGTCTTCGATCGCGGCTCCTACATCTATCATGGCCGCGTCAAGGCGCTGGCTGAAGCTGCCCGCGAAGGTGGCCTGAACTTCTAAGTTCGGACCTTTCCGAAAGCCGGCTTCGAAAAGGGGCTGACATTTCGGAACGGATCGTGCAGAAGGCACAAGTTTTTCGCCGCCGGCGACCTCGAAAAGGGGCGCCGGCATTTCAGCAACCCGTGCTTCCGGAAAAGAACAAGGACTAGGATATGGCACAGGAACGTAGGGAAGGCGGCCGCGAGCGTGGCCGCGACCGCGAAGAGCGCGACGACGGCATCGTCGACAAGCTCGTACACATCAACCGCGTCGCCAAGGTGGTGAAGGGTGGTCGTCGCTTCGGCTTCGCCGCACTCGTCGTCGTCGGCGATCAGAAGGGCCGCGTCGGCTTCGGCCACGGCAAGGCACGCGAAGTGCCTGAGGCGATCCGCAAGGCGACCGAATCGGCAAAGCGCGACATGATCTTCGTGCCGCTGCGCTCGGGCCGTACGCTGCACCACGACGTCGAAGGACGTTGGGGCGCCGGCCGCGTTCTGCTGCGCACCGCCAAGCAGGGTACCGGTATCATCGCAGGCGGCCCGATGCGCGCTGTCTTCGAGACGCTCGGCATGCACGACGTCGTCGCCAAGTCGATGGGCTCGTCGAACCCTTACAACATGGTTCGCGCCACATTCGACGCCTTGAAGCACCAGATGCATCCGAAGGATGTGGCTGCTGCGCGTGGCATTAAGTATTCGACCCTTCAGGCTCGCCGCGGCAATGCCGTTGCGGCTGATGAATAGTCGATAGCTTAGAGGGACCACCAACATGGCCAAGAAAGCTACCAAGACTGTCACCGTTGAGCAGATCGGTTCGCCGATCCGCCGTCCGAAGGAACAGCGTGCAACGCTGGTCGGCCTCGGCCTCAACAAGATGCACCGCAAGAGCACACTGGAAGATACGCCTTCCGTGCGCGGCATGATCGCGGCTGTCCAGCATCTCGTCCGCGTTGTGGACGAGAAGTAAGCCGCAGGAGAAGAATCATGAAACTCAACGACCTGCGTGACAAGGACGGCGCGAGCAAGGCTCGCAAGCGTCTCGGACGCGGCATTGGCTCGGGCTCCGGCAAGACCGCTGGCCGCGGCGTGAAGGGTCAGAAGGCCCGTTCCGGCGTTGCCATCAACGGCTTCGAGGGTGGCCAGATGCCGCTCTACCGCCGTCTGCCGAAGCGCGGCTTCAACAACATCTTCGCCAAGAGCTTCGCCACGGTGTCGCTCGCCCGTATCCAGACGGCGATCGATGCCAAGAAGCTTGACGCCAAGGAAACCGTGACTGGTGAGGCACTCGTCAAGGCCGGCGTCATTCGCCGCCTCAAGGACGGCGTGCGCGTCCTCTCGGACGGCGAGCTCAAGGCAAAGCTCAGCTTCGACGTGGCAGGCGCTTCCAAGGCGGCCATCGAGAAGATCGAGAAGGCCGGCGGTTCGGTGAAGTTGCCCGAAAAGGCATCTGCCGAATAATATCTTAGACAAGCGGCCGCGCACGACGCGGCCGCTTGCATCTTGGCATCGCCGAGCCTATGTCCGGTGCTCGGTGATAGGCGCTGCCCGAAGCGGGCGCTCCCGCGTCATCTGGCGGAGAAATTTCCATGGCTTCGGCTGCTGAACAACTAGCGTCCAATCTCAATTTTGCGGCCTTTGCCAAGGCCGAGGATCTCAAGAAGCGCATCTGGTTTACGATCGGCGCTCTCCTCGTCTATCGCCTTGGCACCTACATCCCGCTTCCAGGCATCGATCCGGCTGCATTCGCGCAGGCCTTCCAGTCGCAGTCCAAGGGCGTGCTGGGCATGTTCAACATGTTCGCCGGCGGCGCCGTGCAGCGCATGGCGATCTTTGCGCTGGGCATCATGCCCTACATCTCCGCTTCCATCATCATGCAGCTGATGACGTCGGTTATTCCGTCGCTCGAAGCGCTGAAGAAGGAAGGTGAGCAGGGCCGCAAGATCATCAATCAGTACACCCGCTACGGCACCGTGCTGCTCGCCATTGTGCAGGCCTACGGCATTTCGGCGGGGCTCGAGAACGGTAACGGCATCGTCACCGATCCTGGCATGTTCTTCCGCATTTCCACCGTCATTACACTGGTGGGCGGCACCATGTTCCTGATGTGGCTGGGCGAGCAGATCACCGCACGCGGCATCGGCAACGGCATTTCGTTGATCATTTTCGCCGGCATCGTCGCCGGCCTGCCAAGCGCGATTTCCGGCACGCTGGAACTCGGCCGCACCGGCGCGCTGTCGACCCCGCTGATTCTGGCCATCATCATCCTGGCTGTCGTGGTCATCGCGCTGATCGTGTTCTTCGAGCGGGCCCAGCGCCGGCTCCTGATCCAGTATCCGAAGCGCCAGGTCGGCAACCGCATGTTCCAGGGCGACACGTCGCACCTGCCGCTGAAGCTCAACACGTCGGGCGTTATCCCGCCGATCTTCGCCTCGTCGCTGCTGTTGCTGCCGGCGACCGTCGCGGGCTTCTCGAGCACGACCAACCTGCCGGGCTGGGCTAACGCCGTCTTGGCTTCGCTTGGCCATGGACAGCCGCTCTATATGGCGTTTTATGCGGCCATGATCGTGTTCTTCGCGTTCTTCTACACGGCGATCGTCTTCAACCCGAAGGACACTGCCGACCAGCTGAAGAAGCATTCCGGCTTTATCCCCGGTTACCGTCCGGGAGAGCGGACTGCCGATTACATCGACTACGTGCTTACCCGCATCACCGTGATCGGCGCCATCTATCTGGTTGTCATCTGCTTGATGCCGGAATTCCTGATTTCGGCGACTGGCGTACCGTTCTACCTCGGTGGCACTTCGCTTCTGATCGTGGTCAGTGTAACGCTCGACACTGTTGCGCAGATTCAGGGTCATCTGATCGCGCATCAGTACGAGGGTCTGATCAAGAAGTCGAAGCTGCGCGGAGGTAAGAGGGGTAGATGAGGTTGATATTGCTTGGCCCGCCTGGTGCGGGCAAGGGGACGCAGGCGCAGCGACTGGTTGAAAAACACGGCATTCCGCAACTCTCCACCGGAGACATGCTGCGTGCTGCGGTCAAGGCGGAAACACCGGTGGGCCTCAAGGCCAAGGCTGTCATGGATGCTGGTGAACTGGTGTCCGATGCCATCGTGAACGCCATCGTCGCTGAGCGCATCGACCAGGCTGATTGCGCCAAGGGGTTCATCCTCGACGGTTATCCGCGCACGCTGGCGCAGGCTGATGCCGTGGAGGCGATGCTTGCGGAGCGCAAGCTGAAACTGGATGCGGTCATTGAGCTTGTCGTTGACGACAAGGTCCTGGTTGGCCGAATCGTCAAGCGCGCGCAGGAAGCGGCGGCAGCGGGGCAGCCGGTGCGCAAGGACGATAATCCCGAAGTCTTCGAGGAGCGTCTGCGCGAGTATTACAAGAAGACCGCTCCGCTCATCGGTTACTACCACGCCAAGGGCATGTTGAAGGGCGTCGACGGCATGGCTGATATCGATGCCGTGACCGGGCAGATCGAGGCCATTCTGGCAACTGCTGTCCAGAAATGAACAATTCAGCTTGACTAGGCCGGGCTGCTGGAGTATGGCGGCCCGTCTCCCTATCAGGCATGAGCCTTGCTTGTCCGCGAGGACAGCATCTGCTTTGAACAGGAACTCCCGCATGGGCCGGCCTCCACCGGACGCGGGGTCACGCAAAGCGCCGGTTCGACGTTGTCGTCCGGCCCAAATGGAGAAAGAGAAGTTATGGCTCGTATAGCCGGCGTCAACATTCCGACCAACAAGCGCGTCGTTATCGCGCTTCAGTACATTCACGGCATTGGCAAGAAGTTCGCTCAGGAGATCGTCGACAAGGTCGGCATTCCGGCCGAGCGCCGCGTCAACCAGCTGACCGATGCCGAAGTGCTCCAGATCCGCGAGACGATCGACCGCGATTATCAGGTCGAGGGTGACCTGCGTCGCGAAGTCTCGATGAACATCAAGCGTCTGATGGACCTTGGCTGCTACCGCGGCCTGCGCCACCGTCGTTCGCTGCCGGTGCGCGGTCAGCGTACCCACACCAACGCTCGCACCCGCAAGGGTCCGGCGAAGGCGATCGCCGGCAAGAAGAAGTAATTAGGGCAGTAGGAGAGTAGGGCAGTACGGCAATGGGATGGCAGGAAACTGCCCTGATGCCGTATTCCCTTACTACCTTATCCCTGGTGTAGCCGCTGGCATTACGGCGGTGTAGAGATCAACTGAAAGGACTACCATGGCCAAGGAAGCCGCACGCGTCCGTCGCCGCGAACGCAAGAACATTTCGTCGGGTGTCGCTCACGTCAACTCGACCTTCAACAACACCATGATCACCATTTCCGACGCACAGGGCAATGCGATTGCCTGGTCGTCGGCCGGTGCCCAAGGCTTCAAGGGTTCGCGCAAGTCGACCCCGTTCGCTGCCCAGATGGCTGCCGAAGACGTTGCCAAGAAGGCGCAGGAACACGGCATGCGCATGCTCGAAGTCGAGGTTTGCGGTCCGGGTTCGGGTCGTGAATCGGCTCTGCGCGCGCTGCAGGCTGCCGGCTTCACCATCACTTCGATCCGCGATGTGACGCCGATCCCGCATAACGGCTGCCGCCCGCGCAAGAAGCGTCGCGTCTAACAGCTTTTCGAATGCCGCCGGGAACGCCTTGTGCGTTCCCGAATGGTTTCCAGGTCGCCCACCACGATTGGATGGTGGTGGGGAAACGGAAGGATAGAAAATGATCCAGAAGAACTGGCAGGAACTGATCAAGCCCAACAAGATCGACTTCTCGTCGAAGGGCAAGACGTTGACGACGCTGGTCGCCGAACCGCTCGAGCGCGGTTTTGGCCTGACCTTGGGCAACGCGCTGCGCCGCGTGCTGCTTTCGTCGTTGCGTGGCGCGGCTGTTACCGCCGTGCAGATCGACGGTGTGCTGCATGAATTCTCGTCCATCGGCGGTGTGCGCGAGGACGTGACTGACATCGTGCTCAACATCAAGGAAATCGCCATCAAGATGGAAGGCGATGGTCCCAAGCGCATGGTCGTGCGCAAGCAGGGTCCGGGCGCCGTCACCGCCGGTGACATCCAGACGGTTGGCGATGTCGAGATCCTGAATCCCGACCATGTCATTTGCACCCTCGACGAGGGCGCGGAAATCCGCATGGAGTTCACAGTCGACACCGGCAAGGGTTACGTGCCGGCTGAGCGCAACCGCGCCGAAGACGCGCCGATCGGCCTCATCCCGGTCGACTCGCTCTATTCGCCGGTCAAGAAGGTTTCCTACAAGGTCGAGAACACCCGCCACGGCGAAGAGCTCGACAAGGACAAGCTGACCATGACCCTGGAGACCGACGGTTCGGTCACCGGTGAGGATGCCGTGGCTTTCGCTGCTCGCATCCTGCAGGATCAGCTGTCGCTGTTCGTCAACTTCGACGAGCCGCAGAAGGAAGTCGCGGCTGAAGCCGTCACTGAACTCGCTTTCAACCCGTCGCTTCTCAAGAAGGTCGATGAGCTGGAGCTGTCGGTGCGTTCGGCCAACTGCCTGAAGAACGACAACATCGTCTACATCGGCGACCTCATCCAGAAGACGGAAGCGGAGATGCTTCGCACGCCGAACTTCGGCCGCAAGTCGCTGAACGAGATCAAGGAAGTTCTGGCAGCGATGGGCCTGCACCTCGGTATGGAAGTGCCGGACTGGCCGCCGGAAAACATCGAAGACCTCGCAAAGCGTTACGAAGACCAATATTGAGCATGAAATCCAAGGATCGGCGGCGTGAGCCGCTGATCCGACGGTCATGCGGAAAACCATCAGAGGCCGTGGCCTCTTGAACAACTGAAGAAGGAAAAGAGCCATGCGCCACGGTTTCAAAGGCCGTCGCTTCGCCCGCAGCGTAAGCCACCGCAAGTCGATGTTCGCCAACCTCGCCGTGTCTCTGATTGAGCACGAGCAGATCGTCACCACCCTGCCGAAGGCGAAGGACCTGCGTCCGATCGTCGAGAAGCTCGTCACGCTCGGCAAGCGCGGCGACCTGCACGCCCGTCGTCAGGTCATCGCCCAGATCGGCAACGAGCCGGTCGTGAAGCGCCTGTTCGACACGATTGCTCCGCGTTATGCGCAGCGCAACGGCGGCTATCTGCGCATCATGAAGGCAGGCTTCCGCAAGGGCGACAACGCCGCCATGGCGGTCATCGAGTTCGTTGACCGTGATACCTCGGCCAAGGGCGCTGTCGACCGCGCTCGCGTCGAAGCAGAAGCGACCGAGACTGAAGCGGCCTAAGCCGTTCGGACTTGTTGAAAGACATTCAGGGACCCCTCGTGGGTCCCTTTTTGTTTTTGGATACCGCATCACCTGCGGTTTCTGCGTCGGCCTGAAATCAGCTTTTCACAGCAGAACAGGGGATGATCATCCGGCCTTGGCCCGGCTGTCATCTGCCGGTCATGGCTTTCCAACAAAACGAGAGAGGGGACGGGTCTCGGGGACCCTATCACCGTTTTGAAGGATGGATGACCATGACCAATCTCATCAGGAGCTCGCTGCTGGCCACGGCAGCGTTCTCGGCACTTCTCGTTTCCGGCACCGTCTACGGGCAGGGTGCCGCCGATGCTTTTCTTGAGCGCGGCGCCAAGGGCGACATCACCCAGCAGGGCGGCGCACGGCGCCTCACCGGAGAGGCCACCGCGGAACTTCAGAAGTACATCCAGGGCGGCGACGTGAAAAACGTCATCCTGCTCATCGGCGACGGCATGGGCGATTCCGAAATCACGGTGGCACGTAACGTTGCCGAAGGCGCCGGTGGCTATTTCAAGGGCATCGATGCGCTACCGGTCACTGGTCAATACACGCATTATGCGCTCGACAAGAAGAGCGGCAAGCCGAGCTATGTCACCGATTCCGCCGCCTCTGGCTCAGCCTGGGCGACAGGCACCAAGACCTACAACGGTGCTATCTCCGTCGACATCCAGGAAAAGCCGCACAAGACCCTGATCGAGTTGGCCAAGGTCGCCGGGATCGGCACCGGCAACGTCTCCACCGCCGAGATCCAGGACGCCACGCCAGCCGTGCAGGTTGCCCATGTCACGCAGCGTAAATGTTATGGCCCGACCGCGACCGCTGAAAAATGCCCGACCAACGCGCTGGAGAACGGTGGCCTCGGCTCGATTTCCGAGCAGTTGCTAAACACCCGCGCCGATGTTGTGCTGGGTGGTGGCGCAAAGAGCTTTGCCGAGACGGCCAAGGCTGGCGACTGGAAGGACAAGACCTTGCTCGACCAGGCTAAGCAACGCGGTTTCCAGATCGTGACCAATGCCGACGAACTGAAGGCTCTGACCGCCGCCAACAATGACAAGCCGGTGCTCGGCCTGTTCTCGGAAGGCAACATGCCTGTGCGCTGGAAGGGCCCGAAAGCCACTCATCATGGCAACATCGATCAACCGGTGGTGACCTGCGAGCCAAACGGCGAACGTGCCGCTACTGTCCCTACGCTGGCCGCAATGACGACCAAGGCGATCGGGCTGCTCAAGACCAACGAGAAGGGCTTCTTCCTGCAGGTCGAAGGTGCTTCGATCGACAAGCAGGATCATGCCGCCAATCCATGCGGCCAGATCGGCGAGACGGTCGATCTCGACGAAGCCGTCCAGGTTGCGCTCGACTTCGCCAAGGCCGACGGCAAGACGCTGGTCATCGTCACCGCCGACCACGCCCACACCAGCCAGATCATCCCGAACGAGACCAAGTCCACCGGTCTCACTCAGGCCCTGAACACCAAGGATGGTACGGTCCTCACCATCAACTACGGCACGTCGGAAGATGAAAACGACCAGGAACATACCGGCGCGCAGCTGCGCGTCGCGGCCTATGGCCCGCATGCGGCCAATTTTGCCGGCCTGACGGACCAGACCGACATGTTCTTCACCATCCGTGATGCGCTGAAGCTGGCGGATTGACGAGACCTTACCCTTCCCCGCGGTTGGGGTAAGGGCACCGATCTGCAGACTGCTGCGTAAAGCGTCCGGTATTGCGCCCGCCGTGAATTTTAGAACGAAAACGATTTTGGTAATGGGGAGCTGGCGGTTTTCATGACGAAAACCGCCAGCTCTTGTTATGTCATCACGCCGGTGCAGTCGGGCTGAGCCGGTTCTTCAAAGCACGTTGGGTGTGAAAACGGCTTGTCCCAATCGGGAAAATTGGAGGAAGGGGATGGTGTTGGATTCCGCTTCCGCGCTTCCTACTTTGTCGGAAACACTCTAGCCTCGCGCCCAATCAGAATCGCTAGCCAAGGCCCGCCATGCGTTGTCCCTATTGCCAGTCCGAAGACACGCAGGTGAAGGATTCGCGTCCCGCCGAAGATGGCGCCGCCATCCGCCGGCGTCGCGTCTGCCCTGATTGCGGCGGCCGCTTCACCACGTTTGAGCGCGTGCAACTGCGCGACCTCGTCGTCGTCAAGAAGTCCGGCCGCAAGGTGCCGTTCGATCGCGACAAGCTTGCCCGTTCGGTCGAGACCGCGGTGCGCAAACGCAATGTCGATCCCGATCGGATCGACCGCGCGGTCACCGGTATCGTGCGGCAGCTGGAAAGCTCGGGAGAGACCGAAATACCGTCGGCGGAAGTGGGCCGCCTGGTGATGGACGCACTGAAGTCGCTGGACGACGTTGCCTATGTCCGTTTTGCTTCAGTCTATCGCAATTTCCGCGAAGCCAAGGACTTCCATGAGGTGCTTGGCGAACTGAAGGGCGACGAGGACGCTGGATAAGACGTGACGTCGCATAACAGTCCCGAACAGCAGGTTCTAGACCGTCGTTTCATGGCCGCAGCGATCCGGTTGTCGCGACGCAATCTCGGCCGCACCGCCACCAATCCTTCCGTCGGCACGATCATCGTGCGGGACGATGGTGCCGGCCCGATGATCGTTGGCACTGGTGTGACAGCCGTCGGCGGACGTCCGCATGCCGAAACCGAGGCTCTGGCCGAGGCGGGGCCACTCGCCAACGGTGCGACCGCTTATGTGACACTCGAACCCTGCGCCCATCATGGCCGCACGCCACCTTGCGCCAACGCACTGGTTGCCGCAGGCATCAAGCGGGTGGTTGGTTCGGCGAGCGATCCGGATCCGCGCGTATCGGGCAAGGGTTACGCCATCCTGCGTGATGCCGGCGTCGAAGTGATTGAACGTGTGCTGGCCGCAGAGGCCGGCGAACAAATGGCCGGCTACCTGATGCGCTCTCTCAGGAAGCGTCCGGAAGTGATTCTGAAACTTGCCCTTTCCGCAGACGGCATGATCGGCCGCAAGGGCGCCGGCCAGGTGTCCATCACCGGTGATGCCGCGCGCCGCGAGGTGCATCTGATCCGCGCGGAAGCAGACGCGGTTCTGATCGGGATCGGCACGGCACTCGAGGACGATCCTGCCTTGACTGTTCGCCTGCCTGGGCTGGAAGGGCGTTCGCCGGCACGGGTGGTGCTTGATCGTCACATCCGTTTGCCGGAAACAGCCAAGCTCGTGGCCGAAGTGGACCGTGTGCCTCTCTATATTGCCGCCTGTGCCGAAGCAGATCCTCAGCGCAGGGCAGCATTGGAACGGCGCGGGGTGCGCTTTATCGGCACCGAAACCGTCGATGACCGTATCGCACTGCCAGAACTCGTGGAAGACTTGGCCGCGCTTGGTATGGCGAGCGTGCTGGTTGAAGGTGGCGCGGAGATCGCCAGGGCTTTCCTGGACGAGGGACTGGTTGATCGCATTATCCTGTTCACCGGGCCGGCGTCGATCGGCGCGGATGGAATAGCGTCGCCCATCGACGCGACCGGGATTCCGGCCGGATTCCGTAAATTGCGCGAGACCGGATTCGGCGAGGATCGCTGCACAGAATGGGTAAGGGATAGTCTCTGATGTTTACCGGCATTGTCACCGATATCGGCACTGTGGCCGCAGTTGCTCCGCGCAAGGAAGGCATCGGTCTGCGCATCGATACCAGCTACGATCCGGCGACTATCGACATTGGCGCTTCGATCTCCTGTGGCGGCGTGTGTCTGACGGTGACGGCGCTGCCGGAGCAGGGGTCCAACGCACGCTGGTTCGAGGTCGAGGCCTGGGAAGAGGCACTGAGGCTTACCACTGCGTCAGACTGGAAGGCCGGCACCCGCATCAATCTGGAGCGGGCGTTGAAGATCGGCGACGAATTGGGCGGCCATATCGTGTCCGGCCACGTCGACGGTACTGCGCTGGTCGTGGCACGCGAGGACGAGGGCGATGCCGTGCGTTTCACGCTTGAGGCGCCGCGCGATCTGGCCAGATTCATTGCGCCCAAGGGTTCGGTGGCACTGGACGGCACCTCGCTTACCGTCAACAAGGTGGAGGGCACGCATTTCGATGTGCTTTTGATCCATCATTCGCTGCAGGTGACGACCTGGGCGGACCGGCAGGTGGGCGATCGCATCAACATCGAGATCGACACCATGGCGCGCTACGCGGCGCGACTGGCCGAGGCGGCAAAAGAGGGGCTTTGAGGGGCTTCAGCCCTTTTTGCCAGGGAGAGCGCCATGTCTGAGTTTCAATTCGAAGCCCAGATCATTCACTGGCGAGGGCCATCTCCGTTTTTCTTCGCGCCGGTACCTCCGCGTTGCGGCGAAGAGATACGGCAGATGTCGAAGTTCGTGACCTATGGTTGGGGGATGATCCCTGTCGAGGCCACGATCCGTGGTTTTACGTTTTCCTCCTCATTGTTCCCAAAGAACGAGGGTTATCTCCTTCCACTGAAGGACAAGGTAAGGCGAAAACTCGATCTGACTGCAGGCGACATGGTTTCAATCGCAATGACAGTCCGGGCAGCACAGCGTTAGGTCATCCAGAACCTGGATGATCCATGCCTTCTGTTGGGCAGGCCGGTTGTTCTGTTGGCTTGCAGATCATGGCTCCGGAATGGCACCTGCCAGCACTTGCGAATAAGCCCTCGCGTCGATGTTGCCGCCCGATATGACGCATACCACATTGCCTTTGAGGCGTTCGCTGGCAAGGGCAACCGCCAGCGAAGCGGCGCCAGCACCTTCCGCCACGACCTTGCCTTTCGAGAACAAGAGCCGCATCGCATCCGCGATCTGGTTGAGATTGACCGTAACCGCGCCATCGATCAGCGGCTGCACAACCGGCCACAGCTGCGGCACGAGCGACGGGCCGCCAATACTCTTTACGAAGGACGGCTTTGTCTCGATCTCCACAATGCGCCCGGCAGCAAGAGCAGCGGTGACGGGCGCCGCGTGTTCATCCTCGGCCGCAACGATCTTCGTCCCCGGGCGCAACGCCTTGACTGCGCTGGCGACACCCGTCGTCAGGCTGCCGCCGCCGAAGGGTGTCACCACGACATCGACCTCGGGTAGATCCTCGACGATCTCCAGGCCGATGGTGCCATTGCCGATCAGCACGGCCTGATCCGTCACCGGATTGATGAGAAGCTCATCGAGCTCGGGCCGCTCAGCGTCGACGATGTAACGCCACCACGTTTCCATGGAGATGAAGCGGACTTCACCGCCGAGTTTGCGGACGCCGTCGATCTTGGTCTGCGGTGCTCCCGAATACATGTAGGCGGCCATCGGGACACCGAGCCTGTGCGCTGCCCAGGCCATGCCATAGGCCATGTTACCGGAACTTGCCGTCGCAACGCCGTTGCGCAGGCTCGCGATGTCGCGCGACAGCAATGCGTTCAGCGCTGGCCGCAGCTTGAAGGCCCCGATAGGGGAGAGTGTTTCCAGCTTGAGGAATATGCGCCGATCCGGCAATCCGAGATCGAGCTGAATCAATGGCGTGCGGAGCATGTAGGCTGCCAACCGGGTCCGCGCTGTCTCGATCTCATCGAGCCGCGGACGTCGTGGCCCTGCGGTCTCGAAGCTGTCTGCCCCCGTTTCCATGGAATACCTTCGTCCCGTCATGCATTCTGGTGCGGGATTATATTTTATCCCTAAAACAATAAAAGGGTGTCCCGAATAAGTGCTGGGATCCAAGCGTGGTTGTCGGCGAACCCATGTGATGGCAGGCATGCTCAAACGTCGCTTGCGCCCGCCGTCGCTTCGGCCTAAGTCACCGACAATTCCGGAGATCTTCATGGCTGGCACATCCCAACACGGCAAGGCGTTCATTCGGCCGAAGAAGAACGCCCACCTTCTCATCATCGAGGCGCGGTTCCACGACGATCTCGCGGACGCATTGCTTGACGGCGCCGTGAGCGCGCTCGGCGAAGCGGGCGCGACCTATGACGTGGTGACCGTTCCTGGCTCGCTCGAAATCCCAGGCGTTATCGCTTTCGCGCTCGACGATATGGCTGAGGGCGGCAAGATCTATGACGGCTTCGTCGCGCTCGGCACCGTCATCCGCGGTGACACCTATCATTTCGACATTGTGGCGAATGAGTCGAGCCGTGCGCTGATGGACCTTTCTGTCCAGGAGTCGATTGCGATCGGCAACGGTATCCTGACCACCGAAAACGAGGAACAGGCCTGGGTGCGCGCCAAGAAGAGCGAGGGCGACAAAGGTGGGTTTGCCGCGCGCGCGGCGCTGACCATGATTGCGCTCAGGGAGAAACTGGGAGCGCCATCGTGACCGAACCGTCCGATTCTGCTCCGCGCCAGGCCAACAAGCGGGGTGCCGCGCGCCTCGCAGCAGTGCAGGCGCTCTACCAGATGGATGTCGCCGGCTCCGGCCTGCTGGAGATCACCGCCGAATACGAGGCCTTTCGACTCGGCAAGGAAGTCGACGGCGCCTTGTATCGCGAGGCGGATGCACAGTGGTTCCGTGCCATTCTGGCCGGTGTGGTGGAGAACCAGAAGACGGTCGATCCGGTTATCCGTCAGTCCCTGACCGAAGACTGGCCGCTGTCCCGCCTGGATTCCACCCTGCGCGCCATCCTGCGCGCCGGCGTCTACGAATTGATGAAGCGCGAGGACGTGCCGGTCGCGGTGATCGTCTCGGAATATGTCGACATTGCCAAGGCTTTCTACTCCGAAGAAGAGCCCAAACTGGTCAATGCGGTGCTCGACCGCGTCGCGCGCCGTGTGCGCGGCGAGGGCAGGGGAAAGGACGCACGATGAGCGTCGTGACGGCCGCCGCTGAAAACGAGGCGCGCCGTACCGCCTTCATCCTCTCCGCCGCCCAGGCGGTGCTGGGCTCGGCCGGCCCTATCTGCTTCGCGCTCGGCGCGCTGGCTGGCGAATTCCTGCTCGGGCCCGACAAGTCGCTCGCCACGGCACCGCTCACCGGCTTCTCCGTCGGCCTGGCGGTGGGAGCGCTGCCCTCGGCTGCATTGATCCGCCGATTGGGCCATCGCGACGGCTTTCTCCTCGGTACCGTCGTCACCGCGCTGGGCGGATTGATTGCCACCCTGGCGCTGTTCCAGTCGAGTTTCTGGGTCTTTGTTTTCGGACTGCTGGTGATAGGGGTGGGGGCCGCCTTCGTGCAGCAGTTCCGCTTTGCGGCTGCCGACAATGCCCCGCAGGAATTCAAGGCACGTGCCATTTCCTTTGTTCTGGCGGGCGGCATCGTCACGGCAATTCTCGGCCCGCAGGTGGTGATCTTCACCAAGGACCTACTGGCGCCCGTGCCTTTTGCCGGCGCCTTTGCGTCGATCCTAGCCTTGTCGGTGGTGGGCGGCGCGATCCTGTTTTTCCTCAACACGCCAAAACCGTCGCAAGCCGAACATGCCGCCGCGCACGGCGGCAGGTCTCTCGCCGAGATCATCAGCCAGCCGCGCTTCTTCATCGCGCTCTTTTGTGCCGTCGGCTCCTATACGATGATGACCTTCGTCATGACGGGCGCACCTCTTGCCATGGTCGGTTGCGGCTTTTCCTCCAATGAAGCTACGCTCGGCATCTCCTGGCACGTGATGGCGATGTTCGGGCCGAGCTTCTTCACGGGTCGGCTCATCCATCGCTTCGGCGCACCAAGCATTGTTGCCGTCGGCTTCGTGCTCTTGATCGGATGTGCGGTCATCGCGTTGTCGGGCATCCAGCTTTGGCAATTCTGGACCACGCTGATCCTGCTCGGCCTCGGCTGGAATTTTGGCTTCATCGGCGCCACCGCCATGGTGACGGAAAGCTATCGGCCTGAAGAAAAAGGTACGATCCAGGGCTTTCACGACCTGATCCTGTTCGGCTCCGTGGCGTTTGCCTCACTGATGTCGGGGGCGGTCTACAACGCCTGGGGCTGGGCGATGCTCGCATGGGTCGTCTTTCCGGTATCGATCCTTTGCCTCGTGGCGCTTGGCGCGCTGCGCAGTGCCGCTATGCGCCAAGCAAACTGACGAAGCGGTACCTTTCATCCTTCCCGGGGCAAGTCGTAATCGACTTCGGGTAGGAGCCATCCGACAGGTCGGCGTCTAGCCCCCCAACGCGTTGCGCGCGGCATAGAGTTCCGCAGTGAAGTCGGTGACAAGTGCGGAATTGACGCCATCCGGTGGGCGCAGGATTAGCGCGCGGAAGTGCACGGCCGGCTCGAATGGCCTGGCGACGATGCCTGCGATCATCCCGTCGGCTATGACGGAGGGATTGACCAGTCCGACCCCCATTCCATTCGCGGCGAGGATAGCGATGGTGAGACCATAGGGGGTCTCGACAAGAATGCGTGGCCGCACGCCGTGTTCGACGAAGATCCTGTCCATCGCCAACCGCACAGTGTCCTCCGGCGACAGAGCCAGAAAGCCTTCATCGGCAAGATCGGCGGGGGTGACGGCGGATTTGCCGGACAGTCGGTGGTTCTTTGGCATGACACAGACTGCGCGTGGTGTGGTGAAGACACTGTGCAACACGCCTGTGGTATCCACTTCGTCCGCAGCGAGCCCGATGTCGAAACTGCCGGACGCCACAAGATCACGGACGACATGGGAGGTGCGGACCTGATAGCTGATGCGCACTTGAGGATGCTTTTTCGAGAAAGCAACGATGGCGCGTGGCACCAGCCCATGCCCCAATGCCGATAGGCTGGCCACGCGGATCGTACCGGTGCCGACCTCCTTGATCTGGGCAGCACGCAGCTTGAGCCGATCAAGCCCGACCAGATTGGCTTTGACTTCAGCATGGAAGAGCTCGCCCTCCCGCGTCGGGATAAGCCTGCCGCGAATGCGATCGAACAGGCGAAAGTCGAGTTCAGCCTCCAGCTTGGCCAGCGAACGGCTGATCGCTGGTTGCGAGGTGTCGAGCAGCGTTGCGGCTGCCCCGGCACCTCCTGTGATCATGATCGCATTGAATACGTCGATATCGCGCGGGTTCATGAACAACTCATATCATAAGTGGATGAACTCTATCGTCATGGCCATAGATGGCAATGGGTGAGTCGACTAGGGTTTCGTCCATGACCCGACAGGACGACACCGCACACATTCATCCTCCGCTGCGCTCACGGGAGCCCTTCCGGGCGTTGGCCATGTCGGTCGAGCGTGCGTCGACCGTGGTCTTCGACAATCTGGAAGCCTTCCAAAGCCGCACCGAACGCCTCTACGACGGTTTCAGCTACGGGCTTTACGGCACGCCCACGAGCCGCCAGCTGGAGGATCACATCGCCGCGCTGGAAGGTGGCAGTCGCGCACTCGTCGTGCCCTCCGGCATGGCGGCCATTACCCTGGCGACAATGGCAATCTGCAAAGGTGGAGACAGCGTACTCGTGCCGGAGACCCTCTACGCACCGGCACGCGACATGGCCTTGCGGTTCCTTGGACCGTTGGGAATCGATGCCGTTTCCTACGATCCGCGGCTTGACGCAGATCTTGTGGGGCTCATCGACGAAAGGACGCGGCTGGTTTGGGTGGAGTCACCGGGCTCCGCCACGTTCGAGGTGCAGGATGTGCCGGCCATTGTCGCTGCGGTTCACAAAGCCGGCGCGCTTGTTGCTGCCGACAACACCTGGGCCTCGCATCTTCTGTTCAAGCCTCTCGATCATGGCGTCGACATTTCCATGCAGGCTCTCTCCAAGCATGTCGGTGGTCATGGCGACCTGTTGATGGGGTCCGTCGCCGTTCGTGACGACGCGCTGTTCAGGCGGCTGAAAGATACAGCGCGTTTCCTTGGCTACGGGGTTTCGCCGGATGATTGCGCGCTGTGCGAGCGCGGGCTGATGACCATGCCGGTCCGCATGCGACAGGCCGACACCACGGCGCGAGAAATCCTGGCCTGGTTGGCATCCAGACCTGAAGTCGTCCAGATCCTGCATCCGTCCCAGCCGGCGCACCCGGGACATGAGGTCTGGAAACGGGATTTCGCCGGTGCGGCAGGCGTTTTTTCCGTCGTGCTGCGACCCGACCTGGCGCCGTTTCAGGCCGAAGCGCTCGACCGCATGCGCCTGTTCAAGCTTGGCGCGAGCTGGGGTGGAGTGCATTCGCTGATCGCGGTCAACGATCCTCGAAGGGGGCGAACCAGCCTCGATTGGCTGAAGCCGGGTCCGGTCTGGCGATTGTCGATTGGTCTTGAAGCGACAAGTGATCTTTTGACCGACCTTGCGCACGCTTTCGAGATACTCGCGAAAAAACAGCCTGCCTTGGCGCCGTGCCACGACAGTGCCGCCGAAGGACAATGAAAACACAAGAACAAGGGGAATGAACATGCATGGAAGACACTTCAAACGGTTCGCCGTCATGGCGCTCGGCCTGGCTGGGCTCGTGGCGGGCGCAGACATCGCCAGTGCGCAGAGCGTGGTCGGCAGGATCAAGGAGCGCAACTATCTGAGCTGCGGCGCGAGCCAGGGCGTGCCTGGCCTCTCCCGGCCGGACGAGAAGGGTTACTACCGTGGCTTCGATTCCGACATCTGCCGTGCCTTCGCTACGGCAATCCTCGGTGACAAGGAAAAGATCCGCTACGTGCCGCTGAATGCCGGCCAGCGTTTCCCCGCACTGCAGACCGGTGAGATCGATGTGCTGTCACGCACCTCCACGATCACCTACAGCCGGGACTCGGTCGTGCGCTTCGTGTGGATCACACTCTACGACACGGATGGTGTTCTGGTGCGCAAGTCCGACAACATCACCGATGCCAAGCAACTGGACGGCAAGACGGTATGCCTGCAGAGCGGCGGTTCGCTGACCGAAAAGGCTATCGAGGAGACCGAGGAGGAATATGGCATCACCATGAAGAAGGTTTACTACGACTCGACCATCCAGGCGCGGGACGCATTCTTCGGCGGTCGCTGCGATACCTACGTCACCGATGGAACCGCCGCGGCCGGCCAGCGTGCCTCCGTCGCCAAGAACCCGGACGACTTCGACATCATCAAGGCGGGCCATGGCGCTGAGCCCAATGGTGTTGCCGTAGCGCGCGGCGACGATCAGCTCTTCGACGTTGTGCGCTGGACAGTGAATGCGCTGTTCTGGGCCGAACTCAACGGTATCACATCGCAGAATATCGATGAAAAGCTCGCTTCCGGCGGGCCTGATATCAAGCGCGTCCTTGGAGGTGAGGCCGGATTTGGCAAGCCGCTCGGGCTGGACGACAAGTGGGCCTACAACGTCATCAAGCAGGTCGGGAACTACGCCGAGATCTGGGATCGCAATCTTGGGAAGGACAGCCCGTTGAAGGTCGATCGCGGCCTCAACAAGCTCTGGAAGGATGGCGGTCTCAACTACCCTTATCCCTGGGAGTGAGGCGAACCCGAAGGGCGAAGCTCCCTTTTGACCTCCGAACGTTGTGAACCTGCGAGGCCGGAATGCTGAGCGACGCCAAGACCCGATCAACGATCATCCAGACTATGCTGGTGCTGGCTTTCGTTGCCTTCGTTGCCCTGCTGGTGAATACGACCTTCGACAATCTGAAGGCGAGGGGGATTCCGATTGGCTTCGATTTTCTGACGACGCCATCGAGGATCGTCATTTCAGAGGCGATCCTCACCTACAAGTCACGCGACCCGTACTACTGGGCAATCGTCGTCGGGATGGCCAACACGGTGTTCATTTCCGTCCTGGTCATTCTCTTTTCGTCCGTGCTCGGTCTCATCGTTGGTATCACCCGGCTGAGCAGCAATCCCTTGGCCGCAGGCACTTGCCGTGTTTGGGTTGAACTGGCGCGCAACTCACCACCGATCGTGCTGCTGATCTTTCTTTACTCACTGTGGTGGAAGGTGCTGCCGCCGGTCGGCGAGGCGTTCAACCCGTTGCCGGGCGTCTACGCATCCATGCGTGGTTTCGTGGTGCCCGCCATCGGCGTCGATATTGGCATGACTGGCCTGATCATTCTGCTGGCGGCCCTTGCCTTGCTGGCTGCCGCCTGGGTGATGGCGCGCAAAGGCAGGTCATGGCCATGGATGGTGCCTGCTGCCCTGGTGGCGGGGCTTGCGGGACTTTGGCTGGCCGATGTGCGTTTTGCGGTCGACTGGCCAAGTTTTGCCGGTTCAAACTTCCAGGGCGGCAAGGAATTGACGCCGGAGCTCAGCACGATCCTCGTCGGATTGACCATCTACACCACAGGCTTTGTGGCGGAGATCGTGCGCGGCGGCATTCTGTCGGTCGGTCGCGGACAATGGGATGCCGGTAATTCACTCGGTTTGCCACGCGGCAAGATATTGCGCCTGATCGTCGTGCCGCAAATGCTCAGGGTAATCGTGCCGCCGCTCAACAGCCAATACATCAACGTCGTCAAGAACTCGACTCTGGCCATTGCCGTCGGCTACCCGGATTTCCTGGCTGTCATGAACACCATCATCAGCAAATCCAGCCATTCGATCGAAGGCGTCTTCATCATCCTTGGCGTCTATCTCGCCCTGAATCTCACCCTGTCGAGCGCGGCCAACTGGTACAATCGCCGCATCGCCATCGTGGAGCGATAAGCCATGAAGGCAGTATCCCTTCCCATGCCGCCCGAGACCTTGCCGCGCAATATGCGCTTTGCTGCCCTGCAGCGCCTCGTCAGGCTTCTGTTGGGTTCGCCACTCAACGCCGCCCTCACGCTGGCATTCAGCGCCTTGCTCATCGTCACAGTGCCGCCCATGCTGCGTTGGCTGGTGATCGATGCCGTGTGGTTCGATCCGGATCCCAACGCCTGCCGGACGGCTACAGGGGCGTGCTGGAGCTTTGTCTACGCCAAGTCCGGGCAGTTGCTTTTCGGTATCTACCCGGTCGACGAACGCTGGCGCCCTGCAATCGTCTGTTTGCTGATCGTGGCCCTGCTGGGTTGGTCTGTTCGGCCGGCGAGTTGGACAGCTCGGTTGCTTGCACTGTGGATTGCTGCATTCGCGCTGATTGTCTGGCTCATGGGGGGTGGCTTCGGCCTCGTCGAGGTGCCCACCTCTTCCTGGGGCGGTTTGCCGGTCACGTTGATCCTGACGGTCGCCGCCATCGGCACAGCCTTCCCGATCGGCATCCTCCTTGCCCTGGCCAGGCGCTCGGCAATGCCGATGGTGCGGATTGGCGCGGTCGTGCTGATCGAATCCGTGCGTGGCCTGCCGCTGCTCTCGATCCTGTTCGTCGCCTCGATCATGATGCCGCTTTTCCTGCCCGAGGCGCTCCTGCCCGACAAGTTCGTGCGTGCCCTGGTTGCGCTGACCATCTTTGCCGCGGCCTATCTCGCCGAGGTGATCCGCGGTGGTCTTCAGGCTATCCCGAAGGGTCAATACGAGGCGGCGGCGGCGCTTGGTCTGCCGTTCTGGCGAACGCAGTACCTCGTCATCCTGCCGCAGGCGATCAGGGTGGTCATTCCAGCCCTTGCCAACACCATCATCGTGATGATCAAGAACACCAGCCTTGTCCTGGTGGTGGGCCTGTTCGATCTGATCAGCTCCGGCAAGGCCGCGCTCGCCGACCCGGAATGGCCTTCGCCAGCCGCCGAAACCTTCCTCTTCATCGGCGCGATCTTCTTTGCGCTATCCTTCTCCTTCGCCCGTTTCGCCGACTTCCTGGAGAGACGCGGCCCGGTTTCCCATTGAGCATCCCCGTGACGGCATTTTCGGATATGACGACCGACCAGACCTCTCTCCCGCCGATCTCCGACAGTTCGGTTGCATGCGAAATCGTGTGGCTGCTGCGGCGCCTGGGCTGATCACATCGCCAAGGCTGGCTTTCCGGTGAAGATCGTCGAGAGTTCTACGCTTGAAACATTCAAGACGGAGCAAGGGGTCCTGGCGGCGCTGCAGTCATGCAACACGGCACTGGTGGACGGTTACGTGCTGGAGGGGCATGTTTCAGCCGAGGCTGTCAGCAAGCTGCTGAAAGAACGTCCATCGATCAAGGGGCTCGCTGTGGCCGGTATGCCTGCAGGATCGCCAGGCATGGAGATGTCGGGTGTCGCGCCCGAAGCCTACGATGTGATGACATTTGGTTCCGCCGGTACCGTTTTCATGCGGTTCGACGGAAGCTGATCTTAGCGGGCGGCCGGTGCCGACGGAGGCGCATCGGGCATTCAGCTCCGGCAATTCTGGGCCACGCTGATCATGTTCGGGCAAGGCTAGTCTGCTCGATCCTCCAGCCGCTGCACTACCTGTGTGGGGCAGCGCAGGCTATCGCCGCCAACGATCAATGATCAGCCGTTCCCATATGGTCGGCCTTCCATTGCATCGCCATTTTGACACGCGTGGCGCCAGATGGATGGTCGAAGAACAGAAACTCTTCGACGGGCCCGGGTTCGATCTTGCGATATTCTGAAAGCTTCATCGCAATTTCGGCAAAGCCGTCCGGTTCACGGGCTGCGTCAAGTCCAAATCTGTCGGCTTCAAGTTCCTGCGCGCGGATAATCGTGTTCATGATCGGAGACATCACAAGGAAGAAGACGACGGCGAACGCGGAAAACAACGGCACAATCGCCGGGTCGCTGGTGCCGCGAATCTCCCATTTTGTCCCCCAGCGGCTGAGCATGATGGGCACCAGCCGATAGATCAGCCAGAATCCGGCTACGAAGATCAACGCCAGCATGCCAATCAGCTGTTTGGCGTGGCCAAGGACATAGTGACCGAGTTCGTGTCCCATCACTGCGGCGATCTCTGCTTCGTCCGCCCGGTCGAGAAGGTTGTCATTCAGCGATATGCGAACGGTTGGCCCCAATCCGCTGACATTGCCGGAAATGCGCGTGTCCTGTTTCGATTGATCGAACAGGTAGATGTGATCAGCTGGAACATTGTAATCCCGGGCAATCGCGAAAATACGCTCGCGCACGGGGCCAGCCGGAAGCTCGGTGTAGCTGTTGAAAAGCGGGGCGATGAACACCGGCGCGACAAGTGTGCCCACCATCGTGGCTGCGGTCAGCGTTGCCGCGCCCCACGCCCACCAATATCTTGGTGAATTGCGTATCACTGCGAAGATCACGGTCACAAGCAATGCGCTTACCGCACTCAGGATGGCGATGCCGATCGCCTGTTCGCCGAGCCAACCCAACAGGTTTTGACTGAGAAGCCCATAACGCTTTTCGCGCCAATACCCGGTGTAGATTGTCCATGGAGCGATGATTGCCGCACCGGCAATCGTATACGGGACGGCATACAGCGCCGGTACCAGCCATTGCCACTTCGCCAAACGTTCTGCTCGATTTCGCAGATACGTCGAAAGGCCGCTCTGGAGGATGATCCATTTGGCAAGCACCGAAGCAATGGCAGCCCAGAGCATCAGCCAATAGCCGCCTTCAAAATAGGCGTCCGATTTGGCACGCTTGGCACCTTGCAATGTATCGAGATAGGCCCGGGTTGCCGCATCGACGTCAAATTGAATCGCTGCATCCGTGGCCAAGGCAACTGTCGGCAAGTTCACTGCCCCCACAACGACGAGCACTATGGCAATCAGACGCATATCCAAATCCTCGCATCGCCTAGCATTGAAGCTGAAAATGCCTGCACCCGGATGTGTCGCCGAAGACAACTGAACGCGGTTGCCATCAACCCATCCGGGGCTGGCAATCACACAGCTTCATTACGCGAGCCATGCACGGGTCGGTCAGGATGGAATTTCCCGAGCCGGACCGTTGATGGGTTCGGCGTCCCCAATGCTGGCCGATTGGAGCAGGGTTCCGTCATGGGCTGCCCCTATCTGCCGCTATTGGTGTGCCTGTACTGACGGGTGGTGCCAACCTCTCGGCGATGCCGGCATCCGGAGTTCTGCATGGACCAGCCCTTCAGTCCCCGGCGCGGCACCGGCATAACACTCGCTTTCATTTGCCTCGTCGTGCTTGGCCTGATGCCCATTATCGCAATCGGCCGCCCTGCTGGCTCCAGTGCGCTTTCATTCGCGCTTTGGCTATCGATCTGGCAACTCCTGTTTTCCCTCCCGCTGCTCGCACTCGAGTGGCATTCGGGCGAGCATGGCCTATTCGGTGAACGTCTGCCTCGAGCAGAACGATGGCGAGTGCTGGGGGTTACGCTGTTCACCGGCGGGCTCTTCAGCCTGTCCACATGGATGTATGTCCTGGCCTTCGAGAAGGCGGGAGCGGTCAATGCGGCTATTGCCTTGCAGGCCTATCCACTCTTTGCAGCCGCGCTCGAAGCGGTGTTCCTGCGTCGCCGCAAGAGTGCGCTCGAGCTGGGCTTCATGCTTCTGGTGGTTGTCGCACTCTATTATCTCGCCACGCAGGGCACCCGGCAGCTGGCCGGGATGTCATCCTGGTTCCTGCTGGCGCTTGCTGTTCCGCTGGTCTGGAGCGTTGCCCACATCATCGTCAGGCAGGCATTGCTGTCGACTCCGATCACACCGAGCCAGGTCACCACTTCCCGCTTGATCGTGTCCACCATCTTCCTGCTGGCGCTTACTGTCGCACTCGAGGGTTTTAACATTATCCCATTGCTAGGATTGAATTTTCGGTTCCAGATCTTTGCGGTGGCCATGGGGCTTGCCTATTATGTGGAACTGATCGTGTGGTTCTACGCCGTCCGCCATATCGACGTTTCGGTAGCCAGTTCCATCACCGTACCGGCGCCCGCCGTGACGATGGTCCTCTCGGCGTTGCTTTTCAACGAAACCATCACGGGACTCCAGATCACCGTTCTGGGGCTTGTCATCCTTGGATTGACAGGTTTGCTGTATGCGGGTTCGCGCGCCCATGGTGCGGCGTCATATGAAGCGGGATAGCGGGATCACAATGTCGGGGCAGGAAGATCCTGCTGGCAATCAGACTGACAAAGCTGCGCCAAGCCAACTGACAGAACGCTGTCGGGATAGGCAGGGGTCGAACGCCCATTGCGGATAAAAATATTGCGCTTACCCTCCATCTTATGAAACCGTATGCCCCGACTGCCCGTCTGGGTCGTGCGATAGCAAGCATCGTCATCGGTTTTATCAGAGGGATTTGCCGCCATGTCTTCAACCAGATTTTTAGCCGGTGCGCTTGTGGCGCTCGGCCTCTCCGTCGCCTCCGCCAACGCTGCCGACGTCGTCGTCTCTTCCAAGATCGACACCGAGGGTGGCGTTCTTGGCAACATCATCCAGTCGGTTCTGAATGCCAACGGCATCAAGACCGTCGACCGCATTCAGCTTGGCGCCACGCCTGTGGTACGCAAGGCGATCATTGCGGGCGAGATCGACATCTATCCCGAATACACCGGCAACGCCGCCTTCTTCTTCGAGAAGGCCGACGATCCGGTCTGGAAGGACGCCGCCAAGGGCTATGTCGAAGCAAAGAAGCTCGACTACGACGCCAACAAGCTTGTCTGGCTGACACCGTCGCCGGCCAACAACACCTGGGCGATCGCATTGCGCAAGGATGTCACCGACGCCAACAAGCTGGCCACGCTTTCCGACTTCGGCAAATACGTGTCGGGTGGCGGCAAGGTGGTGCTGGCGGCTTCTGCCGAATTCGTCAATTCGGCTGCCGCCCTGCCGGCTTTCCAGACGACCTACGGCTTCACCCTGAAGCCGGATCAGCTGATCACGCTATCGGGCGGAGACACCGCCGCCACCATCGGTGCTGCCGCCAATCAGACCAATGGGGCCAATGCTGCCATGGTCTATGGCACTGATGGCGGTATCGCGCCGTCCGGCCTCGTGGTTCTCACCGACGACAAGAATGTCCAGCCGGTCTACCAGCCGACCCCGATCATTCGTGAGGCGGTGCTGAAGGAAAACCCGAAGATCGAGGAAGTGCTGAAGCCGGTGTTCGAGAAGCTCGACCTTGTCACGTTGCAGGAATTGAACGGCCGCGTGCAGGTGGGTGGCGAGCCTGCCAAGGCGGTTGCCGAGGACTTCCTGAAGAAGAACGGCTTCCTCAAGTAGGGAGCGGTTCCGGCGCGCCGGCTGGATCGAATCCACTGGGCGCGCCGGATCTGAAGGATCGGGGATCGTGGGCATTCGCTTTGACAAGCTGGGCGTGGTGATTGCCGCAATTGCGGCCTATGCGGCGCTCCTTGCACCCTTCGCCACTTTCCGCGCCAACCGTATCGTGCCGGGGGAAGGGCGTTCCATTCTCGATGCGCTTCCTTCTGTCAGTGGACCTGCGCTGCTTGCACTGATCATCGTTGCCATTGTGGTGGCGCTGCTGAAGACACCACTGGCGTGGCGGCTTCTTGCGAGTGTCGTTCTGCTGGTGGCGCTTGCACTGGCCATAGGCATGGCGGGCAGTTTTCTCACGCCGCCCGGCAACACCTTCGCGCGCGTGTCGCCGGCTTCCGGCTTCTGGTTGCTGCTCTTCGCCTTTACGCTGTTGCTGGCCGACGTGCTGACGCGGCTCGAGCTATCGCCATTTGTGCGCATCGGTATTCTCCTGGTTGCTGGAGTGGCGATTGCCGCCCTTCTGGCTTCCGGCAGCTGGGACAGCCTCTCCATCCTCAAGGAATACTCCAACCGCGCCGGCAGCTTCTGGGCTGAGGCGCGCAAGCACGTCGCCTTGGCGCTGGGCTCGCTGGTCGCCGCCGTCTTGGTCGGCCTGCCACTCGGCATTCTCTGCCACCGGGTCGAAGTGCTGCGGGCAGGGGTGCTCAACGTGCTCAACATCATCCAGACCATCCCGTCGATCGCGCTGTTTGGCATGTTGATCGGCCCGCTTGGCTGGGTGGCGCTGCACGTACCGGGAGCTGCCGCGTTGGGCATCCGCGGTATCGGCACCGCGCCGGCCTTCGTGGCGCTGTTCCTCTATTCGTTGCTGCCGGTGGTGGCGAACACGGTGGTGGGGCTGGCCGGCGTGCCGAAGGCGGCCAACGAGGCCGCGCGCGGCATGGGTATGACGGACAGGCAGCGGCTGTTCGGCGTGGAGTTCCCGCTTGCCTTCCCGGTGATCCTGACCGGGATCCGCATCGTTCTGGTGCAGAACATTGGCCTTGCCACCATCGCCGCCCTGATCGGCGGCGGCGGCTTCGGCGTCTTTGTCTTTCAGGGTGTCGGACAGACGGCGATGGATCTGGTTTTGCTCGGTGCCGTGCCGACGGTGGCGCTGGCCTTTGCCGCAGGCATCGTGCTCGATGCCGTCATCGAACTCACCGCAACAGCCAAGCGCAAGGAAGCGGTCGCATGATCGAAATCGAGAACATCACCAAGCGCTACGACAAGCAGACCGTGGTCGACGACGTGTCGATGGTGATCGAGCCGCGCACCATCGCTGCCATCGTCGGCACTTCCGGTTCCGGCAAGACCACGCTGCTGCGCATGATCAATAGGCTGGTCGAACCGACCTCGGGCACGATCAAGCTGGATGGCGTCGACAACCATTCGTTACCCGACTACGAATTGCGCCGCTCGATCGGTTACGCCATCCAGGGCCACGGTCTCTTTCCGCATCGCACCGTCGCACAGAACATCGCGACGGTGCCGCTGCTGCTCGGCTGGGACAAGGAACGCATCGACGAGCGTGTCGATGAGTTGCTGAAGCTCTTCCAGCTTGATCCGGCCGCGTTCGGCCCACGCTATCCGCATGAATTGTCCGGCGGCCAGCAGCAGCGTGTCGGCGTGGCGCGCGCTCTCGCCGCCAAACCCAATGTGCTGTTGATGGACGAGCCGTTCGGCGCGCTCGACCCGATCATCCGCACCAAGGCGCAGGAAGACCTGCTCGCCATTCAGAAACATTTCGGCACCACCATCATCCTGGTCACGCACGACATGGAGGAGGCGGTGCATCTGGGCGACAAGATCGCTGTCATGGATGGCGGCAAACTGGTGCAATACGCCAGACCCGCCGAGATCCTGGCGAAGCCCGCCAGTTCCTTCGTCGAGACTCTGGTCGGCTCGTCCGAGCGGCCGTTCCGGCTGCTGTCGCTTGGCCGTGTCGGCGATGCGGTTGAGAAGGGCAGCGCTGAAGGCGAAGCAATACCCGCCGACGCCAGCCAGCGCGATGCACTGGCTGAACTGCTTTGGACGGGCAAGCCGGCGCTGCCGGTCAAGGGGGCCGATGGCAAGGCGCTTGGCCGGGTCACCGTTGACGGTCTGGTGAAGCTCGCAGCGAGGCCGGCATGAAGGTTTTCCTGCCGGCAGCATTGCGTGTTGTCCTGCTGGTTCTCCTGGTGGCGTTCATCGTCAATCCGGGCTGGTTCGAACCGCTGTTCAAGCCGCTCACGGAAAACAATGCGCCGGCGATCTACAACCAGGGCAGCCTGCTGTCGCTGACCTTGCAGCATCTGGGCACCGTCGCCGTGGCAACGATCGCCGCGATCATTGTCGCGATCGGCCTTGCCATCCTGGTGACACGGCCCTTCGGTGCCGAATTCCTGCCGCTGTCGCGTTCGCTGGTCAATATCGGCCAGACCTTCCCGCCGGTCGCGGTGCTGGCACTGGCCGTACCTGCGGTCGGTTTCGGCGAGAAGCCGACCTTGATCGCGCTCTTCCTCTACGGCCTGCTGCCGATCTTCGAGAACGCGTTGACCGGACTGACCACGCTGCCGGCCAGTGTCGTGGAGGCGGCTCGTGGTGCCGGCATGACCAATCGCCAGAAATTGCTCCGGGTGGAACTTCCGCTCAGCCTGCCGGTGATTCTGGCAGGCATCCGACTGTCGGTGGTGATCAGCCTGGCCACCGCCACCATCGGATCCACGGTCGCGGCCAAGACGCTCGGCGAGGTCATCATTGCCGGATTGATCTCCAACAACCTCGCCTTCGTCGTCCAGGGCGGCCTCATCGTTGCCGGTCTTGCAGTCTTCATCTACGACGGACTGATGGCTCTCGAACGTGTTGCGGCACGCCGGATGGGGCAGGCAGTCCGATAGTGTGAACCCGACTGGAAACCGTCGTCTAGCGCCTTGCCGGATGGTCGAGGGTTATTTCCAGTTCCGCGCCGTTTCCTGCGACGACCCATCGGCGCTGGATGATCGAAAAATCATGACGCCCCGCGTCGCCGGTCTCCAGCGATATCAGATCTTCGGTCATGCAGCTCACGGGCAGTCGCAACGACATCAGCGTCGTCGTCAGCTGGTGCTTTTCGGCATGGCGCTCCGCACTTGCGGTCAGAACAATCGAAGCGACGCTCATTGCGTGTTCGCCGGGACTCGGTGATCTTGTTTTGCCGTGACCAGAATCATCGAAAGCAGAAGGGGCTTTTGCCATGACGTCACGTCTTTCCAAGATCACCATGTGCCTATGTCTGGCGGCCTTCGCCTTCCTCGTCGCCTTTGGCAACATCACCGACTATGGCTCGAACTTCGCCTTTGTCCAGCATGTGCTGTCCATGGACACAACCTTTCCGGGCAATGCCCTGATGTATCGTTCGCTCACCAGCCCAACGCTCTGGACCGCGGGCTACTGGCTGATCATCTTCGGTGAAGCACTGACCTGCGTGCTCTTCCTGGTCGCCGCCTGGAATTTGTGGAGCGCCCGCAAGGGGAGTGGCGAAACATTCAACAACGCCAAGAAATTCGCGATTATCGCTACCACCATGGGCTTTTTGGTCTGGTATTTCGGTTTCATGGTCATCGGCGGAGAATGGTTCGCGATGTGGCAGTCGAAAACCTGGAACGGCCAGGAAGCCGCCTTCAAGTTCTATATGACCATGCTCGCGGTGCTGATCTTCATCATGCAACCGGACCGCGACCTGCAGCGGTAGCGTTGGACCGCAACCACTGCGTCATGATGAAACTGGCGCGAGCATTTGAGGTCGGCAGCATGCCGGGCGCGTTAAACTGTCGCAGCTAAATGCGGGCAAATGTCGCATGCCGGCTTGACGGTCGAGACCATGGCTTTGCATAAATCGATCGAGGGGTCGGGATTCCGCTCGGGAATCTCGGTTCGGTTCCACGGTCCGGGGAGGAGGTCTGCCGGGCCATAGATCGAGGAATAATCCGCAAATGACCATGCTTTATGTCGTCATCCTCTGCGGCGTGCTTTCGATCGTCTATGCCATCTGGGCTACACAGTCCGTGATGGCGTCCGATCAGGGCAACGCCCGCATGCAGGAAATTGCCGCGGCGATCCGCGAAGGCGCGCAGGCCTATCTGGCGCGCCAATACACCACCATTGCCATCGTCGGGGTCGTCGTGTTCCTGCTGGCCTGGTGGCTGCTGTCGGGCACTGCCGCCATCGGCTTCCTGATCGGTGCCGTGCTTTCGGGCGCGGCAGGCTTCATAGGCATGCATGTTTCGGTGCGCGCCAATGTGCGCACGGCGCAGGCCGCCTCGAACAGCCTTTCGGCCGGCCTCGACATCGCCTTCAAGTCGGGTGCCATCACCGGCATGCTGGTTGCCGGTTTGGCGCTGCTCGGCGTCTCCGTTTATTACTGGGTGCTGACTGGCCCGCTGGGCCTGGCGCCCGGCGACCGCACCGTGATCGACTCGCTGGTGGCCCTGGGCTTTGGCGCTTCCCTGATCTCGATCTTCGCACGTCTCGGCGGCGGTATCTTCACCAAGGGCGCCGACGTCGGCGGCGATCTCGTCGGCAAGGTGGAAGCCGGTATTCCAGAGGATGATCCACGCAATCCCGCCACCATCGCCGACAACGTCGGCGACAATGTCGGCGATTGCGCCGGCATGGCCGCCGACCTGTTCGAGACCTACGCGGTAACCGTGGTCGCAACCATGGTTCTCGCAGCGATCTTCTTTGCCGGCACCGATGTGCTGCCAACCGTGATGCTTTATCCGCTCGCCATCTGCGGCGCTTGTATAATCACTTCCATCGTCGGCACTTTCTTCGTCAAACTTGGCGCCAATGGTTCGATCATGGGTGCTCTCTACAAAGGCCTGATCGTCACCGGGCTTCTGTCGATCGTCGGTCTGGGCGCTGCCACCTCGATGACCATTGGCTGGGGTGCGATCGGCACTGGCGTGCATGTCGTGACCGGAACGAACCTGTTCATCTGCGGCCTGATTGGCCTTCTGGTGACGGCGCTGATCGTGGTGATCACCGAATACTACACCGGCACCGACAAGCGTCCGGTCAATTCGATCGCCCAGGCTTCGGTCACCGGCCACGGCACAAATGTCATCCAGGGCCTTGCGGTTTCGCTGGAATCGACCGCACTGCCGGCGATCGTCATCGTCGGCGGCATCATTGCCACCTTCCAGCTGGCCGGCCTCTTCGGTACTGCAATCGCCGTCACCACCATGCTTGGCCTCGCCGGTATGATCGTGGCGCTCGACGCCTTCGGCCCGGTCACCGACAATGCCGGTGGTATCGCTGAAATGTCCGGATTGCCCAAGGAAGTGCGTCATTCCACCGACGCGCTCGATGCTGTCGGCAACACCACCAAGGCCGTCACCAAGGGGTACGCCATCGGTTCGGCTGGCCTCGGTGCGCTGGTACTGTTCGCGGCGTATTCGAACGACCTGCAATATTTCGCGGCCAATGCCGCGCAGTATCCCTACTTCTCCGATCTCGGCACGGTCTCCTTCGACCTGTCGAATCCTTACGTCGTTGCCGGCCTGATCTTCGGCGGGTTGATCCCATATCTGTTCGGCGGCATCGCCATGACCGCGGTGGGACGCGCCGCGGGTTCGATCGTGGAGGAGGTGCGCCGCCAGTTCCGCGAAGATCCGGGCATCATGAAGGGCACGTCCAAGCCGAACTATGCGCGAGCGGTCGACCTTTTGACCAAGGCTGCGATCAAGGAAATGATCATTCCGTCGCTGCTGCCGGTGCTGGCGCCGCTGGTCGTCTACTATGGCGTGTTGCTGATCTCGGGCTCGAAGGCTTCGGCTTTCGCGGCGCTCGGCGCTTCGCTGCTCGGCGTCATCGTCAATGGTCTGTTCGTCGCCATTTCGATGACCTCCGGTGGCGGTGCCTGGGACAACGCCAAGAAGTCGTTCGAAGACGGCTTCACCGACAAGGATGGCATCAAGCACCTGAAGGGATCGGAGGCGCACAAGGCTTCGGTCACCGGCGACACGGTTGGTGATCCCTACAAGGACACGGCCGGTCCGGCCGTGAACCCGGCCATCAAGATCACCAACATCGTGGCTCTGCTGTTGCTCGCTGTGCTGGCGCACAGCTGACAACGGCATCTGTCCAGTAGAAAAGAAACCCCGCGGGAGCGATCCCGCGGGGTTTGCTTTTTGGAAGATTTGTTTCGCAGGCCGTCTGTACCGACCCGCAATGGGATTAGAGGCCGGCCGCCGGATTGGGCTTGAGCTTGCCTGCGCCGGAAATGATCTGACCGAGGAAGTTCTGGTCCTTGCCACCGGTTGGTGTCGTGCGCGAGATGAAATCGAACACCCGGCCATCCTTCATACCGTAGTTGGCGAGGCGGGCGACACGGCCGTCCTGGCCAAAATAGACGGCCAGCACCTTCTGGTCGACAACGCTCGGATTGGCGAAGGCGACCGAACGGCGGCGCGTCTGCGAGATGTAATAGAAGACCTCGTTGTCGAAGGTCGCCGTGGTGGACGGCGTACCGAGCGCAAGCAGCACCTGCTCGCGGCTGGAACCGACAGGGACCGAATCCAGCGTCTGCTGGTCGACGATATAGCCCTGGGTGAGCGTTTCGCCGGGGGTCAGGTCCCCGAACATCTTCGATGAATTGCAGCCGGTCAGCGCCGCTGCGATGACAAGCATCGAGGCGACGGACGCAGGACCTGCCAAAGCGGTCGACTTGAATTTCAATGCGCGCAACGACAACTCCATAGTCCGCTCTCGGGCACCGGCTTGCGCGAGGCGGCAAAACCGGTAAACCAGCTTAGCCGCCGATGCAACAATTCTGCCTTAACAAACAGGTCCCCGGGAGACCGTCCCCAATGTTTCAGCGCCTGTTCGGCCGTGAACGCCATGCCAACCGCGCTATTGTCGAGGCGCTGTACGCACAAATCGTGGCGGCGGCGCGGCAAACTTTCTTTTATTCGCACTGGAATGTGCCCGATACGCCGCTCGGTCGTTTCGAGATGCTGTCGCTGCATATGTTCCTGTTCCAGCACCGGTTGCACGGCGAGAGTGGCGTGCCGGCTGAATTGGCACAGACACTGATCGATGAGTTCTTCACCGACGTCGACCATTCGCTGCGCGAACTCGGCATCAGCGACGTCGGCGTGCCGAAGCGCATGAAGAAGCTGGCGAAGATGTATTACGGCCGCACCGCTGCCTATGCGGACGCGCTCGGCCGCGACGACAAGAATGATCTCGCCGCTTCCCTGTCTCGCAATGTCCGCCCCGATGTCGCGGACTGGCCGGAGGCGCCGGATTTGGCGGCTTATGTGCTGCGGGCCAGGGAGACGCTCGCCTTGCAATCGTCGGAAGCGATCTGTCTTGGCGAGCTTGCCTTTCCGGCCGCGGCAGGTTGAAGGATGACTGCGATGAAACATCAAGAGGAAACAAGCAGTGCCGTCTCGTTCGAGGCGCATGTTTCGCGCCTGCCGCAAAAGGGCATGCCGGTGCGCATTGAAGCCGATTCTGCTCAGCGCGAGGCTCTGGCCAGGGACCATGAACTGGTCTCCGTCGAGCGCTATGTCGCCGAGCTGGTGGTGACGCCCTGGAAACGCCACGGCGTGAAGGTCGTCGGCCGTGTCGAGGGTGACATCACCCAGGCCTGCGTGGTGACGCTGGAGCCGCTGACTGCCCATATCGACGAAGAAGTCGAGGGCCTGTTCCTGCCCGAAGATTCAAAGCTGGGCCGTCAGGGGTTCGAGGGTGGTGGTGAGATCCTGCTCGACGCCGACGGCCCCGACAGCCCGGAGACCTTTACCGGTGATACGATTGACGTCGGTGCCCTGGCCGAGCAGTTCTTCGGGCTGGCGATCGATCCCTATCCGCGCAAGGCCGGCGTATCTCTGGAAACCGGGCCGGATGGAGACGAACCCGAAAGCGAATTCCAGAAAAAGCTGAAATCCCTGCTCGGAAAATCTTGAAAGCCATGGATCGACGACAAAAGCCGGTTGTGCGGTGACTCAAAACCGCTATTTTCGCCGGAAAGTCACGATGGTCCCAAGCCAACCCACGAGATGAACAACGCGTGATAAAAATCTCCATTGATGCCATGGGCGGTGACCACGGTCCCGGTGTGGTCATTCCGGCGCTCCAAACTGTCGCCACCCGTCGCCCGGACATCCGTTTCATTATCTATGGCCGTGAAGACGTGGTGCGGCCTGAACTGGCGAAATTTCCCGGCCTGGCCGAGAAGAGCGAATTCTTCCACTGCGAGGTTGCCGTCCGCATGGACGACAAGCCGAGCCAGGCGTTGCGCCACGGTCGCTGGAAATCGTCGATGTGGAAGGCGATCGAAGCGGTAAAGGCCAATTCAGCCGATGCCTGCGTGTCCGCAGGCAATACCGGCGCGCTGATGGCGATGTCGAAATTCTGCCTGCGCACGATGGCGACCATCGACCGGCCGGCGATCGCCGCGATCTGGCCGACCATGCGTGGCGAAAGCGTGGTGCTGGATGTCGGTGCCACCATCGGTGCCGACGCTCATCAGCTGGTCGATTTCGCCATTCTTGGCACCGGCATGGCACGCGCGGTCTTCGGCGTGGAGCGGCCGACCGTCGGCCTGCTCAATGTCGGCGTCGAGGAGATCAAGGGCCAGGAGGTGGTCAAGGAGGCTGGGCGCATGTTGCGCGAGGCCAACATGAACTCGCTTGTCTATCACGGCTTCGTCGAAGGCGACGACATCGGCAAGGGTACCGTCGATGTCGTGGTGACGGAAGGTTTCGCCGGCAATATCGCGTTGAAGACCGCCGAAGGCACGGCACGCCAGATCGGCGGTTACCTGCGTGCGGCCATGGGGCGAACGCTGATGGCACGCATCGGCTATCTGTTCGCGAAAGGCGCTTTCGACCTCTTGCGCGAAAAGATGGATGTCAGCCGTTCCAACGGCGGCGTCTTCCTCGGATTGGACGGCGTCGTGGTAAAAAGCCATGGTGGCGCCGATTCGGCAGGGTTTGCTGCGGCGGTGGAACTGGCCTACGACATGGTGCGCAATCGTTTGCTGGATCGCATCGAAGCAGATCTCGATCTGTTCCATGCCCGCAACCCGCAGTCTCCGGCACCCAGAAAGTCTGACGTCGCGGTCGACGAAGAAGGATAAAACAGCTTGATCAGATCAGTCGTGCGCGGCACGGGCCAGGCGTTGCCCCGCCGTATCATGAAGAATGCCGATTTTGAGGGCATGGTCGAAACGTCGGACGAATGGATCGCCCAGCGTACCGGCATCCGTCAGCGCCATATCGCATCCGACGACGAGACCACGGCTTCGCTTGGCGAAGGGGCTGCACGCGCGGCGCTGGCCGATGCCGGCCTTACGCCGGACGATATCGACCTCATCGTTCTGGCAACTTCAACGCCCAACAACACATTTCCAGCCACGGCCGTGGAGATTCAGCAGCGACTGGGCATGCGCCACGGCTATGCCTTCGACATGCAGGCGGTCTGCTCCGGCTTTGTCTATGCGGTTACCACGGCCGATGCCTACATTCGCGGCGGACTGGCCAAGCGTGTGCTGGTGATCGGCTCCGAGACCTTCTCGCGCATTCTCGATTGGAACGACCGCTCGACTTGCGTCCTGTTCGGCGATGGTGCTGGCGCGATGGTACTGGAGGCCGCAGAAGCGGCCGGTACCATCGCTGATCGTGGCGTTCTGGCTGCCAGCCTGCGCTCCGACGGCTCACACAAGGAAAAGCTCTATGTCGACGGCGGTCCGTCGACCACTGGAACGGTCGGTCATCTCAGGATGGAAGGGCGCGAAGTGTTCAAGCATGCCGTTGGCATGATCACCGACGTGATCGAGGCGACGTTCTCGCAGGCGGGAATCACGGCGGACGACCTCGACTGGTTCGTGCCGCACCAGGCCAACAAGCGCATCATCGACGCCTCTGCCAAGAAACTCGGCATCGCCGAGGAGAAGGTGGTGATCACCGTCGACAAGCATGGCAACACATCCGCCGCCTCGGTGCCGCTGGCGCTTTCGATCGCTGCCGCCGATGGTCGCATCAAGCGTGGCGACCTCGTGCTTCTGGAGGCAATGGGGGGTGGATTCACCTGGGGTGCGGTCCTCGTCAGATGGTGAAGCGAACCGCACGGTTCGGTTCTTGACCTTGTCGAGTCAATTACTTAGGCTCCGCCTCGTTTAGTCGATACATTTGAGCACAAGCTGATAGGACGGTCTCTGATGGGGGGAAAGACACTGACACGTGCTGACCTTGCTGAGGCCGTTTATCGCAAGGTCGGTTTGTCGCGTACAGAGTCGGCCGAACTGGTCGAAGCGGTGCTTGACGAAATATGCGAGGCCATCGTTCGTGGCGAGACGGTGAAGCTGTCGTCCTTCGCCACCTTCCATGTCCGCTCCAAGAACGAGCGTATCGGGCGCAATCCCAAGACAGGCGAGGAGGTGCCGATCCTGCCCCGCCGGGTGATGACCTTCAAGGCCTCGAACGTGCTGAAGAGCCGCATCCTGCGCTCTCATCAGGCCGGCAAGACGAAATCAGGCAAATAGGCGAAAGCCCGACTCTGCGGTTGAAAACCGGCCCCTGCTTTATGCCGGGCTTGAATGTCGGGTGATAAATCGCTGAAATAGGCTGCGATTCGACGGGATGATGTCGAATCTTCGGTTCGTCTGTTCTTTGCGCATTGGATTGACCAACGCACGTGACGACGCGTCCGATCCGATGCCCAGCGCGAGGATCCACTCATGGACAAGAGCCCCGACGCCTTCCGCACCATTTCCGAGGTCGCCGAAGACCTTGATCTGCCACAGCATGTGTTGCGGTTCTGGGAAACGCGTTTCAACCAGATCAAGCCAATGAAGCGCGGTGGCGGCCGTCGTTACTACCGGCCGCAGGATGTCGAGTTGATCAAGGGCATCCGCCACATGCTCTACGACCAGGGCTACACCATCAAGGGTGTGCAGAAGTTGTTGCGGGAAAACGGCAACCAGTTCCTGATCGCCGTCGGTCATGGTGACGTCGCCGCCGTCGAGGCGATCGCGCAGCGCCGTCAGGCCGAAGAGGTGCCGTTGACGCCGGCAGCGCAACCGCGCACCGATGACGAGATGCTGGTCGGCCAGCCGACAGCCAAGCCAAATCGCCGTTTCTTTGGTCTCGGCAAGGCCGACGATGAGGGACCTGTGCAGGCCGGCTCCGGCAAGCTTTCTCGCGACAATCGCGCGTTGCTGCAGGAAGCACTGTTCGACTTGCTGGAATGCAAGCGCCTGCTCGATCAGGTGCGGTAACAGTCAACCGGATCGATGGAATGTCGGTGGACGGCGGTCCTTTGAAGAGGCTTGGCTTTCACTTCGTAAAATCGCTTGCGAAACAGGTTGACCGACGCAGGGGTATCACGTACATCGCGACCGGCTCGGAGTGTAGCGCAGCCCGGTAGCGCACTTGACTGGGGGTCAAGGGGTCGTCGGTTCGAATCCGGCCACTCCGACCATTTTTCAGACAGATTGACTTGACCCCATTTCCGGTTTTCCGGCAGCGATCACCTGCGCCTGCATGGGCTGGATGTCGGGCGTTCCGTTCCGAACTCTAGTTCGCCGGCGCCAGGGACAACAGCGACACCGAGCGAACAGCGGGGAGGGCCGTTTGTTCCGCGGCTTGCTGGCTCGGCAGCGTGGGGGCCGGATCGGCCAAGGCAATCAATCCGCGCTGATAGCGATATTCCAGCGCGATGCCACCCCAGACCAAGCCAAGCAGCAGGTAGAAATGGCGCCAGTGATCGATATCGATCACACTGCCAAGTCCGATATGGCCGACATAGACGACATAGGCGCATAAAACGTAGGGCTGCCAGGGCCTGTTGCGCAGCAGCAGGCGAAAGCCGGCCGCGATCGTCCAGATCGTCAGTGTCAGGTAAGACACAAAACCCAGCCAGCCATAGTCCATCAGTGTCTTCAGCCAGATATTATGGGTGTCTTCGCCATAGATCTTGCCAAACACCAGCGCGCCGATGCCAAACGGCTTCTCCAAGGCCAGCATGAAGCCGATACCATAGCGGGCAAACCGGCCGAGGCGCGCCGAATCGTAATCTTGCGCCAGCCTCGCGCGAGTGGTCAGCATCTCTGACACGCCCGGAATCTGCAGCACCACGAGCATCGCAACCACCAGCAGTACCAGTGCTGTGATGGTCATGATCACAACCCGCAGGCGGAAGCGGCCGCTGGTGTTCTCCAGGAATACCAGTCCGGTCAGCAGGATGACTGCCACGCCGAACAGGCCCCAGGCGCCGCGCGAAAAGGACAGAAAAATTCCGCCGACCACGATCAGCAGCGGTATTGCTATGAGGGGCATGCGCTGCACCGGTCCGGTCAGCAATCTGTAGAACAGGTAAATGCCGGGCAGGACGAGGAACGGGCCAAAGACGTTCGGATCCTGGAAGGCGCCGGCAGCGCGCTCATACTTGGTGAAGATTTCGGCACCCGGAAACAGCTTGAAATAACCGGCGATACCGAGGACCGAGGTGAAGACTGCAGTGGTCACATAAGCCAGGAAGATCAGCCTGTAGAGATCGGGCTTCCGTTCAAGCACGGAAGCGAAGAAAACAGCGGTGAAGGCCAAAAACAGCGAGACCGCGAGATAAAGCGGCGTCCATGACAGGTCTGCCATTTGCGTCATGGCTACCATGCCGCCGATGTTCATCGACACCAGCAGGACGAGCAGTGGCACGACCGGTCGTGAGATGTACAGGCCGAACAGCGCCCACACACCGATCAGCCCAGCCATATAGAGCTCGTACGGGGCAGGTTCCTCGATGACAAAGCCAGAAAGCAGGATGCCGAGGATGATGGCTCCTGAAGACAGCAGCGCGATCAGCTTGGCATTGACTGCTCTCGAAGGCAGCTCGTGTGTCAGCGTGCTCAATAGGCGTTTTCCGTGTTGAGCAGGCGTACCGGCGTCAACAGCAGGATCTTCAGGTCGAACAGCATCGACCAGTTTTCGATGTAATAAAGATCATACTCGGTACGCATGCGGATCTTGTCGTTGGTATCCATCTCGCCGCGCCAGCCGTTGATCTGCGCCCATCCGGTCACTCCCGGCTTGACGCGGTGGCGTGCAAAATAGCCGTCGACCACTTCATTGTAGAGAAGGTTGTGGGACTGGGCCGCGACGGCGTGCGGTCGCGGGCCGACCAGCGAAAGCGTGCCGAACAGCGAATTGAAGAACTGCGGCAGCTCGTCGAGCGAGGTCTTGCGAATGAAGCGTCCGACGCGGGTTACGCGCGGATCGTTCTTGGTGACGGTTTTCTTGGCGCTGGGATCGGACTTGTCCGTGTACATGGAACGGAACTTGTAGACCACGATCTCTTCGTTGTTGAAGCCATGGCGCTTCTGCTTGAAGAGCACGGGTCCCTTGCTGTCGAGCTTGATGGCAATCGCTGTCACCAGCATGATTGGCGAGAATGCGACGATGAAGAGGATCGAGAAGATGATGTCGAAGGCCCGCTTGGCGACAGAATCCCAGTCGTTGATTGGCTTGTCGAAGATATCGAGCATCGGCACGGAGCCGATGTAGGAGTAGGAGCGTGGTCTGAACTGCAACTGATTGCTGTGCGCGGAAAGGCGGATGTCTACCGGCAGCACCCAGAGCTTCTTCAAAAGCTGCAGCACACGCGCTTCCGCTGAGATCGGAAGCGATACGATCAGCATGTCGATGCGCGCGACGCGGGCGAATTCGAGCAGCTCTGCGATGGTGCCGAGCTTCGGGTAACCCGCAACAACCGGCGGCGAACGGCTGTCGTCACGGTCGTCGAATATGCCGCAGATGCGGATATCGTTGTCCGGCTGCTTCTCGATCGAGCGGATAAGCGTCTCTGCCGCTTTGCCGCCACCGACGATCACGGCGCGGCGCTCCATACGTCCGTCTCGCGCCCAGCGGCGCAACAGGCGAGCCGTGACCAGTCGCATCAGGAAAGTGAGCATGAAGCCGACGATGAACCACGTGGCGAACAGAAGTCGCGAATAGTCCTCGGAGATCTTGAGGAAGAACGCGGCGACAGCGAGCGCGGCGAAAGTGCCTGCCCAGACCGACAGGAGGCGGCCCAGATTGGCGACGGGCCTCAGCAGTCGGGGAACCTGATAGCAGTCGGCAACCTCGAGAAGGACAATTTCAAGCAACGAGGCAGAGGCAAAGGTCAGTGTGTATTGCCAGGCGAGGTTCTGGAAAAAGCCTTCATAGAAGACGTAGAGGGCGAGGCCGGAGACGAACAGCAACGAAAATTCGATCAGGCGCAAGGTGCCGATCACCATGATGGGCGACATCGTGTCGCTGCGGTATTGCGCAGCCACCTGACGGGCAAGCTCGCTCAAGCCGGCGGAAGACGTCTTGTCCGCGTCCGGATCTTCGAACTTGCGCACCGCATCTGCTGAAAAGCGGCTGCCCGGATCGCTCTTGTTCATGGAATGGTCCCCAAGCTGGCTTCACCCTATCACGGGAGAGCTAATATTCCCTTCCCGGAACCTTTAAGTTCAAAATTTCAAGCGGGTGTTGCTGTGGGCATGCTAACAGAATGCCCGAGGCTTGTCGTCAAAGCTCGACATTGGGCTCCGGCTTGCTGCTGGGGGTGCGCGTCGACGAAGGCCGGCGCGCTGTGATGGGGGACGCGGAGCGATCGGCTGTCAGCCTGCGATGGCGCCGCGTGCCTTGAGCGCCTTTACGACCCGATCGTGCGGCAGGGCGGGACTGCGATGGCCATCGCGACCAATCATCTCTGCATTGGCGACCAGCGCGTTGACCACTGCTTCCTCGGTAGCCTGCACCACCGCAGTGTAGAAATCGTCCATGCGGCCCCACGGGATGAAATCCATATGGCTGTAGGTGCTGGCATCAGGTTCGCCCCTCGGAAAGCGGCCGTTCAATGCATCCCGATTTCCGGTCGAGAAGGCGAGGAAGATGTCGCCAGAGAAATGCGAACCGGCAGTTCCCGTGCGCGCGAGCCCAAGGGGGACGCGCCTGGCGAGTGCCTTGCACTGGCCGGGCAGAAGAGGGGCGTCGGTGGCAACAATACCGATACAGGAACCAGCCCCCGCGGGCAGGCTGGTTGCAAAGGCCTCCATCGGGTTGTCGTCGGAGAGGTCCGCGCCCAGCGGCACTCCAGCAATGGTGAGCTCGTTGCGGGAACCGAAATTGGTCTGCAGAAAGACGCCGACCGTATAGCTGCGATGGCCGTAGTCGACGACGCGCGAAGCGGTGCCGTTGCCGCCTTTGAAGGCATAGCAGTTCATGCCGGTGCCGCCACCGACTGAACCTTCCTCGATCGCGCCGCTTCTCGCGGCGTCGAGGGCCGCGACCGCATGGCTGCCGGTGACGTGTGGGCCGTTGATGTCGTTCAGGTAGCCGTCCCACGTCTCCGCTGCTACCGGCAGCATCCACTGGCTGGCAACCTCCGGCTTGTTTCGTACCATCCAGTCTATGGTGCCACGATGGCAGGGACCGACTGCGTGTGTGTTGGAGATGAGGATCGGCATGTTGAGGGCGCCGGATTCCTCCAGCCATGACACGCCGGTCATCTCCCCATTGCCATTGAAGGAATGGTAGCCGGCGGCGATCGCCTGGCCTGCCCCTTCGCGACCGAGCGGCAGGAGGGCGGTGACGCCTGTGCGCACCGGCCCCTTGCCGATTTCCATGTTGCCGTCGCCTGAAATCAGCGTGGTGTAGCCGACCTCGACCCCCGGCACATCGGTGATCGCGTTGAATCGACCCGGATTGCCGGCAAAGGGAATGCCGAGCGCCCGGGCGCGCAGCTTGCCTGCGGGCGTGACATGCGAGGTCTCACTCATACGATCTTCCTTGAAGTTTGGTTGTTGGAGAAATGGTCAGGTGAGGCGGCAGCCCGTCGTCGTCTCGGCGTAGGCGGTAAGGATGCGAAGCGCGGTCGGGTAGTCGACGGCTGGTACGACGTTGAGAAGGTGAAGGCCGAGGCCGTCTTCCAGAATGACAAGGCTGCGTGCCAGCGTGTCGCTGGTGTCGGAAAGCTTGAACGTGCCGGTGATGGCCCCCGCTTCGAGGATGCCGACATAGATTGCGACCTGCCGCTCGAACAGCGTGATGTGGCGCGCGGCATAGGCGGCGTCGGAACGGGCATAGGCGCCGAGTTCCATCAGCAGTCGGCAAAGTCGATCGCTGGGGTCATCAGGTATGCCGGAGCGGATCATCGCCTTCAGGCGTTCGCGCGGGTCCGAAATCTGCGCGGTCGCCATGGCCCTCAGTGTGCAGAAGCGCTCGACAGCCTGTTTTTGCACGTCATCCAGAAGGTCTTTCAGGCCTGGATAGTAATAAAGCGCAGCGCTCGAACTCATGCCGGCCTCATTGGCGACGGCGCGCAAGGTCACGCCAGCGAGGCCGTGCTTGGCGATCATCGTCTCGGCGGCGCTGATCAAGGTGAGCCGGCGTTCGGCCTGGGCAGCAGGTCTGCTCATATTTACTCCTGAATGGCGTTCAAATTAAAATCGATGCTGCGAGCATTGCAAGTGATTTTAGTGGAAGTTTATTGACGGATTGCCGAGTCAAGCGTAGCGTTTTGATGGGAGTGTTATTTTAATCATATCAAAATGGGGAGGGCTTGATGCCATCACAGGAATCGCCGTCGAGCGGGGGGCTTGATCGCGCACTCAACGGACTGGGCACATTGATGATCGTGCTGTCGGCGGTGACGCCGGCATCATCGGTTTTCATCATCGTACCCGGCGTCATCGCACTGGCCGGCACCGGCTCGTTCCTGTCATTTCTCTTTGCCGCGATCATCGGCCTGTTCATGGCCTTCGTTTATGCGGAACTGTCATCGGCCTATCCGACAGCTGGTGGCGAATACACCATGATCGGTCGTACGCTCGGTCGCTTCTGGGGTTTTGTCACGCTGGTTCTCGTCTTCATTTCCATCGTGCTGATCATCGCCGTGGTGGCGCTAGGCGTTGGTACCTATCTTGGAGTGCTTCTGCCCAACCTCAATGCGCAGTGGGTGGGCGTGGCAACGATCATCCTGGCCGGCATTGTCGCAGCGTTGCGTATCAAGCTTAATGCTTTTGTTACCGGGATCTTCCTCGGCATCGAGATGCTGGCTCTGCTGATCCTGGTTGCGCTTGGTTTCATCAACATCGAGCGGCCGCTTTCCAGCCTGTTCACTTCGCCACAGATTCTCGATGTTGCAACCAATTCGCTGGTTCCAGCTTCGACGGGTCTGATCCTGGCCGCCACTGCCGTCGCCATCTTTGCCTATAATGGCTACGGTGCCGCGGCCTATTTCGGTGAAGAAACACAGGATGCCAAGCGCAGTATCGGCAAGGTTGTCCTGTGGGCGCTTGTCATCACGGTCGCCGCGGAACTGATCCCGCTGACCGCTGTGCTGCTCGGTTCCCCCGATCTCACCGCCTTGCTCGCCGCGCCGGCGAAGATTGAGTATTTCCTTGAAGCGCGGGGCGGGCACGCACTGACAGTGGCTGTCAGCCTTGCCATCGCGATTGCGATCTTCAATGCGGTGATCGCCATCGTGCTGCAGGCATCTCGTCTTCTGTTTTCGTCCGGTCGCGACAAGACCTGGTTCGGACCGATCAACAATGCGGTCGCGTCCGTGCATGGAACCTACGCGTCGCCCTGGATCGCCACTATTGTCGTGTCGATCGCCGCTGCCGCAGCCTGTTTCATCGATCTCAGCCTGCTTCTGGTGGTGTCCGGCACATCGCTGGTCGTCATCTATGCGCTGCTGTGTCTGGCGGCGATTGCCGGGCGTCGCAATGGCGCTACCTCGGAGGGGCATTATCGCATGCCTCTGTTCCCCCTGCCGCCGATCCTAGCCTTCGTCGCACTGGTTTATGTCGCCTATCAGAACTGGCTGGACGTTGCCTTCGGCAGGCCGAGCCTGCTCGCGACCCTGGCGATCGTGGCCGTGGCGGCAGTCTACTATGTGGTGTTCCTGGCGCGTCGCGCCGATTGGACGCTGCATGCACCTGAAGAGATCGAAGAGATTGCCGGGTAAGTCGTCCTCCTTCGACAAGTCCAGCAATAACCCCGGCCGCGAGGCCGGGGTCTTTTTTTGCCCACCAATCCTTGGCCTCGGAGCTGCGAGGCGGGAAGGGCGTCGTTGAGCACGAGGCGACAGCGACCCCATACTGGCGATGCCGGCGAAACGGCAGATCGAATACGCCAGATGGCGATCTGGCATGGCCGTTTGCCAAAACAAAAAACCCCGATCTTGCGACCGGGGTTCTTCTTGTCAGGCGATAGGAGTTGCTTAGATCGAGTAATACATGTCGAATTCGACCGGATGTGGGGTCATTTCGAAACGCATCACCTCGGCCATCTTAAGTTCGATGAAGGCGTCGATCTGGTCGTCGTCGAAGACGCCGCCGGCCTTCAGGAAGCCGCGGTCCTTGTCGAGGCTCTGCAGGGCTTCGCGGAGGCTGCCGCAGACGGTCGGGATCTTCTTCAGTTCCTTCGGCGGCAGGTCGTACAGATCCTTGTCCATCGGCTGGCCGGGGTGGATCTTGTTCTTGATGCCATCGAGACCAGCCATCAGCAGCGCCGCGAAGCCGAGATACGGGTTCGCGCCCGGATCGGGGAAGCGGACCTCGACGCGCTTGGCCTTCGGCGAGTTGCCGAATGGAATGCGGCAGGATGCCGAACGGTTGCGAGCCGAATAGGCGAGCAGCACCGGAGCCTCATAACCCGGTACCAGGCGCTTGTAGGAGTTGGTGAGCGGGTTGGTGAAGGCGTTCACTGCCTTGGCGTGCTTGATGACGCCGCCGATGAAGTACAGGCAGTTCTCCGACAGGCCGGCATATTCGTTGCCAGCGAAGGTCGGCTTGCCGTTCTTCCAGATCGACATATGCACATGCATGCCGGAGCCGTTGTCGCCGAAGATCGGCTTTGGCATGAAGGTGGCCGTCTTGCCATAGGCGTTGGCAACCTGGTGCACGACGTACTTGTAGAGCAGCATCTTGTCGGCGTTGCGCACGAGGGTGTCGAACTTGATGCCGAGCTCATGCTGGGCGGCAGCCACTTCGTGGTGATGCTTTTCGACGCGCACGCCCATTTCGGTCAGCACGGTCAGCATCTCGGAGCGCATGTCCTGGCAGCTGTCGATCGGCGGAACCGGGAAGTAGCCGCCCTTGACGCGCGGACGGTGGCCGAGGTTGCCGGTCTCATAGTCGGTGTCGTCGTTGGACGGCAGCTCCGAGGAATCCAGCTTGAAGCCGGTGTTGTACGGATCGGCCTTGTACTTGACGTCGTCGAACACGAAGAATTCGGCTTCCGGGCCGACATAGATGGTGTCGCCGATGCCTTCGGCCTTCAAATAGGCTTCGGCCTTCTTGGCGGTGCCGCGCGGATCGCGATTATAGGCTTCGCCCGAGACCGGATCAAGGATGTCGCACAGGATGACCATGGTCGACTGTGCAAAGAACGGATCCATGTGGATCGTGTCGGTATCCGGCATCAGTACCATGTCGGACTCGTTGATGGCCTTCCAGCCGCCGATCGAGGAACCGTCGAACATGACGCCGTCGGCGAACATGTCTTCATCGACTTCGGCCACATCCATGGTGACGTGCTGGAGCTTGCCCTTGGGGTCGGTGAAGCGCAGGTCGACGAATTTCACGTCGTTGTCCTTGATCTGCTTCAAGATGTCTTTGGCTGTCGTCATGTCTCTTTCCTGTATGATGACGTTGAAACTCGAAAAACTGAAACGATGGCGCTTGGAGCATTTTTTAGCCAAGTGGAATCACTTGGCGTTACAAAAATGTGGTGAAAAAACTTAGAGCGTTTCCGCGTTTCCGTGAAAAACGGAAACGCTCTAGCGTCAGATCGCGTCGGGGCCGGTTTCGCCGGTCCGGATACGTACGACTTCCTCGATGTTGGAGACGAAGATCTTGCCGTCGCCGATGCGCCCCGTCTGGGCGGCTTTGCGAATGGCCTCGATGGCAGCCTCGACGGACTCGTCGCCGAGCACAACCTCGATCTTCACCTTGGGCAGGAAGTCGACGACATATTCTGCGCCGCGATAAAGTTCGGTATGGCCCTTCTGCCTGCCGAAACCCTTGGCTTCGGTCACGGTGATGCCTTGCAGACCGGCCTCCTGAAGCGCTTCCTTCACTTCATCCAGTTTGAACGGCTTGATGATCGCTTCGATCTTTTTCATGTCGATATGGGGCCTCCACTGCCGGTAAAACGGGTTGTCAGTCCCGCTCGCGCATTCTTCAAGCATGAAGCGTGCCAGTTGGGCTCGCCGGAGAGGTATCGTCGCGAATTATCATGGAAAGCACATGACGCAACCGGTTTGCGCCGTTCTTTCTGTGGCGGGTAGATTGTTCTGCAGGCCGCTCCCCTCCTCGAATTTCCAACCGTTTGCACAATTTTTGAGCAAATTGCGCGCAGATTGCGCATTTGCCTCTCGTCTCAAACTGTTCGAATGTCCGTTCGGGCGCCAAAGGGAGATACGGCATGAACCTTGAGTTGCTCACGCCCAAAGAAATGGCAGAAGCTGATCGACTTGCCATCGCCAACGGGCCGTTCGACGGCATCGGTTTGATGCGCAACGCAGGTGCGGCGGTGGCTGCCGTGGTGCTGGAGCGGTTTCCCTCCAGGAAACGCGTCCATGTGCTGGCCGGTCCGGGTAACAATGGTGGCGACGGTTATGTCGTGGCCAGGAACCTGCACGAGAGCGGTGTAGCCGTTTCGCTGTGGTCTGCTGGTACGCCGCGCGACGGCAGCGATGCCGCCATCGCTGCTGCCGAGTGCCCAGTGCCGAGGCGGTCGCTTGCTGATTTCGACGCTGGAGCCGATGACTTGATCGTCGATGCGCTTTATGGTGCCGGCCTGTCGAAGCCGCTTGCCGATGACGCCGCGCGCGCGGCGTCACTCGTTGCCGCCGGGCGATTGCCCGTCATCGCGGTCGACCTGCCGTCCGGTGTTTCGGGTGAAAGCGGCAAGGTGCAAGGCAACGCCTTTCAAGCCGCTGTGACCGTAACCTTCGCATGCAGGAAACCCGGCCACCTGCTGCTGCCGGGTCGTGAACTGTGCGGTGAAGTGGTGGTCGCCGACATCGGCATCGCCGCAAGTGTTATCGATTCCCTCGCTGTGGGCACCTTCGAGAATCAGCCGGCGCTGTGGCGGCAAGCCTTCCCATCGCCCGACGTCGATACACATAAGTATCGCCGCGGCCATGTCGGCGTCTTTTCCGGAGGGCCAACCTCGACGGGCGCGGCCAGACTTTCGGCGCTGGCGGCCGCGCGCTCCGGAGCTGGTGCTGTTACAGTGCTGGCGCCCGGCAGCGCATTGGCCGTCAATGCCATGCACCTGACCTCGATCATGCTGCGCAAGGTTGACGACGTCGCAGAGCTTGCTGCCCTGTTGGGGGAGGGCCGCTCTTCTGCTTTTGTGCTGGGGCCTGGCTTCGGTCCTGGTGAAAAAGCGCGCGATTTTGCGCTTGCGGTGCTGGCCGCAGGTGGTCGAGTAGGCGAGCCTGGCGCCGAAGGGCTGGTTCTCGATGCCGACGGCATCACGGCTTTTCGCGAAGCGCCGCAATGGCTGTTCGAGGCTGCTGCCCGTGCCGGTGCCCCCACGCTCGTTTTGACGCCGCACGAGGGTGAATTCTCCCGGCTGTTTCCGGATATTGCTGGGAACGATGATCTGTCCAAGCTCGGCAAGGCGCGTGCCGCCGCCAGGAGAGCGAATGGTGTCGTCATCTACAAAGGTGCGGACACCGTAATTGCCGCGCCGGACGATCGCGCGGCGATCAACGCCAATGGGGTTCCCTGGCTGGCAACGGCAGGCTCTGGTGACGTGCTGGCCGGCATTGTTGCCGGGCTCATCGCGCAGCGGATGCCGGCGTTCGAAGCGGCTTGTTCAGGTGTCTGGCTGCATGCCGAGGCAGGCCGGAGCTTTGGTCCTGGCCTCATCGCCGAAGATCTGCCCACGGCGCTACTTCCGGCTCTGGCGGAACTCTATGGGAGCTAGTGGCGCCAGGGATTTCTCCGTGGCCGCGGGAGGGCAACGGGCGGTGACGTTTGTGCTTGCCAAGCCGAGCGGTATTTTGAGAAGCAGAAGTCCCTGGCTGGTTCTGGTGTTGCGGCAATGACTTCGATCCTGGGTATCACGAGCAGTTTTCCGCAATCGGCAACACCCTTCGGCACGCCGACGGGCACAGAAAATCCTGGCGGGCGGCTCAATGGCACCACTGTGCCTGGAATGCGCCCGATGGGATGGTCCGAGCAGGGCCGGTCCGAAGTTGTCGCGCGCAATGGCGTGGTTGCCACAAGCCATCCGCTCGCGGCCCAAGCCGGGCTGGAAATCCTGCAGAAGGGTGGCAATGCCATGGACGCCGCCATTGCCGCGCTGGCAACACTCGATGTCGTGTCGCCCAACGACACCGGCATCGGCGGAGATGTTTTTGTCCTCTATTGGTCCGCGGTGGATCGGAAGCTTTATTCGCTGAGTTCGGCCGGCTGGTCTCCGCAGGGTTGGACACCCGACTATTTCAAGGATCGCAAGTTCGAAGGGGTGGATTCCGTTACCGTTCCTGGTGCCATCGCCGGCTTCGACGCGATGCTGAAGCGTTTCGGCACGATGACGTTCAAGGAAACGTTCGAGCGCGCCGCCACCATTGCCGAGCAAGGCTGGGGCGTGAGCGAGCGTCATCATCGGGATTTGGCGCGAGCCGTGGCAGATCTACGCAAGGATCCCGAATCCGCGCGCGTCTTTCTACGCGGCGATAGTGTACCGCCACTCTACAGCGTCATCAAAAACCCCGACCTGGCCAAGACCTTGCGGCTGCTGCAACAGAACGGCCGTGACGGTTTTTACAAAGGTCCGGTTGCAGATGCGATCGTTGCCCGCATAAAGGCGGGCGGCGGTGTAATGACCAATTCGGACCTCGGCGCCTTCGAGCCGGAATGGAACGAGCCGATCACGACCAGTTATCGTGGCTATGACATCTTCCAGGTGCCGCCGCCCGGTCAGGGTTGGGCAACGCTGCTCCAGCTCAACCTGCTGGAGGCTTGCTCGGCCAAATTCGGAATTGACCTGAGCAAACTCAATCACAGCTCACCTGAATACTGGCATTTGCTCGTCGAGACGAAGAAGCTCGCCTATTCGGACCTGCTTCGCCACAATGGCGACCCCAAATTCTCCGACATTCCGCTGGAGAGGCTGCTCTCCAAAGAACGTGCAGTCGAGGTCTGTTCCAGCATCGATATGAAGAAGGCTGGAACGCCCAAAGTTGCCGGTACGCTGGAGGGCGGGACCATCAACCTGATCGCTGCCGATCGCTGGGGTAACATGGCCTCGGTGGTGCACAGCGTCTATGACGTTTACGGGTCGAGGATAACAGTACCGGGCTACGGCTTCCTGTTGCACAATCGGGGCAACGGCTTTTCGCTTGATCCCGAAAGCCCAAACCGCGTCGAACCGCGCAAACGTCCTTTCCACACCATCATAACCGGCTTTGCAATGAAGGATGGCGAGCCACTGTTGGGCTTCGGCAATATGCAAGGTTCCATCCAGGCCTATTCGCTTACCACTCACCTCGCGAACATGATCGACCTCGGCTTCAGTCCACAGGCAACGGCAGATGCGGCGCGCTACCTGCACGAACAGAAGAACGACGGCCCGGGCAAGCTTGTGCTGGAACCACGCCTGTTCGAACGGGTAGGCCAGCAATTGCAGGCGCTCGGCCATCCGGTCGAAAGCATGACGGCGGATATGAGTGTGGGTGGGTTCCAGGGCATACTGTTTCAGCAGGACGCGTCGATACCCGCGCCGCCGAGATATCCCGAGCAGGCTCCTGTAAATGGCGTTTATCGGGCCGGTTCCGATCCCCGCAAGGATGGGCAAGCGGTAGGATGGTGACGGTACTATCCGCGATCGACCGCGAGGTTCGGGCGGCGATCCCTGAGGGGGTGTCGTCCGGTCGCCACGAGCACCGCTGCGGCCAGCAGACCCAAGGCACCGGCGCAGGCGACGGCTAGAGAAAATCCCTGGCCAACGGCCTCGGCCAGCAGCGGCCGGAACAGTTCGGGCGCCATGTCGAGGTCTGCCGGCATCGCGTGCTGCCTGACGGCGGTCGTTGCGACAGCGAGGGCGTCGGCAGCATTCGTGGTGGAGATATAATCTCTCAGCGAGGAAATGGCGCGGGCGCTCATCAGCGTGCCGAGCAGTGCAATGCCGATCGTCATGCCACCCTGGCGAAGCGCATTCATCGTCGCCGAAGCGGCCCCGCTTCTTTCGCGTGGTGTGGCTGCCATTGCCGCCGCTCCCGTGGAGGGAACGGCAAGCCCCATGCCTATGCCCAGGATCGCGAAAATCGCGGCAATGATCGGGTAGGGGGTACCCGGCGTGAACAGGGCCATGGCCAGCATCGAGCTGCCGAGCAGGGCATAGCCGACGATCATCGGCCAACGGATTCCGCACCATGACGAAAGCTTGCCGAACAAGGAAGAAGTGAGGGCCATTGCGACGAAGACGGGTGTCATTCGCCACCCTGCCGCCGTTGCCGACAAGTTCTGCACCTGCTGGAGAAACAGGGAAAAGAAGAACAGGCTGCTGTAGCCCGAAAAGCCGAGTGCGAAGGAAGCGAAGTTGACCGCTGCGAACGACCGGTCACGGAAGAGGTCGACCGGCAGCACCGGGCGCGCCGTACGCCATTCGATTGCGATGAAGCCAATGAACCCGGTGGTCGCGACAGCAAGCGCGCCGGCAATGCGCGGTGACGTCCAGCCGGCATGGCCTGCCCCGATCAGCGCATAGGTCAATGCACCGAGAAAAACGACAGACAGCGCCTGTCCAACGGGGTCTAGGGCAGCCTGGCCTGGGTCTGCGCTCTCAGGGATGCCTCTCAGTCCGAGTGCTATGGTGATCGTGCCCAGCGGTATGTTGATCAGGAAGATGCTCGACCAGCCGACATTGTCGACCAGGAATCCGCCGAGCATCGGCCCGAGGACCAGCGACACGGCGCTGAAGGATGCCCAGCCTCCGATCACATGGGCGCGTTGTGCGGGATCGGCAAATGCCTGCGTCAGGATCGACAGGGCACCTGGGATGACCAGAGCACCCGCAACGCCTTGCAAAGCACTGCCTACGATCAAAGTGCCGAGCGATGAAGCCATGGCTGAGATCGCCGATCCCGTCGAAAACAGCGCTACGCCGACCAACCATACGCGCTTGCGCCCGTAACGGTCGCTGATCGGCCCGGCAGACAGCATGAAGGCGGAAAGGCAAAGCGCGTAGGAACCTACGACCCACTGCAACCCGGACAGATCGGTTCGGAGCGCCACCTGAATGGACGGAAGCGCGACAGTGACGATGCTGATGGCCAGTGTTGCCATGAAAGTGCCGAGGTAGACTGCCGCGACAAGGTCGCGTCTGCGGGATGACGGCATGGGACAAATCCTGATGATTTCACTCAACAATACGAGTCGACCGACCGTCGGTCAATACAAAACATATTGAAATCATTGCAGCTATGCGAGGAGAGCTCGGTTGTCTTAAACTCACTACGCCTTCGGTTACGGGAATCGGGATGAACGCAAACGTATCTACAGAGCGCCGACCGCGCGCCCGGCGACGTACCTTGCCGCCGGAGGTGCGCACGGATGATCTGATGGCATCCGCGGCAGCGCTCTTCATCGCGAAAGGGATCGAAGCGACGACGATCGACGAAATCGTCGCACGCGCAGGCGTGGCCAAAGGAACCTTCTATCACTACTTCGCGACGAAGACGGATGTTGTCCTGGCTTTGCGGGAGCGTTTCTCGCAGGATTTCGTGGGCAGCGTGAATGAGGCGATCGAGGCCTGTCCGGCAACGGACTTTCCGGCGCGGCTGTCAGGATGGGTCCATGGCGCGGTGCAGGCCTATGTCGACAATTTCAAACTGCACGATGTCGTCTTCCACGATTTCAGCCACTCGCGGCGGCAGTCACGGGAAAAGGACGTCGTGATTGCGCAGCTCGTTGCCTTGCTCGAAGCCGGCCAGGCGGCCGGCGTCTGGACCATGCCCGATACCCGCATGACGGCGCTCATTCTGTTTGATGGCATGCACGGTGTCGTCGACGATGCGATTGCACGTGAAAGCCCAGATCCGCAGCCGCTCTGCGACATTCTGCTGGAGTTGTTTTCCAGGATGCTGTCGGCCAACGGAAGCCTCTTGCCGAAGACCGCCGGATGATCGACGGGTGCGAGCCGGCTCCCGCTTCCGATGCCGGCTCGCGTCCCGCCGATCATGAAGCTGCGGTGAAACACACGAGGTTGTTGTCAGGATCGCTCACGATGAAGGCACGCGAACCCCAGGGTTCTGTCTTGAGCTGCTGGAAGAACGGAACGCCGGCGGCTTGATAGTCGAGGAATAGTTTCTTGATGCCGTGGTCCAGCACGATCGTGGCCACGACGAGATGTTCGGGCACGATCCTGCTGGTCTCAACCACCGGTGTATCGACGTAACGCAGGTTGATGCGGGCACCATCTCGAAAGACCTGAGCGAAAAAGGGTGGTTCGCCATAGGTGAAACGGAGCGTGAAGCCGAGCTTGCTTGTGTAGAAATCGCAGGCTCGGCCGATATCGGCAACGAACAGCTGTGGCTCTGATAAGGCCAGGAAGGGTTCTTTTTCAGGTGTGGTGGAGGTGCTCATGTCTGAAGATCCTTTCTTGAGCGCCTCCCAGTTTTCGAAACCTGCCTTGCGGGCAACAAGCTCCTGGGCGTCGGCGAGTTTGAACTCCCGCTCAAGGATCTGAGTATCGCTGAGATCTCGAAAGCGCGGCAGCAAGGAACGTATTGCCGCCGCGGCGGGATAACGGCCCTCGCGGTGCCATTTGAGATAAAGTTTTGCCTGCCTGCGGAAATGCTCGAACTGGGACATGGGCGCATTCTGGGTTTAGGTGGTGTAGGCGGGCAATGCCCCTTCGGCCGAAACCGGTGCGCCCTACAGCAGCAAGTAGATCGTAGGCGGAGCGCACCTCCAAGGCAAGAGGTTGCCTTGGTTCGGCCGTGTGATGCTCCTATCTGTCGGATGGCGGTTGTTCGTGTGGTTGACTTGGCCAAGTCCTTCCGATTTACCGTCACCAGCAAATCCCGACAGTCCGGACGCCTTTCCCATGCTCGAAAAAACCTATGACGCAAAAAGCGTCGAGCCGAAGATCGCCAAGATTTGGGAGGAGGCGGATGCCTTCCGCGCCGGTGCTGGCGCCGAGGAAGGCGCGGAACCCTTTTCCATCGTCATCCCACCGCCCAATGTCACCGGCTCGTTGCACATGGGCCATGCGCTCAACAACACGCTGCAGGATATTCTGGTGCGCTTCGAGCGCATGCGCGGCAAGAACGTGCTCTGGCAGCCGGGCATGGATCATGCCGGCATCGCCACCCAGATGGTGGTCGAGCGCAAGCTGATGGAGCGGCAGATCCACCGCCGCGACCTCACCCGGGAGCAGTTCGTCGAGAAGGTCTGGGAGTGGAAGGACGAATCTGGCGGCGCCATCTTCAATCAGCTCAAGCGGCTGGGTGCCTCGGCGGATTGGTCGCGCGAGCGCTTCACCATGGACGAAGGTCTGTCGAAGGCCGTACTCGAAGTCTTCGTCACGTTGCACAAGGAAGGCTTGATCTACCGCGGCAAGCGGCTGGTGAACTGGGATCCGCAATTCGAGACGGCGATCTCGGATCTCGAGGTCGAGAACAAGGAAGCCGACGGCCATATGTGGCACTTCAAGTACCCGCTGGCCGGCGGCGAAACCTACACCTATGTCGAAAAGGATGCAGACGGGAACGTCACGCTGAAAGAAGAGCGCAACTACATCTCCATTGCGACGACCCGGCCTGAGACGATGCTGGGGGACGGCGCGGTGGCTGTTCATCCCTCGGACGAGCGTTATGCGCCAATCGTCGGCAAACTTTGCGAAATCCCGGTTGGCCCGAAGGAGCATCGGCGCCTGATCCCGATCATCACCGACGAATATCCGGATCCGACCTTCGGTTCAGGTGCGGTCAAGATCACCGGTGCGCATGATTTCAACGACTATCAGGTCGCGCGCCGCAACAACATTCCACTCTACCGGCTGATGGACACGCAGGCCGCAATGCGCACCGACGGCGAGCCCTATGCCGACTATGCTGCGCAGGCGCTGGAGATTGCTCGCTCCGGAAACGTGCCGAACGAGGCCGAAGTCGATGCCATCAACCTGGTTCCGGACGAGTATCGCGGCCTTGACCGATATGCTGCCCGCAAGCTGATCGTTGAGGCGATCACGGCGGAAGGGCTTGCCGTTACGGTCAAGGATGCCGAAGGCAACGACATTCCCTTCGTGGAAAAGAAGAAGCTCATGCAGCCCTTCGGTGACCGTTCGAATGTCGTGATCGAGCCGATGTTGACGGACCAGTGGTTCCTCGACGCCAAGGTTCTTGCCAAGCCGGCGCTGGCTTCCGTGCGCGAGGGCCGCACCAAATTCGTGCCCAAGAACTGGGAAAAGACTTATTACGATTGGATGGAGAACATCGAGCCCTGGTGCATCTCGCGCCAGCTTTGGTGGGGACACCAGATCCCGGCCTGGTACGGCCCGGATGGGCATATCTTTGTCGAGAAGACTGAAGAACAGGCGCTCGAGGCCGCGATCCAGCATTATCTTGCGCACGAAGGCCCCTGGAAGGCCTGGGTCGAGGAGAAGCTAGAGAATTTCCAGCCGGGCGAGATCCTGACCCGTGACGAAGACGTTCTTGATACCTGGTTCTCATCCGCGCTGTGGCCGTTCTCGACGCTGGGCTGGCCGGACAAGACGCCGGAGTTGAAGACCTACTACCAGACCGATGTGCTGGTGACGGGCTTCGACATCATCTTCTTCTGGGTCGCCCGCATGATGATGATGGGCCTGCATTTCATGGACGAGGAACCGTTCCACACCGTCTATGTGCACGCGCTGGTACGCGACAAGAACGGGCAGAAGATGTCGAAGTCGAAAGGCAACGTCATCGATCCGCTCGAACTTATCGACGAATATGGCGCGGACGCCCTGCGTTTCACCCTGGCTGTCATGGCCGCGCAGGGGCGTGACGTGAAGCTTGATCCCGCCCGCATCGCCGGCTACCGCAATTTCGGCACCAAGCTCTGGAACGCAACGCGTTTCGCCGAGATGAACGGCGTGGCGCGCGACGATACGTTCTGGCTGAACGACGCCAAGCTGGCGGTAAATCGCTGGATCCTGACTGAACTGACCCGTGCAGCGCGCGAGATCACCGACGCGATCACGTCGTATCGCTTCAACGAAGCTGCGGGCGCGGCCTATCGGTTTGTCTGGAACCAGTTCTGCGACTGGTACCTCGAGCTGCTGAAACCGGTGTTCATGGGCGAGGATGAGGCAGCCAAGGCCGAAAGCCGCGCTTGTGTCGCCTTTGTGCTGGACGAGATCTACAAGCTGCTCCATCCCATGATGCCGTTCATGACGGAAGAGTTGTGGGCCGAGACGGCGGGCGACGGCAAGGAACGGTCCTCATTGCTCTGCCATGCATCATGGCCGTCGCCGGATTTCGAAGACGCCGAGGCCGCGGACGACATCAACTGGCTCATCGATCTGGTCACCGGCATCCGTTCGGTGCGTTCGGAGATGAACGTGCCGCCGGCGGCGATCGCACCGCTGGTGATCATCGGCGCCAATGCCATTACCCGGGAGCGTCTGGTACACCATGACGCCGCGATCAAGCGGTTGTCGCGGATTGGCGAGATCTCGCATGGCGATACGGCGCCGAAAGGCTCGGCACAGATCGTGCTGGGCGAGGCGACGGCCTGCCTGCCTTTGGGGAGCCTAATCGACCTCGCCGCCGAAGCCGCGCGCCTGCAGAAGGAGCTGGCCAAGGTGACCGAGGAGATCGCCCGGCTGCACAAGAAGCTGTTGAACGAGAAGTTCGTTGCCAATGCGCCGGAAGAGGTGGTCGAAGCCGAGCGCGAGAAACTGGTTGAATACAACGAGCAGCAGGCAAAGCTTTCGGCTGCACTGACCCGTGTGCGCGACGCCGGCTGAGTCCGGCGCGAAATTTGATGCCGAATCCGGCGGGCGAATTCTGCCTGCCGGCGATGCGATTCTGACGTTACGTCCGGTGCTTTCAAAACGATCGCAGGCAGCCGAAAACAGCATTCCGCAGCGTCACAATTGACGTAAAGGGAAAGTTTTGAACCGCATTGTTGCCATAATGTAACAATGCGGGCTGTTCCTCCGCAAAATGCGGCATTTTCGGGTGTTTTCGGCGCGTTCCGCAGCGATTTTGCCGTGGCAACCTTCAAAAATGGTGGCTTTTTGGTGTCCGGTCGAGGGCGGAGGCGAGTATCCGCAGTGTATTCGGCGTCACAGTAAAAAACTGTACTTGTACGCCTTGAAATTCCTTATTGCCTCATTAACGCGAATTGGCTCTAGCTTGGTGCACGAGTTTTCGGGGAGAGAATTTCATGACCAATCTACGTATCAAAGCGCTCCTGGGGGCAGGGTGCATGTCGCTGGCGATGATCGGCTCGGCGAATGCCGGCGGCTTCTCGCGCGGCTCGGCCGATACGGACATTCTTTTCGAGCAGGGCAACTTCAACATGCGTTCGAGCGTCACCTATGTGACGCCGACCCGTAAGTTCAACAAGAACGGCAATCCAAAGCTTGTCGGTACCGACTATGCCGAGGATTACGTCATCCCGTCGGCTGCGGTGAAGTTCAACCTGACCGAAAACCTGCGTTGCGCTGGCACGTTGGTGAATAACAATGGCGGCAACGCAAAGTATGACTTTCCGACGCTGAGCGGCAAGATTTCCGAAGAGTTCACGACCTACGAATCTGCACTGACCTGTGGTGTCGGCTTTGATGTCGGCACAGGCAAGCTCTGGGTGCTTGGTGGCGGCTTCATGGAGAAGTTCGAATACAATCGCGTGAACTCTTACGCGGCACTCGGCCTAGGCAACGCTACCCTGAATCTCAAGGGTCAGGAATATGGCTACCGCATTGGCGCTGCCTATGAGATTCCGGACATCGCCTTGCGTGGTCAGGTCATGTACCGCTCGGGCACGAAGTACGGAGCGGACGGCGGTTTGACCGCCCCGGCCGCTGTACTGGCTCAGGCAACGGCAGGTACGCCGCTTCAAGCCCGCTTTCTCCAGATCATTCAGCAGGCTGGACCGAATGCACAGGTGCCGGTTGATGCGATCGGTGTCGGCAATCTTCCACAGAGCGTCGAGTTCAAACTGCAGACTGGCGTTGCGCCGGGCTGGTTGGCGTTCGGTAGCGTCAAGTGGACCGACTGGAGCCAGCTGACCACACTTGATGTTCGCTCCAAGATTGGCGGTGTGACTGTTTCTTCCGACAAGTATTTCTGGAAGGACGGCTGGACCGTCACTGGCGGCATTGGCCACGCCTTCAACGATCAGGCTTCCGGTTTTGCCAGCCTGACTTGGGATCAGGGCGTTGGAACCGGTTGGGACGTCATTGGCGATACCTATACGCTGGCGGTCGGTGGCTCCTACAAGGACGGCATGGGGGGCGAGTTCCGCGGTGGTATCGGCTTCAGCTATCTGGGCTCGGGCGAGGAGACCAAATACGCTCCAGGCACCAACCAGGGTGTCAAGTCGGGCTACGCCATTGCCTTCAATGGTGGCTACAGCATCAAGTGGTAAGTCTTTCATAGTAAACAAAAAAGCCGGGCTAGATGCCCGGCTTTTTTGTTGCGGAGAGCGTTCCCGGCAAAAACGATCTGCGGTGTCAGGTATCCCCACGCGAGTCCGTGCCGTAAATGCAACATCAACGGCCCCATGAATAATTGTGACGTTTCGGCAACAGTTTCGAAACAAGCCATCGGCTAAGAAGTCGACACGGACGAGACGCCCATTTCCCGCCATAAACCCGGAGCACTTCGATAGGGCCCCGGCAAGACCGAAGACGGTTGGCGCAAGGGATAGGCCGCATGGCCGCGGCAGGAATAGAAATGAACGCCAGCGTGTTTATCAATGCCAGCCAGTTGAACCGCAGCGCGGCCGCCATTTCGCTGCGCGGTTTCAACCGCAGTTTGGCCGAAAATGCGTGGCAGAATTCATTTGAATATGAGTCCCAGCGCAATGCGCCACGCAAAAGCGTGCCCGTGAAGTCGCTGGCTGGTACGGGTTCGATCGTCCGCATGGGCGACACGAAAGAAATGCGCAGCCATGCGGGTTGGTGAGTTGGCGAGATCTTCTGTCTTGACGGTGCTGGTCGCGGTGGCGACCCTTGGCGCCGCCGGGCAGGCTTTTGCCTTCGACGAAAAGGTTTTCGACGACAAGAGCGGCGTGAAGCCGAAGTCCAGCCCATGGGAAGTCTTTCAGTTCGGCTTCTCGGCCTACAAGAACGGCCACAAGGAACAGGCGGTAGAAGCCTATAAATATGCCGCCGAGAACGGCCAGATCGGTGCTACTTGGAAGCTGGCGCGCATGTATGCCGAGGGCGATGGCGTCGCCCAGGACGATTACGCGGCCTATAAGTTTTTCTCTGAAATCGCCGAGCAGGATGTCGAGCCCGGCTCACCGGAGGAAAGCTATGTCTCGGATGCGCTGGTCGCACTGGGCGATTACCTGAAGCAAGGCATCCCTGGTAGCCCGGTGAGCGCAGATCCGGTCACCGCGCAGGAGTATTTCACGCGCGCCGCTGCCAACTATCGCAACCCGAATGCCCAGTACGAATTGGGCAAGATGTTCCTGAAGGGCGAGGGCGGTGCAAAGGCCAGCGTCAGGCAAGCAGGCCGCTGGCTGCAGCTTGCCGCCGAAAAGGGGCACGCCGGCGCACAGGCAACGCTTGGCAACCTGTTGTTCCAGAGCGGCAAGGTGGTGCGTGGGCTGGCCATGATGACGGCCGCGCTTTCGCGCGCGACACCGGCCGATCAGCCGTGGATTCGCTCCATGCAGGAAGAGGCTTTCGCGGTCTCCGGCGAGGCCGATCGGCGCACCGCCATCTCGCTGGCCGATGACATGCTGGCCAAGGGTGTTACCGGGGCCGAGCAGTAGCCTGCTTCCACTTCCAGATTATGCTTGCTGGCGGGTTACGCCGCGGTCAGTGTCAGGTCGACTGCCACCGGTACATGGTCTGACGGCTTTTCCCATGCCCGAACATGCTTTTCGATCGAAGCCACGGCGAAACGGTTCGCTGCCTCGGGTGACAAAAGCAGGTGGTCAATGCGGATGCCGTTGTTCTTCTGCCAGGCGCCGGCCTGATAATCCCAGAACGTATAGACGCCTGGCGCATCGGTAACGGAGCGCACAGCTTCGGTGAAGCCGAGATTGAGCAAACGCCGGTACGCCTGTCGGGTCTCCGGCTGGAACAACGCGTCACCCAGCCAGGCCTCGGGATTTCTGGCGTCGATGGCTTCGGGAATGACGTTATAGTCGCCGGCCAGCACCAGTGCTTCCTCCAGCGCCAGCCGCTGCTGGGCCCATCGCTCCAACCGCGCCATCCACGAGAGTTTGTAAGGAAATTTCACCGGATCGCTGATCGGATTGCCGTTTGGCAGATAGAGCGACACGACGCGCAGCGCGCCCTTGTCAGTAGAGAACACACCCTCGATGAAACGAGCATGCTCATCGGTGTCGTCGCCTGGCAAACCGCGATTGACTTCGTCGAAGCGCAACTTCGACAGAATGGCAACACCGTTGAAACCTTTCTGGCCGTGCGTCTCGGCATGGTAGCCGAGTGCTTCCACCTCAAGACGCGGGAACTGCTCGTCGACGGTCTTGATCTCCTGGAGGCAGACGATGTCAGGCTGGCTCTCTTCCAGCCAATGGACGAGGTTTTCGATGCGGGCGCGTACGCCGTTGATGTTCCAGGTGACGATCTTCATGAAAATCTCGCGGCTGTCTCAGGCAATCAAACGGGGCGAACCCATGTCGATTCGATCCTGCATTATCCGCTGCATGAAGGGAACCCAGGGAGCTGTCTTCACGCGAGGATGGGGACAACATCTTGCCAATTGCTGTCCGCGGAGCGGATTGTGATGACTGGCAACAAGGGCCGCCCGGACAGCGGCCCTTGTCGAATTCGAGCCTAGTCTTTCGCTACAGGGACCGGTCTGGTGAGCAGATCCACGTAGAAGTCATTGAAACGTTTGTTGTCGAACTCCTTCACCACTTTCACTTTTTGCAGGAGCGGTGTCGGCTGCTCTTTCCAGTAGCCTAGGGTGCGACCATAGCTGGGGCCATAGGCTACATCGACGTCGACATAGAGATCCTCGACTTTGGTCGCGAAAGTCGGATCGACAAGGTAGGCAAGAGCCAGCGTGTCGAACACATTTGCCTTGGCGTTGGCATCCTTTGCGAAGCGCTTGGCCATCCAGCTGTCGCCCAGCAGTTTCTGCACGGGTCCTTCCTTGGCGACGATGCGGTCGAATTCCGCTTTTCCGATCTGGGTGATATCGGTGACGTCGAGCGGGATGAGGGCTTGCGCGACGGGCTCTCGCATGACGATGCGGGCAGCCTCCGGGTCGATCCAGACATTCATTTCGGCGGCTGGTGTCGTGTTGCCTTTCACGTCAACGGCGCCGGCCATGTAGACGATCCGCTTGATCAACGGCACGATTTCCGGATTCTTGCGGATGGCGAGTGCGATGTTGGTGGCCGGCCCTATCACCAGAAGCGACACTTCGCCGGGATTCGCCTTGACCGTATGAATGATGAAGTCGACAGCGTTTTCCTGGCGCAACTTCGCCTTGGTGGCGAATCCGTCCGGCGGGGCGATCAGATCCTTGTCGGTCGGTTGCGGACGATGGAATGCAGTCTTGTAGCTTTCGCCGAAGCCGAACAGGGCACGTTCGTGTTCGAAACTGCGTGGATCGTGGACCAGTGGTAGGTTTGCCCCAGCGTACACTCCCACCTTCTCATCGATCCCAAGGCGCTCGACCGCCCGCAACGCGTCAGCGACCTCCTGTTTGAGCCAGTTGTTGCCGGTGACTACCGTGACGCCGAGCAGCTCTATCACCCCTTCTTTCTGCAGCTGCGCCGCCATGATGAGTGTCTGGCCGTCGTCGCCGATGGTGCTGAAGTCTGTATCGAGAATGATTTTCTCTGGTGCGGCGTTGGCCATGGACGCCAGCACAGATCCCGCAGCAGCCAGTAAGACCGCGATGAAACGTTTCATTTGAAGAATATACCTCCCGTCAATTCGTCCTTGGATCCGCCCGTGCGTATCAACAGACGACAGAGCTGCCCAAGTCAAGCTGCCAGGCTTGCCTGGAGAGAATGGTCGAGTGATGGGAAGGCGCCTCTCGTGGTCAGGCATCTTCCAATACAGGTTTCTTCTGGAACTGGCGGCGATAGCTCGCCGGCGAGATCGAAAAGGCTCGCGTAAAATGCTGGCGCAACGATACCGTCGAGCCAAAGCCTGCCATCTCGGCGATATGGTCGATTGAGCACGAACCGGTCTCCAGCAGCCTTTGTGCTGCGACAAGGCGATGGTTCAGCAGCCACTGTGTGAAGGTCGTGCCGGTCTTGTTGCGGAAATGCCGGGTGAAGCTGCGCAGGCTCATGCCCGCGCGCTCGGCGAGCCGGTCGAGGCTCAAAGGTTCATTGAGATGCTCGATCGCCCAGCCGATTGCCGCGCCGATCTGATCCTGGTCGCCACCTGTCGGCAACGGCTTTTCGATATACTGCGCCTGGCCGCCATGACGGTGCGGTGCGACCACCAGCCGTCGAGCTACACGATTGGCGATCTCCGCACCGTGATCACGGCGCACGATATGCAGGCAGCAATCGAGGGCGGCGGCGGTCCCGGCTGACGTCAGAATATCGCCGTCATCGATGTAAAGTGCGTTCTGGTTCAAGGCGACGTGCGGGTGGTTGCGCTCGAATTCGTCGGCCCAGGCCCAGTGCGTGGACACCGTGCGCCCGTCAAGCAGGCCGGCCTCCGCGAGGACGAAGGTGCCAAGGCACAGTCCGACCACGCGTGCGCCACGCGCATGTGCCGCCTTGAGCGCCTGCAGAAGGGCTTGCGATGGCCGTTCATCGGGATCGCGCCAGGCGGGCATGATGACCGTATCTGCTTCCGCCAAGCTGGCGAGATCGTGTTCCACATCGATCCGAAAACCGGACATGGTGGTGACCGGCCCGATATGCTCGCCGCAGATCAGCAGGCGATAGCGTGGTGCCCCCAGCCTCAGCAGATCGTCGCCGAACACGACACAGGGTACCGAGAGATGAAACGGGCTGATGCCTTCGAAGGCGACGATGGCGATTGTGTGCATTGGAAACGACCCAGGGACAAATTGGCCAGAACCTATCACATATTGTCATTCAGGCCACTTTTGTCGATCCACCGACTTTGGGATCAAGCGCCATCGGAAAAGCACAAAGAAAGGTAGTTCCGTGGCACAGCATCCAACCATCCGCGCCATCGCCGGCGCGCCGGCGCCCGAGCATCTTGATCCGGCCAGAACAGCCCTGTTGGTGATCGATTTCCAGAACGAGTATTTCGGCGGCAAGATGCCGATCCCGAATGGCACAAAGGCGCTGGACAATGCCCGGCGTCTGATTGAGCGCGCCGACGCCGAAGGCACCGCAGTCTATCACGTCCAGCATGTCACCCCGGCCGGTAGCCCGGTTTTCGCCGAAGACAGCGAGGCCTCCGCATTCCACCGTGACAGCCAGCCGGCAGCCAATCATATAATCCTGCGCAAATCGTCGGTCAGCGTCTTTCCGACAACGGACATCGACCAACGCCTGAAGCAATCCGGGGTCGATACACTGATCATCACCGGCCTGATGACGCACGCCTGCGTGGCCGGTGCCGCACGCGATGCGGTGCCGCTCGGCTACACCGTGATCGTGGCGGAAGATGCCTGCGCAACACGCGATCTCGATACCGGCAATGACCTGTCCATTGCTCACGATACGCTGCATCGCGCAGCGCTGGCTTCGATCGACGACACCTTTGGCGATATCCTGACGACCGAGCAGATCCTTAAGCTGCCGCGTGTAAGCAAATAACGACGGCCGGCCTCCCGCAGGCTGGTACCTACGGCAGACCTCCCGACGTCTTCTGTCGGGAGGTCTGCCGCTGTTGCTACGGCTTGCGATAGACTTCGTTGCCGGCGAGGTAGGTCGCCTCCACCTTGCGCTGGCGGATCGAACGGTCGAGCGGATCCGGGACGCTGCCGTCCAGGACGACAAAGTCAGCCCATTTACCGACGCTGATCGACCCGATCTGGCCACCCCATGGCGTCATGTTGGCTCCGGCCTGGGTGTAGGAAAACAGTGCCTGGTCGAAACTCACCGCCTGCTCGGGATGCCACGGTCCATTCCCCAGTCCGAAGGGGCTTTCGCGGAAAACGGCATCATTGATCTGGGTGAGGGGACTGAGTGGCGAGGTTGGCCAGTCCGAACCGAAAACCAGCGGCACCCCGGCTTCCAGCATGGAGTGCCACACATAGGCTCTAGCTTCGCGGTTTTCGCCGATTCGCTCGGTGATGTATTTGCCGATCGTACCGGTGGCGTGGTTCGGCTGCATGGAGGCAACGACGCCGAGATCCTTGAAACGCTTGATGTCCGAGGTCTCGACGACCTCGATGTGCTCGATCCGGTTTGGCTGGGCGCGCGGAACGGAGGCTTCCGCGAAGGCATCGAGCACCAGGCCGACGCTGCCGTCTCCGATCGCGTGCACCGCCGTCGGGAAACCGTTCTCGTTGGAAGCCCGGATGGCCGCCGCGAGCTGTTCCTTTGTCTCGAACGGCTTGCCCTTCCAGCCCTTCTGATCCGAATAATCCTCGTGCAGATAGGCTGTGCGGGTGGACAGAACGCCGTCCATCACCGACTTGGTGTAGCCGAGTTTCAGCAGCGGTCCCTTCTTCTCCGGCTCGCCGCTTTCGGTGGAGACCTTGTCGACCGCTTGCCTGTCTGCGACAGCCGCTGCGATCTTTTTCGGGTCGCCTTCAAAGAAGCCGTACCAGACACGCAGCGGCATCTTCTTGTCCGCGACAAGGGCGGCATAGTCGTGCACCGCGGCAAGGTCGGACATGTCGTTGACAGCGGTAATGCCGACACTGTTGGCAAACTTCAGCGTTTCCAGAAGCCCTTCGCGCCGTTCGGCATCGGTGGCAACCGGCCGGTGCTTCTCGACGAGTTCTCCGGCGGCTTCGAGCAGAATGCCGCTTGGCTCTCCCTTGTCGTTGAGCAGGATCTGGCCGCCTTCCTTAACTTCTGACTTCGCGGTGACGCCGCCCACCTCCAGCGCCTTGGAATTGACCCAGACCGAATGGAAATCGATATCGCGCAGGATCACCACGCGATCGGGAACGACGGCATCGAGGTCTTCCTTCGTCGGCAGCTTGCCTTCGCCCAGCGTGTAGTCCCAGCCGCCGCCTGTCAGCCACGCGCCCTTCGGCAGGCGAGCGTCGGCTTCCTTGATCTTTTCGAGCCAGGTCTTCTTGTCGGGGACATAAGAAAGATCGACCCCGACAACCATGTCCATGCCGGAGGTCAAATGTGTGTGCCCATCGATGAAACCAGGCGTCACGGTCTTGCCGCCGGTATCGATGATCCTGGTGTTGCTGTCGGCCAGTGCCTTGATCTCGTCGTTGCTGCCGGTGGCGGTGAACTTGCCGGCCTCGATCGCGAAGGCCTGGACCTTGGGCTTGGCCGGGTCGACCGTTCGCACGTCGGCGTTGACGACGATCAGATCGGCGGCGGCCATGGCCGAGCCGGTGGCTGCGATAAGCGCCACCAGGCAGGACGTCAGAAGCAGCTTCTTTTTCAAATTCTTGTTTTTCATTGTTCCCTCGATTTGCAGTCTCCGGACTCAATTCATGAGTGCCTGGACAGGTGCATCGAACATTGTGAAGCGCTTTGGGGGGATGAAAAATACGCCTTCGGGCTAGGGTGCTGTCTCGGGCCGTTTCAAGCAGTGTCCCCGTGCTATCCGCAGTTGCTTGCCGCCATTTTGGCGTTGTCATACGCTGGGCGGGGGAGAGGAGACCCGAAATGGATGGCGAGACGTTCGCCCAACGGACTGGGGCGTCGGCGATAACGGACCTGGCGCTGTCATTGCTGGCCGGGGTCGGTTCATTGGATTTTCAGGCGCGACTTGCGCAATCGCTCAAACAGCACGTCAAGGTCGATGCGGGCCTGATCCTGCTTTACCGGCGCGGTATGGCGCCGAAGATACTGTTTAACGACTGGTGCAACGACAAGGGTCTGTCGGACATCCGCAACTATCTGCGGGGTTCTTATCGGCTGGATCCGTTCTATCGGCTTGCGCTGGATAATGGCGATGATGGGCTCTATCGGCTGAACCAGATCGAACCGTCGCTCGATCGCTCGCAATATTATCGCGACTACTATCGGCATTCCGGGCTGCACGACGAGTTCAATATCTTCGTCAACCTCGACGTTGACACCAAGGTGGCGATATCGCTCGCGCGCCGCGCGTCGCATGAAATTTTCAGTGGTGAGGATGCCGAGTTCCTGCACATGGCGGCGCCGTTGCTGAGCCAGGCCGTGCTCAAGCACTATCGCGACTTGCGGCCGGAAGCCATTGAAGATCAAGGATCATTGCTGCAGAACGCGCTGGCTCGGGCGCTTAGAAACTTCGGGCGCAGCATGCTTACCCCGCGCGAGTGTGAAGTCGCTCAACTGATCTTGCGCGGCTTTTCGGTGAAGGGTGCCGCTGCACGCCTTGGCATCTCGCCCGCCACGGTGAAACTGCATCGTCGCAATCTGTATGCGAAACTCGATATACCCTCCCAGGCGGCGTTGTTTTCGCTGTTCATCGATGCCGCTGCATCGGCAAACAATATCTCGGAGGATCCGCTGGTCGCCTATCTCGGTCGGCGTGGCCAGCTGACGGGGCAATTTGTGCCCAATTGAAGCTGGCTTGTCGCCTGCCCGTCCGGTCGCCTCAGGCTTCCGCTGCTGCCTTCTTCCGCTCGGGCAGGGTCATTGCGATCACGCCGGCGATAACGGCGGCCAGGCCGATGCCGGCGGTTGTCGTGACGGTTTCACCGAGGACGACCACGCCGATCGCCACGCCGATGGGAACCCGCAGATAAGCCTGCGCGGTTGCGCCAACTGAGCCCAGCGTTTGCAACAGCCGGAAGTAGATCGCAAAGGCCAGTGCGGTCGAAAAGATCGAAAGGCCGAGAAGTGCGAGCAAGGAGTGTGTCGACGGGTCCAATGTCCAGGGATGGTCGGCGACAAGGCTGAGCGGGATGAGCATCATGGCTCCGACGATCAGTGATCCGGCTGCCGGAATCATCGGGTCCATCCCTTTGAAACCCTTGCCGGTTATCGCCGCAGCACCATAACAGACGGTCGCAGCCACCATGGCGAGCTGCGCCCATAGCTGGGTGCCCAGCCCGTTCAGCGCCTGCAATCCGATGATCAGGCATGCGCCGGCGAGTCCCGCTGTCACACCGAACAGTTTGCGACTGGTGACCTGCTCATGCCTGGTGATGAGGGCCGTGAGCAGGAAAGCGAAGATGGGTGTCAGCGAATTTAGGATGACGGCGAGACCCGCATCGATGGAGCGTTCGGCCCAGGCGATCAGCGTGAACGGAATTGCGCTGTTGAGCACCGCCTGCAGTGCGAACCGGCGCCACATCACCGCATCCTTCGGCAATCGCAAGCCGCGCCAATGCAAGACGCCGAGCAGGATCAGCCCGGCAATCAGCGTGCGCGCTGCGATGAATGTCACTGGAGGAATGGTCTCCACGCCGATTTTGATGAACGTGTAGGAGGCCCCCCACAGCGTCGAGAGGAGGACGAGAAGGGCAAGTTCTGTGACGGGAACGGTCCTGGCGGGCATCGCGCTGGTCCTTGTGACGGTTTACCGTCATCTAGCTTGCCGCCGCCATGCAATGTTTCGATATGGGTCGAAGTGTTGGGCCACCTCTTCGTACAGAGGCCGCGCGATCACAACAGGCCGCTAGCTTGCCCTGCGTTCAACCAGGCCGATGGTGTTGCCGGCAGGATCTTTCAGGAAAGCCATCCATTCGCTTTCACCCGCCGGCCCGAACAAGCCATTCACGTCATGGTGCACCATTGCTGGCGCCGCCGTGAACGGCACGCCCGCTGCTTTGGCCTCCGCGTGGAAGTTCTCTATGTCGGATATGTCGAGGTAAACGGTGCCTGCTGGCACGCCGTCGGCAAAATAGAGCCTCACATGCCCAGCCATGATGAAAGCCATGCCGGGTGGGTCGAAGCGCGAATGCAACGGCAGACCGAGCACATCATGCCAGAAGGCGAGCGTGGCATCGAGATTGCGCCCGGCCGACAGCGCGACCTGGCGGACCGCGCCGATCGAAGGCATGTCAGCTTGTCTCCAAAGATGGGCGAACCCTGTTTGCGGCGAGAAGTACTGCAATCACATCATGCAGATGTTGAGCGTCTTCGCGCCTGGTGTGCTGATCAATCCAATCACAACCGTTGTCGAAATCACCTAGCCATTCAGGATAATCATATAGAGATTCGATTGGGGCCAGCATCAGACACGTCTGGAAGGGCTTTGACGCATCCTCCAGGTACCCCTCGATGCGCCGAAGAAAGATCGACCGCGCGATCTCCTCGCCCTCTTTGGAGGTCAAGGAAAACGCCGGGAAGCGGCGACGGACCAATTCACCGAGATGCTGGCGGGCCCTGCCCAAGTTGCTTTCATTTCGTGGATTTGATCGTGTCAGATCCAGAAAATCCGCGTCATCGGCATAGCTCTCGCTTGCCCGGTGGCAGTTTGCCCAAATGATGATGTCTAGGTCAGAAATCGCATTGATCTCGCGCGCAATGAGAACCGTCGTCGGATTCTCATGCCCTTCGAGAACTGACTTCATATGCTGAAGCTGGTTCCACAGCCGCAGGAGGCAACGGCGTTCGGATTCCTGATCTGGAAGGACTGACCCATCAGGTCGTCGACGAAATCGATGACGGAACCACCCATATAAATCAGCGATATGTCGTCGATGAGGATCGTAGCGCCGTCGCGTTCGATGGCGACGTCGTCATCGTTGCGGCCATCCACCAGGTCGAATTTGTAGGAGAAGCCGGAGCAGCCACCACCTTCAACGGCGACACGCAATGCGGTTTTACCGGGCTCGTCGCTGACGATCTTGGAAATCCGCTTCGCAGCGGATTCCGTCATCTCGACTTTCATGGCGGTTTTGGCGTCGGCACCCATGGGCGTCACCTTGCGTTCGGTTCTGCATGATAGGTATGAAGCGGGACGGGGCAAGTCAACAGCGACAGGGGCCATGACCAGCGAGCTTGGCGATATCGGCTTCGGCTACCGGCCGCGCGCAGCCTATGCGTGTGATCCCGCGCGTTCGCGTGGTCGACTGTTCCAGGAAGTGGAAAGCCCGACGCGCACGCCTTTCCAGCGTGACCGCGACCGTATCATCCATTCCACGGCATTCCGCCGTCTGAAGCACAAGACGCAGGTTTTCGTCGCCCATGAAGGCGACCACTACCGCACCCGACTCACCCACACGATCGAGGTGGCGCAGATCGCGCGCGCGCTTGCTCGTGCTCTCTGTGTCGACGAGGATCTGGCCGAGGCGGTCGCCCTGGTGCACGATTTTGGTCACACGCCCTTCGGCCACACCGGCGAGGACGCGCTGAACGAGAAGATGGCGCGCTGGGGCGGTTTCGATCACAACGCGCAGTCATTGCGCGTCGTCACGCGGCTGGAGCGGCGTTATGCCGAGTTCGATGGACTGAACCTGACCTGGGAAACGCTGGAAGGGCTGGTCAAGCATAACGGCCCGCTGACCGATGGCGCGGGGGAGGGTCTGAAAGGGCCGGTGCCTCGGGCTATTCTGGACTATTCCGAACTGCACGACCTCGAATTGTCGCGCTACGCCAGCATCGAGGCGCAATGCGCGGCCATCGCCGACGACATCGCCTACAACACCCATGACATCGACGATGGTATCCGCTCGGGGCTGATCAGCCTGGATATGCTGGAGTCAGTCAGTTTGCCGGGCTCGATCCTCCAAGGGGTACGCGAACGTTACCCGGCGCTAGATCCGGTGCGCACCGGCCACGAACTTATGCGGCGCCAGATCACACAGATGGTCGAGGACGTTATCGTCACCGCTAAGATCAACCTGGCACGGCTTGCTCCCGACAGCCCGGACGCCGTGCGCGGAGCCGGCGAGACTATTGTCGGCTTCTCCACTGAGATGGCGGCGGCAGAGAAGGAGTTGAAGACCTTTCTCTATGCGCGTCTTTACCGCCATCCCGAGGTCATGCGCGTGCGCGCCGAAGCCGAGCAGATCGTGAAAGATCTGTTCGACACCTATTTCGCCGACCCTCGCGCCATGCCGGACGGCTGGCGTGAGGGGCTCGACCGTGCCGAAGATCGTATCAAGGCACGCGACGTTGCCGACTTCATTGCCGGCATGACCGACACCTACGCGCTGAAGGAACACCGACGTTTGTTTGACCGAACGCCCGATTTGAGTTAGGCCGGGCGCGATTTTCGCCGGCCAATGACCGGTTCTTCTCGCATAAACGTTGAGCAGTTTTCATGAATATCTTCGCCGACTTCACCGCGCGGGTCATCAAGGCCGTGGAAAGCCTTGATCTGAAAGACAAAGATGGTGGCGTGCTCGATCTCGGCCGCGTCACGGTCGAACCTCCGCGTGACGCCAGCCATGGCGACCTTGCCACCAATGCCGCGATGGTGCTGGCCAAGCCTGCCGGGCAGAATCCGCGTGCTTTGGCCGATCGCATCGTCGAAGCGCTGCGTGGCGATGCCGATGTTTCAGGCGCTGAAGTTGCGGGGCCGGGTTTCGTCAACCTCAGGCTCACCGATGCGTTCTGGCACCAGCATCTCACTGGTCTGATCGCCGAAGGCAAGGATTATGGCCGCTCGAGGGTAGGCGCCGGCCGCTCCATCAATGTCGAGTATGTCTCGGCCAATCCAACCGGGCCTATGCATGTCGGTCATACGCGTGGCGCTGTTGTCGGCGACACGCTGGCCAATCTGCTCGCCTTCGCCGGCTACAAGGTGACGAAGGAATATGTGATCAACGATGCCGGCGTGCAGATCGATGTGGTCGGTCGTTCAGCCTTCCTGCGCTATCGCGAGGCGCTGGGCGACGATATCGGCGAAATCCCGGCGGGTCTTTATCCCGGTGATTATCTCGTGCCAGTCGGGCAAGCATTGGCCAAAGAGTTCGGCCGCAGCCTGCTACAGATGCCCGAGGACGAGGCTCTCGCCATCGTCAAGGATCGCACGATTGACGCCATGATGGTGATGATCAAGGAAGATCTCGCGCTGCTCAATGTGCATCACGATGTCTTCTTCTCCGAACGCACGTTGCATGCCGAGAACGCCAAGGCGATCCGCGCGGCGATCGCGGACCTGACGTTGAAGGGACACATCTACAAGGGCAAGCTGCCGCCGCCCAAGGGCGAGAAGCCTGACGACTGGGAAGACCGCGAACAGACGCTTTTTCGCTCGACGGAAGTGGGCGACGATATGGACCGGCCACTGGTCAAGTCGGACGGCTCCTTTACCTATTTCGCTGCCGACGTTGCCTATCTGAAGGACAAGGTGGAACGCGGTTTCGATGAACTGATCTATGTACTCGGCGCGGACCATGGCGGCTATGTCAAGCGGCTGGAGGCGCTCGCCAAGGCGGTTACAGACGGGCGTGTGAAGCTCACGGTTCTGTTGTGTCAACTCGTTCGGCTGCTTCGCGAAGGTGAGCCGGTCCGCATGGGAAAAAGAGCTGGAAATTTCATCACGCTACGCGAAGTGGTCGAGGAAGTCGGCCGCGATCCGGTGCGTTTCATGATGCTGTACCGCAAGAGCGACGCACCACTCGACTTCGACTTTGCCAAGGTTACCGAGCAGTCGAAAGACAATCCTGTCTTCTATGTGCAGTATGCTTCCGCGCGGTGCCATTCGATCTTCCGGCAGGCGAGGGAACAGCTCGGCATCGTCGATCCGTCGCGCAAGCAGCTGTCGGCCGGGCTTGATCTGTTGAAGGATGAAGGTGAGCTTGCGCTGATCAAGAAGCTTGCTGAATATCCGCGTCTGATCGAACAGGCGGCGCAGTCGCACGAGCCGCACAGACTGGCTTTTTACCTGTACGATCTGGCCAGTGGTTTCCATGCACAGTGGAACCGCGGCAATGATCATGTGGACTTACGTTTTGTTAAGGTTAACGACCCACAATTGACCTATGCCAGACTCGGGCTGGTGCAGGCTGTTCTGGACGTATTGTCGTCTGGCCTTGCGTTGATCGGAGCGGATGCCCCGACCGAAATGCGCTAGGTTCGACCGAAAAGCCTGTCACCATTTGCCCACATTGCGCTGGTAGGGGCCAACCTTCCGCGACGTCCATGGCGTCCGATGAGTGCGAGTTCGGGAACGACAATGGCAGACAGAACCCAGGCGCGTGTAGCCAACCACAACGACATCGCAAGTGACGATCCGTTCGCGGAATTGACCCGCATCATGGGCTTTGATCCGCGTGAACCGGTGCAGCGCCAGGCTGCACCGCAGACCGTTGCCGGGCCCTCCGAGGATTTCGATATCGACCTCGAAAAGGAGCTGATGGGCGAGTTCGGGGTTTACGAGGAGGAGCCCGTCGCGACGGTTCAGCCTATGGTCAGCGTTCCGCAATTGGCGGCCGAGCCCTATGCAGACGAAGCGCTGGACGATGACTTTGCAGCTTCGATGGAGCGCGAATTCCACGTCGCCGAGGCTGCCGTGCCTGCTGTCGCTGGCCCGGTGGAAGACGATGCGCCTGACTTCGATTTCACGGCCGCCGCTGGGAACATGGACGAGCGCGCTTTTGACGCCGTCGCCATCGATGATGAGATCGTCTCCGACGCCGCGCCGACCGGGCAGCAGTTTGAAGACTATGAAGCCGCTATGAGCGACGTTGATTTCGGGGACCTCGATTTCACCGATGAAACGGTTGGGCAGCCTGTCGCCGCAGTCGAGCCCGTCGCTGCTGAGCACTTTGCGGTCGAGCCTGTTGCCGAAGTATCGGCGGCCTTCGCGGTCGAGCCGGCTGCTGTCGCCGCCGCCGATGATTTCGATACGCATTTCGACACGGCCATGGCCGATGTGGAGATGGATTTCGGCGCACACGAAGAGGCGCCTGTTGCCGGATCAGAGGTTGAGGCCGATCCGGTGCGCTCCGAGCAGACTTTCATGCCAACGTTCGGCCATCACGCACAGGCCGCGGACGTTGTTGCCGAGAGCGAGCCTGACTTCGACATCGATCTGGACGATGCTTTTACTGACGAGAGCGAGGCTGTAGCGATGGCCGCCGCCGAGCCTGAGATGGTCGAGCCTGTTGCAATGGCTCCCGAACCTGTGGCCGAAGTGCCATCCGTTGCCGCACAGGACCGCAGTCTGGAAGATGAACTCAATGCGCTGCTGGGTCGCATGACTGCACGGCCGGCAGCGGCTCCGGCCGCCGAAGTCGAAACCTGGCGCCCGCAATTTGCAGCTTCTCCTGCCGTGAGCGAGCCTGAGGTTCAGCATGAAGTCGATGCCGATCTCGACGCCGCGCTGATTCAGGAATTTGCTGCTGCCGAAATCGAAGAAGCTCCGCGCGCGGATGCCGACATCGACTTTGACACCGACGCTTTTGACGCGGCGATGGCCGGTGGCCTGGATACGCTCGATGAGGAGCCATCCGGGCAGGCCGAGGAAGATCCTGTCGAAGCGTTGAAGTGGGCGGCTCCGGCCGCAGCAGCTGCAGCAGCGACCGCGACCTTCGCGCAGCCGATTCGCGCGTGGAGTCGCGGCAATCCCGTAGCGCCTTCGGCGCAGCCATATGCGGTTCCTGCACAGCAATACTCTGCGTCCGTGCAGCAGTTCTCTTCACCGACACAATTGACACCGGTTCAGCCGGCGATGCAGATGGAGCCTCGCACGGCAGATGCGCCGCAGCCCTCAGTCCAAACCGCTGCTCCGTCATGGCAGAAGCCCGTGCATCAGGCCGCCGTTCGCGAAGACGTGCCGGATATCGAGACCATGGATGTGCCTGAGCGTGTGGTTGCGCTTGCGGACGATCTCGATATTCCGGAAGTGCCTTTCGAACAGGATAAGCCGGAAACCTCGAATTTCGACGAGCTTGATGCAGAATTCTCGACCCTGCTGAACGAGATGCTGCCGGGTGAATCGACTGCGCCTGCGAAGACGGCTCAGTATGATGACGATGCTGGCAGCACCTACAAGCGCGACCGTGTCGAGATGCCGGCTTATGCCGACACACCGCAGGCAGCAGCTGCGGCCGCTGCCTATGCGGATCTCGGCTACCAGGCTTACGATCCTCGTGGCGCTCAACGTTCCACGCCCGCCGCAGGCCAGGTTGCCGACGACGGTTTCGATTACGATCCGGATCTCGACGAGAGCATGACCATCCCGGACGCAGCTGCAGCGGAGGCCAACGAAGCGCCACGTCGTCGCGGCCTGATGATCGCAGCCCTGGTTGGTGCGGTCGCCGTGGTTGGAGGCATCGGTGCCTTTGCGTTCTCCTTCGGTGGTGGTTCGAGTTCGGAGGCGCCGGCCATTGTCAAGGCCGACAGCCAGCCGATGAAAGTGAAGCCGGAAAATCCCGGCGGCGCTGTCATCCCGAACCAGGACAACAAGGTCTACGACGCCGTCGCCAAGGGGGCCCGCCCGGCCAACCCGGTGCAGCCGAAGCTGGTTGCCAATGCCGAGGAACCGGTCGATGTCGTGGCCAAGGAACAGGCCGAGCAGGCTGAGCGTACCGCTGCCTTCTCGGGCACGGACGATAGCGAAGGCGCGGCACAAAATGCCGCGCAGCAGCCGGTCAAGTCGGAAGACCGCGTTGCCCAGGTCGCGCAGGAAAACGCAGGCACGCAGGAAGGCGCGTTGGTAACACCGCGCAAGGTCCGCACCATGGTGGTCAAGCCCGATGGCACACTCGCACCGCGTGAGGAGCCGGCTGCCGCTCCGGTTGCCGCTTCCGAACCGACTGACCCGACGCCGCAGCGTGTTGGCCAGGATCAGACCGGCACGGTGTCGCAGCCTGCCGAACCTGTGCTGAAGCCGGCGAAGCCGAGCACCGTCGCTGCAACGCCGTCTGCTGCTCCGGTTGTCCCTCAGCGTCCGTCTGACCAGCCGGTCGACATAGCAGGCGAGGTCAAGCCGCAGGCACAGCAGCAGCAGGTCGCCGCTGCACAGCCGCAGGCACCGGCCGCCGCAACTGGCTGGTCGATGCAGATTGCATCGCAGCCGACTGTCGAGGGCGCGCAGTCCACCTATCAGGACCTGGCTCGTCGCTATTCGAATGTACTGGCTGGCCGCAGCGCCAACATCGTGAAGGCAGACGTTGCCGGCAAAGGCACCTTCTACCGGGTACGCGTGATGGCGCAGTCTCGTGAAGACGCCATCAAGCTGTGCACCAGCTACAAGGCGGCCGGTGGCAACTGCTTCGTCTCGAAGTAAGCCGGACAAACGTTTCAACGCAAACGGCGCGGCCCAGGCCGCGCCGTTTGTTTTTTGAAGCAGCAAAGTCTGGTCCCGTTCCTGGGACGGTGCCGACAGGCAAGCTCCCCGCGTCGGTTCAGGGCAGCGTCAGTGGTTGTTTGGCGCAGTTCCCACTCGCCTTGCACGGTAGGCGCGGCGCACACGCTCGCGATTGCCGCACAGGTCGCTGGCGCACCAGATCCGCGAGCGGTTGTTGGTGTGATCGATGAAGATCGCTCGGCAATCCTGCGCATGGCAGGTCCCCAGCCTGCCGAGGTCCTCCGAAACCAGCAATGTTGAAAGTGTCCACAGAATTGGCCAGAGCGGCTCGACAACGTTTTGGCCCGGCAGATCGTAGGTGGCTTCTCCCGCTCGTCGCATTTTCTGCAGCCGGGGCGGGAAGGTAAGAAATGCGAGATAGGTGTTGATCGAGGGCAACAATGGTGAAAGGTCGCCATTTGCCTGCGCCGTTTCAGCAAGCTGGCGGATGGCGCCGCGGAGGGCCAGCGCGTCCGCCAGCACATTGGCTGCGTCGGAGGGGGCCGCACGTGCCAGCCGCAGCAGCTTTTCGCCCGTCGCGGCGGGCATCGTACCGCGCGCCACGCTCCAGCCCACAAGCGCGTCGTAGTCGGCAATCAGGTCGCGTTCCTTTGGCGTGCCGGTCAGATCGATTGTGTTGACGAAATCCAGGCACAGGGTGCCTGCGATAAAGCGATGCGGCCAGGCCGGTTCTGCAGTCAAATGAACCTCTTTTGTCAGGATGATTGCCTCGTTCGACGCTCAATTCTTGCTAATGCCTGTAGCCATTAGTATCGTGAAGATGCAACGCGGGCAATCGTTGCGGTGCCGTTTTCGGCGCCGGGCGGAACACGGTGCAGCGAAGGAGGAAAGCATGAACCAGGCAAACCAGACGGTGCAGATCGTGCGCGTTTGGCGCAGCAGCGCTCCGGCCAGTCGCGCCGACGACTATGAAGCCTATCTCTACGGGGAGGGTCTGCCGGATCTGAAGAAATACGCCGTTGGTGTGCAGATGCTGCGGCGGGATCGTGCGAGTGAAACTGATTTTGTGGTCATGTCCTTCTGGAAGGACATTCCGTCCATGTCGAGTTTCGCTGGCAGCGATCCCAGGAAGATCAGGCACCTCGAGCGGGACGAGGAATTCTTGACCAGTTTGCCTGAGGCCGTCGAGATATTTGAAGTGAAGGCCAGTACGTTGCCCGCGCCTTTGACACTTGCCTATTCGGCCAAGGCGCACTGATGGCGCCGGTTTTCGTTGATCCCGCGAAAGTGCGCGAGTTTCCAGACGCGGACAGTTTCTACCGCTGGCTTGCCCAGAACCATTCCGGCGAAACGGAGATCTGGATCAAGATCCACAAGGTCGGTTCAGGATTGCCTTCGATCACGCCGCTTGAAGCCATCGACGTGGTTTTGTGCTGGGGCTGGATCGATGCCATCCGCAAGGGGTTGGACAGGACCAGCTATCTGCAGCGCTACACCCCGCGTGGCAGGAAAAGCATCTGGAGCCAGATCAATGTCGACAATGTCGCTCGACTGATCGGGGAAGGGCGCATGACGGAGCATGGCTTGCGCCAGGTGGATGCCGCCAAGTCCGATGGACGGTGGGCTAACGCCTATAGTGGCAGCAGGAACTTGACGGTTCCCGAAGACCTCCAGGCTGCAATCGACGCCGAGCCATTGGCGCGCGAAACGTTTGCCAAATTGAGTTCGCAGAATCGCTTCGCGCTCGTCTTCCGCATTCACAATTTGAAGACGGAGGCCGGCCGCAGGAAAAGGATCGCGGAATTCGTCGCGATGCTGATGCGCGGCGAGACCATCCATCCACAGAGCAGCAAGTGACGGCTCTCCCGCATGGCGCCGGCGCCATGCGGGAGAGATGCTATCACTGTGATTGGTTCTGACGGCGACGGCCCAGCGTTAGCGCCATCATGACGATCGTCGCCGTGACCACCATGTACGCAACCAATGGCCAGGCCGTATCGCCATCGAATGCCAGCACTGCCAACGTGCCGGCAATGCCGACGATCAGGCTTTCGATGCAGAAATACAGTGCCACGGCCGTTCCTGCGCGGTCACCAAAATCGGCCAGCGCGCCATTTGCCGCCACCGCGCCGGTGAACACGATGCCGATAGCCGCTACCCACATCGGCAGGATGAAGGTGACGAAGGATGGTTCGGCGAATGCCTGCCCGAGGCCAAACAGCACCGCTGCCGCCAGTATCAGCGTCATGCCGCGTTTCGTGCAGCCGGGAATGCCCCAGCGGATCACGAAACGCCTGGCGAAGCGTGTCGTCACAATCATGATCCCGGCCACGGTGCCGAATGCAAGGCTGAACACCAGTTCCGAATAACCGGCCCGGGCAATCAGCACACGCGGCGCCGTCGAGAAGAACACGAAGAAGCTGCCCATCGCAGTGCTGAAGGCCAGCGTATACGTCCAGAATGCCAGGCTATGCAGTATGGGAAGTATATCAGGATGGCTCTGCGTGGTCGCTGCGGGCCGGGTTTCATGCCATCGCACAAACGCGTTGGCGACTGCTGGCAGTGTCAGCAGGCCCAGGGCGATGAAGACGGCGCGCCAACCGCCCTGATCGGCGATCAAGGCTCCGAGGATCGGCCCAAGTGCCGGAACGAAGGCCAGCATTGCGCTGAAAAGGCTGTAGATGACGGTGCCTTCCGGCCGTTCGGCATAGACATCGCGCACTGTGGCGAAGGTGGCGACCAGCGCCGCCGATGCTCCGATTGCCTGCAACAGGCGCAAGCCGAGGAACATCGCTCCAGTCGTTGCAACAGCAAGGCCGAAGGAGGTGGCTGCAAACAGCATGGCGCCGCCAAGCAGCACAGGCCGGCGGCCGATACGGTCGGACAGGGGGCCGAACACGATCTGGCCGGCGCCGAGCAGGACCATGTAGAGGCTGAGTGTCAGCTGGATGAGGGCAGGGCTCGTGTTCAGCTTTTCCGGCATCGTCGGCACGACAGGCAGATAGATGTCCATTGCCAGCGAGGTGAGCAGGTCGAAAGGGGCCATCAGCAGCAGCGCCGCCGGCAGGCCATAGGCCCATACGGGATTTTTCTTAGACATGACAAAGGGTCCACTCAAAAGAGATTCGAGCAGCGTCTGTCAGTCAGTCCGGTCAATTGGATGGGAGTGGACAGCACGCCGCAACAACGAAAGCGTCGTTGCGGCCTATCTGTCTGATTGCGGTAGGGCTCCCATGCCGTTGCTCCGATGGAGGATCGCGAAGAACGGCGTTTAACACTCCGTCCGGTCCGGGGCAACGCGGTTTGGCCGGCACGCATGGCAGCCATGCACGCCAAACCCTTGCTCCAACGCGGAAAAACCCTAAATTGTCGACCAGAGGACGACCTCCCCATCTTGGGAAAGAATGTCCGGGACGGCCCGGCTCTCCAAAGGAGGGTCGTCATGGCCTGGGTTTATCTCATTGTCGCTGGACTGCTGGAAGTCGTCTGGGCCTTTTCGATGAAGAAGTCGGAAGGCTTCACCGTGCTCACCCCCACCATCATCACCATCGTCATGATGATCGCGAGCTTTGGCCTGTTGTCGGTTGCCATGAAGACACTGCCGCTCGGCACGGCTTACACGATCTGGACTGGCATCGGGGCAGTTGGTGCCTTCGCGGTCGGCGTGATGGTGCTGGGCGAAGCAATGACGCCGATGCGCGTGCTGGCCGCCGTCCTCATCGTCAGCGGCCTTGTCCTGATGAAGCTGTCGAGCAGCCACTAACCCGGAAACCGCGGTGGCTGTCAGGTCATGGCAGCTATCGTCGCGTTCGCAAAGAAAACTCCGTCCAATGTGTCGGCGGTCGCCGGCCCGGAACGTCATTTTGATGACGGCGGGCCGGTGGTCGGCACGCTTTCGGCAGTTTCCTGCTTTGGGAGGCGGACGGATATGGGTACTTCTTATCGTTGGGTGATCGTCGCAGCTGGTGCGTTGATGACCTGTGTCGCGCTGGGCGCGATGTTTTCCCTCGCAATCTTCCTCGAGCCGATCTCGGCCGACACCAGCTGGTCGCGGGCCGGCATTTCCAGCGCCATGACGCTGAACTTTCTGGTCATGGGTGTTGGCGGTTTCATGTGGGGCGCCGCAACCGATCGTTTCGGCCCGCGCATCGTGGTGCTGATTGGTGCGGTGTTGCTCGGGCTGGCCCTGGTGCTGGCAAGCCAGGTGCATTCATTGCTGATCTTCCAGGGCATCTACGGTGTGCTGGTCGGATTGGCGGCAAGCGCTTTTTTCGCGCCGATGATCGTCACCACGACGGCCTGGTTCGACAAACATCGCAGCCTGGCAGTTTCACTGGTTTCAGCCGGCATGGGCGTGGCGCCAATGACGATTTCCCCCTTCGCACGCTGGCTGATCACCGCCTATGATTGGCGCACCGCCATGTTCTACATAGGTGTGATGTCCTGGCTGTTGCTCGTGCCGGCAGCACTTCTGGTGCGGCGGGCGCCGGATGGGCTCACCGCCGATGGCGAGGGTGGGACTGTTGCCGGCGACAGCAACGGCATGACCGTTGGCCAGGCTTTCAGGTCCATGCAATTCCTGGTTCTGGGGTTGACATTCTTTGCCTGCTGCATGGCGCATTCCGGCCCGATATTCCACATGGTCAGCTACGCCATGGCCTGCGGGGTGGCCCCGATGGCAGCCGTCTCCATCTACAGCGTCGAAGGCTTGGCGGGCCTCGGCGGCCGTGTCGTGTTCGGCATCCTTGGTGATCGGCTCGGCGTCAAGCCCGTCCTGGTCGCCGGGTTGCTGATCCAGGCCGTTGTCATCGCGGCCTATCTCATGGTCAGCAAGCTGGGCGAGTTCTACACGCTGGCGGTGATTTTCGGGGCTACCTATGGCGGCGTGATGCCGCTCTATGCCGTGCTGGCGCGCGATTATTTCGGGCCACGTATCCTGGGCACCGTCTTCGGTGCCGCAACCATGCTCTCCTGCATCGGCATGGCCTTCGGTCCGCTGGCCGGAGGCTGGGTCTATGACGCTTATGCCAGCTACTCGTGGCTGTTCATCGGTTCTGCGATCGTCGGCCTCGGCGCTGTGGCTATCGCTCTGGCGTTTCCGCCGCAGCCGAGACAGAAGCTGCAGCCTGCATGAGGCTGGATCGTGTTTGAAGTTCACGCAGATAGCCTTGAGAGCTATTTCGAGTTCGACCCTCGACGCAGGGGCGAACTCGAAAAGGTCGACAGCCTGATCCGTCGTGCGGCTCCAGGCCTTGGCCGATATTTTCATCGAGGCACGCCGGCCGGTCAGGCGGGCATGCGCATGAAGATGATCGGCTATGGCCAGTTCCGCTATGCAGTCGGGAGCGGAAATCAGGCGCAGTGGCCGGTGATCGGACTGGCGCTGCAGAAGAACTATATCAGCCTCTACTTTGCCGTTACGTTCGAGGGGCGGCCGATCGTGGCACTCTATGCCGACAGGCTTGGCGCACTTCGCGCCGGACGCAACAATTTCAGCTTCGAACGGTTTTCCGACCTCGACGCCGGCACGTTGCAAGCACTTGTCTTTCGAAGTGCTGAAATTTTCGAGGCTGAGCCCGACAATCCGGCACGCTACAAGCAAGGCATCGATGTACTATGAGCCGAACCGTTAGCTTCGGCTCCGTGCCATAGAGCCCGAGAAAAGCGGCCAGCCGAGATTGACCGCCAATCCAGCCAACAGGATGAGGACCAGCCCGGCGCCTTGGGTGAGTGTGATTGAGCGCCCGAAGACGACGAGATCCGTGATCAGCGCGGCAGCAGGGTTGAAAAAAGCGCCAGCCGCAATCATCGGGGTGGGCAGCTTGGGATATGCGGAGTAGAGCAGGACATACACAATGCCTGTATGAATGAGGCCGAGGCCCGCCAGCCAGCCCCACATCGGCAGGCCGCCGGTCAGCGTTGCGGTTCCCATGAACGGGGCAAAGGCCACAAGGCCGATCAGGCAATGCAACGTGCTCAGCACATCCGGCTTCACCGATTTGACAGCGCGGGTGGTCAGGGTTGTCGCCGCATAGAACAGCGACGCGATCACTGCCAGGCTAACGCCGATCAGCCAATTCCGGTCCGCCTGCATGGCGCCGATCTTGGGCAGGATGGTCAGCACGAGGCCGAGGAAAGCAACCGCGATCCAGCCAAGTTTGTCGCGCGACAACGCTTCTCCAAGAAACAGGCCCGCGATCAGCACAATCCAGAAGGGCTGCAGATGATAGATGATCGTCGCAAAGCCAATTGAAGTGCGGTTGAAAGCTTCGAACAGGGCCAGCCAGTTGATGACGAGGCATAGCCCGCTGATCAGAATCAGCGGCCATTGGCGCCTGACGATACGGAAATAATCGTTGCAGCCGCCGCGAAAGCAGACCCAGGCAAACAACACGACCACGCCGAACAGGCAGCGGAAGAAAACAACATTGAACGTTGGCTGGCCGGACATGATCGAGAACAGCCCAGATGTTCCGGACAATGCCATGCCGGCCGACAGCATGATGGTGGGGCGAGCGAGATCGTTTTTCATCGTCGTCTGGTGCTGGACGAGCATCATCTACGTGGCACAAGGCCAGTGTGCCAATCAGGCTGAACGCGTCTTTTATCAGGCCAGACGATGAGCTACGTCGCCCGGGCCTCGCCGATCTCGTAGACGGACAGGTTTCGGTCGGCGATGCCGAGTTGCGGCCAGGCCGCCCGCCACGCCCTGATGTGGTCGGAAGCAAAATGGGCGTCGAGCGAGACTTGGTCGAGCCAGATTTCCTTGACGTGGATACGTCCGGCGACAAGCACATCCTCGGCATAGGAATATTCGAGGCAACCTGCCTCGGCACGGCTGGCGAGGATCATGCGCTCCATCACCGGGCGCGCTTCGGCCAGTTTCTCGGATGGCAAGCGAACGGTGCCGATGATCAGAAGCATGTCTGGAAGCCTTGGGCGTTATTGTGTTGGGATCTTATGCAACCCAAGGATCCTAAGGATTGCAAGCGTGCGGCTTGAGATTCCCTTGGCCTGCCGAAAGCTCTAGACTCTGGCCATGACCGAATCACAGACCCTCATTCTTGGCTGCGCCGGGACATCGCTCACCCGTGAGGAAAAAAGCTTCTATCGAGGCGAATGCCCATGGGGCTTCATCCTGTTTGCCCGCAACATTTCCGAGCCGGAGCAGATCCGTGACCTTGTAGCCGAGATGCGTGACTGCATTGGCCGGCCACAGGCGCCGGTGTTTATCGACCAGGAAGGCGGGCGCGTGCAGCGGCTACGGCCGCCTCTGGCGCCGAACTATCCGGCCGGCGCTGCATTCGGCGCATTGTACCGGGAAAATGAGGAAGCAGGGCTGCGCGCCGCCTGGCTGCTTGCCCGGCTACATGCCTTCGATCTCCTGCGCTACGGGATAACCGCCGACTGCCTGCCGGTGCTGGATGTGCCGGTGGAGGGCGCAAACGACGTCATCGGCGCGCGCGCCTATGCCAAAGACCCGTCGATCGTAACCGCGCTCGGCCGTTCAGCAGCCGAAGGTCTGATGTCGGGTGGCGTCATACCCGTGATGAAGCATATTCCCGGCCATGGCCGTGCTTTTGCCGATACGCATCTCGAGTTGCCGACGGTGACGACGTCACTGAAAGAGCTGCGCAGGCATGATTTTGCCCCATTCCAGGCGCTCAACCACTTGCCGATGGCGATGACCGCGCATGTCATCTTCAGCGCGGTCGACCCAAACAACCCGGCGACCACCTCCGGCAAGGTCGTGGAAGAGATTATCCGCGGCGAAATCGGTTTTGACGGGCTTCTGGTGTCGGACGACACGTCCATGAAGGCACTTTCTGGGGATTTCCAGACAAAGGCGGCCTCGATCCTTGCGGCGGGCGTCGATCTGGTCCTTCACTGCAATGGCGTCATGGAAGAAATGACAGCCGTGGCTTCGCGGGCAAAACCTTTGGAAGGCAAGGCGCTGGAGCGGGCCAACAAGGCGCTCGCTTCGGTCAAGAGACATGACGATACCGACGAGGCGGAACTGCGCGCCGAGTTCGCGGATTATTTCGAGGCGGTCGCGTAACCGCATGGAGTGAGAAAAGAGGCAAGGTGGCGGAACTCGCGGAGAAAAAGGCCGGCAAGGCCGCGCCGATGGACCGCCTCTGGACCGAGGGTGACGACGATCGCGTCACCGGAGATCCCGAGCTGGTCGTTGACGTCGCGGGTTTCGAAGGACCGCTCGACCTTCTCCTCCATCTTGCTCGCAACCAGAAGGTTGATCTCGCCCGCATCTCGATCCTGGCGCTGGCCGAGCAATATCTGGCCTTCGTCGAGAAGGTGAGGGTACTGCGGCTCGAACTCGCCGCAGACTACCTGGTGATGGCTGCGTGGCTGGCGTTCCTGAAGTCCAAGTTGCTTATTCCCAAGCAGCCCGGTGAAGAGGGAGAGAGCGGCGAGGAGATGGCGGCAGTGCTGCAGTTCCGCCTTCGCCGTCTGGAAGCCATGCGTGATGCAGCGGCACGTCTTGTCAACCGCAACCGGCTCGGTCGCGACGTTTTCCAGCGTGGCATTCCGGAGATGGTCATCGTCGAGAAGCGCAACGAATATTCTGCGACGCTTTATGATCTGCTTATTGCCTATGCCGGACAGCGTCAGCGTCAGACGATCTCCAATGTGCGCATTGCCAAGCGCGGGGTCTGGTCGCTCAAGGAAGCGCGCACCATCCTTGCCCGGCTGATCGGCACATCGGCGGAATGGACGGCGCTTGACAGTTTCCTGATCGAATATCTGGCCAGCCCGGCGGAAAAGCGCACGGCCATGGCATCTTCCTTCGCGGCTTCATTGGAGCTTGTGCGCGAAGGCAGCATGGAAATGCGCCAGGATGAGGTGTTCGCACCGCTTTATCTGCGTGGGCGTCAGCGCGCGAAGGCAGTCGAGGTCGTGCAATGAGCGAAAGCAGCAACGCTTCGGTCATCCCCTTCACGGTGGAGGACGAGGACGAAGCAGTATCGGTAAAGAATCCAGCGGAACGTCTGCATCAGGCCGAAGCCGTACGTATGGCCGAAGCCATTGTCTTCGCCAGCGCCGAGCCTGTGACCGAGAAGCAGCTTGCCCAGCGCCTGCCCGACGGTGTCGATGTGGCGGCAGCGATGGTCGAACTGCAGGACATCTATTCGCGCCGCGGCGTCAACCTGGTGCGCGTCGGCGATAGTTGGGCCTTCCGTACCGCGGGCGATCTTGCTTTCCTGATGAGCCGGGATTCGGTTCAACAGAAGAAGTTGTCGCGCGCTGCGCTCGAGGTGCTGGCCATCATCGCGTACCATCAGCCGGTCACGCGTGCTGAAATCGAGGACATCCGCGGCGTCGAAACCTCCAAGGGCACGCTGGACACACTGCTGGAGACGGAGTGGATCCGGATGCGTGGCCGACGCAAGACACCGGGCCGACCAGTTACTTATGGAACCACCGACAGGTTCCTCGATCATTTCGCGCTGGAGGAAATCCGCGATCTGCCGGGTATCGAAGAACTGAAGGGGGCCGGCCTGCTCTCCACCCGCATGCCGGCCAATTTCTCGGTACCGCTGCCGCCTGCCGATCCCGACGAATTGACCGAGGACGAGGATCCACTCACCGATATCGATCTCGAAGAGCTTGGCCTTCTGACGCCGCGCGTCACGGAAGAGTGATTGGTCAGCACCCGGAAACCGGTTCATGCGCTGTTTGGTAGCGGCCTATTTTCGGATGAGCTCAACAAATCCGGCTGACAATTGGCCGGACGTGATAGAAGCTGTCGCGGTTCCGTTTGAATCCGGATGCGAAAACGCATAGATCAGCGGCAGGGAAACAGTTCAAGAGAGAAAAACAATGGGTTCCTTTTCGATTTGGCACTGGCTGATCGTGCTGGTCATCGTTCTCCTGGTGTTTGGCCGGGGCAAGATTCCGGAACTGATGGGCGACATGGCCAAGGGCATCAAGAGCTTCAAGAAGGGCATGGCCGACGACGAAGCCGACGATTCCCGCACCGTCGAGCACCGCACCGACGAGACCGTCTCGAACATGAAGGAAAAGGCTGGCAAGAGCTGAGCCAGCGCTTTCCGGAGACACCGTCAGGCACCAGGGCGTTTCCGTTTCTCACGGAAACCCGGAAACGCTCCGATCCTTTGTTTATACGCAATTCCGGACGCAAAACCGCTGCGCACTTTTGCTGGAATTGCTCTAGTCGGAACCGATAGTCATGTTCGAAGTCGGCTGGACCGAGATGCTGGTGATCGCGATCGTCATGATCGTGGTCGTCGGCCCGAAGGATTTGCCGAACATGTTGCGTACCTTCGGCCGCACGGTGGCCAAGTTGCGTGCCATGGCGGGTGATTTCCAGAAACAGTTCAACGAAGCGCTGAAGGAAGCCGAGCTCGACGACGTCAAGAAATCGGTCGACGAGTTGCGCGGCCTCAATCCGGCTGCGCAAATCCGCAAGCAGCTCAATCCGTTCGAGCAAGCCGCTGCCGACGTGCGCTCCGGTGTCGACAACATGATGAAACCGAAGCCGGCGGAAGATCCGGCGACGCCGGCGGCCAGCGAGCCGCAGGCTGCGGAGCCTCTGAAGAATGGCGCCACGGTTCTGCCTGGCGTGAATGGTCCGGAGGCCATGCCGGCGACACCCGTCGTTCCGGCGGCGGAGCCTGTTGCCGCTGCGGTGGCTGCTGCAGGACCTGCAAAACGCAAGCCCACCGCCAAGCCGGTAAAAGCGGCCGTTGCCGTTGCGGCCAAGCCTGCCACGACGAAGGCGGCGCAGAGGCCGGCTGGTTCGAAGGCCGTAACCAAACCTGTTGTGAAAGCTTCCGCCGTCAAGCCGGAGCTTGCAGCCAAGGCGCCAGTGAAGCCCGCTAAGACGGTATCGACTGTGAAAGCGCCTGCAAAGAAGACGGCGAGGACCGCCAAGTGACCGTTTCGGAACAGGACGAGATCGACAAGTCGTCGGCTCCGCTCATCGAGCATCTGATCGAGTTGCGCCGCCGGCTCATCTGGTCGATTGCGGGCTTCTTTGTCGCCTTCCTGGTCTGCTTCTTCTTCGCCAAGAAACTGTTCAACCTGCTGGTCGTGCCGTTCAAATGGGCGACGCAATGGGCCGGCCTCGATCCGCACAAGGTCGAGTTGATCTACACCGCACCGCAGGAGTTCTTTTTCACACAGGTCAAGCTTGCCATGTTCGGCGGCATGGTCATCGCGTTTCCGCTGATTGCGACGCAGATCTACAAGTTCATCGCCCCTGGCCTCTACAAGAACGAGCGTGCGGCCTTTCTGCCGTTCCTGATCGCTTCACCGATCCTGTTCCTGATGGGCGCGGCGCTGGTTTACTTCTTCTTCACGCCGATGGTGATGTGGTTCTTCCTTGCCATGCAGCAGGCGGGCACCGATAGCGAAGTGCAGATTTCGCTGCTGCCCAAGGTGTCGGAATATCTCAGCCTCATCATGACGCTGATCTTCTCCTTCGGCCTGGTTTTCCAGTTGCCAGTGGTGACCAGCCTGATGACGCGTGTCGGTCTGCTGTCTTCGCAAGCGCTGGTCGACAAGCGCCGCTGGGCAATCGTCATCGCTTTCGTGGTTGCCGCGGTGCTTACGCCACCCGATCCGCTCAGCCAGATCGGTTTGGCGCTGCCGACCATCATCCTCTACGAGGTCGCGATCATAACTTCACGCATGATCGAGAAGAGCCAGAAGCGCGAAAAGCTGGCGCGTGAGAAACAGGAAGCGACCGCCTCCGCCGAAGCGCAGTCTTCCGAGACGCCGACGGATTCCGCGCAGCAGCCCTGACAGACCTGACGCATAGCCGTGTTCCTCGGTTTGCGACGATCGGTGAGGTTTCGTTAGGGAAGTTCCTCCATTCTGCGGCAGACCGAATGACGCTGCTGCATGGAACATGAGGTTCCGGCTCTGATTTCCGGTGCGCTGCTTCATGATGAGCGGCTGCGCCAGCGAGATCGCCATGCTTTCGACCATTGCACTCAACCAGGTTTCGTCGCTTTTCCTGCAGATGACGCCCATCGCGCCGCGTTCGGCAAAACGCGCGGCTGCGAGCGACAATATCCTGAATGCACTCCACAACGATCCTGCTCGCAAAGGTGCTGCGGGTCCGGGTGGACTGCCAATGCAGGTTCGGGCCAAGGCTGTCGAGGCGATGTTCAGCGTCAACAGCCTCGATGTTACGGCGCTGAAAGTGTCGCTCATCGAGCGCGCGGGCCAGGAACTCGGAGTCAAACAATCCGACTACGTGTCAACACGGGAGTATGGTGCAGCGTTGCAGCAGGCCTTTGCTTCATTGCAACGGAGCCCGAACGCCTACCTTGTCATCAAGGAGATCGAAAAGAAGCTTGGATTGGATGAGATCGGAATCTCCTTGGAGGATCTGATCAATGCAATCGCGGATCCAGATGGCAAGGGGAACGAAAAGCTCAACAATGCCCTGGAGATCTATGTGCACGGAATTGTCGACCGTGACCGCTACGGAGCGGCTTCCGGCGACAAGACACCAGCCTCCCATCCGCTGGACGAGATCGGCATCTACGGGCGCTGAGGCTGGCGCCCGGTCCCCCACCCTTGCATCCTGCGCCGAGGAGAGTTACCCCACGGCTCCCTCTTCAGGATGGATGGACATGCTCGATATCAGATGGATTCGCGAAAACCCGCAGGCCTTGGTTGAAGCGCTGGTGAAGCGCTCGTGGTCGCAGGCTGACGCCCAGTCCACCGTTGACGACATCATCGCCAGAGACGAAGCCCGTCGCGCCCATCTCGGTCGGCTGCAGGAGGCACAGGAGCGCCGCAATTCGGCATCCAAGGAGATCGGCAAGGCGCTCAGCACGAAGGATGCCGAGCTGGCTGAAAAGCTGAAGGCTGAAGTCGCCGAGATCAAAAGCTTCATACAGGGTGGTGAGGCCGAGGAGCGTCGGCTCGACGAGGCACTCGAAGGTATCCTTGCCGTCATACCCAATGTGCCGCTCGACGACGTGCCGGTCGGCAAGGACGAACACGACAATGTCGAGGTGCACAAGGTCGGCAAGCTCGCGATGCGACCGAACTGGGTCAAGGAGCATTTCGAGGTTGGCGAGGCGCTGGGCCTGATGGATTTCGAGCGCGCGGCCAAGCTGTCGGGTTCGCGCTTCACCATTCTGCGGGGGCAGTTGGCGAGGCTCGAGCGTGCGCTCGGCCAGTTCATGCTCGATCTGCATACCACCGAGCACGACTACACCGAGGTGCAGCCGCCGCTTCTGGTCCGTGACGAGGTGCTTTTCGGCACCAACCAGCTACCGAAATTCGAAGAGGATCTGTTCTTCACGCCGCATGGCGAGAGCAGGCTTGGCCTCATTCCGACCGCTGAAGTGCCGCTGACCAATCTGGTGCGAGAGGAGATCGTTTCGCATGACAGACTGCCACTGCGCTTCACCGCACTGACGCCCTGCTTCCGTTCGGAAGCCGGTTCGGCCGGTCGCGACACGCGCGGCATGCTGCGCCAGCACCAGTTCTACAAGGTCGAACTGGTTTCGATCACCGATCAGGGGTCATCGATCGCCGAACACCAGCGCATGACGCAGTGCGCGGAGGAAGTGCTTAAGCGGCTCGAATTGCCATTCCGCACGGTGGCGCTCTGCACCGGCGACATGGGTTTCGGTGCGCGCAAGACCTACGACATCGAGGTCTGGCTGCCTGGGCAGAACGCCTATCGCGAAATCTCGTCCTGTTCGGTCTGCGGTGATTTCCAGGCCCGACGCATGAATGCCCGCTACAAGGATCGTGAAGGCAAGGGCAATCTGTTCGTCCACACATTGAACGGATCGGGCGTTGCTGTCGGACGTGCACTAATTGCCGTCATCGAAAATTACCAGAACGAGGACGGTAGCGTAACTATTCCTGAAGTCCTCAAGCCCTACATGGGCGGCCTGGAAAGAATCGAATCGAACTAATGCGCATTCTTCTGACCAATGACGACGGCATCCATGCCGAGGGACTGGCATCGCTGGAACGCATCGCCCGCGCGCTTTCCGACGACGTGTGGGTGGTGGCCCCGGAAACCGACCAGTCGGGTTATGCGCATTCGCTGTCGATTTCCGAACCGCTGCGCCTGCGCCAGATCGGCGAGAAGCACTATGCCGTACGCGGTACGCCAACCGACTGCGTCATCATGGGTGCGCGCAAGATTCTACCCGAATTGCCTGATCTCATTCTGTCGGGGGTCAATTCAGGTGCCAACATCGCCGATGATGTCACCTATTCCGGCACCGTCGCCGGAGCCATGGAAGGCACGCTGCTTGGCGTGCGTTCCATTGCCATCAGCCAGGCCTATTCTTATGTCGGCGAGGACCGTGTCGTTCCTTACGAGACGACCGAGGCGCTGGCCCCGGCCTTGTTGAAGAAGCTGGTTGCGACACCCCTGCCGGAAGGCGTGCTGCTCAACGTCAATTTTCCGAATTGCACGCCAGGTGAGGTCGAAGGCACGGTTGTGACGTCGCAAGGCAAGCTGGTGCATTCGCTATGGGTGGATGAGCGTCGCGATGGCCGCGGCCTGCCATATTACTGGCTGCGTTTCGGCCGTGAGCCGGCGGAAGGTAAGGCTGGTACCGATCTGCACGCCATGCGCAACAGGCTGGTATCGGTGACGCCGCTTCACCTGGATCTGACTGCTTATGAAATTCGAGACCAATTGACGAAGGCGCTTGCATGATCGGTTCCGACGAACGCGAAGGGTTTGCCGCCTTTCTGCTTCGCCTGCGTGGCAAGGGTGCGGTCCCGAAACCGCTGATCGCTGCCTTCGAGGCGACACCGCGCCATGCGTTCATCTCGGGCCAGTTCCATTCCATTGCCTGGACCGACCGCATGCTGCCGATCGAATGCGGTGAGGCGATGGAAGGCGCGGACCTTCAGGCTGCCGTCATCGCCGCGCTCAACATCGAGCCCGGCAATCGTGTGCTTGAGATCGGTACCGGCTCAGGTTTTACCGCGGCAGTCATGTCGCGGGTGGCCACGCGAGTGGTCACTGTCGACCGCTATAAGTCGCTTATCGAGCTTGCCAAGCAGCGCTTCGAGGCGCTCGGCATCACCAATGTGTTCGCGCGGCACGCGGACGGCTCGAACGGTCTCGTCAATGAAGGGCCATTCGACCGGATCATCGTCTGGGCAGCTTTCGATTCGCTGCCGCGTTTTCTGCTCGACCAACTCTCCAGCGGCGGCACCGTGATTGCACCCATCGGGCCGGAAGAAGGGGAGCAGGTGCTGGCCAAGCTGCTCAAGGTCGGTAGCCGGTTCGAGCGAGAAGACATCGGTACGGTGCGCTTCCAGCCTATCCTGCCAGGGGCTGCGGCCTTCATCTGATCCGGCGCCACGCGCTGCCCTGTTCCGGACAAACATTTTAAGAAAAATTTCGACGGATTCTAACCGCTTAACCGGGCAGTAACATTAACGCGCTTTAATCCGAGTCAATGAGTACCGGGTAAGTGCGGGTTATTGCGATGCGGTTCAAATCCTTGAAGGCAGACAAGCGCAATCTGACGCGTGGCTGCGCCATGTTGCTGGTTATCGGTGCGGTTTCTGGGTGTAGTTCCCAGGTTGCGCGCTTCGGTGGCGTCGATACGATGGCGACAGCCTCGACCGACAACCAGCGTTCGATCATCTCCAAGCAGGCGGCGGCCCAGCCCTATCCGGGCGATGCGCAGTATCAGGCGTCGAACGCCAACTACGCGCGCTCTTCGGTTGCCCGCTCCAGCCTGCAGCCGGTTTCGTCGCAGCCGCTGCCGACAGTCGCGCAGGCTACCGCTCCAGTGGTCAACAAGGCACGCGCCGCTGCCGAGCCAATGATCGCGCAGGGGCAGGCCAAGGCGGCGAAGGTCGATCAGACCGTGACCGGCGGCATCAATCAGCTGCAGGCACCGGTCAACGCCACAATTGCCAGCGCGCAAGCCTCCGCCGAGGACGTGAAGGGCTGGTCCCGCGCCGGCGGTACTCAGATCACTGCACGCGAAGGCGAGACGGTCTACAACCTCTCGCGCCGTTACGGCGTGCCGGCCGACGTCATTATGAAGACCAATGGTCTGGCCTCAGCCGATGGCCTGAAGAGCGGCCAGAAGCTGGTCATCCCGACTTACGTCTACACCAACAAGGCGCCGGTTTCCGCGCCTGACAACGATCCGAACGTTGCCGATGCGAAGTCGTCGCGCGGTACCAAGTATGACGTGCCTGCCAACAAGGTGCCGCTGCCAGGCAATGTGCCCGCCGAAAAGGTGGCCGTGTTGCCGCAGCAGCCGAAGGTCAAGGAGAGCAAGGCTGCTGCTCAGGTCGACGCATCCGCCGCAGCCAGCGATCCGAAGGCAAAGTTGGCCAAGGAAGCTCAGATCGCTGCAGCGCAGCCGAAAGCTGGCGCAGGCGGCTATACCGTCCAGCAGGGCGACACGTTGTCTTCGATCGCTCGCAAGACCGGCGTTTCGACCACGGCTCTGAAACAGGCAAACGGTATGCAGGACGGCCTGCTGCGCATTGGTCAGACCCTGAAGGTTCCGGCGGCTGGCGCAGCGCCTGCTGCGACCGTGGCGGCTGCAAAGCCTTCCGCATCGGTCGACGCAGTCAAGACTGCATCGATCCCCGCGCCGGAGAAGCCGGGCGCAACGCTCGCCACATACACGCCGCCGAAGAAGGACCAGAAGGTCATCCAGCAGGCAGAGAGCGAAGCTGCGGAAGCGCCTGACTCTACTGGCATTGGCAAGATGCGCTGGCCGGTGCGCGGTCGTGTCATCTCCGGCTACAAGTCGGGAGCGGGCGGCATCGATATCGCGGTTCCGGAAGGCACGCCAATCAAGGCCGCCGAGAATGGCGTCGTCATCTACGCCGGCGATGGGTTGAAGGAATTCGGCAACACGGTGCTGGTGCGCCACGAAGATGGGCTGGTCACGGTCTACGGTCATGCTTCCTCGCTGGAGGTGCAGCGCGGCCAGAAGGTCAAGCGTGGCCAGGAAATCGCCCGCTCTGGCATGAGCGGCACCACCGACGCACCGAAGCTGCATTTCGAGGTGCGCAAGAATTCGTCGCCGGTCGATCCGCAGACCTTCCTCGAGTAATTCGGCTCGAATAGAAGAACAAGAAGATTACGGGTCGTCGACCTCCAGTCCGGCCCGGCAGCTTGGCCCGCTCCCCAAGGAGCGGGCTTTTTCGGTTATGGCTGACGAATCAGTGGGTTAGAGCGGCTTGCCGAGGCGGCCAGCCAGATCCTGCGTGAACTGCCAGGCGACACGGCCGGAGCGGCTGCCGCGCGTGGTTGCCCACTCCAGTGCTTCCGCGCGGAGCGTATCGGCGTCCATGTCCAATTCGAAATGGCGGACATAGCCGTTGACCATATCGAGATAATCGTCCTGCGAGCATTTGTGGAAGCCAAGCCACAGCCCGAACCGATCCGACAATGATACTTTTTCCTCGACGGCTTCCGACGGATTGATCGCTGTAGAGCGCTCGTTGTCGATCATGTCGCGCGGCAACAGGTGTCGGCGGTTCGAGGTCGCATAGAAGATGACGTTGTGAGGACGGCCCTCGACGCCGCCTTCGAGCGCAGCCTTGAGCGACTTGTAGGAGGTGTCGTCGTGATCGAAAGAGAGGTCATCGCAGAACAGGATGAACCGGTAGGGAGCCGCCTTCAGCATCGTCATCAGCTTTGGCAGGGTGTCGATGTCCTCGCGATGGATTTCGATCAGCTTGAGCGCGCCGTCGGCTTTGCCGGATGCGTTGATCGCAGCATGGACAGCTTTGACGAGCGAGGATTTGCCCATGCCGCGCGCGCCCCACAACAACACGTTGTTGGCTGCATAGCCCAAGGCAAAGCGCTCGGTGTTGTCGAACAGGATGTCGCGCACCCGGTCGACGCTGCGGATAAGGGCGATGTCGACCCGGTTGACCCTGAAGATCGGCTCGAGATAGCCCGAATCTGCCTGCCAGACGAAACAGTCGGCTGCGGCAAGGTCGGTTTTCGGCGGTGGCGGTGGCGCCAGCCGGGCAACGGCTTCGATCAGCCGGTCGAGTTTTTCAGACAGCGCTTCGATATTTTCCTGGGGCAAGGGACGTCCTCGGCATCACGATGAGGTATGCTTTCTGTATGCGTACCGTAACGTACGGTTCTCTCACGGGCTCAGGCTTTTTGCAAGCATTGGTGCGACCAAAGCGACACGGTGGCATAACAGCGGTGGGAGCAGGGCGGGGAATGGTTGCAATAGTGGCTTTACCGACTATATTCCGCGCAAATTTCGTGGGCCGGATAACGGCTTTCCTCTACGTCTCAGGAGTTTTCGATGTTCGTGACACCGGCATACGCCCAGGGCGTTGGCGCCACACCTGATGTCTTCATCAGCATTTTGCCGTTTGTCCTCATTTTCGTGATCATGTATTTTCTGATCATCCGCCCGCAGCGTACGCAGATGAAGAAGCGCGGTGAAATGCTGACCGCCATCCGCCGCGGCGACACGGTCGTTACCGGTGGCGGGTTTGTCGGCAAGGTCACCAAGGTGGTCGACGACAACGAACTCGAGGTTGATCTCGGCAACGGCCTGAAGGTTACCGCACTGCGCAGCACCATCGCCGACGTACGGGTCAAGGGTGAGCCGGTAGCCAACCAGAACGCCAAGAACTAAGCGCAGCGGCGTGCCTGGCACGCCGGATCGACGCACTGGATCGTAGAACATGCTCTATTTTTCGCGCTGGAAGGCAATCCTGATCTGGCTGGCTGTTGCCGTCACGTTCGTCCTTGCCGCGCCCAACCTCATCCCGGCCGACACCTTGGCCAAATTACCGAGTTGGGTGCCGAAGAAGCAGATGACCCTGGGGCTCGACCTGCAGGGCGGTTCTCATATTCTTCTCCAGATCGATCAGAACGACCTGATCAAGGATCGGCTCGAAGCCAGCCGTGACGAAATCCGCACCCTGCTGCGCGACGCCAAGATCGGTTACACCGGTCTGTCCGGTTCGGGCCGTGTGGTTCAGGTCCGTGTCCGCGACGTAGCTCAGGTCGACGCAGCCAAGGAGGCGTTGAAGGGGCTGGTAGCCCCCATAACGTCGGGATTGTTCAGCGGTGGCACCATCACCGAATGGACCGAAGATGAGCCAGAGCCCGGCCTGCTACGCTTCACCATGACGGATGCCGGCGTCAAATATCGCTCCTCGACCGCATTGACGCAGTCGATCGAGGTCGTTGACCGGCGCGTCAACGAACTCGGCACCACGGAGCCGATCGTTCAGCGCCAGGGTGATGATCGTATCGTCGTGCAGGTGCCTGGTCTGCAGGACCCGCAACGGCTGAAGGAAATTCTTGGCCAGACCGCCAAGCTGACCTTCCAGATGGTCGATCAGACGATGCCGGTGCAGGAGGCCATCAACGGCCGTCCGCCTGCCGGCTCCAGTGTGCTCTATTCGAAGGATGATCCGCCGGTTCCGTATCTGATCGAGAATCGTGTCATCGTTTCTGGCGAGAACCTGACGGATGCTCAGGCTACATTCAACTCGCAGACCAACGAGCCGGTCGTCTCTTTCCGCTTCGATTCCAAGGGCGCCACGCGTTTTGGCCAGGCGACCCAGCAGAATGTCGGCAAGCTCTTTGCTATCATCCTAGACAACCAGGTGATTTCGGCGCCGCAGATTCGTGAGCCGATCCTCGGTGGCACCGGCCAGATTTCCGGCAATTTCACCGCCCAGAGCGCCAACGATCTCGCGGTCCTGCTGCGCGCCGGCGCATTGCCGGCAACACTGACCGTTGTTGAAGAGCGTACCGTCGGTCCAGGCCTCGGGCAGGACTCGATCCAGGCGGGCAAGATCGCCGGCATCATCGGCTCGATCCTGGTCGTCGGCTTCATGTTCGTGGCCTATGGGTTCCTCGGCTTCCTGGCCAACATCGCACTGGCTGTGCACGTTGCCATGATCGTCGGACTGCTGTCGCTGCTTGGTGCTACGCTGACGATGCCGGGCATTGCCGGTATCGTGCTCACCATCGGCATGGCAGTCGACTCAAACGTGCTGATCTACGAGCGTATCCGCGAGGAGCGTCGACAGGGGCGCTCCGTCATCCAGGCGATCGATACCGGTTTTGCCAAAGCGCTGGCAACCATCGTCGATTCCAACGTCACCTCCTTCATCGCCACCATCGTGCTGTTCTGGCTCGGCTCCGGTCCAGTCAAAGGCTTTGCCGTTACCTTCGCCATCGGCATCCTGACCACGGTCTTTACGGCCTTCACCTTCACGCGCCTGCTGGTCTCGATCTGGCTGCGCCGCGCAAAGCCGAAGGAACTGCCGCGGGCTCCGGTTACCTTCGTGAAGCCGGGCACAAAGTTCCCGTTCATGGGCTTGCGCCGCTGGACCTTTGCGTTGTCGACGCTGCTGTCGATCATGTCGGTCGTCTTGTTCATGACCGTCGACATCAACTATGGCGTCGACTTCAAGGGCGGTTCGACGATCGAGGTACAGTCGAAGAGCGGACCCGCGGACATTGCAGATATCCGCGGCAAGCTGTCGGAGCTGAACATCGGCGATGTGCAGGTCCAGCAATTCGGCAGTCCGACCGATGTCCTGATCCGCGTTGCGGCGCAGGAGGAAGGCGACAATGCCGAGCAGAGCGTCATCGACAAGGTGCGCGCGGAACTGCAGGACAAGTATGACTTCCGCCGCGTCGAGGTTGTCGGTCCAACGGTGTCGAGCGAACTCGCCACACAGGGCACGATCGGCATGTTGGTCGCGCTGGTGGGTATCCTGATCTATGTCTGGTTCCGCTTCGAATGGCAGTTCGCCGTCGGCGCCATCGTGGCGACCGTGCACGATATCGTCATGACGATCGGCTTCTTCTGTATAACCGGCATCGAGTTCAACCAGTCATCGATCGCCGCGATTCTGACGATCATCGGCTATTCGCTGAACGATACGATCGTGGTCTATGACCGTGTTCGAGAAGATCTGCGCAAATACAAGAAGACGCCGATGCCGACGATTCTGAACACGGCGATCAACGAGACGCTGTCCAGAACGACGCTGACGGCGGTGACCACGATTCTGGCACTCCTGGCTCTGGTATTGTTCGGTGGCGAGGTGATCCGCTCGTTCACGCTGGCAATGCTGTTCGGTGTGGTGTTCGGAACCTATTCGTCGATCTTCATCGCCGCGCCGTTGCTCATCCTCTTCAAGCTGCGCCAGGCCCCTGATGCAGCCGAAGAGAAGCCAGCGAACGGCAAAGCGCTTACGACCTGATAGGCAAGAGCGTGGCCAAGAGCCTGTTCGGCGGCAAAGGCATAATTATCCGCGAGGCCCACTTCCCGGGCCGTGCGGCGATTGAAGCCTACGGCAATGGCGGCTTCCGTTTCGCTGACATGTCGCATCGCGGTTCGCTGCTGTGCCTGCCGTCCGGCGTCCACGGTTGGCAGCCAGCCAACCCGGTTGCCCTGACCTCTGCGGATTTCGACAAGGTTTTGGCTGAAGCCGCCAGCATTGAAATCCTTCTGGTCGGCATGGGGCCGGAGTTGCGGCCCTTGCCTGCAACTCTGAGGGCTGCATTCAGGCAGGCTGGGATTTCCGCCGATCCGATGTCGACCGGCGCTGCCGTGCGGACCTACAACGTTCTGCTTGCCGAAGACCGCGCCGTTGCCGCCGCCTTCATCGCGGTTGATTGATCGTGACCGAAATGACCGTCATGGATACGGTGCGAGCGGTTGATCATGATCGCTACCTGTCTGCGCTTTATGCTCCCGCCGAAAAGCGCGATGCGCTTCTGGCGCTTTATGCCTTCAACGCCGAAATCGCCGGTGTGCGCGACCGCATTCGTGAAGCGTTGCCAGGCGAGGTACGCCTGCAGTGGTGGCGGGATGTCATCAAATCGGATGCATCCGACGCTGGCGCGGGGCACCCGCTCGCCGAGGCTTTGATGACGGCCATCCGGCAACACAATCTGCCCAGGCAAGCCTTCGACAACTATCTCGAAGCTCGGATATTCGACCTGTATGACGACCCTATGCCGTCGCGCACCGATCTCGAAGGCTATTGCGGCGAGACGGCGTCGGCTTTGATCCAGCTGGCTGCCCTGGCGCTCGATCCGATCGAGGCGCCGCGCTTTGCCGAACTCGCCGGCCATGCTGGTTGCGCGCAGGCGATCACGGGCCTGCTGCTTTTGCTGCCGCAGCACCGGGCGAGGGGGCAATGTTATGTGCCCGCGGATATCCTGGCCGCGGTCGGCTCGTCGCCGCAGGAGTTCCTGGCAGGCAACGGAGGTCCGGCGGCTGGCCGGGCTGTCACTGCGATGATCGCCTTGGCACAGGAGCATATGTCTGCTTTCGAACGTGGCGCGGCGATGTTGCCGGCTGTACTGCGCCCAGCCTTTCTCCCGCTGGCTCTGACGAAAGCCTACCTGACTTCGATGAGCAGCCGCGACGCGGTTGCATCACTTTCCAGAGCTGTGCAGCTGTCGGCTTTGAAGCGGCATTGGCTGTTGTTTCGCCGGGCGGGGCGCGGTTGGGCCTGAGCCAGCATTCAACGGCCTGCTGTCGCCAGTCTTTTGATTAAAGTCGATTTTCTTTGACGTAAACGTCAATCATGCTAGTTTTCGCGCGGGGATTGGGCGCGAGGAGGCGTTCGCCCGGAGGAGCGCCTTTGATCAGTCTGCCGGTTCTCGTGATGATGGTCGTCGTCGGCATTTCGATGGCGGTTGCAGCCGTGCATTTCACCGGCGGTAGCCGGGTTACGCAGCTGATTGATGCCGGACAGGCCCTGGACCGCTTTGCCGAGGATTTCCCCGATCTCAAGCCGGAAGCAGTTCAGCTCACAGAAAATGGCGATACGGCTTTCATCGAACTCGGCGATGGGCGCACCGGTATCGTCCACGCCATCGGGGACCGGTTCCTGACCCGTATCGTAACGCCGGCCGAGATCGAGTTCGCCGGCCTCGACGATGGCAATTTTCTGACGCTGCGTTTCAAGGATTTCACCTGGCGGGGAGGGCGCTTCGCTTTCGCTGATGCCACAACCGCTGATGCGGTTTTCAAGGCGCTGGATCCCAACAACCACCCGGCTAGGCAGGAGGCCGCCTGATGCAGACCTATCAGTTTCCGGATGTCACCAAACTCGCGATCCCGTTCTTCGTCGTCGCCATCCTTCTGGAGGTCTGGCTGGTGCGCACCGGCAGGGCCAAGGGAGAGTTCGAAACACGCGACACGCTGACCAGCCTGATGATGGGCACCGGCAATGTCGCGGCCGGAATTCTGCTGGGCATCGTTTCCTTCTCGGCATTGATGTGGGTCTGGCAGTTCCGATTCTTCGACTTCGGTGTCTCGGTGTGGACCTGCATCGCTGCCTTCCTGATCGATGATCTGCGCTACTACGTCTATCACCGCATCGCGCATCGCTGTCGCTGGGTCTGGGCCGAGCACGTCAACCACCACTCCAGCCAGCACTACAATCTCTCGACCGCGCTCAGGCAGAGCTGGACCGGCCTGTTTACCGGCATGTTCGTGCTGCAGGTTCCACTGGTGCTGCTCGGCTTCCACCCGGCTGTCATCGCCTTTGTCTATGGCTTCAACCTCGTCTACCAGTTCTGGATCCACACCGAGACCATTGGCAAGATGTGGAACTGGGTGGAATTGATCTTCAACACGCCTTCGCACCACCGGGTGCATCACGCCACGAATCCGCGTTATCTCGACGCCAACTATGCCGGCACACTGATCATCTGGGACCGCATGTTCGGTACCTTTGTCGAGGAATTGGAAGAGGACCGGCCGCGTTATGGCATTGTCAAGAACATCGGCACCTTCAACCCGGTGAAGGTGGCGTTCCATGAATGGATCGGCATGTTCAAGGACGCTTTTTCTCCAAGCCTGACCTTTGGCCAGCGGCTTCGGTATCTGTTCATGCCACCGGGCTGGAGCCATGACGGCTCACGCGACACTTCCGAAACGCTGAAAGCGGCATATGTGCGTCGAAATCCCGCCGAGGCAGGCAAGCCGGGACTGCCCGGTCAGATAGAGGCTGCAGAATAGGGCGGTGTATTGAGATTCATGCCGCGCCAGTCGTCTTGCAGGTTGATGTCGGCCAAGTCTATGTGCCCTGGTCAACCAGCCTTGGGTTGTTGAGCGCCTGCGATTGGAGTGCCCCATGACGGCAAAGGACTATCGCTCGACGTACGCACCAGCGAGTCATAGACGGCAAGGCTCTGCAGGCGCTGTGTTTCGTTGCTGCATTGCTGGACGAAGCCGCCCACATACCAGGTGCACCCGAGCCGTTCCCCCGGCAAGGCGCCCGTCGCCCAATCCTTGACGATACCGTCGGGGCCGACACGAAAATAGGCAAGCCGGTAGCGCGTGCCCACGCTTTCTCGCTGCATCAGCATGCCGGCGCCAACATTCGTTCGCGTGGACTCCACGTTGTCGATATGTCGATAGACCGTATCGCCATCGGTCAGGCGATACTCGCCGATCATCGGCCCGTAGATGGTCGCACCCGCCAGACCTTCGACGGACATCTGGTTTTGCGATGCGATCTGCGCGTAGGGTTTTCCGGTCGCATATCGCATGTAGTTGCGGTCACCGAGCGACTGCAGTGCCTGGGGCGTCGCCGTGCAGCCCGCGGAAGCCGCCAGAATGACCGCAGCAAGGACTGTTCTTTTCCGAAACACGATGGCCCCCCGACCAAGAGGGCCGCAGACTAGAGCGTTTCCGGTTTTTCGGAAATGCTCCAACTTTTGTTTTTTGAGCAATTCCAGGAAAACCGCTACGCACTTTTCCTGGAATTGCTCAAGTCTGTCGGAACTTTCCGGTTACTCTGCCGCCTGAGCCTGCGCGGACAAGCCAAGCCATGCACGGCAATCAGCCAGTGCTCGTGCTGTCGTCGCCTTCTTCTTGGCGATCGATTTGTCCTTGCCGCGGAAACGGCCCTCGAAACCATCGGGGCGTAGTTTTGTACCCGCTTCGAGCGGCGGAAACAGGCCGAAATTGACGTTCATCGGCTGGAACGAGCGCTTGCCGGGTTCGTCGTCGGACGTGATGTGGCCGCCGGTGATGTGGTTGAGCAATGCGCCAAAGGCAGTAGTGGCTGGCGGCAGTGAAATTGGCGTGCCGAGCCGCTCGGCCGCGGCGAAGCGGCCTGCCAACAGGCCGATGGCGGCACTTTCGACATAACCTTCGCAGCCGGTGATCTGGCCGGCAAAACGCAGGCCCGACCGGCTTTTCAACTGCAGCGAGGTATCCAGCAGAGTGGGTGAATTGATGTAGGTGTTGCGATGCAGGCCGCCGAGCCGTGCGAATTCGGCGTTCTCCAACGCCGGGATGGTCTTGAAGATGCGCACCTGTTCGCCATGCTTCAGCTTCGTCTGGAAGCCGACCATGTTGTAGAGCGTACCCAGCGCATTGTCCTGCCGCAACTGCACAACCGCATAGGCTTTGACCGTCGGGTTATGCGCGTTGGTCAAGCCCATCGGCTTCATCGGCCCATGCCGGAGTGTCTCGACGCCACGCTCGGCCATGATTTCGATAGGCAGGCAACCGTCGAAATAGGGTGTGCCTTCCCACTGCTTGAACTCGGTCTTGCCGCCTTCGATCAAGGCCTGAACGAAGGCATCGTATTGTGCTTTGTCCATCGGGCAGTTGATGTAGTCCTTGCCGGTGCCACCAGGGCCGACCTTGTCGTAGCGGGACTGGAACCAGGCAACATTCATGTCGATCGTGTCGAAATGCACGATCGGCGCGATGGCATCGAAAAAGGCGAGCGCATCGGCTCCGGTTTCGGTGGCGATGGCCCCGGCGAGCGAGGGCGCCGTCAGCGGTCCCGTCGCAACGATGACCTGGCCCCATTCTGCGGGCGGCAGGCCGGTCACTTCCTCGCGCTGGATGGTGATGAGCGGGTGTGCCTCGAGCCTGGCTGTGACTGCTGCCGAAAAACCATCGCGGTCGACGGCAAGTGCTCCGCCGGCCGGAACCTGGTTGGCATCGCCCGCAGCCATGATCAATGAACCGGCCAGTCGCATCTCGGCGTGCAGCAAGCCGACGGCATTGGCTTCTGCATCGTCGGAGCGGAAGGAATTCGAGCAGACCAGTTCGGCAAGATCCTGGGTCTTGTGCGCGTCGGTACCGCGAACCGGGCGCATTTCATGCAGGATCACGGGCACGCCCGCCTGGGCAGCCTGCCAGGCGGCTTCCGAACCGGCGAGGCCGCCGCCTACGATGTGAATAGGGTCTTTGCTCATGCGGCCCGCAATAATCCTTCAGCCGCGCGAATGCAATTCTCGCAATGGCGCTTGGGTCTTATTGGCCTTGCTGGAGCTCAAAAACACAACACCCGCCGGGGGAGGAGGTCCGGCGGGTGTCGTTTGGGTGACCGACCTCAGGGAGGAGGAGAAGGCCGGTCTTATTCGTCGTTGCCCGGGAGGAGGTGGGCTTCGACAAAATCTCTTTCGCCAATCGGACAGGGCGAAACTCTCGTTCGGAAACAATGCCCGCCGCTGGGAGGAGGAACGCGGCGGGCACCGTTTCGGTGGTCGGCCTCAGGGAGGAGGAGGAAGCCGACCTATTCGTCGTTGCCCGGGAGGAGGTGGGCTCCGACAAAATCTCTTTCGCCAATCGGAGAGGGCGAAACTCTCTTTCGGAAACAATGCCCGCCGCTGGGAGGAGGAGTGCGGCGGGCACCGTTTCGGTGGTCGGCCTCAGGGAGGAGGAGGAAGCCGACCTATTCGTCATTGCCGGGGAGGAGGTCGGCTCTGACAAAATCTCTTTCGCCAATCGGAGAGGACGAAACTCTCTTTCGGAAATAACGCCCGCCGCTGGGAGGAGGAGTGCGGCGGGCGCCATTTCGGTGGTCAACCCTTGGGAGGAGGTAAGGGGTGACCGTATCCGTCAGGGTCTGGGAGGAGGTAGACCCTGGCGAAATTGCTTAGCTCGCCTTGCGAGCGGCCTGCTTGATCTCCAGGCGGAACAGGCCAATGTCTTCCAACTGGCGGTTCGACAGGCGACCGAGCTGTTCGACCGTGTCGCGGTAGGCGCGCCAGTTACGGTAGCTGCGGATCAGGTTCATTGTCGTGTCTCTCAATTCGGAACGGGCCGGGCTCGGCCCGACTGGTTACGCGGCCTTGCGGGCCACGTAGGGGATGTCGCTGCGGCTGATGCCGATATCGCTCAGCTCACGGTTGCTCAGGCGGCTCAGCTCGGAAACAGTGTCCCGGTAGCGGCGCCAGTTGCGGTAGTTGCGGATCAGGTTCATGATATTTGCTCGTTTACGTCTTTGTTCGTTCGTTCATCTTTTCTGTACGGTGCTAAAATAGGTGGACCCATATCGATTTAAAAGTGCGATTGTCGCATGGCAGCAATGCGTTTTGTGCAATGCAACATGGCAGCCATTTCACACCGTTGTCATAAAGAAGCCAGAATCGGAAAATGACGCCCTGCCAATGATTTGCTCCGGCCGGCTGGTAATCCGACTAAAATAGTGGAGTGAGACTGTTGGCAAGCTATGCGAGCAAGGTCGGGCAGGACATCGCGCGGTGGGTCGAAAACGGCCTGATCGATGCCGGAACCGCCGAAAAACTGCGCCGCGACGTCGAAACGAATGTGCGCCGCTCTTTTTCCTTTGGGACGGTTCTTGCCATGCTGGCGGCCATCCTGCTTGGGGCTGCCATCCTCATCTTCATCGCTGCCAACTGGGAAACCATCCCGCGTATCACGCGGGTGCTGGCCGTCTTTGCGGTCATTGCGGCTGGCTATGTCGGTGGTGCATGGCTGAAGCTGCGCGACCATCCCGCCTTTGCCGAGGCTGCATGGGTGGTTGCCGCAACTGCCTTCGGTGGGGCGATCGCGCTGATCGGCCAGATGTATCATTTCTCGGGCGATGAATCCGGTGCGGTTCTCACCTGGTGTGCCGGCACCGCTCTTGCCGCGATAGCGCTGCGCTCGAACCCGCTCACCATCATGGCGGTGGCCATCGCCGACGGTTGGCTGGTTATCATGCTGCTTAACGGCTTCGACTTCCGCAGCGGCTTCGACATTCCTTATCTTTATGTGTTGATAGCGCTCGCGCTGTTCCTGATTTCCTACTGGACACGCAGCCAGCCAGCCCGACATCTCATCATCCTGTCGCTCATTCTCTATGCCGGCTTCGTCGCCGTGGCCGACGAATGGGATGTGATGGCGATCCAGCTGGCGATCGGCTCGGCCGTGGTCTTTGCGGCAGCCGTCTATGCGACCGAGCCGTTGGATGGCCTGTTGCAACTTGGCGGACGGCTGCCGCTGCACGCCTTTCTCGGGTTTCTTGTCGGCATGGCCATCCTGCAATTCCAGTATGACGAGGGCGGTGGCCTTATCCTCACCGCCGCACTGATGCTCGCCGGCATCGTTGCCGCCATTGTGCTGGCCGGGCGCGACAGCCGTGGCTTGCGCTGGCTCGCCTATATCGGCTTCGCCTATGAGCTGGTCTGGATCTATCTCGTCATGATGGGGACGATGCTCGACACGGCCAGTTTCTTCCTGGCAGCGGCCGTGATCCTCGGCCTTCTCGCCTTTGTCATTATTCGCGTTGAAAAGAGCATGCGTGGGCAGACAGCGAAGGGAGGGGCAGCATCATGACCGGAAAAAAGCTCGTCATCTCCGCAGTCGTTCTGACGCTTGTCCAGATCGGCTTCCTGAGTTGGATCATCGCTGGCCGCGCCGCCATCCTACGCAATGGCACGGAAGTTCTGCTGAAGGTCGAACCTGTCGATCCGCGTGACCTGCTGCGTGGCGACTATGTCCGGCTGGGCTATGAGATATCCACCATTCCGGCAAAGCTCGTGGCCGATATGGCACCTGGTCAGACAACGACGCCTGGCGGCCGCATGCTGGTTCGACTGAAGAAGGATGCCGACGGCTACTGGCGTCCAGTTTCGGCTTTTCTCGGCACGCCAGCCACGTCGCCAGGTTCGGAAGAGGCCGACATTGCCGGCATCATCTCAGGCGGTTGGTCGCTGGAAGGCGAGGCAACGTTGTCGCCCGACTACGGCATCGAGCGCTTCTATCTGCCTGAAGGCGAGGGGCGGGCGATCGAGATCGACATGCGTGTTCGCCCGTTTGGCGTGCGCGTTGCGCTGGCCAGGGATGGCACGCCCCAGATCAAGGCGCTGGTCGACGGCGACAAGACGCTGTTCGAGGAGCCGCTTTATTAAGCTGGGATTTGCTTGACGCGGCGACGTGCGCCACATCAAGAAATGTCGACCGTGTCGGAAAGAGTGGTGCGGATGAAGGTCGCCAGCGCCAGCGCAGCAATTGCCCACTTTTTCATGATGTGTTCCTCAAACGTAGGCAGTCTTGGCCGATCCAGTTGAGCTCGTTAAGGGCCATTAAACTACCCCTGACAACAACCGACATCGTTTAACTCAGCTCTCTGGGGATGTTGTGTACCGCTATCAAAGCCTGTGAACGGACAAGCCTCAATCGATTGTCTTGCTCTGTGGCTAGATCATCATTCGTTGGCATCAACCTTGTTTCGCCAGCCTGGCGCTTCAGGAGTTGGCTATTCGAAAGGAAAGATCATGCCTGATATCTTCGCCACCCTAGATGAGGCGAAAGCCTACAGTCCGGCTGTCGCGCCGAATTTCATGATTACAGCCGGCTATTTCTCGGCAGGCGATGGCGGTGGAGCGCAGTACAAGAAGGTCTCTGCGCAGCCGGCACATGCGGGCAAGTTCTCGATCACGCTCAGCGGCGGCGGAACGACTTGGTACGAGTTATCAAGCGGGCAGCCCATCTACGTCGAAATGTTTGGTGCCGTTGGACATAAGACGGATGCCGCAGCCCTTGCTGGTGGGGCTGCCAACAGTACGACCGCTATCCTCAACGCAATCGAGTTTCTCCGTAGCAATGGAGACACACTGAACGACGGTCTAACGAACAAAATCATCACTGCCTATACGTCGGGCACCCTGCATTTTGGACGTGGCATCTTCAACGTTACGGCCGGTGCGATCCGCATTACGCAGGACATCAATCTCACTTGGAAAGGTCAGGGGTGTGGCGGCAAAACTATCTACGCAAGGGCAGCAACGACAATTCTCATAACCGGCGCATCGTCTGGCTTCGGGATCGAAGCATACGGAAATGGATCCCGGGGATTCCGCCAGATCGATATGGATATTTGCTATGCCACGTCCGGATTTACCGGCAACATCCTGTCGCTGATAGGATCGCCAGGCTCGTACCCGGAACGTTGCAAATTCGGCACTTTTGGCATCAGAGGCTCGCAGTATCTGTATACGCCGCGCTCCTGCATTTCGATCGCCTATGATGAGTTTTTCAACCCGAAGGAATGCGTCTTCACGGGCGCGGAGCGCGGCATCAGGATCGAGGATGACAATCGCCTCTCTGTGTTTACGGGATCAATCTCCGGGAACACCCTTACTGTTACAGCGATGGTTTCTGGTGAGATTGGTACCGATCTCCGCATTTGGGATACCACAACCGGAAGCCTCATAGGCCGTAGCATTGTATCCCTTGGCACCGGGACCGGTGGTGTCGGCACATATGTCCTGGACGGTGCTGCAATGAGCTTGTCTTCGAGAACCCTCGCAGGTGATCTCAGTTGGGGCGGGTCCAATTCCCACATCGGCGATTGTGTATTCTACGATCTGACGATCAAAGCCGTCGAGTTTCGAGGTGCTCGACGTAGAACCCGCCAGAGCGTCAAAGACAGCATCGTGAACCCAATTAACCTGGGTGGGCAAAACGGATGGGATTTGCGGAACATCGATGGCCTCGCCTTAGACAACAACGATCACGTCGGGTCCGTCGGGTTTGCCCCTGCAAACGGCTGGCTTTATGTCGAGAACTGTACCGGAACGATCACCTCCTGTGTCTTTGGTGACGGCACAGTGGGTATCCAGGCATTTGGGTTTCTGGACATCACCGGGAATGTTTTCAACGGAACTTTGGGCGTGAACATTTTCGGTGAGAGTATCGTGACGGGCAAAGGCAACGAGTACATCCTAACTCCCGGCCCGAGTAGAAAGGGCTTCACACTGGGATCGCTTTCCGCAAACATCACGCTCGATGTTGGCCCCGACCGCTTCAATGGGAATTGTACTTCCAGCTATGACTTTGCGACTGGAGCCGCTGCGAAGGGCCGGGTGTACCGCGCCATATCCCATGACTTCAGTCAAAACGGTGCACTCAATGGTGCAGCCGGGGTAACGATCACTTCGGTCTGACTACTGCATCAGCAGACTAGCCATTGGTGAACTCGCCTGTGTTGGATCGCTTGGCGGGGTCGCTGCTACTGGCAAAATAGATCTCTTCACAAAAGGAAACCAGCTATGGAACGCACCAGTGTGCGGGCCGTGGACGCCCATTCCGCAGTTGCCCATTCGGCACCTTCGTCATCCTGCAGGGTCAGGAAGCCACCGTTCATCATCAAGTCGTCTGGTTTTAGAAGCCTTGCTCGCACTCTTCGCAATGGCCGTAGATGTCAGTGGTCCCTACTGCGAAACAAGAACAGGCGGCCTTGGCGACACGTTGGGCATTGGCCGATGTGAAAGCGTTGAATCATCGATCCAAACCGGCTCTCTCAAAACGCTAGAACAGCCGTAACACGCACACGCCGGCCTTTCATAGGCCGTACCCCGCCAAATAGGTGAGTGCCCCGCCTACGATGAACTCGTAAGGCCAGCGGATGGACGGTGGAGGTAATGCATCACCATGAACGAAACGGAATCAACTTCGAGGCCGTGGATAGTGCCCTGAGGATAGAACAACCTAGAACATCGAGGCAGTGTTACAAATGAATAGACGCTTCGGAATTCGAATACCCAGTTACGAATGGCAGGCTGTTTTCCAAAGAACGGCGACAAATCAGCTAAATAGCGCCGCATCTAGCAAAAAAGGGAAAGTGGATTGCAAGGGGATTGGAAGTCGGCAATCCCCGTAAGTATTCGGTCTGAAGAGGTATTATAGAGAAAATGGTGCGGATGAAGGGACTCGAACCCCCACGCCTTTCGGCACCGGAACCTAAATCCGGGGCGTCTACCAGTTCCGCCACATCCGCATGACGGGCCAAATCCCACGTAGCCATCATTCTGTCAATGTCGGGTGGTCAAGACACAGCTTGTTGCCGGGCGCGAAGATAGTTGAAAATCGGCCCCGCCTGTGACAAAAGGCGTGTCGAATGTGACGGGATGCGACGATCCGCTTCTGCTAAATGTGATATGAAGTCGGAAAAACAAAGACTTAATCACATTTTGGGGCGTCGTTGGGGGAATTGAGCCGCCGAAGCGGTCAAAGCTCCAGCTTCCGTACCAAAAGCCACTCCCGGCAAGATTACTCCGGCAGGCTGCGAACGGCAGGTCCGTTAGCCAGTCTCATTGGTTAAGATAAAAGGTTTGATGATGCAGGTCACCGAAACGCTCAATTCCGGCCTCAAGCGCGAGATCAAGGTCGTCGTGCCCGCCGGCGACATGGAGGCCAAGCTCCTGGCCCGGCTGTCGGATGCCAAGGACAAGGTCCGCATCAACGGCTTCCGTCCGGGCAAGGTGCCGGTCCAGCACCTGCGCAAGGTATACGGCAAGTCCTTCATGGCTGAGGTGGTCAACGAGATCCTCAACGAGTCGCGCACCATCATTACCGGCCGCGGCGAAAAGGCCGCCATGCAGCCCGAGGTCATCATGACCGAGGACGAGAAGGAAGCCGAAAAGATCCTGGCTGGCGGCAGCGATTTCGAATTCAAGCTGAACTACGAGGTCATCCCGGCCATCGAGATCAAGGATTTCTCCGACATCAAGGTGACCCGCCCGGTCTATGACGTGCCGGAATCGGAAATCGACGAGCAGGTCCAGCGCGTTGCCGAATCGTCGCGTTCCTACGAGACCAAGTCGGGCAAGGCCGCCGAAGGCGATCGTGTCACCATCGACTATGTCGGCAAGATCGACGGCGAGGCTTTCGCAGGCGGCGCCGGCACCGATCAGCCGCTGGTGCTGGGTTCCAAGGAATTCATTCCGGGTTTCGAAGATCAGCTGGTCGGCGCTAAAGCCGGCGATGAAAAGCTCGTCACCGTGACCTTCCCGGAAAACTACCAGGCGGCACACCTGGCCGGCAAGGAAGCAACCTTCGATGTCACCGTCAAGGAAGTTGCCGCGCCTGGCAAGCTTGAGGTCAATGACGAGACCGCCAAGAACCTCGGCCTGGAATCGCTTGAACGCCTGCGCGAGGTCGTGAAGGGTCAGATCGAAAGCCAGTTCGGTTCGATGACGCGCCAGAAGGTCAAGCGCCAGCTGCTCGACCAGCTCGACACTTCCTATTCTTTCGAAGCACCGTCCAAGCTTGTCGAGGCCGAGTTCACCAACATCTGGAACCAGGTCAATCGTGATCTCGAAGCCGCCGGCCGCACGTTCGCCGACGAAGAGACGACCGAGGAAGAAGCTCGCGCCGAATATACTCGCCTTGCCGAGCGTCGCGTGCGCCTGGGCCTGGTGCTTGCCGAGATTGGCGAGAAGGCTGGTGTCACGGTTTCCGACGATGAGCTGCAGCGTGGTTTGTTCGAGCAGATCCGTCGTTTCCCGGGTAACCAGCAGCAGGAAGTCTACGAGTTCTACCGCTCCAACCCGGATGCACTGAACACGCTGCGCGCGCCGATGTTCGAGGAAAAGGTCGTCGACCATCTGCTCGGCCAGATCTCCGTCACCGACAAGAAGGTGAGCAAGGAAGAGCTGATGGCCGAGGACGAGGAAGGCGAGACCAAGGCCAAGCCGGCCAAGAAAGCCGCCGCCAAGAAGGCTGAAAAGGCCGAAGAGGCTGGCGCTGAGGAGCCAAAGAAGAAGGCTGCTCCGAAGAAGAAAGCCGCCAAGGACGCTGAATAAGCGTCAACGGAAAAGAACGAGGGCCGCCGCGAGGCGGCCTTTTTCTTTGCGTGAACCTGGGTCGCCTGTGCTCCGAAGTGGTCTGTCCGCTGGGGGCGTTGCACTCTTGTCTGCTCCACCGGTCTGTACATGCAGACTACTGGCGATTGCCCAACATGCCACTAAATCACCACTAATCACTTGGTAAGCTGCCGTAGCGTAGCTTGCAGCAGAGTCGTGCCTGTTTTTCGCGGAGGGCAAATTGGCAGGGTCGGTTGTCGGACTTCGTCCGCTGCTTGGCATAGTGTTGCTGGCGTTCGGCTGTGGTGCCGCGCAGGCGGACGATGCTGCCGATCGCTGGCGGTTTGGCTCCGCTCCGGATGGCTCGATCACTGCCTCGGTCTCTGCCGACAGCATCATAGCTATTGGCAGCGGCGCACTTGGCTATCGTCCTGTCCTGACCATTGCCTGTCGCCCGGACGGCGAGCCGCAATGGAGCGAGTGGCTGCAGCTCAACGATGGTGTCGCTGTCACGGACACCATCACTGTTGCCGTGTCGGTCGACCGTGGCGAAAATGTCAAGGAAGACTGGTCGGTGTCCAATGGTTCGCGGACATTGATACGACCTGGCACCGACGCCGTCAGCAGGTTGGCGTCGGCCAGGCACCTCAGGCTTTCGTGGCGTTTCGGTGTCATCACCGGCCGTGCCAACGCCGATTTCTTTCTGGCTGGTGCCGCCGCGGCGATCGACAGGCTGGCCGCCGAATGCAAGATCGCGACGCCTTGATACCGGCGATCTAGATCAGCAACAGCCCCTTCATCGAGGCATGACCTTTCTTACCGATGATCAGGTGGTCGTGCACTGTAACGCCCAGCCGCCTGCCGGCTTCGATGATTTCCTTGGTCATGTCGATGTCTGCGCGGGACGGGGTGGGGTCCCCTGAAGGATGGTTGTGGAGCAGTCCACCAATGTTATTATCATATTGATAATTCAGCAATTTCTCTAGATTCAGCTGAATCTGGTGCCGGTGGGTGGGGCACGTTCCATGATCATCACGGCTGTTCATCAGTGCGTTCAGTGAGCCGCCTTGCTGCACGGCAGCTCACTCTATTTCTTTCGTCCCACGCTTCAAGCTCCTCGACCGGATAGAGGACGGCTTTGCCGACCTTAACGAACGATGGGCCGATCTTCATTGCCCGCCAGTTCCGAAGCGTTCCAACGGAAACGCCACCGCGATAGCGCTTCGAGACTTCCTCGGGGGTGAGAAACTTTTCGTCCAACGTCAGCCTCCCGCGATCGATAGTTTGGTGTGGCTTATTCGATGATCATCGAGCGCAAGGTGAGGCTCTTGAGTGCAAGGCCCACCGACGTCTCCGTTGGGCTTGTTTTCATTGGTCGCTCACGCTGCAGCATGAGTGAGCATGCCGCGCTGAGGTGGAGTAGGGAAGTCTGATTAGAACCGCGTAGGGATCATGGATAGTCAGGGTTATGTGTAGGTCGGTCGAGCGACAGGGCTTGGCGCTTCTTGGTTCAAGGTTGCGCGCGTCGTTTCGTGTGCCCCAAGGATTGCTTCCCAATAGCGTGACCGCATAAGCGACTGTCCACTGACGACCCCGTTTTAGTCAGCAAGCCGAGATCCGGTTTCAGTAACGCGCCAGCCGTGGGATGCTATCGATCTGCTTTAGAGACAGCAGCGGCGCTGTTGACTGACTGCGGAGTTTGCCGATTTAATGCTCGGATCGACATTGATCCGGATCGATCTCCTCTCTCAATGCGGAGATCAGGGACGACACACGGTTGCGCACTCGCGGAGGAAGGCACATCAGCCCTTCGATGACGCGCCTGCCTTCGGCGCTCGCGATGAACTCCAGGCGTTCGTCGACCGGCAGAAGCGGAGCGGTTGCTTCGCCATTGCCCGGCAGTCCATCAAAGAAGCGGCTGACCGGAACATCTAACGCTCTGCCGATTTCATAGAGCATGGAAGCACTGACGCGGTTGCGTGCGTTCTCGTATTTCTGAAGTTGTTGAAAGCTGATGCCGATCGCTCGGGCTAGTTGCGCCTGTGAAACGTTCGACTGAACGCGCACAGTGGCGATCTGCCTGCCGACATGCTGGTCGGCAAGGTGAGGGCGGATCTCACCCTCAGGGACGACACCGGTACGAAAGCGATCCGTGCGTTCCAGCAAGACTTTCATTTGCTCTCAGAGTTGAGTTGCTGTCCTACTCTTGCGATGCTCGCTGGCGCTGCGCCATTCAGACGGGTGAGGTCGTTGCGCAATGCGCGGATGTGAGGCCACGGGAAATCCTCGGGATCGTCCCGGTTCTCGGCCTCGGCAAGGAGCACGGACAACTTAGCAAGCATTCCGTCCATGGTTGATGCTGGCGACAGCAGGATGTCAGCCAGCAGAGCTCGTTCAGTGGCTTCCGATTGACGGATCAGGCTGTCCATTCTCGAATAGCCGATCTGATCATCCATGGCATCCCAGCGGGCTTGATGTTCGTCAGGCTCCACAATCGCCTGATCGCGGATGGCTTCGCCCTCAGTTGGCCCGACATCAGGCAAGTTATCGACCGAATGGAGTTGCCTGTCGCTCCCGTTGTTGAGACTTGGTCGTGTGCTCGGAAAGCCGATGACCCTGACAAGCTCTGCCTCCAGCGCCCCATGCTTGCGACAGAGCGCCAGTGTATGGTTGTGAGCCTCCTGCCATGCCTCGCACAGGTGAAGTGTGAGGCCTTCGTGCGAAGCTTCGCTCGACTGGCTCTGTGGCGTCGAGACGTCGAATGGCCGCGTCGTGCGTGCCGCAGCCGCCATCGACCGCCGGTGCGTGACGGTGGGCAAAGTCGTGCTATTGTCGGAATCAGCCATGATCCGAGTTCCACACTGCTTGGGCGAGGTTAGGCTGGCCCGATGCTATCGACATCTGTCCGGCCAACGTATTCGCAGTACGCCAATGTCAGTCATTTAAGCTGACTTTGGCTCATAAGTCAAACAAAAAGACTGATTTAACAAATGGGCCAAATTTCGGTGGAGCAGTGCAGGGGTGCCAGGGCGATGCTCGGCTGGAGCCAAACTGCTCTGGCGAAAGCTGCAAGGGTGTCGCGCGCTACAGTTGTCGATTTTGAACGAGGGGTGCGTATTCCTCATCGGAACAACCTGACTGCCATCCGCGAAGCACTCGAAGCCGCCGGTATCCAATTCATTGAAGAAAATGGTGGTGGCGCCGGTGTTCGGCTGGCGAAGAAGATCATCGCTGATGATAAGTAGCCAAGATAGAATCTCGCTACCACTTAATCGATAGCCGTCTTTGGCCGCCATTGAACGGGATCTTCGATCCATCGGCTGATCTCGGATTCATGCCAGCCTGCGCCATTGACGCTGATCTTGATCTGGGCGGGGAAGGAGCCTTCGGCGATCTTGCGATAGAGGGTGGAGCGGGTAAGCCCGGTCCGCGCCAGGACGGTTTTGAGGCGGATGATACGGTCTGGTTCTCGCATGGTCTCTCTGCCTCCTGGTGGCTGTTTTTGACTGCTGTCGGGACCAGATGGGCAGGACATCGGTAGGCACGCAAGACGCGTGATCAAGCCCAGCGGCCATAGCGAAGTATCGGCTGCAAATCGGACGGCTCAGAGTCCGACGCCACGCCCCCTGCCGAGATCGATACCGTGCGTGAAGGCAAGTTCGGCCCCAAGCCGGCGGCCGGTTTCGATCCCGATGCCGAGCGCTGTCTTGTGGTTGGCGAGGATGGATTCAAGCTGCGGATCGCGTTCGAGGCTTTTGGCCATGTCGCCCATCTGTGAGCGTGTCGCCCGGTAGCTAGCCATGTCAGTGGCCTGGTACTGACGCTGACTGGTCTGGTCGAGTTTTTGCCAGCGTTTGACGAAGCGCTCGGCTCTGGCGCTCAGATCGATGCCGGCATTATTGCTGCGTCCGGTGCGGATTTCCGTTTCGAGTTGCAACGCGCGGATCGCGCGATTGACCTTGCCTGTGGCCGCCTCGTGGGCAAGTTCAGGATGTTTTGTGTAAGCCGTCTCGGCATCACGCCAGCCATGCGGCCGAACTTTGTCGAAGGCTTGCCGCGCCTTGTTCAGCTCGCGCATGCGTTCGGGACTGATCCTGTCGTTCGTTTCTCCGGCGATGACAATTGCGTCGACGGCACGGGCATGGCGGGTCAGGGCATCGGTGCGGGCTTTACGCATCACCGCTTCCGGATCTTGCGCAGTGGCTATGTCCGGCTTCGCAATGTCACGCCGTGCTGTTTCGCCTGCACTCTCTCTTGCCGCCTCGCGCCCGGTGTCTTGGCCCGGCGAGAGCAAGCTGCCGATATGTTCGCGCAGCCGTTCCGGCAGGATGCGTCTTATGATCTCGGCGACGCGCTCGGTGAAGGTGATGCCACGCCGTTTGGCATAGACGCGGGCTGGATCAACCATCTCGTAGTCGGACGCCATGTCCTTTGACCGATCACGCGACAGCGTGCGCGCGAGCCGGTCTGGATTGGCAAAGTCATCGTTGCCGTAATGCAGATCGACCCCGTCGCGATGGCGCGACAGGGAGACATAGGCGCTATGTGCATCCATGCCGGGTGTGGCAAGCACATGGCTGCTATCGACCGTCATGCCCTGTGCTTTGTGAATGGTCGCTGCATAGCCATGGTCGATGCGATCATAGTCCTTGAAGTCGAAGGCGACAGCTCGGCCATCATCGGTGCGCACCGTCATAGACTGCGCATTGACCTGTTCGATGGTGCCGAGCGTGCCGTTCTTCACGCCAAGTCCGCGCTCGTTCTGCAGGAACATGACGCGGTCGCCGCTGGCGAAGTGGCGCATGCCGCGATCAACGTTGACGCGGACCTCATCGCCAAGGTCGCCGGCCGCCCGCATGCGCTCACGCGCTGCCTCGTTGAGTATGCGAACCTCGTCATTGGTGTGGGTGAGGATGATACGGCTTCGGTCTGGCTGTAGCTGCCGTTCGCGGTCCCAGCGCTCGATCAAATTCTCTCGCGCTTCGTTGCGGGTTGCCGCTTCGTGCACCATGCCATGGGAACGGTATGCTTCAAGTGCACCGCCGATCCTGGCGGTTGCCAGATCGCGTGTCGCGTCGCGTTGCCACTCATCGCGCTGGCGGCGCACGTCGCCGATCTCTGCGCTGCCATGACGTTCATGGATCGACCGCAAGGCAGCACCTGCCTCGATGGCCTGCAACTGCTGCGGGTCACCCACCAGTACGATCTTTGCACCGACCTCTGCTGCATGGGAAAGCACGCGCTCCATCTGTCGCGTGCCGACCATGCCTGCCTCATCGATGATCAGCACATCGCGCGCCGATAGCAGGTCGCGGCCCTGCTGCCAGCCATGTTCCATGCTGGCGATGGTGCGCGAGACTATGCCCGATCCGCCTTCCAGGTTCTCGGCGGCGATGCCGGAAAGGGCAGCACCGCGGACGCGATAGCCGGCAGCCTCCCATGCCTCGCGTGCCACGCCGAGCATCGCACTCTTTCCCGTTCCGGCATGACCAATGACGAGCGCGAGATCTCGCCCATCCGTGATGTGAGACAGCGCGGTCTGCTGCTCACCAGAAAGCAGCAGGCCGTGCTGCTGGGCACGCGCCAATGCTGCTGACGTGTCACTGTAATCGACACCATGGCTCCTACGTTCAGCCATGCGTTCAGATGCTGCGTACAAACGCTGTTCGGCAGCGATCATGTCGCGTGTTGTGAAGCGCTCTATGCCCCGGCCGTCGCTACCGAGTGCGATACAGCCAGGCGAACTTTCCAATGCATTCATCACCGCATGGAACTGCTCCAGTCCGTCACTGTGGCGGTGTGCGAACAGCGCCAGGTCGCGGCGCGTGAAGGTCGATTGCTGCTGTGTGATGGCGTCCAAAGCCACAGCGGGATCGGCGAGGATGCGCGCGCCATTGTTGCGCGCGATCTCGCGATGCAGTTCGGCGCGGTCGGCAACATCAAGCGCTTCGGATTCGGCACGACGTGTCTCGATGCGCTGTGCCGATGCGCCGATCTGGCTTTGTGGTTCCAGCTCGATACCTTGCGCCTCCAGACTGCGATGGTCGATGCGGGCGTCGATGTCGAGATCGGCCAGACGTTCATTGGCAAGCTCGGCCCAGCGTTCGCGCCAGCGCTCGATCATCTGCGTGCTGTTCCAGTCCCGCACCTTCGGGCCAAATCCGTCCGTATCGACAGAGCGCATGGTGAGCATGACATGGGCATGGGGTTTGGGCATGCCATCCTCGCCGATATCCCAATGCACGTTGAGATCGGCGATCATGCCGGCATCAACAAACTGCGCCTGCACGAAGTCGCGCGCCAGTTCGATGCCCTGCGCCTTGCTCAGCTCGCGGGGCAGGGCGAACTCCACCTCGCGGGCAAGCTGGGCGTCCTTGCGTTTCTCGAACGCCTCGACATCGTTCCAGAGCCGTTCGCGATCGCGCCATTGCTCGGGCGCACCGTCGGGCAAAAGCACCTCGGAATGGACGACGCCGCGTTTGGCTGAGAAGTCATGGCTGCGCTCGATGCGTTTATCGCGCAGCCGGGACGCCGAGCGGTAGGCGGCGGACGCCACGGCACTTGAGCCAGCCGCGCGGCCAATGACCTTGACGTGAAGATGATAGATCGCCATCGCGCTGCGATCATCAGCACAACCAACGCCACGTCGGAACGACGTATAAGCGCGCCCTCCCTCGAAAAAATCTCGGGATGGACCGGCGTGTCTCAGACCGTTCCGGCAACAGCGCTGCCGTCTGTGGTGCGCAGGATTATCATCACGCCATGGGCAACCTGCCTCATGGAAGGAGATCGCTATGCGCAAGCCACGTGACTACGACAGCGAACTGAAGGCGCTGGAGGACAAGGCGAAAGACCTCAAAACCCGCAAGGTGCAGCAACTCGGCGAACTGGTGATTGCCACCGGTGCCGACAGTTTCAGCGCCGATGAACTGGCCGGTGCGCTGCTGGTGCTGGCTGAGACGAAAGATGCCGCCAGACGGGAGGCATGGGCCAAGCGTGGCGCTGCCTTCTTTCGCGGCAAATCAAGGCGATCTGCAACACCGTCTGACCGCGACGCTGGCAGCACTCAAGAAGAACCGGGCGGCGCGCAATCGCCATCGGGCGGCACTGGCGCGGCGTGACATGCGCACTTGGCAGGTCGAGCGTCGCAAGAGAACCCGACATCTCATCGAACTCGGCGGTCTCGTCGTTAAGGCAGGCATCGTTGAGCTGACCGGTGACGATCGGGCCATGATCTACGGCGCGATGTTGTGGATGGCCGAAAAGCTTAACAGCGAGGACGGTGAACGGGCCCGGGAGTTATGGGGCGAAAAGGGAAGGCACGCCTTTTCTGCTGATCGCTAATGCTAGACCCCAAACGACGTATAACCCAGAGCCTATGGACGATCGAGGCGATCGACTCCTAAGCCGCTTCCCAGACCTGGTTGAGAATCCGTGCCGCCAATGCTGCTTTGTCTTGCGGAAGAAAGCGTCCATAGTGTTTGGCGACCATCTCGGGAGTGTCTTGGATCGCGTAGCTCGCCTGTTCGTACGAGCCTGTCTTCTTCAGGATGTGGGTGGCTAGAACATCACGAATGTTGTGCGGTCCGTGTGGGAGAAGGCCCTTGATGACTCCGCGCCCAGTGTATGGATTGTAGATACCGTAGCGCTGGATGATCAGTCGCCATGCCTCGAAGAACGTATTCTGGTCATATGCTGCCGAGGTGCTCGTGATCTTGACAGTCTTGACGAAAAAGGTGCCGGGATCGGGAGCTCCTTTAAGGAGTCGGGCGCGGTGCCGCTCCACATAATCGTCGATATATCGGTAAAGGTTTCCGATATTCGGCAGCACCAGTCGAAATGGCTTGTCGCCGAAATAGGAAGAGTTCGCGTTCTTGAATGCGACGGACGGTATGAACACCTCCCAACCATGGTCTCGTTCGCTCCAGCGCAGTTCGCCGACCTTCATGTCCGCCAGCTGTCGTTCAGACGTTGGTAGCCTTCCTCTTGGGCAGATGCGCAGCTGTCGCAGGTTCTTTTGTCGCAAGCCGGTGTGGAGACCGAACCGGATGAGGAGGAAGGATCTTACAGACTCGGCGGCGGCCGATGGATAGCGTTGCTCATTGGGCATTGTGCGAATGATCTCATCGGCGATTTTTCGGTATTCGCCGACCGGACTATCCGCCTCAAGAATGGGCATGATCGGTTCGAACGGATCGCGGTGCACCTTGGCCACTCGCTGGATTTCCCTCGCACGCCCGGTGCAGTGCTTGTGGCAGATATCGCATGCTTCATCCCAGTTCGCCCGGGCCGCAGCGATCTGATCTTCGGAAACGAGGCCGGGGACCGGGGCAAGGTGCTTGCTGAGCTCGGGATTCTGCCTGAGCCAACCTGTTTCAACACGCGTCAACGCCGAGGAAATCCGCAGCATGTCGATTTCCCATACCGTATAGAAGCCGCGACGCCGTTCACGCCACAGCAGGTACCAATCCCATACCGACGGAAATACGAGCATGGCAAAGGTGAGCGATATTGTCGGTATTCCCAAACCTCCGATTGCACTCTTCGGCGGAGCAGCCAATGCTCCGAACAGGAGCCCGAAGTGCTCAATTTTCTGGGCTGCTGTCTCTTCTCCCCATACGCCCACGCGCTGATATCCAAAGGCGGTCAGTGTCGCAGTTTTGAAGTTGAGAAGCTGGGCCATCTCGTTCCACAGCCGTTCCGGAGCGTCGACGGCGGTGTTCGTCGCTCCGTCAAAGTCGTCTTCGTCGACACCAACCGCCTCATGCGATCGGACCGTTTCTCGGAAGCTCAATCCATCTAAAATGCGTGGGAAGCGAATGGCATAGCGGTTTCGGAGCGCGAGTGCCTGGAAACGGCGATAGTCTGTGCCGCCTGACACTATAACGCGTTGGACCCATTCCAGGATTTCCTCGCGTTCTTTGGGAGGGCGGCGATCAAAGTCGTCGGGCAAATGCCATGCAAGGCGGCGTCGTTGCGAAGGTAGGATGTCGGATGGTCGATGCCCCGTAGCAGCCCGGCTGGGATGATCTAGCTTCGCCTTGAAGTAGCCTTCCGGCAGGCGGTATCTTCTCTCGATCCGGCCAAGTATCTCAAAGCTCGCAACGGAGCGGGGGGCCTTAATTCCCTGAAGCCAAGTGAGCAGGGTCCTACGGTCGAAATTCTCATCAACCCGGGCAACCGCACGATACAGATACCAACATGTGTCTCCGTGCCGTTCGATGTGGAGCCTCAGCGCATTTGTAAAAGCGTCGGGTTCCTCCCATGTGGTCCAAAGTGGTTCCGGGAACTCAACGATTGGTTTCGCTTTTACGCCCCGTTTGCGACGTGGCACAGCTCCAGCTTGGTTGGTGGCGGAACCAACTAATTTTGCTGTCTGTTCTCCGCTGGAGGTAGGCGGGTCCGACGACTTAGACTGTTCGCCTTCGCGAACCGGGCGCTGCAATCGAGAGGCTGGCTTCGCATTCGCCGTGCGCTTGATACCGCCTTTGCGACCTTGCCGGTCTTTCGTAGCAGCAGCTCCAACATAACGGGTTAGGGCGTCGATGCCTGGTTCGAGGACTTCACTTGCACGCTCGAGCGTATCGACTGCGATGTCACATTCATGTGCGATTCCCAACCAGTCAGGCCTACCGCCGCATCTCGGAGGAAGTTGCTTATTGGCGATCAGTGAATAGAGATACGCACTAAGTCGTTCGAGTTCGCGCGGAGGAAGGGCCTCGGCAACCCGCTGACGGAGAAACTGTTCGATCATGCGGGGAAATGATGCCCGAGCGGCACGAATGGTCATTGTCATCTCTTCTGGAAACAACGACTCGATGGCGTTGCCGCCCGCACGGGTAACCGCTAACCGTTTCAGTGTCACTGGCGTTTGCCATTGGTGTGGAAACCGCGTTTCCGCATATAAGTCCGACGTGCGCCCACTCGCGCGAGCATTTGGAGGAAATTCGTCTATAACTTCCGCCAACTTCCGCCCCGGCTTTAGTGCGTCTAGCAAATCTGCCCATTTCTGCATTAGTGCCATCCGCTGCTTCCAATAGGTGGCGCGGTTGTAAGTTCGTCGGATAGTGTTCTTATGCTGATGCGCCAGCAGGGCTTGATTATGTGAGTCACAGTTGCGGGCGCTGGGGAGAATGCTGGCAGTCACACGAAAGCCGTGGGCGGTCACTTCATTCTTTCTGTAGCCCATGTGTCGTAGGACCTGCATTCATAGCGTTCTCGGAAGTGGACGTTTGGTCGAACGGATCGAAGGAAAAACCTCGGATGCGGAAAGCGGCCAGGCTTGGTCCAAGATGCGAAGCGGCGCCTGTTTAGACATGCGTTCTGCCCGGGGGATCACACAGCCTTATCTCGATCAAATTCGCCGCGGACTCTCCGGATCTCGCTAGGACGGACACAGGGGCGGAACGACTCGTCGGAGTCGGGATCTGCGATCATACTGTCTCAAGGTGAGAACGCGGAATTCGAAACGACACGCGGCTCAATCGTCGTCAATCCGCCCAGCATGGCCTTCGCAAAACTCGCAACCAACCCAAGAACTATGCTCAGGCACGCCCCCAAGCTGCCCCTCGGAGCAATGTCCGCACACGCCATACTCGTCGCTTGTGTCGTAGCATTCAGTGCAAACGTAGCGATCATAGTGCTCGATCACTGTGTGATAACCGGAGCACGAAGGACAATTGATTGATACGTGATCGAAGTAGTTGTCCTTGTGAACGCGTTCGCCGGTGTCCAGCGTCTCCCGCACGTAGGTTTTAGAAATCGGCGACGAACATTTCGGACAGCTAGGCGGCAGGCCATTGTATGAGGTAAACCGGATCTCTTCGCCACAATCTTCATCGGGACAGACAAATTCGATTTCAGATCCGTGGAAGAAGCGGCAAAGAACGCAGTTTGCGTTGGCGATTGAACCGTTAGGCGCTTCGACCTTCACGGATTCAAACGAGCAACTCGGACATGCGATGACGCGGCCACCAGCCTTGCGATGTGCATTGAGTTCCGGCTCCTTCGCTTCGAAAGCCTTTTGCAGGTAAGCTTGATGCCCCTCCATCCTCACACTGATCTGCCAGATATCGCTTTCGTAGCTGGCAAATTCTGGCCATTCAGAAAGTAATGTGCGCAACGCAAGCCAGCCAGCGCACTGCTCCTCCGCAACCTTTTCGAGTTCACTCTGGCCGTGCGCTCCAGCTTCTCCAGCATGAACAAAGTGCACCATCTTGTTACGGTGCTTGGCAATATTGCCAAAAATTTCGCGTGATGCAGGCGGGATGACGACGGAGGCGATGCGGCGCAATCGCTCGATGGTCTGGTCCGGGGTCACCGTCTTGGCGTCACCCTTGAAGAACGCTGCCTTGTCCGCTTGATCTGGCTTGTCCAGGAGAAGAGACCAGTGCTCACGCATCAGCCTTGCCTTCAGAAATAGCTCGATGGCAGTCGCGAAATGTACGGTGGAGAACTTAGGCGAATCCTTGAAACCGTCGATCGCGCGCCGAAGAAATTCAAATGCGCTCTCGGTCAGGGCGTCGAAGAGTTCGGATTCAGAAAGGAATGTGGCGTTACCAACGCCCTTTGAATTTGTCATTGCAGCACAGGGGTGGGCCTCTCAGACCAACATTTCAGAGAGTGGCTGTGTATTTCGCCCCTAGTCTCAATTCAAGTTTGTCCGCCTTCATACGGAATGCGTCATAGCCCGGTGTAGCCGAGCGCGACAGCCGAGCTTGGAAGCGCAAGAAAGATCCCGCGTTTCCAAGCTATGCTGTAATAAATCGGTGGTTTATCGCCTGGCGGATTCTTTTCTTATTTTGTGGCCGGAAAACTCAGCTAGATTTGGCGAAAGTGCGGGACGAATCTGACGTTGATGAATAGTTCTGGGCTTGGGGAAAGATGGGGAAGCACAAACGGGACACCAAAACGTCTCTGGAGACGCGCTTTGAATTTGCGGAGGATTCGTTTGCCCGCATAGAAGGCCAATGGGATTCGCATTTGCGCTTGGCCACAGGCAACGACGATGGCGAGCAGTATTTGGTCAGGCTCTTCAAGAAGACCGGGACGCCACTCGACGAAGATTTGAAAGCCATCATCGCTCGCGGCTTGAGGCGTATTCGACGTGTTCTCTCGTCGCGACGGGCACGTGAGGTCCTGGTTGAGGTATTGGAAATTGCCGAGGACGCCCAGGAGATCGCCATCGTAATGGCCGATCCAGGAAGTCCGGTATCTGGGAATGCCCAGAGGAGGAAGGCGAAACAGGGCCGTTTCTTGGTCAGCAGCGGCAGAGGCGTGTTTTGGCGAAATATCGAGCGTGTGGCAGAGGCTTTGGAGCTCTGTCATGATGCCGGTATCGTGCATGGAGCGGTGAGCAAGCATACCATCTTCTCACGCTCAGATGACAGTATTGACTACCGTCTGGGGGGCTTCGAGGCATGTGTTCATATTGCTGACGGCAACATCGGAACGTCAGGACATCTCCTGCGCACCTCGGGTACAATTTCCTTTCGGCAGGACTGGATCGATCTTGCTGCCGTTGCTTCATCCATTCTCGATCTGGACGGTGAAAATCCCCCGTCGCTGCTCTCCATCGAACGGCGAATGCTCGACCGCCTAGCAAATCCACCGCAGTTTCAGCTTTTTGACGGGGGCGTGGTGCTGGAGGAGTTGCGGCAGATAATAGCCGAACTGGACCGGGTTGGGTCTAGTTCAGATGGGGAGCTTATCCTTTATCCTTCACGAGGCGCGCTCCAGAGCGATCTCCCCGCCCTATCTTCCGGCACCATTCCGGCACATGACGCTGTCGCTGTTGCGCAGTTTGTAGCGGAGGATCTGTTGTCCGTCGGTGTTCGTCTGATCCCGGCAGGTCAGGACAGCGTCCGGATTCTCACCGACCTTGCGATCTATAATGTGAAGATCGTCAGCGATTTTGTGGGAATGATCGAGGCGGCGCATAAAAGGCGCGCCAACGACTGGCTGCAGGACGCGGAGGATATCGTCCACCGCCTTTATCTGTCGAGAAATCGCATGAGCGCGGAGGAGCGCGTTCGAAATCTTGGACCAGGTGCAAAACGATGGCGCGACTTCTTCGAACGCGTTCGTACGTCGGGCGTAACGAATGACGTGCCAATGTGGTTCGCGCTCATTCTCCTAGAGGCGTTTACGCTATTGCGGGAGCAGTTCCGGCTCTATCCTGTCGAGGTTCTATCGCTGCCGGACGCTGAGCAGAATGAAGTGTGGTTCGCATCACGCGATGACGCCTCTAGAGATCAACAACGGGAAACGATGGGGTTGCGGCCAGCGGCCGATGCGTTGCGCCGCGAGCTTCGTTACGACGATGGGAAGGTAAACTGGACGGTTTCTAGATCGTCCAACCTCACAACCGGCCGCGAGCGTTTGCCGGAACTGAGCTACGAGGGAAGCACCCTTATCCATGGCAAGGTCGCATTCGCCTTCGCAACCAACATTGCAGTCCCACCGGGGCAATTTCTCTATCTGCGCCCCCGCAAGGATACCGGGGCAGAACGAGCAATCAGGCGTCGGTTACAGAATATTGTTGCCGCGAGGTCGAACCTGGAACTTCTCAGGGCATTGGATGATCCGGCACAAGTCGCAATGGACGATGCGTTGCGCGATATAGCGGCGCCGGGCGCTCCTCCAGCCGATGCCGAGATGGAACCATCGAAGACTGAGGCCTGGGCATCGATTGTTGCCGGTAGGTCCATAAACGTCATCGTTGGTCCTCCCGGCGTAGGAAAAACCTTTCTTATTTCACATCTGGTCAAAGGCATCTTGGGTCAAACTCCGGATGCAAGAGTACTGGTGTCCGCGCAGAACCACGAAACGCTCATCCACATGGAGGATGAACTTCGAAAGTTCCTGCCCGAAAAATCCGCGATTGTCGTTCGCGTCGAACGCTCTCGCGTCAGCGAAGACGAGAATGCCTTGAGGCGAAACTCGGTTGGGCTGCTGCGTTCTATCGCGAAGCCCGACGCCGAGAGTGCGGCGATCATGCAGAGCCAGCTGTATCAGATCAATCAGGCACTGAACCCCGTTGATCTCTCGGAAAAGGCGGCCGTGGAGAGAGCATTACGGGATACAGACAATCTAATGCTCCGGTCATCGGATGTTACGTTGGCCACGACATCATCTCCCGTCCTCGAAGAGATGATCGCGGATGGCGAGCAATTCGACTGGGCGTTCATTGAAGAGGCTGCACGAGCAAACGGAGCCGAGCTCATCGGAGCGCTGTTGTTGGGCAACCGTCGCGTGATGATTGGTGACCACAACCAACTCTCGCCCTTTGACGCTGGTGAGAGGCAAAAGTTCTACGACCCCGAACGCGCCGCAGAGTTGCTGAAAGGGGCGAAGGAGAGGCTGTCGGCAATTTCGGATCTACCTGATGAGGTCGAAGTCGCCCTCGATGCGCTTAACGCTGATCAGCTTCTGTTGGCAGACGTCTTAGCCATATGTTCCAGGTTTGAAGAGCCGTTCAAATCCATCGCCGAACGGGAGGCCCTGAGAGCGAGCGATACGAACCGCCCAAGTTCGATTTCGAATATGCTGCGCGAACAAAGCCGCATGCATCCGGCAATCAGCGATCTGGTTTCCAATACATTCTATAGTGGAACGCTCGTTTCATCGGAACGCGTGAAGCGGCGTGAAACCGTTGTGGAGGCGCTCGACGGTTTACCAAACTCGCCGATCGTAATTCTCGACATGCCGTCTTTGAGCGTCGTCAAACGACGCGCGTTCGAGCAGTCGGTGAAGCGGTCCTTTCGCAATGAATCTGAAGCTACAGCGTTGCTGGGTGCTCTGAAAAAGCTGCGGCCGATCCTGAAAGCTGGGGAGAAGCGACCAACTTTGGCTGTGCTTTCTCCATATTCCGGGCAGGTGAGCCACCTGGAGCGGCTGCTCAAGCCTCAAATAGACACCGTCGACAAAACGCTTTTTGGTTTCGCCAGTCCACGGGGCGACGGCAAGTTCATCTTCACAAGTGACAGTTTCCAAGGGAGCGAGGCCGACGTGATTGCGGCAAGCCTTGTTCGCAATAATGTTCTGGTTGGTTCTCGCGCGTTGGGGTTCATCAAAAACCCCCAGAGACTAAATGTGCTTCTGAGCCGAGCGAAGCATAAGTTGGTGTTGGTAGGCAGCCGCCAATTCATTCGTAATACCGTAGACGGCATCGATCCCGACGGACTGAAGAATGACTTTAGCTTTTTGAGGAGAATACTCGACGAAATCGAGAAGCTTTCGAAAGTGGATTACCCAAATGTTGGGATGGGCGTCACCATCGTCAATGTCGATGAAGACGGGAATTTGCCCAAGTGAACAACATCTACATCCCGGCATGGCATTATCGCGCACCTGGTATCGTTCAACGGACTTGGGGGTGGAGCCCGATAGAGGAAATGGTGCTGTTGTCGCTCGATCGAACACCGGGAACGATTGACAGCGTCGCTGGAAGTCTACGTGTTCCGAGGCAGGTCGTCAGTTCGACGGTCGCTCGTCTGATGCAATTCGGCCTGGTAGAGGTTCGGCTCTCGCCGCAACCTGTGCTCGCCACAAGCAATATTGGAAAGGGGTTCATTCGTGCAGGACGGGCGTTGCCTGAGAGGACATCAGACCGAGAAATAGGGATAAGCGTCGTTTACGAGAAGGTTGGGCAATCCGTTTTTAGAACAAGGGATGTGGATACGATCCCGGTGTCAAAACTGCCGGACAGCGGGGCAATCGTCACCTTTCCGGTGAGCGAAGCTCCCGAAACAGACCACTCGATGATGCAGCGTGTCAGCCAGTTCTTGGCCGGCACGCTTCGACCAGGTGAATGGCTGAGGGGCGTTCGAGCGAATAGCTCTTTCTTGGAACGCAAGTTCGTGGTGCTGAACTTAGATGACGTCAAAGACGGCATCCTGCCCCAAGGTGCCAGCGACCAACTCGTAGCCGCGTTAAAGGCGACGATTAAAACCGGTATTCTGCCAACCACTGTTGCGCCGAATACAGCAGAGCCTCTCTCGATCGAAACATCTTTTAATGCTGATAATCTCATCGTTGGCTCTGAACAGCATTTGCAGCGTTTCGAAGAAATTGTCAGTGCTGCGAAGTCGAACGTGTTCGTTCTTTCTACGTTTGTTGCGTCGCAGTCTGACGATAGAGGGAAAGAAAACAGGGAGCGCATCTGGCGCGCTCTCGAGGATGCCTGCAGGCGCGGTGTGAAATGTCACTTGTTCTTCGGTACATCGCTCGACCGGGCTAAGCATGCGGCAGCTATGCAGGAGCTATATCTACGGCTCTCGGCGGTTCGACAGACAAGAGGCTATCTTCTGGTTCACAGGGATCCCGTCGGCAGTCACGCTAAGTTCCTGGCGGCAGACGACGGCCAGGACGGCGTCGTTTTGGTTATGGGTTCCTGCAACTGGCTATCTTCACCGTTTTCGGCTGTCGAAGTGTCAGCGGAACTCAGGGAAGCTCAAGCTGTCGCAATTGGCTTGGATTTGCTGCGCGAGATTGTCGCCAAACTCTCGGAGGCCAGTCGCTCCGTTGAGACGCTTCAGTTCATTGCTTCCGAGTTGAGGCGCCAAAGGACTAGACTATCAGCGCCCGCCGACAAGCGACCCTCGACGGCTCGATTAACAATTTTGTATGCGGCCGACCATGAGCGCCTTCTCAGAGTTGCGGCGCATGAAGCGCAAGAGCGCTTCGTGTGTTGCACAAATCGAGTCGGTGCGAACATGGTGCCTGCGCTGTTCGATCCGGCAGAGATTGCCGGCCGCCGGCTTGATGATGTTTGTATTTACTACTCTCGACGATCTGGGCCTGTAAAACGCGGACATGTGTCAAAGCATCGAGAGCGTTTGCATGGCATTGTCGAGCTCACCGGTGTGCCAGAGCCGCAACTGCATGCCAAGTTTCTAGCTTGGGATCAGGACCACGTGGTTGTCAGCACCTTGAACTGGGGCTCGCAATCAGGCTCGGACGATAATCCGTTGGATGAGATAGGTCTCTATTTCGAAGGGTTTGGTCTGGCCACAGCGTTGCTTGAAAAATTCGAAGTCGAGAGTTCGTGAGAATAGTCGCTTGTCAACGCAGTCATGCTCGGCGTTCCCTTGATCGACCAATGATCGGAAAATAGTGGGGGCTAAGAGAACAGAGTATGTCGTATTGTTGTATAGCACAAAGCTTTCACCTTATGCCTACCGGGCCGAGAAGTATTACCGAATGACTCGGAGGGACCCGTCGCTATGGTTCGGCGTTCACACGGAGGCATACTCTGTTACGAGGTGACGACACTCTGTCTTCGGCGAGCGAATTGCGGCCGGATCAACGCCGGGAATTCTGGCGATTTATACATGAAGTCTGGCAAGAACTGCTTTGAGCCGACCGGGCAGACCCAACTCGTCGTGCCGACAGAAGCGGTCATAGCTTGGTCGACCGAGTACTCACGGGGAGAGATGGGCTCCACGATTTACTCGGAAGTCTTGCGCAGGCTGTCGGAAGGTACTGTGCGCGGTCATGATGGGCTCGCTGCCGATGCCCAAGAAGAGACTGGGTGGGGTACATAAATGAGATGCAGGGGTAGATGGAATTGAGCAATCCAGAAGCGGCAGAAGAACCCAAGCAGACTTTTCAATTCATTCGGGGTTCGCAAACCGATCGGCGTGAATACGATTGGGTCGAGGGGGCTGACCTCGTCCGTAAGTCATTGGCTGAATCATTGAATGCAAAAAATGTGGCGTTCCTGCTCGGGGCGGGGTGCTCGTCTCTTCGCGTGAGCAATTCCGAGGTCGGCATTCCGACGATGGCGCCCCTCGCCGCGGAATTCACAAAAGTACACGAACAGGATGTTGTAGGACTCCCCACGATCGCGGAGCGCAAAGTGCTAGTGGAACAGCTCGGGATCGATATCAGCGTCCAGGAGTACGCTCGCAATCTCGAACGCTTGATGGAGTTGCTTCACAGCCTACGCTTTTCGCTGGGGCGAAGCGCTCTTGGATCGTCAGAAAAGCAGTTGGTCGTTGTCGACTCGATCATCAAGAAGGTTCAAGCCTTCCTCTGGGAAAAATGCACCAACGGGGCTTTTGCCGCCGGCGATCGCGGTGTTCTGAACCTCTATGAAACCTTCTACCGGAAGCTCGTTCTGCGTGATCGCTCGCTGCCGCGACCCTGGGTGTTCACGACCAACTACGATCTTTTCAACGAGACGGCGATGGACAGGCTTGGCCTGCCATATGCAAATGGCTTTTCGGGCGTCGTCGAGCGTAGATTCAATCCAGCGACATTTCGGTATGCGCTTGCGGAGCAACTCGATCTGACCAGCCGCAAATGGTCGGCGGTCGACGGGTTCGTCTATCTCTGCAAGATCCATGGATCGATCAGTTGGACTGAGGATGATCATGGCCTCTTCCCGATCAGGGAAGCCGCGGCTTCGAAGGAGCCCGGTAAGGTGATGATCTACCCGACGCCGGCGAAGCAGAATGCCAGTCTCGGGTCGCCATACGCTGACCTCTTCCGGGAATTCCAGTCACGCGTCGTCCGTGAACAGAGCGTGCTGTTCACGATGGGCTATGCGTTCGGCGACGAGCACATCAACAACATAATCTATCAGGCACTGACCATTCCGACGTTCAGGTTGGTGATCTTCGCCGATCCGAATCTCGAAGGAGACATCGCCAAGCTCAAGGCCCTGAACGATCCCCGGATTTGGATCATTGGCGGCGAGGGCCCCGAAGCGGGGCGCAAGGCGCACTACTTCGATACCATTATCGAGCAGTTCCTGCCGCAGCGACCGAGTGAGCGCATTGACGACGCGGTGCGCAAAGTGCTGGAGGCCATAGTGCCCTCTCCAAAGAAAGCGGGGGAGGAAGAATGAGCCGCGACGATCGCAAACGTGCAATCGGCAAGGTGGTCTCCGTTGCAGCCGACAAATTTGTCGTCGAGATGCATGCAGGCACCGACAATTTCACGGTCGTCGGCTTTGATGATGTGCACTATGTGGCTCGGCTCGGTTCATTTTTGATGATCCCGGTGCAGACGGAATACGTCGTTGCAGAGGTCGTCGGGCTACGCGAGCGGGATGTCGGCAGTTCAGATCGACGCAATGGCGAGATGGACAAGGCCTCATCGGCGAAGTTTCTGGACGTCGTTCCGGTCGGGATGCTTCCTCAAAAACAGGGAGAGAAATTTCGGTTCGGTGTGTCCATATTCCCGTCGCTTTACGCCGATGCGCTCTATGCCTTGGACGCCGAGCTTGATCGGGTATTCGAAACGGATGTCCCGAGCGAACCTGCACCCAAGAGGGGCGAGCTGCCGGCTATTCCCCCGGAGGCCACTCGATTCCGCGCCTTGACGATCGGCCGATCGGTCATTTTCGATGGTTACGATGTTAAAGTTCGGATTGATGACTTTTTTGGAGGACACACTGCCGTCCTTGGAAATACGGGCAGCGGGAAGTCGTGCACGGTTGCGTCCGTGCTGCAGTCGCTGTTCGATAAACCCGACGAGCATTATGCCCGAGGCGCAACGTTCGTGGTGTTCGACGTCAACGGGGAGTATTCCCAGGCACTGACACCTTTGGCGAACGTCAACGGGATCGGTGTTTCTCATGTCGTTCTCGATGGAACCGCCGCCGAAGGCCGTTTTCGTTTACCGCATTGGTTCCTTGACCAGTCGGAATGGGAGCTTTTGTTGCAGGCCAGTGAAAGGACGCAACTCCCCGTTTTAAGAACAGCTTTGGGTCTTACAAGCCTGTTGGTTGGAAACGATGCAAAACGTTTAGCTATAAGGCAGCACTTTGTAGCGACGTGCGTTGTGGAGTGCTTCAGAGGCGCAGATGGTGATTCCCCAGTCTCCAAGATACAGCGCGTGTCAGCTCTTCTCGAAAAATACGGGACCGCAACTCTCAATCGCGGCATGCTGGCGAAGCACCGCTGTAATGAGAAGTTCGGAAATTTTGACCCGCCGGGGACGCAGAAGGCCTTTCTCGATGAGGTTAAGACTTTCATTCAAGAAGATGTAGATCTGCCATCCTACGAGGGAACGCCATTTACCTTTGATGACCTTGAAGAGTGCCTAGATTTTGCCATTCTTTATGAAGAGGCGCACGGAAATAGGCAGATACGCGACTACTGCTCCCAAATGCTGACGCGGTTCAAGTCGCTGAAAGAGCGGGCAGAATATGCCTTCCTTCGGCATGAAATTCCTCCAGTTAGCCAAGGGCTTTCTCACAGCACATTTCTGGAAGGTATATTGGGGTTATGGAGAACCCAAAGCGAGTTGATCAAGAAAAACCAAATCATCATCATCGACATGAATTCCGTTGATGATGAGGTAGTCGAACTTGTTTCGGCAGTTATCGCGCGGATGGTGTTTCGCGTTCTAAGGCAAGCCGAACCACGCAATCGCTTTCCGGTCCACCTTCTCTTGGAAGAGGCTCATCGCTACATTGCGTCAACGCCGTCGCGCTATGCAATTGACGCGAGTCGTGTCTTTGAGCGCATCGCGAAGGAAGGTCGAAAGTATGGCCTTTTCCTCCTAGTTGCATCGCAGCGACCAAGTGAGCTGTCGAAAACAGTGCTTTCGCAATGCTCGAATTTTGTGATTCACCGAATACAGAACCCCGACGATCTCTCCCATATTCGGCAGATGACGCCGTTCATTTCAGACGCCGTCTTGAAGCGCCTTCCGTCGCTGCCAAAGCAGCATGCCTTGGTCTTTGGAACCTCCGTCAATCTTCCAACGACGTTCAAGGTCCGCGATGCTGTTCCACTCCCGGCGAGCGACGACGCAAAAATCCGTGATTTGTGGTTCCACGAACAGGGACGGGTGGCACATGTTCGGATCGGTGTGGCACCTGTCCAGAATATCGGTGCAGGGGGCGTATTCGACTGATGATCGATGCCTCAAATCTGGAGGAGTTAGCAGCGGCGCTAGAGGTCAGTTCAGACTACCGGATACTACGGCGCCTTCGCCCGCGAGGGTCGGTAGAAGGATATGACGCTGCCGAGACGCGCTTAGGCTTGATGGTCGATGTCGAGACGACAGGCCTCGATCCCGATCTGGATGAGATTATCGAGCTGGCGATGGTGCCTTTTCGATATGCGTTGGATGGGACTGTTGTGGAGGTCCAGGAACCCTTTGACCGTCTCCGTGAGCCGACGAAGCCGATATCGCCTGAAATCACTGCGTTGACCGGTATTTCGGGCGCAATGGTTTCCGGCAAATCGATCGATCCGGAAGAGGTTGCCGCTTTTGCTGCGCCGGCTGCTGTGGTGATCGCTCACAATGCCGCGTTTGATCGACGCTTTCTGGAACGCTTCAGTTCGGTGTTTTCGACCAAGCCATGGGCTTGTTCTATGTCGGAGATCGACTGGGCGGCGGAAGGGTTCGAAGGCACCAAGCTCTCCTATCTCGCGATGGCTCTGGGTTTCTTTTACGATCGGCATCGCGCCGCGAATGACTGCTTGGCCGCTATTGAGATCCTCGCGCGAGAACTGCCGAGGGCGCACATCCCAGCCCTTACAAGGCTGCTTGATCATGCACGTCAACCAACTTGGCGAATCTGGGCTGAGAACTCGCCATTCGAGTTCAAAGATCTCTTGAAGGCACGGGGGTATCGTTGGAGCGGCGATGGGAGGGGAAAGCCGCGGTCTTGGTATTTCGACGTTGCCGACGCTGAGAAGGATGCCGAAGTATCCTACCTCCTGCGTGAAATATATCGATACGAAGCGGATATTAGAACTGTTCGTGTTACTGCCTATGATCGCTTTTCTTGCAGAGTTTAGGCGATGTATCTTGTAGTTTTCATTTTAACATGAGCGTTTCACGCTGAGTCTGACAGCGAAGTTGTATTGAGCTATATGTATTTCTTGGGGGTGCTTGTGAATAATCCAGCCGTGAGGCTTTCTCAGTTGCACGCCTGGCGTCATGAGACCGAATTGCGCAGTTTACAGCCTCGGCTCGATGCTTATTGGGCAGCCGATAGCAATAGGCCGGACGGTACCGACGCAGAGCGGGAAAACTATTACCGACAGGTGGTGGCGCCTCACGAAGACGCCTTTCTTGCCGATTTCCCTCAAGGCGTGCCGGAAAGAACCGCCTGGGAGGTTATCTTGCGCGAGGAGAATTGGCGCTCCGTGCTCAAAAATTGGCGCCACGATGGTCAACAAATATTCGAGTTTGCGCCCGACTTGTTGGCAATGCTGGCCGATACGGACGTGAAAGAGTTGCAGGTTCAGAACCTGCGGATGCCGTATAATACCTTCTATGTCGCTCTTACGCCGGGACATTTCCTGCCCGACTACAACAGCGACTGGGTCGTTGATGGATTTTATATCACTGCCGAAATTTGCCTGGTTGACTCTCTCCGGCTGAGGCCTCTGCCTCCGAACGAACTGATCGCGAAGCGGAGAAAGCAATGGTCGGCGCTTGAGCGAAACCCAGGCGTTCTGGAGAGTCTGCGCAAGAGTGGCACCGAAAGTTTTGCAAGCTTTGACAGCTACATTGCGGAGCTACTGGCTGAAAACGCGGCTGCCCAACAGCTTTACGACCGATACCTGCTAGATCCCGATGCGGTGATGGATGAAATCGCAGCCAAGGTGGATATCCGCGGTTCTGGCGAGTGGCGCTCATACTTGACGTTCGGCGTGGATTTCACGTTCCGTCGGCGTGACAATGCTCCGACATCGCTTTCATTGACCGATTTGTTGGGCCAGCCAACGCTCCGTGCGTACTACGATTTTGTTTCGCACCGTAATACGGTTGCAGATAGCATCGAACGCGGTCGCCGATCGGCGATTCCAATGGATACCTTTCGAGAAGAGGACGGGCATCCTGATGATCTTCGCAACGTGATTTCCGACCCAACGGTTCTGGAGGAGGTTACGCGACTGGTGTTCAATCTTGTCTGCTATTTGAATTATCCCGAGCGCGATCAGGAGAAACGATTAAGCGATCCGCGAGTCCATGAGAGGGTGAGGCGGGCCAAAGGCAAGGCCCGTAAAATGGCCGAAGCGCGAGCACGCCAGGATGGCTGTCGCTGGATCAATTTCTGCGGCTACCGAACGTCATTCGACAGGGGAAAGATGCTCGGCGGGACGGCCGTTGGCCATTGGCGCCGGGGACACTGGCGGAATCAACGGTTTGGGAAGGCGCTGGCAGAAAGCAGGCTGCTTTGGATTCGGCCAACGATGGTTGGGGCCGATAAGGATATCATTGATAGCCGTCCGACGGTTTACGGGGCGTCCCAGTAGCCGGTGGCGCGTTCCTTAGGCGGCGGCATTTTGATGTGTAGGGCCGATCAGCCCCGGAGCTGTTCGGACGCCGCGAGAAGCACCGCAAGCACCGGGATGCAGTGAATTAGAACGCGGTCGATGGGGATGGTTTGTCGCGATGGCAGGGAAGCAATTCAAGAGGACACTTAAACGAGCCATCGACCTGGAGACGATGCTTACGATTTCAAGCGATGCCTTGATGGGGATGTCCAAAGACGAATACCACGTTGTCAGGCGACTTGCGACTAGAGCGCGACTGGATCGTCGACCGCGTTACGTTTGCGGCTTATGCGGGCATGCGGTCTACGCTCCACGCGAAGGCCGAACCGGGCAGCCTTATTGGAAGCATCATCCGGGTGCTCCTGAAGACTGCTTGTGGTGGACAGGGACGCCATCCGGTGTGGACGTGGTCAGTGCGCGGCAATTTGATGGCTCTCAAGAGAGTCCATTGCATGCGAAGATCAAAAACATCGTTGGCGAACTCCTCACGGCCGATCGCCGGACCAAGCCGGAAAGCGTGGTCGTCGATGCCTATCTCATAACCGAAGGAGGGCGTCGGCGCCCGGATGTGCGCGCAGTCTACGATGAAGCGCCAGTTGTCGTCGAAGTTCAGCTCGCAACGACGCAGATCCCGATAATCATCCAGCGAGAAGATTTCTATGGCAGCGAGGCGTATCGGCTCCTGTGGTTAACTTGGAATTTTGAGCCTCCGGCGACAAACGGGCGGCTTCTCAGTTCATTCGAAGACATCTTTTATTCGCACAATAAAAACCTGTTCTCGATGGATAACGAGACCGTTCAACTCTCACGGCAACGGAACGAGGTCATTCTTCGCGCTTTCTGGGTCCGGGAGAATTCGTGGCAATCCAAGCTCGTTGGCCTTCATGGACTGAGTTGGCTTTCGAGCGGCCGCGCTTTTGCTGTGGCGCCTGAGCTTCATTGGCACGAGGACTTCCTGGCTCGTTGGCGCGGGGCAACTGGTGAGCATGGTACTCCGCGGCCGGAACGAGGGACGCTTCTTGCGGAACTGACTGATAAGCTATCGCTCATCGGTATCGACGACCGCGCTCTCGAAGAGGCCGATATCGACTCCCTGATCAATTGCTTGCTCTCCCTGCTTGATGGCCACCCGGTAGGGTCTCGTCAGAAGAACCTTGTGGAGGTGTTGAACACATTTCTCAACGTAGAGCGACGGCATCGCTTTGCGCGCCTCATCCGTCGATTTGGGGAGCTTGCGGGCAGGAAAGACATTTCGGAAACAAAGAGCGTGCAGGGCAAGCTGGCGGTTGCGCTCAAGGCAGAACAGGATGATCCCCAGAGTTGGGCGGGGCGTATTGCGCTGGCCCTCTTTCCAGAAGTGTTCGCTTTGAGGCATAAAATGACAGAGCGAAGCTGATTTCAATTTTATAAGCAAAAGAGATTATTGAAGTGTCTTTTGAAGAACATCGCGGTCATGTTTTTTTTAATGAACAGCGTTTCGGTGCGGCGCTCCGGCTGGTCAACAATCGCCTTCGTCTTGAGGTGTCCGATCCGGAAGGAAGTTTTCAGGATGTCATTCCAGAGAAGTTGGATTTGATTCATTTTCGAACCAATAGCAGCTATTTTTCTCTGTTAAATCTCAGTCGAATAAGCTCGAAAACTAGGATCGGTGTTGGCGGGGTGAGCATGTTCAGCGTGTCCCTCGCGTTGGAAGAGGCTCTGTTTCCGACACTGGATGATGTTCGTTCTGATTGCTGGTGCGTGTATGTCGAGGATGTCGCGAAGATTCACCACGTTACAGGCTTGCAACACTCGATCATGCTATTGCCGGACAGTCGGATTGCATTGAACTGGACTTTCAATCCTCCCAAGCCGATCGAACTCGATTGTTCTGAAGCCAAGCTCACATTAGAGCTTGGCCAAGACATGAAGGCCAACGGTGACCTCGTTGGAGGCCCATCGCTTGCCTTTAGGTATCCTGCCAAATTGCGCTTCGAGGCGCCTGTCGATTTGGACACGGCGCTGAAAAAGATGAACCGGGTGAGGCAGTTCTTCTCGCTGCTCATGGGGCGGATGTTAGGTATCAACGAGGCGTACCTTCGGTTAACCGAAGATGGTCGCCCCCATGACGTCGGCATCCACGGTCTCCGAGCGACGCAGCTTTCTGAAAAGCCGGCCAACAGGATCGTTAGTTTTAACGATCCTGTTGAGCTAGCGGCGCTTCTCGATCGTTGGCTGGTTCGGGCAGATGGATTGGCAGATGCAGTCAGTCTGCATTTCCAGGGTTTAGAGCAACGGGGTTTGGAGCCGGCGCTACGATTCCAGCTTTTTGTTCAAGCGATCGAGGCTGCTCATCGTCGGACAGCGCCGTTGTCAGCAAGCCCAATTGTCGCAGAACCTATCTTGGATACTCTCCGGACAGCGGGCATTTCCGACGATGTCGTTGATCGTGTTGGCGGCGTATTGGTTCATGCGCACGAGCCGGGGCTTCGCCAACGGTTAAAATACTACTGGGAACTTTTCGCGGCGGAGATCAGGGTTCTTCGCCCTGATCTGAAACAGAAAGCGGCTATTTCGCAACTGGTTGCCACGCGAAACTTTTACGCGCATCGGACGGACAAGACCTCACAGGTTCTTGAGGGCGCAAAGCTTTGGGATGCCACGGAATTTATGAAGGCGATTTCCCATATGGCGATCTTGCATGAGATTGAAGCGCAAACGGCCGGCATTGGTCAGTCCATGTTAGAAAACGGGTTTGCGCAATTCTCAGTGTGAGCGGCGCTGTCGCTTTTCGGACCGACTACCAGATCCCAACGCATGCCTTGCCGATGATGGCAGGCGGACTGTGAAGACTCGGTCGATATCGTTCGCCGCGGCCGATCAACTCGGACGCGACAAATAGATCGGGCCGAGGCACGCGGCCGCCTTCAGGCGCTTTCTCGCCAGCATGGCGCGGACGAACTTGTCCCACTTCGCCATGCCCGCGCGCTTTTCGGCCATATAGTTCCAGCGGTCGTAATGTTTCGAACTGACGTCCTGCAGGGTGTGGTTTTGAATCCTGTCGCGGATTTCCTTCGACAGCCCAGCCTTGCCGGCAAGCGTCTTCCATGTGCGCCGAAGGTCGCGGTTCGTCACCACGGGGATGACTTCACGTTCGCGCTGACGCCACATGAAGGAGTAGAGCGTGCCGTGGCTAACGGGCTTTGATGGGTCTTGGGCTGATGGGAAGAACCAGCCATGTTCGTTGGGCTTTATCTCTTCGAGAAGTTCCGCCGCGATCTTGGGCACGGGAATGGCGTGTGGCTTACCGTTCTTGGTCTTTGACCAGTCGATGATGCGCTCCTTGGCGTCCCACTGATCGACATGCAGGCGTGCGATCTCCTCAACGCGCTGGCCGGTCAACAGAAGTATCCTGACGGCGCGGGCATAGGGCGGATGGACCGGCGTATCAGGGCATTCCAGCCAGTGATACAGCCGGAGGAACTCGTCTTCGTCCAGCCAGCGTGTGCCGACATTCTTTGGCTCTGTCGGGATGCCCGCCGCTGGATTGTAAACGAGGTGAAAGCGGCGTGCCGAGGTCGAGCGGTAGTCATGCTCGGACTTGAGGCCCCAGCTATATGCGGATCGAATGTAGGATCGTACATGGTCTGCCATTGACCGCTTTCCGCGCTCATAGATTGGGCGAATGATCGCCGTGATCTCGTCCGGTTCGATGTCGCGCGCCGGGCGGTTGCGCCCGAGCGTGTCGGCGATTTTGTTGAGGCCCTTTTCGGCTTCCTTCCAAGATGGCTTTCTGGCCTCCTTGAGAGCGGCGACGTAGGCTTCGAATAGGTCGGCGACCGTGCCGGGGCGGGTGTCTCCGGCGATTTTGATGCTGCGGCCCTTCTGGATCATGCCCGCGAAATCACGATCGTACACTTCCCGCGCCTGCTTGAGCGTCATTGCCGGGTATGAGCCGAGCTTCTTCTTGATCCGCTTCTGATCGCGCCACTGCTGCGCCATCCAGTCCGCGGTAACTCGGCTAGGCATGGACTTCATGACAAGGACGAGGCGGCCGGTGCCGTGTCCTTCACCGTCAACGAGGCTTAACTGCTTTTTGGTCTGTTCGACGTGCTTCAGGGCGCGGCGTATTTCTCCATCTGTAAGGGTCGGCACTGGGGTTCTCCATCGGCTTTTTAGTGGGGTCGCCAGACGGGTTGATGGTGTCGGCAACTGGGGTCAAAAAGGGCTCCGATCCCCTTTAAACAGCCCCCACTATGTCATGGTATCCGATTTTACGACAAGCCGAAAAAGTCAATATTTTAACGGGTTTATGCGTGACTGTGCGTGATCGAAAAGCATCGAGTGGGATGATTGTGGACGAGGATGATTGCCGTTGCTGAAAGTTCCAGCGCTCGTTTCATGACTTCGCGTGGGTAGACAGGCGTGTGGTCGACCGTTCCGGTTTGCTGCACTTCGTCGGCGATCAGCATGTTCTTCTTGTCGAGGAAGAGGATACGGAACTGTTCACGGCTTTCGAACGCCATGGCCGCGCGGCAATAATCCAGCAACTGCTGCCAGGACGACAACGATGCGCGGCCGGTGAGTTCGCTGCGCAGCATGCGATGTGTGACTGCGGCAATCACCTTGAGATCGAGTGCAACAGTCGGGCCTATGCCCTTGACCTCTTGAAGCAGCGTCGTCGGTGCGCCCAGGACTTCGGCCAGTGTCCCGAAACGGGCAAGCAATGCTTTCGCCACTGGCTTGGTGTCGGCACGTGGGATCAGGCGGAAGAGCAGAAGTTCCAGCAACTCGTAGTCAGGCAGGGCGCTGTGCCCAGCACTGGCAAATCGCTCGCGCAGCCTTTCGCGATGACCGAGATAGTGTGGTTTGTCGTCGGCGATTTTCTGTTTATCGAGCGGCGGGATTGGCTGTTCAGCCAGGAATTGACGCGCGTCGTCCCCCTTGCTCATCGAGCCCCCGCTTCGAACCTGCCTGCCTTTCCAGCAGTGTAGAGGGAGTTCTTTGGCCGGTACAGGGATAGAATTACCGGCAATCTGTCTGATTGCGACCGGTATTTCCGGCCTGCCCGAAAAGCAGAACCCGCCATGTCTCGACGGGTTCTGGAAGTTTGCGACAGTGCTAGAAATCGCGCTGGAAGCGGAGCAGGCCGCCCAGGTTGTTCTTCTTGTTGGCGTTGGTCCAACTGCCGGTATAGTCGGCGGTACCGAAATTGCCTTCGTTGACATAGTCGACTTCGGCAGTAACGGTGAAGCCCTGAACCAGTTGGTGAGCAACGTTGACCGCGACGCCAAGGTTCTTGGCGTCATCATAGGAAAGCTGGGCGTTGAACGAGGTCTTCTCGTTGAACTTGTAAGTGCCGCCACCCCAGACGGCCCAATTGCCGCCCCACAGCTTGTAGAAATTGCGGTCGATATGGTCATTCGTGCCGTAGCCGGCCATGATGAACAGGTCGATCTGGTCGGTCGCCTTCACGTCCAGGCGAACCTTGCCGGCCCACTCTTCGAAATTGCTGTTGTAGGCAACGACGCCAGTAATGCCGCCCCAGCCCTGTGCATATTTCACACCGCCGACGATATGCGGCACATAGCTGTCGATGGTGTTGTCGGCGCTGGTCCAGGTGTCGCCGGCGCGTTTCCATTTCGAAAACTTGCCTGCCCCCTGTTCCAGCGAGACGACCGCCGAGAAACCGTTGCCGGCATCGAAAGTGTAGCTGATCAGGTTGGTATCGAGGGCGCTGTAAGGAACCAGCGTATCGTTGATGACGTTGCCCGCATAGTCGATGAAGCTGGCGAAAGCCGTTTCACCCTTGCCGACCCGCAGGCCACCGAGCTGGACCCATGCGAAGGTCAGCGCGTAGCCGTTGCTTGTCGAGTTCGAACCGTAGTCCTGGGGGTTGCCGAAGTCGAAGCGGGTCGAGGTGTAGGTCTTCAGGGTACCGAGTTCGGTCTCCTGGCCGGTCCAGGTCCGGATCGCGAAACGGGCAAGTTTCCACCAGGTACCTTGCTCCTTGTTGTCGAGACGGTCGTTGGCGCGAGCGCCGTTGTACGAACCGACGTCACCCATACCGATATCGTAGCGAATATAGCCGCCGACCCGCAGGCAGGTCTCCGTGCCCGGGATGTAGAAGTAGCCGGCGCCGTAGACGTCGCAGATCTTGACGTATTCAGCGGGTTCCGGCTCGGCGACGACGACCGCGTCAGCGGCACGTGCGCCGGAAACTGCGAGCAGAGCTGCAGCTGAGCCGAGCAAAAGGCTCTTGATGTTCATTGTCTCCTCCAATGAAAAGTTCAGAAAAATGGGCGTGCTTGTTCGCGAGGACAGCGTTCCCAGCGCTGTCCCCTCCCTGAAAAAGCTGCGCGGCGCGCTGCTTTTCAGATTTCTCCCGCTCGATGGCAGGCAATCAGTGCGTTGGACGCAGATGGCCGTAGTGCCGGCACGACTGTGCGGCATGGATCCCGGGCATGAGGGCATCGGCCGGCATAGGCGCAGCCACCCTCCGAAACGGTGCCTCCGGCCGGTATTGGAGCTTCGCGACGCTGCCCCGATCCGGGGATCGCGGCCAGGAGCGCGCGGGTGTAGGGATGCCCTGGCGCATTGAACAGGTCACGGGTCGTCGCGACTTCCACCAGACGTCCGCGATAGAGAACACCGACGCGGTCGCACAGATAGGCGACGACCGAAAGGTCGTGCGAGATGAACAGCATCGACAGTCGGCGGCGCGCCTTGATGTCCTGCAGCAGCGCCAGGATCTGGGCCTGTACCGAGACATCGAGCGCAGACACAGGCTCATCCGCCACCAGCAGGTCGGGTTCCAGCGCGATGGCGCGGGCAATGCCGACGCGCTGGCGCTGACCACCCGAAAATTGATGCGGATGGCGGTCAGCTACGGCTGGATCCAGTCCGACAGCCTGCAGCAGACCTGCCACCCGGTCGCGCAGCTCTGCCGCTGGCAGGTTGAGATGCGTGCGCAGCGGTTCGGCGACGATGTCGGCGATACGCCAGCGCGGATCCAGCGACGCATAAGGGCTCTGAAACACCATCTGCACCCGCTTCCGGGCGCGCCGAAACTCGTCGCCGGACAAAGCGAGCCAGTCCTTGCCGTCGAAACGGATGCGGCCGGCAGTCGGGCGGATCAGCCTTGCGATCATACGACCGATCGTGGATTTGCCGCTGCCGCTTTCGCCGACAAGGCCGAAGGTTTCCTGGGGCTTGATGGCGAAGCTGACATTATCGACCGCACGCATCACCCCAGCCTGGCCGAACCAGCGTCCGGGCAGGGCATAATGCTTCTCTAGGCCTTCGATCGAGAGAAGATCGGTGGCCGTGGCGGTTCGGGCCTGATCAGGCAGCGAGGGGACAGGCGACAGCATGGCGCGGCTCCTCCCGGATTGCGGACAAGGTGGGAATGGCGTCGCGGCAGGTAGCGACGGCATGGCGGCAGCGCGGATGGAACGCGCAGCCAGCCGGCGGACGCGCCAGATCGGGCACCGTACCCGGGATCGGCCTGACCACCTGGTCTGGAGCCATGATAGACGGGCGCGATGCGATCAGACCTGCGGTATAGGGATGCCGTGGCCGCGCCAGTACCTCATCGGCCGGCCCGCTCTCGACCACCCGCCCCGCATACATCACTGCGACGTCGTCACAGGTTTCGGCGATGACGCCGAGATCATGGCTGACGAGGATCACTGCGGTGCCGTGCTCGGACTGCAGACCGCGGAGGAGGTCGAGGATCTGGGCCTGGACCGTGACATCCAGCGCGGTCGTTGGTTCGTCGGCAACGATGAGGGCCGGTTCCAGAGCGAGAGCACAGGCGATGACCACACGCTGGCGCATGCCGCCCGACAATTCGTGCGGATAGGCCCGGCATCGCCTGTCCGCATCGACGATGCCGACACGTTCGAGAAGCGCCGTGACGCGGGCTTGCACCTCGCGCCGCCGCATCTGCGGCCGGTGCCACCGGAACAGCTCGGCGATCTGGTCGCCGATGGTGAGAACGGGATTGAGGGTCGCGGTCGGATCCTGGAAGATCATCGACAGCCGGTCGCCACGCAGTTTTCGCATCTCGCGCTCGGGCAGGCCGATCAGGCTCTTGTCCTCGAAGCGGATGTCACCGCCGGCGATGCGTCCTGGCGACTGGATCAGGCCCATCAGCGCCTGCCCGACCGTCGACTTGCCGCAGCCGCTTTCGCCGACCAGGCCCAGGATGCGGTTGCGTTCGAGCGTCAGCGATACGCCGGCAACCGCCTGAACCGGACCTCTCGGCGACGCATACTCCACGCGCAGGTCCTGGATTTGAAGTAGAGGTGCGCTCATCGTTCTGTCCTTGGATCGATGAAGTCGCGCAGGAAGTCGCCGAACAGGTTGATGCCCACCGAAGTCATCAGGATCACCAGGCCAGGGCCCAGCACCATCCACGGTGCGTCGTAGAGGAAGTCGCGGCCTTCGCTGATCATCTTGCCCCAGGAAGGGGTCGGCGGTTGTACGCCGAGGCCGAGGAAGCTGAGGGCTGCTTCGGCGATGATCACCAATGCCACTTCGAGCGTGGCCAGGACCAGAACCGACGGGATCACGTTGGGGACGACATGGCCTAGCACGATGCGCCAACCCGGCACGCCGATCGACCGCGCCGCTTCCACGAACTCCATCTGCTCGATGCGCAATGCCTCGCCTCGCACCACGCGGGCGTAGTTGACCCACAGGGCGATCGACAGCGCCAGCACCATGGTCCAGAAGCCGGGGCCCAGGATCGCCATGATCATCAGGGCGAGAAGCAGGAAAGGAAAGGCGAGCAGGAAGTCGGCCAGCCGCATGATGATGTTGTCGACGATGCCGCCGGCATAGCCAGCCACGGCACCGAGAAGGGAACCGATCGTGGCTGCCAGCGTGACGACGACGACGGCGACGGCTATCGAGGTGCGGGCGCCGACAAGGATCCGGCTGAAGATATCCCGCCCCAGATTGTCGCCACCCAGGATGTGCTCCCAGCTGCCGCCCGTCGCCCAGGCCGGCGGCAGGAAGCGCCACCCCAGGACCTGTTGGGCGGGGTCGTGCGGAGCGAGGATCGGGGCAGCGGCGGCGCAGGCGAGAACCAGGCCGACCAGCAACAGCCCGGCCAGCCCTTTCGGACTGCGGCGAAGCGCCTTGACGAACCGCCCCCGGGCGACGTCGGGTGCAGGCTCGGCCGACAATCCGGTTCCCATGGCTTGAGACCCCACAACTTGAGACAATGTGCTGTCAGCCATGACGCATCCGTGGATCTATGACATGGTAGAGAAGGTCGACGATCAGGTTCATGGCCACGAACAGCACCGCCGTGATCAGCACGGTCGCCTGCACCAGGGGATAGTCACGGGTGGTGATGGCCTGCACCGACAGCCGGCCGATACCCGGCCAGGCGAACACTGTTTCGGCTACGATGGCGCCGGACAGCAGGTTGCCCAATTGCAGGCCGATCATCGTGATGACCGGGATGATGGCATTGCGCAAGGCATGCCGCAGCACCACCGTGCGCGGTGGTACTCCCTTGGCTCGGGCGAACTGGACATAGTCCTGGCGGATCGTCTCGATCATCGCCGAGCGGATCAGCCGGGCATTCACCGCCATCAGGCCGAAGGCCAGCGAGACCGAGGGCAGGAGGAAGTAACGTGCCTTCTGCCACAGGAGGTCGAAGCGACCCTCGACGATCGCCCTTGGTATCGCGGCGATCACCGATCCCTTGTAACCCGAGGCCGGCAGCCAGCCGAGCTGTACCGAAAACAGGAGGATCAGCAGGACACCAAGCAGGAAGGAGGGAGTGGAGACGCCGAGCACGGCGACGACGGTGCCAGCGGTATCGACCGGGCTATCCCGGCGAAGCGCGGTCACCACGCCGATCGGGACTGCGACCAGCAACGCCAGCACCATCGACCACAGTGTCAGCTCCGCCGTTGCCGGCAGCCGCTCCAGGATCAGCTGCGCAGTCGGGACGCGTTGGCGCAGTGAGGTGCCCAGGTCGCCCTGCAACGCATTGCCAAGGTAGGAGACGTATTGATCCATCATCGACCGGTCGAGACCGAGTTGGCTGCGCAGCCGGGCCTTGTCGGCCTCGGTCATGCCGGGATTACCCGCTGCCATCACGTCGACAGGGTCGCCCGGCACCAGCTTGGTCATCGCCGACACCACAAAGGCGATGCCTGCAATGATGATCAAAGCGTAGCCGATCCGCTTGATGATGAGGGGCAGCACCGGCCGTTCCTCAGCTCTCGATCCAGGCGGTGCTGACGGAAATATCGCCGTCGCTACGCAGGGCTGCGTCCTGAACTGCGGACGACAGGGCAGCAAAATTCAGCGGTTCGAACAGTGGTGCCCAGTAAGCCTGGCGCATGATCAGCGCCTGTGCATCATCCAGCAGCGCCTGGCGACCGGCGGGGTCGAACGCCACTCGTTGCCCCTCGAGCAGCTTGTCCAGCGTTGGATCCTTGTGAAAGCTGCGGTTATAGGACCCTTGGCTATGCAGCGCGGCATAGAGGATATCGGCGTCGTTATATTCGTATGCCATGAAGAAGATGTGGTGCTCGCCCTTGCTTGACAGCGAGGCCCATTCGGCGACCGGAAGCGATTGAATCTCGAGCTCGATGCCGATGTCGCGCAATTCGGTCTGTACGATCTCGGCCGTCCTGCGGACTGGCGGCATATCGGAGGTGATCATGCGCAGCTTCAGCCCGGGCTGCTGGCCGGCTTCGGCCAACAGCGCCTTGGCCTTGGCCTGATCGTAGGCATAGTCCAGCGTTTCGACTGCCTTTGAGTAGCCCGGGATGGTCGTGGGCAGGGGGCCGTGCGCGATCTGCCCGTTGCCGTCGAGGGCGAAAGCCAGCACCTTTTCGCGGTCGATCGCATGGCTAACGGCCTGGCGCACGCGAATGTCGTCGAAGGGCGGCTTGCTCATGTTGAAGACGAGCGCGCGCAATCCTTGCCTCGCCCGAGACAGAAGCTGTATCTCGCCATTCTGGCGCAGCCGGCGGACAGCGTCGACGGGTACGGCCTGGCCGGTGGCCAGCACATCGATCTCACCCGTTTCCAGGGCCGCGATCCGGGTCGAATCCTCCGGGAAGTACAGGAATTGCACTTCGTCCGGTGCCCCCACCGGGCCGCATTTGTAGTCGTCGAACCGCACCAGCTTGATGCCGGTATCGGGCGCCCAGCCCGCGAAACGGAAGGGCCCGCAGCCGACCGGGTTGCGGCCGAACTGATCGCCAAGCGCTTCGATTGATTTGCGCGGCAGGATCGCGGCCGCGGGGCTCGAGAGGCCGATCCACAGCGGTACGAAGGGTTCCTTGAACTGGTAGGCGACGGTCAACCGGTCGATCACCTCGGCCTTGTCGAACGGGCCAAGCAGATAGGCTGAGGGCGATGCCGTTGCCGGGTCCATGATCCGTTGCGTGGTCCAGGCGCAGGCTTCGGCATCGACAGGGCTGCCGTCGTGGAACGTCACACCGTCGCGCAGGTGGAACACGATGGTCTTGTTGTTGTCCGTTACGTCCCACCGTTCGGCCAGCCCGGGCACGACATTGCCGTCGGTGTCGAGACGTGCCAGCGGCTCGTAGATCCAGTTGTTGGTCTGGTCCGAGACGGCGACGAGTGTCTTTTGTGGATCCAGGCTGTCGGGCTCCTGATCGCGACCAATACGCAACGTGCCGCCGCGACCCTCGGCGAATGCTGCACGGTCCGGAAGAACCATTGCCGCGGCCAGCGCGGCGAAACCGCCGAGTACCGCTCGGCGGCTCAGCACGCTCTGCCGTGCTCGGGCATAGGTCAGCTCCAGGAATTCCTGCGGGTTAATCTGATCGAGCGACATGGCTTCTTCCCCTTTTCTACGGCCTTGTTTGGACCGATCCCGCTGCATTGCCGCGGGACCGGCTCGGCCTGCTTGTTAAATGTCACCATCGAGAGAGCTGCTTCCTCCGGCTGCTCTCTCTCTGGTCGAGTTAGCGATCATGCCGACTTGGCCAGAGACACCTGCGCGTATCGCTCGAACCAGTCTCCGATGCGCTCTGCGAAATCGAGATATTGGCTGGGATGGCGCTCGAGCCCGTGATTGTTGTCGGGATAGCTGACCAGCGCCGCTTCGACGCCGCACATCTTCAAGGCGGTGAAGTACATTTCCGATTGCGTGATCGGTGTACGCCAGTCGCGTTCGCCACACAGGACGATTGTTGGTGTCCGGACATTGCCGACCAGGGCCAGCGGTGAATGGCGCCAATACACTTCCTGTTTGCCAGCATCCCAGGGTGGCCCCGACCGCCAGCGATAGGCGAAGTAGTCCGGCCGGTCCTGGAGCAGCGTCTGGCTGACCCAGTCGACGACCCCATAGACAACTGCCGCCGCCGCGAAGCGATGAGTGTGGCCGATGAGCCATGCCGTCAGCACACCCCCTGCGGATTCCCCCGCGACATAGACGCGTTCGGGGTCGATGCCGCCGCGCTTGACCACAAGGTCGACGGCGTCGGCGATCATCAGATCGTCGGCCCCTGGGAAATCATGTTCCAGATGATCGGTGAAGGTTTCGCCATAGCCGAGCGACCCGCGAGGATTCATCATGAGCACCGCATAGCCGCGCGCTGCCCATAGCTGCGGTATGACCGCGAAATGTGGTCCCCAGCCTAGATAGGGCCCGCCATGAAGCCACAGGATCAGGGGGAGCGGCTTGCCTGCGGGAGCGTCGGCTGGCCGTACAAGCCAGGCCTGCATGGGCTGTCTGGTTGCCAGCCACATCGGCTCGATCGGCGCGACCGTTATGTCCGACATCCAGTCGCTTTCACGCGTCACTTCCTGGCAGCGCGCACCATCAGGGGACAGGATTGCGACTTCGTCGGTCCGTGTCGAACTGCCGCGCAATATCGCGATCTCACCATCGCGTGAGACCGAAACGAACTTGCTCCACAGCACATATCCGGATGCCGCCGAGCCTCCGACCTCTCGCGACAGGACCGTCCACTGCCCTTCGAGGTCGACCTTCTGCAGGGATCCGGTGCCTTCGTGCGGGACGAGGGCGAGCAATCCCGAACTGTCTGGCAGCCAGAGCAGTTCCTGATGGACTTCAAGTCCGTCGGGATGATTCAAGGCGCGGAGATTGTCGCCCGATCGGCTCATGACATGGACGACATTGGTGCGGAAGCTCTTCTGTGGGCCACGGGAGCCTACGAATGCGATCCATTCACCATCGGGTGAGACAGAAGCATGAGCAATCGTTCCGCCGAAACGGGTCAGGCGGGTGACGGCACCGTCTGCAATCGAAAAGCTGTACACATCCGCCGCCACGGCATGGACCGGGTCGACTGGACCAGGTGGCGTCGGGTCGCGCAGCATCGACATCACCAGGCTGCGGCTGTCTGGAGACCAGGAGATATGTCCGGCGAGCTTCAGTTTTGTGATCAACGCCAGCGGGCCACCATGTTCGAACGGATCGAAGGTCAACTGCCGGATTCTGGCCGTCGCGACATCGAGCAGGAAGATCTGGTGATGCCCCTCGGGCAGCAATTCGGCGTCGACGCCTTCTATCCGCCGCAGCAGCTTTTCCGTGTATTGTCCGGGCCGCGCCCAGTGTTCCGTCCGAAGCGCATGCCAGGCCGGTGCCGGTTGGCTGTTTGCCTGGTTCGGTTGTGCCAGCTGCGCCCGCATGACAAAAGCGATTGTTCGGCCGTCGGGAGACCAGGCCAGGCCTTCGGGTGTCAACGGCAGGCTGGCGATTGCCGTGATTTTGTCCGTTGCCGCGGACCACAGGCGGATTTCATTCGTATCGTTCTCGGCATTCACAAATGCGAGGCAGTCCGATTCCGGCGACCAGCGTGGCTGGAACCCGTGACCCAGATCCCGAGCCTTGCCGGACTTGCGTTCGATGATCTGCACATCCGAAGACCAGGCATCACAAATGACATCCGGCCTGTCGCGCACATAGGCGATATAGCGCCCATCTGGTGAAATCTGCGGGTCTGACGGCAGACGCAGCCGGAAATAGTCTTGTGGCTCAAGAACCGACACGTGAGAGATCCTCCATTGGATTGGCTGGCGCGCCCGCAAAGGGAGCTTTGCTGACCCGCTGCACGAAGGTGCAGTCATCCATCCCGGGAACGGGCACCAAGGCCGAGGCGCCGATGGGCAATTCCTGCGAACATGCCCGCGGCGACCGGTAGAATGTCGTCGTTGAAATCGTAGAGGGGGTGGTGGAGATAGGCGCTGTCTTCGCCATTGCCGACGAAGAAGAAGCAGCCGGGAACCTTCTCGAGGTAGAAGGCGAAGTCTTCGGCTCCCATCGTGGGGAGCTGATGGACATATCCCGCGTTGTCGGACCCCACGACATCGGCGGCGACAGCCACGGTGAACGCGGTTTCAGCGTCGTGGTTGACGACGGGTGGAATGCGCAGGATGCGGGTCAACTCCACCTCGGCGCCGTGCGCGTGGCAGATGCTCGTGATCAAACGATTGAGCTCTCGGTCGATCATGGCCCCTGTTTCAGGACTGGCATCGCGTGTGTTGATCGTCATCGAAGCGCGGCCGGGGATGATGTTGTGGGCGTTGCCGCCATGGAACTGCGTGACGCTGACCACTCCCGATTCCAGGGGAGAGAGGCGTCTCGAGACCACGCTTTGCATGGAATGGATCAGGCTTGCGCCCACGAAAATCGGGTCTACTGCCAGGTCGGGCCGGGAAGAGTGGCCGCCATTGCCGATGATGGTGACATCATAGACCGACGTGCCGCCCATGGCCGGCCCCGCCTTGGCGAAAACCCGACCTGACCGATAGCCCGGACGGTTGTGAAAGCCGTAAATGGCGTCAACCTCGGCGAGTGCACCTTCCTCGATCATGCGGGCAGCGCCTGTGCCGCCTTCCTCTGCAGGCTGGAACAGCAGTTTGATACGCCCGCCCAGTTGGTCGCTTTCCGAAGCAAGCTTCGCGGCGGCCAGCAGTAGCGAAGCCGTATGTCCGTCATGGCCGCACGCGTGCATCTTGCCCGGGACGGTTGACGCGTAGCGCAGACCAGTCTCTTCCTGAATTGGCAGGGCGTCCATGTCGGCACGAAAACAGAGGGTTGGACCTGGCCGTCCGGTATCGAGAACGCCAATCACGCCAGTGTCCGCAATACCCTGTTTCGTCTCGAAGCCATGCCGGACGAGGAAACTGGCGACGAGGTCGGAGGTTTCCCTTTCCTCGAATTTCAGTTCGGGTCTGCTGTGCAGGTGACGGCGGATGGAAGTTGCTTCTTCCACGGCAGATGACGGGAAGGTGGTCAAGGAAGCCTGCATCATTCCCCGCAATACCGGCGACGTTCGATCGCATTTCGATCGGCGTGGATGACATGGCCGCCAAAGAAGCTCACAATCCGACGCATGTTTGTCTCCCCCGGTCCATGCTGCATTCGCCCGGCAAGACCTTGCTCGACAGACGAAACTTTCCCCTGGCGTTGTTTGCGTCTCGGCTTTTCTGGCTGAATGCCGCCGATGGACTGTCGACAACGATGACGCATTTTCTGGTCATTGGCCGACAGCACATTGGCTGACCGGCAAAGCCACCCTAGTAATTCGGCACGCTCGACGGCCAGCAGGATTTGCCGATCAATCGATGCAAGTTTTGCATGAGACCACCCGCGTTCGCCGACGCTAACCTTTCCGCCACAGACCGGAGGTTGAGGCGGTGCACAGGGCTCGAACGCTTTACGACAAACTCGTTGATCGTCACACGGTGAGAAAGCTCGACGAGCAGGATCAGCAGGTGGTGCTCTATGTCGATCGCACCGTATTGAACGAATACACGTCACCGCAGGCATTCACCGCCCTGCGTTTGGCCAGCCGTTCCGTCTGGCGTCCTCGTGCGGCTCTCGGTGTCGTCGACCACGTCAATCCGACCGTCGTCGGCCGTATCACCATGCCGGGGGACGCAGCGAGACAGACCGCATATTTCGCCGAGAACTGCCGCGATTTCGGCATCGAGATTTTCGACATGACGCATGCCATGCAAGGCATCGAACATGTGGTCATGCCTGAGATCGGCCTGGTGTTGCCAGGCATGGTGATTGCGGCAGGTGACAGCCACACCACCACCTATGGTGCGTTTGGTGCCCTCGGCTTCGGCATAGGCACATCCGATATCGAACACTACCTCGCAACGCAGACGCTGATCTACAAGCGGCTGGCGTCGATGCGTGTCACACTGGAGGGGCATCTGCCGCCAGGTGTGCGTTCCAAGGATGTCGTCATGGCGCTGATCGAGAAGATCGGTGCTTCAGGCGCAACAGGCTATGCGATCGAATTTCAGGGGGCAGGTATCCGTGCGCTCAGCATCGAGGCGCGCATGACACTGTGCAACATGGCTGTCGAGTGTGGTGCGCGCGGCGCGCTGATCGCACCGGACGAAAAGGTCATAGACTATCTCGCGCAAACGCCCCGTGCGCCCAAAGGCGAACTTTGGCGACTGGCAACTGAAAGCTGGACATCCCTGCAGACGGATCAGGACGCGGTTTTCGACAGGGAGGTCGTTCTGGCCGCCGGGGAAATCGCACCCATGGTGACCTGGGGGACGAGCCCGGACCAGGCGGTCAAGATCACCGAGTGCGTGCCCGATCCGCGTCTGCAGCCGGATCCTGTCCGCCGGCAGGCCATCGAGCGCGCTTTGGCTTACATGGATCTCAGACCTGGTCAGCCCGTGGATTCGATCGAGATCCAGGCAGCGTTCATCGGGTCCTGTACCAATGCGCGCATTGAGGACCTGCGCGACGCGGCGCGAATTCTCGAGGGCCGGCAAATCGCGCCGGGTGTGAAGGCGATCGTCGTTCCCGGCTCCATGTCGGTGAGGCGCCAGGCGGAAGCCGAAGGCCTTGATCGCATTTTCACCTTGGCCGGCTTTGAATGGCGGCAATCGGGCTGTTCGATGTGCCTGGCGATGAACGACGATGTCCTCGCCCGGGCGGAGCGGTGTGCGTCCAGCACCAATCGAAATTTCGAGGATCGTCAGGGCGCCGGGGGACGCACGCATCTGATGAGCCCGGCAATGGTTGCGGCATCGGCCGTGGCTGGTCGCCTGGCGGATGTTCGTCAAATCGCGGGTGAACGTTAGAGATGCAAGCCTTTGTCAGGGTGAGGGGTGTTGCAGTGCCGCTCGCAGCCAGCAACATCGATACCGATGTCATCATGCCCAAGCAGTTCCTGAAAGGAATAGATCGCAGCGGTCTCGACCGCGGGCTGTTCTATCATCTCCGTTTCGACGAGCAGGGCAGGCCTCGTCCGGAATTCATCCTCAACCGACCGCAATGGCGGGATGCCGCCTTTTTGATCGCCGGGGCCAATTTTGGCTGTGGATCCAGTCGGGAACATGCTGTCTGGGGGCTTATGCAATATGGCATCCGCGCCATCGTCGCGGAGAGTTTCGCGGGTATTTTCTTCGACAATTGCGCCCGTAACGGCTTGCTCGCAATCGAGCTCGGCGAGCCTGACGTCAGGCGTCTGCAGGAGCGCGCCGGGTTGCCCGAGGACAATGTGCTCATCATCGATCTGGACAGCCAGACCATCAGTGGCCGGGACCTGGAGATCGGTTTCAAGATCGAGGCGATACGCAAGAACGCCTTGCTCAAGGGGCTTGATGCTGTTGGCCAGACGCTGGAGTTGAGTGATGAAATCAGCGCCTTCGAGCGCAAGCATCTGCGGGACAATCCATGGCTGGACGCGAACTGACCGCTGAAGGATCACTGAAGCCGATCGGATCGTCGGCATTCCTGGAAGGCTTCGATCTATTCGATTTCACCTCGGCGGCGGAAACGAGACTGCGCTTTGCAATCGCGGGCAAGGGGCAGCCGCTCCTGCTTCTTCACGGGCATCCGCAAACGCACGTGACCTGGCGAAAGATCGCTCCGGCACTTGCCCGACACTTCACCGTGATCGCGGCCGACCTGCGCGGATATGGCGACAGCAGCAAGCCGTCGGGCGGAGATGATCACGTCAACTACTCCAAGCGGGCGATGGCCAAAGATCAGGTCGAACTGATGCGGGCATTGGGGTTCGAGCGTTTTGTCGTGGCGGGACACGATCGGGGTGGACGCGTCGCCCACCGCATGGCGCTCGACCATCCAGATGCCGTCACCAGTCTGGCCGTGCTGGACATCGCACCGACCGCGACGATGTATGCGCGCACCAACCGGGAATTTGCCACGCGGTACTTCTGGTGGTTTTTCTTCATCCAGCCCTACCCGTTGCCGGAGCGGCTCATGGGTGCCGATCCGGAATATTTTCTGCAGGCACATCTTGGCCGGCAAAACGGTGCTGTGCATGCAACCGAACCCGAGGTCATGGCGGAATATCTGCGCTGCTATCGCGACCCGAGGACACAGCATGCCGTTTGTGAAGATTACCGGGCCGCGGCCGGTATAGATCTTGTCCATGACGCCGCGGATGACGACAAACGCATTGCCGTACCCTTGCTCGCCATGTGGGGCGCGCGTGGAACCGTCGGCACGCTTTATGACGTCGAACAGACCTGGCGGGAGAAAGCGCTCAACGTCAGGGGCAGGGCGCTGGATTGCGGCCACAACCTTCAGGAGGAATGCCCTGCTCTGGTGACGGAAGAGCTGTTGTCGTTCTTCGCAACCTGATCCCGATCGCGGAGCAGACGCTGCCAGAAACGTTCCGCTGTCTGGGTCTGCCGCGCCTTGGCACGAAAAAGATGGATGTCGATGGAGACCTCGTCCTCTGGCAGGCCGATCTTCACCAGGCGTCCCGAAGCGATATCCTCGGCAACCAGGCTGAGAGGAGACCATGCCAGCCCGCGCCCGTCGCGTGCCATCGCCACCAGCATCGTTGCAAGATGCGAAGAAAAGACGGGCTCCGGTGGCAGGCTCCTGCCGCTCTGTTCCCAAGCAGCATTCAGAATGCGGCCCATGCCGGATTCCGCAGAATAAGCGAGATAAGGCCCATTCTCCATGAGTTCAGCCGATGCCAGGGACGGCGCGGCAACGGGTACGAGGATGTCCGTCCCAAGCGGTACGGACCGAAATCGATCGCCTGTCAGCCTGTTGAATGCAGCGGCATGGTGATGGCACAGGAGGAACTGGCTCCGCCCTTCGATCATCAGCTGTTCACAGCGCACCATTGAATCCGCGATCAGCTGTACCGAAGCCATCAAGGGCTCGTCACTTTCCAGCCGGCGCAGCCACGGCGGGAAGAACGTCAACGACAGGGCGTGCGTCGATGCGAAAACCAGCGTTTCCGTTGCCGCCTGGGCAGCGCTCATCGCATCGCGGCGCGCGCTTTCGAGTTGCCTGAGGATCTCCTCGGCGAATGGCTTGAGGCGTTCGCCGGCACTGGTGAGCTCGATCGAATGGGAGCTTCTGTCGAAAAGCGGCGTGCCCACCCACTCCTCGAGACATTTGATTCTCCTGCTGAAGGCAGGTTGACTGATGGCCCGTCGCTCCGCGGCTCGGGAAAATCCGCCCTCGCGTATCACGGCAAGGAAATCCTGCAGCCAGACTGTATCCATGCTTGTTTCCCCAAGCGGCGATACCGCTGTCAGGCCAGCAACCGACGCCCGTTTTTCCCCGTGCTTGTCATGGACCTCTGCCTTGAATGCGTCTTCGGCATGAGAACAGGGGCATCTTCACCCAGTTTCAGCTTACAGCGGCGGGAGGCCCGGCCTGTCGAGCCCCTTCGGCGACAGTGTGAAGATCTCACAACCGGTTTCGGTGACGCCGATCGTGTGTTCGTATTGCGCCGAAAGCGAACGGTCCCGGGTTACCGCGGTCCAGCCATCGGAAAGAACCTTCACATGCGGCCGGCCGAGATTGATCATCGGCTCCACCGTGAAGATCATGCCGGGCCGCATTTCCACGCCTTCATTGGCATGGCCGTAATGCAGGATGTTCGGTGCGTCATGGAACAATCGGCCGACACCATGACCGCAGAAGTCGCGTACGACGGAGCAGCGTTCACCCTCGGCATAAACCTGGATGGCCTGTCCGATGGCGCCAGTGCGCACGCCGGGACGGATGACGGCAAGGCCGCGCATCAGGCATTCATGCGTCACCTCCATCAGTCGTTCGGCCGCGCGCTTGACGGCACCAACCGGATACATACGGCTGGAATCGCCATGCCATCCATCGAGGATGTAGGTAACGTCGATGTTGACGATATCACCGTCGCGCAACGGCTTGTCGTCGGGAATGCCGTGGCAGACAACGTGATTGATCGAGGTGCAGGACGATTTCGTATAGCCGCGATAGTTGAGCGTGGCCGGCAGCGCACCGTTGTCCATGCCGAACTCGAAAACGAAGCGGTCTATCGTATTCGTGGTAACGCCAGGTTTTACGATATCGAACAGCTCGTCCAGGCACTGCGCGGTCAGCAGGCAAGCCTTGCGCATCCCGGCGAAGCTTTCCTCATTGTAGAGCCTGATCTGGCCGGTATTACGCAGCGGGGCCGTTTCGGCGTCTAGATAGGTAACCATGGATATCCGGAAGCGGTTTGTTTCGAGCAGATTATCATGTGACACCGATGGTGTCGTTCTTCAACCTTTGCGTTGCATTGGGCGCAAGACAGGTGGGTTTGAGCATGCTAGATGCCGACTGCTGGGGGAGACAGGCATCTAGACGGGACGGTATTCCGTGTCGGGTATCCTCAGGCAACTGCTCGGCTGGCCGGGCTGGCGCGCATCTCCCGCGCAATGGCAGATCAACATGCTGGAAGGGTGGGCCAGATACTGGCCTGTCTTCGTGCTTGGCGCGGGTCTCCTTCTCTATTTTCCGTATCTGGGGCTGCGCCCGCTGCGTTTTGAGGAAGGCCGCCGCGCGCTGCAGGTCGTGGAAATGCTCGATGGTGGTGCCTGGTGGCATCTCAAATTCATCGGCATGCCCTACATCAACAAGCCGCCATTCACGCCCTGGCTGATGGCGGCCGTTGGCCTGTTGCGTGGTGTCCTCGACGAGGTGACAGTCCGCCTGCCAGGCGTGATCGCCGCATTGGCCGGTGCACTCTCCGCCGGTATCGCTGCACTTGTCCTTGCGCCGCGCGATCGAAAGGTGGCCGCTCTGACAGCGGGATTGGCCTTCCTCTGCTCGGTGCAGATACTGCTGAAGGCGCGCATCGGCGAGACGGATGTCACAGTCACGGCTCTTTGCGGCATGGCGTTGGCGCTCTGGTTGCATGGCCGCGCTCGTCAGCATTTCGGACCAGCCTTGTGGCTCGGCATTGCAGCTCTTCTTGCCTGCGCGGCCATGACCAAGGGGCCCATCCCGGTCGCGTTCTCAGCACTGCCGATGATCCTCATACCGCTCCTCGAACGCAGGCCGCGCGAGGCGCTTGTCGCGGTCACCATCATTGTGGTTGCGCATCTTCCGATGCTTGCCTGGGCCTGGTCGAATCGTCCCGATGCCGGTGCCGCGCATTGGGTCAGCGAAATGCGGCTTGGCGGCGAGATCGGGGGCGACAATCGCCTGACACGACTGCTGTATCTCAGCGACCTGCCTTTGGCAGTTCTTTATCAGTTGCCATTCCTGCCGGCAGCGGTTGCGTTGGTCTTCACCCGTTCCGATCTGCCGCAAGAGCGGCGCTGGATCGTTGATGCATTGCTTCTGGCGGCCGTGCCGCTGGGCGTGCTGACGACCATTTTGCCGATCGGGCGGACACGCTACTCGATGCCGGCAACCTGGCCGCTGGCCGTCATGGCCGGGCTGTGGGTATCGATGAACTGGCGCCGGCTTTACATGGCGCATTTCGTCATCGGTTCCGGCCTGACCATCGCCGTCATCGTGCAGCTTGTTCAGATTGTCGTTACCGATGGCCGCACAAGCGGACAGCGCCAGTTGCGCGCTGACGTCGAGGCCTTTTCTGCCGTGATGAAAGGCCTGCCGCCGGGGCCTATGCCAGTGGTCTGGGATCACGACCATATGAACGAGAACATTCTTGTCTATGGTCACCGCAAGATGTTTGAGTTGCGACGCGATGAACTCGATTGTCAGATGGCGAGCGGCTATCTGGTTGCCGGTGCATCGGATATAGCGGTGATGGATGCCTCGCCGAATTGGACGAAGGTTGAGCCGCTTTCGGACTGGGGTGCGCTCTACAGGCGAGTTCAGGAGAAACCAACGCGAAACTGCAAGCCGCGCTTCGCACCTGCCTGATCGGCGCTGCAACCCTGGCGTTTACCTTGTTGGCGTGGATTCTGCCTGCAAACGTGACGGTGTGGGCAGTTGTGTTGCAGATATGCAACCCGTGGTCGCGCTCTCGCCACAATTCACCATAAAAGGCCTCAGCAAGGAACTTCCACCCAGAAAAGACGTTTCACGCCCGGGTGGAGGCAGTCGAGAGGCGTTGTTATGCGCGAATTGCAGTTTGCCGTACCTGTTCGCATCGTTCCCACTCCAGACCAGCCGGTCGAGGAGATTTATGGCGTGGAACAAGCCATGGATTTCCTGTCCGAGTGGCCGACGGGCAAGCAGGGCAAACTGTATCAGACGGCCTTCAATGCCTGTTTCGGCGCCAGCGTCGGCATCACGACCTCGGAGGAAGCATGCCGCGCCTTCGCGGCGTTCTGCCGTGCCAGCGGTATCATGGCCAAGGACATGATGCAGCCACGCAAGCGCGGCGATGAAGCGGAAATGCTGCCGATCTGATTTTCGGTGCGTAGCGCCCATACCTAAGGCTTGAACGTTTCCGTAGTAAAGTGCCGCGCAAGCTGCTCGAGTTCCGGTCCGAGGACCCTGTCCTGCTGCACCGGCGGAACGAAAGAGCGCACCTCATCGATGAACTGTGCAAGCCGAGGCGGCGCGTTGCGCTTTGTGGCGTAGAAGGCCTGCGAGGCAACAGCTGAGAGAGCCGCCAGGCAGGCATCAAGATATCGGCCAGCTTTCTCTTCCTTCGTCCAGGCGATGAAGGCCGTCGTTGCAACGTCATCCTGACCTGAGCCGGCCGACTCCGTGCCCGGGATGAAGGTAGTCTGCGCCGCCAGTCTCGCCTGCTCCAGATATCCCGTTGAAGCCATTGGCACATAGCCGAGAGCCCCATGTCCATCGCTGTCGCTCGGATGCCGATCGACCATGAGCAGATTGGGAAGATGCGATACCGCGCCGTTGAGCAGCTTGGATCCATGGCGGTCACACAGCAGGCAAAGATCCGCCCAGATTGCCGCAAGGTCGTCCAAGGCAGGCGCTGCCATGGCATTGTGGTAGCCGCCGGTGCTGATGCAGCGGCCGTAGATATGTTTGTCGTCCGGCGGGATGAAGACAGGATTGTCGGATGCCGAACGCAGGGAAATTGTCGCCGCGCGTTCGGCCGTCGCAAGGGCGCGGTGTGCCTGGCCGAGGACCCGCGGCACGATACGAAAGCTGACGGGCGCCTGATAGTTGCGCCGTTCGTTTGTTCCGCCTTCAAGCAGACTGCGCAGGCCGCTCAGGGCTGTGGCTTCATGTTCGTCGCCCCAGAGGGTCTCAAGCGCAGCGTCATAGTGCTCGAGCGGTGCCCGGAACGCTTCGATCGAAACGGCGAAGACCTGCTCTGCGCGTCGCAATCGTCGTCTCGCGGCAATCGCGCCGTCGGCAACGAGCGCCGCCGCGCATGGCGAGCCATTGATCAGCGAGCCACGTTCCTTCACTTCGAGATCAAGGCTGGAAGTCAATTCGGCGAACAGCGGATAGAGGGCGAGGATTTCTCCGGCCCCTCCTTGGCCGGAAGAGGCAACCGTTGGCATTGGCCGTCCGTCGAGCATGTCCGCCACCGCAAGCGCTATCCGGGTGGTGGTTGCCGCATGGCCCTCCACGAAATTGGCCAGCCGTGCAAACACCATGGCGCGCACGACACGCTCGGGGAAGGGGTCGCCAAAGGAGGTCGCGGCGGCGAAGGCTTTTATTCGGGCATGGCGTTCGCGTTCGTCGCTCGAAAGACGCGCGTGGGCAAGCTCGCCCATTGCCGTCGTCACGCCATAAATGACGAGTGACGGGTCTTTGTCGATGAGGTTGAGGAAGGCGGTCCGGCAACGGGCGATTTCGGACAGGGCGGCGTCGCTGAGCATGACAGGCTCCTTCTGCCAGGCGACACGCAACACGGTCTCGAGATTGATATCGTGTCTGGTGGTAATGACGACGGTCATCGGAACATCCCCCAAAAATACTCAGCGAATACGAAGTGCTGCCGTTGCTCTTGTGCGGTCAAGGCCTCGCAGGGAGCTTCGCCTGTGCCAGATCCAATCAGACAGGCGTCTCAAAGGAATGGCGTTTTTGTGGATCTCGAAACTTGTAGATCGACCTTTGCCGTTGCATCGTACGGATCGCTGATGCTCGACGATGGTTGATGGACAAAATGGTCTCAAGTCTTCCTTCCCCCGTATCACAATCAGTTGCCAGCAGGCTTACACGTGCTGCCATTTTCCTGGTGGTGACGATCAATCCTGGACCGGAGGCGGAGGAAACGGTGCGGGACCTTTGCGCTGACCTGTCGAGCTTGCTGCGCGGGGTCGGGTTCCGTGATCTCGAAGGGCAGCTTTCCTGTGTCATGGGGTTCGGTTCGCAGGCCTGGGACAGGCTGTTTGGTGCGCCAAGGCCAAGGGATCTGCATCCATTCCGCGAAATTCACGGTGTCCATCACGCGGTTTCGACCCCCGGTGACATACTCTTTCATCTGCGTGCGGCGAGCATGGATCTGTGCTTCGAGCTCGCCACGCACATCATGTCGCGGTTGAGCGGTGCCGTCGCCACCGTGGACGAAGTGCACGGCTTCAAGTTCTTCGACGATCGTGACCTGATCGGCTTCGTGGACGGCACCGAGAACCCGGTCGACCAGGCGGCGGTGGATGCCACCATCGTCGGTGACGAAGATGCGCCCTTCGCTGGCGGCAGCTATGTGATCGTCCAGAAGTACCTGCACGACGTCGAGCGATGGAACAAGGTGCCGGTCGAGGAGCAGGAGAACATCATTGGTCGCCACAAACTCTCCGACATCGAGCAGCGCGATTCAGAAAAGAAGCCCTACGCTCACAATGTGCTGACCTCGATCGAGGAGGACGGCAAACAGCTGCAGATCCTGCGCGACAACATGCCGTTCGGCGAGATCGGCAAGGGCGAGTTCGGCACCTATTTCATCGGCTACGCCCGTTCCCCGCACCGCATCGAGAAAATGCTCGAGAACATGTTCGTCGGCAATCCGCCCGGAACCTATGACCACCTGCTCGACTTCAGCCGCGCGGTTACGGGGTGCCTGTTCTTCGTACCTACCGTCGACTTTCTGGACGATGTCGCTTCCTAGTCCGGTAACGCCCGTAGAAGAACACGCCGCAACAAGAATTCAGTCCTGATCTTCCTGACGCCGGGGAGCCTTGAGAGGACATTGCGGTGTAGACTCTCGAACTCCTGCATTGCCGTGACAGAGACGAACAACAGGTAGTCTGGATTGCCGGCTACCGCGTAGCACTCCTCGATTTGGGGATGTTGCTGAAGAGAGCGTTCGAACAACTCCACCGCCCTTGCGGTGAGCGCTTCCAATTCGATCCAGATCGGAATTTTCGTGGCGACGGAAGGGCGCTTCCGTCGCGCCTTGTCGTCACGCCCAATTGGACCGCGTACTGTCATTTGCAGAAGCTAGTTCTGCCTCGCCTCGACGAGTGATGCAAAATAGGAAGCTCCGAACGGCAGCGCTTCGTCGTTGAAATCAAACCATGCGCTGTGAAGGATGCGGCCATTGTCATCCGGTCCGTTACCGATCCAGCCGTAGCACCCAGTTCGGTCCTGGAGCATGAAGGCAAAGTCTTCGACAATCATCGTCTGCGGCGGATTGGTGTCGATCTTGTTGAACACCGATGATCCCGCAGCCTCAGCGGATCGGACAGCGGACTGCGAATTGATGAGCGTTGGATATTGCTGGGCGTATGAGACCTTGCATTGAGCACCTGTCGACAGGCCGATGCCCTCGACGATCCGCCGTAACGCCGGCTCCGCTGTTGCGCGCGCGTTGAGAGAGAATGCCCGTACAGTGCCACGAATGGTGACAGTGTTCGGCAGGACATTGTACGCGTCACCGCCGTGAACCTGCGTGGCACTCACGACGATTGCATCCAGAGGGTCGGTGTTGCGCGCCGATATCTGCTGGAGTGCGATGAGGATATGCCCGGCAGTCATAACGACATCGACGCCTTTCTGAGGCTGGGCGGCATGCATCCCGGTGGACGTGACCTCGATTTCGAACGCATCACCTGACGCCATCATCGGTCCCGCCTTGACGGCGAAGGTGCCGATTTCCATTCCCGGCCAATTGTGCAGGCCATAGATCTCATCGCAGCGAAATGTCTCGAACAGACCCTCTCGGATCATCCGCGCGGCACCACCGTCTTCACCCCCCATCTCTTCGGCCGGCTGGAAGATGAAGACAACGCGGCCCTCGAAATTTCTGGTCTCGGCGAGGTAGCGGGCAGCGCCCAGGAGCATTGCGGTATGCCCGTCATGCCCGCATGCGTGCATGACACCCTTGTTCGTCGAGCGATGCGGAAAATCGTTGCGTTCCTCAATGGCAAGCGCGTCCATGTCCGCTCTCAATCCGATGGAGCGTGAGCCCCTCCGATTGCCGTGCAGGATACCGACAACGCCTGTCCCTCCAACGCCTTCGGTGACTTCTATTCCGTAGGAGCGAAGTTTTTCGGCGACGAAACCTGCGGTCTCCTGTTCCTGGAAAGAAAGTTCCGGATTGGCGTGAAGGTGACGCCGCCACTGTGCCATATCGTCGTGAAATTCGGCGATCCTGTTTATGATGGGCATGGTCACTCCCTTCGGTTTTTTATGTCGTGATGGGCCAGCCGCAAGTGTTCGCTCAGAATTGAGATCGCGCCTGTTTCGTCGTGATTGCGACAGGCTTGAAGCAGTTTTCGGTGTTCGGCTGCTGATTTGTCTGGGCGGGCGACAATGGAACTCGCGATAACCTCCGCGAGCGCCGACGCGCGGTTAAGCTGTTCGATGGTTTTCAGCAGGGTCTGCCGGTTTGACGGTCGGTACAGGGTTTGATGAAAGTCCCAGTTCAACGCCGAAAGTCTCGACGGTTCTCTTTCCGTCTCGGCGGCATCAAGCGCCATCTCGGCCTTCGCAAAATCAAGCTTGGTCTGGCTCTCAAAGGCGGATTTGAGTGCCAGTGGTTCCAACAGCAGCCGCATCTCGAACAAGTCGTCGACCATGCCCGGATCAAGCGCCGCAACCCTTGCTCCTTTGTAGTCGGTTGCCTCGACCAATCCGTCTTCGGCAAGCGACTGCAGGGCATGCCGCAACGGCGTGCGACTGATGCTCAGCTGTTCCGACAATGCTTCCTGCCGCAGCGGCTGACCGGGCTGAAAAGTTCCATTCAGGATCAACGTCCTGATTCTTGCTGCCGCCGAATCCGCCTGCGTCTTATTTGTATCCGAAATCATGATTGTATCCAATATTGGTGGATGAGGGTGTTGTCAACGCTGCAGCCAGCGAACAGGGAGAACTGAAGGCCAGATATTCGCGCAGCTTGGCGACGTCGTTACACTGTCGTTGCGGATACGCCGCCCAGGGACAAACTATGCCGCCGTTCGCAACAGGAAATGCCAGTATCTCTTTCAATCGATTGATATTGTTTCTTGGTCGGGAAAGCTTCTCTCCGGGTCTTGCTGTTGTCATGAGGCTTTGACACAAGAAGCGCGCCTGCGCTCTCGGCGCGTTGCAAATGAGGATTTCCACTTCATGAATGCTGTTTCGAACACGATCGCCGGTCTTGACCGAATTCTCACCATGGAACTGGTGCGCGTCACCGAACGTGCCGCCGTTGCTGCAGCCAGGCTGCGTGGGCGCGGCGATGAGAAGGCGGCCGATCAGGTCGCGGTCGATGCGATGCGGTCTGAACTGAACCGCCTCAACATCAAGGGCACCGTGGTGATCGGCGAGGGCGAGCGCGACGAAGCGCCGATGCTCTACATCGGCGAAGAAGTGGGCACGGGCAAGGGACCCGCGGTCGACATCGCGCTGGATCCCCTGGAAGGCACCACGATCTGCGCCAAGAACCTGCCGAACGCGCTTGCCGTCATTGCGATCGCCGAAAAGGGCAGCCTGCTGTTCGCACCGGATGTCTACATGGACAAGATTGCCATCGGCCCTGGCTATCCGGAAGGCACCATCGACATCGACGCGTCGCCGGCTGACAACATTGCCAGCCTTGCCAAGGCGAAAGGTGTGCCGGTGAACGAGGTCACGGCTTGCATTCTCGATCGCCCACGCCACGCCAGGCTGATCGAGGCGGTGCGCGCAACCGGCGCAGCCATCCGCCTGATCGGCGACGGCGATGTCGCCGGCGTCATCCACACCACCGATCCGGAAGAGACCGGCATCGACATCTATATCGGCTCGGGTGGCGCACCTGAAGGTGTTCTCGCTGCTGCAGCCTTGCGCTGCACCGGGGGCCAGATGCAGGGCCGCCTCATCCTCGACACGCCCGAGAAGGTCGCGCGTGCCGCCAAGATGGGCATTGCCGATCCCAACAAGGTCTACCGCGTCGACGAGATGGCGCGTGGCGACGTGCTGTTCGCGGCTACAGGCGTCACCGATGGCAATATGCTCGCCGGCGTGAAGTTCGGCCGCAACTACATTACCACCGACACAATCGTGCTGCGTTCCTCTTCGCGTACCGTGCGAGAGATCAAGGCCCGCCATCAGGACCTCGATAAGTTTTGATTTTTGCCGGTTTCACCGTATTGAGCCGTCATGTGGCTCAATACGGTGAATGGTAGCTCCGCATGACCGGTGAAAAGCGGTTCTTCCTCGACGTCCGGCGATCGGCTACCGGACTTGCCTGGGTGCATCGGCTGTCCGAGCGGCAGGACATGACCGCTCTGGCCATCGCCCAGGGCCATGGCGTGCCGGACATCGTCGCGCGTGTGCTGGCAGGACGTGGCGTTACCGCCGTCGGCACCGAGCGTTTCCTGGATCCCACCATCCGTGACCTTCTGCCGGATCCTGCATCGCTGACCGACATGGACAAGGCAGCCGCACGCCTTGCCGAGGCGATCATACGCGGCGAAAGGGTCGCCATCTTCGGTGATTATGATGTCGACGGGGCCTCCTCCTCGGCATTGCTCAAGCGCTTTCTTGCCCATTTCTCGGTGCCGTCGGAGATTTACATTCCGGATCGCATCTTCGAGGGCTACGGCCCCAATCCCGACGCGATGCGCGAGCTGGTCGGACGAGGAGCGAGCCTTATCGTCACCGTCGATTGCGGCACCAACAGTGCGGCTTCCATCGATGCCGCCAAGGAGGCTGGTGCCGATGTCGTGGTGCTGGACCACCATCAGGTCGGAGGAGCGCTGCCAGCCGCGACCGCCATCGTCAATCCCAACCGCGAGGATGACCTTTCCGGCCAAGGGCACCTGTGTGCGGCCGGTGTGGTTTTTCTGACATTGGTGCAGACTGCAAAGCTGCTGCGCGAACGGGTGCCGGCTGCGCCGAAGCCCGATCTGCTCGCCATGCTCGATCTCGTCGCGCTGGCAACAGTCTGCGATGTCGTGCCCCTCGTCGGCGTCAACCGCGCGTTCGTTGTCAAAGGTCTGCAGGTCGTACGCCAGCAAAAGAATGTCGGTCTGGCGGAGTTGGCGCGCGTTTCGCGCATAGGTGAACCTGTCAACACCTTCCATCTCGCCTTCCTGATTGGCCCGCGCATCAATGCCGGCGGCCGTATTGGTGATGCCGCTCTGGGCAGTCGCCTTCTGGCGACGGATGATCCTGTCGAGGCTCGTACCATCGCAGAAACGCTCGACCGGCTGAACCAGGAGCGCCAGACCATGGAGCAGGAGATGCTTGCCCAGGCGCGCGCGGAGGCCGATGCCGAACTGGTCGGCGGGGAGGGCCCTGCGGTGATCGTTACGGCCTCCGACAGCTGGCATCCCGGCATCGTCGGGCTGATCGCCTCGCGGCTGAAGGAGCATGCCCGGCGGCCCTCCTTTGCCATCGCCTTCAATGCCAACGGTACCGGCACGGGCTCGGGTCGCTCGGTTGTCGGGTTCGACCTTGGCAGGCTGGTGCGCGAGGCCGCGGAAGCAGGTCTGATCGTCAAGGGCGGCGGTCATGCCATGGCGGCCGGCATCACCGTCGAGCGCGAAAAACTTGGTGCCTTGCGCGCCTTCTTCGAGGAGCGCGCGGCCGCCGACGTGTTCCGCCTGCGCGACGAGGAGACCCTGCTGGTGGACGGCGCGCTAGCGGCGGAAGGAGCCACGCTGACGTTGCTCGACACGCTGGAAAAGGCGGGACCGTACGGCACAGGTCATGTGCCGCCGCTGTTCGTGCTTCCGCGCCATCGGCTGGCCGATGCGCGAGCCGTCGGCACCAACCACATCCGCGTCGACCTGACCTCCGAAAGTGGGGGACGCCTCCAGGCGATGGCCTTCCGGGCGGTCGACACCACTTTGGGTGAGTTCCTGTTCAAGAACAGGGGCAAGACGCTGCATGTGGCGGGATCGGTTTCAGGCAACTACTGGAACGGCAACCGCAGCGTGCAGTTCCGCATCACCGATGCAGCAATAGCTTGATCCAAGGAGCCGGCTAAGCGAGCACGGCCTGCAGCCGTTTCAACTCGTCGACATGAGCCATGGTGGCTTCATAGCCAAGGCGGATTGCCTCGTCGGCACGATGGAATTCGGCAAGGCCGATATGGCCGAGCTTGGGTTGCAGTGACAGATCAGGTGGATCGCCGGCCATGCGGGCACGCGAAATGCGATCCTGTATGATGTTGAAGGCTTCCACCATCATGCCGGTAATGCCGAGCCGTGTTCCTTGCTCGGTGGCATTGGGGTCGAATCGGGTCGGCCTTTTTGCATCCTTCTGGATGACGAGTTCACCGGCATTGTGCTTGATAACGGCGGCTCGACCGAAAAGATCGTAGTGAAGGTTCACCGCCACCACCATCGGCTGCTCGTAGGCACGGCATACCGATACCGGAACCGGATTGACCAGTGCCCCGTCAGCCAGGACACGGCCGTTGCAGTTGACCGGTTCGAAGACCCCGGGCAGGGCATAGGAGGCACGCATTGCCGTGACCATCGATCCCTGGTTGATCCAGATTTCGTGACCCGTCCTGACTTCCGTCGCGACGGCAACGAACGGCTTTGGCAATCCTTCGATACGGAGCCCATCAAGGTGTTCGCGCAGTCGCGCGTCCAGCTTCATGCCGCCGAACAAGCCATTGCCGCGCAGATTGATATCGAGCAGGCCAAAGATGCGCCGCCGGGTCAGACTGCGTGCAAATTCCTCCAGCTCATCCAGTTTGCCGGCGAGATAACAGCCACCAACCAGCGCACCGATCGAAGTTCCGGCGATCATCGAGATTTCCAGGCCGACTTCGTCGAGTGCGCGCAGCACGCCGATATGGGCCCAGCCACGCGCAACGCCACCGCCGAGGGCCAGTGCGATACCGCATTTGCTGGGATGCTTATGCGCCGGTGCTCCGTCGGACGCCGACGGGTCATTCGCTTCGCGAGCGATTCCCCTGCCACGCAATGACGCCCATTCGAGCATCACAATCTCCCTTAACCCACGACCATCTTATACAACGGCCGTATCGAAATCGTGAATCGGGCAAAGTTGCGTCCCGGGGGATAGTCAACGAGGCGTCCGATAGGTTTCATGCGCATCGAACAGCGGCACGCTACCGTCCCCGGCGAGTATCCCCCTGCCGTCGACAAGCGCTACAGTCCGATAGAAGCAAGAACGTCGACCAGTATGACAGGTTGCATCGTGACCTGTCACTTTTACGCGAACCCAGACAGCGTCCTGGTCGCAATCCGTCCTGATCTCGACGACATGCTGGAGATTGCCGGACGTTTCGCCCTTTTTCCAAAGTGCGTTGCGCGAACGTGACCAGTAATGGGCAATCCCGGTTTCCATCGTCAGGGCAAGCGCCTCTGCGTTCATATGCGCGACCATCAGGAGCATGCCGTCGCTGGCGTCGGTAACGACCGCGGTAACGAGACCGCTGGCGTCGAAGCGTGGCGTAAAAACTTCGCCTTCCTCCAGCTGAAGCTTGTCGCTGGACGGTTCGGAAAATTGCAAAGCGGTCATCGCCGGATCCTGGAAATCTGGAGCCGGCGAGGCGGATCAAATTCCGCTGCCGGCGCGCACCATGGTAACGAACCGGATCTGTTCCTCGGGATTGTCCCGGAAAGTGCCGGTGAAGGTGGAAGTCAGGGTTGTCGACCCTTGTTTGCGGATACCGCGCATGGCCATGCACATGTGCTCGGCCTCGACCATCACCGCAACGCCACGCGGATTTAGCACGTCCTGGATGACACCGGCAATCTGTGCGGTCAGCGCCTCCTGGGTCTGCAGGCGGTGCGCGAAAATGTCGACCACGCGGGCGATTTTCGAAAGCCCGACGACCTTGCCATCCGGCAGATAGCCGACATGTGCCTTGCCGATGATCGGCACCATATGGTGCTCGCAATGCGAATGGAACTTGATGTCGCGAACGATGACGAGGTCGTCATAACCTGCAACTTCCTCGAAGGTGCGCCCGAGTTCTTCGGCCGGACACATGTCGTAGCCGCCAAACATTTCGCGATAGGCCTTGGCTACGCGCTTCGGCGTGTCGACCAGCCCCTCACGGTCCGGATTGTCCCCGGTCCAGCGCAAAAGCGTACGAACTGCCGCCTCGACTTCCTCCTGGCTTGGCCGGTCGGTGACCGGCTTGTCCATATAGGCCGACTGCGGCATGATCTTCTTGATGGCGGCATCCATGAAAGGCATCTCCCGTAGTCCCCTTCATAGAGGGAACGAGTTGAACGGACCACTGCCTTTTGCGGTAGCGGAAACCCCACCCGGTTTCCCGCCCGAAAGCGGCGTGAAAAAAGGCCGGCTGAAGCGACTGCCCGTCGCCTTGTCGTCACCGGACCTGCAGCATTATATATGGTCGTGCCGAGCGAATGAAAGATACGCCAGCAGTATTCGATGATCGTGCCAGCACGGCGGGCTGAAATATTATGATCGATGACGTCTACAACACGAAAATCCTTGGCTTTGCCGGAAACATCGGCCGTATCGGCCGGTTGGAGCATCCCGACGCAACGGCCAAGGCCCATTCCAAGCTGTGTGGTTCGAGCGTGGTGGTCGATATTGCCATGCAGGACGGTGTCGTTACCGATTTTGCGCATGACGTGAAGGCGTGCGCCCTCGGCCAGGCGTCGTCTTCCATCATGGCTGCCAACGTCGTTGGCGCGACTGCACAGGAGCTGCGCGCGGTGCGCGAGACGATGTGGAAGATGTTGAAGGAAAATGGGGCGCCACCCGAAGGTCGTTTCGCTGACCTGAAGTATCTGGAGCCGGTGCGCGACTACAAGGCGCGTCACGCTTCCACGATGCTAACCTTCGATGCTGTCGTGGATGCGATTGGTCAGATCGAAGAGAAGAGCGCCGAAGCCGCCGCCTGAAACCACAATGCGCTTCTGCCGGAGTTGCTCCTGGGGACGCTAACCAGCCAGGGCCGCGAAATATGCCTTTTCGATTTCGGCCGCCATGACGTCGGCGCCGAATCGTGACTTCAGCACACTGGTTTGCGGCATCGCCTGGCGATAGGCATCCAGGTCAGTCAGTGCCTGGTCCATTTTCTCGCCGATTTCGATGGCATCCGGCTGCACGAGGGCAGGGGAGCCGGGGCCGAAGATTTCCGGTATGCCGCCGACCGCGCTGGCGATCATCGGTTTTCCTGCCGCGAGTGTTTCGAGCACGATGTAGGGCATAGCTTCGGCGCGCGAAGGCACCACGACAACATGAGCCAACGCAAAAGCCCTGCGCGCCGGCATCGGTGGGAAGAAGCGAATGCGGCTGTCTAGCCCAAGCCGCTTCACCTGCGCATGGTAGCGCGGCAGGTCGTCGCCATCGCCGACCATGACGGCGCTGATGGGTCGTTCGGAGCGAATCTCTGCCTGGGCAAGGGCATCGATGAAGATGTCCGGGCCCTTCAGATCTCGCATCATGCCGATATAGAGAAGGTCGGCGGCATCCATATCTGCGGCAACAGGTTCGAACTCGCCATCGCGCAAGCCGTTGTAAACCAGCACGTTCGGTACACGCGGTTCGCCGACCTTGCGCCTGTAAGCCTGCCTCTCATAGTCGGAAACGAACAGCAGGTAGTCAGTGAAGAAAGCCATCGTCCGCTCGATTGCGAAGAACAGCCTTCCTGTCGCCGTGCGCTCGTCATAGTGCAGGCTGCCGCCATGCGGCGAATAGAGGCGGGCCACGCGAGACCTTGAAACCCGCAACAGTGAGCCGAACAGACGCGCATAGGCGCCGCCCTTGGCGCCATGGCCATGGAGTACGTCCGGCTGCAATTCCTTGATGATCTTGAAGGTTCGCCAGGCTGAAGCGGCGTCCCCTGGGCCGATATGCCGTTGCATGGGAGTGCGATGCACGCCAAGCGCCAGCGTATCTTTCATATCCTCAAACAGTTCTTCCTCGAACGCACCCCCGGTTGTCGAATCGCAAACGATGCCCACCAGATGACCGGCTGCGGCTTGCGCATCGGCGAGATCGCGCACGTGGCGAAAAATACCGCCGACCGGTGAGCGGAAGCAGTGAACGATGCGGAGCGAAGACGGGGATGCCACGTGATCAGAACAGGCGTTCGCGGACGTAGACGGTGTCACCTGGCAGCAGCGGGTCGGATGTCACGACCTGGCCAGTCATCACCTTTCCATTGATGTCGCGTGTAACATCGACATCCGATTGATTGGCGCGAGCCGAGAAGCCGCCGGCAATGGCGACTGCTTTCTGCACGGTCAGACCTGGCACATAGGAATACTGGCCCGGAGCGCCGACCTCGCCCATGACGAAGATCGGACGGTAGCGGTCGATTTCGACAGACACATCGGGATCACGCAGATAACCCTGCCGCAGCTTGACGGCGAGCGCCTTTTCGAGCTGCTGGGCAGTGCTGCCGCGTGCCGGCACCGGGCCGACTAGCGGGAAGGAGATGAAGCCAGACTGGTCGACATTGTAGGTATTGGTCAGGCCGTCCTGCTCGAAGACGGTTACCCGTACGCGATCTCCGGCGCCGAGCCGATAGGGCTGCGTGAGCGCATCATGGAATGCCGGCGGTGTCGGCCGGTAACTGGTGCAGCCCGCCAGCAGCGATACTGCAAGCAATGCGCGAAGGAGCGGGGCAGATTTTCTCATCACCAGATACATGCCTTCGACTGGTCGCCGGATGATCGGCAGACGTTCAGGATCGAGTCTTATTATCGGTCTGTTAGGGTTAATGGCCGGTAAAATTCGGTGTCGTGAAATATGAGCAGATGCTGATTTTATGGTCTGGGCACACCATGGATCGCTTCTGTAGTGACTGGCGGCGGGGATTCCACCATCAGTTTATTTGAGGTGTGGCTTTTTTAACGGCTGAGTTACCATGCTTGTTTACCATGCACGCAACCCAAAGTGGGAGCGGGATGCATGTCGAGCGTACAATCTAGCGCGGCGGATGTTGATGTTGACCTGAGGCAGCTCTTCGCGAGTCTTGGCCGAAACTGGTTGCGTATACTTCTGGGTTCACTGGTCGTGGCAGGCTTGGCATTCGCCATCACTTCCTTTGTTACGCCACTCTATAAGTCCGAGGCCCGGGTAATCATCGGAGACAGCGAGTCGCCCGCGACCCGGCTCGACGCCGGCGTCGATGCCAATCGCCAGAATCCTGATGAAGAAACTGTCGCCAGCCAGGTCGAGTTGATTTCCTCAACCAATGTTCTCAAGCAGGTGGCCAAAGACCTCAAGCTGGAGACCCTGGCAGAGTTCGACGAGACGGTGAACATGTCTCCCGTCACCCAGTTTCTCATCCTGGTGGGCTTGAAAAGCGACCCCAACGAGATTGCTCCGGAAGAGCGTGTGCTCAAGAAAATGCGTGAGAAACTCAACGTCTATCGCGTTGAAAGGACACGCATTATCGGCATCGAATTCTCGTCGCGCAACCCTGATCTGGCGGTCAAGGTGCCCGACGCCATCGCGAGCGCCTACATCGCGATGCTGCGGGATTCGAAAAAGGAATCGAGCACCGAAGCGACCGGTTACCTTGCACCCGAAATCGCCGACCTTTCCAAGGGCGTCAGGGACGCCGAAGCCAAGGTTGCGGAGTTTCGCGCGCAGTCGGATCTCCTGATTGGGCAGAACAATGCTGTACTCGCCACTCAGCAGCTTTCCGAAATGTCGAGCGAGTTGTCGCGGGTGCGAGCGAACCGGGCTTCCGCCGAGGCGACAGCCCAGGCCGTACGCAAGGCACTCCAGGGGGGCGGGTCGCTGGACTCTTTCCCTGAGGTTCAGGCATCGCCTGCAATTCAACGCCTGCGTGACCGCGAAGGGCAGATCAAAAGCGACATCGCCGACCTTTCAACGACCCTGCTTGAGAATCATCCGCGCATCCGTTCACTTCGGTCGCAGCTCGCCGACATAGATCGACAGATTCGGACGGAAGCGCAGAATGTACTGGCGAGCCTGGCAACCCAGGCACAAACCGCCCAGGAACGCGAGAATCAACTCGTCACCGATCTGAACCGTCTTAAGGCGCAGTCGGCGCGCGCTGGCGAGGATCAGGTCGAACTCAATGCATTGGAGCGCGATGCGGCCACAAAGCGCCAGCAACTCGAATCCTATCTCACCCGCTATCGGGAAGCTGCTTCGCGCCAGGATCGCGGTTATCTGCCGGTTGATGCCCGCATTTCCTCTAAAGCGGCGATGCCGACAGAACCGTATTTCCCGAAAATCATCCCGATTGTCAGCGCGGCATTCGTTGCCTCGTTGCTGGTGATGTCGATCTTCACCTTGCTGAGTGAGCTGTTCTCCGGCCGCGCTATGCGACCGGCACAGGGGCCGAGGCCTGAACCTGTCAGGCAGGTGTCAATGCCCGTGCCGGCGCCCATGCCCGCGGTGCAGGCTAATGAGTTGGCTGATTCGGGGAAGATTGGGCGTCCCGCGGCAGAAGCCCCTGCCGCCGCGGCGCGGCAACAGGACGATGAGCGCGCTGCCGCGGTACGCAAGGCTGCGGCGCTGCTCCAGAATATTTCAACGGGACACTCTTCTTTGCCTGTGGAGGAGCCATTGCTGGTGGAGGAACCATTGCCGGTGGAAGAGCCGGCGCCTGCGCAAGAGCCTGTGCTGGAACAGTCCGCTCTGGGGCTTGGTGAAATCGATATCGAAAAAGCTGCCGAAAGGCTGATCACCAGCGGGGCTGCCCGTGCGATCTTCATCTCGCCTGAGGGCGATGAGGCTGCCGCCAGCTCCATTCTGGTTGCTCGCGAGGTTGCGGATGCCGGCTTGCGAGTGTTGCTGCTGGATCTTACGGCTTCCGGAGCAGCTTCGCGCCCGATGCTTGATGGAACCAGCCAGGCTGGCATCACCAATCTGCTGGCTTCCGAAGCTCAGTTCAGCGATGTCATCCATGCCGATCATTATTCGGACTGCCACGTGATCCCCGCAGGCACAGCGGATCCGGTGCGCGCCATGCGGGCTGCAGACCGCTTGCCGATCATCATGCAGTCGCTGACCACCGCCTATGACCTTGTGGTGGTGGAATGTGGACCGGCAGATGCCGATGGCATTCGTCGGCTTGTCGGTGAAGCGACGGAAGTCTTCGTCAGCGCGCTGGAGCCGAGCGATGCTGTCGCCGATGCCGCCGTCAAGCTGATCGAGGGTGGTTACCCGGATCTGGTTCTGGTGACGCCGGCAAGCCATGGCAGGCCCGGCGCTCCGCTTGGTCGATCTGCCGCCTAGGAGCAATTCCAGCAAAAGTGCGCAGCGGTTTTGCGTCCGGAATGGCGTGAAAACAAAGAGCTGACGTGTTTACGCGGTTCCGCAAAAGCGGAAATCTCCAACGGGTGTCAGTCTTCGTCAGTCCGTGACGATTGTTCCTGGCCCTGCGTCCGGCGTCGCAGGGCTTTTGTGATCTTCCAGATCATTGGACTGTTCTTGACGAAGGCTTTGGCCCGTGCGCCCTGGTGCAGCGCACCGGCCAGTGCGCGACCTTTCGTCGTGAGCGGGAGAAGCGCGTCGCTCTGCCTGATCTCGACGTCGCACCACTGACGCTTGTACGGCTCATCCCCGACGGAAAAATCGTAAAGAAGATTGCCCTGCTGGCATGCTTCCTGAATGTTATCGAAAAACAGGAAATCGCCGGGGCTGGCGAAAGAAAGCCCATCCTCCAGGATTGCGCCGAACTCGCAGACCAGCCGCTTTGGCGAGCGGCTGGAGCCGGTCACGGCGCGCAGCTTGCCAGCGACTTCGAGCCCATGCAGGACGAAAGCAGGGTTGTTGCTGTCGAGGGCGCTGGCAAACAGCGCCTGGAAAAAGCCGCGTACCCGTTCGTCCCCGAAGACATTGATGATGCCCATCTTGCGGAAACGCTGCTCCTTCATGGCAAAGAAGGCTTCGAGCAGACGTCCTGTCTCGTCTCGGGTGCTGGCTTCGATCCTGGCGAAGCCGCCAGCGGCCTCGAATTTGCGCGCCTGCGAGCGGTGCTTCTTGCGTTTGCGTTTGCCGCTGGCACGCTCAAGAACACCGTCGAAACCGCCGTCGAGGTCGACTGCCAGCGCCAGGTTGGGGCTGGGGAAGGATGGAAGCCCTGACAATGGATTGTTCGTGCCGTTGAGGTCGGGCTGAAGCCGCTGCAGTGCGAGGAGATCGATATCGGGACGTGCCGACCGGATGGCTGCAAACAGGGCTGGCAGGTGCGATGATACGAAATCCCTTCCTGAGGCAGCTGAGATTGCGGGGAAATTTCCGTTGGCGTGGCGCCCGCCAAGGAAGCGGGCTATGCGAAATGGTCCGGTGCGCTCGATTTCGAGTGCAAGGGCAAACACCATATGACCGTCAGCCGTCAGGGAGGCGATGATGGCGTCGGGGCGCAGGTGTTCTATCCAGTGGCGCACCCAGAGCGGGTCCTGAGGCGGAGCATGAAGGGCGGTGCGGGCGAATTCGGCATAGGAAGCGAGGGCTTCATCAGTGGCTGCCTGCACGGAAGGCACAAACCGCGTATTTGGCGGTGCCCGGTAAGGCACTGCCGTTGACGCGAAAGCCCTGTTTTCCCCCGACGCCGTCGCGTCCACCATGCCTGCATCGTCCTGTTGGCGCCATGCAGTGAGCCTGCATCAGACGGACACGTCATGCTGCAGCATATTAGACTAAAAAGATAAATGAATCTTGGTCTTGCTTGCTAGTTCTTCGGGCGAGGCTCGAGGATCAGCCACTTGATGATGCCCATGGCTGGCAGGATCCAGAGCAGGCCGCTGAGTGCGAAGAAGACGAGGTGGGCGAGCGGTCCGGATTGCGAGAGTTGCGCGACGGCGACAATGGTCGCGACAATCGCGTAGACGACGACAAGCGCCACCAGGAGCACAGTTCCGATCAGCTTCTTCAGACGCATGGGCATGGCCGCAATCCTTTGTGACGTTCGGATTATGCCGAATGGCCGCCGCGTGCAACCGGCCAACGCTGGCGCGACGGCGTGCCGCGCCGCGTCGCCTTGCCAGTTTTGGTGCTATGGTTCACTTGAGACTGCAAGACCAATACTCGGACCAGCCATGGCAGCCACGACCGAAATTGCCGCTCCCGTTGCCGAACAGAATCGCGAACTGCGCAATCGTGCACTGGTTCGTGGTTGGCTGTATGTCGTGCTGCTGGTGCTCTTTGCCATCGTCATGGTGGGTGGCGCCACCCGCATGACCGGGTCTGGCCTTTCGATCACCGAATGGAAACCGATCCACGGTGTCGTGCCGCCGCTCAACCAGGCCGAATGGCAGGAAGAATTCGAGAAATACCAGCAGATCCCGCAGTACCAGCAGATCAACAAGGATATGACGCTGGAGGAGTTCAAGGGTATCTTCTGGTGGGAATGGGCGCATCGGTTGCTGGCGCGCGGTGTCGGCTTCCTGGTTGCCATACCTCTCGTCTTCTTCTGGGCAACGCGTCGGCTTGAAAGCCGCCTGAAACCGCGTCTGATCGGTCTTCTGGCGCTTGGCGGACTGCAGGGGGGCATCGGATGGTGGATGGTTGCTTCTGGCCTCAGCGAGCGTGTTTCGGTCAGTCAGTATCGGCTGGCGACGCATCTGACGCTTGCCTGCATCATCATCACAGCGGTCGCCTACATAGCGCGTGGCCTTGCCACGTACACCGAGCCGCCAGCCGGGCGCGGTACCCAGCGGTTCGCCGGCATCATGGTGCTTCTGGTCCTCATCCAGATCTATCTCGGCGCTCTGGTTGCCGGCCTGCATGCCGGCCTTACCTACAACACATGGCCGCTGATGGACGGCGCCATCATTCCTGGCGACCTGTTCATACTCGATCCTGCCTGGAGCAACCTGTTTGAGAACCCGAAGACGGTGCAGTTCGTACACCGCATGTTTGCCTACACAGTCCTGATCGTCGCTCTATGGCACGCGCTCTCGACCGCACGCTCTGCGCCCGGCAGTACCCATGCACGGCGCGCCTGGATTCTGTTCTGGCTCGTTGTTGGCCAGGCCGCCATCGGTGTCGCCACGCTGCTGTTGCAGGCGCCGATCGACGTCGCGTTGACCCATCAGGCTTTCGCGATGATCGTGCTGGTTTTCGCGACCGCGCACTGGCGCGGCACCAAAGGCGCCTATCCACTCGAAACCGAGGTTGTCGTCAGAGGCTGACGACCGCTAGGCGTTCGGCCGAATATCTAGAAGCTGCCGTCGCGCACCGAGCGCACGGCCTCTACGATATCCAATTCGCGCCCCTCGTCGACGTCGTTCCTGTCCTGGTTGTGCCACGAGGCCGACAGGCAGCCATAGGCCATGGCATGGTCGAGCAGGCGGCGCGGATCCTGACCCATCGAGCGTGAGAAGATCGTGGCCATCGTCGCTATACGCTCTGGCTCGGTGCACAGCCGGTCCAGCGGGTTGAAGAACATGTTGGCGGCGTCGAAGCCCGGATCGCCCAATATGCCCTTGGGATCGATCGCCAGCCAGCCGCGCGGCGACTGGATGATGTTGTCGTGGTGGATATCGCCATGCAACGGGCGCACATCGAGCGGATCGGAGAGCAGGTGCTCGGCGATTTCGGCAGCGTCGACATAGGGGCTTTCGACACCGGCATTCCTGTCTGCCTTCGCCTTGTCGAAGAGGCTAACGAAGCGATCGCGAAGCGGCTGCAGATCGCCTGGCGCCGGATATCGGGATGGTGAATGCAGCCGGGCCATAACTTCGGCCGCGATTTCGGTGGCAGCGGTATCGCTGGCGTCGTCCAGAACGGCACGCAGGTGACGTTCGCCAGCATATTCAATCAGCATCATCTTGTCTTCGCCGTCGAACAGGCGGACGAGACCTTCACCACGCCGCCAGGACAGCAGGTGAATGCCGCGCAGTTCGTCTTCCACGTCGTCGAAATCCTTCAACGCCTTGACGATGGCCGGCGTGCCGTCGGCCTGGCGTACCTTCCAGATGCGACTGGAAAAGGTCTCGGTAACAAGAACAGGCTCGCTGACGTTCCAGCGCGCCGGCAGGGCAGGCGGGTGCATGACATGTTTCCAGTTGTTGGAATCAGGGCCGCCGTTGCGCGGCCCCATTCTGGTATCGGACGGATCAGCCGTCGAGGCCGAGCATCAGGTCGAGGTTCTGCACGGCCGCGCCCGAAGCGCCCTTGCCGAGATTGTCATAAACAGCAACCAGCAGCGCCTGTGCACGCGCATCGTTGGCAAAGACATAGACCTTCATGCGGTTGGTGTCGTTGTACTGCTCCGGGTTGAGCTCCGGCACGCGGTCGACAGCCTCGTAAGGCGCCACCTCCACCACACCGCCCTGGATGCCGGCGAAATGGTCCGCGATGGCCGCATGCAACTCGGCGCCCGTCGGGATATGATCAAGCTGAGCCAGTTGCAGCGGCACCACCGTGATCATGCCCTGTGCGAAATTGCCGACTGCCGGCTGCATCAATGCGTCGTGCTTCAGCTTCGCATAAGCCTTCAGTTCGGGCAGGTGTTTGTGCTTCAGGGAGAGCGCATAGGGCGTGAATTCCGACGCGCTCTCGCCTTTGGCCTCATAATCCTCGATCATGCTGCGGCCACCGCCGGAGTAACCGGAGATACCGTTGAACGTGACCGGATAATCAGCCGGCAGCAGGCCAGATTCGACGAGCGGGCGCAGTGTCGCGATCGGGCCTTGCGGCCAGCAACCGGGATTGGCGACGCGTTTCGCACCTGCGATGCGCTTCATCTGGTCCTTGTCCATCTCCGGGAAACCGTATTCCCAGCCGGCGGCGACGCGATACGCGGTAGAGGCATCGATGACGCGGGTGGTGTCGTTCTTGATCAGCGACACACTCTCCCTTGCCGCATCGTCCGGCAGGCAAAGGATGGCGACATCGGCGGCGTTGAGGAATTCTGCACGGGCAGCGCTCTCCTTGCGGCGCTCTGCCGGCACGGAGATGATCTCGAGATCGCCGCGGTCCGCCAGCCTGGCTCTGATCTGCAGGCCGGTGGTACCGTGTTCGCCGTCGATGAAGATTTTCGGTTTCATTGCCTTGTCTGGTCCGATCTTTCTGGCCGGGACGTCAGATGTCCTGACCGGTATGGGTCTGGTTGGTATTCTCTTCGGCTCTCGCCTTTCGTTCGGCCAGCAGGCCGAGATAATGCATGGCGATGGTCGAGCCGGCGATGGCCGTTATATCGGCATGATCATAGGCCGGCGCAACCTCCACGACATCCGCGCCGACCATATCGATCTGGCTGAGCAGCCGAAGCGTCGACAGGATCTTGGACGAGCTCGGGCCACCCGAAACAGGCGTACCTGTTCCGGGCGCAAAGGCAGGATCGAGGCAGTCGATGTCGAAAGTGAGGTAGGTCTTGCGGCCGCCCGTACGCTCGACGATCGCGTAGGCGATATCGGCGGCGCGCATCTCCTCGACTTCGTAGCCGTGCAGGATCTTGATGCCGAAGGTGTCGGGTGCGTGGGTGCGGATGCCGATCTGGATCGAACGGTCGGGGTCGATGAGGCCTTCCTTGACGGCACGGCCGACAAACGAGCCGTGGTCGATGCGCTTGCCGTCATCCGGCCAGGTGTCCTGATGCGCATCGAATTGCACGAAAGCCAGTGGGCCGTGTAAGGCGGCGTGAGCTTTCAGAAGTGGGTAGGTGACGAAATGGTCGCCGCCGAGTGAAAGCAGGAATGCCCCGCTCTTCAGGATCTTGGCGGCTTCACGTTCGATGATGCCGGGGGTCTTCTGGTGATTGCCGGTGTCCAGCAGGCAGTCGCCATAGTCGACGACAGCGAGGTGGTCGAAAAACTCGCGTGAGAACGGATATTGCGGATCATTGTCGAAAATGGCCGAGGCACGCCGTATCGCCTGCGGCCCGAAACGTGCGCCGGGACGATTGGTGACGGCCGCATCGAACGGGATACCCCACACCACGGCATCCACGCCCTTCACATCCTTGGTGTACTTGCGGCGCATGAACGACAAGGCACCGGCATAGGTCGGCTCGTAAGAATGGCCGGTTTTGCCGCGGGCGGTAAAAGCGTGGTCGATGTTCTTGTTCGCCATCACATGTTCCTACGGTTGTTCGGGCAGCGACACATAACGGACCGCTAAGAAACTTGCCAGTCACGAGACGGAACGCTTGCTGCACTTGCGGTGCCGGCGCTCCAGGACACAGCTCGAGCCCGAGCAAGTCCCATGTCTCGATTCGGCCAAGGGACTTGCGAGCCTGTCGGACGCTTCGATCACGGTTTCATTGCACGAACGCGACAGGCGGTAACTACGCCCAATGGCGTGGCACCTGCCGACATTGTCCTGGCCCATCCTCGCCTTGCGGCTGTCCGGTTGATCTTGGTCAACGCATGCCCAATTTCTTCATGGGAGGTTTTACGGGCCAATGGAGATTGCGATGTACAAACATATTCTTGTTCCGACCGACGGTTCCGACCTTGCCGGCAAGGGGGTCAAGCAGGGGTTGGCGCTTGCCAAGGCCCTGGGCGCCAAGGTGACGGTGGTAACGGCGACCGAGCCGTTCCCGGTGTCTGGCTTTGCGCTCGGCGCGGGCTGGGTCCCGTCCGGCGCCGACATGCAGGAGTTCAGTGCCGCGCAGAAAGAGGATGCGGAAAAAATCCTGGCTGCGGTCAAGGCTGAGGCTGCGAAAGCCGGTGTCGATGCCGATCTTGTCCATGTGCCTGACCAGCGTGCTGCCGATGCTATTCTGGAGGCCGCCAAGGTGCATAAGGCCGACCTTATCGTGATTGCTTCGCACGGCCGGCGTGGTGTCGAGCGCGTGCTGCTGGGCAGCCAGACAGCCGAAGTGTTGGCACACTCGGCCATTCCGGTCCTGGTGGTGAAATAGGCTTTCGCAACTTTACCGATCCGTATGGTAGCGGCAATGTGCCGGTGAGATCGGGCCTTCAATGTGGTGGTGCCTCAACAAAAGGAGTTGCCCCCATGAGGAAGTATATCGCCGCTACCGCCATCGTGCTCGCACTTGCCAGCGTCAACGGCGCGGTCGCCAAGGATCTCAAGGCCACCGTGAAGAAGGTCGATGCGCTGACCAGCTCGGTGACGCTCGACAACGGCCAGACAGTCAAGCTGCCGGCGGGTGTCAAGGCTGCCAGCCTGAAGGCAGGCGACAAGGTGCTGGTCACCTATTCGACGGACGCCGCAGGCAAGACCACGGTGCAAGGCATCAAGCCGTCGAAATAAGCAGCAGGGGCGCCTATCTTCGGCGCCTCAGGCTGAAATTATTATGGTAATTGCCGAGAACTGGCCGGGTCTATGACCCGGCCTTTTTGCCGGCCAAAGTCCGAAGAACAAAAAAGGCCCGCTGGAAGCGGACCTTTTTGCGTGAACACCTTACGCGACATGCACTCGTACAGAAAATCAGAACCGGTGATGCGGAATTTCCGCGTGGATCGTTTTCAATGCAGGCCGGTGTGTCCGGTCTGGTGTCAGGCAGCCTTCTTGTCGAAGGTGTAGAGCTTGCCGATTTCGGCCTGAACGGTCTTGGCGCCCTCGACGACGGTGGTCTTGGCGGTCTCGGCAGCGCCACGGACGCGCTCGATATTGGCCGAGGCGTTTTCACGCACGAAGTCGGCCTGGATCTGGACAGCCTCGTTGAACGACTGCGCGCCGGCGATCTTCTCGACCGTGGTCAAGGTGTGCTGGACATTCGCAAGCGTCGCATCGAGCAGGCCGCGGGAGAAATTGGCGTAGCCGGAAACGAAGGAGGCGGCGAACTTCTCGACACCGTCGGTCAGCTTGGCAACGCCACCGTGAACGGTCTCGGCACGCTCCTTGGCGGTCGAGGCGCCGCGCTTCACGAAATCGCGGGCGGCGGCAGGAACTTCAAGCTTCGACTGAACGCCATCGAAAACGTTCTTGATCGAGGAAAAATAGTTGGAAGCAGGCGCGGTGGTCTTGGCGGTCTTGGTCATGGCGATTCTCCATCCTCATAAAGGAGCTATGGGTTGCGCTCCGTTCAGGATCGACCCGGAGCATGGCGAGCATATAGGGGTGATTATTGTGCATTGCAACATGGATTTTTGTTGCGATGCAATATTTCCTCTAACCCTCTGCCACAAAAGCATTTAAAGTCCTGCCGGCTAAGTGATGCGAGGCCGGGAATATCGTTGACAGGTTTGGAGCGCGACCGAAAAGCCCATGCAATCGGCATGCGCAAACCTTATTTTCCGATGCTAAGCTTTGTTCGAGCAGCAGCAGGAGCGGACCGTAAATGTCGCAGCAGGATGCTACCGCCGCAGGGTTCTTGAGTTCTGACAAGGATGCCGAGGCAAAACTTGCCGCACTGCGGCGCACGAAGTTCACGGCCGCCGCGGCACTTGCGCTCTGCGTGGTGGTATTTGCTGTCTCGAAGTCCCTGGAGGGAAGCTATCCGTGGCTGGCCTTCATTGCTGCCTTCGCCGAGGCCGCTACCATCGGTGGTCTGGCAGACTGGTACGCCGTGGTGGCGCTGTTCAAGCGGCCGCTCGGCCTGCCGATCCCGCACACCGCGATCATTCCAGAGAACCAGACACGCATTGCGGACAATCTCGGCCGTTTCATCGAGGTCAATTTCCTGGCGCCTGGCCCGGTTCGGGAGAAGCTGAACGAGGTCGACTTCGCGTCCCTGGTCGCCGACTGGCTGGCCGACGAGGAACGCGCGGCCGGGCTGTCGCGCTTCGTCGTGCGTCTGGTGCCGCAGACACTTGGCGCCATCGAACAATCCGGCCTGCGTGGCTTTGTCACCCAGCGCATGCTGGAACAGATGGAGAAGGTTCAGGTTGCCCCGCTGGCGGCGGAACTGCTGGAGGCTTTCACCGAGGATCGTCGCCACCAGAAGCTGTTCGACGAATTCACGCGGGTCATCGGCCGCTTCCTCAATGACGAGCAGGCGCTGACCACCATGCGCGAGAAGATCCGCGAGGAGTTGCCTTCGCTTTTCAATCTGTTTCGCGCCGATGCCTACCTTCTGAAGAAGATCGTTGCCTCTGCCGGATCGCTGCTGGAGGAGGTGAGGGCAGATCCCGATCACCCCATGCGTGAGGAGTTCGATCGCTTCGTCGCGAAGTTCATCGACCGGCTGCGCCAGTCGAAGGAATACGCCCGTCGCGCCGAACGATTGAAACGCGGTTTCCTGGCACGGCCCGAAATCCGCGATCTGGCGCATGACATGTGGGACAGCCTGCGTCGTTTCATCGAGCAGGATGCGGTCGCCGAAAATTCGATGATCCGGCAACATCTGACCGGCATGTTCATCGAGGTCGGCCGGCATCTCGCAGGGGATCCGCAGATCAGGGCCGATATGAACCAGGGATTTGTCGTGGCCCTGGCCTCTTTCGTGGAAAGCCAGAAGAGCGGGGTTTCCAAATTTATCGCCGATCAGGTCAAGCGCTGGGATCTCGCGCAATTGACCCGCCTGATCGAGATGAACATCGGCCGCGACCTGCAATACATTCGTTTCAACGGCATGATCATTGGCGGCCTGGCCGGCCTGGCGCTCTACACGGTGGAGCGGTTGTTTCTCGTCAATTGACGGTTGTGTTCGCTGGTCTATTCTCATCCTTGCGGCAATGGCGCCAGCAAGCGCATGACCCCGAAAATCGGGTTCGATTTTCGGAAAGGATCATGCGCCAAATCAAAGTGTTAGAGCGTCCTCTGCGCGTCCAGGCGGACGCGCGGCGCTCTAAAGGAGGAGATGACGACCATGGCAAAGCAGCCCGACCCCGAATCCTTCATGGACATGTTCAGCAAGCTCGGCCGCGACCTGAAGATGCCGCAGGTGGATGTCGACGCGATCCTCAGCCATCACCGCAAGAACCTCGAGGCACTGGAGAAATCGGCAAGGGCGACCGCAACTGGTGCATCCTCGATCATGGCCAGGCAGCGCGAAGTTCTGCAGGACTCCTTGCGTGAGATCACCGAATTCGGCCAGAATTATCGTGCGCCCGGCAATCCGCAGGAGCTGATCGCCAAGCAGGCCGATTTCGCGCGCAAGTCTTTCGAAGCGGCGGTGAAGAATGCCGGCGAGGTGGCTGACATCGTCAAGAAGTCGGGCACGGAATCGGTCGATATCCTGCGGGCTCGCATCAAGGACGCGATGGACGAGATCCGGCAGAGCTACGAGAAGAAATAGGTGGCCACCGTCCGGTATTTTGTCGGCGACGTTAATGCTTCGGTCTCCTTTTATACGAAGCATCTGGAGTTCACCCTGCGACAGCAGTTCGGTCCCAACATGGCGATCCTTGATCGCGGCGATCTCACGTTGTGGCTGGCTGGACGGCAGGCTTCCGCTTCTCGACCGATGCCGGATGGCATCGTACCCGAGCCAGGTGGCTGGAACAGGTTCGTCCTCGAGGTGACGGACCTGCCAGCATTTGTAAGCGCCTTGCAGGACGGCGGCGTGTCGTTTCGCAATACGATAGTCGAAGGTCCGGGCGGCCGGCAGATCCTGTGCCTGGACCCTTCAGGCAATGTCATCGAATTGTTCGAAGCCGCGGGAAACTGATCTGCTGGGGCGTCTTTGGCGCCCCTGTCCGCGAGAGAGTTGGTCGGAGAGAGCAATGACCGAAACACGGGCCGGCGATGCGCCCGGTCGCCTGCGCCAGATGCAGATTTATGTAACCGGCGCCGGTGGCAAACGACCGACGGTGCCGGTCGCTTCGGATCTGCTGGAACAGGCGGCGATCCGCAAGATGACGCCGGAGGCCGCCGCCTACATTGTCGGCGGCGCTGGCAGCGAGGCGACGATGCGCGCCAACCGTAGTGCCTTCGAGCGCCATCAGATTGTGCCGCGTGTATTGCGTGATGTTTCCCGCCGCGACCTTTCCGTGACGTTATTCGGCCGCCGCCACGCGGTGCCGATCCTGCTCGATCCGGTCGGTGTGCTGGAGATGGTGCATCCCGAGGCCGATCTTGCCGTAGCCCGCGCCGCGGCCGCGGAAGGCGTCGCGTACGTCTTTTCCAACCAGGCTTCCGCGCCGATGGAACAATGCGCTGCCGCCATGGGTGATGCACCGCGCTGGTTCCAGCTCTACTGGTCGAGCGATGACGACTTCGTACGATCCGTTGTCGGTCGCGCCGAGAAATGCGGCTGCGAAGCGATCGCCGTCACGCTCGACACCACGTTGCTGGGTTGGCGCCCGCGCGACCTCGACGCCGCCTACCTGCCGTTCCTGCGTGGACTGGGGCTCGGGCAATATCTCAGTGATCCCGTTTTCAGGTCCAAGATTCCGCCCAGTCCGCCAGAGACCGGCGTACGGCCACGTGGCTTCGATCTGATCTCGACCGCGCTCAGCCTGCGCCGCAAGGGTAAGCAATTTGGCCTGTCGATGCAGCAGATGCGCGCCGCCGTTGCCCATTTCACCGCCACCTATTCGCGGCCGGACCTGAATTGGGGTGACATCAAGCGACTGCGCAGCATGACGAAGCTGCCGATCCTGCTCAAAGGTGTCCGCCACTCGGATGATGCGCGGCTGGCGCGCGAGCACGGCGTCGATGGTATCATCGTTTCCAACCATGGTGGCCGCCAGGTCGACGGGGAAATCGCTACGCTGGATGCCTTGCCGGGCATCGTTTCCACGGCCGGCGGCTTGCCTGTCCTGCTCGATTCCGGCATCCGTTCGGGCAGCGATGTCGCCAAGGCGCTGGCGCTCGGCGCCACGGCCACACTGATTGGTCGCCCCTATGTCTACGGATTGGCACTGGCCGGCGAAACAGGCGTACGCGAAGTGATCCGCAACATCGTTGCCGAATTCGACCTGACGCTCGCGCTGGCCGGGTTGACCACGGCAAGCGATCTCGACGGCTCGGTGCTGGTGGGGTAGGACACCTCTTCTGTGGGTTTCGCCAGTCGGCCACTGCATCCCGGCCGGCGAGATGCTAGACGTCGCCTCCAAATGTCTGGAGCGTGGCGCCGAAAAGTTGCAGACTTTTCGGACAAGAATCATACGCGCAACAAGAGATAGAGCGGGTGCCGGTTCATCGTGATCGGCTCTGCTCTGGAATTCGGCCGGGGTTTTGAATGAAGGTAGCCATCGAGATGGGGACGGCGTCGGGCGCGGCCGCCACGCTCGATCTTGAGGAGCTGCTGGCGACCCGCTTGCTGGTGCAGGGCAATTCCGGCTCAGGCAAGTCGCATCTCCTGCGTCGCCTTCTCGAGCAGAGTGCGCCCTGGGTGCAGCAGGTGGTGATCGATCCCGAAGGCGATTTCGTCACGCTCGCCGACCGTTTCGGCCACATTGTGGTCGATGCGCAGCGGACGGAGGCCGAACTCACGGGCATCGCAGGCCGCATTCGCCAGCACCGCGCCTCCGTCGTGCTCAATCTGGAAGGTCTCGACGTCGAACAGCAGATGCGTGGTGCCGCCGCCTTCCTGAACGGCATGTTCGATGCGGAGCGCGATTACTGGTATCCCGTGCTGGTGGTGGTGGACGAGGCCCAGCTGTTTGCTCCGGCTGTGGCTGGTGAGGTTTCCGACGAGGCCCGCAAGATTTCACTCGGTGCCATGACCAACCTGATGTGCCGCGGCCGCAAACGCGGCCTTGCCGGCGTCATCGCCACGCAGCGATTGGCCAAGCTCGCCAAGAACGTGGCAGCGGAAGCCTCCAACTTCCTGATGGGCCGCACCTTCCTCGACATCGACATGGCGCGCGCCGCCGATCTGCTTGGCATGGAACGCCGCCAGGCGGAAATGTTCCGCGATCTGGCGCGCGGCAATTTCGTGGCGCTGGGGCCGGCGATGTCGCGGCGGCCACTGCCGGTCGCCATCGGCACGGTAGAGACTTCGGCACGCTCGGTCAGCCCGAAGCTGACGCCGCTGCCGGAGGCGATCGAGGATGTCGAAAGCCTGATCCTGACGCCGAGCCCGGAGGAGTTGCGGCAACCGGTGGTGCGTCGCCCGCGTCCGCCCGCACCGACCCCGACCGCAGACATCCTGGAGCAATTGGCCCGTGCATTGCCAGAACAGGCTGCCGCGTCGGAGCCTGCGCCGACCCTGTTCGACGAGGTCGAGCGTGAGGCGCTGATCAAGGCCGTTCTGTCGGAAATCGTGGAAGATCCTGATGCTGCTTTCCGAGCAGATTCATTACTTTACCAGGATTTTCTTGTGCGGTGTCGCATCCGCCGTGTGCCGGGAGAACCACTCGGGCTCTCCGTCTTCCGGCGGCGTCTGGCCATCGCCAAGACCGGTATCGACGAGACAACTGCCGCAAGCGATGTCTGGCAACAGGCTCTCGCCCTATCCGCCGACGTTCCTGAAGATCTGCAGGCGGTGTTCCTGATCGTTGCCCAGGCGGCTGTGACCGGCTCGTCGTGCCCATCCGACGCCGCGCTGGCGCGAGCCTACGGCACGCAATCGGCACGCCGTGCGCGGCGCCTGCTGTCCTTCTTCGAGGAGCGCGGCCTGGCAGTGCTGCGTACCGATTTCCATGGACGGCGCGTCGTCGCGTTTCCGGATCTCGGTTGCGAGACCGCGCCGGGAGATCCCAACAGGCTGGACGATGTGCCGGAACAGCAGGCGGCCGAATAGCTGAATCCGGTGCTCTATTTTGGTGGTGGCCGGTCCCGGAGCGTCCCAGCGTCTAACAGAAACGCTCTGACCCTTTTTAGGCAATTCCGGACGCAAAACCGCTGCGTGCTTTTGCTGGAGTTGCTCTAGTTCCGTTTCGGATCGGGAAAAAACAGGCTCTTGAAGCCGCTGCGGTCAAACGGCTTCCACTCGCCTTCGCGCTGCGCCAGACGGTCGGCAATCGCATAGACTGCCGCCGGATGGTGACCGAGGCCGCAATGGCTCGCCTCCACCTCTATGCTCTCGGTATGCGGCAGCTCGTTTTCCATGCAGGCTTGCCAGGCGCATATGCCGTCTGTGCGACTGTAGATCGCCGTTGTCGGTACCGTGGGCGATTCCGAAATCGCGCCTCCCATATGGCCTTCGCGATCGTCGACTTTATGGCCGGAGGTGAATTCGTAGAGCTTCCAGGCGTTGGTCGCGCGCGGATCGCCGTTGAACGGACTTCCCAGTGTGATCACCAGGCGCACCTCGTCGGGCAGCATCTTGGCGAGCTGCCGCGCATAGATGCCGCCAAGGCTCCAGCCGACAAGGCTTACCTTGCGACCATGTTTGTCGGCCAGCGCCTTGAGGCGGTCGATCATCTTGCGCTCGACGCCGGGCAAGGGGCCGTAGTTGCGGCCGAGATCCCAGCCATAGCTGGCATAGCCCTTTGATTTCAGGAAGCTGCGCAGCGCCACCGTCGAACGGTCGCTGGTGACGAGGCCCGGCAAGACCAGCACGGGATGGCCGTCGCCACGCGGCGCCAGCGCCGTCAGCAGCGGGAGCGAGGCGACAAAACCGCCGAGTTCGGGCAATGCCCTGAGTTCCAGCGCGAACAGCAGTCGGGAAGGCGGTTTCAGCGTATCAGCGTGGGCCATCATGGCTCCTGTCGGTTGATTCCAGCTGCACTCAACGCAGATTATGCCGCTTTTGTTCACAAAACTGCAATATTGCGCACGGTTTCCGCAGCGTTAGCAGGTTTACTGTTTCGCGGGTTGCGGCGGCGACAGTTTTTCGGCTGCGGCCTTGAGTTCAGCCATGGCCGTCACCAGCAGATCGCCGAGATGGTCGATGTCGGGTACCGCACGACGGTCGGCGGTGATGCCGAAATCGAGCCGGTCCTGATAGCTCTGCACGGTGATGTTGAGGGCAATGCCATGGATCGGTATCGAAACGGGGAACATCGCCAGCACCTTGGCTCCGGCGCAAAAGACCGGGATCGGTGGGCCTGGAACGTTCGAGATGGTCAGATTGGTGGTCGACGGCATGACATCGGCCAGGCCCGTGCGGCCATAGAGCTGGGCGAGGCCGGGAAACAGGATCGGCGCGCCAAGCAGCGTATAATCCTTCGGTGAAACGTCTTTTACCGTTCCCGCCAGGGTTTTGGAATCGCCGCTGTTTTTGCGAATTGCCAGCAATCGTTCCAGCGGATCGGCAAGCTCCGTCGCAATCGGGCAGAACATGCCGAAGACCTGGTTGGAGGCATCCATGTCACCCGGCTGACGCAGCGAAATCGGAACAAAAGCCACCAGCGGTTTCTTCGGCAGCGCTTCACGATCTTCAAGATAGGCTCGCAAGGCGCCGGCGCTCACCGCCATTACTACGTCGTTGATCTTGGTGCCGGTTGCCTTGGCGATCATTTTGGCGTCGCCGAGCGACAAGGCACGGGCAGCAAAGGATCGCTGCGCGGTGATGGTGACGTTGAATGGCGTTTTGGGAGCCAGGATATCGGGAATGCCAGGCAGGCCGCCCTTGTTTTCGCCATTGCCGCTTTTGGCGATGAGCAGATCTGTCAGCGTGCCGAGCACCTGCGGTACGGCTTCCATCGCCTTCAATTGCTGGCGCATCACATTCTGCACCACATCATGAATGCCCAGGATCGCGCGTTCCTCAATCGTCGGCTTGCGCACGGCCGGCTTGGGTTCCGGCGGCTTCACCTTTCGCGGCTGGGGCGACATGTCGTAGAGGGCTGCCGCAATCGCCATGCCTGCACCGCCGTCGATGGCGGCATGGTGCATCTTGGAGTAGATGGCGACATTGCCATCGTCGAGCCCGTCGATGACAGTGAACTGCCAAAGCGGTCGCGAGCGGTCGAGCAGGGTCGAATGCAGTTCGCCGACCGTGTCCTCCAGCTGCTTCCAGCTGCCCGGCGCTGCCAGCGTCGCGCGACGCAGGTGATAGGCGATATCGATCTCGCCGGCGTCGACCCAGGCTGGATGGTCGAGTTCCAGCACCGTTCGGGCGAGCTTCTTTTCGAAGATCGGCGCCAGATGCATCCGGGTGAGGAAGAAGTCCTTGAAGTGGTCGTAGAAGGAGCCGGAAAGATCGGCCGGCGGCGCATAGAGCGTCAGGCCGGCGACGTGCATCGGTGTTTCCGGCGTCTCCATGTAGAGAAAGGTGGCATCGATGCCGCCGAGCTGCTTCATGCGTCCCTCCTGGCCAATTGTCTCGGTGGAGAGCCGCCCGGCCATGCGGCCTCTTTCTTCGATCATTTGCCGGATCTTTGTCAAAGGCAAGCTGCCGCACCGTAACGGGAGCTTGCGAGAAGTGTCATATACCTCCTGCATCCATTGCCGCTGGGTAATCACTGTGAGCCGCCTAAGACGCAGGCTGCGGCTTCCCAAGCCTTTTCTGCGCGTCTAGATTACGGGAAACGCGGTCCAGGGGAGGAGCGCATGGAGCGTATCTGGGTAAGGAATTACCCGGTCGGCGTGCCGGCTGAGGTTGACGTCAACCAGTATTCGTCTGTCGTTGCGCTGTTCGAGGAGAGCTTCGCAAAATACAGGAACGAAAAGGCCTATGTCTTCATGGACAAGGCCCTGACTTTCGGCGAGGTCGACAACCTTTCGCGTGATTTTGCTGCCTATCTGCAGGGGCTCGGCCTGAAGCGTGGCGACCGCGTCGCCATAATGATGCCAAACGTGCTGCAATATCCGATCGCCGTTGCCGCGGTCATGCGTGCCGGTTTCATCGTGGTGAATGTCAATCCGCTCTACACGCCGCGCGAGCTGGAGCACCAGCTCAACGATTCCGGCGCGCAGGCGATCATCATCCTGGAGAATTTCGCAGCGACGCTGCAGGAGGTCATCCGCAGCACGCCGGTAAAACATGTCGTGCTGGCCAGTGTCGGCGACTTGCTGGGCTTCCCGAAAGGCATTGTCGCCAACCTGGTGCTGCGCAGGGTCAAGAAGGCGATCCCGGCCTTTTCGTTGCCGGGTGCCGTGCGTTTCAACGCGGCGCTGGCGGCAGGCAAGGGCAGGAAGCTCGATCGGCCGGAAATCGGCCCGAACGACCCTGCGGTGCTGCAATACACCGGTGGGACCACCGGTGTTTCCAAGGGTGCGACGCTGCTCCACAGCACCATCATCGCCAACCTGCTTGCCTCGGAAGCGTGGACGCAACCGGGCCTCAGGCGCAGGCCGATCAGCGGCCAGCTCACCTTCATAACGGCGTTGCCGCTCTATCACGTCTATGCCTTCATAACCTGCGGCCTGCTGGCCATGCGCACCGGCGGCGTCAATGTGCTGATCCCCAATCCGCGCGACATTCCGGCGATGATCCGGGAAGTCGCGAAGTACAAGTTCCATGTGATGCCCGGCGTCAACACGCTGTTCAACGCGCTTGCCAACAATCCGGAATTCGCCAAGCTGGATTTTTCGCAGTTCCGCATCGCCAATGGCGGCGGCATGGCCGTGCAGGAGGCGGTGGCCAGGAAATGGCTGGAGGTGACCGGCTGCCCGATCGTCGAGGGGTATGGGCTGTCTGAAACCTCGTCCGGCATTGCCTGCAATCCAACCGACAACGATGCCTACACCGGCACGATCGGCCTGCCTTTGCCGAATGTCGAAATCAGACTGCTCGACGATGATGGCAACGATGTGCCGCACGGCCAGCCCGGCGAGATCGCCATTCGCGGTCCGCAGGTCATGGCCGGCTATTGGAACCGGCCTGACGAGACTGAGAAGGTGATGACGCCGGACGGTTTCTTCAAATCCGGCGATATCGGCATCATGGACGGGAACGGCTATGTGAAGATCGTCGACCGCAAGAAGGACATGATCCTGGTTTCCGGTTTCAACGTCTACCCGAACGAGGTCGAGGCGGTGGCCGTTCTGCATCCGGGTGTTCTGGAGGCCGCCGTTGTCGGTGTACCAGACAAGAATTCCGGCGAAGCGGTGATGATGTTCGTGGTGCGGAAAGATCCGGACCTCAGCAAGGAAGTGCTTGCTGAATTCTGCGTCAAGCATCTGACCGGCTACAAGAAGCCGAAATATATCGAGTTCAGGAACGATCTGCCGCGAACCAATGTCGGCAAAATCCTGCGTCGCGAGCTCCGCGACGAGATGATCAAGGGGATGGCAGCGCCACGATGAGTCCTGAATTGACAGGGCAGCGCGTTCATGGTCGGACGTGGCAGCTGAAACAATCAGGAATGATGGAATGAGCAAGACACCTCCGACCTACGAACAGCTCCGGGCCATGATCGGGCAGGAGCTCGGTTTTTCCGACTGGGTAGAGGTCGATCAGACGCGCATCGATCAGTTTGCCGATTGCACCGAGGATCGGCAGTGGATCCATACCGATCCGGAGCGAGCAAAGAAGGAGAGCCCGTTCCGCACGACGATCGCACATGGCTATCTCAGCCTGTCGCTTATCGGCGGCCTCAGCCAGCAGATGAATGTCGTGCCTGAAAACACCCAGGCCGTCTTCAACTATGGCCTGGACAAGGTACGCTTCCTGGCGCCGGTCAGGGTCGGCACGCGGGTCAGGCTGCGGGCCTCGCTGATCTCGGTGGAGGACAAGGCGCCGGGGCAGTATCTGATGAAATTTGCCAACACGATCGAGATCGAGGGCGAGGAGAAGCCGGCGCTGATGGCTGAGACATTGGCCATGTTCTACGAGCGGCGGAGAAAAGTGGGAGGATAGTTCATGGCGAAGGCGCCGGCGAAGGACAGCAGGGACGGCGAAAAGCGTGGCGGCGAGGAGAGGGCGAGGGACACGCGCCCACTTGCCGAGCAGATCGCCGATGAGGCGGCCGAAAACACGCTGGCGCTCAATCCGCTTGTCGGCCTGCGCACGCAGGACATCGCCGCTGCAACAGGCTCCGTGCTGAAGGCGCTGGCAAGCCACCCGCAGGCATTGGCCGAACAATGGCTCGCCTTCACCAGTGAATTCACAAAGATCGTCACCGGCCAATCCGAGATTGCTGCCGACCCCAAGGACCGTCGATTCGCCGATCCGGCCTGGAAATCGAGCAGGCTGCACAAGGCCGTGATGCAATCCTATGTCGCCTGGAGCAAGTCGGTGACGGAACTGGTCGCCAAGACAGACCTGCCCGAGAAGGATGCAGCGCGGGCGCGGCTTATCACGTCCATTTTCGTCGACACGATGGCGCCCTCCAACAACCCCGCTTTGAACCCGACGGCCATCAAGACTTTGGTGGATACCGGCGGCAAAAGCGCGGTCAGCGGGCTGAAGAATTTCCTCGACGACATGACGCGCAATGGCGGCCTGCCGTCCTCGGTCGACGCCTCTAAGTTCAAGGTCGGCGAGAACCTTGCCAACAGCCCGGGCACGGTCGTGTTCAGGAATGAGGTGCTCGAACTCGTGCACTACACTGCGACGACCGAAAAGGTCTATCAGCGGCCATTGCTGGTCGTTCCACCGCAGATCAACAAATACTATTCGGTCGATCTTTCGCCCGACAAGAGCATGATCAAGTTCCTGCTCAGCCACGGCGTCCAGCCCTATTGCGTCTCCTGGCGCAACCCGACGCCGGAACAGCGCGACTGGGGCCTCGATACCTATATCGCGGCCCTCGACGAGGCCTGCGATGCCGCGCGCGAGATCACCGGCTCCGATACCGTCAACATCATGGGCTCTTGCTCGGGTGGCATTACCCTGTCGACCTATGTCGCCTGGCTGGCCGCGCAGCAGAAGGAGAAGATCAACGCCGTCATCCTGGCCGTCTGCGTGCTCAACACCCAGGCCGACACGGATTCGGATTTCGCGGCCCTGGTGACGCCAGAGACGATCATGGCTGCCAAGCAGATGTCCAAGGCGAGGGGCATCCTCGATGGCCACGAAATGGCGAAGATGTTTGCCTGGATGCGGCCGAACGACCTGATCTGGAATTACTGGGTCAACAACTATCTGCTCGGCAACGCGCCGCCGGCCTTCGACGTGCTCTACTGGAACGCCGATACCACCCGCCTGCCGGCGCGCCTGCACAGCGATTTCCTGGACCTCATCTTCACCAACCCGTTCATGAATTCGGGCAAGATGTCGATCCATGGCGTGCCGATCGACATGGGCAAGGTGAAACACGACACCTATGTCATCGGCGGCACCACCGACCATATCACGCCATGGAAGGCGGTCTACCAGACCGCGCGTCTCTATGGCGACAACACCACCTTCATCCTCTCCAACTCCGGCCATCTCCAGAGTCTGCTCAACCCGCCCGGCAATCCCAAGGCCTGGTATGTGAAGGGCAAGACCAGGGAGAAGGACGCCGACGCCTGGACTGCAAAGGCTGAAAAGCACGAGGGAAGTTGGTGGCTCGACTGGGCAGCCTATCTCAAGGATCGCTCAGGCGCAGAGATCGCAGCACCGAAGGCACCGGGCAGTGCCAGGCACAAACCGGTGGGATCGGCGCCGGGAACCTACGTGTTCGAGCCGTGACCCCATCGCAAAAAAGACTGAAACGAACGGGGGCGGACTGAATGGCGATGGCTGCAGGCAAGGCCAAGGCGGACGGCGCGATGGACATCAAGATGTTCGATGTCGACGGGCAGCTGCTGCGGGTCGGTATCCGTCATGGCAGTTCCAGTCGTCCGCCATTGATGATGTTCAATGGCATCGGCGCCAATCTGGAGCTGGCCGCGCCTTTCATGGCCGCTCTCGAGGATACGACCGGCATCATCTTCGACGTGCCGGGAGTTGGTGGTTCGCCCAATCCGATCTTTCCCTACCGGCCTTCGACGCTGGCGCGGCTCGGAAAACGCCTTGGCGAAATCCTCGGCCATGACAGGCTGGACATTTCCGGCGTGTCATGGGGCGGCGGGCTCGCCCAGCAATTCGCCTTCCAGTACCCTTCGGTATGCCGAAAGCTGATCCTGGCAGCTACGGCTCCTGGGATTACCATGGTGCCGGGCGCTCCGAACGTGCTTTCGAAGATGGCTAGTCCGCGCCGCTATACCGACCCCGGCTACATGCGTTCGATTGCGGCGGATATCTATGGCGGCGATTTCCGCAAGGACCCGACGCTGATCAACCGTCACGCGTCCGCCATGAAGGGCGCCTCGCAATACGGTTACTTCCTGCAACTCTTCGCGATGAGCGGCTGGACCAGCCTGCCATGGTTGTGGATGCTACGCCAGCCGACCCTGATCATGGCTGGTACCGACGATCCGCTGGTGCCGGTGATCAACGCCAGGATGCTCAACACCATGATCGCCCGCTCACGTCTGGAACTGCTCGATGACGGTCATCTGTTCCTGGTCACCAAGCCGAAGCAGTCGGCCGAGATGATCGAGGCCTTTCTGAGGGAATGACGTTGCCTGCCTGAACTAGAGCTGCGTCACCACGCCGATGCCGGTCCCCTCGAAATTGCCCATGGCCATAAGTGCAGCCGGTGCTTCATCGAGGCTGTAGGTCTTGCCGATCAGGAGATCGGGCCGCAGCTTGCCTGTCTTGATCATTTCCATCATTGCGCCGTAGCGGAATGCCTGCATGCCGTGGCTGCCGCGGATTTCGAGTTCGTGGGCGATGATCTTGGCCATCGGGACCGCCGCCTTGGCGTGATCACCAAGCATCAAGCCTACCTGCACATGCCGGCCACGGCGCCGCAAATTGGAGATCGAGTTGTAGGATGTGGTTGGATGGCCGAGTGCGTCCATCGACATATGGGCGCCACCATCGGTGATCTGCTTCACCGCTTTCACCACGTTTGACGTTTCCGACGCGTTGATCGTGGCGACGGCTCCCAGTTTCCTTGCCAGCTCGAGTTTCTCGGTGGTGAGGTCGATCGCCACGACATTGGCGCCCATGGCATTGGCGATCATGACGGCTGACAGTCCAACGCCGCCGCAGCCATGCACGGCCACCCATTCGCCGGGCGTGACACGGCCCTGGTCGACGACGGCACGAAAGGACGTCACGAACCGGCAGCCAAGGCTGGCGGCGGTGGCGAAATCCATTTCTTCGGGAATGGCCACCAGATTGGTGTCGGCGTGATCGATGGCGACATATTCGGCATAGGAGCCCCAGGCCGAGAAGCCCGGCTGGAACTGGTGTTCACAGACCTGGTGATTGCCAGTGGCGCATTCGAAGCAATGTCCGCAGGCTGCCACGAACGGCACGGTCACGCGCGCGCCAGCCTTCCAGTTGTGCACCTGCCGGCCAGCAGCCACGACGATGCCGGCAAGTTCATGCCCCGGCACATGCGGCAGGCGGATGTCGGGATCATGCCCCATCCAGCCGTGCCAGTCGCTGCGACAGAGCCCGGTCGCGGCGACCTTGATCACCACACCATCGGGCGAGGGAACGGGATCCGGCACTGTCCGGACTACCGGTGTTTCCCCGAATTTTTCGAACACGACGGCCTTCATCGGTATTCTCCGTTCAAAGTCTTTTTCTTGGGCAATGCAGGACTCTAGCTCTCCGCGTCAGGCTGGTTCTGCGGTGCGGCCCTCTGGAACGCGGGCAACTCCATGCAGGCGGCGTTGATGCGCGAGATGACCGGATAGGGGCTCATGTCGACACCGAAACGTGCGTTGTTGGCGACCTGCGCGACCAGGCAGATGTCGGCCAGCCCTGGCGCCTCGCCGTGGCAGAATGTCCGTGTTTGTGACGACGAAGACAACATTTTTTCAAGAGGTTGGAAGCCTTCATTAACCCAATGTCGGAACCAGTTGACGACGTCTTCGTCGCCAGCTCCAAACACCGTGCGAAGGCTGGTCAGCACGCGCAGATTGTTCACCGGGTGGATGTCGCATGCGATCATCTGGGAGAGCATGCGCACACGGGCGCGGCCGGCGGCGTCCTTGGGAAGCAGTGCCGGCTCCGGCCTGATCTCGTCGAGGAACTCGATGATGGCGAGTGACTGCGTCAGCAAGGTGCCGTCCTCCCAGATCAACGCCGGAACCAGTCCTTGCGGATTGACAGAGAGATAGGCTGGTTCGAGATGCTCGCCGTGGCGCAGGTGGTGCGGCACATAGCTATAGGCGATGCCCTTCATCTCAAGCGCGATACGGACGCGGTAGGAGGTCGACGACCGATAGTAGTTGTGCAGGATGATTTCGCTCATCGTGCTTGCCTTATGGTGAGTTCGATCGAACCGATGCCGTCGACGCCGCCGCTGATCCGGTCCCCGACGACGAGCGGACCGACGCCAGCCGGTGTGCCGGTGAAAATGAGATCGCCGGGCGCAAGCTCCACCGCCTCGCTGCAGATGGCCACTATGTCGGCGATCGGCCAGATCAGTTCCTCGAGATCGCCTTCCTGTTTGACCGCGCCGTTCACCGAGAGCCAGATCCGGCCCCTCTGGGGATGACCGGACTGCGCTGCCGGCACCAGCGGCCCGCAGGGCGCCGAGAGGTCGAAAGCTTTAGCCCAATCCCACGGCCTTGCAGCCTTCTTTGCTTCGTCCTGCAAATCCCGGCGGGTCAGGTCGATGCCGACACCATACCCCCAGACATGATCCAGGGCCTGAGCCGCGGGGATGCGGAAACCACCCTTGCCGACGGCGGCTACCAGCTCGATCTCATGATGCAGGTTCTTCGTCAGGGCAGGATAGGGGATCGTCTGCCCAGAATCGACCACAGCATCGGCTGGTTTGGTAAAGAAGAAGGGTGGGTCGCGCTCGTCATTGCCAAGCTCGCGTGCATGAGCGGCATAGTTGCGACCGACGCAGAAAATACGCCGTACCGGGAAACGCTCGGGCGAGCCGGCGATGGCGACAGACGCTGTTGGTGGTGTCGCCAAGGCAAACGCGCTCATGTCTCATCCTTCCTTGCCGAACCCCGGCATCTCGAACGGGCGCACATTCGGTTGTTTTGGATCGAGGGGCAAGGCATCACATTCCGCAAACCGGATGCCTCCTGCGATCAACAGTTGATTGCGGCTGGCAGACTGGCACGATCGCTTTGCCAATGTACTATTGGCTAATGAACGGATTGTCGGTGCAGGCGTATGTTGCCTCATGACGACCGAGATCGGGGCAAGTGCGGCCATGAGTGCAGCGAACGAAGTCGCAAGATTTCTGATTATCGACGATCACCCGCTGTTTCGGGAGGCTCTGCACAGTGCCGTGCGCATGGCCTATCCCGAGGTCGACACCGTCGAGGCCCGTTCGATCGGCGAGGCTGTCGAATTGCTGACCGACGCACGGCCATTCGACCTGGCGTTGCTCGACCTTTCCATGCCAGATGTCCACGGTTTCGAAGGGCTGTTGCAATTGCGTACGCGCTATCCGCATCTGCCGGTCGTGATCGTCTCCGGCTATGAGGATCCCAAGATCATTTCCGAGGCGCTGTCCTATGGAGCCGCGGGTTTCATCCCGAAGTCGGTGCGCAAGGACGATCTCGCGGCAGCCATCCGCTCCGTCATGGAGGGCGCGATCTATGTGCCCGACACATACACGGCCGAACAGCCTGACTCGGAAAGCAGCGATCGCGCCGACATGGTGCAGCGGCTGTCGCGCCTGACTCCGCAGCAGTTGCGAGTGCTGCAGATGCTGCGCCAGGGCATGCTGAACAAGCAGATCGCGTATGAACTGCAGGTTGGCGAGACGACGGTGAAGGCGCATGTCTCGGAAATCCTGCGCAAGCTCAACGTTTACAGCCGCACGCAGGCGGTGATCGAGGTGTCGAAACTCGACAATGCCGAATTGTTCCGGGATCAGCAGGGGTTCTAGGGGGTAAGGCAGTAGGAGAATAAGGCAGTAGGGCAAAGCACCATCTGCCTTATTCTCCTACTGCCCTTCTACGCCAGCAAATGCGCCAGCAGTGCGCGAAGTTGCGCCGGTTTCAACGGTTTGCGCATGAACTCGATGCCCGCGGCGCGGGCGGCATTCATGACGCTTTCAGAGGGATCTGCCGTCACCAGCAGGGCTGGGATGGCGCGGCCGAGATAATCGCGCACCTGCGACACCGTCATGGTGCCGAGGTCGCCGCCTTCGAGGTGCTGGTCGGCGATGATGATGTCGGGCACCCAGTCGGTATCGCCGAGCGCGTCCAGTGCCTCGTCGGTCGAGGTCGCCGCGCGTACCGTGCATTGCCAGCGCTCCAGCAACGAGGTCATGGCGGCCAGCACGTCTGCGTCGTTCTCCACCAGCAGGACCTTGGTGCCGAACAGGCCGTACCCCGGCTGGCGTTCGATCTCGACTGTCCCTGCCTCCGGAACCGGGTGCGCGGAAACGGGCACATCGATGTGGAAGATCGTGCCGCGCCCGACGGTGGAGGAAAAGGTAACGGGATGACCGAGTGCGCCGGCCATACGCCTGACGATGGCCAGCCCGAGCCCGAGGCCGCCGCCGGCCAGTTCGGCGTCCGGCATTCGTGTGCCGCGATGAAACTCCTCGAACACCGCTTCGCGTTGATCCTCGGGAATGCCGCAGCCGGTGTCTGCAACATCGATGCGGATGATATTTCCGCGCTCGCGTGTGCCGACAAGCACGCCGCCGCGCCGTGTATAGCGGAGCGCGTTGGACAGGATGTTCTGCAGGATGCGGCGCAGAAGTGTGCGGTCGGACCTGACCGCGATTGCCACCGGGCGGAACCGCAGCGAAAGGCCCTTTGTTTCGGCGATAGGCTGGAAGTCGGAGCGCAAGGCGGAAAACAGCGTTTCCAGGTTGACGTCGGTTGTCTCGGGTTCGACCACGCCGGCGTCCAGCTTGGAGATATCGAGCAATGTGTGCAGCAGGTCTTCCATGGTCTGCAGCGAGCGCTCGACCTGACGAACCAGCTTGCGGCCTTCCTCGGAAGTCTGCAGTTCGGCCAACGCCGATACCGACAGATGGGCGGCATTCAAGGGTTGCAGCACGTCGTGGCTGGCGGCGGCCAGGAACCGTGTCTTGGAAAGATTGGCGTGTTCTGCGCTCTCCTTGGCGACCGAAAGCGCCATGTTCGACTGTTCCAGCCGGCGCAGCGTGGAATGCAGTTCCTCGGTGCGCATGCGCACCCGGTTTTCCAGCGAAATCGCCGTCTGGAACAGCGAGAACGCATTGCCCTGCTGGTCCATCGAACGTTCGACGCGGCTGACCAGCGCTGCGTTGATCTTCTTCAGCCGTTCGATGTCCTGGATGTCGTTGAGCGGCATCCGGCTTACTCTGCGGCCTGTGGGTGCCCGAAGGCGATGCCGGTGAATGTCTGGTTGAGGTGCATGGAGCGGTATTGCTCGCCATAAGTGCCGAAGCCGATCACCTTGTTGGCGCGATAGAGTTCGGAAATATCGCGAAATACCTGGCGATTGCGGGCATCAAGCCGGCGCAGAACGCAGTCGAAGCCCAGGATCATGTCGATGGGGCCCAGCTTGGCCTCGACATCCTTGAGCGTAGCCTTGGTGGTCTCGACCATACCCAATGGCTGGGCGACGGACAGGACCACGCCGTCGTCGATGGCACAGAAGAAGGATAGCGAGCCATCCGAGTTCATTTTCTGGATGGAGCGGCAATAATACTCGCCGCCCACCTTCACCACGACCGGGTGCGACGCGAAGGAGAACGGCGTCAGTGTCTGCTGCACGACCCCGACGGCGGCGGCATATTCGGTGGCTGCGACATCGGCGTTGAACTCGCGCACGATACGGTGATCGGGATCGGACGCCGTCACCACCAGTTTTTCGTCGGTCGGTACGAAATTGTCGGTTTTGAAGACGTGGAACGGGATCGTCGTGGCGATCAGCACGACAATGGCGCAGTCGGATGCGACAAGGCCATTGCTGATCAGCGTGGTGGTCTCGAATTTGAGGTCGTCGCCTGCCGAGCCACCGAGCAGAGGGATGTCGTCGAGACCCCAGTGGATCGCCGATGTGACGGCTTCTTCCGCGTAGGACAGGCCGTCGATGAAACAGAGCGCAAAGACATTGCCGGCGCGCGCGTATTTGCTGGTGGCGCGCAGCGTGCGTCGCAGCACCTCCACTTCACCGGTGATACCGTCCATTGCCGACGATGACAGGTCCTGCACCATGGCACTGGCAACGGTGAAGGCGGCCGAAGGCAGCAGCATTGCCAGCATATGGCCTTCCTCCAACCCATCCGGGGTGATTTCACCGGCGGTCGAGCAGGCTGCGTAGGCCAAGGCAGGGACATGCCGTTTCAGCGCGGCCGCGAGCGTCTGCGCATCGATCAGGCTTTGCGAGAAAAACAGCAACATGTAGCCGGCGCCGATCGCGTCGGCTTCGCGAGCGATTTCGGCCGCAAAATCTTCCGCATCGGGCTCGCTTGAAGTGAGCGCCGACAGGCCGCACGCATAGCGCGTCCGCGAAGCGACCAGCTTCTCCTCCCTAATTTTTGTCGGCGCTCCTCAACGCCGTTCGCATTGTTGCAATAGGCCTCCTCGAATGGCAATGGGGGCTGTCCTGAACCCGTGACCGAAAGTACAATATACGGCGTATTGGCCGGATTGCATTCTCGCGAGACGGAGATGTTGGGAGCAAATTTCCAAGCGATTCCAGAACACAAGAATAACGGTCTGCCGGTCCGTCCGGAGGAAGCCGGCAGTCTACCGAGGTTGAACACCCAGGGAGGCTTCATGTCGGACATTTCGTTGACCGTGAACGGCAGACAGGTGCGCGCCACCGTCGAGGACCGCACGCTTCTGGTTCACTTTCTACGCGAACATCAAGGACTTACCGGCACGCATGTCGGTTGCGATACCTCGCAGTGCGGCGCCTGTGTTGTCCATGTCGATGGCAAGGCGGTCAAGTCCTGCTCGATGCTGGCCGCACAGGCATCAGGTTCGACAGTCGTGACCATCGAAGGCATCGCTGCTGGTGCGGACCTGCATCCCGTGCAGGCTGCCTTCAAGGAACATCATGGCTTGCAGTGCGGCTTCTGCACGCCGGGCATGATCATGACCGCGACCGACATGATTGCGCGTCATCCCGAGGGACTGGACGAGGCAACGGTCCGTGCAGAGCTGGAAGGCAATATTTGCCGTTGCACCGGATACCACAACATCGTCAAAGCGATATTGGCTGCTTCTCAAGCGATGTCTAAGGCATCGAAGCCGAAGGCGAAGAAAGCTGCCTGAGCAGCGACAAGGCAAACAACCGGCCGGCGTCTGCCTGTTGCAGCAAACCGATCAGGGACTGGTCGCAAACGCGACTGAACCGGCCAGAACGAATTCACTTCAAGGTTCCGGAGGAGAATTTTGATGGGTATGGAAGGAATTGGCGCTCGCGTCACCCGCAAGGAAGACAAGCGCTTCATCACCGGCGCCGGCCGCTATGTCGATGACATGGTGGTTCCCGGCATGAAACATGCCGTTTTCGTGCGCAGCCCGCATGCGCATGCGCAAATCAAGAAGATCGACGTCAAACAGGCGCAGGCCATGCCTGGCGTGGTCGCCGTCCTGACCGGTAAGGAATTGAAGGCCGACGGTATCGGCAATCTCATCTGCGGCTGGATGATCCATTCCAAGGATGGCTCGCCGATGAAGATGGGGGCTTGGTCGCCACTCGCCTTCGACCGCGTTCGCTATGTCGGCGATGCGGTGGCGATCGTGATCGCCGACACCAAAGGCGAGGCGCGCGACGCAGCCGAGGCTGTCGAGGTCACCTACAAGGAACTGAAGGCCGTCGTCGATGCCGTGAAGGCGCTGGAGAAGGGCGCACCGCAACTGCATCCGGAGGCCGATGGCAACCTCATCTTCGACTGGGAGATCGGCGACGCCAAGGCGACGGATGCCGCGATCAAGGCGGCGCATCACGTCACCCGCATGAAGATCGTCAACAACCGCCTGGTTCCCAACGCCATGGAGCCGCGCGCGGCGCTCGGGCATTACGACAAGGGGGAGGATCATTACACCTGCTGGACGACATCGCAGAACCCGCATGTCGCCCGCCTGGTGATGAGCGCCTTCTACAACGTCGCGCCGGAAAACAAGCTGCGCGTCATCGCTCCCGACGTCGGCGGCGGTTTCGGCTCCAAGATCTTCATCTATCCCGAAGAAGTCGTCTGCCTGTGGGCATCCAAGAAAGCAGGCGTGCCGGTGAAATGGGTCGCTGACCGTACCGAGAGCTTCCTGACCGACGCGCATGGCCGCGACCACCACTCGACGGTGGAGATGGCCTTCGACAAGAACAACCGCATCACAGGCCTGAAGGTGGATACCGTCGCCAATCTCGGCGCCTATATGTCGCTGTTCTCGTCTTCGGTGCCGACCTATCTCTACGCCACGCTGCTGTCGGGCCAGTACAACATCCCGGCCATCCACGCCAATGTGCGCACCGTCTATACCAACACCGCGCCGGTCGATGCCTATCGCGGCGCAGGGCGGCCCGAAGCGACCTATCTGCTCGAACGCACCATCGAAACGGCTGCACGCGAACTTGGTGTGTCTCCCGCGGAGCTGAGACGGTCCAATTTCATCACCCAGTTCCCGCATCAGACGCCGGTGATCATGTGTTATGATGCTGGCGACTACGGTGCTTCGCTTGATGCCGCGATGAAGGCTGCCGACTATGCCGGTTTCGCCAAGCGGCGCGACAAGGCCAAAAAGGCCGGCAAGCTGCGCGGCATCGGCATGAGCTGCTACATCGAGGCCTGCGGCATCGCGCCGTCGGCGGCGGTTGGCTCCCTGGGAGCAGGCGTCGGGCTTTGGGAATCCGCTGAAGTGCGCGTCAACGCGGTGGGCACCATCGAGGTGCTGACCGGCTCGCACAGCCACGGCCAGGGTCATGAGACCACCTTTGCGCAACTGGTCGCCGGCCGCTTCGGTGTGCCGATCGACTCCGTCAGCATCGTGCACGGCGATACTGACAAGGTGCAGATGGGCATGGGCACCTACGGCTCGCGCTCCGGTGCCGTCGGCATGAGCGCCATCGTCAAGGCGCTCGACAAGGTCGAGGCCAAGGCCAAGAAGATCGCCGCGCACCTTCTGGAAGCCGACGAGGGTGACATCGTCATCGAAAACGGTGCGCTGAAAGTGGCTGGAACCGACAAGAACGTGCCGTGGTTCCAGATGGCACTTGCGGCCTACACTGCGCATAATCTGCCAAGCGGCATGGAGGCCGGCCTGAAGGAGACCTCCTTCTACGATCCGACCAACTTCACCTTCCCGGCGGGCTGCTACATCTGCGAGATCGAGGTCGACCCTGAAACCGGGCTCAGCGAGATCATCCAGTTCGTGGCCGCCGATGATTTCGGTAACATCATCAACCCGATGATCGTCGAAGGGCAGGTGCATGGCGGTATTGCGCAGGGCGTCGGCCAGGCCTTGCTGGAGGGCGCTTTCTACGATGCAAGCGGCCAGCTGCTGACGGCGAGCTACATGGACTACACCATGCCGCGCGCCGGCGACCTGCCGTCGTTCAAGGTGTCGACCTCGAACACGCCGTGCCCGGGCAATCCTCTTGGCATCAAGGGATGCGGCGAGGCCGGCGCAATCGGATCGCCGCCCGCGGTCATCAATGCCCTCACCGATGCACTGGGCATCGCAGATTTCACCATGCCGGCCTCGCCCTCCCGGGTGTGGGCGGCGGCGCAGAAACATTGAGGAGGCAGTAGGGAGTGGGCAACAGGCAGTCGGAACGACTTGATATGACTGCCTACTGTCTATTGCCGGCTGCCCTGTCGAAATCTCTCTGAGGAGAACGAGCATGTACTCCGTCAACTACCATCGCGCCAATACAGTCGCCGATGCGGTGAAACTGCTGAAGACCGGTGATGCCAAGCTGCTCTCGGGCGGCATGACATTGATCCCGGCCATGAAAACGCGGCTGGCGGCGCCGTCGGACCTGGTCGATGTTTCCAGGATCGCGGCGCTGAAGGGCGTCAAGGTCAGCGGCAAGACCGTCACCATCGGCGCGGCAACCACGCATTATGAGGTCTCCACCGATGCCAAGCTGCAGAAGGCTTGCCCGGCACTGGCCGAACTTGCCTCGATGATCGGTGATCCGGCGGTGCGTCACCGCGGTACGATCGGCGGCTCGATCGCCAACAATGACCCGGCTGCCGACTATCCGGCTGCCATGGTCGCGTTGGCTGCAACGATCGTCACCAACAAGCGAGAGATCGCGGCCGACAGGTTCTTCAAGGGCCTGTTCGAAACGGTGCTGAAGGATGGCGAGATCGTCACAGCCATTACATTCACCGCTCCCGCCAAGGCGGCCTACCAGAAGTTCCGCAATCCGGCGTCGCGCTATGCCATCGTTGGCGTGTTCGTGGCCAAGAGCAAGGCGACCGGCAAGGATGATGTGCGTGTCGCAGTCACTGGGGCCGGCGATGATGGTGTCTTCCGTGCCAGGACGATCGAGGCTGCATTGGCAAAATCGTTTGAGCCCGCCGCAGTCGCTGGGGTCAGGATATCGGCGGACAACCTGATGACGGATATCCATGCCTCGGCCGACTATCGGGCAAACTTGATCAGTGTCATGGCAAAACGTGCTGTCGCCGCCGCTAACGGCTGAGAGCACTCACATGGGAAAGAAAGAGGAGCCGAAAGGCTCCTTTTCCTTTTAACGGGTCTGATTCACGAGGCCATTGATGTAGTCCCGCAAAGAGGTCGGCCCGCGTTCGACATTCTCGAGTTTGGCGACCGGTTCGTCGACCACGGTTCCGGTCATGCAGGCATAAGATTGTGCGGCAGGTCTGGAAAATCCGAACCGTTCAAAGGTTTCCACCCACTTTTCGCGTGGGATGACATCGAGTTCGACGGACATAGCGAGGATTTCGGAGAAGGCATCGGCGACATCGCGCGGTCTGTAATGCTTCGGACCCTCGACGTATTTAAGACGGGTATCCTCGACAGGCCCGATGAGCCGGGTGGCGGCAGCTTCGCCGAGATCCCGAGGCGCAACCATCGGAATATAAACGTCCGCCGGCAGGAAGCTTGGCAGCTTGCCGCTGTCACGAATGACATCGAGCATTCCGCCCCAGTTGCTCAGGTAATACGCGCCGCGATTGATGGCTGCCGGAATCGGCTGAGCGTTCAGAGCCTGCTCGAATTCGTGCAGAATGGTGAGGTCGCCACAACGCTCGCCCGGTCGGGCACCGTAGGTTGATGCCAGGACCACTTTCTCCAGCCCCGAGCCATCAAGCGCTGCCACGATCGCGGCAAGATTGGTTCGTTCTTCCTTGTCGGTGTCGGTTGAAGGAGCTGCCGGCGGATTGAGGATGAATGCACGCCTGCCGGTGCGGAACACCTGACGCAATCCGTCGCTATCACGAACATCGACAACAACGATCCGCGCACCAACTGCCTTGAGGTCTGGGGCGTGATCGGCATTGCGCGTTATGACGGTGACGGGTTCGCCGCGATTGAGCAATGCTCGCGCCGTCGCCGAGCCAACCTGGCCTGTTCCGCCGACAATGACATGCATGACGCTTCTCCTTGTTTCGACCGACTCACGATAGCGGTGGGTGTTGTCGGAACGTGTCAGGAGAGTCCCAGTTCCCTGGCATGATCAATCTGCGTTCTGCGACGCTCGATGAGCCAGACAGTGTCTCGCCACGAGCTTGGGTGCGGATGGCGGATGCGCCGGATTGGCTCCTTCGCGCTCATGAGCTTCCCAAGTCGAACGCTATACGGGCAAGTGGGTAACTCTCTTCAAGTATTGGCCGCTCGTTTCAGGCACGACGTCGCCCTGACGCAATGTTCATGCAATGTAAATTATCTTTCATGGATAGCAGCCGATGGTTGCATGAGGAGCATTCCGGATGAGCGTTGCGAATGACGCCCGGTTCTGGGATCGGAGTTCGCGGAACTATGCCAAATCGGCGATTGCGGACGAAGATGGATACCAACGAACGCTCGAGCGGACACGCACGATGCTTGGCTCTGGCGACCATGTTCTTGAGCTCGGCTGTGGTACCGGAACGACTGCGCTACGGCTCGCGGGTGGGGTGCAGAGCTACCTGGCAACCGATTTTTCACCAGCCATGATTGTGATAGCCGAGGAAAAACACACGACCACACCAATTCCGGGGCTCGAATTCCGCACAGCGACGGTCGAAGCCCTGGACGCCGACGTTGGACTGTTCAACGCTGTCCTCGGCTTCAATTATCTGCATCTTGTACGCGACCTGCCGGGCACGCTGCGCTGCATCCGCGACCTGCTCGCCCCAGGCGGACTGTTTGTCACCAAGACCCCTTGTCTCGGCGACATGAATCCGGTGATCCGCTTGGCGCTACTGCCGGCGATGCGCCTGATCGGCAAGGCGCCTTATGCCGGCTCCTTCAGCACAAAAGAACTCGGCCTGTGCATTGCACTTGCCGGCTTCGAGATCCTTGCCGTCGAGAACCACGCGGCCAAGGGCAACGACAAGCGCCCCTATATCGTGGCGCGAAAGGCAGGCATCGGGCGATGAAAGCTGGGGCCCGGTAGCTGGCTTTGCTTTTGCGCAGCGACGGATCTCTCGAAGACGCTTTGTGCCAACGGATTGCCGCCGCATCGGCCCAGCCGGTCTGCTTGACCGGTTTTGATCCGCAGCTAGGCTGCTGGCATCATGTTATCGGGAGGATCCGTAATGCCCGTCACCAAGAGGTGGCTCGTCGCCGGCGCGCTTGCGCTTTTCGCCGGTGCAACGGCAGCGCATGCTGAAGGTCAAGCGCTTGTGCTGCGCGGCGCGCGCGTCTTGACCATGGACGACAGGATTCCGGAGGTGCAGGCAGTGGCGATCGTCGATGGCCGTATCGCCGCGATCGGTTCGGCAGACGACGTTGCACCATTTCTGAAAGGCGCCACGGTCTATGATCTTCCGGCAGATGCGCTGGTGTTGCCGGGGTTCCAGGATTCGCACAACCACCTGATCTGGAGTGCCACCGAGCTGGAGGATATCAATCTCAGCAGCGTTGCAGACGAGGCCGGACTGCGCGCTGCGATCGAAAAGGGTGTGGCGAACTTGCCCGCCGATGCTTGGATTCGCGCCAGCCTGTGGGATCCGACGGCGCTGTCGAATGCCTCGGCTACAGTTCTTGATGCAATCACTGGTGCACGGCCGGCTTACATCGTCGCTGCAGACAGCCACTCGGCTTGGGTCAATACGGCAGCTTTGAAAGCTGCGGGCATAACGGGCAGCAGCAAGGCGCCGGATGGTGGTCGCATCGAGGTCGATGCGTTGGGCAATCCGACCGGCCTGTTGCGCGAAAGCGCCATGTCTCTCGTCGGTGATCTGCTGCCGGAATATCCCGATAGCCAAGTCGACGCCGGACTGGCGAAGTCCCTGGCCGATGCTGAGAGCTTCGGCATCACTGCCATCATCGATCCGTCAGCCAAGGAGTGGATGCTGCGTGGCTATCAACGTGCAGACATAGCCGGCAAGCTTGATCTGCGTGTCAGGGCAGCCGTGCAGATCGAGGCGAAGGAAGGGGCGAAAGACGGTGTCGCCAAAGTGCTCGGCTACAAGGCTCGTTATGCCTCGGCGCATCTCGAGGTCAATGCCGTCAAGCTTTTTATCGATGGCGTCATCGAAACGGGCACAGCGGCCTTGATCGAGGCCTATGAGGCGGCTCGGACGGCCAATGGTCCCCGCGACAGTCGCCACCAGATCACTCATCTCGAACTGGTCAGTGCTGCCGACCTGCCGCGCTTCAAGGCCCTCGGCGTTCTGGCCAACATCCAGGCGCTATGGGCCTATCCGGACACCTATATCGTTACCTTGACCGAGCCAAAGATCGGACCGGAGCGCTCGCAGGGGCTTTACCCGTTCGGAGCTTTGAAAAAGGCTGGTGCCACCCTTGTCGGCTCGAGTGACTGGAGCGTGTCGTCGATGAACCCGCTCGAAGCCATTCAGACCGCCGTCACTCGCCAGGACATTGCCGATCCCAATGGCCGCGTGCTGACGCCGGAGCAGCGGCTGGAGGTGATGGATATGCTGAAAGCCTACACGATCAATGGCGCCTTCGCGGCTTTCGACGAGGCGCAATCTGGATCGCTGACGGTCGGCAAACGCGCCGATGTCGTGGTGCTGGACCACGACGTGACCAAGATCCCGGTCACCCGGATCGCTGCGACGAAGGTGCTGGCCACCCTGATTGGCGGCAAGGTTGCCTATGAAGCCGAACAGCTGCCAAGGCCGGTTTCGCCATGATTGCAGACGTTCGCTTCGACCGTTTGGTGAAATCGTAGGGATCGCTCGTCGAACCTGGAATGTGAGCATGCATCCAATAACCATCCGCGCGGAAGGTCGACATGCTGACTGGCTGTTGGTTCATGACGGGCATGTCTCTGAAGAGTGGATGAAGCGCTGCCTATCGCTCGGCGAATACATCATAGCGGAGCAGGAGGGTGAACCGATCGGTTTCCTGCGCTTCAGCTGGTTCTGGGGAACGATCCCTTTCATGGACCTGATCATGGTGCTTCCCGATCACCGGGGTTGCGGTATCGGCACAGCGTTGTTCCGGCACTGGGAGGCAACGATGCAGGACGCGGGGGCAACCCTTCTGATGACCTCATCGCAAAGCGACGAAGCCGAGCCGCAGGCTTGGCACCGCAGAAATGGTTTCCGCGACGCCGGAAGCGTATCGTTCGGGCATTTGCAGCCTGTTCCGGAAGTATTCCTGGTCAAGGATTTGCGTTAGCTCCCGGCATTTCGGATTCTCATATTAGCGGGATCGAAATTAGACATTGGTAGTGGAGGAAGCATTCACCGTTGCTTGCTTTTGCCGCAGTTCTATCCTCCCCGCGAACGACGAGGGAGGAGTAAGATGCAGGCCAGAACTGAAGCGCCGGGCAGTTGGCTCGACCGAACACACACAGTTGCCGAACCCGGTTTCAACCGATGGCTGGTGCCGCCAGCAGCCCTTTGCATCCATCTGTGTATCGGGCAGGCCTATGCCTTCAGCGTATTCAACCTGCCGATGTCGAAGCTGATCGGCATCACGGAATCCGCCCCAGACGACTGGAAGCTGACCAGCCTCGGCTGGATTTTCTCGATCGCGATCGCCTTTCTCGGCATCGCAGCCGCCTTTGGCGGCGGCTGGCTGGACCGGGTCGGTCCGCGCAAGGCGATGGCGTTGGCCGCCTGCTGCTTCGGTGGCGGCTTTCTCGTCTCTGCGCTGGGTGTTTATCTGCACCAGCTTTGGATCATCTATCTGGGTTACGGCGTCATCGGCGGTATCGGCCTGGGCCTCGGCTACATCTCTCCCGTCAAGACATTGATCACCTGGTTCCCCGATCGGCCCGGAATGGCGACCGGCATGGCGATCATGGGATTCGGCGGCGGCGCCTTCATCGCCTCGCCGCTCTCGGTCTATCTGATGAAGCTGTTTTCGACGGACAGCCATGTCGGCGTTGCCGAAACCTTCCTGGTGCTGGGCGTCGTCTATTTCATCTTCATGATGATCGGCGCTACGCTGGTACGCGTGCCGCCGGATGGCTGGCGGCCGGCCGGCTGGACGCCGCCCGTGAAACAGAGTGCAATGGTGACGAGCGCCAATGTTCATCTGGACGATGCGTTGAAGACGCCGCAATTCTGGCTGCTGTGGGGGGTGCTATGCCTTAACGTGACCGCAGGGATCGGCGTGCTCGGTCAGGCGTCGGCGATGAGCCAGGAAATGTTCCCGGGGCGCATTTCGCCGGCAGCGGCGGCAGGCTTCGTCGGCTTGCTATCGATCTTCAACATGCTGGGCCGCTTCTTCTGGGCGTCGACGAGCGATTTCATCGGCCGTAAAACCACTTACGCCATTTTCTTCCTGCTTGGTGTCATTCTTTATGCGGCGGTGCCATGGACTGGCCAGACAGGCAGCATCTTCCTGTTTGTGCTGTTCTACGGTGTCATCCTGTCGATGTATGGTGGTGGTTTCGCCACCATACCTGCCTATCTGCGCGATGTGTTCGGTGTGCGTTATGTCGGCGCGATCCACGGCCGCCTGCTGACCGCGTGGTCGGTCGCCTGCGTGCTCGGACCTGTGCTGGTCAACTATATCCGGCAGTATCAGATCGACAGCGGTGTGGCGAAGGCAGATGCCTATACGGTCACGATGTACATCATGGCCGGTCTGCTGGTTGTCGGGTTTGTGCTCAATCTTTTGATGCGGCCGGTGAACGAGCGCTTTCACATGAGAGTCGAACAGCCAGCCTGAGGGAGGATGATATGGCCAACGAAACACAAGGCAATTCGATCAAGCTGCTGCTTGCCTGGTTGCTGGTCGGCATTCCACTGGCATGGGGGTTTTTGATGACACTGGCCAGTGCCTTGCCGCTGTTCCAATGACGCCCAAAAGGACGCGGCTCGGTTGAACCGCGTCCTTTTTGAAATCTATCCCTTCAATTGCTTTGCGTAGTAGCGGACCGCCTTCTTGCCGCCGTGGATGAGCGCCTCACCGACTTCCCGGAAACCGAGGGCGGCATGGAAGGCATCGGAAGTCGGGTTGGGCGGGTCCAGGTTCACTTCGCATGTGACGACGTCATGCCCGGCCGCCTCTGCGCGTGCGAACAGGTCTTCATAGAGTCGTCGCGCATGACCGCGTCCGCGAGCGTCGGCTGCAACCACGATGCGGTCGACATAGACAAAACGTGGATAGCGCTCACGGAACCACAGGAAGTTCGGACTGCTGTATGTTGCCGTCTGGTCGAAAGTCAGCAGGAAAGCCTCGAGATCACCGATACGGCTTGCCGAAAATGACGTGCCGACCAGTGCGGAGAGCTCCTCCGGTTCCAGCCAGGACAGTTCGGCGGCGTTCTCGTTGTTGAGCGCCAGCACGGCCGCTTCGTCGGCGGCCTGCACGGCTTCTATGGGAGACGCGGTCACGTGCGCGCAGCCTTGATGGTGGCCGCGACAAGCGCCTCGTCGGTAAGGGTGTTGCGGTATTCGCGGTCGAGATCGTCCCCGCCCATGCCGACATGCGGGTTGCGGTAGACCATGCCGCTGGCCTCGTCCCTGAGCGAAGCGAAATGCATTTCGGTCAGCCCGGTTTTTGCCCTTACTGCACCGATGTTCTGAGGATCGAGTGCGCCGCAACCCATGATGATGATACGGCCGGCCGCCTGCCTGACGAGCATTGCCAACAGATCGGCGCCTTCAATGGCTGTATCGCGCTGGCCTGAGGTGAGCACGCGTCCGACCTTGCAGCGGATCAACGCTTCGAGCGCCTCGGTCGGGTCGCGCGTCATATCGAAGGCACGGTGACAGGTGACCGCGAGTGGGCCGGCGACATCGACGAGGCCAGTCATGCGCTCTTCGTCGATTTTACCGTCGGCGTTGAGGCAGCCGACCACGACGCCAGCGACGCCGAGTTCGCGAAGCGCTGCGACATCGGCCAGCATGGAGCGATATTCCGTCTCACTGTAGAGGAAATCGCCGCCGCGTGGGCGCACGATGACATGAAACGGGATCCTGGCCAGTTCCAGCGCCAGGCGAACGGTGCCGAGGCTCGGCGTGATACCGCCCTCGACAAGGCTGGCGCAGAGTTCGACGCGGTCGGCACCGGCACGCTCGGCGGCAAGCAGGCCATCGATGCCTTCGACACAGATTTCAATCACCGGGAGTTTTTTCGTCACGTCGGGGCTGGCCAAGGGTCGTTTCCAATTCGGTTAGAGACTGGCGATGATTAGAGCGTTTCCGCCCTGCGGAAACGCGGAACCGCTCTAACTCTTTGTTATTGCACAATTCCGCACGCAAAACCGCTACGCTCTTTTTGCTGGAATTGCTTTAGCATCGCGTGCTGCAAGGCGGAAGCAGGCAGAGCTCGCAAATCGCGCGGCCAGCGCGCCGGGACAGGCGGCGGCCTGAGCCAAAGCTACCCAATCGCTTGTTTCCAGGAGTGATCGCTCGAACTTCGACAAGACCATCTCGGCTGTCCGGCGCAGCTTTTGCACTGGACGGAGAACGGCATGAGAGCCGGCAAATAAAACCGTCCGAAGCTCTTTCAGAGGGGAAGGACGGAGCATCTCATGAACCGATACTGGCTTTTTGCGCCCGCAATCCTGGAGCGTTTCCGCTTTTCGCGGAAACGCGGAAACGCTCCAATTCTTTGTTTTCACGCATTTCCGAACGCAAAATCGCTGCGCATTTTTGCTGGAATTGCTCTGGCGGCTACGACTTTCGCTGGTGTCGAGCAGGCGTCGGCTGGCGAATGCAGCGCGCCTTGCATCGACTACTATGCCTACATGGAGACGGTTGGAAACTGGAACCGATTTCCTGCTCGTTCGGACGACGACTATTTCGCCGCCGCGCCGACGGTCGAATTCACCGCTTCCTATCGTCCGGTCGAAGGCGTTGCGTTTTTCGGCCATCTCATCACGGAGGAGGTGAAGGACGAGGAACCGGGCGTGAACCAGTACTTTCACCACGTCGGCACCTATGTCTCGGAGCTCAATGCACAGTTCCATATTGGCGGGATTGGACTGCGCGTCGGCAAGTTCCATCCGGCTTTCGGCAAGGCCTGGGATATCACGCCCGGCATCCACGGCACTGACCTTGCCGGCAACTATGAGCTGAAGGAACGTGTGGGCGCCTCGGTCGCCTATGGCTTTGAGACAGGCAGTTTCCACAATGAAATCGAGTTCGCAGCCTTCGGGGTGGATCGCAGTTCCTTGTCGGAATCGCTGTTCACCAATCGTGGCCGACACACCCTGGAGGATGGCGGGGCCGGCAACAGCGACGGCATATCTTCGGTAGCACTTGATTTCGCCGGATGCCTCGGCGCTGGCGCTGCAGGCTGTTATGATGAGGGCTCGTTCGGATATCGCTTAGGCGCACGCTATCAGAAGGGCGGTGAGCACAGCTTCGGCAACGAAACCGGGCTGCTGGGCGGATTGAACGGCAATGTGGCCCTGGGCAACGAGACGACGCTGAAACTGTTCACGGAAGCCGCCTGGTTCAACAATTTCGGCGGCGGTCCCGACGATGCACTGTTCCTGACCGTGTCGGCGGCATTGCAGCGCGAAGCGATGACCTATTCGATCGCCTATACCCAGCAGCGCGAACAGATCACCGACGAACCGGACCTGGTCGAGCATCTGTTCGACGCGACTGTCGCCTACAAATTCGGCCAGGATCTCGGCCTCAGCAATGAGAGTTGGCAGATCGCCGCAGGTTATGCCTTCGACAAGCATGGCGACGACAGGAAGCACACATTCGGGATTCGGCTTTCCGCTGAATTCGAGGGCAGCCACGAATTCCATTGACGCCTGAGCCGGGCGGTTCCGTTGGTCTGCCCGGCTGTCACTGTTTTTCGGGAATTTTCAGGGGCTCGCCGGCAAGAAATTTGCGCCTGAACAGTAGATTTTCCCTTTTGGAACGCCCGTCCGGGCATCGACTTTGCGGACCAAAAGGAACTTTCCATGGCCAAGATCTGCCTCGTAGGCGCAGGCTCCACCGTCTTCGCCCAGAACATTCTCAGCGACGTTTTGAGCAATGTCGAATTGCAGGATTCGGAAATCAGTCTGTTCGACATCGATCCGGAGCGGCTTTCGACTTCCGAGACGGTGGCGCGCCGCATCGGCGAAACGCTTGGCCTGACTGGATTGAAGGTCGAGGCGACACTGGATCGTCGCAAGGCGTTGAAGGATGCCGATTTCGTCATCCTGATGATGCAGGTGGGCGGTTATCGCCCGGCTACAGTCACCGACTTCGAGGTGCCGAAGAAATATGGCTTGCGCCAGACCATCGGCGATACGCTGGGCATCGGCGGCATCTTTCGTGCGCTGCGGACCATCCCGGTGATCCTGGATATCGCAAGGGACATGCGGGAACTTTGCCCGAATGCGCTGATGATGAACTACGTCAACCCCATGGCCATGAACACCTGGGCGACGACGCGGGCCGCACCGGACATCCGCTATGTCGGCCTCTGCCACAGCGTGCAGGAAACGTCGGGCCATCTCGCCCGCTGCCTCGGCGAAGACATCGCCGACATCGATTACACCTGCGCCGGTTTGAACCACGTTTCCTTCTTTCTGAAATTCGAAAAGCGCCTTGCCGACGGATCGCGTGAAGATCTCTATCCGAGACTTCGGCAGATGGCGGCGGACGGAAGCTTCCCGCAGGACGACTCCGTGCGTTTCGCGGTCCTGCGTTGCTTCGGACATTTCGTCACCGAATCCAGCACCCATTTCTCCGAATACAATTCCTGGTTCATCAAGCCGGGCCGCGAAGACATCATCGAGCACTACAAGGTCATTCTTGACCAATATCCGGTGTGGTGCGAGGAGCAGGTCGCCGACTGGAACCGGCTGCGCGAAGAGCTGGCCGACCCGGACAAGCCGCTGGAGGTCTGCAAGAGCAACGAATACGCCGCGGCCATCATCCATTCGATGGTGACCGGCAAACCGTCGCTGATCTACGGCAATGTCCGCAACGACCGCCTGATCGACAATCTGGTCGAAGGCTGTGGTGTCGAGGTGCCTTGCCATGTCGACCGCAACGGCATCCAGCCGGTGCGCATGGGCAAGCTGCCGCCTCAGCTGGCCGGCATCATGCGCAGCAATGTCAATGTGCAGGAAATGGCGGTAGAGGCAGCGTTGACCTCCAGACGCGAGGCCATCTATCAAGCCGCAATGCTCGACCCGCATACCTCAGCGCAGCTTTCGCTCGACGAGATCGTTTCGCTTGTCGACGACCTGATCATCGCCCACGGCAACCTTCTGCCCAGCTATCAATAGGGCGTTTCTGTTTCCGCGGAAGCGTGGAAAATGTTCTAACTGTCTGTTTTTACGCAATTCCGGACGCAAAATCGCTGTATGCTTTTGCGGGAGTTGCTCTAGGAGCGGTTTTCATGGCCGGCGTCGCACTCAGGAACATCAACAAGCAATATGGCCATCTGCGCGTCACGCATGACGTCAACATCGACGTGCGCGATGGCGAGTTCCTGGTTCTCGTCGGCCCGTCCGGTTGCGGCAAGTCCACGCTGTTGCGCATGATCGCTGGGCTTGAGGAAATCACCGAAGGCACGATCAGCATCGGCGGGCGGGTTGTGAACGATGTCTCTCCCAAGGAACGGGACATCGCGATGGTATTCCAGAACTATGCGCTTTATCCGCATATGACGGTGCACCAGAACATGGGATTCTCGCTGAAACTGCGCGGCGAGAAGTCGGCCGAGATCGATCGCCGCGTTCGCGAGGCAGCACAGATCCTTGGTCTCGCCGACTATCTCGAACGTTTCCCGAAGCAGCTTTCCGGTGGCCAGCGCCAGCGCGTTGCCATGGGCCGTGCCATTGTGCGCAATCCGCAGGTGTTCCTGTTCGACGAACCGCTCTCCAATCTCGACGCCAAGCTGCGTGTCGTCATGCGTGGCGAAATTCGTTCGCTTCAGCAGCGGCTGGGCACCACGGCGATCTATGTCACGCATGACCAGGTCGAGGCCATGACGATGGCAGACCGCATCGTCGTCATGCGCGACGGCCGCGTCGAGCAGATCGGCACCCCGCTTGAGCTCTACGATCACCCTGTCAATCTCCATGTCGCCGGCTTCATCGGCTCGCCGGCAATGAACTTCGTCGACGGGCACCTCGAAGTTGCCGACGGCGGCCTGCATGTTCGTGTCAACGCCGATTGTCTGTTGCGCTTGCCTGCCGGCAAATGTGGCGAAGCAGGCAGGGCGGTGAAGTGTGGCTTCCGCCCCGAACATGTGGCGCTGACCGAAGCCGGGCCCATTTGTGCCCGTGTCGCCACCGTCGAGATGAATGGCGCCTTCACGACCTTGCTGGTCGAGGCGGAAGGGCGGCAGTTGACGGTTCAGACCACCGAGCGTCCCCGCTGGACGAGGGGCGACGCGATCTGTCTCACCCCGCAAACGGAATACTTGCATCTGTTCGATGCCGAGACAGGCGATTGCCTCGGTTCTTCACTTCGATAAGATATCAAAAATTCGACTGCAATATATTGATTTTTAACAGTTTATATGGCGTCGGCTACGACCTGAACTGCTTGCGATATTCCCGCGGTGTCATTTCCAGCTGGCTCTGGAAAGCGTGATAGAGCCGGCTCAACGAGCCGTAGCCGCAGGCGAAAGCAATCTCGATGATCGAGCGATCGGTGTCGGCCAGCATCATCATGGCGTGGCTGAGACGCTGGCGGCGGATATAGTGGGCGATGGTGACGCCGAGCACACTTTTGAAAGCGGCCATGGCGTTGGTGGGATGCAGGCCGCAGACCTTGGCGATGTCAGCCAGCTGGATGTCGTTGGCGAATTCCTTGTTGATGAAGTTGGTCATTTTCTGCACCCGGTCGATCAGCCGGTCATCGGCTTTGGTCTTGGCGGTAACAAGGCCTTGCGGTTCATCGATTTTCAGGCCGGAGCGATCGTCAATTTCTGCGGCAACGCTGCGCAGCGCAAGTCGGCGCACGCGAAGCCGCATCTCTTCGCGCAGAATCTGGGCGAGCGCCTCGCTCGGGGCCGGTGTCCATTCCTGCGCCCAGCGCTGAAACAAGAGATTATCCATCGGATCCGGTTCGGCCAGGGTCATCATGCGACCGTTGAGCACCGACGTCTTGAACGCGTCGGGCAAGGTGAGTGCGAGGAACGCCGCGAAGGGTACATAGGCGCAGATCAGCCGCGCCGGTTCCGTCACCTTGACCACCTGATGGGGCACGCCTGCCCAGAAACAATAGGGCATCTCGGGTTGCAGGACGATGCGGTTGCCGTTGAACAGGTAGGTCATCGAACCGGACACCATGAAGTTGAATTCGACATGGTCGTGCCAGTGCGCCAGCGGCATTGCTTCCGCCACCTGCAGGTCGGCGAAGAAACTGTCCCTCGGCAGAAAATCACTGTCATCCTGGACGGCCGCGGACAGCTTTCTGCGCTGCGGCGCACTCGGGCGTTTGGCCGATACAGATTCCGTTGACGGTGACGAAATGTCCATCGCGGCGACCCTCATTCGACGCATCCGTGTGCGGATGCGCGATACGGCTGAAAGTTAGCCATGGTGACTGCAATCGTCCAGATGAAGGCTGGGATTCCGGAATTTATTGGCCTCAATTAGGTAGTTTTATCCGCTTTCTGCAATAGTCTGGCTATCAACAAAACTGCCGTTCTGTTGGTCGGGAAGGGTTGGCGCAAAGCAGTCGAGCAAGACAGGTGACCTGATCCGCCACAAGGGGTGAGCGAGAAGCGACCTGGCGTTCAGCCGGGCAAGGGAGGAGCGAAGGTGACAGATTGGCTGGGACGTGTTTCCCGTGGTGTTGCATTGGCAGGCAGTGTCCTGTGGTGCGCTACGGCACAGGCAGATACAGAGCTGACGATGACGCTGTTCGGTGGGCCGGTCGATATCGCCGTATGGCAGAGACTGTCCGCCGACTTCGAAAAGACGCATCCCGGCATCAAGCTGAAGGTCGAGGTCAACGACTGGGATTCTTACTGGGAGAAGTTGCGCGTTCTGGTCGCGGGCGGCACCGCTCCCGACGTCTTTGCCATGGATGCTTCCAACTATCCCGACTGGCAGGCGCGTGGTGCGCTGCTCAAATTGCAGCCCTTCATCGATGCCGAGCCGGATCAGTTGAAAGGCGTCTTCCCGATCTCGCTCGAAGCCTACAAGACGCCTGACGGCTATTACGGGTTGCCGCGCGATATTCAGACCATCGCGCTTTTCTACAACAAGGACATGTTTGACGACGCCGGTGTTGCTTATCCCACCGACAGCTGGACCTGGGACGACCTGCGCGCCGCCGCCAAAAAACTCACCAGGGACAAGAATGGTGACGGTACCATCGATCAATGGGGCCTGTTCGCCGAACTGATCGACATGGAGGTCTTCTGGAGCAGCGTGCTGTGGTCCTATGGCGCCGAGATCGTTGACGTGAAGAACGGCAAGACGCTGATCGGCAGCCCGGAAGCCATGAAGGCGTGGAATTTCATCGCCGGCATGGTCCTGGACGACAAGTCGATCCCGACAAGCGAGCAGCTCAGGCAATTCGGTCTCGACGGTTTCCAGGCGGGTGTTACCGCCATGGGCGTGAGCGGTCATTGGTCAGTGCCCGATTATGTGCCGGCTACCTTCAAATGGGGCGTGGCGCCGATGCCTAAGGGGCCGGCCGGACGCGCCACCAGCATCAACAGCGCCGGTTTCACCATTTCCTCGACTACGCAGCATCCCAAGGAGGCCTGGGAGCTGCTGAAATTTGCCATCGGCCCGCATGCCCAGGAGGAATTGGCGCAACTGGGCTTTGCAATCCCCATCCAGGAAGCGATCACGGCAAGTCCGGCCTACCTGGTTCAGAAGAACGCTCCGATCGACCACAAGCTGTTTGTCGATGCGCTGGCCTATGCGCATCTCAAGCCGGTGTTCAAGGGATATGAAGAATGGGCCTCTGCCGTGGGTGATGCCTTGCACCGCGCCTGGAGTGGTGAAGTCCCCATTGCCGACGCCATCCATGAAGCGGTTGCTGCGGGCGACGAAGTCCTCGCCAACAATCGCTAGATCGATCGGCCTTTCCGGGGATTGCCTTGTCCAGCACTCTAAAGCCACTACGGGGCGAGCGCGCAAGTTTGCTCCTGCTGCTCGCGCCGACATTGCTCGGCCTCACCATCGGCGTGTTTGGCTCCGTGCTCGCCACGTTGGCATTGAGCTTTTTTGACTGGGACATGTTGACCCCGATCAAGTGGGCGGGCACGAGCAACTACAGCAGCCTTCCCAATGACCGCATGTTCGGCACGGCGCTGATCAATACGACACTGTTCTCGCTGATCTATGTGCCGCTGACGCTCGCCATCGGCTTTGCCGTTGCCTGCCTCATGAACCGCCACATCCGCGGCATCTCGCTTTTGCGCGCGTTGTTCTTCCTGCCAGTCGTATCGTCGCCGACGGCGGTCGGCTTGCTGTGGAGCTGGATCTTCGCTCAGGACCAGGGCGTACTGAACTCTTTCATCACAGTCTTGGGAGGCAACCCCGTCAACTGGCTGGGACCCAAGGTCATTCTCTATTCGGTTGTCATCGTGAACGTGTGGGGTGCCATCGGTGAAGGCATGATCGTGTTCCTGGCCGGATTGCAGGCAATTCCGCGCGAACTTTATGAAGCGGCGCGCGTCGACGGAGCCACCACCTGGCAACGCCTCATCTATGTGACACTGCCGGCCATGGTGCCCAGCCTGTTTTTTCAGGGCGTGCTCTCCACCATCCATGCCTTCCAGGCTTTCGACTACATCTACATGCTGACGCGCCTGTCCAACGGCAATTCGACCTTCCCGACACTGGTCTTCTCTGTATATCGCACAGGATTCCGCTTCTTCCGGATGGGCGATGCCGCAGCCCAGGCCGTTGTTCTCACGATCATCATCGCGCTGTTCACCCTGTTCTACATGCGTATTCAGAAGAAGTTCGGAGCCGAAGCATGAGCCGCCGTGCCGAGGAAATCCGTGGCAATGTCATTGCCGTGGCACTGCTGCTCACTGGTGGCATCGTCATGGTCGCGCCATTCATCTGGATGGTCTCGACATCGCTGAAGTTGCCGGCCGATCAGTATTCGCGCTCGCTGATCCCACCAATCTTCACGTTCGCCAACTACCGCGACATCTGGACGATCATGCCGTTCCACATCATGCTGTGGAACTCCTTCAAGATCGCCATGATCGCAACGTTCGGACAGTTGCTGACTTGTTCGATGGGCGCATTCATTTTCGCAGTAACCCGTTTCCGTGGCCGCGACGCGCTGTTCTTCCTGCTCTTGATCACGCTGATGGTGCCTCAGCAGATCACCACCATCCCGCAGTTCATCCTGTTCAAATGGCTTGGCCTCTATGGCACCCAGGTGCCGATGTACCTGCCGAGTTTCCTCGGCGGCGCCTTCGGCACTTTCCTGCTCAGGCAATATTTCAAGACCATACCGATCGAACTGGCTGAAGCCGCGCGCATCGACGGGGCAAGTCTGCTCACCATCTACTGGCGCATCTACCTGCCGCTGGCAAAGCCCGCGCTTGCCGCCTTTGCCATCTTCGCCTTCATGTTTTCGTGGAACGACCTGTTCACGGCGCTGATCTATCTGCCGAGCGACATGCAGACCACCACCTTGCCGGTAGGGCTTGCGCTCATGCAGCAGCAATATGCCGGCAAATGGACATTGATGATGGCGGCCGTGTTGATTTCCGTGGCGCCCATCATCATCGCGTTCCTGATCGCGCAAAAGCACTTCATCGAAGGCATCTCGATGTCAGGCTTCAAATAGCGCGCTGGCGCACCACCAGACACAACTCAAAAGAGGGGATTGCTTCGATGACATTGAGGCTGGAAAACCGCGTCGCACTGGTGATCGGCGCCGCGCGCGGCATCGGCGAGGCGATTGCCGCACGGTTCGTGGAGGAGGGGGCGAAAGTCGTCATCGCCGACCGCGAAGTGGAGGCGGGCGAGGCGACTGCCGAACGGCTTGGCGGACAGTTCACGCAGATCGATGTTTCCTCCTTTACGGATACCCGCAAGGCGGTCGGCATTGCGGTCGCCGCCTATGGCACGCTCGATATCCTGGTGCAGAACGCTGGTATCTATCCATGGACGCTGATCGAGAATACCTCGCCGGAAGAGTGGGACGCTGTGCTGGGCGTCAACCTCAAAGGCACATTCCTGGCCGCCAGGGCGGCACTTCCCGTCATGCGTGAGAAGGGCTACGGCCGCATGATCTTCACCTCGTCGATCACCGGGCCACGCGTCACCAGCCCTGGCCATGGCCATTATTCGGCGAGCAAAGCCGGCATCAATGGCTTCATCAAGTCGGCCGCCCTGGAGTTCGCCGGCTATGGCATCACCGTCAATGGACTTGAGCCGGGAAACATCCTCACCGAAGGGGTGAAGCAACATCGGTCGGAGGCATTTATCCGCACCATGCAGGAAGCGATCCCGCTCGGGCGGTTGGGCACGCCACGCGACATCGCCAATGCAGCGCTGTTCCTCGCTTCCGACGATGCCGCCTACATCACCGGCACCACGGTGGTTGTCGATGGCGGCCAGACCCTGCCGGAAGGCAAGGATTTCCGCATCAAGCCCGACGCCTGAGCTTCTCCATTTTCGCAAAGGACCATCCCATGAGCCGCCGTATCAATGCCGTCGATCTTTCAAGTCGTGTTGCCGTGGTCACCGGAGGCGCACAAGGCATCGGCCTTGCCGTGGCGCGCCGCCTTTTGTCCTCGGGCGCAAAGGTAGCCATCTGGGATTTGGACAAGGCTGCGATGGAAACCGCCATTGAAGACCTGTCCGCGTTGGGTGCGGTGAAGGCAATCTGGTGCGATCAGGCCAGGATCGAGGCCGTCGATGAAGCTGCAGCCGAGACGAAGCGGACTTTTGGCGCAGTGGACCTGCTGGTCAACAACGCCGGCATCGCCGGGCCGGCCGCACCGTTGGTCGATTACGACCCGAACGCCTGGCGGCAGATCGTCGACATCGACCTCAACGGCGTCTTCTACTGTTGCCGGCGATTGGTGCCCAGCATGATCGAGCGCAATTATGGCCGCATCGTCAATGTCGCCTCGGTGGCAGGCAAGGAAGGCAATCCGAATGCTGCCGCCTATTCGGCGGCCAAGGCGGGCGTTCTGGCGTTGACCAAATCGCTCGGCAAGGAACTCGCTGGCCATGACATCGCCGTCAATGCATTGACGCCGTCACCGGCGCGCACGCGCATCCTGGAGCAGCTCTCCGAGGCCCAGGTCGCCTATATGCTGGGCAAGGTACCGCGCGGCCGCTTCGTCGAGGTGGAGGAGGCTGCCGCCATGATCGCCTTCATGCTCTCCGACGAGAACTCCTTCACCACCGGCGCCACCTTCGATCTCTCCGGCGGCCGCACCACTTACTAAGGCGAGCCGCTTCGGAACGTTTTTGCCGGCCTCGGGGGTAAAATCTGCCGGATCGAACCCGGGGTTCGGCATTTCAGCGTGTCGTTAGACAGATCGTTCGCATGTGCGGCGACATTCGCAAAAAGCTTTCTAAACTAATTCTACAAATTCAGTAGCGTTTAACCCGATCAGCGACGTGCGCTGATGTTTCGAGGGGCAACCTCGATCATGGAAAGGGGTAAACGCATGCGCAAACTCTTCACCGCCGCCCTCGCGGGTCTTTCGCTCGGCGCTTCAGTCTCGCTGGCTTTCTCCGCGGAAGACAAGAAGGTGGTCATCGCCTATCAGACCGGATCGACCCCTTATTTCGTCGGCATCGCCAACGGCGACATCGCCAAGAAGACCGGTTGGGATATCGAATTCCGCCGCTTCAATTCGGGCGCCGACATCTTCGCCGCCATTGCCTCCGGCGCCGTGCAGATCGGCGATGTCGGCTCCAGCCCTTATGCTGCCGCGGTTTCCAAGGGGCTGGACGTCAAGGGCTTCTACATCTCCTCGGTTTCACGCGACGGCGAGGCGCTGGTGGTTCGCCCCGAGATTGCCTCTCCGAAAGACCTGAAGGGCAAGAAGCTGGCCGCGGCACCGGTTTCCACCGACCACTACCAGTTGCTTGCCGTGCTGAAGCAGGAGGGTATTGCTGAAAAGGACGCCCAGGTCATTGCCATCCCGCAGCCCGAGATCGTTGCGGCCTGGAAGCGTGGTGATATCGATGGCGCCTTCGTCTGGGATCCGGCGCTGTCCGAGCTGAAGAAAAACGGCAAGGTGCTGTTGACTGCGGGGGAGGTCGCTGACCGTGGTGCTCCGACCTTCAGCGCGCTGGTCGCAACCGGTGAATTCGCCAAGGAACATCCCGATTTCCTGACGCAGTATGTGCAGCAGGTGGACGGCTATTTCACGTCCTTCGCCAACGACAAGGCGGCATGGGGCCCGGATTCGGAAAACATCAAGCTGATTGCCGGCCTGCAGGGTGGCACACCGGCCGACCATGCCGAGCGCATCAAGACGACGGTGGTACCACCGCTTGCCGAACAGCTCTCCGACAAATGGCTTGGCGGTGGTGAAAACAGCGGTGTCGCCAGGATCCTCAAGGATACTGCCGGCTTCCTGAAGGAGCAGCGCAAGATCACCGCGGTGAAGGACAACTACGCCGCCTTCGTCGACCCGCAATATGCGGCTGCAGCCAAGGTCTCCAACTGACGAATTGAGCAGGCGCAAGCCGGACACGGTTCGCGCCTGCTCTCGAGGATTCATCATGCTTCAGATCCGCGACGCCAGCGTCACCTTTCCAGCTTCCGACGGCAGCGCAGTCCATGCGCTCGACCACGTGTCGCTGGATATCGCGCCCGATTCCATTGTCGTTGCGGTCGGCGCGTCGGGCTGCGGCAAGTCCACTCTGCTCAATGCCATTGCCGGATTCCTGCCGTTGACCGCGGGTTCGATCACGCTCGACGGTGAGGAGATCGATCGTCCTGGCGGCGATCGTGGTGTCGTCTTCCAGAAGGACACGCTGCTGCCGTGGGCGAGCGTTGTCGACAACGTTGCGCTGGGGCTGAAATTCGCCGGCGTTTCGAAGACGGCGCGGCGCGAACGCGCACGTGAATTGCTCGATCTTGTCGGTCTGGCCGATTTCGCCGACAAGCCACCTTACGAATTGTCGGGCGGCATGCGCCAGCGTGTCGGCCTGGCGCGTGCCCTGGCGACGGACCCGAAGATCCTGCTCATGGATGAGCCATTCGGTGCGCTCGACAGCTTGACCCGCGAAACGATGCAGCAATTGCTGGCTTCGGTCTGGGCACGCACCGGCAAGCAGGTCCTGTTCATCACCCACTCCATCGAGGAAGCGCTGACGCTGGGAACCACGGTGGTGGTGATGTCGCCACGGCCAGGCCGCATCGTCGCGCGCTTCGAGGCAAGTTTCGTGCGCGAATTCGCCGAGACGGGCGACATCGGCCCGATCCTCTCCGATCCGCGCTTCATCGAACTGCGCGAGGAAATCCGCGCGCTCATCCATCGGCCAGCAGGCAAAGGAACCTTGCAATGACGCTTGCCGCAGATCCTCGCACGGTCTTCACGCATGTCCAACCGGCGCCGAAGCCGCGTCGTCAGCCCGCGAACCCGACCAGCAGGAGTGTTCCTTCCGGCACGCTCCTGATCAGCACGATCACCCTGCTGGCATTGCTGGCGTTGTGGTTTGCCGCAACCCAGCTCGGCTGGGCATCACCGCTGTTCCTGCCGTCGCCGGCAGAGGTGCTGACGCAATTCCAGGCGGTCGCCGTCGACGGTTATGCGGACGGCACATTGCTGCAGCACACATTGTCCAGCCTTGGTCGCATCCTCGTTGCGCTCGGTGTCGGCGTGGTATTGGGCGTTCCGATCGGCTTGCTGATGGGCCTGAACCGCTGGGTTCGAGGCACTCTCTCCGTACCGATAGGGCTTTATTGGGGGCTGCCTCCGCTCGCCTACCTGCCGCTGCTGATCATCTGGCTGGGCATCGGGGAATCCTCCAAGATCGTTCTGCTTTCGCTCTCCACCTTTGCGCCGATCTGCTTTTCGGCGCAGGCTGGTGTGCGGTCGGTGCCAGCCGAGCGGGTCAATGCAGCGCTTTCGCTTGGTGCCACGCGGTTGCAGCTTTTCACCAACATCATCCTGCCCTCGGCTCTGCCGGAAATCCTGACAGGCCTGCGCATCGCGGTTGCTGCAGGGCTATCCTGCCTCGTTGCGGCGGAGCTCATCGCCGCCCGTTCCGGCCTTGGCTACATGATCATGTCGGCGGCCAATTTCTTGTCGACGGATGTCGTTTTCGTAGGCCTCATCCTCATTGCAGCCCTGGCCTTCCTGTTCGCCACCGGCATGCGCTGGCTGGAACGCAAGCTGGTGCCCTGGAAGGGCAAGATCTGAACCTCCGACACAGCGACCGCAGAAGGAATATCCCATGTCCAACGCGCCCCTCGACATCTACTGGTATCTGCCGACCCATGGCGACGGACCGTATCTCGGTACCGATGAGCGGCATCGGCCGGCAACCTTCGGCTATCTGAGGGAGATCGCTCAGGCTGCAGACCGACTCGGCTTCAAGGGTGTTCTCCTGCCGACCGGCACGCGCTGCGAAGACGCCTGGATCACGGCGGCTGCATTGATCCCGCAGACCGAGCAGCTGCGTTTCCTGGTGGCGCTGCGGCCGGGAAGCGGCACGCCGGCGCTGTTTGCGCGCCATGCCGCCACGCTTGACCGGATCTCGAACGGCCGTGTCCTGCTCAATGTCGTCACCGGTGCCGATCCGGCCGATCTCGCTGGAGACGGCAACAAGCTCAGTCACGCCGAGCGTTACGCCCAGACTGACGAATTCCTGACGATCTGGCGCGATATCCTCTCGGGCGAAGAGGTGAATTTCGAGGGCCGGTATCTCTCGGCGAAAGGCTCCGACCTTTCCTTCCCTCCGGTGCAGAAGCCTTACCCGCCGCTCTGGTTCGGTGGTTCGTCGGATGCCGGCATCGAGATCGCCGCCAAACACGTCGATGTTTACCTGAGCTGGGGTGAGCCGGTCGACCAACTGGCCGAGAAACTGGAGCGCGTGCGCGCAGCTGCGGCGCGGGAAGGGCGCAGTATCCGCTTCGGCCTGCGCATCCATCTCATCGTGCGCGAAACCGAGGAAGAAGCCTGGGCGGCGGCAGATCGGTTGATCAGCCATGTCACCGACGAGGTGATTGCCGAGGCGCAGAACAACTTCGTCAACGTTTCGGAATCGGTCGGCCAGAAACGCATGTCGGCGCTGCACCAGGGCCGTCGCGACAAGCTGGTCGTTGGGCCCAATCTTTGGGCGGGGCTTGGCCTCGTGCGTGGTGGGGCGGGCACCGCACTGGTCGGCAGCCCCGACAACGTAGCCGCCCGTATCCGCGAGTATCAGGCGATTGGCATCGAGACCATCATTGCCTCGGCCTATCCGCATCTGGAAGAGGCCTACAACGTGGCCGAACTGCTCTTCCCGAAGCTCGATCTGCGCGGCGAGACCGCACCGGCGCTGCGTGGCTGGGATGTCGAATTCGGTCGCGGCGTGCGCCCACGCGCTGTCGCCTCGGCATCCTGACGTGCTTTGAAATAAAGGAGACTATCCATGACCCGAGCGCGCATTGTCGGCTTTTCCGGTAACATCACCCGGCCGTCCAAGACCCTGGCATTCGTCGACCACATCGTCCAGGAGATCGGTCGCCGCAACGGTTTGTCGGCAAGAAGCTGGGACATCGAGGACCTTGGCCCATCGCTCGTCAGCGCCCGGAGGACGACGGCCTTGGATGAGCCAGCGCAGGCTATCCTGCAAGCGATCACAGAAGCAGATGTCCTCGTCATCGGGTCGCCGACCTACAAGGGCAGCTACACCGGCCTGTTCAAGCATTTCTTCGACCTGCTTGATCCATCGGCACTGCGTGGCAAGCCGGTGCTTTTGACTGCAACCGGCGGCGGCGATCGCCATGCGTTGATCGTCGAGCATCAGCTGCGACCGTTATTCGGTTTCTTCGAAGCGTTTGCGCTGCCGACCGCCGTCTATGCGACTGACCGCGACTTCGACAATGGTGTGCCTGTCTCCGAGGCGTTGTTAAGGCGTGTCGCACAGGCGATCGGAGAGGCAGAGACGGTGCTCGGCAGCCGTGCACCCCTTGCCGTAGCTGCGGAATAGAACTCCGTTTGCCGCCGCAGCCACTTCGATCACGCCTGGTTGCGGCGGTCGCTTGTCATGAACCTTTGGCCTTCAGATGTCGCATGAGTTCATTCAGCGGCATTGGCCGTCCGAACAAATAACCTTGCTGGATGGAACAGCCGCAGCTGGTCATCCGTTCCGCCTGGCTTTCGGTCTCTATGCCTTCGGCCACGATCTGGAGGTCCAGCGCCTGTGCGAGTTGAACGATTGCCTTGACCACAGCTTCGGACTGCCGGTCATCGCTGATATCGCGGGCAAATGAGCGATCGATCTTGATGACGTCGAGCGGCAACCGCCTGATGTATGAGAGGCTCGAATAGCCCGCTCCGAAATCGTCGAGAGCAATTCGGACGCCGCGCGTGCGGAATTGCGAGAGACGCTGTTCAGCCTGTTCGAAATCGAAGAGCAGAAGGCTTTCCGTAATCTCCAGCTGCAGCGCGGAAGGCGGGAAGTCGTGTCGGGCCAGGATCTTCAAGACCTGCTCGACCACGGAAGGGGAACGCAGGTGGCGTGGCGACAGATTGATCGAGACATAGTCGAGACGACCGTCTCGGATCAACGGGTGTATCTCCTGGCAACAGCGATCGATCATCGCGCGACCGAGTTCGACGATCAGTGAACTTTCTTCAGCCAGCGGGATAAAAAGCCCGGGAAGAATGAGCCCGCGCTCGGCGTGTTGCCAGCGTGCGAGCGCTTCGACACCAACGATCCTGTTGCTCTCGGCTGAGATGATCGGCTGGTACCAAGGCTCGATTTCTCCCGCTGCTACCGCAGCGCGCAGCTCTACTTCCAGGCCCTGGCGGCTATGAAGCTCGGCCGCCATGGTGTCGTCGAACTCCGTCCATGTCGAGCGTCCGGACGATTTGGAATGATACAGGGCGACATCGGCAAAACGCTGCAGCGTCGGAGAATCCGAAGCGTCGCGTGGGAAGTTCGCAAAGCCCACGGAACAGCTGACGATGAGTTGCAGGCGGCCGCAATCGATCGGTTTGCTCATCGCCTCCATGATCTCTGTCGCGATCTGGCGAGCCCGCTCGCTCTCAACAGGTGTTATGCAGATGACGCCGAACTCGTCACCCCCCAGCCGCCCGGCCATTTCCGTTCCCCTGCAGATCGTGCTCAGTCGGCTCGCCACCTCTAGCAGGACTGCATCACCGACGGCGTGACCGTAAGTGTCGTTGATTTCCTTGAACCGATCGAGATCCGCGAACAGAAGCTGTACCGACCCGCCATGGGCTTGAGCTGTACGGATAGCCGCATCGAGGTCGCGCGCGAAACTGACCCGGTTGGCAAGCGTGGTCAAAGGATCGCGCTCGGCGAGAAACAGAGCCTGCTGACGAGAGACCTCCAATTCATGCGTGCGATCGAGCACACGCATTTCAAGGTCGTTCGCCAGCGCCGTCAGATGGCTGTTGGCGTTATACAGCTCCAGCGATTTCGCCTCGAGCAGCCATTCTGCCTCTTCGCGGGCGCGTCGTTCCCGCTGCAGGCGACGCTCGAGACGCGCAACACGATCGCCGGAAGTTTCGGTTTGCGGCAACATCTAGGCTGTCGCGCCTGTCTTCCGGATCGAGAACCGGACGAACTTCTCGCCATCGCCTTCGAGCGCGCTGCTTTCTACCCGCACGGGTTCGCCATAGAGCTGGGCTGCGCCGAGAATGAGACCCGAGGCAAGGGCCTCGAAGGGGCGTTTGCTGTGGTAGTCGAGGTGCATCGTCCCACTTCCGAGGCGTTCGGCCCGGAATTCCGGCAGCTCCGCATCGGGATAGAGTTTTCGCACCTCGACATGGATGTGATTGTCGATGCTTTCGAGAAAATCGAACAGCGTCGGCGCCGTCCTGAAGAAATCAGGGAATGATGCCTTGAAACGCCGGATCAGGTGCTGACCGAACAGACTGAGCAATTCGTTCGGCGGTGTGTTGCTTTGCGCAGCCAGCGTGGTGACCAGGGATTGCATTTCCTTGTGGTCATATGTCCCCACGGCCGTATAGGCGCCGCCACTGGGCAGGTCGGAACCCTCGATAAGGTCATCCACCGCATCCTCTCCGTAGGTCTGTTCCACGAAGCCCAGCAGTTCGGTGAACACCATGCCCTTCATGTCGGCTCCCGGAATTTAAAGCGGTACCAATGCGAGCATAAATTTTAGAATATAACCTACAACTAATGTCATAGCTAAAAATGAAAAAAGCTTTGTGTTCACACCTATCAGCTACTGGAGCCAGGCGAGATGAATACAAGCCGCTGTTGTTTCAGAGCGGGCTCCGTCTCAGGCGGCGACTTCAGCGTTGAAATCGATCGCGGCGAATGCCGCCTTCAACACATCCGGCCCCGCGCCGGGGCGTGTGGCATCGGTTGAGAGAATCTGGCGCCAGCGGCGTGCACCGGGTAAGCCGTGGAACAGACCGACCATGTGACGGGTGACATGGCCGAGACGGCCACCCTGCTCGATATGACGCGCCGTATAGCCGGCCATGGTGTCGATCAGCGCGGCGAAATCGAATGGTCCCGGCTGCTTGCCCGACAGGGAAGCGTCGACGGCAGCAAGGATACCCGGCGTATGGTAGGCGGCCCGGCCAAGCATGGCACCGTCGACCTGGTCGAGATGGCCGACGGCATCCGCCACCGAAGGAATGCCGCCATTGATGCCGATGAAGCGCTCAGGAAGCCGGGCCTTAAGCCGGTAGACCCGCTGATAGTCGAGCGGCGGGATGTCGCGGTTCTCCTTCGGACTCAAGCCTTGCAGCCAGGCCTTGCGGGCATGCACCCACAAGGCATCGGCACCCGCGGCAAAGACGGCATCGGCCAAGATATCGAGGGCAGGCTCAGGGTCCTGATCGTCGACGCCGATGCGGCATTTGACGGTGACGGGTATCTTCACCGTTGCCTTTATCGCCGCGACGCAGTCGGCGACAAGCATTGGTGTCTTCATCAGGCAGGCCCCGAATGTTCCTGATTGAACGCGGTCGGAGGGGCAACCGACATTGAGGTTGATCTCGTCGTAGCCGAAACCTTCGCCGATACGTGCCGCCTCGGCGAGCTTCAGCGGATCCGATCCGCCAAGCTGCAGTGCCACCGGATGTTCGGCCGTATCGAAACCCAGCAACCGCTCGCGCTGGCCATGGATGACCGCTTCCGCCACCACCATTTCCGTGTAGAGCAGCGCGCGCTGCGTCAGCTGCCGATGGAAAAAACGGCAGTGACGATCCGTCCAGTCCATCATAGGCGCAACGGCGATTGTATGTGCTTGATTTTTCAGCATTTTTTCATTAGTATCAATCTGTTGGCGTCAATCGCTTACGCGCGAATTTACGCAAGAATACGACCCTTTTCGCCATGTTTCGATCCCTCACTGCACACGGAATGCACACGAAAAGATGGCTACTTATACAAAACTTTCGTCCGGTTCGTGGCGTGTCCAAGTCCGTCGCAAGGGGCGCTACATCAGCGAGACATTCCTGCGACGGGACGATGCTCGGCGCTGGGCGATCGATGCGGAGCGCCAAGTCGACCGTGGTGAGGCGCCAACCAAGTCTCGCACCGCGCAGCTCAAGACGTTCAGCGACCTCATTGACCTGCATATCGACGACATGTGCGATGTAGGCAAGTCACCATTACGTTCGAAGGCTGCAAATCTCAGTCTTCTAAGACGGCGGCTTGGAAAATGCAGCATGGCAGCGCTGGATCGAGAACGTCTCATTCGCTTTGGTCGTGATCGCGCCGCAGAAGGGGCAGGACCGGTAACGCTTGGCATCGATATCGGTATGATAAGACTGATCCTGTCTCATGCCGCCGCGGTTCACGGACTCCCCGTCAAGGTTGAGCCCGTTGATCTGGCACGAATTGCTCTCAAGAGACTCGGCCTGGTTGGGAAAGGGCAGGAGCGCGACAGGCGTCCTGCGCAAGACGAACTCGACAGGTTGATCGCCCATTTCGATTCAAATCCGCTTCAGATAGCTCCAGTCGGGCAGATCATACGTTTTGCGGTGGCAACCGCGATGCGGCAGGAGGAAATCTGCAAAGCACGCTGGTCAGACGTGGATGCACGCACCCGGATGCTGCTGATCCGTGATCGGAAAGACCCACGGAACAAGAAAGGCAACAATCAGCGCATCCCTCTCTTCAATGCCACCGGATACGATGCATGGGCTATTGTCGAAGAGCGGCAAAGCAAGAGATCTAACGACGACGATCGGATCTTCCCATTCAACTCGAAATCCGTTGGATCTGCCTTCCGTCGTGGTTGCGTCGACCTGAACATACAGGATCTGCATTTCCATGACCTCCGTCATGAAGCGACAAGTCGCCTGTTCGAAGCAGGGTTTACGATCGAACAAGTGGCCCTGGTAACAGGCCATAAGGATTGGAAAATGCTGAAGCGCTACACTCACTTGAAGCCGGAGGCGCTCCACATGCTACTGGCAAGCCGTGCCGCATGATTGCGTAGCTCAAGGAGGCAGAATGGGGTTACTGGGCCCGGTGAGCGGCTAGCCTCCGACTGTCACTTCAGGGCCAAATATCAATATCGGACCATCATCGATCGAGTTGCGCTGCAAGCCAAAGGCCTCGGATAGTTTGGCTTTGGCATACTGGGGGTGATTTGCCACATGATTGGATGTTTCGAAGATATAGGCGTCCTGGCGGCTGTCGCTGCGTTGATCGATAATTAGCGAGAGCCGGCCTATGGTTGAGGACGGATAGCCAGACTTCTCAGTGGCTTGGCGTCTCGCCACGTCTTCGGTGACGCCTACCACGGCGATGTAGTTCACGGCGACGCCTCCTTCAGTTTCAACCGAAGCGACGACAAGGCGAGATGCCAGCCGGCACGGCGGGTGTCTGTGCGGCTTAGCGCCAGCGGTCACTGACTTCATTGAGATTCCCAAGTGCCAACCCGACCACTACGCCCAGCGCTGTGCCGAGAAACAGCGCGCCGCAGAATGTTCCAGGGTTGTTTCTGACAACGCCACCAACGGTCTCGACTTGGGTCTCAATCTCCTCCTCGGCGACATCGGCAATTGTCCTTCCGAGCTTGTTGATCTCGCGTCGGAGTGAGGCGACCTGCTGCTCGATGGCTTGAAGGCTGGGCTGCTTTTCCGCTTCGGAAGCGTTGTCATCGGGGGTATCGGCCATAGCTGGATCCTCGTGTTGCTTGCAGGAAACGGCGTGCAACCGAGGTGGTTCCGAATGCTTTTTTCTATCGCCCTAGGTCTTTCGATGAAGCACCGTTTCCAGTCATTCTGGAGCGGCTGTCGGCTTCGTGCATCCGCCTCGTGCCGGCGCAGTGATGATTGTTTGGGGCAATGAGATGACGCGCAATGCAATTCATTCGGGCCGCTGTCTGTGCAATGCGGTCACCTTCACGCTGACGGAACCACCTGTCGCTACGCGCGCTTGTTGGTGTCGCGACTGCCAGTATCTGTGCTCGGGAAATGCTTCACTGAGCGTTTTCTTCCGAAAGCGTGCGCTGGAAATCATAGGACCGACTGCCGAATACGTCAGCCAGTCTAGCGCGGGCACTCCGATCCGTCGCCGCTTTTGCCCGACCTGCGGTACTCCCTTGTTCAGTGAGAGCTTTGCCGAGGCCGAGTATCTTGTTGTACGACTAGGCGCTTTGGATAATCGGGAAATTGGTGATCCTCAGAGCACGATCTGGACAGCATCGGCTCCAAGCTGGGCCTGCATCAACCATGAACGCCCCACATTCGCCAATCAGCCTGAAGGGCCTTGAAACCCGGATTGGGTGTGTCTCTCTCAGGATACTTTTTCCCTGTTGAATGCACCGCTTCGGATACGAAGTGCGATATGCTGAGCCACCTGCTCGGCATGGAGCGTTACTTCGGGAACACCCATCAGTTCACCAAAGGTGCCTCGCGCCAGCGGTCCGGCGATCAACAGGTCCTCCTGGGCAAGGCCTGAGCGCGACAGGGCGCGTGACGTTTGGTCGACTGCAATGCCCAAACCAAACTTGTCGGGGACGATCAGCCCGACGTCCCGCAACTCGCGCAGGAAACCGTTTGTACGCGTGATGTCCGAATGAGCCGGACCCGTTGTCACAACCACGGCGTCAAATTCCTGCGCCACGGCTTGCTCAGAGCCGCGAGGACGAAAATGGACCCGCAGCCCGGTAGGCGAGCGTTCGGCGTTTATCAGCGTTGCTGCCCTGTAGCGCAGCCGATCCTCGGCAAGTGCTCGCCGGATGATGGAATCGAGCTGCGGGGCGACGCGAAAACGATGGATGTCCCAATAGGTTCGCAAGTGACGCACGATGCGCGCCCGACCGTCCTCAGGCAGAGCCTGCCAGATCTCGGTTCCCTGCTTGCGAACGTCATCAAGCACTGCATGCCAGGTTTCACCGCGTTTTGCGGCAGCCGCTACTGCAAGGCGGATGGTTCGCAAAAGTGCGCTTGCCCGGTGGGGCGCCAGATCATTCGCGGTCTGTGCCTGCTCTGGGGACGTACCGTTGGGCGCATGGGCTTGCGAACGCAGGCCGTGACGTGACAGCGCAACGATTGGTCCGTCATGTCCGCGCCGGTGAAGCGAAGCGATCACGTCGGCCGAAGTCAGCCCTGTGCCGACGATCAGGATGCGGTCATGTCTTGCTATCGCCTCCAGGGCGTCAGCAGCATAGGCATCGGCGATGAATTTTTCGGTGCCCTCAAGTGCCCGCATTGGGGCCGGCACTCGCGGGGCAGGGTGCGTCGTTGCCAGCACCACGATGTCAGCCTGTATCGGCTGGCCAGCTTTGGGCAGGAGGAGGAATTTTCCGTTCGCGCGCACAGCCTTGGCCACTGCAACACGCCTGTGGCGGACCTGCCCTGTCGAAAGAAGAGGTGCAATGCAAGCTGCTGTATAGGCTCCGAACACCGCGCGTTGCGGATAGAGAGCGCCGTTTCCGGCATCGGCCTCGCCATCGTCATCGGCGGCTCCGGTGCGGCGCAGCCAGTCGGCGAAATCGTTTGAATGTTCCGACTGGAAAGTCAGCTTGTCGGCAGGCACGTTGACGCGGAGCGAGGGATCATCGGTCGAATAGGCCAAGCCGGCGCCGAGCCGCTCGCGCGGTTCAAAGACAATGATGTCCCTCAAGCCTCGCGGCGCTGCTCGGGCCAGGTGAAATGCCACGGCCGCGCCGGAATAGCCGCCGCCGACAATGGCGACCGTTGCTCCGGTTGCATCCGGCGTCATGACTGGCTCGCGCGCAAGGCCGATGGTCGATGATCTCCAGCCACGGTTTCGCCGAACGGCCCCATGTTCACGCTTGTCGTGCGCGACGCGATGTCGTGGTCGAGCGGCAACAGCGGCAGGACAAGCTCGCCGAAACGATAAGCCTCCTCCAGATGCGGGTAGCCGGAGAAGATGAAGGTATCGATGCCGATGCGGCGGTACTCATCGATCCGCTCTGCGACGGTCGCAGGGTCTCCGACCAGGGCGGTTCCGGCGCCGCCTCTGACCAGCCCGACCCCGGCCCAAAGGTTGGGGCTTATCTCCAGCCGGTCGCGCCGGCCGCCATGCAGGCGGCTCATGCGCGCCTGTCCGACCGAATCCATCCGCGAAAACACCTGCTGCGCTTGAGCGATGGTATGGTCGTCGAGGCGGCTGATGAGGCGCTCGGCATCGGCCCAGGCTTCCTGCGACGTCTCGCGCACGATGACGTGAAGCCGGATGCCGAAAGTCACGTTGCGGCCGGCCTTGGCTGCGAGTTCGCGGATATGCGCGAGCTTGGCGGCAACATCGGCGGGCGGTTCGCCCCAGGTCAGGTATTTGTCGATCTGTTCGGCCGCGACCGCGTTGGCAGCCTGCGATGATCCGCCGAAATAGAGAGGCGGATGAGGTCGCTGGTGCGGCGCGAACAACAGGCGTCCGTCCTCGATCTGAAAATGCTTGCCTGAAAATTCCACCGTCTCGCCGCGCAGCACCGCTTTGTAGATATCGAGGAATTCGCGCGTAACCTCATAGCGCTCGTCATGGCTGAGGAAGATGCCGTCGCCCTTGTTCTCCTGGGGGTCGCCCCCCGTCACGACATTGATCAGCAGACGCCCACCGGAAATACGGTCGAGCGTTGCTGTCATGCGCGCTGCCAGCGTCGGCGACTGCAGCCCGGGGCGCACCGCAACCAGGAAGCGCAACCGCTCGGTCAGTGGAGCGAGCGCCGAGGCGATCACCCAGCTGTCCTCGCAGCTTCTGCCAGTCGGCAGCAGCGCGCCATAATATCCGATCGAGTCGGCCGCCTTCGCGATCTGCGTGAGATAGGCAAGGTCGACGGCACGGCCGCCTTCGGACGTGCCCAGATAGCGGCTGTCGCCATGTGTGGGAATGAACCAAAGAACCTTCAGTCTGCTTGGAATGTCCGTGCTCATGATCCTGTTTTCCTGCTGCTCCAAGCCGGACGTCCCGGCATCAATTTCGCCGATCAGCTCCACGCGTGCAGGGGAGGGTTGATTCCGTTGAGGTAATAATTGCCGACGATCGCGTATTTCCAGCGCACCGGATCGTGCAGGGTGTGGGTGCGCGCATTGCGCCAGTGCCGATCGAGATTGTGTTCCGCCAGCGTCGCGCGCGTGCCTGCCAGTTCGAACAGCTTGTTGGTGGCGGCGATCGCGATCTCGGTGGTCAGTATCTTGGCTTCCGCGACCGCCACCTGAGCTGCAGCCACCGTCTTTTCGGTGGCGTCGGCCACGGCGTGGTCAACGGCAAGTCCCGCCCTGTCGAGCAGGGCCTCTGCGGCATTGGCGCGCAATTGCAGGTCACCAACGGCCTGAATCGTGTAAGGGTCCTGCGTGGCTTGCTCGACGCCGCTATCCACCCAGGCGCGTGACTTCGTGCGCACGAAGTCAACCGTGTCGCCGATGGCTGCCCTGGCAATGCCGAGGTCTACCGCAGCCTGGATGATCTGGAAGATCGCGCCGTCGGCTGTCGCCCGATCGTAGCCTTTGTAACCCGGAACCAGATGCGTCTTTGGCACCTTGACGCCTTCGAGGATCACGGTCCCTGACAGCGTTGTCTTCTGGCCGAAGCTCGACCAGTCGTCGATCACCGTCAGCCCGGGTGCGCCACGGTCGGCTATGACATACCAGGCGCGGCCCTGGTCATCCAGGGCGACGATCGGAACCAGATGCGACAGCAGTGCACCACTGGAGTAGAATTTCTGGCCGTCGACCACGACATGGTCGCCGGCATCGACGAACTTGGTCTCGAAGTCCGCCGCCCGCTTGGAACCGAATTCCGAGAAGGCGTTGCCAAAGCGGGTTCCCGAAAGGACCTCGCCGAAAAGCAGCCTCTTTTGCGGTTCGTCTGAAACGGTGCGGATCGCGGCGACCACGCCGAGATGGTTCTGCGGGATTTGCCCCAGCGACGGATCGGCTTCGGAAATGATGGCAATCACCCGCGACAGCGTCACATAAGAAACCTCGGGTCCGCCATAAGCCTTTGGCACATTGATCGACCACAATCCGCTTTGCGAGAACGCGTCGAGTTCCTGCTGCGGCCAGATGCGCTCGCGATCCCGGCGGGAGGCTTCGGTTTTGAATTGCGCGGCCAGTTGACGCGCGATCTCGATCGCTTCTTCGTCGGACTTGATGACATGGGCCCTGGCCGCCGGTCGTTCGACCGGCGCCACCGCCTTGCTTCTGTCTACGGGATGCTTGGGGTGAACGGTCATGCTGCGGTCTCCTGTTGATGGTGCGGCGCCGAAAGGTCGCCGCCCCCGAGATAGAATTTCTGGATGTCGGCGCGTGCACGCAGGTCGGCGGCGCTGTCTTCCAGAACGCTGACGCCATTTTCGAGAACGCTCGCGCGATCGGCATATCTGAGCGCTACCGCCGAGTTCTGCTCCGCGACCAGGATGGAAAGCCCGTCCTCGCGGTTGAGCCGTTTCAGGGTCTCGAAGATTTCGGCCACCACCAGCGGCGCGAGCCCCATCGAAGGTTCGTCGAGAACGAAGAGCCGCGGCCGCGACATCAACCCGCGCCCAATCGCCGTCATCTGTTGTTCGCCCCCTGACGTCAGGCCCGACACCGTCCGGCGCTTTTCCGCAAGTCTCGGAAACAGGGCATAAACGCGGTCAAGATCGACCTGTGTCTCGGCGCGGGAGGCGGACCGGCCGAGCGCGCCTGTCAGGAGATTGTCCTCGACGCTGAGCGAGCGGAAGCAGTGCCGCCCTTCCAGCACCTGCACCAGCCCATTTCGAACCAGCGCGTCTGGCCGCCGTGTCAGCACGTCGGTGCCGTCAAATCGGATCAGGCCTTTGGTCACCGCTCCGCGCTCGGCTGGCAGAAGGTTGGAAATAGCCTTCAGCAGGGTTGTCTTGCCGGCCCCGTTCGAGCCGAGCAGGGCGACGATCTCGCCCTCACGGACGATCAGGTCGGCGCGGTGCAGCGCTGCTATGGCGCCATTGTAGTGGACTTCCACATGCTCGACCGTCAGAAGCGGCGCGCGTTCGGATGACATCGGCTTTCTCGCGTGCTGGAGGGCTTGGGAGAGCCGTTGGCCGCTCTCCCATGTCGCTCGTTCAGTTGCTGGCCAGGGAGCCAGCCTCCTCCGCCGTGCGGATCTTGATGCCTTTTTCTGCCGCATAGGCTTCGGATGACTTTTCGATGATGGGACGCAGCAACGCCCAGTCAGGAGCGATCCAGTCGGAAACGACATTCCATTTCTTGCCATCCCACTGCTGGAAGGTGACGTAGCCATCGCCCTCGTGGTTGTTCCAGGTCACGTTGATGGAATGGAAAAGGCCTTTCGCGCCCAGCGCCGCGACCCTGGTCGGATCGAGCTGAAGATGCTCAAAGCCCCAACGCACTTCGTCTCCGCTCAATGTGCGGTGCCCGAATTTCTCCTGCGCGATACGCACGGCTTCGACATTCAGGATGCCGTTGACGATACCGAGATTGTGATAGACCGAGCCGATACGGCTCTTGTCCTCGAGATTGCCCTTGGCGGCGTCGTAAACAACCTTCTTGATTTCCTGGACGACCGGGTACTGCTCGCCGGAGGCTTGGGTTGTGATCGCGGTATAGCCGATTGCCGCCTCACCAGCGGGAAGTACGTCTTCCTCCGAATTCGACCAAACATTGCCGATGATCTTGGTGGCAGGGAACCCGACCTTCTGCGCCGTTTTCAGCGCAGCCGGGTTCATCACGCCCCAACCGCGCAGGACGACGAAGTCTGGACGTTCACGACGGATCTGCAGCCATTGCGCCTGTTGTTCGTTGCCAGGATGCGGAACTTCGATCTGCGATACTGCAAAGCCGTATTTCTCGGCCAGCAGTTGATAGATCGGGATCGTCTCCTTGCCGTAGGGCGAGCCATGGTAGAGCACCACGATCTTCTTGCCCTTGAGTTTTTCCAGGCCCCCTTCCTTGGAGGCGATGTAATTCACGATGCCCGAAGTCTCGCTGTAGGGATTGAGCAGCAGCGGGAAAACATAGGGAAAGACGCGCCCGTCGGTGGAATCGGTGCGGCCGTGATTGATGGTGATCAGTGGCACCTTGTCCTTGGTGATGCGGTCGATCATGGCATAGGCGATGCCGACCGAAAGCGGGTTCCAGGCGGCGATGCCGGGATTGCTCTTCAGGCGTTCGTAGACCTCTACCCCTTTTTCGACTTCATACTGGGTCTCGCCCTCCGACCAGGTGAGCTTGACGCCGTTGACGCCGCCGTCGCGCGTGTTGATCAGATTGAGGTAGTCGATGAAACCGCCGAAGAAGCCGGTGCCGCCGGCGGCGTAAGGACCGACACGATAGCTCTGCAGCGGAAAGTGTTGCTCGTCGGCTTTGGCGCCAGGGGCTGTGAGCAGCATTGCAGCGGCAATCGCGGCCCCTGTTATGGACTTTAGGAAGGTCATGGCAAATCTCCTGGTGAGGGGTAGGGCTTGAGAGGATTCGAGGCCGGGGATTACCTCCGCCATCGGATCAACGCGGTGGCGGAACGGTCGAGCAGGGCGGCGATGCCCTTCGGCTCGACAATCAGGAAAACAATGATCAGTGCGCCGAGCACGATGCGCTGGCTCATGTCGAGCACGCCGGAATCGAACACGCCCCCGAAGACAGAGGTGCCCAGCCGTGACAACAGCAGCGGAAAGATGACGATGAAGGCCGCGCCGACGAAAGCGCCACGAATGGTGGCCAAGCCGCCAATGATGACGATGAACAGGATCTGGAACGAACGGTCGAGATTGAAACCCGCAGGCTCAACCGTTCGCAGATAGGTAAAGGCCCACAAAACGCCGGCCACACCGATGATGAAGGATGAGATCGCGAAAGCAAGCAGCTTCGTGCGCAGCACCGGCACGCCGATGACGCGCGCCGCGGTCTCGTTGTCGCGCACTGCGATGAAGTTGCGACCGGTCGCGCTGCATACCAGGCGCCAGCTGAGCAGGGTTAGCAGCGCCACGACGGTCAAGGACAGCATGTAGCGGCCCGTAGCATCGTCGAAGTCTATTCCCACGATTCTCAGCGCCGGCGCATCGATGACGCCCGATGGATTGTCATTGGAAAACCAACTGAACTTGGTCAGCGCCCACTGCACGAAAAACTGCGCGGCAAGCGTCGAGACCGCGAGGTAGAAACCGCGCAGCCTGAGACTGGGCAAGCCAAAGACCGTTCCGAGCGCGGCTGCCGTCAGGCCGGACAGGATAAGCGTCAACGGCAACGGCAGCCCGATGCGAAGGTTGATGTTGTAGGCCGCGAAGGCGCCGACCGCCATGAAGGCTGCCGATCCCAGCGACAGCTGACCGCAGTAGCCGGTAAGCAGGTTGAGCCCGACGGCTGCGAGACTGAGTGCCAGGAACGGCAGCAGAATCGCCTCCAGCAGGTAACTTGACGCCGTCAGCGGCACCACGACATAGGCAAGCGTGAGCAGCGCCAGCGGCCATACTATTCGCTTCCAGCCGGTCGGCGCGGTGGGCACGGAGAGGGTTTCGACGCTCATCGCTCAAACCCTTTCAACGAGCCGTTTGCCAAACAGGCCGGATGGACGGACCAGCAGAAAGAGCAGGGCCAGAACATAGGCAAACCAGCTCTCTATGCCGCCGCCGAAATAAGGGCCGATATAGACCTCGGCCAATTTCTCGCCGGCACCAACGATGAGGCCTCCGACAATGGCGCCGAGGATGGAATCGAACCCGCCAAGCACCAGCACCGGCAGCGCCTTCAGCACCACCAGCGACAGCGAGAACTGGACACCGAGGCGCGCGCCCCACAGCAAGCCGGCAACCAGAGCCACCAGCCCGGCAGCGGTCCAGACCGTTGCCCAGATGCGCTGCAGGCGCAGGCCAATCGCCAGGGCGGCGAACTGGTCGTCGGCGACCGCGCGAAAGGCGATACCGGTCCGCGTCCAATAGAAGAAGGCGCTGAGTGCCAGCACCATGGTCGCGGCAATCGCGGCGGCAACCAGGTCGAAGGTCGAGATCAGGATACCGCCCAGTTCGAACGGTACGTCATCAATACCGATGTCGAGAGCATGGACCTGGGTACCCCAGACCAGCTGGGCTGCACCCTCGATGATGTAGGACAGACCGAGCGTTGCCATGAACAACGTCATCGGCGAGCGGTTGACCAGTGGTCTCAGTACGGTGCGCTCGATGGCGAAGCCGAGCGCTACCATGACGGCAAAGGTGAGGAGCAGTGCCAGCACGAAGGGCACGCCGCGTTCAACAAGGCTGACAAAGGTGAGGGCTGCAAATAGCAGCATCGCGCCTTGCGCGAAGTTCAGCACGCCCGACGTCTTGTAGATGAGCACGAACCCGATCGCGACCAGGGAATACATGACACCCGAAAGCAGGCCGCCGACGAGCACTTCGACCAGGAAGAGAAGATCGTTGTGATCCATCATGCACGATCCTGGTTCGTGTCATCGACACTGCCGATATAGGCGCGGATGACGGCAGGGTCGGCGCGCACTTCGGCCGGTGTGCCGTCGGCGATCTTGCGGCCGTAGTCGAGAACCGCGACGCGGTCCGACAAGCCCATGACAACGCCAATGTCATGTTCGATCAGCACGATGGTGGTTCCGGTAAGATCGCGGGCGGCGCGCACGAAGGTGGCCATCTCCGCCTTTTCGGTCGCTGTCATTCCTGCCATCGGCTCATCGAGCAGAAGCAGCCTCGGCTCGGCCACCAATGCGCGCGCCAGTTCGACCCGTTTCTGCAATCCATAGGGAAGCTCCGCCACGAGACGCCCGCCATGTCCGCCAAGCGCCAGAAGTTCCATTGTGCGGTCCGCGCGTTCTCGGATGTCGCGGTCCTCCAGCCTGGCCGCTGGCAACCCTGCGAGTTGCGCGAGGAAATTCGATCTGCGTCGATGGACGAGGCCGGCGGCGACGTTGTCGCGAACGGAAAGGCCGCCGAAAAGCGCGAGATTTTGGAAGGTCCGCGCTACGCCAAGAATTGCCAGCCTGTCAGCGGGGACGCGCGCGAAGCTGCGGCCAAACAGTTCTATCGTGCCGGTATCAGCGCGATAAAGGCCGCTGATGATGTTGATGAGGGACGATTTGCCGGCGCCATTGGGGCCGATCACCGAGCATATTTCGCCGCGCCGGACCGACAGGTCGACGTTGCTCAACGCTGCAACCCCACCAAACGACAGACCGATGTTCGATAAGGCGAGGGCATGGCTCGATCCCGCGGCCGATGTCGTTCCATCGGCCGCGTTCCAGCGTGGCGTGGCGTTTTCGGCCGAGCCGGTCCGGAACACCGGCCCCTGCCTCGTGGCCGCTTCAAGCGTGACACTCGTCATGACAATCCTGCAGATGTTGGAAGGCGAGGCGACGCTAAGCCGCCTTGGAGCTTATTCGGCTGCCACCAGCGCGCGTTCGCGTTCGGCCTCAAGTTCGCGAACCAGCGGAATGACGCGTTTGCCGAAGAACTCGACCTCTTCCTGAAAATGCAGGAAACCGAGCAGGATCAGGCTGGCTCCGGCATCCTTGAGCTTCAGGATGCGTTCGGCGATCTGTTCTGGCGTGCCGATCAGATTTGAGCGGAAGCCGTCATTGTATTGAACGAGATCCTCGAACGTCGATTTCGCCCAGTTTCCTTCTCCTTCAGGAGAGGCTTTGCCAGCGTTTTTCACCTGGTCTGCGAAGCCATGCACGGCGTCCGGGTTTGCCTTGGCGATGATTTCGTCCAGCACGCGACGTGCTTCGGCCTCGTCTTCGCGCGCGATCGCGAAAGCGTTGACGCCGATGCGCACCGAATGATTGTTGGCTTTCGCCTTGGTCTGGATGTCGTCGACCTGTTTTTTGATCTCTTCGGGCGTATTGCCGTTGGTGAAGTACCAGTCCGAGACCCGGGCAGCCATGTCGCGGGCCGCTCGCGACGAGCCTCCCTGGAAGATCTCGGGTTTAGGATCGATCGGCTTCGGTTTCAGCGAGTAGTCGCGGAAGCGGTAGAAGTCGCCGGCGAAGGTGAAGCTGTCCTCGCTCCAGATGCCACGCAGGGCGCGGATGAATTCCTCTGAGCGGCGATACCGCTCGTCGTGGTCGAGCCACGGCTCGCCAATCGCCTTGAACTCGCCGCGGAACCAGCCGCTGACGATGTTGACCGCAACGCGGCCATTGGTCAGGTGGTTGATGGTGGCGATCTGCTTGGCCGCAAGCGTTGGATTCCACGGGCCCGGCAAAATGGCTGCGATCACTTTCAGACGCTCGGTTGCCGCCAGCAAGGCATGGCTGAAGGAGACCGATTCATGCTGGTTGTCGGCGCCATAACCAGCGGTGAAGCGTATCTGGCTCAGCGCATAGTCGAAGCCGTTCTGTTCGGCGATCTGCGCCAATTTGCGATTATAGTCGATATCCCAGCTGGTGCGCTGCTCGATGTTGGAAATGACAAGTCCACCGGAAACGTTTGGCACCCAGTAGGCAAACTGGAGAGGGGCGTCTGTTCGTGATTTTTCGGTGTGGGGCATTGCGGAACTCCGTTGATTGGTCGAGTTGTCTCAGGACGGTCAGGCGTTGGCTGCGAGCGCCAGGGACGGAGCCTCGGCATTTACGGTCGCGGACAGGAGAAGGGCGGCTTCCTGTGCCGCGCGGGTGATCCGCTGCGCCAAGGCATCGGAAGGTTCGGCTTGTTTGATGTCGTCTTCCGTGGCGAAGACGACGGTCGGCACGGTGATTGCCCGAAAGAAGCCGAACAGCGGTCGCAACTGATGCTCGCCAATCAGGCCATGCAACGGCGTGCCGCCGGTCGCGGCCAACAGAACGACCTTGCCCGCCAGCGCATCGCGATCGACGAGGTCGAAGACATGTTTGAAAGCTCCGCTGTAGCTTGCCCGGTAAACCGGCGTGCCGGCGACAAGCAGATCGGCGGTTTCAATCAGCCGGAGGGTATCTTCCGCCTCGGCCGACAGCCCCTCGCGCGAAAGTCCGGCAAGCAACGAATGCCCTGATTGGGACAGGTCGATGCGATCGACTTCCGCATCGATACGCAAAGCGATCTCCGCCGTTATCTTGTCGAGCAGGTGACCGGTTCGCGAATACGCCCGCGGGCTTCCGTTTATCACTACGATCTTTTTTCGCCTGGCCAATGCCTTCATCCTGGGTTTCCGAAACATGCCCAAAGCTCAGCAAGTCCCGTGCCAGAAATGAAATTTGTTAAATTACAATGGGTTAGAAGAAGCGTTCGGAGGGGGTGGCTGCTGCATTTGCAACAGAGCCCTATGGCGCTGTTGCGATTCCAACAGCGCCCGGCCTGTTGCAATGCGGCTGCGACCGGGCTGTTCCCGCCGATGAGAACGTGGCTGCCCGGACGGCGCTGGCAGGCATGATGCGACGGGCTTCATTGCGAAGGCCGAAGGGACAGAGGCTTCCAACTTCCCGCCCGCTTCGGGACGGTTTTTTGCCTTAAGCCCGCAAATACAGCATTCCCGTATCCTATTGGCCTGATCGATTTAGTGTACATTTGCCAATCACTGCCGAGGACAGGGATTGTGCTACCGATGTATTCGACATCGCACGTTTCGGCTGGAGGATTGGTTGCCGAGCGGAGCTACCGGCACATTTTCGCGCGGGGCTATGACGCCGATGAAAAGCCGGCAGTCAGGAAGGAAAGCGCCCGCGCGCGCACCATGCTGATCGGCGGGCCTGCTTCAACGGCGCTGCAGCACGACCTTGACCGGCTCGCCGCCGGCGATGTCACGGTGCTGGTGCTTGGTGAGACCGGCACCGGCAAGGAACTGGCCGCGCGCTATCTCCACGCCAACAGCCACCGGCGCAGTGGCCCCTTTGTCGCCGTCAATTGCGGCGCCCTGACCAACGGCCTGGCGGAAGCCGAACTCTTCGGTCACGAAAAAGGCGCCTTCACCGGCGCGGTCCGCGATCAGCAAGGGTGGTTTGAGGCTGCCCAAGGCGGGACCATTTTGCTCGACGAGGTGGGCGACCTGCCGCTTAACCTGCAGGTCAAACTGCTGCGTGTCCTGCAGGAGCAGGAGGTGACCAGGGTCGGCTCGCGCCGTTCGATTCCCATCGACGTGAGGGTGGTGGCGGCGACGAATGTCGACCTCAAATCGGCCGTCAAGGATAAGCTGTTTCGCGAGGATCTGTTTTTCCGCCTGAATGTCGCCAGCATCCAGTTACCACCGCTGCGCGAACGGGTCGCCGACATCGTGCCGTTGGCACGGCATTTTCTCGACCTCTACAAGGTCCGGCTCGGGCGCGAGGCGCTGGACTTTGGGTCAGGCGTGCCGGAAGCCCTTGAACGCTATCCGTGGCCGGGCAACATCCGGGAGCTTGAAAACGTCATCCAGAATGCCACCCACATGGCACGCGGCGACGTGGTGCTGGCGGCAGATCTTGGCATCGGCGGCCCTGCTGCGGCTCTGGATACGGAAAAGACCCTGGAAAAGCGCATCGAGGTGGCCGTGGCGGAAGCGGTTGCGGCCGGAGAAGGCGAGATTTTCCGGCGCGCCGTCTCCAGTGTCGTCCTGTCGGCCTTTGACGTGTCGGGTTCCAACCAGGTCCGCACGGCCTCTGCCCTTGGAACGACACGCAACAGCCTGCGTACTCAGCTGGCGCGGCTCGGGATCGTAGAACCGCGTCGCCGCGGCTCCGAAGATGCGCAAGCCAAGACGACCTCAACGCCGATGGCGCCGCTCAACATCGGCTACCAGAAATATGGCACCTCAAGCGTGCTCAAATGCAAGGGCACGCTTGAGCGGCGCTTGGCTGAGGGCGGCATCGCCGTTACATGGACGGAGTTCAGTGCAGGGCCGCAACTGCTCGAGGCCCTGGACCGTGGAACAATTGATTTCGGCACGACAGGGGAGGCACCACCTGTGTTCGCACAGGCGGCTGGGGTGCCACTGGTCTATCTGGCTTATGACCCGCCGGCACCCGAGGCAGAGGCGATCGTCGTCCACGGTGACAGCAAGATCCACAGCATGGTGGACCTGAAAGACAAGCGGGTCGGCCTCAACCCGGGTTCCAACGTGCACTATCTGCTGCTTCGTGCCCTGCACAGGGCCGGGCTGAGCGACCGCGATATCAGCCAGGTGGATCTGTCACCAAGCATGGAACCGCTGCGCCTGCTGGAACGGGGCGAAATCGACGCCTGGGTCATATGGGATCCGCTGTTGAGCGCTGCGCTGCACACCGCCAATCTGAGGGTCATTGCGGACGGAAACGGACTGGTTGCAAACCGGCAATTCTATCTCGGGCGAAGGTCCTTCGTCAGGGACAACCCGCAGACGATCGAGACACTGCTGCGCGAGTTGCAGATTGCCGGCCAGCAAGCGGTGCAGCATTCCGCCAGCATCGCAAAGAGATTGGCGGAGGAGTTGAACATAGACGCCGTCGCGCTTGAAGCGGCCCTGAGGCGCATGACTTATGGCATGAAACCTCTGGATGCGGACGTGATCGCAGAGCAGCAGATCATCGCCGACACATTGTACATGACGGGGCTGCTGCCTTCGTCGGTACTGGTCAGCGATGCAGTTTATCCAATATGAGCGACAAGAAACTCCACCTCGGTGCATTCATGCGCCCCGTCAGCCTTCACACAGGCGCGTGGCGCTATCCCGGTGCCCATCCAGACGCCAATTTCAATTTCGCCGACATCAAGCGCTTCGCACTCAGGCTTGAGGCGGCAAAGTTCGATGCTTTCTTCATGGCTGATCATCTGGCTGTCCTCAACATGCCGGTGGAGGCTTTGAAACGCAGCCATACCGTTACGTCCTTCGAACCGTTCACCTTGCTTTCGGCACTCGCCGCGATCACCAGCCGCATCGGTCTCGTGGCCACGGCGTCCACGACTTTCGATGCACCCTTCCACATCGCCCGGCGCTTTGCTTCACTCGATCACATCAGTGGAGGGCGGTCGGGATGGAACGTTGTCACCACCTCCAATCCGGATGCGGCGCTCAACTTCGGCCTGGAGACCCATGTTGAACATGACGAGCGCTACCGCCGTGCACGCGAATTCTTCGATGTTGTGACGGGACTTTGGGACAGCTTCGCCGATGATGCTTTCATCCGGGATGCGGAAAGCGGGCTGTATTTCGATCCCGAAAAACTTCACGTCCTGGCTCACAAGGGAGAGCATTTTTCGGTTCGCGGGCCTCTCAACATCGCGCGACCCCCACAAGGCTGGCCCGTCATCGTACAGGCCGGCGCCTCCGAGGCAGGGAGGCAGCTCGCTGCGGAAACCGCAGAGGTCATATTTGCAGCACCGCCAAATCTCGCCGCCGGCCAAAGCTTTTTTGCAGACGTGAAGGGGCGGGTCGAAAAACTTGGACGCTCGCGCGACAGCATCAAGATCTTGCCGGGTGCGTTTGTCGTCGTTGGCGATACGATCGAAGAGGCTCGCGCAAAGCGGGCAAGGCTCGACGCACTCGTGCACTACGATAGCGCCATAGCGTCATTGTCCATTGCCTTGGGGCATGATGCCTCGAGCTTCGATCCCGACAAGCCGCTGCCAGACGTTCCCGAGACCAATGCCAGCAAGAGCAGCCGTGAGCGCGTCGTTGAACTGGCGCATAGCGAAGGCCTCACAGTTCGCCAGCTCGCGCAGCGGCTGGGCGGTTATTCTGGCCTCGCCTTCATCGGTACATCGAAGACAATCGCCGACGAAATGGAGACCTGGCTTTTTTCCGACGGTTCGGATGGTTTCAACGTCAGCTTTCCGTTTCTGCCGGGGGGATTGGAGGATTTCGCCGACAAGGTGGTGCCGGAGTTACAACGGCGAGGGCTGTTTCGACGTGAGTACGAAGGCGCTACATTGCGCGAAAATCTTGGGTTGGAGCGTCCGCCGAACCGATTCTTCAGCAGTTGAATTCCGCATCTGAGATCGCGCTGGTTTGCGGTGGTGCAGGGCCCCCACGGATTGCGGTGGCGCCCTTTCAGATCAGTGCGGGCAACAACCAGCCCAGCACCGCTGTCACCACGACACCCGACAGCATGACGAGAAGCACAAATTTATAGAATGGCGCATAGGATGGCTGCCAGTCATCCTATGCGAACCGCGGCGCTTGGTAATCGCGTTCCTGCACAGTCATCGGCGGTACTCCCCATCTCCTCTGCGCTTCGCCTGTGTTTCGTGCAGGTGCGCATCTTTCGGCTTAACCGCCGACTTGTTCTCCAGTTCCGAATTTGTTGTGGGGCCGTCTGGGAAGCAGGGCCCGCGAGCCGCCGGCAATTTTTCGCAGATCAAACCGGCGGCATATCCCTTCTTGAAGACTCAAGCCCCACTTGGCAGGCAGTTGAAGTTTTCCGGATCGATTGCGGCCAGTTCCTGGGCGACCAGGCGCCGCATCGGTCGCGGTTCGACGATGCGGTTCTGATCGGCAGCGGCCTGGATGAAGGCGTCATATGCCGCAGCATGCGTGCACCATCCCTGCGTGGCTTGTGCGGCCAGTTGAGCGGCTCTGCAGTAGCTTTCCCTGGTTTTGTCTGGCCACGCCATTGCGAGAGCTTTGGTGACATGATGCAGGCAATTGACGTGAAACTTGTAGCCACGCGCAGTTCGAAAGGTCACAGGTCTGAACGGGATCATCGTGCATTTCTCCGCAACCGCAACAAGTCCGCGGAGGACGATTTGCGGCTGAGATACGCATCCAGGCTTTCGCGAATATCGGCTTCCTCTGAGAGCCCTTGAGCGAAGAGGTCCATCACCGCCCTGGACAGATCCTCGGCTGCGGTGCTGCCACATTCGATCCCCCGCTGGCGGCGGATGTCTTCGTAGACGCGGGTGAGGAGTTTGAGATCGTCGGGGTAGGCGATTGCGTTGATGGGAGAGTGGGAAACGAACATCGCTTCCTCCCGTATTTGGGGCGGAAGCGCGATGGTCGCTCACAGCCGGCGATGCCCTGATCAGTTCTCGCCGATATCTCATGATGCGCCCATTCTTGGCATGCGTCTGATCACTAGTGCACGTAGGAATCATTTATTGGGAGAATTCGTTTATCGAGACGGAACGGTCCTGCAGAGATGTCGCGACTGGAATCGGATGCTGACACTCCAAGTGACGTTATCCTGCACCACGATCTCGGAGGAAGCCTGTATGCAAGGCGGCAATCCCGCATCGTTTCAGGAACCTAGCGCAGGAAAACGCGTTACATGATGATGTGGGGGAAACGAGAAACGTCTGAGCGCCCAAGCCTGATCGTCGGCATCGGGGCGTCTGCTGGTGGCCTGGCGGCATTCACTACCTTTTTTCAGAACCTGAAGCCGGACAGCGGCATGGCCTTCGTGCTGGTCCAGCACCTTTCTCCCGATCACGACAGCATGCTGACGGAGATTTTAAGCCGGTCAGCGCTCATTCCGGTGGTGGATGCCCAGGACGGCATGCTCGTTGAGCCGGACAAGGTCTATGTCATTCCGCCCGATGCCACGTTGACGATCAAGGACAGCCGGCTCCTCGTCATCAAGCCGGCGCCGCCTCGATCCGACCGGCGACCGATCGACACATTCTTCGATTCCCTCGCAAAGGATCAGGGGAGAAACGCCGTTTCCATCGTGCTGTCAGGTGTTGGCAGCGATGGTGCGCTCGGGCTGGGCGCTGTCAAGGAAAGCGGCGGACTGACGATTGCCCAGGCGGAATCCGATCATCACGCCATGCCAGGCATGCCGCAGAGCGCGGCATCGACGGGTCTCGTCGATTACGTCCTGCAAATCGAGGAAATTCCGGCCAAGCTGATTGAATACCGTGATCACCTGGCGCTGGTCGCTAACCGAAAAGATGGTGATGGCACCCGCTCGGATGCTGTGGAGCATCTGGCAACTGTCCTGTCCGTGCTTCGCGCCAGGACAGGGCATGATTTCTCCAGATACAAAACTAAGACGGTCACCCGGCGCGTCCAAAGACGGATGCAGGTCCTGCAGGCTGATACGGTGCCGGCATACATTGATCGTCTGCGCCAGGACCCGGTCGAGCCGGAGCTTCTGTTCAGGGAGCTTCTCATCGGCGTGACGGAATTCTTTCGCGATCCGGACGCCTTTGGAAGTTTGTCGGCGGCGATCGATGCGATCCTTGAACGTGACGCAGACAAGCAGTCCCTGCGGGTCTGGGTACCGGCCTGTTCAACGGGCGAGGAGGTTTACAGCCTCGCCATTGCCATTCGGGAATTGCTCGACAAGCGCGGCAGCAGCGTTCAGGTCCAGATTTTCGGCACCGACATCGACGACAGATCGATCGATTTCGCCAGAGCAGGCCGCTATGAACGCATCGCAGGCGTGACACCGGCACGTCTTCAGCGCTGGTTTTATCAGGACGAGGGGGCCTATTGTCCGAACCGCCAGGTCCGCGAAATGTGCGTCTTCTCGGTGCACAATGTCACGAAGGATCCGCCATTTTCCAAGCTGGACCTGATCTCGTGTCGCAATCTCTTGATCTACATGGACGCCGAACTGCAAGATCGCATCCTGCAGATGTTTCATTATGCGCTGAAGCCGGGTGGTCTGCTTTTCCTCGGATTGTCGGAAGGCGTGAGCAGACATGGCAGTCTGTTCGCGGCCCAGGACAAGGCAGCTCACATCTTCCGGCGCAAGGACGGCGATGTGACGGTTTCGGCACTCACCATGCCTGCACCGTCGCCCGGAGCGTCGACCAATATCACCGGCGAGCCTGGCCGGGGCGCAGGCGATCGCATCGATCGGGCGGTGCGGCTGGCCCTGGCCAAACATTCGCCCGTCTACTTCGTCGTCGATCGGCAAAACAACATCGTCCGCTACTCGGGCGGTGAAGTCGCCCGATACCTGGAACCATCGGCTGGCTTGGCCAACCTGAGCCTGCTTTCAAATTTGCGCAAGAGCCTGCGTCTCACGGTTCGAACGGCGCTGCATTCGGTGGTGAAAACCGGACAGGGGCAGGTCATCGACAACGTGTCCGCTCTCATCGAGGGCCAGCAGCGCCTGCTCAGCGTTATCGTGGAACCCGTCCAGGAAGCCGGCAGCGAAGGCTTTTGCGTTGTGGCGTTCCAGGAAATCCGCGCGGCGATGCCGCAACCTTCGCAAGCTGGCGACGAAAGTCGGCAAAGTCCGGCAACGCTCGCCGCCGAGCAGGAGTTGCGTACGGTCCGCGCGCAATTGCATGCGATGATCAGTGATCTTGAGACCACAAACGAGGAGATGAAGTCGGCGGCTGAGGAATACCAGTCGGTCAATGAGGAATTGCAGTCGACCAATGAGGAGCTGCAGACCTCGAAGGAAGAAATGCAGTCGATCAACGAGGAACTGCAGACGGTCAACGCCGAGATGACGGCGAAAAACGAGCTGCTTTCCAACCTCAATAGCGATCTGCAAAATCTTCTGGAAAGCACGCAGATCGCGACGATCTTTCTCGACGAAGATTTGCGCATCAAGAGCTTTACGCCGGGAATGACGGAAATCTTCAGCCTTCGCAACTCCGACCGCGGACGCCCCCTGACGGACATCGTCAGCATGCTTGCCTATGAAGACCTGCAGCGTGATGTGGCCAAGGTGTTGCGAGATCTCACCGTGGTAGAAAGGGAACTCGATCTCTACGATCGCGGCGCGTCATATACCATGCGCGTGCGACCATACCGCAGCGTGGAGCGGGTGATCGACGGTGTTGTCATAACCTTTGTCGATGTAACCGAGCGTAAAAAAGCCGAGCGGGCGAAAGATGAAATCGAGCGACGTTTCACCGCTATCGTCAACCAGGCTGCCGTGGGCGTGGCGGAAACGGATCGTACCGGCCGCTTTCTGCTGACCAATGCCGCATTTCAGAAGATTTCCGGTCGGTCGGCGGAGGGCTTGCGGCAAGTACGCCGGTTCGACCTCATCGATACGGATAACGCAGATGATATCAACGCCCGGTATGAGCAAGCAGCTCGTGACAGCCAACCGATCGAACTCGAATATAGCCTCAGGCGCGCTGACGGAACGACCGTGTGGGTGCATGACAGCGTCTCAGTACTCAGCGACAAGGAAGGGCACGCTGGCAGCATCATCTCGGTGACGCTCGAAATCGACGAGAGAAAACGGGCAGAAGAACGGGCGGCGCTGCTTTTGGGTGAGCTCGATCACCGGGTAAAGAATATCCTCGCAATCGTGTCCTCAATCGTTGCGCAGACGCTCAAGTCGAATCTTTCGCCCGAGGCGTTCACCGAAACGATCGCAGGCCGCATCACCGCCATTACCCGTGCACACAGCCTGCTCACCAGACGCGGCGCTGCTAGCGTGGGCACGCTGCGTGACCTGATCGACACCGAGCTGAATCCGTATCAGGATCGGGATATTCAGATTGCGGGTCCCGCCATCGAGCTGACGCCAAAGGCGGGTCTTTCGATTGCAATGGCGATCCACGAACTGGCCAGCAATGCCGCGAAGTACGGTTCGCTGTCCGCTCCCAGAGGCCGCCTTTCCATCTCCTGGGCGGTCGCTCAAGATCCTGTTCGACGGCTGCGATTTGCCTGGATTGAATCGGGTGGCCCCACCATTCCGGGACCGCCCTCGAAACGGGGGTTCGGGACGACCCTGATCGAGCGCTCCCTGGGCTTTGAATTCGAGGCTGTGGTAGAACGAAGCTTTGCTGCAAGCGGTGTGGTCTGCAACATAGACATGCCCTTCACTTCCGAAATCGGGGAGCTTCGCTCGGCGGAGCGAGGGGGAAATTGATGCTCGAGCAGCCCGTCGCGGAAGGCCGGCAGATACTTGTCGTTGAAGACGAGATGATTATCGCGCTGTCGATCGAAGATGCGCTGCTTGGCCTTGGCGCCTCAGTCGTCGGACCGGTTTCGCGCCTGGAGAGAGCCTTGCAGTTGGCTCGCGAGTCGTCTCTCGATGCCGCGATACTGGACGTCAACATTCTGGGCGGAAATTCGTATCCCATTGCGGATGTGCTGGCTGAACGACAGATCCCTTTCTTGTTTTGCAGCGGCTATAGTGAATGGGCACTAGAAGAACGGCACCGGGATCGCCCGCGTCTGACCAAGCCGTACAGCTCGAAGGAACTTACGGACATGGTGCTGCAACTGTTTGCCGGGACTCGTTGAAAATCAAACTGAAGCCAGCACCATTGCTGGTTTCGCAGATATAGCGCTGCTCCTTCCTGGGTATGTGGACACAGGAGAGGGGAAACGCTACGCGGAAGGCCTGCCTCTAGAGCAAATCATGGGCCTAGCCCTATCGCGCGTCCATCTGCAATATGAATTTTCGTATCAGCTCGAAGACACGGATCGGGTCGTCGACGAAGACAGGATGGCCGCATCCGACAAATTTTTCAAAGCGAACGATCTCTGGACGAAGGCAGTCGGCGATCGTCGTCCCGAATGACAGCGGTGTTATCGGATCCTTGTCGCCGGCAAGAACGAGTGTGGGGCAGGTGATTGTCTTCAAGGCCGAGCGAAAATCCATCGCTCCATGTTCGTTGCCTGGCCCATTGAAGTGGACACCGACCTCCTTCGCTACAACCGCCCGCTTTTTCCAATCATCATCTCCGGCCGGACGGCGATTATATAGCGGCAGGCAGATCGCCGCATAGCGTTCCCAGTTCGCGACTGTCGGATCCTGCCAGTAGGCTCTCGCAATCGCACCGGCCTCAGCCCCGCCAAAATGGGCGAATATGTCGAACACCACCGAAAAATCCATCTGTGCGGCGGTGTTGCAAAGAATGAGCTTGCCCGGGTGGCCAGGGTGACGCGTTGCATAGGATTGGGCGACAAAGCCACCGAAGGAAACGCCAAACACGATTGGCTTTGCGATTCCCAGAACGTCGCAAAAGGATCTTACGTCGTCGCCCCATTGGGCAAGATTCCAGGTCTCGCTGGGGGACTGTGCACTTCGGCCGCTGCCACGCTGATCCAGGTAGATCACCTGCGCGATATCGGCAAACGAGGAAAAGGCAGGTTTCAGAAGAGAGTGGTCAAAGCCCGGTCCGCCGTGCAGCAGGAGCAAGGTCGGTTTTGCTTTCATCCTCGGACCATCGGGCACCAAGCCGGCTCCCTCAACATCGAAGAAAAGCTTGGTTCCGTTTACGGTGACAAACATGCTGCTGCTCGATTGAGAGGGCGAAAATTCTTCGGTTTCGCGATACAGCCAATGTGCAAGATCGAGGTCGCATAAGTCCAGCTTGCCCACGACACATACCCGCACCGCAGGCAATCGGTGATGACGCGGCCTCATGATCCTTGCCGCAAATCCGTCCTGACTCCTGTCACGCAAGGAACTTGCGGCCCGCTTCCGCCATAGAGTCGTTGCACGCGTGACATCTACATCCGCGACCTGCACATCGACACCATCAAGGTCAAAACGCGAAACTTCCATTGACCGAGCTGGACTATGCTGGTCCAGGCCGCCGCCTTTCCGGACCTGTTAGCGCCTAGAGGGACCGCGATGCAAAAACCGCATCGCCCGATGTCCGGCGCCACTCTCCTCGAAGGACACGCAATGGATAAAATCGAACCTCAAATCTCACCCCGACGGCTTCTGGATGAGCACATGATTGAACCCTTCGACGACAGCGCTCCGTCGCCCTCTGGCAGAAAGGCAGGGTCTTCTCCGATCCGCTTAAGGTTGCGCTCGAAGCGATCCGGTCCACCTTTGTCGCTGCTACGGAATTGAGACAGGCGAGCTGACCGTCCCCGCAGCGCCCGGATTGCTCCGTCAGGGCGACCGGGATTTCTACGATGGACTCGTGCATGGCGCCCGGAGCCGATACAGGACGAATGCCCGTGCTTAGACTTGCTTGACGTAATTTTTGACGCTATATAGCGTCATAATTTTTGGCATGGGGTAGCCGATGAGCATAGCTCAATATTCGGAACGGGGTCTTTTCGCACCGCGCAAGATCGCGGACGTCTTGCGTACCACAAGCGAGGATATAGCCCGCTCCGCCGGGCTTGGCAAAGATGCCATTCAGCGGCAGGAGCGGGTGCGTTCGGATAAGACACAGCGCCGGTTGCGCGAAATGGTCGAGGTGATTAACAAAGTCGAACCGCGTTTCGGCTCGGCTCTCATCGCTTACGCTTGGTATCGTTCCGAACCCTTGTCGGGATTTTCTGGCCAGACGGCAATGCAACTCGTCGGCAGCGGGCGTGTCGACGATGTGCTTGACTATATCGACGCTGTCGATGCCGGCGTGTACGCCTGAGTGCCGCGATGCGCTATCAGGGCAAGCTCTACAGGGCGCTCAACCCTGTCTACGCTAGGGAACCGCTATCGGGCCGCGGCGCCGAGCTCTATGGCGGCCGTTTCAATCCGAAAGGCACGCCAGCGCTCTACTGTTCGTTTTCCGTCCTCACGGCGATCCGCGAAGCAAACCAGATCGGCAATCTGCAGCCGACGACACTCGTCGCCTATGAGGCCGACATCGACCGCATCTTTGATGGTCGAGATGGCGAAGCGCTCGCCGCCTTTGACATGGACAGCGACGGTCTGGCGGATGCCAGCTGGCGCGACCAGATGAAAACGCGGGGGCAGGCCAGGACGCAGGCCTTTGCGCGCAGACTCCTGCAGGCGGGCCACAATGGATTGCTGGTCCGTTCTTACGCAGCCGGTTCGGTCGCTGCCGACTTCAATCTCGTGCTGTGGGCCTGGGGCGGCAAGAACCAGGCTCAGCTCACGCTTATCGACGACGAAGGGCGCCTCTCTCGCTAACCGCACGACCGCGACTTGCTGTGGTGCGTTGCGAACAAAAGCTGATAAGCCACGGGTGGTCGGAACCCCGTCACTGCATCCGCCTTCGGGTTTAGCCCATTCGTTGGTGTGTCCGTCACTTCCCCACGCGGGCGGGCAGGTCCCAAAGTCCGTATCGCGCTCCTGCGCAAAGTCAGAGCTTACGAAGGCAACGCGGCGGCGCCGTCCGCACTGCACGCCCCAGACCGGCGTGGCAGCATTATCCGTGAACGCGCGGCGTCCGCCTGCGTTCTTGGATACGCGCCATTCAATCGAGTGCGTAGATGACCATATCGACCATGTCGCGCCGGACCATTCCCCAGTTTTCAAAGCTGCTCGCGTCGATCCCCCGCGTTTCAATCTCGGTCACGGTGTGATGACGCCTGTCCTTGCGGATTGAACGGAACAACTGCTCAACGTGCTGACGCGGACCTTCGAGGATCTGGCATACCCGTTTGTCGTCGACGGCCAACACTCCGGTAATGTCGCGATCCTGATTGAAAACTGCCGCCTTCGCGACCAGTGCGTCCATGTCGGTCAGGGATATTTCCGGGTGGAGGGTCGAAACATACGTCAGTCGGATCAGGTCTGGAATCACAAGCAAATCATTCTCCTCGTTGATCGCCCAGCATAGCCGACGCGGAGAGTCCTGAATGTCCACTATTGCACACAAGAACGTCCGGACCGTTTTGCGCGCCGCCATCGCGCTCTGCAGCATGCCTCGCGCGGGTTTCTTCCACGTTATGCGACGTGCCAATCGTCGCGCCGCGAGAGAAGTAACAGGATGTTTGCAGGCTGTTATTTTTCGTGATCATGCGTGGTTTCTTTTTGGGAACTTGCGCCCTCTGAAGGGATTTGGTGCCGGACCGCAGCGCTCGGCGGTCAGAGTGACATGCATCTTGGGGAGAATTTCATGCCGACGTTCAAGCCTGTCGTCTTCAAAACGACGAGTGGATACAAATTCACGGTGACTTGCCTGCATGATGTTTTCAAAGTGCTGGCGATGGGTTGGCCGAACAAGTGTTGCGAGCGGTACACCGAAGCGGTTCGTTTGGCTGAAAAGGCCAAAGAGGGATGGTGCACACCGAAGTCCGCCTATGAGGCGTTCGTCGACGCGGCGCGCGCGCAGAAACGCATTGTGGAGCCGCGACCGATGCTCGATCGCGTCGCCAGCGAGCTCTCAGCTCTGGATCCGGAAAACTTCAACCCGCAGCCAACAGCATCGCTGATACCGTTTCGCGGGCGGCGTGCGGCCCATGCCGGGTTGCGGGGTTCCCGCAAACAATACGTCTAGGCATGGCAAGGAAAGGCGATCCGTCAGGTTGCTGTGGACACGCACGCATCTGCCAGGAGGTTAGCATGGCCGTTTTTCGCACGAGCACCGGCGGCATCGCCTATCCGGGCGATGTGCAGGCTCTCAAGCGCGTTTACGATGAATTGTGCAGTGAACGGGGGCTGAGCCAAGGCAGTCCTGCCGCTGAGAATCTCGCGAGGGCAACCATGGACCTGTTTGGGCAAGGCGTCTTCGATGAAGATGAAATTGCCGAAACGCTGCGGCTCTACCTCGACCGCAAGACGTCGGGGCCCAATTTCCAACCCGCACTCGCCGCGTAGAACCCCCGCTCGATGCGGCGCAGTTGACACGTCACTTCGTGTGAGGAAACCGCCGGCCCATGCCGAAGGGACTTTGCGCATGGGCCGGCGTTGGCGCGCAATTTGGAAGTGGCTGCCACGTCTGGATAAGCATGAAGTGTCCCAGACGTTCCGAAAATGTTGCAGCCAGATTGTTCAAGGTCGAGCGGATCATCAGTCCGTGGCGCCTATAAGGTCGCGGCAGCCGCAAAACGCAACGCGCTGCCAAAGTTTGCCTGGCTAACAAGCGGCACGTCCACGCTGCGCGACGTGATGGGCCGCGGCCATGACGACCCGTGCGATCAGGAGGGCGGAGAGGAGCCTTTTGCGTTTCGTTGTCAGAGGGCTATGCTGCCTGACGAAGGAGAAACATCATGCCAATGCGCCAAATGTTGGAGCGTGCCGGCGTGTTTCAGCCTGAGGAAGTTGCGTTGCTTATCAGAGTGTTCGACGCGACAAGCCGGAAGTTGGAAAACGTCAGTGACAGAGAACAACGCGCGTCCCGGATCATTGCCAACTATCAACTGGGGATCAGGGATGAGGCCGAGTTGATCGAACTGTCGCGGCAACCGCTGGGTCGCTGATGACAGGAACCGGCCCGATGCAGTGAGGACAACATCGGACCGGCCAGAATCGCCAACGGCGCGGACATTTTCCGTCAACGAAATCCGGCGGTGACGGCGCCAAACCACTCCAAAACCCAGGGATGCGCACCCGATAGAGATTGACGTGCGAGAAGCCCCGCCTTGGAGGTGATGACGCCGAGGTATGCTCGGCGGTATGCGTGGCCGGCCAGTCGGTCGTTATCACCGACCAGCCGACCGATCGGCTTGTCGCTGCCTAGTTCGCGCCGCCGAGCTGCTTGGTCATCTTGCAGAAATTGTCGTGGTCGCTGGCGATGGTCTTGCCACTGCATTCCTTCATCATGCTGTCGCGGTCTTCCTTGGTCAAAGCCTCCCACGCCGTCTTGAAGTCGGCCTCGGACTTCAGTGTCTTCATGTCCTTGTCGGTGTAGAAAGTGCCCATCTTTTCGGGGTTATCCAGCGCCGACGTTCCGGTTTGTCCGGCGGCCAAGGCCGCGCCTGTCATCATCGCAAGCGCCATCGCGCTCGCACAGAGCAGTTTCGTCATGGTTCTTCCTCCTGGTTATGAAAATCGCTCGATCAGCGACCTCCCAGGGCAACGAAGCGGTACAGCGATCGTTCCGGAAAACTGAAGTGCCTGCGCGGCAGCAGGGAGCTCAGGCGCGTGAAGCGCATCGCTCCCGCATGCCAAGTGCGCCTGTATCGCGGTCGCGACTTCGGCCCTCAAGCTAACGGAACGTTCATATCCATCCACGAAATTGCGCGTGCGGCCATGTGTTGAGTTCCGCCTCAGGCAATCAGGGCCCGCTCCGTTGGCGAGCGGGTCATTGCCTTTTGATACCAGGGCAAAAGGATCGACCGCTGCGCAGGCAGCCCGCTGGGCTGAAGCGGCCGCTGCCCTGATGGCCAGCGAAATTTCGTGATCAGGCCCTCCCGGGGCACGGTGTGGGCGGCTCTCCCTTCTAGGCCCGCCGCGGCAGCCCGCAACCCTTCGCTTGCCGCTCGGGGTCCTTCACTTCGTTGCGGTCCTTCGGATGCAGGCCGCCTTCGACGGCGGGCCTTTCCGGTCGTTTTCGCCGCCCACCCCGCTTCCGGGGAGGGCGCAGCGAAAGCGGAGCGGAGACCAGATCATGCGCAAGACCGGCAAACGTCCAGCCCATGGCGAGGCTGGCGCAGGCAAGCCCCTGCAGTCGAGGGTAAACCTCTATTCCGAAATCACGGACCGCATCATCGCCGATCTCGAACGCGGCTGTGTGCCTTGGGTCAAGCCATGGGGCGCGGCGAAAGCGGCTGTCGGCCTGCCGAGAAATGCCGCCACCGGGCGTGGTTACTCCGGCATCAACATCCTGATCCTGTGGGGCGCGGTGATCGAACGCGCCTATCCAAGCCAGAACTGGCTGACCTACCGGCAGGCGTTTTCGCTTGGCGGTTCGGTCAGGAAGGGCGAGCATGGCACCACCATCGTGCATGCGGATCGCTTCATTCCCAAGGACGAAAAGGAGCGCGCCAAGGCAGAAAATACCGAGCCGCAGGCAATTCCCTTCCTGAAGCGTTTCATCGTCTTCAACGCCGCGCAATGCGACGGCCTGCCCGAGCACGTCCATGCAGGCGGCGAGATGCCGCCAGAACGGGAGACGGTCCCGCATGCGGAAGCTCTGGTCCAGGCATCAGGCGCGGACATTAGCATTGGCGGCGACCGCGCTTTCTATATGCCCGGGGCCGATTTCATCCAGCTGCCACCGCAGCACGCCTTCTTCGAGCAGATCAATTTCTACCGCACCTGTTTCCATGAGCTCGGTCATTGGAGCGGACATGCGGCGCGTCTTGGCCGCGACCTGAGCGGATCGTTCGGTTCGAAAGCATATGCCCGCGAGGAACTGGTCGCCTTATCCTGACTCTGTGATCCTGTCTCAGAATCATGCATTGGAGGCGCCTCACCACGGCTCCGGTGAAGCTCTTCAGACGTCCGGGTCAAGCGTTCCCGCAGCGTAGCGAGGACAACGCTTGACGCGGCGGCGGCAC
>DASZAX010000026.1:0-146368 GCA_035944705.1 Mesorhizobium sp. | reverse complement strand
GTGGTTATGGCGGAGCGGCTGCACCCGATCCCATTCCGAACTCGGCCGTGAAACGCTCCAGCGCCAATGGTACTTCGTCTCAAGACGCGGGAGAGTAGGTCGCTGCCAGGTCTGCTAAACGCACGTAGAACTTCTCTTTATGATAAAACCAGTCATCGGCTCGACGCCGATGGATTTGCTACAGAACAATCTCTCTCACACTCAAATTCAGTTTTGCGCACCATTGCCTGCAACTTGGCGATGGTGTGTTTGCGCTTGCCGGCAATCCTGGACACCCCTGCGTCCAGGAGAATGATCGCCGTTCGGCGCGAGCTGCCCTCCCCTGAGATCCAGCCGACTCCGATCGGTGATGTCTGGAAGGGTTCAACAGCGAACCATCGCCATTCCGGATGCCTGGGCTCCAGCTTCCAGCCACTGCGACCTGTCGAATCTGCAGAAAAAACTTTGTGGCAGTCTCAGAACCTTACGCTGCCGGCATGACCGCCTTTTGTAACGCCCAAGCCTGGTCGCGTCGCTGTGCCAAAACGGATCTGTTCCTACCGTCCAGGCGGTTTTCGGAAGGGACTGTTAACCATCGGTTCCTATGTCTCAGGGGACATTCAATCGGCGAGTCTCCAGTATGGCATCGATGCGTTTTTCTCGGGCAAATCTCACGGCTGTAGCGCCTGGGGAGGATGAGCAGCATCGCCACGAGACCGCGCCGACGCATGCGATCGATTTTGCCAGCCGAATCACCAGCCGCGACAGCAATGCGCACACATATGTGAAGCCGCAGGACGATGGCGCGGTATTTCCTAATTTCGGCGGCGAAGGTGAATTTGCCCGCCCGGAATGGCAGGACTACTTCTTCCTGGCACCCAATGTGCGCTTCACCCGCACGCCCGACCGCGAGATCAAGAAGATCGCGGCGGAGGACGGCGAGCAGGAGCAGCCGGTCGAACAACCCGCTGTCTCCATTTCCGAGGCAGCTTCGAGCGTTTCGGCCGCTGCCGCCAAACCGGCTTCTCTCGAGCCACGGGCGATTATCCCATCCGTGCAACAGCCTTCATTCCGACCTGTCGTGAATCAGGCTCCGGCCGCTCCCGTCACTGCAGCAGCTGCCCCCACCACGGCTCGGGTTGTTCTCCAGCAACCGGCAGCGAAGGCCGCCGCACCACGGCGCAACACGCGCTGGTCGTATATTTCGGACCATGCTTTCTTCGAGTTTGCTTCCGAATTCGTGCCGCAGCACGCGATACCCACTGCACCGGCACAGATGGTCCCGGCACCGGTCAAGGCAGCAGCTTCCGCCCCTGCAATCACGTCTCGCCAGCCCGAGCCGAAGCCGATCGTTTCTCCGGACGTGACCTCTCTCTATAAAATCATCGAAGTGTCGACATCGATGCAGCTGACGCCGGTCGAGACGATCAAGGCGTCGGTCGTGGCGGAGATTGTCGAGGCTGCTGCACCTGCCGTTGAGACGCCGACTGCCGGGGCTGCGACGGCCAACAGGCCGATTGCCGCAAACGACGCTGTGCCGGCCGCTCCGTCGCGCACTGTAGAGATCACCATGCCGGCACAGCGCCAGTCGCTGCCCGTGGTCGGCAAATCAGCGCAGGTCGAGCCGGGCGAATACGAACTGCCTTCGGAGGAGCTGCTGCAGCTGCCGCCGGAAGGCCAGGGCTTCTACATGTCGCAGGAGCGGCTGGAGCAGAACGCCGACCTTCTCGAAAGCGTGCTGGAGGATTTCGGCGTCAAGGGCGAGATCATCCATGTCCGCCCCGGCCCTGTCGTTACCCTGTATGAGTTCGAGCCGGCGCCGGGTGTGAAGTCCTCGCGCGTCATCGGCCTTGCCGACGATATCGCCCGCTCGATGTCGGCCATCTCGGCGCGTGTCGCCGTCATCCCGGGCCGCAACGTCATCGGCATCGAACTGCCGAATGAGACCCGCGAAACCGTCTATTTCCGCGAGCTGATCGAGTCCGATGGCTTCCAGAACACGGCCTGCAAGCTGGCGCTCTGCCTCGGCAAGACCATCGGCGGAGAGCCCGTCATCGCCGAGCTTGCCAAGATGCCGCATCTGCTCGTCGCCGGTACCACCGGCTCGGGCAAGTCGGTGGCCATCAACACCATGATCCTGTCGCTGCTCTACCGGCTGAAGCCGGAGGAGTGCCGCCTCATCATGGTCGATCCCAAGATGCTGGAACTGTCGATCTATGACGGCATTCCACACCTTTTGACGCCGGTCGTGACCGATCCCAAGAAGGCGGTCACCGCGCTGAAATGGGCGGTGCGCGAAATGGAGGACCGCTATCGCAAGATGGCGCGGCTCGGCGTGCGCAACATCGATGGCTACAACCAGCGCGCCGCGGTTGCCCGCGACAAGGGCGAGATCGTGGTGATGCAGGTGCAGACCGGCTTCGAGAAAGGCACCGGCGCACCGTTGTTCGAGGACCAGGAGATCGACCTCGCGCCGATGCCCTACATCGTCGTCATCGTCGACGAGATGGCTGACCTGATGATGGTCGCAGGCAAGGAAATCGAAGGCGCCATACAGCGTCTTGCCCAGATGGCCCGCGCCGCCGGCATCCACCTGATCATGGCGACACAGCGTCCGTCGGTCGATGTCATCACCGGCACCATCAAGGCCAACTTCCCGACCCGTATCTCGTTCCAGGTGACGTCGAAGATCGACTCGCGCACCATTCTCGGCGAACAGGGTGCCGAACAGCTGCTCGGCCAGGGCGACATGCTGCACATGGCCGGCGGTGGTCGTATCGCGCGCGTACACGGACCGTTCGTCTCCGACGCTGAAGTCGAGCACGTCGTTAATCATCTGAAGGCGCAGGGACGGCCCGAATATCTCGAGACGGTCACCGCCGATGAAGAGGAAGAGCTGCCCGAAGTCGACGAGAGCCCGGTGTTCGACAAGAGCGGCATGGGCGCCGAGGATGGCGACAACCTCTATGACGAGGCGGTCAAGGTGGTGCTGCGCGACAAGAAGTGCTCGACCTCCTACATCCAGCGCCGCCTCGGCATCGGCTACAACCGTGCCGCCTCGATCGTCGAGCGCATGGAAAAGGAAGGCATCGTCGGCGAGCCGAACCATGTCGGCAAGCGCGAGATCATCCGCTAGCCACGTACTGGCCGGCCTTCTCATCGCAGCAAAAGTTGCCGCCCCATCGCCGGGCGGCATTTTTTATGAGAAAGCGCTATCTGGCCCGCGCAAGACTGCGGTCTGGCGCTATCGGAAACGCCAGTCCGGCTGAACATCGCCGGCGGGCGCAGGCACGCCTCTGAAAACAGCAGATCGGAGATGTGACGGATGCGTATTGTCGTTGCCCGGCTGAACCATGAAACCAACACCTTCTCGCCGGTCGCGACGACGCTTGCCTCTTTCGATCCACAATGGGGCGAAGCGGCGCGCATTTTCGGCAAGGGTTCCAACACCGCGCTCGGCGCGTTCCATGTATATGCCGAGCGGACCGGTGCCGAGCTGGTGACGCCGCTGGCGGCGACCGCCAATCCCAGCGGGCCGGTCGACAACGAGGCTTTCGAGACGATGGCGAGCGCCATCCTTTGCGCCGTGGAAGCCGGTTGCGATGCCATATTGCTCGACCTGCACGGAGCCATGGTCACGGATCGTTTTGACGATGCCGAAGGGGAGCTGCTCGCGCGCATAAGACAGAGTGCGCCGCGGGTTCCGCTTGGTGTCGCGCTCGACCTGCATGGCAACATCACGCAACGCATGGTCGACAACTGCGATTGCATCGTTGGCTTCAAGACTTATCCGCATGTCGACATGTACGCGACCGGCGAGCATGTCACGCGTATCATCGACAGGATGCTCGATGGCACCGCCAGCCCAAGCCAGCACTGGGTCCACCCACCCATGCTTGCCGCGACATTGCGCATGAACACCAATGTCGCCGGCGCGATGAGCGACATCGTCGATCTGGCGATCGAGGCGGAAAAACGTGATGGGGTCCACGCCGTGACCTTGTTCGGCGGTTTTCCGATTGCCGACATGGCGCAGACCGGCGCCTGTGTGGTGGTTGTCGCAGACGATGCCGGCACAGCCAGGGCGGTTGCTCGTGATATCGCCGAACAGGCCTGGCGGCGACGCGCCGAATTCCTCTATGGCGAGCTGCCGCTGGAGGCGTCCCTGGCAGCCGCAGTAGAGGCCTCGCAGAAACCAGGGACCGGACCAGTGCTCCTGCTCGACCATGGCGACAACTGCATGTCGGGCGGCACCTGTGACACGATGGATGTACTGGAGGCCCTGCTTCGAACGGGCCTCGACGGGATTGTCGCCGGTCCGATCTGCGATCCGGCGGTGGTCGAAGCCCTGATTTCAGCCGGCGCCGGTGCGGTCACCACCATCGAACTCGGCAACAAGATGAAAGCGGAAGGCTTCGTCGCGCCACAGGCACCATTGAAACTCCAGGGACGTGTCGCTGCGATCAGCGACGGCAGCTACATCGTTTCGGGTCCGATCTATACTGGCCAGCTTTGCAGGATGGGACGCGCGGTCAAGTTCGAGACCGCCGATGCGTCGATCCTGATCACCGAGCTGCCGCATGAGCCGTGGGATCTCGGGGTCTTTCACTGTGCTTCAATCGATCCGCTGGCGGCGCGTTTCCTGCTGCTCAAGTCACGCATGTATTGCCGGCCGGTGTTCGAGCCACGTTCGAAGGCTGTCGTCGAATGCGCCAGTTCCGGCGTTACGAGTTCAAACTACGAGCTGTTCTCGTTCCGCAAGCTCGCGAGACCGATCTATCCGCTGGATGCCGACGTCCAGTGGGCGCCGGCTGCCTAGCGCATGAGGATCATGCGCCAAATCTAAGTGTTGGAGCGTTCTTTGCGTGTCCGAAAGGACGGCGCTCTAGGCGGCCCGGAGTTTATCACCGACCGGCACTGACTGCGCAGGGGAAAGATTGACCCAGGCCTTGATCGGGAGGTGGTCGGAGGCCAGCCGCGCCAGGGGCGTGTCGTGGGCAACGACAGGCGACAGGATATCCTTGCGGTTTGAAATCAGGCGGTCGAGCGCCAGCAATGGCAATCGCGATGGAAAACTCGGGACGGCGGGCGGCAGTTCCCCGAACGCGGTCTCGAACATGGCAAGCGCGGAGCGGTCGTTGAGGCGCCATTCGTTGAGGTCGCCCATCAGCAGGGTCGGGGTCTCGCGCCTGTCGTTCATGATATCCAGGATCGCGCGAACCTGCCGGGTCCGCGAGCGGCGAAGAAGACCGAAATGGGCTGCGACGATCCGGACGATACCACCCGCTTCCAGTTCGATCTCGGCAATCACTGCACCGCGCGGCTCCAGGCCGGGCAGCTTGACCTGGTGGACGTCGCGCACGCTGCCGCGCCTGAAGAGCACGACATTTCCATGCCAGCCATGTGCCTTGAGCTGACCCGGGATCGGTACGGCGGTGAGTCCTGCTTCCCGCTCCAGTCGGGTGAGATCCAGCAAACCGGTGCGATCACCGAAGCGCTTGTCCGCCTCCTGGAGGGCGATGACATCGGCATCGATCTCGTGGATGACGCGGCCGGTCCGTTCCGGATCGAACTTCCCGTCGGTGCCCACGCATTTATGGACATTGTAGGAGGCGACGAGCACACCGGCCTGCTCGGCCCTTCCGGGCATCGGTTCCGCCTGGTCCCGGCGCATGCGGATACGCTCAAGGATGTTTGCGGGAAGGCCACCGCCCAGTCTGTGCATGGTGCTTCTCGTTTCCTTGCCGATCATCAGTCCCGAGCCTGCATCTTCTTTTTGTAATTAGGTAAACCTGACCCGACCTGCAACCGGAGCCCGCGGCACTGGTTCAGAGATAAGGCGAACCAAGCCAGAGAATCCGGTCGATCAAACGTACAAGAAATGGCCGCTGACGCAATTCCGGCAGCGTCACCTGTTTTGCCGAGCCGACCGCGGCTTCGATGCGCGCCTCGATTTTTTCGGCAAAAGCAGGATCCAGCACTTCGAGGTCGATTTCGAAATTCAACCTGAGCGACCGCGGATCGAGATTCGAGGAGCCGATGAAAGCCCAGGTGGAATCGACGACAAGCAGCTTGGAATGGTTGAATGGCCCCTGTGCGCGCCAGACCTTGCAGTAGCTCCTGAGGACCTGGTCGAACTGGGCGGTCATGGCACGGTCGACGAGAACGAGATTGTTGACGGACGGCACGACGATATCGATATCGACGCCGCGCCGTGCCGCGGTGGTCAGGGCGCTGATCAATTCCCGGTCCGGCAGGAAATAGGGCGACATGATGCGGATGGATCGGCGGGCGACCGAAAAGGCCGCCATCAGCATCTTGTGATTGGCTTCCAGGCTGGCATCGGGTCCGGAAGGCAGCGCACGCATGAGCATCGGCGAGCCCGGATCTCCGGCCGCGTCAAACGCGATATGCCAGGCATCGCCTTGTAGCTGTTCCCCGCTGGCGAAAAACCAATCTTCGGCGGCAACCGAGAAGATGTCGGAGACCACTGGGCCGTCGATGCGGAAGTGGGTGTCGCGCGCCATGTCGGCGCCGGCGAATTCCGTGGTGAAGGCCTGCCTTATGTTCATTCCACCCATGAAGGCCACGGCGCCATCAGCGACCAGGATCTTGCGGTGGGTCCGCAGATTGGCATAGGGCAGGCGCAGCCCCACGATGATGCTGCCGTTGAACACGTCGGTCGGGACACCGCCCTTTTGCAGATAGCCGACAATGCTGGGAACCGAATAGCGGGCCCCGACGGCGTCGATCAACACACGCACGGCAACACCGCGTCGCACGGCATTTATCAAGGCATCGGCAATGCGCAGTCCGATAGGATCGCGGTCGAAGATATAGGTCTCGAGAATGACGCTGCGTTGCGCGCCATCGATCGCTGCGATCATGGCGGCATAGGCTTCGTCACCGCTCTCGATCATGGTGACGGCATTGGCCGTCGTCAGGACGTGGTGGGTTATCCTGTCGCCGGCGGTCTTGAGTGCGACAAAACGCGGGCCGAACCGGGCCTCGATAGAGCTGTTGGTCGCATCGAAGCGTGTGTGTTCCAGCACTGCGCGCCCGGCCGCCGCCCGCTCCGCCGCGAGCGAGACACCCCTGATCCGGTTTATGCCGGCGATGGCATAAAGCGCGGCGCCGATGAAGGGCGACAGGATGATGATGCCGACCCAGCCGATGGCCGCCCGCACTTCGTCCTTGGTCATCGCGGCATGTGCGGCAGCGACCGCCGTAATCACCATCGATACGGCGGCGAGGAATTGGGGCCAATGGGTCGTGATCGATGTCCACATGGCAGACATCTATGCAGTTATCTTCAACGCCGTCGATTCCTTGAAGGCGCTGATTGGCGCAAGCTTCCAGAAGCTTGTAACCTCCGACCTTCAAAAAAGAGCTCGGGAAGCAAAAAGGACCCCGAGTGCGCCGTTCCACAAGCCTGGTCTTCCCGAGGAAAACTGCAGGAACGGGGTGACCGGCACGGCTGACCCCCGTCCCTGCAAAGTCAAAGGTTGGCCATCCCGCCGGATTCGCAGTGCAGCCAAACTTCTCCATCCGCCGATCTTAGCGTCGGGGTAGAACCCCATTTTGGAGTGGAGCGTCTTCGTCCGTCGGCAAAGTCTCATCCTGCGATGGTGAGGCTTCATCCGTTGGGGGTAAAACCTGATCATGCGGCCGGGTCCCATCAACATCGGCGGGCATCTCTAAGTCTACCGACGGCTCGGCTCCGGGGACCTGTCTCCCACTCTCGATCGCTTCGCCATCATCCTGTCTGGGTTGCTGGGGCTGTTCACGGTCGATGTTGGCATCGTCGATGTGGTCGTCGCTGCTCTCCGGCAGCGCACCGGCTTCATTCGTCACGGTCTTTTCAACGGTGAAGTCGACATCTGCTGGCAAAGGTTCAACGGCCACCCGCGACAGGTCCTCTTCGGGCAACGCCGCGTAGATGTTGGTTGTCTCGTTGGTCACATTGTAGATCGTCTCATAGGTGACGTCCTGATAGATCGCCGGCTGACTGACTTCCAGGATAGGGTCACTGATGATGATCGGATCGTCGTACCAGCTTGAAGCCAGGCCGTCATAATATCCGTCATAGTAACCGTCCCAATAATCATCGAAGCGCGGCGATATGTAGTAGGCGTTGTCGAAATATACGTAATATGCGGGATAGTAGGTTCGTGTCGTCACAACGAAAGCATCGAAATATCCCGCGAACACCACCAGCATGAATGCGGCACGCTGATAGACCACCGGGTCGTCGAAACGCCCGTCGAGATAAGCGATCTCACGATGCATGCGCCGAACTTCGGCCCGCAGTGCGGCGTTGTCCGCCACCTGGTTCTCCAGAGTACGAACCCTGGCGGTGAGATTGGAGACTTTCCTTTTGAGAGCATGCACTTCTGCCCTTGAGGCCTTTGGGATCGATTTTGCCGGCTTGGAAAGCACATAGCGCGAGGAATACGCAGACCAGGCCACATTGAACCGTTGCAGCGCCTTCGTGGCGGCGCCGTTCTTCGTTGCTGACAGCGCGTATCGGGTCTGGAGATCGCCGACGGCCCTCGACACAGCTTTTGTGCCTTTGGCAATGGATGCCGCGTTTTTCGATCCCAACGCCCCTTCGAGGTTCTGCATGGCCTTGGACGTTTCGGTCACGGCCGCAACAACGTTTGCGCCGCTCCGACGTCTGCTGTCGGCCGAGGCATCCTTGAAGCTGAAGGCCATCGCCGCCAGGGATCCACGCATGTCCTTGAGCAGAGTCGCGGCATTCATCTCGATCGGGGCGGATGCGTGTGCCTCGGTCCCCATTGAGAGACGGGGCCCGAAAATGGGCGCGATAAGCGGGGTTGCAGTGTTCATTGCAGCAGCTGCCAGCGCTATGCCGAGCGTGAAAGGCCGCCTTTTTGTCGAGATCAAGGTCATGTCTCCGGGGAAAACGTTGCGGTTTGGCATTGCTGGTCAAAGACCGGTGTTCAGGACCTGTCCCGACCGAGCATCAACCGGTTGCGGGAGGTCTTGTTCAGCGGTTGAGGAAGCAGCCCATGTGTTTCCACTCATGGCATTGCAGCACCCGATACAGGTTCGATGAAGGTCTGTGCTGCACCGCGGGGATTGCGAGCGCTATCGCGCACAAGATGGTGACGAAAGCGAAACCGGGGATGAGGCGAAACACCATTCTTCCCCCTTGCCTGCTGCGACGCGCTTGCGGGTTGCCCTGTTCCATAGGCGCGTTTCTAAACCGGCCAAGCTGACAGGCCCCTGAAGCGATTGTCAGCGAATTTTCAGCTACGTTCCTGTAAAGTAACGAGCAGATCCGGAGATTGCTGTGAGACGACTGGCTGACTTGAAGTGCCTCGTGACATGCGGGGCGCTGCTGTTGCTGCTATCGGCAGGCGCGCACGCTCAGGATTCGGGCGAGGGCTCGGACGATGGCGGAAGCGGCGGCGTCAGCAGTTCGGATTCGGAGTCCGAGGACGCAGGCAGCGGGCATGACGGTGGCATCTGGGGGGACTATTCAGTTTCGCGACCGCCCCCGGAGCTCGATGATGACGATCGAGGCAAGGACGCAGCCCTGGATGCAGTGCAGAGCCAGCATGCCCTTCCCCTGGACGCCATCGCCGCGGCGACCCGGAAGTTGACCAACGGCCAGATCCTGGATGCGCAGCTGAAGTCGGTCGGCGGGTCGCTTCGCTACGAAATGAAGGTTCTTGAACCTGGGGATCAGCTCCGTCGCTATTCGTTCGACGCCCGAAGCGGCCGCCTGGTCGGAGTGAAATGACGGATGCGCGTTCTGATTGCTGAAGACGATCGCCGCATTGCTCAGGCGCTTGGCCAGGCACTCGGCGCGGCGGGGTTTACGATCGAGTTCGCCTCCAAGGGAGAAGATGTCTGGTTTCGCGGCGATACCGAGACATTCGATGCGGTCATCCTCGACCTGGGGCTTCCGGACCTGGACGGGTTGACGATCCTCAAGCGCTGGCGTCGCGCGGCGCGGAACATGCCTGTGCTGATCCTGACAGCCCGTGGCCAATGGAATGAGAGGGTGGAAGGCATAGAGGCCGGTGCTGACGACTACGTGGTCAAGCCCTTTCGTATCGAAGAGGTCGTTGCCCGCATACGTGCGCTCGTGCGTCGCGCAGGGGGGTTCTCGTCCTCCCAGATCGAGGTCGGACAATACATGCTCGACACACGCATGAAGCAGGTAACCCGCGACGGGCTTCCGATATCGCTGACACCGCAGGAATATCGCCTGTTTGCTTTCATGGTGCATCAGCGGGCAAGAGTGGTCTCGCAGCTGGAGATAACAGAGCATCTCTATTCGCAGGATTTCGCGAGGGACTCCAACTCCGTCGAGGTCCTGGTCGCCCGTCTGCGCAAACGGCTGGGCGCTGACGTGATAGTGACGCGTCGAGGACTCGGATACACGCTTGGCGGCAATTTCTGATGAAACTTGGCTCGCTCAAGGTTCGGATGATTGTCGGGACGGCTGTCTCGATCGCTTTTGCGCTCGTCCTGGCCGGCATCGCGCTTCGCTACATGTTCGTTGAAAGCGTCGAGCGGGGTGCGCGGTCTGATCTGTCGGCCACCATGGCGCGTCTTGTGGCACTGGTCGATCTGGACGTGACCGGCGCGGTACCCCGCCTTTCAGGCCGATTGCCCGACCCCCGTTATGACACGCCGCAGAGCGGCCTTTATTGGCAGGTCCGCGATATGGACTCGCAGCGGACGACACGCTCCCGTTCACTTTGGGACCGCATGCTCGATGCGGATTCCAAACTGGAAGGACAGCGGTTCTCAACGATGACGGGACCTGCGGGGCAGTCACTGATCGCCTTGTCGCTGAACGCGAATTTCAAGACCAATCAACAGGACAAGCGTTATCAGATCATCGTTGCCCAGGACCGCTCCATACTCGACGATTCGATCAAGGACTTCGCCTGGTCAATGGTGACAGCCCTTCTTGTTCTGGGCGGCGCTCTCGTGATTGTCGCGGTCCTGCAGGTGCATTTCGGCCTCTTGCCATTCAAGAAATTACGCCGGGACGTCGAGAGCATTCGCAAGGGGACAGCCAGCTCCGTTGAAAGCAGCTATCCCGCGGAGGTTGTCCCCCTGGTCGTCGAGGTCAACGAATTGTTGGCGCTGCAGCAAAAATCCATCGAGTTCGCGCGTTCGCGGGCCGCAGACCTCGCCCATGGGCTCAAGACCCCGCTGTCGGTAATCGGCGCCATCGCGCATGAACTGGAGGTGCGCGGCGATCATCACCATGCGGCCGCCATCGCCGACCTGGCCAACGAGATGCACGAGCGCATCGACTATCAGCTGCGGCTGTCGCGGCTGCGCCATCGCGCACGGCTGCACATGCTGAGAGCTCCGCTTAATCCTGTCGTTACACGCGCGATGCTCGTCTTGCAGAAAACAAAAGAAGGCGAGCGCCTTGAGTGGCTGAGCGACATGAAAGACGAGTTCGACGTCGATATTGACGCAAACGATCTCATCGAACTTGTTGGGGTCGTTTTGGAGAACGCCGCCAAATGGGCGAAGTCCACAGTGGGTATCCAGGTTCGCAAGGACGGCGATGCAGCTGAATTGAGAATAAGCGACGACGGACCCGGAATAGACCAGCCAAACGTGAATCTGGTTGGCGTCAGAGGGCGGCGCTTTGACGAGAGTGCGCCTGGAAGCGGCCTGGGGCTTGCAATCGCAAGAGAGATCGTAGCCCTGAACAACGGGTCGATGTCGTTTCAGAACCCCTCGGGTGGGGGCACGCTCGTCGTCTTGAGACTGCCCCTCGCCCCGGCCCGGAATGGCACGGAGGGCGAAGGACCGAGCCGGCTGGTTGTTTCCGCATCGTGAGATGTGCCAGCCGACCGCTCCAACAAACTGGTCCCGCTGAGACCGGTCTGCGACCAGACGCAAAAACAGAAAAGGCCGCCGTGCGGCGACCTTTTTCTAACAGCTTGGTTTTCCGAAGGAAAACTGGAGCGGGTGAAGCGATTCGAACGCTCGACCCCAACCTTGGCAAGGTTGTGCTCTACCCCTGAGCTACACCCGCTCACACGGCCTTGGGCCGCAAGCCGGGCCTATATGGCCGAAGACCGCGCCGAATGCAACAGGGAAAAATGCGCTTTTTGCATCGTTGGCAAAACTGACCAAAACGCCTTGGCTTGCAGGCTCCCTCTGCTCTATGGATCAGGAGGATACGCGCTCATGCGGCGCATGGGTGGCCACATCGGACCTTTGCGCGGAATTGGTGGAGCATCATGGCCAAGACAGAAGACGAGCTTTTCGCTTTCCTGGCTGGGTTGGGCATCGAGGTTTCGACGCACCGGCATGCGCCGCTCTTCACTGTCGCCGATTCGCAGGCGCTGCGCGGCGAAATCGCTGGCGGGCACACCAAGAACCTGTTCCTCAAGGACAAGAAGGACAATTTCTTCCTGGTGACCGTTGACGAGGACGCGGAGGTCGACCTCAAACAGATCCATCATCTGATCGGCGCAGCCAGCAAGGTTTCGTTCGGCAAGCCGGAGAAGCTGCTGGAATTGCTCGGCGTCATTCCTGGCGCCGTCACCGTGTTCGGACTGATCAACGACAGCGAAAAGCAGGTCAGGATCGTGCTGGACGCGCCGCTGATGGAAAATTCGGTCATCAACGCGCATCCATTGACCAATGATGCGACCACATCGATCAGTTCGGGCGACCTGATCAGATTCATCGAGGCAACCGGCCATGAGCCTGTTATCTTGAAAGTCTCGGCGTGATCGCCACATTGGTGGCAAACCAGCCCCTGCAGAACAGGGTCGCCGTTTTGCGTGGCGACCCGAAAGGACAAGATGATGAGTGACCAAAATCCGTTCGGCGGCGTGGGCAACGCATATACGACAACCGTGCAGTATGGCGGGCAGAATGGCGGAGCCGCACCGGCAAATGGTGCAGCCGGCAACCTGATCAAGGATACGACCACGGCGACCTTCACCGCCGACGTCATCCAGGAATCACGAAACCAGCCAGTGCTGGTGGATTTCTGGGCACCCTGGTGCGGGCCGTGCAAGCAGCTGACTCCGCTGCTGGAAAAGGCAATCAACGCCGCCGGCGGCACGGTGAAGCTCGTCAAGATGAACATCGACGACCATCCTTCGATTGCCGGACAGCTTGGCATCCAGTCCATTCCCGCAGTCATCGCTTTCAAGAACGGACAACCGGTCGATGGCTTCATGGGGGCCATTCCGGAAAGCCAGATCCGCGAGTTCATCGAGCGGGTGGGCGGCAAAGGCGGCGGGCAGCCGCAACTCGCCGAGGCCTTGGCTGCCGCAACCGAGGCTCGCGACGCCGGCGATGTCCAGACGGCGGCAGATATCTATCAGTCGATCCTGGAGCAGGCGCCCGACACGGTCGAAGCAATCGCCGGCCTTGCCGAGATCCTGTTCGATGCCGGCGACACAGCTGGCGCCGAAGCCGTGCTGGCCCAGGTTCCCGAAGGAAAGGCGGATGCACCGGCGATCAGCGCCGTGCGGGCGCGGATTGCGCTCGCCGCGCAGGCGTCCGAGCTTGGCAACCCGGCTGAACTCGAGAAGCGTCTTGCCGAAAACCCGAAAGATCATCAGGCTCGCTTCGACCTTGCCATGATCCAGAATGCAATGGGCGAGCGCGAAAAGGCGGCTGACAATCTGCTGGCGATCGTCAAGGCCGATCGAACCTGGAACGACGATGGCGCGCGCGCGCAGCTTTTGCAGCTGTTCGAAGCCTGGGGCATGACCGACGAGGTGACCTTGTCGACGCGCCGCAAACTGTCCTCGCTGCTGTTTTCGTAGAAGCACAGCGCGGACGAGCCTTCGCTGGGAGCCCGGCAAGCCTCGAAAAAAGGCATCAGCCGGTCCCTTCGCGAAACATGTGACTGGACAGGAAAAGGAATGCGCGCGGGAAACACGCGATATCGGCTCGAAACCGATTTGCCTGCCTCGATCGCGGTTTTTCCGCTGGAGGGAGCACTGCTTCTACCGGGCGGACGCTTGCCGCTGAACATTTTCGAGCCGCGCTACCTGCAGATGGTGGACGACGTTCTGGGCGGCTCGCGGCTGATCGGCATGATTCAGCCGAGCCTCGATGGCGCTTTGCGTGATGATGGCGAGCCGGAACTGAGCGGCATCGGCTGCATCGGCCGGTTGACTTCCTATATGGAAACTGGCGACGGCCGTTATGTCGTGTCGCTTCAGGGTATCTGCCGGTTCCGGATCACGCAGGAACTCGCCGTCCGCACGCCCTTCCGGCAATGCAGGGTGGCGCCTTTCCTGGCCGACCTCGAGGAAGATCCATCGGCATCGGCGGTTGATCGCACTGCCCTGCTCAAGGCGTTCAGGGCCTATCTGCAGGCCAACGATCTGGAAGCCGACTGGGAAAGTGTGAGCCGCGCCGACAACACCATGCTGGTCAATGCGCTTTCAATGATGGCGCCTTATGGCGCGGCCGAAAAGCAGGCGCTGCTGGAAGCGCAGGATCTGAAAAACCGGGCCGAGACGTTGATTGCCATCACCGAAATGACGTTGGCGCGCGAAGGCGAGGATTCCGGGCCAGGTTTGCAGTAGAGTTCCTGCAACAAGGCTGGAGATGCAAGGCATGGGTGAACGGGAAGGCAATAAGGTCGATGTCGACCCGAAGCTCTTGGAACTGCTGGTGTGCCCGCTGACCAAGGGACCTCTGAGCTGGGACACCGAACGCGGCGAACTGGTCTCGCGTGTTGCAAAGCTCGCTTATCCGGTGCGCGACGGGATTCCGATCATGCTGCCTTCCGAGGCGCGGTCGATCGTGCCTGGTAAAGGTTGATCCCTGGAATTTTTGGCCACTTTGCAAGCATCTGCCAGCCCGATTCCTGACTGGGTCAATGAAAGTTGCGACCTTTCGGCATGACGCTCTGCGTCTCATCGGCAAGAGTGCGGAAATCCTGCTCTGATGGCTTCCGTTGCAGATCGGGCATGTTGCCGTGACTTCGACTGGTGGAACCGGTCAATAGTTTCCTGCCGTCGACCGACTTTGCAAGGTCCGGGTGAGTGTCTTCCAGCAAGGTCGACAGCCAGGGGGTCAGATCTTCGATCCTGTCCGCGACGATGTGAATGACATCCGACTCGCATTGCAACTTGCCGGTGACACGGACTAAGCGCGCGCCCATGATGATCGGGCGAAATCGCGCGAAAGTCGATTTCCAGAAGATTACATTGGCAACGGTCTTCTCATCTTCGAGTGTGAGAAAGATGGCATTGCCATTACCCGGGCGCTGGCGAACCAGGACAAGGCCGGCGACGGTGACGCGTCTGCCGTTCGGGACCGAGGACAACTGCGCATTCGGCGTGACGCCGCTGCGGCTAAGCCGGTCACGCAGGAACGAAACCGGATGCGCCTTCAGCGACAGGCCGAGCGAACGATAATCGTGAATGACGTGTTCGCCCGACTGCATCATCGGCAGTTTCGTTGCCGGTTCGAGATCGGGAAGCCTGATGTCGGGCTGGTCGAACAAGGGTAAACGCTCCGCAGCCTTGCGGCCATCCAGAGCGCGAACCGCCCAAAGCGCGTCACGCCGGCTGATGCCGAGCGAACGAAAGGCATCAGCTTCTGCCAGTTTTTCGATCTCGTTGGTGTCGAGGCCGGAGCGCAGCCAGACATCACGCACGGATTCGTAGCCGTCACCGCGCCGGGCGATGAAAGTGGTCATCCTCTCTTCAGGTAAGCCCTTGATCTGGCGAAACCCAAGCCTGACAGCGTGGTCGGTGAGAATGACCCCCTTCATGCTGGCGTGTCGATTAACGATACGCTCCGGATCGAAGAAGGCTTTCTCAAGCTTGCAATCCCAGACGGACGCATTGATGTCGGCATCACGGACCTCGACGCCGTGGTCGCGGGCATCCCGCACCAGCTGTGCCGGCTGGTAGAAACCCATCGGCTGCGAGTTGAGGATCGCGGCGCAGAAGACGTCGGGATAGAAGGTCTTGAACCAGCAGGATGCGTAGACGAGCAAGGCGAAGGACGCGGCATGGCTTTCCGGGAAGCCGTATTCGCCAAAGCCCTCGATCTGCTTGAAGCAGCGTTCGGCAAATTCCCTGGGGTAGCCGCGCTCGACCATGCCATTGATCATGCGGTCACGGTAATTGCCGATGGTTCCGGTGCGTTTGAATGTTGCCATGGCGCGGCGCAACTGGTCGGCCTCTCCCGGCTTGAAGCCGCCCGCAACGATGGCGATTTTCATGGCCTGCTCCTGGAACAGGGGCACGCCCATGGTCTTTCCCAAAATGTCCTTTAATTCCGGTTTGGGGTATTCGGCAGCTTCCTTGCCCTGCCTGCGTCGCAGATAAGGGTGCACCATGTTGCCCTGAATGGGACCGGGGCGGACGATCGCAACTTCGATGACGAGATCGTAGAACGTGCGTGGCCGCAAGCGCGGCAACATCGACATCTGCGCGCGGGATTCGATCTGAAAAACGCCCAAGGTGTCGGCGCGGCAAATCATATCGTAGACGCGCTGATCGCTTTCAGGGAGTGTCGCCAGGGAAAAAGGCCGGCCGAATTCGTCGCGTGCGGGATAGTGATCTTCCAGCAGAGTAAAGGCGCGTTTCAGGCAAGACAGCATGCCGAGCGCCAGCACGTCGACCTTGAGGATCTTCACCGCATCGAGATCGTCCTTGTCCCATTCGACCATCTTGCGTTTGTCCATCGCCGTCTTGACGATGGGCACGATCTCGTCGAGCCGGTCCTTGGTGATGACAAAACCGCCGACATGCTGGGTGAGATGGCGCGGAAACCCCATGATCTCGTTGGCGAGGTCGAGGACATGCCTGGTCAATGGATCGCTTTGATCAAGACCGCCGGCCTGGGTTTCTCGTTCGCCAAGTTCCGATGAATACCAGCCCCAGATCGAGCTCGACAAAGCGCTTCGAACGTCCTCGGAAAGGCCCATGGCCTTGGCAACCTCGCGCAAGGCCGAGCGGCCGCGATAGCTGGTGACGGCAGCGGCGAGTGCGGTGTGCTTCTCTTTGTACTTGTCATAGATATAGGCGATGACCTCGTCCCGCTTCTCATGTTCGAAGTCGACGTCGATATCGGGGGGTTCGTTTCGTTCCTCGGAGATGAAGCGCTCGAAAAGCGTATCGATTCGCTCCGGTCCCACCTCGGTAATGCCGACGCAGAAGCAGACGATCGAATTGGCGGCCGAACCCCGTCCCTGACAGAGAATTCCCTTCTCGCGCGCAAAGCGCATGATGTCATGGACCGTCAGGAAATAACGCGCGTAGTTGAGGCGCTCGATAAGCGCGAGTTCCTCAAGGATGCGCTTGCGCACGCTGGTTGGAACGCCAGCCGGATACCGGCCGGCCGCACCTTCCCACGCCAGCCTGGCCAACTCTTCCTGCGGTCCAAGACCCGATTGGGTCGGCTCGTCAGGATAGTTGTATTCCAGCTCGCTCAGGGAAAAACGCAGCGTCTCGCTGAAGCGGCGTGTCTGTTCCAGCACGTCCGGATAGCTGCGGAAAAGTCTGGCCATTTCGATGGCCGTTTTCATGTGGCGCTCGGCATTCGCCGCCAGTTCAAAACCGGCTTCGGCGACGGGAACATTGAGGCGGATCGCTGTGACCACATCCTGGAGCGGCCGGCGCGCGGGCGTGTGGTAGAGCACGTCATTGGTTGCCATCAAAGGCAAACCGGCCGCCGCGGCCAGGGCGGCTGCCTGCTCCAGCCGGAAGCGGTCGTTGCCCTGGTAGTCGGGAGCCGCCGCCAGCCACAGGCTGCCGTCGAAGCGATCTTTCAACTGCCGCAGCAAGGCCAGTTGCGTTTCGCCATCACCCAGGAGATCAGGCAGGACGGCAAGCGACAGACGGTCGCCCCATTCAAGCAGGTCGCCCCGTTCAAGCAGCGTTGCGCCTTTTTCCGTCTCGGGGCGCAAATTTGCCTGGGTGAGCATGCGGCACAGATGCCCCCAGCCTTCGCGATCCCGCGGATAGGCCAGGATGTCGGGGGTGCCGTCGCCGAAGACCAGCCGGCAGCCGGGATGATAGGCTATGCCTTCGACCTTCGATTGCTGCCAGGCACGCACGACACCGGCGACCGTGTTGCGGTCGGCCAGGCCGATCGCCGAAAAACCATAGAGCTTCGCGGTGACCACCAGTTCCTCGGGGCGCGAGGCGCCACGCAGGAAGGAAAAATTCGACTGCACGCCAAATTCGGCATAGGCCGGTGTGTGCCGGACGATCATGTTCACGCGAACACTCCGTGCATGAACCAGCGCGGCGGTGGTTTAGAAGCGTCAAAGAAACCCTGGCGATAGAGCCAATAACGGCGGCCCTCGGTGTCCTCGATGCGAAAATAGTCGCGTGTCGGTTCTTCCTTGCGCCACCATTCCGCAGCGAGCCGTTCCGGCCCCTCGACCTTGGCGACACGGTAGAGCGCACGCCGCCAGCGGAATTGCCGCGGCGGCCCGTCCGGAATTTCCGAAGCGGGGACTTCGACGGGTTCAGGCGCCTGAAACAGCCGTATCGGACGTTCCGGCTGGTAAGGCACGGCGGAAGGCAATTCCCTGGGTCCGGCCGGCTTCTTTGGTGGTGAAATCCGCCGCGGTGCGTCCTGCCAATAGGGGATCACCGCAACGGCGCGCTCCGGCAGGTGGCTTTCGACGGCGACCGGTTTCAGGATGGCACCTTCGCCCAGGCGCGCACGGATACGGTCGGCGAACAACGCCAGGTCCTCCTCGCTGTCCTCGGCTGCATCGGCAAGGTCGGCCTGATGCATGTCGAAAGGAGCGGTCGCCAATATGGCGAGGCGAACCAGGTCGAAGCCGTAGCCGGCGTCGAAGTCCTCGGTGATGGCAGTCAGCTTCTCCTGGAACAATTTCAGGATCAGCCGCGGCTCGCGCATCGACCGCGAGGTGCCGACGACAAGGCGCGTGACCACGCCATCGACCCTGAAAAGCAGGAGCGCGACCGCGCGCGCGCCCTCCCCCCGCCGCTCGAGGTCGGTTTTCAATGCCGTAGCCAGCAGAAGCACCAGCCGTTCGATGTCATCGATCAAGGTGACGGGTTCGGCGAGGTGGCGTTCGACGGAAAGCGGAGCGATAGGCAAGCGCGGCGAGACGGCTTCGTCCTGCCGTCCGAGCGCCTGGTCGATGCGCAGGAGCAGGGCAATGCCGAAGCGGCGCGCCAGCGGCGCGCGCGGAGCTGCCAGGACGGCGCCAACCGTACGCAGGCCGACGCTTTCCAGGCTGCCGCGGATGGCGGGTTCAAGGCGCAGTGCCGCGAGCGGCAGCGGGACGAGAAGAGCCTCTTCCTGTCCTATTGCGATAATGCAGCGGCCGCGAAACCTGGCGGCAGCCCAGGCTGCTCCCGCTGTCGAAGCGATGCCGGCACGAACGTCGAAGCCTTGATGAAAGAAGCGGGCCAGAATCTCGTCGAGCATGGCGTGCTCGCCGCCGAACAGATGCGTGCAGCCGGTGATGTCGAGGAACAGGCCGTCGGCACCGTCCAGTGCGACCAGCGGCGTGTAGCGGTCGCACCAGTCGGCCAGGCTTTCAAGCAGGCGCAGGTCGGCCTGTGGGTCGGCCTCGACAACATCGATTGCCGGATGCATGGCGCGGGCATCGGCAATGCCCATGCCGGGTTTCAGCCGCAGTGCCTCGGCGCGTTCGTCAAGCGCGGCGATGCGCTGGGCGTTGCGGTCGCGATGGCTGATCACCAGCGGGCAATGGCTGGCGGGGCGGGAACGCCAGGACCTGCCGTGCCGCTGCCGCAGGATCCGTTCCGCCGGAAGATAAGGGAACCACAGCGACAGGATCCTTTGTCCGGTTCTGGGTGTCCCATGGCCGCTGGTGGGTTGCGCCCGCGTGCGTTCGATCCAGGAATGTGCGTTCATCGGGGTTCCACTCCAGTGTGAATTGTCCGGGCTGTGCCGCGCGGCTCTTGCCGATGGTGACGGCGATGCCAGGGCGACCGATCGTGCCGTCCAGGGGGCCGGCCATGGTGTTGCGCAATGTGGCCGGCGCCGGTGCGACAACGAGGCGGACGGGGGCAGCGGTCGGCTCGGCAAAGGCGGCCTGGCGCAACAGGAAGACCGGCCGTCCTGCGGCGAGCGCGCGGCGATGCAGCCGGCGCGTGGCGGTAAGGTCGAGCCGGTCGGGATTGCCGCGCAGTTCCAGCACGACGGCAGAGAGTGCGCTCAAGCCTGCCGCTTCTTCGGCAATCCACAAGGCGTCGGTGATCTTCGGCGCCTCGGCGTAAAGCAGGTTTTCCGGTGCGATGCCGAAATTGGCCTCAAGTCCGCGCGCATACGGAAAGCCTGCCTCGCGAAAGATCTCGGCGGTACCGACCCACAGAATGGGCGCCTGGGCTCCCGTCGGTTTCAGCAGCAAGCCGGCGAGGGCCAGCGCAAAGCCGGCTACGGTGCCGGCATCGCGGGTCTCGACACCATGGAATTCGGTCAAGGCAGCCTTGGGTAATCCGCCATTCAAGGCAGCGTCGAAATGATCCGCGCCGGTTGAGAGCAGACCATGGCTTTCCGCCACGCCGCTACGGCGCACCAGCATACGGTCCGCGTCGAAGCTGGCCGGCACCTCGAGGCGCTCCGGCAGCGTTCCTTCAATCTTCGCGATCTGGCGGCGCAAGGCAAAAACAGTGTCCCGCGCCACGGCGTTTATCGCCATGTCGGTCAACGTCCAGTCAATTTGTTCCTGTTATGTTCTTATAGATTCCAGAGGGTGGAATGAGAGTCAAGCGGACTCATGGAGAATTTATTCCTCTCCTGTCATCACGAAAATAGTGCCGCTAATGCGTGTAGCGATTGTTTTCAGGAAGCCTGCAGCCTTTCACGGCGCCACCTGTCTGCACGGGCAGCATGCTTTATTTGCCGATTTTGCCGCAACAGCCTATATGCCGGGGTCAAAGGACAAAGAATGGCCCGCATCTACAAGACCCGCACCTGGCACAACGAGCTTTCCCCCTCCCTCGAGGAGCTTGAGCTGCTGGCGCTGGAAGCCTACGCGCATCTGCCGGAGGAATTCCGCAAGCTGACCGGCGAGATCGTCATCCAGGTGGCGGAATTCCCGACCGACGAGATCATGGACGACCTGTCGCTGGAGACACCCTTCGACCTGCTCGGCCTGTTCGAAGGTCGCGGCATCGCCGAACGCTGGAACCCGGCAACCGGCGAAGGGCCGAACCGCATCACGCTCTATCGCCGCGCCGTTCTCGACTACTGGGCCGAGAACGAGGAAACGATGGGCGACATCGTCACCCATGTGCTGATCCACGAGATCGGCCATCATTTCGGCTTCTCCGACGACGACATGGAGCGCATTGAGGCGTCGGCGGAATGACGAAAAGCGGCGAGATCACTGCGATCCAGCTGTATGAGAAGCTCAAGCAGGCTTGGAGCCTGGAAACGTCGAGCAAATGGCAGCCCGATAATCCGGCAAGAGGCCAGTGCAGCGTCACCGCCATCGCCGTCCACGATATCCTTGGCGGCGATATCCTGAAGACCCGCACGCCGGGTGGCACGCACTTCTACAATCGACTGAACGATATCAAATGGGATCTCACGGTCAGCCAGTTCGACCAACCCGTGCCTTATGAGGATCTGCCATCGAGCAGGGAAGAGGCGCTCGCGGACACTTCGCCCGATTTATACGCAGCGCTGATAAGAAGACTCGATCTCTAGAGCGCTTCCGCGCTCTACCAGTCGCTCAACTTGGTTTCGCCGGCCACGTATTCCTGGCCTTCGACGTCCTTCACCACGGCCTGGCCGCAGCGCATCACCTTTTCCTTCTTGTCGTAGGCATAGGTCGGCGAGCCATAGAGATGCCAGCCCTTGTTCAGCGCGGCCGTCACCTTGTGGCAGAAGGTGGCATCGTCAATGGCGGTGAGGAAGCGGTAGAGGCGCATGGTCCTGTCCTTGAAGCGGTTGCCTGATCATGCGCCGATGCTGGCGGCTTTCGCCAGCAATTTTTGAGCCTGGACCAAGTGGAGGCGTTCCACCATCCGGCCTTCCAGGGCGATCACACCTTTGCCGGCGTTCCCGGGCTCGGCAAAAGCCGCGACGATAGCCCCGGCCTCCGACAAAGCCTGTTCCGAAGGGGAGAAAGCAGCGTTGGCAGCCTCGATCTGCGACGGATGGATCAGCGTCTTGCCGTCGAACCCCATGCCGGCGGCATCGGCGCATTCGCGGACGAAACCCTCCGAATCGCGGAAGTCGTTGAAGACACCGTCGAGCATGGCGATGCCGCCGGCACGCGCGGCCAGCACCATCTGCATCAGCCAGGATGCCAGGTAACGCCGGTCAGGGGTAGCCAGAACGCCGGTTTCCTTGATCAGGTCATTGGTGCCGGCGACCAGGCAGGCGAGCCGCGACGCGGGATCGCGACCGAGTTCGGCGATGGCCGCGATGTTGATCAGTGCCCTGGGCGTCTCGATCATCGCCCACAGTTTTACCTCGTCGGCCGTATCGGCCTCGTCAAGGGCATCGCCGGCCTCCAGGATGTCGCGCGGCGTATTGATCTTGGGCAGCAGAATGCCGTCGGGCTGGCAGGCGAGGGCGGCCGCCAGATCCTCGGGGCCGCCTTCGCCACCGAAGCGGTTGATGCGCACCACCATTTCGCAGCGCCGCTGTGGGCGATCGGCAAAGATGGTGCGAAGCCTGTCGCGAGCCGAGGCCTTTTCACCCGAGGCAACGGCATCTTCCAGGTCGATGATGACGGCGTCACAAGCAAGGGTTGCGATCTTGGCCAGCGCGCGCTCGTTCGCGGCGGGAATATAGAGAACGGAACGGCGCGGGTGGTAGGGGTTTTCAGCCATCTGGTCTTCTTGCCCGCCAAAGCTGGCCCTTGCAAGGGCTTGCGGGAGGGTGGCTGAACCTGCTTAACCTCCAGAACTGCAATCCGGAACAGACTTCATGGCGCAATACGACATCGTGATCATCGGCGGAGCCATCGTTGGCGCCTCGGTTGCCTATTATCTGCGCGAGGAAGGCTTCACCGGCTCCATCGCGCTGGTCGAGCGCGATCCACAATTCGCCCATGCCGCGACGACGCTGTCCTGCGCCTCCATCCGCCAGCAGTTCTCGATCCCGGAAAACATCCGGCTGTCGCAATTCACACTGAAGCTGTTCCGGCGGCTCAAGGAAGAATTCGGCGAAGACGCCGATATCGGTTTCCGCGAGGGCGGCTATCTGATCCTGGCCGGCGAGAACGGCCTGCCGATCCTGAAGGCCAACCATGACGTGCAGGTGGCCGAAGGCGCCGATATCGTGCTGGAGGATGCCGAAGCGCTGACCCGCCGTTTCGCCTGGCTGTCGGCAGAAGGCATCACCGCCGGGGCCTATGGCCGCTCCGGCGAGGGCTGGTTCGACGCCCATGCCTATCTGCAGCTGTTCCGCAAGGCACTGCGCGGCAAGTCGGTCGACCTGATCACCGCTTCGGTCACCGCCATCGCCCGTGACGGCGACAAGGTCCAGTCGGTGACGCTCGACAATGGCGAGACCCTGCAGGCAGGCATTGTCGTCAATGCTGCCGGCCCCAATGCCGGCAAGGTCTCGGCGATGGCCGGGCTCGAACTGCCGGTCGAGCCGCGCAAGCGCTCGGTGTTCGTGTTCGAGGCGCGCGAGCGTTACGAAGATCTGCCACTGCTGGTCGACCCCAGCGGCATCTATGTGCGCCCGGAAGGTTCGGTCTACATCACCGGCGGCGCCGAGCCGGAGGAAGACGAGCTTGCCGCCGACCCGACCGATTTCGAGCCGGACTGGTCCTTGTTCGAGGAAACGATCTGGCCGGTGCTGGCCACCCGCATCCCTGCCTTCGAAGCGATCAAGATGACGCGGGCCTGGGCCGGTCACTATGACTACAACACACTCGACCAGAACGCGGTGATCGGTCCTCATCCTGAGGTGAAGAACTTCATCTTCGCCAACGGCTTCTCCGGTCATGGCCTGCAGCAGGCACCCGCGGTCGGCAAGGCGCTGGCCGAGCTGATCCTGCATGGCGGCTACCGCAGCATCGACTGCTCGGCTTTCGGTTATGCCCGCGTGGCGGAAGGTCGGCCGTTCCGCGAACTCAACGTGATCTGACCGCCACAGCCAGGTTGAACTTCATTGGCGGGCTGTTGCCGTGATTGACTCTTGACGCAATCGGCGTAAAAGCCGGCACCGAACAGGAACGTCTTCATGCGCGGCCTCATCATGGCTCTTTTCGCATTCGACTTCCCCGGCCATGGCAACATGGTTGCGGGCGGACGGCAGCGTGCGCTCCTGTCCTCGACCAAAACTATGGCCAAAAAAACCACCGTCACCACGGTCTGATCTCCCTTGGCCTTCTCGCCCTCTCCCCGGGTCTGGCCCGAGGGAGGCGAGACCCGCAGTGGCCGGCGGGTTTCTCCAAGCAAAGCGAGCGGAGAGCGACAGGAGAATTTTTCGATGGGTTTCAAGGTTGCGGTAGTCGGTGCCACGGGCAATGTGGGCCGCGAAATGCTGAACATTCTGGAAGAACGCGGCTTCCCGGTGAGCGAAGTGGTCGCACTCGCCTCGCGGCGCAGCCAGGGCACCGAAGTGTCCTTCGGCGACAAGACGCTGAAGGTGAAGGCGCTGGAGGGCTACGACTTCTCCGACACCGACATCGCCGTCATGTCGGCAGGCGGCAACGTTTCCAAGGAATGGTCGCCCCGGATCGGCAAGCAGGGCTGTGTCGTCATCGATAATTCGTCGGCGTTCCGCTACGATCCGGAAGTGCCGCTGATCGTTCCGGAAGTGAACCCGGACGCGATCGAGGGCTTCTCCAGGAAGAACATCATCGCCAACCCGAACTGCTCAACCGCGCAGCTGGTCGTGGCGCTGAAGCCGCTGCATGACGCCGCGACCATCAAGCGCATCGTGGTGGCGACCTACCAGTCGGTGTCGGGCGCCGGCAAGGAAGGCATGGACGAGCTGTTCACGCAGACCCGCGCGGTCTTCGTCGCCGATCCGGTCGAGGCCAAGAAGTTCACCAAGCGCATCGCCTTCAACGTCATCCCGCACATCGACGTGTTCATGGAAGACGGCTCCACCAAGGAAGAGTGGAAGATGGTGGCCGAGACCAAGAAGATGCTCGACCCCAAGATCAAGCTGACGGCAACCTGCGTGCGCGTGCCGGTGTTCATCGGCCACTCCGAAGCGGTCAATGTCGAGTTCGAGAAGCCAATCACGGCCGACGAGGCGCGCGATATCCTGCGCGAAGCGCCCGGCTGCCTGGTCATCGACAAGCGCGAGGACGGTGGCTACATCACGCCGATCGAATCCGCCGGTGAAGATGCCACCTACATCTCGCGCATCCGCGAGGATTCGACCCTCGACAACGCCCTCAACATGTGGATCGTCTCCGACAACCTGCGCAAGGGTGCTGCCCTCAACGCCGTGCAGATCGCCGAGCTGCTCGTCGAGCGCGGCCTGATCCAGCCGAAGAAGAAGGCGGCTTAATTTCGTCCTCACGCTGTCGCCGCTTCGCGGCTCGCTCCGGATGGGGCGCGCCACGAGGCGCGACGCACGGTTGTGCTTGCGGTCTTTGACCGTTGGTTCCGCTCCCATACCGCCGCCCAGTAGGGCGGGCTGCGGGGGCGCCGGACGATCGGGGGGCCCGCAGTCGCGGGCTTAATTGACCTGATATGCCGTATCTCTCGGTAGAGTGATTTCAAAGACAAAGCCCCGGCATTTTCATGCCGGGGCTTTGTAGTATCTGGCCTTCAGTTTGAGAGGCCGGCGATTGAGGCGTCCGGGCTGTTAATCCAGGACCTCCAAAAATCAGTTCCAGTCGCGGATGTCGACGAAGTGGCCGGCGATCGCAGCGGCGGCGGCCATGGCCGGCGACACCAGGTGGGTACGACCCTTGAAGCCCTGGCGGCCCTCGAAATTGCGGTTCGAGGTCGAGGCGCAGCGTTCATGCGGCTTGAGGCGATCGTCGTTCATCGCCAGGCACATCGAGCAGCCGGGTTCGCGCCAGTCGAAACCGGCCTCGATAAAGATCTTGTCCAGGCCTTCGGCCTCGGCCTGCTCCTTCACAAGGCCGGAGCCGGGCACGATCATGGCGTTGACGGTCGCCGCGACCTTCTTGCCCTTGGCGACGGCAGCGACAGCACGCAGGTCCTCGATGCGGCCATTGGTGCAGGAGCCGATGAAGACGCGGTCGAGCGTGATGTCGGTGATCCTGGTACCCGGTTCGAGACCCATATATTCGAGCGCGCGCTTCTTGGAGTTGCGCTTGTTCTCGTCGGCGATCTCGTCGGGGTTCGGTACGACGCCGAGCACCGAGGTCACGTCCTCGGGCGAGGAACCCCAGGTGACGATGGGCGGCAGCTTGCCGGCGTCGAGCACCACGACCTTGTCGTAGTGGGCGCCTTCATCCGACTGTAACGTCTTCCAGTAGTCCAGCGCCATGTCCCAGGCTTCGCCCTGCGGCGCGCGCGGCTTGTCTTTCACATAGGCAAAGGTGGTCTCGTCCGGCGCGATCAGGCCGGCGCGAGCGCCGCCTTCGATGGACATGTTGCAGATGGTCATGCGGCCTTCCATCGACAGCGAGCGGATCGCTTCGCCCGCATATTCGATGACATAGCCGGTGCCGCCGGCGGTACCGATCTCGCCGATGATGGCGAGGATGATGTCCTTGGCGGTGACGCCTTCCGGCAGCTGGCCGTCGACACGCACCAGCATGTTCTTGGCCTTCTTCTGGATCAGCGTCTGGGTGGCGAGCACATGCTCGACCTCCGAGGTGCCGATGCCGTGCGCCAAAGCGCCGAAAGCACCATGGGTGGAGGTGTGGCTGTCGCCGCAGACGATGGTCATGCCTGGCAAGGTGAAACCCTGCTCGGGGCCGATGATGTGGACGATGCCCTGGCGGCGGTCCTTCTCGGAATAATATTCGACACCGAAATCGGCAGCGTTCCTGGCCAATGCCTCGACCTGGATGCGGCTTTCCTCGTTCTTGATGCCGTTCACGCGGTCCGGCGAGGTCGGCACGTTGTGGTCGACGACGGCCAGCGTCTTTTCCGGGTGACGAACCTTGCGGCCGGCCATGCGCAGGCCTTCGAAAGCCTGCGGGCTGGTCACTTCATGCACGAGGTGACGGTCGATCCAGAGCAGGCAGGTGCCGTCGTCCTGACGGTCGACCACGTGTTCGTCGAAAATCTTGTCGTAGAGGGTGCGCGGTGCGCTCATGTGCGTAAATCCGTCGATGTGATGCAAGGAAGATGCGGAGATGCGCCTGTCTGAAAGGGGCGCAGTCGGCCGTCAGCTAAGGCGACCTGGAGATCACCTAAGTCGGCTGGTCAGCGCACCGGAAATGCGGGCGAAAAAGCGCGCGGGCAGGCGTTTCTTGTCCTGCAGCACGAAGCCCTTGTAGGCCGGATCGCCGAAAAGCTCTTCCATCGCTGTTGCCATAGCAATCTTTTGGCTTTTCGGCAATTGCGCCGAGAAGCCGCAAATATGCCCGAAAGCTCGATTGCCCTGCGCGGCAAACGAGGGAGCCCGCATGATCGATCGCCGTACCGTCCTCAAGTCACTGGCGTTGGCGACCTGTCCGGCGTTGCTGACGTGCCCGGCATCAGCCGCTGCGCAATCGCAATCATGGACCGAACGACTGGTCGACGCGGCGTTCGAACAGATCGGCGTGACCGTCATCTACGATCCGGCCTATGTGCGGCTCGACTATCCCGGCGGCGATGTTCCTGTCGAGCGCGGCGTATGCACCGACGTGGTTGTGCGCGCCTACCGCAAGGCGTTCAACGTCGACCTGCAGCGGCTGGTCAACGAGGACATGCGTGCGGCATTTTCCGCCTATCCAACGATCTGGGGCCGCAAGCAGCCGGACCCCAACATCGATCATCGCCGTGTCCCCAATCTGGAGACCTTTTTCAAACGAAAAGGCGCGGGGCTGGAGATTGTCGATGATGCGGCAGCCTATCGGCCCGGCGACCTGATCACCCAGCGGCTGCCGGGAAACCTGCCGCACATCGCCATCGTTACCGGGAGGATGACGTCGGATGGCCAGCGTCCGCTGGTGGTGCACAACATCGGTGCCGGCGCCAGGGTCGAGGATACGCTGTTCGCCTTCCGCATCGCCGGCCATTTCCGTTTCTCGCCAGAGGTCTGAAGCTTGCCCGTGAACTTTTGGAGCGTTGCCGCTACAGCACTTCGAACACGAAGGTCTTCACCTGCGCCTCGGGGTCGGCGACGGCATAGCAGCGGAACCAGGGGCTCTCTTCGAGCGGACGCCATTTGCCGGCCTGTTCCAGTTCAGTGAAAACCTCACGGAAGCCGCCAGTTTCGAACACCTGGTCGCGCACGGTGAAAATGGCATGGCCACCACTTTTCGTGATGCGCACCAGCTCATTCAGGCTGGAAGCCGGCGCGTGGCCGATGGTGAAGACACCGGTGGAGAAAAAAGCGCGGAAATGCCTGTCCGACCAAGGCAGCGGGCCGCCGAGCATCGCCTTTTTCAGGTCGCCATAGGCCTGCCTGCCGACAGCGACCCTTAGCATCTCGTCGGAAAGGTCGAGCCCGACCAGATCGGAGTAGCCGAGCGCCTTGAGTTGCGGGCCGGTGAGGCCGGTGCCGCAGCCGGCATCGAGCAGTGGACCCTCGCCCGCTGCCACATGGCGCGTCACCCAGGCGGTGATCAGGAAAGGCAACAGATAGCCGAGCGAGGCTGTCTCGCTGTCATAATTCGCCGCCCAGGCGGCATAGGCAGCATCGAGGGCACCGGTCGAACCGGCACCATAGACGGAATCCAGAGCCGCATGCGCCTTGTCGGTGTCCATGCCTGTCTCCCCGCAGCTGTTCCCAACAGCGTGGAAGCGAACAGCGGCCGCGTCAACCCAGACGCTGGCTGCGCCGCATGCGCTGTTCCAGGGCCCTCAGCGCCAAAGAAAGGCTGACGGTAAGGGTGAGATAGATGTAAGCGACGATCGAATAGGTCTCGAAAAAACGGAATGAGCCGGAGGCGTAGATCTTGCCCATCTGGGTGATGTCGGCGACGCCGAGCACCGAGACCAGCGAGGAATCCTTGGTGATGGCGATGAAGTCGTTGCCGAGCGGCGGCAGAATGACCCTGATCGCCTGGGGCATGACGATGAACCTGAAACGCTGGCCGCGGCTCAAGCCGAGCGCCTTGGCAGCCTCGACCTGACCGATGTCGACCGACTGGATGCCGGCGCGAAAAATCTCGGCGATGAACGGCGAGTAACCGAAGGCAAGCGCGATGATGGCGCGCCACAGCAGCGAGACCTCGCGCACCAGCAGTGCGTCCATGTAGCCGGCCTGCTGCAGCGGCAAGGTGATGAAGTTCCAGCCCGCGACGAAGGCAGGTACGCCAGCGAAGGCGATCCAGAACAGAAGCACGAGCACCGGAATGCCGCGCATGATCTCGACATAGAAGCGCGCAGCCTGTCGCAGCCAGATCGACCCCGACAGTCCCATCAGCGCGATGCCGAGTCCGATCGTCGCCGCCAGAAGGAATGCGACCAGCGCGACGAAGATGGTGATGCCGATACCTTGGGCGACGGTGGCGAAGACCTGTGCGTAGACGTCGCTGGTAGCGATCGCAAACGCCGCAACCGCAGCGATGGCGACAGCCACCGCCAGCCACCAGGGAAATTCCTTGGCCTGTTTGCCAGACGCGGACGGGGTCAATGTCGTGGCTCGCGAAAGGAGGAAGGCAGGGCCTCGAAGCGATCGAGAATGGCAACCACCTGGCGACCCCCTTCGGACAGCGTATAGATGACGCCGCGCGGGAAGGTGGAGACCGCATTGCGTTCGATCAGTCCCCGTTGCATCAGGCCATCCAGCCGTTCCGACAGCACTTTTGCGGTGATGCCGGGCAGGCAGGCCATCAGCTCGCCATGCCGCCTGGCGCCAACGGATAGGTGCCACAGCACGAGCGCATTCCAGCGATGACCGAGGAAAGCCAGCCAATCCTCGACCGGACACAGATCCGGCCGTCGCGGTGCGGGTATTTGCAGGCAGGCTTCGGCCGTCGCCGGTTCGGTCATGCTGGGTTCCCGTTTGGATAGTTCTGAAACGACATGGTTCTGTTCTCGAAACAGGAGAAAGCCAATGTCAAGAAAAGTCTATCAGCCGGCTGAGATGAATGGAGCTTTTGCGGCTGCCCGCAACGCCGGAAATCTCGATGAACTGCTTTCGCTCTATGAAGACGATGCGCAGTTGCTGGTGGATGCGAGTGGAGTCGCTCTCACCGGCAAGGCGGCGATCGCCGCGGAATTGCAGAAGCTGATCAAATTGCCCGGTACGATGGTGTCGAACAACACGTTCTGCGTGGCGCACGGAGACCTGGCGCTGCTGCGTGCCGATTTCACGCTGAGCGACGGGAAAGGCATCGTCTTCTATTCCGGCTTTACCGCCGAAATCATCCGCAAACAGGCAGACGGCTCCTGGCGCTATGTGATCGATCATGCCGGCGCCAGTCGGTATGGCGCCGGCTGATCTCATCCGAAGCGATTGCTTACTGGCCGACCTTGTAGTCGAGGAACCACTTCTTGTTCAGCGCATCGATAGTGCCGTCGGCCTTGATGGCTGCGATCGCTTCATTGACCGGCTTCACCAGGTCGGAGCCCTTTGCGAAGATGAAACCGAAATCCTCGGTGCCGAGCGGCCCGCCGACGAGCTTCAGCTTGCCTTCCGAAGCATCGACATAGCCTTTGCCGGCAGTCGAATCGGTCAGCACCACATCGACGTCGCCTGTCTTGAGCGCCTGCACGGTGGCGCCGAAGGTCTCGAACAGCTTGATGCGCGGGTTCTGCTCATTGCCGTCGAGCACGGAATAGACGGCGGTGTAGAAAGGCGAGGTGCCCGGCTGCGCGCCGATCAGGCCATCCTTGAAGGCACCGAAGCTCTTGGCGTCGTTGAAGCGGCCCTCATCGCCGCGCACCAGCATGAACTGCTCGTTGCGCATGTAGGGATCGGAGAAATCGACCTTGGCCTTGCGCTCGTCGTTGATGGTGATGCCGGTCATGCCGATGTCGTACTGCTTGTCGGCCACCGACTGGATCATCGCATCCCAGGAGGTGTTCTGGTATTCGACCTTGAAATTCAGCCGTTTGGCGATTTCGTTCATGAAATCGTATTCCCAGCCGATCTGCTTGCCCGACTTGGGGTCGACGAACTGCAGTGGCGGGTAGGCGTTTTCCGTCACCACCACGACCTTCTTGCCGGCAAGGTCCGGCAAGGTCTGGGCAGCGGCGGCAATCGGCGCGAGAAGGCAGGCAGCAATCGCGGCCAGCACGAGTTTCGATCTGATCATGATATATCCCTCGAGAAACGAGGACCGAGCCCACACCCCGTTGGCGGTCCAATCAATTGCGCGCCGACATTAGCTTTCTATCGGGCTCTTGCAAGGCACGATATTGCGCTACACGCCAGGAAAGTGCAATTCGATGACGCTGGCGGGGCATGATTGCGGTGGGTTATCGCTCGTTTCCGTCAGGCGGCTCGGCCAAAACGGCTTCGATTTCCGCAGCGCGCAACTGGCTGCTCAACCTGTTCAGTGTATCGCGCAGCCCGGCCAGTTCCGCCGGTTCGAGCGGCAGCTGGCAGCCGAGGGCCTCCTGGATGCCGATGGCTGCAGCGCGCAGCGCTTCACCCTCGGCGGTCGGCTGCACCAGCACGCGCCGCTCGTCGGCAGGGTCGCGGCGGCGGCTGATCAGCCCGCCCACTTCCATGCGCTTCAGCAGCGGCGTCAGCGTGGCCGGGTCGAGGCCAAGTGTATCGCCGAGTTCGCCGACCGTGCGCGGCGCCTTTTCCCACAATGCCAGCATGGTGAGATATTGCGGATAGGTCAGCCCAAGCGGCGCCAGCAGCGGACGGTAGAGCTTCGTCATCAGCCCGCTGGCCGAATAGAGCGCAAAGCACAGTTGACGATCGAGCCGGGGCGTCTGCACCCGGCTCGTATCCGTTTTTTGCGTGGTCGTGTCCGAAAGGGTCATCCCGCCTTCACCGAAAGAGCGACGTCTACATTGCCCTTGAGCGCATTGGAATAAGGGCAGACCTTGTGTGCGGCAGCAACCAACGCTTCCGCCGATGCCTGATCCAGGCCTTTGGTCTCGGCGATGAGCTCGGCACCGAGCCGGAAACCGCCCTCTCCATTCGGCAGAAGGTCGATCTTTGCCGTCACCGCGGCATCCGCCAGCGGCAGCTTCTGCTTGCCGGCAACGAAACGCATGGCGCTTTCGAAACAAGCGGAATAGCCGGCAGCAAAGAGCTGCTCGGGATTGGTGGCGCCGCCCTTGCCACCCAGTTCCTTCGGCATGGCCAGGTCGAGGCTGAGCAGGCCGTCAGGGGACTGCACATGGCCGGCGCGGCCGCCAACGGCACGGGCTTCGGTGGAATACAAAGCAGACATCGTCATCTCCATTTAATTTGTGCACAAACAATTAGTGTGCAAAATAAATGGAGTCAACCTGAATCTCGTTGTCAGACGCAGGAGGCGTCACTGCTGCATCTGCCGGCGTATCGCCGGATCAGTTCCGATCAAGCAAATCCAAAGCCGGTACCCGGAGATCCGGATCCCGAGCGCAAAGCTCGAGAAGCTTCTCCGCGGCTTGCCTGTGACCTTGAAGGGCCGCCTGATGATACCATTTGAAGGCACCCGTCAAATCGACGTCGCAGCCAAGCCCTTCCTCGTAGATCGCGCCCAGCAGATACTGCGCTTTCGCCTCGCCCTGATTTGCCGCCTCAAGCAGCCACCTCGTGGCTTCGGCGGCGTCTTCGCCAACTCCATCCCCGAGAAGGTACAGCATGCCCAAAGTGCTTTGGGCCGGCGCATGTCCCTGCTGAGCTGCCTTCCGCATCCATTGGGCGGCCAGCGGCTTGTCGGGGCTTACCCCGGCACCCTGGGCGGTCATGAAACCAATATTGTATTGTGCCGTCGCCAGATCCTGCCGTGCGCTCAAGCCAACCCAATCGACCCCTGCAGCCAGATTTCGCGCAACGCCCTCCCCTCGGGCGTACATGACACCCAGGTTGTTTTGAGCGGGAGCATCGCCCTCGTCGGCAAGAGATCGCCAGATCGCCAGCGCTTTCTCATGCTCCCCTTCTCTATAGAGGGCTTCAGCGTCGGTGGAGGCGCCCTCGGCAATCAACAGCCAGGGCATGGACGGAGCTCGACCGTTTGGAACGCTCATTCGGAGATCGGCCTCGACACGGATTGGGTTTCCGCCAAGGTGCAATCGCGGATGGAGTTTCGCAACTGCATTCATAGGCCGCAGCGGCGCCTGCAAAAGTTCGCCTTTGGCCAAACAGCAGCAAGAAATGAAAAAGGCGGCCGAAGCCGCCTTTCCAGAATCAGCAGGATCCGAAGATCTTATTCGGCAGCGGCGGTTTCCGCAGCAGCGGCCTCGGCGGCAGCCTTCTTCTCGGCTGCTTCCTGGGCGGCCTTCTCTGCGGCCAGCGCCTCGGCAGCGGCAACCTTCTCGGCTTCGATCCGGGCTTTCTCGGCGGCGAGCGCTTCACGCTCCTCGTCGTTCAGCTTGCGGGCGCGCACGCCGGTGTTCTCGGAGATACGAGCCGACTTGCCGCGACGATCGCGCAGGTAATAGAGCTTGGCGCGGCGAACCTTACCGCGGCGGACGATCTCGACCGCTTCGACCATCGGCGAGTAGACCGGGAACACGCGCTCCACGCCTTCGCCGTAGGAAATCTTGCGGACGGTGAAATTTTCCTGGAAGCCGGAGCCGGAACGGGCAATCACGACGCCCTCATAGGCCTGCACGCGGGTGCGGGTGCCTTCGGTGACGCGCACCTGCACGCGCACGGTGTCGCCGGGCTGGAATTCGGGCAGCTTGCGCTTGGCTTCGATCTTAGCGGCCTGTTCGGCCTCGAGCTGACGGAGAATATCCATCTCAAAAATCCACTTCTTGTTCTTCCGACAGTCAGAGCGCCCTGCACTTGCCTTGCAGTCGTTCTGACCGCTCGGCTATGCCTTCCATCCGAGGACGTCCGGCAGGGGCGACTACACCGCCATAGTTGACGGGTCCGGACGATACTTGTCCGGTTCGGCGCGGCACATAGCGCTATTTCGCGCGTTTGTCACCTGTCCAACGGTATTTTTTACCGTGGCTGCTTGGTCAGGCCGGCTCTCAATGCCAGAAAGATGGCCCAAAGGGAAGCTCCGCCCATGACCGAACCCTATCCCATTCGTTTCGCACGTACTGCAGTGCTCGACATCGCTTATGAGGATCATGGCGAGCCAGATGGTGATCCAATCATCCTGCTGCACGGCTTTCCCTACGATCCGCGCGGTTATGATGAGGTCTGGCCGTTGCTGACGGCGCATGGGCACCGCGTCATCGTGCCTTATCTGCGCGGCTACGGGCCGACGCGCTTCCGCTCGGACGGTTCGATGCGGTCGGGCCAGCAGGCTGCGCTCGCACAGGACCTCATCGACCTGATGGATACGCTGTCGATCGAAAGGGCCGCGCTCGCCGGTTATGACTGGGGCGGTCGCGCCGCGTGCATCGCCGCCGCCCTGAGACCGGAACGGGCACGCTGCCTGGTAACCGGTGACGGCTACAACATCCAGAACATTCCGGCTTCTGTGAAACCGGCATCACCCGAGGACGAGTATCGCTACTGGTATCAGTATTATTTCCATTCGGCGCGGGGCGTGCGCGGACTGACTGAAAACCGCGAGGCGCTGACCCGGCTGTTGTGGAAGCTGTGGTCGCCGACCTGGCGTTTCAGTGACGGCGATTTCGCGCGTAGCGTGGCGTCTTTTCACAACCCCGATTTCGTCGACATCGTCATCCACTCCTATCGGCATCGTTATGGTTATGCGCCCGGTGACCCGGTACTTCAGGCGATCGAAGACCGGCTGGAGAAGCAGCCGCCGATTTCGGTGCCGACAATCTCGCTGTGTGGCGCCGACGACGGCGTCGGTCCACCCGATGAGGAGGACGGCCACCAGTTCTCCGGTCCGTTCGACCGCCGGATCCTGCCGGGTGTCGGGCACAACATTCCACAGGAGGCACCGAAAGCGACGGCGGAAGCCTTGCTGGAACTGATGAGCAAGGCCTGAGTTTGCTTGCGTGCGGGCGGCGGCGCCCCTAAACCTGCTGAACACGCATTCGACTGGGCCAGCCTTGACGTTCATCGACGCCGCCATTCTGTTTGTCGCCGGCCTGTTGTCCGGCATCGTCAACGCCGTTGCCGGTGGTGGCACATTCCTTACTTTCGGGGCGATGAGCGTGCTGGGCATTCCGCCGATCTCGGCCAATGCCACGTCCTCGATCACGCAGTTTCCTGGCTACATCACCTCGACGCTGGCCTATTGGAACGACATCCGCGCCATCTGGCGCAGCGCCCTGCTGCTCTGCATCGTCTCGGCCATCGGCGCGCTGGGTGGCGCACTGCTCCTGCTCGCACTCGACAACCCGTCCTTCCGCGTCATGGTGCCCTGGCTGCTGATCGCGGCCACCGCATTGTTCGCAGCCGGACCATGGCTCAAGCCGAAACCGAAGCCAGGTCAGCCGGCTGCCGTCGGCATCGTGCCGGGTGCTCTCATGCAGTTCGCCACCGCCATCTATGGCGGCTTTTTCGGTGCCGGCATGGGCGTGATGATGCTGGCGACACTCGGCCTGACCCAGAGCGGCGACTACCACCGCCTCAATGCGCTGAAGAACATGTTCTCCATCGTCATTGCCGCCGTTGCCATCCTGATCTTCGTATCGGGCGGCGTGGTCTCCTGGCCTCAGGCAATCGTCATGATCCCGGCCGTTGCGGTCGGCGGTTATGTCGGCGTCTGGATTGCCAAGCGGGTGCCGCAGAACGCGGTGCGTGGCTTCGTCATCGCCGTGGGGCTGTTCCTGGCGGCGTATTATTTCCTGAAAGCCTAGAGCATTTCCGGTTTCTTCGAATCACCGGAAACCGCTCTATCTTTTTGTTTTTACACATTCCGGACGCAAAACCGCGTACACTTTTGCTGGAATTGCTCTAGCCGAGTTTCTCCGCCAGCAGATCCGGCCTGCGTTCTGCCGTCAGCTCTGCTGCCTGTTCGTGCCGCCATGCGGCGATCCTGGCGTGGTTTCCAGAAACCAGCACCTCGGGAATGGGTCTGCCCTCGAAATCCTGCGGCCGCGTGTAATGCGGATGTTCAAGCAGGCCGTTCTCGAAACTCTCTTCCTCGCCGGAGCGTTCATTGCCCATGACGCCCGGCAGAAGTCGAACGACGGCGTCGAGCAGAACCAGCGCTGCCGGCTCACCGCCGGACAGGATGAAATCGCCGATCGAAACCTCTTCCAGCGCGCGTGCCTCGATTACGCGCTGGTCGACGCCTTCGAAGCGGCCGCACAGGATGACGACCCCCGGTCCCGCTGCCAGCTCGCGCACACGCGCCTGCGTCAGCGGCTTGCCGCGTGGGCTCATCAGCAGCTTCGGGCGTGGATCGCCGTCAGGCGCGGCATGATCGATGGCGCGCGCCAGCACGTCGGCACGCATCACCATGCCGGCGCCACCACCGGCCGGCGAATCATCGACGGTGCGGTGCCTGTCAAAAGCGAAGTCGCGGATCTGGATCGGCTGCAGGGACCAGTCACCGCGCTCCATCGCCCGACCGGCCAGCGAGAGACCGAGCGCGCCCGGGAACATCTCCGGGTAGAGAGTAAGAACCGACGCTGAAAAACTCACCGGTTGCCCCCGGCGTCCTTCGGACCGCGCGGCCGGCGCTTCGCATCGAAGCCGTCATGGCCAGGCCCAGTCTCGCTGTCGGGCTCGCCGTCACCGTCTTCATCCTCGACCAGGCCGGCCGCGATCGGATCGATGCGCACGAAGCCGCCAGAGACTGAAACCTCGGGAACGGCTGCCTGGGTGAACGGGATGAGCACGCCCTTGCGCGAGCCGAGCATGATATCGAGGATATCGCCGCCGCCAAAATTCTGCACCGACACGATTTTTCCAATGATGGCGCCGGTATCGTCCTTCACGGCGAGACCCATCAGGTCGGTATGGTAGAATTCGTCCTCGTCGCCATCGTCGGGCAGAGCCGAGCGGTCGATGAAGAGCTCGACATTGGTCAGCGTTTCGGCGGCGGAGCGGTCGTTGACGCCTTTGAAACGCACCACCACGACATTGCCGGCAGGGCGGATGTCGTTGATCTCGAAGGCGCGACCATCCTTCGAATAAAGCGCACCATAATCGGCAAGCGCCAGCGGATCGCCGGTGAAGGTTTTTACGCGCAGCTCGCCCTTGATGCCGTGGGGAGCGCCGATCACGGCCATCTGGACAGGATTTTTTGGTTTGGTCATCGGCCGGGCTTCATCGCTTGGTAACCTGAAAGGCAAATGCTGATCTTGAGCACCGCCTCCCGATGGAGGTTTATCAGGTGTTCTAGTCAACAGGGCCCGCTCTGCCAATGCAGGAATTCCTCATCGCCGCCAAGCCGGACCTCCAGGCCGCCCGCGAAAGCTGGCTGAGGGCGCTGGCCGGCGAGCGCCGGCTGTCGGCATTGACAGTGGAGGCCTATGAGCGTGACACGCGCCAGTTCCTGCAGTTCCTGACCGGCCATGTCGGCGGTCCCGCCGGCATTGCCGATATTGCCGCGCTACGCCCCGCAGACCTGCGCGGTTTTCTCGCCCAGCGCCGCAACGAGGGTGCCGGCGCCCGCACTTTGGGGCGCGGCCTTGCCGGCGTGCGCTCGCTGCTGCGGTTCCTTGAGCGTCGCGGGTTGGCGAACGCCGCCGGTGCGGCAGCGCTGCGCGCGCCGAAGCAGCCAAAGTCGCTTCCGAAGCCTCTGACGGCGGCGGATGCGCGACGTGTCGTCTCGACCGGCGAGCAAATGGCGGAGGAGCCGTGGATGGCAGCCCGCAACGCTGCCGTCCTGACTTTGCTCTATGGTTCGGGCCTGCGTATTTCCGAGGCGCTTGGGCTGACCGGGAGTGAGCTTGTGCATGCGTCGGAGACGGTGCTGCGTGTGACCGGCAAGGGCGGCAAGGTACGGTTGGTGCCGGTGTTGCCGGTGGCATTCCAGGCGATTGCCGAATATCGCCGGCTCTGTCCCTATCACCTCGGTGCTGACGGACCGCTGTTTCGCGGGGCTCGCGGCGGGCCGCTCAATGCGGCGATCATCCAGCGCGAGATGGTGAAACTGCGCTCGGCGCTGAACCTGCCGGAGACCGCAACGCCTCATGCGCTGCGTCATTCCTTCGCGACACATCTGCTGGGACGTGGTGGCGACCTGCGCACCATCCAGGAACTGCTGGGCCATGCCAGCCTGTCGACGACCCAAATCTACACCGGTGTCGATACAGCGAGATTGCTCGACATCTACGAGGCGGCGCATCCTCGCGCCTGAGCGCGACTGCATCCGAGGCGGTGACAATTTTCATCGCCCGGTTAACCGTTTTGCCGCCTTTGGCGCCTAGAACGATTGCCATGATACTTGCTCCGACAAAAGCCGACCGTATCGCGCACCTTTCGCTGAAGCTGCTTGCGGCGATCAACGTGCTTCTGTTCCTGTCCTTCGTGACGGCGGCGCTGCTCGCCTCCAGCCGCGCGCATGCCGAGGCGGTGACCTGCAGCGGCGCCGATATGCTTGCCGGCCTGCAGAAGAGCGATCCGGCTGCCTATGCCGCAATCGAAAAGGAAGCGGCGGCTGTACCAAACGGCAAGGGCTTGCTTTGGAAGCTCGAAAAGGCCGGCGAAAAGCCGTCCTGGCTGTTCGGCACCATGCATATGACCGACCCGCGTGTGGTGATCTTGCCACCGGCCGCACAGAAGGCCTTCGACGGTGCCGATACGGTGATCATCGAAACCACCGATGTGCTCGACCAGGGCAAGATGATGGCAGCGCTGGCCAAGGAACCCGATCTGATGATGTTCACCGATGGCAAGACGCTGAGTGCGTTCCTGTCGCCGGACGATATCAAGGTTCTCGACAAGGGCCTGGATGCGCGAGGCATCCCTGCGGCTTCCGTTGCCAAGATGAAACCATGGATGCTGTCGGCGATGGTTTCACTGCCTGCATGCGAGATGGCACGCAAGAATGAAGGAAAGCCGGTGCTCGACGTCAATCTGGCCGAACAGGCCAAGGCGGCGGGCAAGGATCTGGAAGGGCTGGAGACAGCGGCGGACCAATTGCGTGCCATGGCCTCGTTGCCGATGGAACAGCATGTCAAAGGATTGCTCGAGACGCTGAAGCTGGGCGACAGGATCAACGATGTGTCGGAAACGATGATCGTCCTCTACCAGCGCGGCGACATCGGTATGATCTGGCCGCTGTTTCGGGTAGCACTACCCGAAGCGGCAGAAGACGAAGAGGGCTACGCGGCCTTCGAGGAAGCTATGATCACCAAACGCAACAAGACCATGACCGAACGCGCGCTTCCGATCCTGGCCAAGGGAGGCACCTTCATGGCAGTCGGCGCATTGCATCTGCCCGGGGCCGACGGGCTGGTCGAGCATTTCCGCAAGGCGGGATATACTGTCACTGCCGTCGACTGACGGCTCTCAGGGAACCCGCGACAGCATTGCCGGCACGATGACGCGGTGGAACGGCATGACGATCGCCAGATAGGCACGGCCGAGCAGATTGTGCGTGGCAACGAAAGTCGTTGCACTGATCGACTGCCGGCCGCCGCCGAGCTCGTCCACTTCGACCAGCAGCCGGAAATCGAGATGCCGGTCGTCCAGGCCCAGAACGACGGTTGACGGACTTTCGTCGATCAAGGGAAAGAAACCGATCTGTTCCTGACCGGCCGGGATGTCGGTAGGCCCTGCCTTCAGACCGAACGGCCGGACCATGAGGTTGCGCAAGGCCATCAGCCCGCGGATCCAGCCGGGCCGGCGCAGCATGACACGTTCCGCCGCGGTGCGCGCGTCGAGGTTCTGGCCATCGATCTCGATCGAATACCGGTCGAAGAACTGCGCTGCCGGCAGGATGTTTTGATGTCTGGAGAGATCGTGCATGTAGCCATCTCCTGCTGCTCCGAGGTTCCTACGGGTACGGAGCGTACTTCAACTGTAGCATCGCTGCAGCCGCAGAATCAGCTGACCAAATGTCGCTGTCGAGGAGCCGCGATTGGTGCTGGTGATACGATTTTCACCAGTAAAGAGCCGGCTATAGATTTCGATCTCTCGATTTTACCCTGTCTGAAAGCAAAAAAGCTGGGCGATTTGCTGATTTTAGCGTCACTGTCGTTGTTTTGACGCCTTGCGGCTTCTAGATTCGACACACAATCACGCGTTGCGCGTCGATTGGCGTTGATTGATAACTTTCTCCCAGGAGGACTTCCATGGCGGATTCATCCAACAGCTCTCCAAGCTCTGGTGGTGGCGGCAGCGGCTGGCTGATCGCACTCGTTATCGTCGTTCTGGCCGTCGTCGCGTATTTCGTCTTCGGCCGTAGCGGTGGTGAGCATCCGGCGCCAGCCGAAGCTCCGGCGGCCAGCACACCGGCTCCGGCTCCGGCAGCACCCGCGGCCGAACCGGCCAAGCCTGCCGAACCCGCGAAGCCTGCAGAGCCTGCCCCGGCCACTCCGGCTCCGGCAAACCCGGCTCCAGCTGCTCCGGCCCAATAACCGGCAGCGTCATGAAACAGAACGGCCCGCCTTTCGGCGGGCCGTTTTTCGTTTGACTGGAGCAACTCCGGTAAAAGTGCGTAGCGGTTTTCCGTCAGGAATTGCGAAAAAGCAAAAAGTGAGAGCGTTTCCGCGTTTCCGTTAAAAACGGAAACGCTCTGGGTGAGAGCGCCGCGATGGAGGGCCGCCCCCAGCCATCTAAAGATGGATCGGTTTGAAGAAGGTGGCGAGCGCGGCTTCCTTGACCGCCTCCGACATGGTCGGATGTGCGTGGCAGGTACGGGCGAGATCTTCCGACGAGCCGCCGAATTCCATCAGCACCGTCGCCTCGTGGATCATCTCGCCGGCGCCGAAGCCCAGGATGTGCACCCCAAGCACGCGGTCGGTAGCCTTGTCGGCCAGGACCTTCACCAAACCGTCGGTATGCAGCATGGCGCGCGCGCGGCCGTTGGCCGTGAACGGGAACTTGCCGACCTTGTAGTCGACACCCGCCTTCTTCAGCTCCTCTTCGGTCTTGCCGACAGAAGCCACCTCAGGGCTGGTGTAGACCACGCTCGGAATGACGTCATAGTTCACATGGCCGGCCTGGCCGGCAATGGTCTCGGCCACGGCGACACCCTCGTCCTCTGCCTTGTGCGCCAGCATCGGGCCAGCCACCACGTCGCCGATCGCGTAGATGCCCGGCACATTTGTGCGCAGATGCGCGTCGGTCTTGACGCGGCCGCGCTCGTCCACGTCCACGCCGGCCTCCTTGAGGCCGAGCGCGTCGGTGTAGGGCCGGCGACCGGTGGCGATCAGCACCGCATCGGCTTCGATGGTTTCTGCGGCACCACCCTTGACCGGCTCGAAGGTCACGGTCGCGCCCTTCTTGGCCTGAGCGACAGCCGTCACCTTGGCGCCGAGCTTGAAGTCGAGACCCTGCTTGGCCAGCATGCGCTGGAACTGCTTGGACACTTCGCCATCCATGCCGCCGAGAATGCTGTCGAGATATTCGACGACCGTGACCTTGGCGCCAAGGCGCGCCCAGACCGAACCAAGCTCCAGCCCGATGACGCCGCCGCCAACCACGACGAGGTGACCCGGCACCTTTTCCAGCGACAGCGCGCCGGTGGAAGAAATGATCACTTTCTCGTCGATGTCGACTTTCACGCCGGGGATGCCGGCGACGTCCGAACCGGTAGCGATGACAATGTTCTTCGCCTCGATCTCCTGGACCTTGCCGTCTTCGCCGGTGACGGAGACCTTGCCGGCCGACACGATCTTGCCGGTGCCGCGGAAGGCATCGATCTTGTTCTTCTTGAACAGGAAGGCGACGCCGTTGACGTTGGAGGCGACGGTCGCGTCCTTGTGCGCCAGCATCTTCTTCAGGTTGAGCTTCGGCGTGCCGACCTCAACGCCGAGCGTGTCGAAGGAATGCTGTGCTTCGGCCAGCATTTCGGAGGCATGCAACAGCGCCTTGGAGGGGATGCAGCCGATGTTGAGGCAGGTGCCGCCATAGGTCTCGCGCTTCTCGACCACGGCCGTCTTCAGGCCGAGCTGTGCGGCCTTGATGGCGCACACATAGCCGCCGGGGCCAGATCCGATAACGACGACGTCATAAGCCATGATCTTGTCCTTCCTGCCTGGCGGTCAGCGGCCGCCGCTTACGTTCACAATGGAGCCCGTCGTATATGATGCCTCGTCCGACAAAAGCCAGAGCACGGCGTGGGCGACTTCCTCTGCCTTGCCTTCGCGTTTCATCGGCACGGTGTCGCGGATCGCCGCGACCCGTCCCGGCTGACCGCCGGAGGCGTGGATTTCGGTATCGATGATGCCTGGGCGCACGGCATTGACGCGCACACCTTCATTGGCCACTTCGCGGGCAAGCCCGATGGTGAAGGTGTCGATGGCGCCCTTGGACGCGGCGTAATCGACATATTCGCCGGGCGAGCCAAGCGTCGCCGCGGCCGAGGAGAGGTTGACGATCGAACCGCCCTTGCCGCCGCGCAGCGTCGACATGCGCTTGACGGCCTCGCGGGCGCAGAGGATCGAGCCGACGACGTTGATGCGCATCATGCGCTCCAGCCGTTCAACGCTCATCTCGTCGACACGCGCCTTGCGGTCGACGACACCTGCATTGTTGACGAAGGTGTCGAGCCCGCCGAAGGTCCTGTCGACGGCCGCAAACATCGCGAGCACGTCGGCTTCGTTGCCGACATCGCCCTTGACGGCAAAGGCCTCGCCGCCGCCAGCCTTGATTTCGGCCACCAGCGCCGCGGCTGCTGCTTCATTCGAGGCATAGTTCACCGCGACGCGATAACCGGCCCTGGCCGCCAGCCGGCACACGGCCGCGCCAATGCCGCGGCTGCCGCCGGTGACAAGCAAGGCTCTTCCGGAAGTGGTCATTCCTGGCATCCCTTCAACGCAAAGACATCCCAGGGCAGCTTGGGCAGCTTGTCCTTGATGGCGGAGCGGCTGAGTTGTCCGGCAAGATCCGGGAAGATCAGTGTTCCGGGTGCGTCCTTGTGCTCGTTGGGCAGAAGATCGACAGCACCGGCGGCATCCGCCGTGTAGATCACTCCCTCCCAGACTGTGCAGGCCGCGAGCTCCTCGCCGGTGACGTCGCCTTCCGGGCACTGATGCATAAGGGTAGCGTGCGGGCGCGCTGCATCGCTGCTCCACAACACCACGCCATCCAGTACGACATCCTTGCCCAGCAGCATCTTGAAGCTGTTCGTGGTCGTGGCCGAGCCCATGGTCGGCCGGAAATCGATCTCCGCCACCTGTTCGCGTTCGCCATAAACGGCAAGCTCGATCGGGCATGCCGCCAGCGCCGGCGAGGCAGCAAAAAGAGCCAGGGAAGAGATCAGGGCCTGTAGTCGCATATGGCTCAGTTCGCCTGCTGCGTTGCCAGGCGCACGCCGAGTCCGATGAAGATCACGCCAGTGACCCGATTGAACCAGCGGCCCCAGGCCACGAAGCGTTCGCGCACGGAGGTGACCGTGAAGAAGGTCGAGACGCCGACGAACCACAGGATCAGGGTCGCCGCCATCAGCAGGCCGTAGATAGCCTGGACCGAGGCCGGAGTGTCGTGGCTGACCAGGGCCGTGAACAGCGACAGGAAGAACAGCACCGGCTTGGGGTTCAGCGCATTCGTGGCGAAGCCGAGCAGAAACAGGCGCAGCATCGAAGGCGGGGCGGCCGGTGCGGCTTGCGATTTCGTCTTTTCGTCCGGCATCTCGAAGGCGTCGGCACGCAGCGACTTCCAGCCGAGATAGACCAGATAGGCGGCACCTGCCCATTTCAGCAGTCCGAACAGGAACAGCGACTGCGCGACGATGATGCCGATGCCGAGGATGGTGTAGCCGATGTGGAACAGCAGCGAGGCGCCGATGCCGAAACTGGTGACGATGGCCGCGCGGCGGCCATGCACCAGGCTCTGGCGCACCACGAGCAGGAAATCGGCGCCGGGCGAAACCACCAGCACCGAAAAGACCGCCATCAGGCCGAGAAACTCATAGACATAATGCATCGATCGAAGCCCTTGTTATGGCCGGTCTAGGCCATCAGCCTGACCACCATCAGCGCGAGGCCGAGGAGGGAGACAAACCAGACCAGTGTGCGCAGAACCGGCACGCCGGCCGCGTAGAGGAATACATACACGATGCGTGCAACAAACCAGAGCCATGCACCGGTCGCGCCGAGGCCGCCGGTCTTGCCGGTGATCGCCAGCGCCAGCGCGAGGCCGACAAAGGCCGGATAGGTCTCCAGAAAGTTGCCGAGCGCGCGCTTCAGCCGACCAGGTAGAACATTTCCCGGTTCCTTCGGCTGATCGCGCGGGCCGAGCAGATATTTCAGGCCGAGATCACTCGACAGGTCGAGTGACAGGGCCTGGACCAGGATATGGACGAGGAGGAAGACGACGCTCCAGCCGAGTACCCAGATTTCGGTCGACGCTGCTGCTTCCATCATTCCTCCTGTGACTAGCCTGTCCTACGAGGCTATCAGCCTGACCAGCATCATCACCAGACCGACAACGGACGCGATCCAGACGATGGTGCGCAGAACCGGCACTCCGGTGGCATACAAGACGACATAAAGTACACGCGCCGCGATCCAAAGTACTGCGCCAGTGGCAGCAATGCCGCCGGTCTTGCCGGTAAGCGCAAGGGCCAAAACCAGAGCGATGAAGGCCGGGTAGGTTTCGAGCAGATTGTACAAGGCACGCAGCAGGCGTCCGGCCAGCACACTTTTCGAAGCGCGCCCCTCGTCGCGTGCGCTGAACAGATATTTCGGGCCGAGATCTCCGATAGCCGAAGCCTGGGCGATGACCTGAATGAGCAGGAGCGCCGCGCTCCAGCCGAGAACCTGGGCTTCCGTCGATGCTGCTGCAGCTTCCATATTCCTTGTCCCCTTTTGTCGAGAGGCGCATCGCGCCCCGCTACGTTCAGTTACAAGCGAAAGTCGTTTGCCGGCCGGTCATTTCGACCGGCCACGAAGAAAATCCCTGAGCAGCAAATGGAGGCCTTACAGATCCAGAACGAGACGTTCCGGATCCTCCAGGCTTTCCTTGACGCGCACCAGGAAGGTGACGGCTTCCTTGCCGTCGACGATGCGGTGATCATAGGAGAGCGCCAGATACATCATCGGACGGATGACGATCTGCCCGCCGACCACCATCGGCCGTTCCTGGATCTTGTGCATGCCGAGGATGCCCGACTGCGGCGCGTTCAGGATCGGCGTCGACATCAGTGATCCGTATACGCCACCGTTCGAAATCGTGAACGTGCCACCCTGCATGTCGGCGACTGAAAGCTTGCCGTCGCGCGCGGCAATGCCGAGGCGGCCGATTTCCTTCTCGATCTCGGCGATCGACATGGCGTCCGCGTCACGCACAACCGGCACGACGAGGCCCTTGTCGGTGCCGACGGCCACGCCGATGTGAGCGTAGTTCTTGTAGATGATGTCGGTGCCATCGATCTCGGCGTTGACGGCCGGGATTTCCTTCAACGCATGGGTCACGGCCTTGGTGAAGAAGCCCATGAAGCCGAGCTTCACGCCATGCTTCTTCTCGAAGATGTCCTTGTACTTGGCGCGAAGGTCCATCACCGCCTTCATGTCCACCTCGTTGAAGGTGGTCAGCATTGCGGCGGTCGACTGCGCATCCTTGAGGCGGCGCGCGATGGTCTGGCGCAGCTTGGTCATGCGCACGCGTTCTTCGCGCACCGCATCGCCTTCGGCCGATGGCGCGCGCGGAGCCGCGGGCACCTTCGGTGTCTCAACGGGCTGCGACGGCGCCCCCTTTGCAATGGCGTCGAGCACATCGCCCTTCAGCACCTGGCCGCGCTTGCCGGAACCCGACACCTGGTCGACAGCGATGTTGCTCTCGGCGAGCAGCTTGGCGGCACTCGGTGCGGGCGGCATGGTGCGTGCTTCGATCGGGCCTTCGCCGGCAACCTGATTGCTCTGGGCGGCGGCTTCCTTGACGGTCGAGGCAGCGGTTGGTGCCGAAGCCTGGGCAACTGCCTCCGGCTTGGTGGCGGGAGCGCCTGCGCCAGCGCCGATCGTACCAAGCAGAGCGCCGACGCCGACCGTCTCGCCTTCCTTCACGGTGATCTCCACCAGCGTGCCGGCAGCGGGAGCCGGCACTTCTACCGTCACCTTGTCGGTTTCCAGCTCGACCAGCGGTTCGTCGGCGGCAATGGCATCGCCGACCTTCTTGAACCACTTGCCGATGGTTGCTTCGGTGACCGACTCGCCGAGTGTCGGGACTTTGATTTCGGTAGCCATGTGCCTGTCCGTTGTTGTCGGTTGGGTTCGGTATGTCAGATCGGAATGCCGTTTGGACGAATCTTCATTCCGATCTAACTCTTTATTCCAGCATGATCTTTTTCCGAAAACCGGTTCCCACTTTTCGGGATCATGCTCTGCTTATCCGCCGAGCGCGTCTTCGAGAAGGGCAGCCAGCTGCGCCAGATGCTTCGACATCAGGCCGGTGGCCGGCGAAGCGGCAGCCGGACGGCCGGTGTAGCGCACGCGCTGGTGCTTGGCGTCGATGTGAGCGAGCACCCATTCCAGATACGGGTCGATGAACGACCAGGCACCCATATTCTTGGGCTCTTCCTGACACCACACCATCTCCGCATTGCGGAAACGGGACAGCTCGGTGATCAACGCCTTGGCCGGGAATGGATAAAGCTGCTCGACACGCAGCAGGTAGATGTCGTCGATGCCGCGCTTCTCGCGTTCCTCGTAGAGGTCGTAATAGACCTTGCCGGTGCACAGAACGACGCGGCGGATCTTCGAATCCTTGACCAGCTTGATCGCCTGGTTCTGCAGCAGCTGGGCATCGTCCCACAGCAGGCGGTGGAACGAGCTTTCGCCCGACAGCTCGGCGATGGTCGACACCGCGCGCTTGTGGCGCAGCAGCGACTTCGGCGTCATCAGGATCAGCGGCTTGCGGAAGTCGCGCTTCAGCTGTCGGCGCAGGATGTGGAAGTAGTTCGCCGGCGTCGTGCAGTTGGCGACTTGCATGTTGTCTTCTGCGCAGAGCTGCAGGAAGCGCTCGAGGCGTGCCGATGAGTGTTCCGGACCCTGGCCTTCATAGCCGTGCGGCAGCAGGCAGACGAGGCCGGACATGCGCAGCCACTTGCGCTCGCCCGACGAGATGAACTGGTCGAACACCACCTGTGCGCCGTTGGCGAAGTCGCCGAACTGGGCTTCCCACAAGGTGAGCGCCTTCGGATCGGCCAGCGAGTAGCCATATTCGAAACCGAGCACGGCCTCTTCCGAGAGCATCGAGTTGATGACCTCGTAGCCTGCCTGCGCCGGCGACAGGTTGTTGAGCGGGATGTAGCGGGTCTCGTCGCGCTGATCGTAGAGCACGGAGTGGCGCTGCGAGAAGGTGCCGCGCTCCGAATCCTGGCCGGACAGACGGATCGGGTTGCCGTCGAGCAGGATTGCGCCGAAGGCGAGTGCCTCGGCGGTCGACCAGTCGATGCCTTCGCCGGTTTCGATGGCCTGGCGGCGGTTTTCGAGGAAACGCGCGATGGTCTTGTGCGCCTCGAAATCCTTCGGCACCTCGGTCAGCTTCTTGCCGATTTCCTTCAGCGTCTTGACCGGCACGGCAGTCTTGCCGCGGCGCAGCTCATCCTGCTGGTCGGCCGAGCGCAGTCCCGACCACGCGCCGTCAAGCCAGTCTGCCTTGTTCGGCTTGTAGGCCTGGCCGACTTCCCATTCGCTTTCCAGATGGGCGCGCCAGTCTGCCTTCATCTTGTCGAAGTCGGCCTGGGCAAGGTGACCTTCGGCGATAAGGCGATCGGCATAGAGCTGCACGGCGGTCTTCTGCGTGCGGATCTTGCGGTACATGATCGGCTGGGTGAAGGCCGGCTCGTCGCCTTCATTGTGGCCGAAGCGGCGATAGCAGAACATGTCCACAACCACCGGCTTGTGGAACTTCATGCGGAATTCCGTCGCCACCTTGGCGGCGAACACCACCGCTTCCGGATCGTCGCCATTGACGTGGAAGATCGGCGCCTCGATCATCTTCGCCACATCCGACGGATAGGGCGAGGAACGCGAGAAGCGCGGGTTCGTGGTGAAGCCGATCTGGTTGTTGATGATGAAGTGAAGCGTGCCGGCGACGCGATGGCCGCGCAGGCCGGAAAGGCCGAGGATTTCGGCGATCACGCCCTGGCCAGCAAAGGCGGCGTCACCATGCAGCAGCAGCGGCATGACCTTGGCGCGTTCGGCCAGCGGCACGATCTCGCCGCGCTCGCGGCCGACGAGCTGGTCCTGCTTGGCGCGGGCCTTGCCCATCACCACCGGGTCGACAATTTCCAGATGCGATGGATTGGCGGTCAGCGACAGGTGCACCTTGTTGCCGTCGAACTCGCGGTCCGAGGAGGCGCCGAGGTGATACTTCACATCGCCCGAACCCTCGACATCGTCGGGGGCATAGGAGCCGCCCTTGAATTCGTGGAAGATGGCGCGGTGCGGCTTCGCCATCACCTGCGAAAGCACGTTGAGACGGCCGCGGTGGGCCATGCCGAGCACGACCTCCTTGAGGCCGAGCTGGCCACCGCGCTTGAGGATCTGCTCCAGCGCCGGGATCAGCGACTCACCACCATCAAGGCCGAACCGCTTGGTGCCCTTGTACCTGACGTCGAGAAACTGCTCGAAGCCTTCGGCCTCGATCAGCTTTTGCAGAATCGCCTTCTTGCCTTCGGCGGTGAAGGTGATCTCCTTGTCGGCGCCCTCGATGCGAGCCTGGATCCAGGCTTTTTCCTCAGGGTCGGAGATATGCATGAACTCGACACCCAGCGTCGAGCAATAGGTGCGCGTCAGGATCTCCAGCATCTGCCGGATGGTACCGAACTCGAGGCCCAGCACGTTGTCGAGGAAGATCGGCCGGTCGTAATCGGCCTCGGTGAAGCCGTAGTTGGCGGGCGACAGCTCGTTGTAGTCCTCAAGCGGGTTGGCGATGCCGAGCGGGTCGAGATTGGCGTGCAGGTGGCCGCGCATGCGGAAGGCGCGGATCATCATGATGGCGCGCACGGAATCGCGGGTCTGCTGATGAACATCGGCCTCGGAGATGGCGACACCATTGGTGGCTGCCTTTTCCTTGACCTTCTTCTCGATGGTCTTTTCGACCAGGCCCCAATTGCCGTCGAGCGCGGAAACCAGCTCGCCATTGGCGACCAGTGGCCAGGAAGGGCGCGCCCAGGAGGCGCCCTTGGCGTTCTTCTTCACGTCGGCGGCGTCATCCTTCAGTGCCGCGAAGAAGTCCTGCCATTCCGGATCGACCGATACCGGATTGTCCTCATAGGCGGCATAAAGCGCATCGATGTAATCGGCGTTGCCGCCATAGAGGAACGAAGTGAGGGAAAACTGGTCGTTGGCCTGATCTTGTCGTGCCATCTGCCTTATCGGAGCTCTGCTCCGTCTCCTTTGTGAGGGGAGTAGGGAGTAGGGAAATCCCTTACTGCCCTACTCCCTTATTCCCTTAACCCTTGATCGCTTCGACCAGCGTCGTGCCGAGGCGCGCCGGCGACGGCGACACGCGGATGCCTGCCGATTCCATCGCTGCGATCTTGTCTTCCGCGCCGCCCTTGCCGCCCGAAATCACCGCGCCGGCGTGACCCATGGTGCGGCCGGCCGGAGCCGTGCGGCCGGCGATGAAACCGGCCATCGGCTTCTTGCGGCCACGTTTGGCTTCGTCCTTGAGAAACTGTGCGGCGTCCTCTTCGGCCGATCCGCCGATTTCGCCGATCATGATGATCGATTTGGTTTCGTCGTCGGCCAGGAACATCTCCAGCACGTCGATGAACTCCGTGCCCTTGACGGGGTCGCCGCCGATACCGACGGCAGTGGTCTGGCCGAGGCCAACATTGGAGGTCTGGAACACAGCTTCATAGGTAAGTGTTCCCGAGCGTGAAACAACGCCTACCGAGCCCTTCTTGAAGATGTTGCCGGGCATGATGCCGATCTTGCACTGTTCCGGTGTCAGGACGCCGGGGCAGTTGGGGCCAAGCAGCCGCGACCTGGAATTTTCCAGCCGCGCCTTGACCCGCACCATGTCCAGCACCGGGATGCCTTCGGTGATGCAGACGATGAGAGGAACCTCGGCGTCGATCGCCTCGATGATTGCTTCGGCAGCACCTGCCGGCGGCACATAGACAACCGATGCGGTGGCACCGGTCCTCTCCTTGCCTTCGGCCACTGAAGAGAAGATCGGCAGGGTCTCGCCCTTGGCGCCGGTCCAGGTCTCGCCACCCTTCTTCGGGTGGATGCCGCCGACCATCTGCGTGCCGTAATAGGCCAGCGCCTGCTCGGTGTGGAAGGTGCCGGTCTTGCCGGTCAGGCCCTGAACCAGGATTTTCGTGTTCTTGTCGACGAGAATGGACATGCCCAACCTTTTTACGAGAGGGTGATGGAGGAAGGTGAGACGCGCCGGTAGACGCCGCTCACCATGTCTTGCCAGACGTCACTGCCGGCCGCCTTGAACTCAAGGCGCATGCGGTAGCTGTCGGCGGTATCGAAATTGTAGGTCACGCGCGCGGCACCGCGCGGCGAGGTCTTCGTCAGCGCCAGCTCGTTGCCGGTCCAGGCACCGGAAGCCGGCGCCGCCGGCACAAAGCCCATGGTGTCGAACTGATGCATGGTGCAGGCGCTGTTCGGCTGGTCGAAACCGAAGACGTTGTGCGAGGCAAAGGACGCCTTGCCGTCGCGGCTCTGCCGATAGCGCTGCACCACGAACAGGCCGTCGAATTCCGGCTCCGCGATGATTTCCGCCGTGGCCTTGCCGGCCGGCGCCCATTGCGTGGCCGAAATCTCCTCGTCGCCATGCCACGCGCCAACCAGCGCCTGCAGGCGCTGGTGGTCAGGTGACAGAGCGGGTGAAGATGCCGTGCTCATGGTCGAAGCCGTTTCAGCCTGATGCCGTTCAGCCCTTGACCGCCGCCACGATCTTCTTGGCAGCGTCGTCGAGGTCGTCGGCTGGCGTGACGTTCAAGCCGCTCTCGCGGATGATCTTCTTGCCAAGCTCGACATTGGTGCCTTCGAGGCGCACGACCAGCGGCACTTTCAGGCCGACTTCCTTGACGGCCGCGACGACGCCCTCGGCGATGACATCGCATTTCATGATGCCGCCGAAGATGTTGACGAGGATGCCCTCGACCGCAGGATCCTTGGTGATGATCTTGAAGGCTGCCGTCACTTTTTCCTTCGAAGCACCCCCGCCGACATCGAGGAAGTTGGCGGGCTCGGCGCCATAGAGCTTGATGATGTCCATGGTCGCCATGGCAAGGCCGGCGCCATTGACCATGCAGCCGATATTGCCGTCGAGCGCGACATAGGCGAGGTCGTATTTCGACGCCTCGATTTCCTTCTCGTCCTCTTCGGTCTCGTCGCGCAGCTCCAACATGTCGGCATGGCGGAACAGCGCGTTGTTGTCGAACGACACCTTGGCGTCGAGCACGCGCAGGCGGCCGTTCTTCATAACGATGAGCGGATTGACCTCGAGCAGGCTCATGTCCTTCTCGGTGAAGGCCTTGTAGAGCAGCGGGAACAGCGTTTCACCGTCCTTGGCTGCATCGCCCGAAAGCTTCAGCGCTTCATTCAGCTTGGCGACGTCGTCGCCGGTCACGCCCTTGGCCGGGTCGATCGCCAGCGTGACGATCTTTTCCGGCGTGTCGTGCGCGACGGTCTCGATGTCCATGCCGCCTTCGGTCGAAACGACGAAGGCAACGCGGCCGACGGTGCGGTCGACCAGGATCGACAGATAGAGTTCGCGGTCGATGTCGGCGCCGTCCTCGATGTAGAGGCGGTTGACCTGCTTGCCGGCGGGACCGGTCTGCTTGGTCACCAGCGTGTGGCCGAGCATCTCGTTGACATTGGCGACCACTTCGGCGATCGACTTGGCCAGCCGTACGCCGCCCTTGGCTTCTGCGGACAGTTCCTTGAACTTGCCCTTGCCGCGGCCGCCGGCATGGATCTGGCTCTTCACGACATAGAGCGGTCCGGGCAGCCGTTTGGCGGCGGCTTCCGCGTCACCGGCCTGGAACACCGGCACGCCTTCCGCGACCGGAGCGCCGAAACCCTTGAGAACCTGCTTTGCCTGATATTCGTGGATGTTCATCTGGAACTGTCCTCGTTTACTTTTGGCCGAGTTGCGGCGCGATCGCGACGCAGGCTTCGCAAAGGCCCTTCACGGCCTCGACCGACTTCTCGAACATCTTCTCTTCGGTCTTGTTGAAGTCGAGCTCGATAATGCGCTCGACGCCACCGGAACCGATCACCACCGGCACACCGACATAGGTGTCCTTGAGACCGTACTGGCCGTTGAGGTGAGCGGCGCAAGGCAGCACGCGCTTCTTGTCCTTCAGATAGCTCTCGGCCATGGCGATCGCCGAGGCCGCCGGAGCGTAATAGGCCGAACCGGTCTTGAGCAGGCCGACGATCTCGCCGCCACCCTTGCGGGTGCGCTCGACGATGGCATCGAGCTTTTCCTGGCTGGTCCAGCCCATCTTGACGAGGTCCGGCAGCGGAATGCCGGCAACGGTGGAGTAGCGGGTCATCGGCACCATGTCGTCGCCGTGGCCGCCGAGCGTCATCGCACTGACGTCTTCGACGGAAACCTTGAATTCCTCGGCCAGGAAGTAACGGAAACGGGCAGAGTCCAGCACGCCGGCCATGCCCACCACATGGCTCTTCGGCAGGCCGGAGAATTTCTGCAGCGCCCAGACCATGGCGTCGAGCGGGTTGGTGATGCAGATGACGAATGCGTTCGGGGCATATTTCTTGATGCCGGCGCCGACCTGCTCCATGACCTTGAGGTTGATGCCGAGCAGGTCGTCGCGGCTCATGCCCGGCTTGCGCGGCACGCCGGCGGTGACGATGCAGACGTCAGCGCCTTCGATGCCGGCATAGTCGTTGACGCCGACATAACGCGTGTCGAAACCGTCGACCGGCGAGGATTCTGCGATATCCAGACCCTTGCCCTGAGGAATGCCTTCCGCAATGTCGAACAGGACGACGTCGCCAAGTTCCTTCAGGCCGATCATGTGAGCGAGCGTGCCGCCAATCATGCCGGAGCCGATGAGCGCTATCTTGTTGCGTGCCATGTGAGGATCAATTCCCTTGTCTAAAGACGGCGCCATTGCGGCGTCGGAGGAGAGGCCGGTAGGAACGGGAAACCCGCGAGATTTCGCCGCACCCAATAGTCCCGTTGTGGAAAAAATTCAAACGATTATTTTGAGGCTAAATATTTCAATCGGTTAGATTACTTTGGATTTACGTAAACGTCAAAATTTGAAGCCACTTGCGGCGCGCGTTCGCACGAGATGACCATAGAGATCAGAAGATTGTTGCCGGGTGATGACGCATTGCTCGGCCGCGTGGCCGGGGAGGTGCCCCGCGAGCCTGGGGCGGCGGCGCAATTTCTAACCGGCCAGAGCCGGCTTCGCCTGTTTCCCGGACCAGCCTTCCAGCCAGTCCCTGCTCTGCATTTCGATGAGGCGGGATACGGTGCGGTCGAATTCGAACGCTTCGGTCGTACCGGAGCGTCCGGCATAAAGCCTGTCGGCCGTTGCCTCGGCGCTCGCGACGACACGTTTCCTGGTGTCGTAGAGCGTGTCCACCAGCAGGATGAAACGTTTGGCGGGATTGCGGCGTGTCTGATCGAGCACCGGCACATGGTCGATGAAGATCGTGTCGAAACGCTCGGCGATCGCCAGGTAATCACGCGCACCGAGCGGTGCGTCACACAGGTCCGCGAACGAAAAGCGGGCATTGGCGCCGACGGCGCGCGGGACCGTCACATGCCGCCCCTTGAGCGGGATCTCGACCACCGTCGAGGCATGGCCGTGGGTCACGGCATGCCAGGCCTCATCCATTCTGCGGTCGGTCTCTTCGCCCAGCGGGGTCATGTACACCGGCAGCCGGTTGAGCTTCTCCAGCCGGTAATCGGTTTCGGAGTCCAGCGTCACAACGTCTGCATGGTGTTCCAGGATCGCGATGAAAGGCAGAAAGAGTTGCCGGTTGAGGCCGTCACGATAGAGATCGTGCGGCGCCACGTTGGAGGTGGCGACCAGCACGACACCATTGGCGAACAGCGCTGAAAACAGCCGCGACAGGATCATCGCGTCGGCGATATCGGTGACGGTGAACTCGTCGAAGCACAAAACCCATGATTCCTCGGCCAGCGCCCTGGCGACCGGCGGAATAGGATCGTCCTCCTTGACGGAGCCCTCCTTGCGGGCCTGCCGGTGCCTCTGGATGCGGTCCTGCACGTCGGCCATGAAGTCGTTGAAATGGACGCGGCGCTTGCGCCTGACCGGCACGAGTTCGAAAAAGAAGTCCATAAGCATCGTCTTGCCGCGACCGACGCCGCCATAGACATAAAGGCCTTTGACGACGGCAGGGGTTCGCGGCCGCCTGGCAAAGAGCCAGCCCAGCGCGCTGGACTTCTGCGCCAGGCGCTTGTCGGCGATCTCGTCGATGAGGCGGTCGAGCCGCCCCACGATACGTTCCTGTGCGGCATCGCGCGTGACCGCGCCGGTCTCGACGAGATGGTCGTAGCGCTGCCTGACGGTCGCGTGGGTCTGAAGGCCGTCACGCACATGCATGATGTATGGTCACCGGATGGGGATAGGAGATACCTATCCCGACTGGTCTTATCTGGAAAGCGAGATCGGCTGGCCGTTCGAGGTCTGGCCGTCGAATTTCGTCGGGCTCGAGGAATAGAGCCTGGCCAGGGTGCCGCCGTCCTGATCGTAGAGGGTCAGCTGCTTGCCGGCGACGTTCCACGACTTGACGTTGTCGATTGGCGGCGGGCAGCGCAGCGGGCCGGCGCGGTAGCCTTGGCCGAACTTGGTCTGCGGGGTTGCCACCTTACAGCCCTGGCCGGCTACCGAAGCGCTCCATACACCGGCGATCGCCGAAGCCGTGAGGTCCGGTGCGTTGGCCGGCGGAGTGGCGCCACCGCCAGCCGGTAGCGAAGCCACCTGGGTGCCGCCCGGCGCCGTCGGGAACTTGGAAGCGTCGGTCGGAGCCGGAGCAGCCGGCGGCGGCAGCTGGCTCGAAGACACGGTGCCGGAAGGCTGCGGCTCTAGCGGAGCGGGCTGCGAATCTTCCGACCCAAAGCGCGTGCTGGTACAGCCGCTGACAACGAGTGCGGCAAGCGATACGGCAACAAGACCGGATCTCGAAAGGATCATGGCAACCTCCGCGGCCCGAAACGGGCGCCGTCCAAAGAAAATGCGCCTTCCACCAAAAGGGCGAAGGCGGCAGAATTTCAACCCGATATGGTTAAAATAGGGTTTGCGCTGGCGTCTGTTGCATTTTTATCGCAACCGAAGCGGGTGGTGCTACCGCAGTTCCGACGCCGCTATCGGCCTCTCATCTTTTCGGAACCTGGCATTCGAAACGGCGTTGAGCGTCGTCAGTCTATCGATTGCAAGGGTAACATAAATGCTCAAATGGATTCTCATCCTGCTCATTGTGGCCGCTGCAGCAAGTCTGCTCGGCATGCCGGCATTGGCCGGCGCGGCAGCGACCGGCGCGCGTATTCTGATCGCCATAGTTCTGGTGCTCTTCCTGCTCCTCCTCCTGGGTGTCTTCGCCATCACCTGATTTGTTCCGCTTTTCGGCCGGACTGGTAATTTCCGGCCGTTTCCGCCATATAGCGCCAAACAGACGTGGAATTTCGGGACCATTATGGCTGGCGCGGCCCCCTTCGCCAAAATGAATGGCATCGGCAACGAGATTATCGTTGCCGACATGCGTGGTCGTGCCGACAGGGTCACGGCGGCGGCCGCGATCGCGCTCAATGCCGATCCAGCGACGCGCTTCGACCAGATCATGGCGATCTACGACGCGAAAACCCCCGGTACTGCTTATTTCGTCGAGATCCTGAATTCGGATGGATCGTCTGCGCAGGCCTGCGGCAACGGCATGCGTTGCGTGGTGCAGGCCCTGGCCGCCGAAACCGGCCAGACGATGTTCACCTTCGAGACCGTTGCCGGCATCCTCAACGCCAAGCAGCATGCCGACGGGCTGATCTCGGTGGATATGGGCAAGCCGCGTTTCGGCTGGCAGGAAATCCCGCTGGCCGAGGAATTTCGCGACACCCGCATGATCGAATTGCAGATCGGGCCGATCGATGCGCCGGTGCTGCATTCGCCATCCGCCGTCTCGATGGGCAACCCGCATGCGATCTTCTGGGTCGACAACGACGTCTGGAGCTATGAACTCGAACGTTTTGGCCCGATGCTGGAAAACCATCCGATGTTCCCGGAGCGCGCCAACATCAGCATTGCCCAGGTGACCTCGCCCGACAGTATGGTCATCCGCACCTGGGAGCGCGGCGCGGGTCTTACCAAGGCCTGCGGCTCTGCCGCCTGCGCCGCGGCAGTGGCCGGCGCACGCACCAAGCGCACCGGGCGCAGCGTGAATCTCACGGCGCCCGGCGGCCAGTTGCATGTCGAATGGCGCGGGGACGACAACGTTGTCCTGACCGGGCCGGCAGCTTGGGAATTTTCCGGCATGTTCGATCCGGCCAACGGTGCCTGGACTCGCGATACCGAGAGCGCGGCCTGATGGCTGAAGCGCCTGCCAAGGGAATCGAGGTCGTCACCTTCGGTTGCCGGCTCAACACCTATGAATCCGAGGTGATGCGCCGGGAAGCTGAGACCGCCGGCCTCGGCGCGCTGAAGGGCGGCGCCATCATATTCAACACCTGCGCCGTGACAGGCGAGGCGGTGCGCCAGGCCAAGCAGTCGATCCGCAAGGCGCGGCGCGAGAATCCGGAAGCCCGGATCATCGTCACCGGCTGCGCCGCCCAGACCAAGCCGCAGGATTTCTCGGCCATGGGCGAGGTCGACCTCGTGCTCGGCAACGAGGAAAAGCTCAAGGCGCACAATTACCGCGCACTGCCCGACTTCGGCGTCAATGATTTCGAAAAGGCCCGCGTCAACGACATCATGTCGGTGAAGGAGACGGCATCGCATATGGTCGATGCCATCGAAGGGCGAGCGCGTGCCTTCGTGCAGGTGCAGAATGGCTGCGACCATCGCTGCACCTTCTGCATCATTCCTTATGGTCGCGGCAATTCGCGTTCGGTGCCGATGGGCGCCGTGGTCGAGCAGATCAAGCGGCTGGCCGGCAATGGTTACGCCGAGATCGTGCTCTCAGGTGTCGACATGACCAGCTATGGCGCCGATCTGCCGGGTGCGCCGCGGCTGGGCAGGCTGGTGAAGACAATCCTGCGCCAGGTGCCGGACGTGAGGCGGCTGCGCCTGTCGTCGATCGATTCGATCGAGGCCGATGACGATCTGCTCGAAGCGATCGCCACTGAGAACCGACTGATGCCGCATCTGCATCTGTCGCTGCAGTCCGGTGACGACATGATCCTCAAGCGCATGAAGCGGCGGCATCTGCGCGACCAGTCGATCCAATTCTGCGAGGATGTACGAAAGCTGCGGCCCGGCATCGTCTTCGGCGCCGACATCATCGCCGGCTTTCCGACCGAAACGGACGCGATGTTCCAGAGTTCGATCGCGATCGTCGAGGAATGTGGCCTCACCCATCTCCATGTCTTTCCGTTCAGTCCGCGTGAAGGCACGCCGGCTGCACGCATGCCGCAGGTGCGGCGCGATGTGGTGAAGAGCCGTGCCGCCCGATTGCGCGTGGCAGGCGATGCAGCCTACGCCAGGCACCTGGCATCCCTTGGCGGCACGACGCAGTCGATTCTCGTCGAACGCGAAGGTCTCGGCCGTACCGAGGGCTTCACGCTGGCGGCGATCGCGGCCGGCCGGCCGGGCGAAATCATCGAGGCAGTGGTGACCGGACATGACGGCGCACGGCTCGAAGCCGCGCCGCTGACCGCGCGCGCAGCCTGAAACGAGCGGAACGCATGGCATTCGGGTTCATCAAGAAAGTCTTTTCCTTCGGCAAGAAGGAAGTGGTGGAGGAAAAGGTCGACGAGACCGCCCCGCTGCCGCCGCTCAATTTCGATGCGCTGGAGGCACTCAAACCTGCCGCCGAGCAGGTCGTTCCCGATTTCCTGAAGCGGGAAGAGCAGGCCGAAGTCGCCCCCGCCCCGGAGCCGGTCGCGCACGAGCCTGAAAAAGTCGAGCCGGAGACGTCTGTCGACGCGCCGGTTGAACAACCGATAGAAGCTATCGCCGAACTGCAAGTGCCCGTCGAGCCGGAAGAGCCGGACGTTCGGATCGAAGAACCTGCGGTTGTCGAAACCGCTCCAGAACCGGTCGAAGACGCAACACCGGTGGAAGCTACGCCGGAGGCCCAGCCCGAACCGGAAGTTCCCGAGCCGGTGTCGGAACAACCTGAAGAGGCCAAGGCCGAGCCAATCGAATTCGAGCAGGCAGAGGTTGCAGAGCCTGAGCCGGTTGTTGCCGAACCGATAGAGCCGGAGCCGGTCGCCGAAATCGAGGCAAAGCCGGAAACGGATGCAGCCGAGCCGGTCTCCGTCGCGCCGCAAAGCGAGCCAGAGGTTGCGCCAACTGAGCTCCAGCAGCCCGAGATACAACCAGCAGAGGAAGAGCCGGCAGCAGAGGAAGAGCCGGCGCCGGCGATTGAACCCGAGATCGTCGTCGAGGCGGCGCCCGACGCGCAACCCGAAGCCGCGGCCGAAACGGTTGAGGCCGAGCCGACACCCGAGGCACCGGCCCCGGTGTCCGTGGAAGCACCCGAGGCTGAAGCGGTCGAGCCGCCAGCGCCTGTTGCAGAACCGGCCGCCGCCCGCGCAACTGCCGGCAAGGTTACCGTCAGCAAGAAGGTCGAGCAGAAGGCAGAGCCTGAAAAGGCTCCGGAACCGGTGACGAAGCGCTCCTGGTTCCAGCGCATGCGCGAGGGACTGGCCCGGTCATCGCGCGAGCTGAGCGGCAACATCGCCGGTGTCTTCACCAAGCGCAAGCTGGACGAGGAGACACTGCAGGACCTGGAAGACGTGCTGATCCGCGCCGATCTTGGCGTCGAGACGGCCTTGCGTGTCACCGACTCCCTGGCTTCCAGCCGCTACGGCAAGGATGTGTCCGATACGGAAGTGCGCGCGGTCATGGCTGCCGAGGTGGAAAAGGTGCTGGGCCCGGTGGCGAAGCCGCTTGAGCTCGACCTGTCGCACAAGCCGCATGTCATCCTCGTCGTCGGCGTCAACGGTACCGGCAAGACCACCACCATCGGCAAGCTTGCCGCCAAGCTCACCGATGGTGGGCTTTCGGTGATGCTCGCCGCCGGCGATACGTTCCGCGCCGCCGCCATCGAACAGCTCAAGATCTGGGGTGAACGCACCAAGTCGCCTGTCATCGCCACCAAGCTTGGCGCCGACGCGGCTGGTCTCGCCTATGATGCCTTTGAAAAGGCCAGGGAGGCCGGCTCCGACGTTCTGATCATCGATACCGCTGGCCGTCTGCAGAACAAGGCCGAGCTGATGGCGGAACTGGAAAAGATCGTGCGCGTTCTGGGCAAACTCGATCCGGAAGCGCCGCACACGGTGCTGCAGACGGTGGACGCCACCACAGGCCAGAATGCGCTCAACCAGGTCGAGATCTTCCGCAACATCGCGGGGGTCAACGGGCTGGTGATGACCAAGCTGGACGGCACGGCGCGCGGCGGTATCCTGGTCGCCATCGCCGCCAAACATAAGCTGCCGGTCTATTTTATCGGTGTCGGCGAACAGGTCGACGACCTCGAACCCTTTTCCGCTAGCGATTTCGCCAAGGCGATTGCCGGCGTTGGATAGATGATGAACGAACCCATTCTCGAAAAAGACCCCTCAGATCCACGCAAGAAGGCGTTGAATCCCGGCCTGAAGTTCCTGCTGGAGCTCGGTCCTGGCCTTGTCTTCTTCTTTGTGACCTTGCGTGGCGAGTGGCTGGCGCAGAAGTTCCCGGTGCTTGCGGAACTTGGCGAACCGATCCTGATCGCCACGGCCTTCTTCATGGCGGCGACCGCGATCTCTCTGAGCGTGTCCTGGCTTTTGACACGCAGCCTGCCGATCATGCCGCTGGTATCCGCCGTGGTGGTTTTTGTGTTCGGCGCGCTGGCGATCTGGCTGCAGGACAAGACCTTCGCCTTCATGAAGCCGACCATCATCAACTCGCTGTTCGGCGCGGTTCTGCTGGGTGGGTTGCTGTTCGGCAAGTCGCTGCTCGCCTATGTGTTCGACACGGCTTTCAAGCTCGATGCCGAGGGCTGGCGCAAGCTCACCTTCCGTTGGGGGCTGTTCTTCTTCTTCCTGGCCGTGGTCAACGAAGTGGTGTGGCGCAACTTTTCCGAGAACACCTGGCTCTACTTCAAGGTGTGGGGCATCATGCCGATCACGCTGGTGTTCACCTTCAGCCAGATGCCGTTGATCATGCGGCATTCGGTTGAGGAAAAAGCTGAAAAGTAGCCCTTCAATCGATTAATTCCGCATTAACCGGCCATGCACGGGGTGCATTGCTGCATTGCAGCATCTTGTTTTGCAATGCACACGAACTATGTCATGGTGGAATTGAAAAGGGAGGACTAACCGCCGCGCCAATGCGGCCTCAAGCGAAGGAATTTCGCCATGATCCTCGACCTCGTGTCCCGTGCTCGTGACAGCATGAACAAGCGCAAGCGCTACAACCAGCTCGTCAACGAGATCCAGAGCCTGACCGACCGCGACCTCGCCGACTTCAACGGCAACCGCGCCGAGATGCTCTACAACGTCCGCAAGCAGATCTACGGCTAAGCCGGTTTGTTACAGGTCCGGCTGAGAAAGCCCTCGACCGACCAGCAGCAGAATGTCTGGAACCCGAAAGCCGGCCGGCTTTCGGGTTCTTTGCTTTTCAGGACAGGTTTCGTGCTGTAGCCGGGTTGGCCTGCGCCCGCTTCAGCCAATAGCCGAAGATCGCAGCGGTGATGAAGGCAATCACCCCGTAGATTGCTGCCGGCACCGCCATCGTCGCATTGTTGAGCAGAAGCGGGCTGAGCGCGATGGCGATCGCCAGCGTGCCGTTGTGGATGCCGATCTCCATGCCGATGGCGGTCGCCTGCCGCCTGTCGATACCCGCCACGCGCGGCACGCAATAGCCAACTGCAAGGCTGACCAGGTTGAAGGCGAGCGCGGCAAGGCCGACCACCGGGCCCCAGATCATGGCGGTTTCCCACTCCTGAACCAGCGCCACCACAACCACTGCGAACAGGAACACCATCGACAGGATCTTCACCGGCTGTGCCATGCGCGCGGCGAAGGCCGGGAAACGGCTGCGCAACCACATGCCGATCAGCACAGGCCCGAGCACGATGACGAACACCTGCACGACCTTCGCGAACTGCAGCGGAATCGCCTGGTCGCCCGTCATGAAATGCGCGAGCGACCAGTTGACGATCAGCGGCAGCGTGGCGATCGACAGGGCCGAGTTGATCGCGGTCAGCGTGATGTTGAGTGCGACGTCGCCACCGGCGAGATGGCTGTAGAGATTGGCCGACGTGCCGCCGGGGCTGGCCGCAAGCAGCATCATGCCGACAGCCAGTGCCGGTTCGAGTTCGAACAGATAGATGAGAGCAAGACAAGCCAGCGGCAGGATCAGCGTCTGGCAGATCAGTGCCACGATCACGGCCTTCGGTTTCTGGAGAACGTCGCGGAAATCCTGGAGCGTCAGCGACAGGCCGAGGCCCAGCATGATGACGCCGAGCGCAAGTGGCAGAAAGATGGTCAGCGCGGAGCTGTCCTGCATGGAAGTCCTCTCCCTTTTAGGCCGCGCGCGCCGTTTTGGCGCCCTCCCTTGCAGCCATTGACGGAAAGGTAATCGAAAAGCCGCTTGCTTGCCTATCGGGCACGCGGCGAAGCCGGCTTACCATGGGTCAAGTCGATGGACGGTGCAGGCTGGGGCGCAAGGCACTCTTTTGCACCGAGCAGCGCGGCGCTTCAGTCGGCAGCAAGCGCCTTTTCGATTTCGGGCAGCAGCAGTGCCTTGGCTGTCTGCGGGGTCAGCGGCCCGACATATTTGAAGGCAACCTTGCCATCCTTGTCGATCAGGAAGGTTTCAGGCACGCCATAGACACCCCAGTTGATCGCGGCACGCCCATTTGCATCGACACCGATGACGTTGAACGGATTGCCGAGTTCGCCGAAAAAGCGGCGCGCATTCTCCGGCTTGTCCTTGTAGTTCAGCGCCGCCATCACGAAGCGCTTGTCCTGGGCAAGTCCCATCAGCACCGGGTGCTCCTCGCGACAGGGCACGCACCAGGAAGCGAACACGTTGAGCAGAGTGACCTGACCCTCGAACTCCGAGGAATCCAGACCTGGCAGGCTGCTTCCTTCCAGGGGCGGCAGGTTGGTCTCCGGCGCGTCCTGCCCGATCAGAGCCGAGGGGATGGCGGATATATCCCGTCCGGACAGCAACTGGGACAGGAACAGGCCTGCGAGGACGAGAAAGATTGCCAGCGGCAACAGCAGGATCGGCTTGAAACGACGACGCCCGGGCGTCTCGGTCTGTTCGCTCACTTAGAACACCGCTTTCATGATCTGCCCGCCTTGTCGGAGCGACGGCGAACGCCGGCCGCTTCCAGTTCTGCCAGTTCCCGGTTGCGGGCCCGCTGGTCGAGCAGGATCCAGCCGACCAGCCCAGCCAGGGCAATGGCAGTGATGCCGTAGGCGGCAGTTACATAAAGGGCGTGTGCACTCATGCGTGGCCTCGCGCGCAATCGACAGGCAGACTGTTTTCCCGACCTTTTGCGATCATGCTTAACCCTTAGCTCTCGCCTTTTCGGGGCGCAATCCGGCGCCACGCCGCACCCTGAAGCACCGTCAGTCTCCGCTGTGGCGCAGCGCCAGGGCGGCCGCCAATGGTCCGATGACCGCTAGAAACAATGTCAGCGCGGCAAGAATGAGGAAAGGTTGCAAAAAAGGATCGGGATCGTTGACGGCGCCGTAGCTGGCCGAGACGCCGAAGATCAGCACGGGAATGGTGATCGGCAGAACCAGCACGGAAATCAGCAGTCCGCCACGCGGCAGTGCCACCGCCACCGCCGCACCCGCGGCGCCTATGAAAGTGATCGCGGGGGTGCCGACCAGCAAGGTCAGCGCGGAGGCACCGATGCCGGTCGGAGTCATGTTCATGAACAGGCCGAGCAAGGGCGAGGCCACGACCAGTGGCAGAACGCTGACTGTCCAATGGGACAGGCATTTGACGAAGATGGTGAGAGCCAGCAGGTGGCGATCACGGTTGAGTACCAGCAGGTCGAGTGAACCATCCTCGCGTTCGGCCTGGAACAGCCGGTCGAGGCCGAGCAGGGAAGCAAGCAGCGCACCGATCCAGAGGATCGCAGGGCCGATGCGGGCAAGCAGGTTGAGATCCGGACCGACACCGAAAGGAATGGTGGTGATGACGGCCAGGAAGAAGATGACGCCTGTCAGCGCTCCGCCGCCGGCGCGGATCCCCAATCGGAGGTCGCGGAGATAAAGGGCGAGCATCAGGTTTGCCTCTCCATCTCCAATGTCCTTGTCTTTTCCAACCCGAGAGGCAGGTGGGTTGCGGCCATGATGATGCCGCCGGTCGCGCAATGTGCCCCCATCAGGCCGGCGAAGCGGTGTTCCGACGCCCGGTCGAGGCCCGCGGTCGGTTCGTCCAGCAGCCAGACCGGTCGATGCGACACAAGCAGCTTGGCAATGGCAGCGCGTCGGCGCTGCCCGGTCGACAGGTAGCCGAAGGGCAAATGACCGATACCGTCCAGTCCGACCGCATCAAGTGCCTCGGCTATGTCGAGCCGACCTTCGCCACAGAAGTGCCTCCAGAAGGCGAGGTTCTCCGTCACCGTGAGTGCCGTCTTCATCGCGTTCTGGTGGCCGAGGTAGTGACAGGCGGAAGCAACGCTTGGGAAAGCCTCACCACCCTCGGCGATTCGCATGCTGCCGGCGGCCACAGGCAGGAAACCGGCGACGACGCGCAGCAGCGTCGACTTGCCGGAACCGTTGGGTCCCGTGACCACGAGGCTCTCGCCGTCTGCGATAGAAAAGTCGATGCTCTCGAAAACTGGCTCTCCGCCGCGCTCTCCGCTCAGATTTTCGGCGATAAGCCGCATCATTTCCCCTTCGCCGAAAGTCTGACTGGCATTGCATTGCGTCGCAACAAAAATGCCAATTCCCTGTCTAGAACTATTCAAGGATTTTCTCTATATGCACCCTTACCAACCCCAGCGGTCGGGGAAGGCAAACACATTTGCGCCGAACCAGCGCACGCGCCGCCTTGAACGGCTCGGGTTGCTTGGGAGCGGACAGCGGAAATGGCCGTACCCGCACCTTTGCGCGTGATGAGCATGCCCATCGGAGTCCGTTCCCTTTCAGGCTGAACAGACAAGGATGGATCGCTCGTGTCCAAATCACTAGACAGTTTCAATTGCCGCCGGATCCTGACCGCAGGTGGCGGAGAATATGTGTATTTCGACCTCACCGAGGCCGAAAAGAACGGCTTGGCCGGAGTGTCGAAGCTCCCTTATTCGATGAAGGTCCTGCTGGAGAACCTGCTTCGCAACGAAGACGGCCGCTCCGTCACCAAGGAAGCGATCCAGGCTGTCGCAGCCTGGATCGCCGACAAGGGCAGCGCCGGCGTCGAGATCGCCTACCGCCCGGCCCGCGTGCTGATGCAGGACTTCACCGGGGTTCCGGCCGTGGTCGATCTTGCAGCCATGCGCGACGGCATCGCCGCACTCGGCGGCGACCCGGAAAAAATCAACCCGCTGGTGCCGGTCGATCTGGTCATCGATCACTCGGTCATCGTCGACGAGTTCGGCACGCCGATGGCGTTCGCCCGCAACGTCGAGCTGGAGTATCAGCGCAATGAAGAGCGCTACAAGTTCCTGAAGTGGGGTCAGCAGGCATTCCGCAACTTCCGCGTCGTGCCGCCCGGAACCGGCATCTGCCACCAGGTCAATCTCGAATATCTCGGCCAGGTGGTGTGGACCAACGATGAGGATGGCGAGACCGTCGCCTATCCGGACACCTGCGTCGGCACCGACTCGCATACCACCATGATCAATGGTCTCGGCGTGCTGGGCTGGGGCGTCGGCGGCATCGAGGCCGAGGCTGCGATGCTCGGCCAGCCGGTCTCCATGCTTCTGCCCGAGGTCATCGGCTTCAAGCTCACCGGCAGGTTGAAGGAAGGGGTGACCGCCACCGACCTGGTGCTCACAGTCACGCAGATGCTGCGCAAGAAGGGCGTCGTCGGAAAGTTCGTCGAATTCTTCGGCCCGGGCCTGTCCAACATGACGCTGGCCGACCGCGCCACCATCGGCAACATGGCGCCGGAATATGGCGCGACCTGCGGTTTCTTCCCGGTCGACGGCGAGACCATCCGGTATCTGACCATGTCCGGGCGCTCGGAAGACCGCATCGCGCTGGTCGAGGCCTATTCCAAGGCGCAGGGCATGTGGCGGCACGATGGTTCGGCCGATCCGGTCTTCACCGACACGCTTGAACTCGATCTTGGTTCGGTGGTGCCATCGATGGCCGGCCCGAAGCGTCCCGAAGGCCGGGTCGCGCTCGAAGACATCCCGGCCGGTTTCGCCAAGGCGATGGAGACCGAGTACAAGAAGGCTGCCGAGATACACAAGCGTTACGCGGTCGAAGGCACCGACCACGATCTCGGCCATGGCGATGTCGTCATTGCCGCCATCACGTCGTGCACCAACACGTCCAATCCTTCGGTGCTGATCGGCGCCGGCCTGCTGGCCCGCAATGCCAATCGCCTTGGCCTCAAGCAGAAGCCGTGGGTGAAGACGTCGCTGGCGCCTGGCTCGCAGGTTGTCGCCGAATATCTGGAAAAGTCCGGCCTGCAGAAGGAACTGGACCAGATCGGCTTCAACCTTGTCGGCTTCGGCTGCACCACCTGCATCGGCAACTCCGGCCCACTGCCGGGTCCGATCTCCAAGACCATCAATGACAAAGGTTTGATTGCTGCCGCGGTCTTGTCCGGCAACCGCAACTTCGAGGGGCGCGTGTCGCCGGATGTGCAGGCGAACTATCTCGCCTCGCCGCCGCTGGTGGTTGCCCATGCGCTTGCTGGCACCGTCACCAAGGATCTCACCAAGGAGCCGATCGGCGAGGACAAGGACGGCAAGCCGGTCTATCTCAAGGATATCTGGCCGACCTCGGCCGAGATCCAGGAGTTCATCGAGAAGAACGTCACGCGCGAGCTGTTCGCCCGCAAATATGCCGATGTCTTCAAGGGTGACGAGAACTGGCAGAAGGTGCAGGCTCCAAGCGGCCAGACCTATGCTTGGGACGACAAGTCGACCTATGTGCAGAACCCGCCTTATTTCGCCGGCATGGGTACCAAGCCCGGCCATATCAGCGACATCAAGGGCGCGCGAGTGCTGGGTCTGTTCGGCGACAAGATCACCACCGACCATATCTCTCCGGCGGGTTCGATCAAGGCGGCCTCGCCAGCCGGCAAGTACCTCACCGACAATGGCGTCGGTGTCGCCGACTTCAACCAGTACGGCACGCGCCGTGGCAACCATGAGGTGATGATGCGCGGCACCTTTGCCAACATCCGCATCCGCAACCACATGCTGGGCGAGAACGGGCGCGAGGGTGGCTACACGATCCACTATCCTTCCAAGGAAGAGATGTCGATCTACGACGCCGCCATGGAGTATCGCAAGGCAGGCGTGCCGCTGGTGATCTTTGCCGGCGTGGAATACGGCAACGGTTCCTCGCGCGACTGGGCGGCCAAGGGTACAAACCTGCTCGGCGTTCGGGCCGTGATCGCCCAGTCCTTCGAGCGTATCCATCGCTCGAACCTGGTCGGCATGGGCGTCATCCCCTTCACCTTCGAAGAGGGCACGTCGTGGGCTTCCCTCAACCTGAAGGGCGACGAACTGGTCGAGATCGACGGACTTGAGACCATCAAGCCGCGTCAGAAAATGGTCGCCAAGGTCACTTTCGCCGATGGCACCATCAAGAATGTCCCAATCCTGTGCCGCATCGATACGCTCGATGAGCTCGACTACTTCAAGAATGGCGGCATCCTGCAGTATGTGCTGCGCGACCTCGCAGCCTGAGCTGACAAGCATATCCAACAAGAGGCCGCCGGAACAGAAGTTCCGGCGGCCTTGTTTTATGGAAACAGTTGTTTTGGGAACGAAAGAATTTCACCGCAACGTGACTTCCGGTTGAGCGTCGCTTCTGGCAGTAATTCAGAAAACACGAACATGCCGGCCCTGCCGGCGGGACCAGAAATATGTCCTCTCGGAAACCATTGCTGCTGGCCGTTGCCGGGCTGGCGGCATCGATGCTCGCAACCGCGGCCCAGGCGAAGGAACCGGTGCGGCCTCTCGGGGTCGTCGAGCTGTTCACCAGCCAGGGCAACAAATCCTGTCCACCTGCCGATCGTTATCTGGCAGAGATCGCCGCCAAGGGCGATGTGATCGCGCTCGCCTACCATGTCGACTATTGGGACTATCTCGGCTGGCAGGATTCGCTCGCGCGCAAGGAGAACACCGAGCGTCAATACGGCTATATGCGCTCCTTCAAGGGCCGCTCCGTCTATACGCCGCAAGCCGTCATCAACGGTCGTGCCGACGTCAATGGCGCCAGCCGCGAAGCCATCAGCGGCGCGCTGACACGGTTGAACAAGACCGGCGAAGGCATGCGCATAGACATAACGGTGACCAATACCGGTGATGGGATATCGATCCAGGCTGGTGATGCTCCCAGCGATGCCGCCGGCATTCCGGTAAAGGCGCATGTCGTCATCGTCTATTTCAACCCACCGCAGGTGGTGAATGTCGGCAATGGCGAAAACAACGGCCGCAAGATGACTTATTGGAACGCCGTTTCCAATGTCCAGACCGCCGGCATGTGGTACGGCAAGGCACAGCGATATGATCTGCCAGCCAGCGAGATCGCAAAGGCGGCCGGTTCCGCAGTGCTGTTGCAGTCGGTTGGCCGCGACGGTGAACTCGGCCCGATCATCGGCGCCTCCTTCATCCGCAGGCCGTCCGTCTGATCGCCGGCCAGATCGACTGAAGACAGCACTTTTGGGTAGCGTCAGGCGTGTGACGGCGCGACGATCGCGCCTCGACCGACAATTGCCACCTCACCGCCCACCTTTACGGAGGTGACGTTGTCCGGCGTTCCGTGCGGCTCGACACTCAGTTCGCTCGGCCGTCCAGCAAAACGTCCCTGGTTCAGGGTGAAGACCTTTCCCGATTGGGCGCCACAATGGCGAAGGCAGTATGCGCCAATAGTTCCCGCTGCACTTCCCGTTGCGATATCCTCGAGGATGCCGTCATTGTTCCAGTGGCGTATTTCGCAGGCCGCCCGGTCGAAGAGCACGGCGAATTGAGCACCCAGGCCGGCAAGAAGCCCGGTGATGTCAGCCTTGATCCTGGCTCGCGCGAGCACTTGCGGACCTACCGGCACGATCAGATAGCGCAACCCGGTGCTTATGACGGCCAGTGGCACCGTTGGATCGAGATCGGCAAAAGTCAGGCCGAAGGCGGCGGCGATCTCGTCGGATGTCGCCACTTCGCCGAGGAACCGGGCCGGACCTTGATCGAGCAAACCGAAGTAGCCGGAGCCGGTTCGCTGCGTGGTGACCGAGACGCTCTTGTCCGCAAGGTCGAACGTCCAGTGCTGGTCTTCCTCGCTTTCCGCTGTTTCGTGCAGGGCGGCTGCAGCGCCGATGATGGGGTGGCCGGCGAAGGGCAGTTCTTCGACCAGATCGAAGACGCGCGCGCGATAAGTCCTGGCGTCCGCCCCGGCTTCCAGGAAGATGGCTTCAAAATGCCGAAGCTCGCGGGTGATCGCCTGCATCTGGCCGGTGTTCAGGCCGGCACTGTCGAGAAACACCGGCAGGCTGTTGCCAGCGTAAGCGTGAGGCGCGAACACGTCGACATGCAAATAGGACAGCATGGGATGACCTCGGATTGGAGCAATTCCAGCAAAGGTGGGCTGCGGTTTTGCGCCCGGAATTGCATAAAAAGGAACTGGATGGTTTCCGCGTCCCCCGGGAAAACCGGAAACACTCTAGAGATTGCTGGCGAGATCGTTCGTGAAGCGAGCGATCTCCTCTTCGTTGCGCCTGTAGAAGGTCCAGCCTTTCCTGCGCGTGGCAGTCAGCAGGTCACTATCCGCCAAAAGTGTCAGATGGCGTGAAGCAGTTGCTGCGGCGATGCCGAGCTTTTCGCGCAGGAAGTCGGCGCAGACACCGTCGAGCAGGAGATCACCATCCTCCTGCGGGGGAAAGTTCGCGACGGGATCCTTGAGGTATGTCAGCACAGCCAGCCGCACAGGACTTGCAAGCGCCTTCAAAGCTTCCAGGCGGCGCTTGGAATCTAGCTTTTCGTAATTTCGCATAAATACGAAATGCATTGCACGAAGATCGCGTGTCAAGATACTGCGATCGCGTCGGGCGGGTCGCTTGCGACAGGGCAAGGGTAAGCGACTGCGGCTGGTTTCACCAGAGGGCATGATCCGCTGGCAAGTCTGGCCGAGATGGGTGTGAAAATATAAAAACCGACGTCAGTTCTGGCCCGACGCCGGTTGGAACACATCCAGATGTCGCCACGACTTTCCTGATGGAAAGCCGAGGTTGGTTCGATCCGACTCAGACCCGTGGGCGGGGGGCTTGGGGTTTACGAGCCGGTGCCGGACCGAACCGTCTCAGGCAACACCCGCAAGTTCGTCGGATATTGGGGCGACAACGCGGATAAAAGACGGCGAGAATGTGGCAGGGAATCACCAATTCCAACACATCGTTCGCAAACGTGAGTAGACGCGCGCTGCATTGGTGACGGCTGCTGACGTCACCAACAGATTCGCCTGCGCCCTTGCAATTGCGATCCGAAAGCGCGACCCTGTTGCCAGCAAACGATTCAGCCTGAGGACAAAGGCATGATGGACCGTGGTGGCGGGACGGAGGATGGGGAAGCATCCGCAATACTGATCCCGCTGCACGAGGCACGACGCGAGCGCCTCGATTTGCCCGTCGCCTTTGAGCGACGCGAGCTCGATCTCATTCTTCGCCTGTATGGACGCATGGTTGCGGCCAATGAATGGCGTGACTATGCCATCGACCATCTTGCCGACCGGGCCATTTTTTCCGTCTATCGTCGCGCGTCGGAAGTGCCCTTGTTCCAGATCATCAAGGACCCGAACCTGGCGCGGCGCCAGGGCGCCTTTGCCGTTGTCGCTGCGGGTGGCCGTATCCTGAAACGTGGTCATGAACTTGCACGTGTGCTTGGTATCTTCGACACCAAACTCAAGCTGGTAAAGGCTTGAACGCCTAATTTTATCAAGCGGTTGATGGAATCTAGCCTTGGCGGAATTTCCGCTCCGGCAGTGATGCGGGGTCCGGCGGGAGCGAAGCGCCGCCATTCAGTTCAAGCTGCATGAACACTGTGTCCAGCCACCGTTCGTGCTTGTAGCCCGAGCCGACGAGGCGTCCGGAATGGCTGAAGCCGAGCCTCTCGTGCAATTTCACCGAGGCGCTCTCGGGGTGGCCGTCGCCGATCACGGCGACAATCTGCCGGAAACCCAGCGCCCGTGCCGCCTCGATCAACTGTTCCATCAGGCGCCGCCCGACGCCCCGGCCCTTCGCTTCGGGCGCGACATAGACGGAATCCTCGACGATGAAACGGTAGGCCTGGCGTGGCCGGAACGCGCCGGCATAGGCGTAACCGAGAATGGTTCCTTCCGAATCAGTGGCAACCAGATAGGGGAAGCCGCCGCCTCGCAGTGATTCGTAGCGCGCGCCCATCTCCTCCCGGTTCGGAGGGGCAAGTTCGTAAGATGCCGTGCCATTGTTGACGGCGTCCGCATAGATCTCGGTTATCCGGTCGAGGTCGGCTGGCTCCGCATCGCGGATAATCAAGTTGCTCATTTATTATGCACTCATACTTGCTGCCTTCAATAACAGCAAACCTGTGCGCAAAAGAAAAGGGCGGCCGTTGGGCCGCCCCTTCGATTTCGCTGGTCCAGCGCGTCTGTTAGCGACGGTCGCCCATGAACTGCAGCAGGAACATGAACATGTTGATGAAGTCGAGATAGAGCTGCAACGCGCCCATAATGGCCTTGCGGCCAGCGACGAGCGTGTCGTCATTCTCGTAGTACATCTCCTTGATCTTCTGGGTGTCGTAGGCGGTGAGGCCAGCGAACACCAGCACGCCGATCGCCGAGACGGCGAAAGACAGCGCGGACGACTGCAGGAAGATGTTGATCACGGAAGCGATGATCAGACCGAACACGCCCATGATCAGGAACGAGCCCATCGCGGTCAGGTCACGCTTGGTGGTATAGCCGTAGAGCGACAGCGCACCGAAGGCGGCCGCAGTGGCAAAGAAGGTCTGCGCGATCGACGCTGTCGTGTAGACGAGGAAGATCGAGGACAGCGACAGACCGACCAGGCCGGCATAGATCCAGAAGGTGGTCTGCGCGGCCGAAACGCTCATCGACTGCACGCGGAACGACAGGAAGAACACTGCGGCAAGCGGGGCGAGGATGACGACCCAGCGCAGCGGCGAAGCGAAGATGGCGTAACCGAACGAAGTCAGCATGTCACCGCTCGGCAGCGTTGCGACGGTCGAAGCAGGGTCGCTCGTGGTGGCCAGCATCACGGTGCCCACGGCGGCAAGGCCGGTGATCAGCAGGCCAAGGCCCATAAGGTTGTAAACCTTGAGCATATAAGCGCGCAGGCCTTCGTCGATGCCGGCGTCGGCACGGGTTCCAGCCGGCACGCTACGCGTTTGATAGTTGCGGAAGTCAGACATGGATTCCTCTGTTGCTCTGCCCCGTCGGGTGTCCGGTTCCTCTAACGAAACCCAGGCGCCGCTGGCGGGGCTCCAGCATGCCTGCCGGAAATATGAGGGTTATTGCCGGCAAGAACAAGACCGTAACGGCCTGCAACGCTTCGTGACTGCCAGCATCCGGCCGTTTTCGACCCAAAAAGCCCGTTTCTTACCGAAATTAATCAAAACGCCCCGCTGGCGGCTCCCGCTTCAAAGGCTGCGCAATACCGGGGCTGCCTTCTGTCCGAGAATTCGCCATGTGCCGACAAGGCCGATGCCGACGGTAACGACCAGCGAGAGCACAATCGTGCCGATGGCCACTTCGGGCAGGAAAGTCCAGGGCAGCGTCATGACATTCGAGACAACGAACCAGGCTGCGATGCCACCGGCAAAAAGAGCGAAAATGGCGGTGGCAAGCCCGATCAGCATGTATTCTAGCGAAAAGGCGGCGATTAGCGTGCGTCGCGTGGCGCCCAATGTCTTCAACACTACCGCATCATGCACGCGAGCCCGGTTGCCGGCAGCCAGTGCACCGGCCAGCACAAGCACGGAGGCGATGAGCGCCACGCCGGCCGCGGCGCGGATCGCGGTGCCGATCTGGCCGACCAGCTGGTTGACGACGTCGAGCGCGTCCTTGACCCGGACGGTCGTCACGGTCGGATAGGCGCGGGTGACGGCGTTGAGCAGACGGGCGTCATCGGCAACGGTTGCCGATTTGTCCGACAGCGTGGCCAGCCAGGAATGCGGTGCACCGGCGAAGGTGTTGGGCGAGAACACCATGACAAAATTGATACCCATGCTTTCCCATTGCACGCGGCGGAAGCTGGAAATCCTGGCCGTGATGTTGCGGCCGAGCACATTGACCGTCACCGTGTCGTCGAGCTTTAGGCCGAGCGCCTTTGCTTCGTCGGCCGAAAAGGAAACCAGCGGTTCGCCCCGATAATCGGCTGGCCACCAGCTGCCTTCGATCAGCGTGGCGTTTTCGGGCTTGGCCGGGGCATAGGTGACGCCGCGATCGCCCCTCAGAACCCAGGCCGCTTCCGGCGGCACCTTGACCTTGTCGACGGGGACACCGTTCAGCGCCATGAGCCGACCTCGCAACATCGGCACCTTGGTCAGCGTACCGGAAGGGGCCTCCTTGCCGACCAGAGCGGCGAAAGCATCGACATCGGCCGCCTGGATATCGACGAAGAAGAAATTGGGTGCACGTTCGGGCAGGCTGCCGCCGATCTGGCGCCGCAGGTTGCCGTCGATCAGCGCCAGCGTCACCAGGAGGGTCAGTCCCAGTCCCAGCGACAGAACGACCGAAGGCGTCAACGCACCCGGCCGATGGATGTTGCCGACGGCGAGCCGCAGTGCCGTCGAGCGCACACGTGGGCTCTTCCTGGCGATGAATTGGACGAGCGCGCTCACAATGCGCAGCACGAGGAACGAAAATATCGTCGCACCCACGAAGATCGCGGCGATGCGGCGATCATTGGCCATGAAGATCGCCAGCGTTGCCAATGCGACCGCAATGGCAAGCGCAATCACGACATAGGGCAGCCTCGGCAGGCCACGGCTTTCGAAGCCCATTTCCCGAAACAGGGCGGTAGCGGGCACGTCACGCGCGCGACCGAGGGGTAGCAGTGCGAAGACAAGCGTCACCATCAGACCGAACAGCGCCGCAAGCGCGAGCGAACCGGGGTAGAAACCGCCTTCCGCAGGCACCGGAATGACGGACTGCAGTGCCGCGCTCGCGGCAAAGGGCATCGCCGCACCGAGCAGCAGGCCCGCAAGGATGCCAAGCCCTGAAATCATCAGGATCTGAACCAGGTAGACGAAGAAAACGAAGCCGCCGGAGGCGCCGAGGCTCTTGAATGTGGCGATCACCGCGCGCTTGCCGTCCAGATAGGCGCGCACTGCGTTGGCGACGCCGACGCCGCCGACCACAAGCGCCGTCAGGCCAACCAGGGTCAGGAACTGGGAGAAGCGCTCGATGTTGGACGACAGGGCAGGTGCTGCATTGGTGCGGTTGCGAATGGACCAGCCTGCTTCCGGGAATCTCTCGGCCGCCTGCCGGCGAACGGTTTCGATGTCGGCTTCGCTGGCGTTCCCAGGCAGGCGCACCTTGTAGGCGTTTTCAACCAGGCTGCCTGGTTGAACCAGTCCCGACGCTTCGAGGCCCTTGCGGGAGATGAGCAGGCGCGGCGCGAAACCGAAACCATCGGAGACGGCGTCCGGCTCACCGACCAGCCTGGCGCGCAATTCGAACGTGGCGTTGCCAAGTTTGAGGCTGTCGCCGAGTTTCAGATGAAGCCGTTCGAACAACAGGTCGGGTGCTGCGGCGCCGAAAACACCGCTGACCTCCCCCAGCAGCGCGTCACGCGCAAGAGGCGGTTCGGTTTGAAGGGCGCCATAGAGCGGATAAGCGTCATCAACCGCCTTCGCCTCGACCAGCGCCTGGTCGGAGCCATCTGGCAGGCGCGCCATCGAGCGCATGCCGGAGCTTTCCGAGACCGTGCCAAGTCCATCGAGAAACGCCCGTTCCGCCTGGTTTGCCTCGCGCTGGTTCAGCTGGAAACGGATGTCGCCTCCGAGCAACGTCTGGCCCTGGGTGGCGACGCCATCCGAAATGGAACGCGCCACCGAATTGACGCCGCCGATAGCCGCTACACCGAGCGCGATGCAGGCGAGGAAAATGAGAAAGCCGGACAAGCCACCGCGCATCTCGCGCAATGAAAACCGAATGGCCAAAACCATTGTCCTGGACGGTGAAATCGTGCTGGTCGCTGCGTTGCCTGGCATCCGTCAGCTCTCAGGCCACGATCTTGGCCGGAGCGGCGTCGATCTCGATGCGACCGGAGCGCATCGCCACCTGCCGGGAGCAACGCGCAGCCAGAGATGGATCATGGGTGACCAGAACCAGCGTCATGGCGCGCTCGGCGGCCTTGGCGAAGAGCAGGTCGGCCACCTGCTTGCCGGTGGCCTGGTCGAGATTGCCGGTGGGTTCATCGCAGATCAGGATGCGCGGCGAGGGGGCGAGTGCACGCGCGATCGCGACGCGCTGCTGCTCGCCGCCGGAAAGCTCGCCCGGGTAGTGGGTGACACGGTCGGCCAGGCCAACAGCTGCCAGTTCCCGTGCGGCAACACCGAAAGGATCCGCCGCGCCGGCGAGTTCGAGTGGGACGGCCACGTTTTCGAGCGCAGTCATGTTGGGGATGAGGTGGAAGGACTGGAAGACGATGCCGACATTGCGGCCACGAAACGCCGCGATCTGATCTTCGCTCTTTCCATTCAGCACTTCGCCGGCGATGCGCACCTCGCCTGCGTCCACGCGCTCCAGCCCGGCCAGAACCATCAGCAGCGTGGACTTGCCGGAACCGGATGGCCCGACAATGCCGGTGGTTTCGCCCGCTGCGACGTCGAGGCTGACGCTCTTGAGCACATTCACCGAGGAAGCACCCTCGCCGAGGGTCAGTGAAACGTCCTTCAGCTGAATAGCGGCTTCAGTCAAAGCAAAACTGTCCTATATGGAGGAGACGTGGGCGGGATTGCCCCGGTGATATGGGTTCTGCCGCATGGCTTTCAAACATCTGGCTGCTTTTGTCGCGCTTTTCCTTGCAATCGGACTGACTTCACCCGTTCGGGCCGAACAAGTCCAGATCGTCGGGTTCGGCGATAGCCTCACAGCGGGCTTCGGCCTGGCTCCCGGCGAGGGTTTCACTGACCGGCTCCAGGCGGCACTGCGCGCCAAGGGATATGATGTCGCCGTCGCCAATGCCGGCGTTTCGGGCGATACTTCGAGCGGCGGTCTGGCCCGGCTCGACTGGTCGGTTCCTGATGGCACGAGCCTGGTCATCCTCGAACTCGGCGCCAACGATATGCTCCGCGGCATCGATCCACAGATGGTCGAGGACAATCTGGACAAAATGCTGGCACGGCTGAAGGAGCGCAGAATTCCTGTTCTGCTCGCCGGCATGGTGGCTGCCCCCAATCTCGGCCACGCCTATGGCGAGGCCTTTGGTACGCTTTATCCACGGTTGGCTGGCAAATACGAGGTGCCGTTCTACCCGTTCTTCCTGGACGGAGTTGCCGGCAACCCTGCCTTGCAGTTGGAGGACAAGATGCATCCCAATGCAAAGGGCATCGATGTGATCGTCGAGCGAATCCTTCCGGATGTCGAAAAAGCGATCAAGGCGTTGCCGGCGAAGTCCTGAGCCGGCTGCCGGGTCGATCGGCTATGTCAGGGCGTCTGGAAAATAAACCCCTTGCTCCCGCCGCTTTTCAATGATTCGCTGTGATTCGAGAGTTCGATTCGAGGACAGGAGGCTTGCCATGCCACGTCTTTTCACGGCCCTCGAAATTCCGCGTGATGCGGCGCTTTCGCTCTCCCTGCTCAGGGGCGGCCTGCCCGGCGCCCGATGGATCGATGTTGAAAACTACCATCTGACGTTGCGTTTCATCGGCGATGTCACAGGTCATGTCGCCGACGAAGTCGCCAATGCGCTGGACCGCATCGAACGTCCATCCTTTTCGCTGACCCTCTGCGGTGTCGGCGCTTTCGGTCAGAAAAAGCCGCATGCGGTATGGGCCGGTGTCATTCCATCACCCGACCTCAACATGCTGCAGGCCGACATTGACCGTGTCTGCAAGCGTCTTGGCGTACCGACCGACCCACGCAAGTTCACGCCGCATGTGACACTGGCGAGGTTGCGCAATTCCAGTCCGCTGGAAGTCGCCGGATATCTCTCCGCGCGCGGCAATTTCGCGGCCATGCCGTTCAGAGTCGGCCGCTTCGTGCTGATGTCGTCGCGCGATTCAGTCGGCGGCGGCCCTTACATCGTCGAGGAAGCATGGCCGCTGTCGGATGCCGACACGCGCCCGTCCAACCGGGTGGCGATGGTCTCCGACGCGTCGCGGATCATGCGATAGACCGAGGCAAAGCCTTCCGATCCACCATAATAGGGGTCCGGCACTTCGCGACCGCGATCACCGGCGAATTCCAGGAACAGATGGATGCGTTCGCGGGCCTCGTGCGGTGCCGTCGCCTTGAGATCGGCGACGTTCGACCGGTCCATGCCGAAGATCAGGTCGAAGCGCGAAAAATCGTCGAGGGCAACTTTGCGTGCCTGCTGGCTGGAAATATCGATGCCATGACGCGCGGCGATTTCGATCGAGCGCGGATCGGGTGCCGAGCCGGCATGCCAACCGCCCGTGCCTGCCGAATCGAGCAGAAAGCGATGCTCCAATCCGCGTGTGGCCAGGACATCCCTGAAAACGCCTTCCGCGAGCGGTGAGCGGCAAATGTTGCCGAGGCAGACGAAAAGGATCGATTTTGGGGGTTCCACGCGCATCCGACGCTACGTTATCCTCTGCCAGTTCTGATGCGCGTCGCGCATCAGGTTTTGTTTTTGCGCATGTCGTCATCGCAAGCCAGCTGGCACTGTTGCACGACATGCATAACCGCGAAAGCACGGAAGCAAGCCATGGCAAGAGAGAAATTGGACGGACAGGCCGTAGCGGCGCTTCTGGCCGGGCTTGAGAACTGGACCCTTGCCGCCGATGGGAACTCGATCCGTCGCAGGTTCGAATTCAAGAATTTTTCGGAAGCCTTCGCCTTCATGACCCGTTCGGCACTGGCGGCAGAAAAACTGGATCACCATCCCGACTGGTCAAATGTCTACAAGACAGTGGATGTCACCTTGAACACGCACGATGCCGGCGGACTGACGGCGCTCGACTTCGAGCTGGCCAAGAAGATGGACCGCTTCGCGGGCAGCTGAGCCGATTGGGTCGGTGGAGCCGGCCGATTGGATTGATTGAGCCGGTTGCATCTTGCGATGGATGACGACGGTCACCACATTTCGTGGCGAAGCCAGGCAGCGTCTGCTGCTTCACGAGGGAAACCACCAATGGTGCAAGGCAGCAACTACGAGTTCTTCGGGCCCGACGGCAAGGTCATCGGCGAGGACAACGTGCGCGCGAAGTTCTGGCGCACCGCCAAGAAAGCGGCACGACAGGTTCCATTCATGGAAGACGTTGTCGCGGCTTATTATTGCGCCCTGGACAAGGAAACACCACTCAAGGTCAAGGCGCTCCTGCTCGGCGCGCTGGCCTATTTCGTGCTTCCGGTGGATGCCATTCCCGACATCGTCGCGGGCATCGGTTTCACCGACGACGTTGCTGTCCTGACCGCGGCGATCACCGCCGTACGCGCCCATATTACGCCCGCTCACAAACTCGCGGCGCGCAAGGCGATCGCCGAACAGGACTGACGCGGCGTCACCGCATGGCGTGGCCATGCGGTCCATGTCTGGCTAATCCAGTCAAATTCTTGCCGTTTTCCTGCTTTCCAAGTCGGCGCCGGGACACCGTGTCGTAGCCGGAAGGACTGGCCACGGCACGGAATTGGCGGCGGTTCCCGAAGGTCATGCTCTTTTCGATGGAAAGTTCACCCTTTGGTAACCCAGATTAAATCAAACTAAAGCGAACCGGCGGGCGGGGGTCCGCCTGGCGCCGCACCGTATGGAATACAGGAAATAAGATGCGCGGATTGATCCTCACAGCCACCAGTCTGGTCTTGCTAGCCGTTGCCTCGCCGGCGCTGGCGCAGCAGGCGACCAAGATCGGCCAGCACAACGCCTGGGGCACCTACAGCTACAAGGCGCAGACCGGCAAGGTGTGCTACGTGTTGACCGTTCCGACCGACAAGCAGCCGCCGACGCTGGACCATGGCGACATGTTCTTCTTCGTCAGCCAGCGCCCGGGCCAGCAGGTTTCGTACGAGCCGCAATTCATTGCGGGCTACACCTTCCAGCAGAATTCGAAAGCCACCGTCACCATCGACAACAAGTCGTTCTCGATGTTCACGCGCGGCAAGTCGGCCTGGGTCGAAAACGCCGCTGAAGAGCCGGTGCTGATCGCGGCAATGAAGACCGGCAAGGATATGAAGGTCACAGCCAAGTCCGGCCGCGGCAACCCGACCTCCTACGTCTTCTCGCTGAAAGGCATTTCTGCAGCGCTGCAGTCGATCGCCAGCTGCAAATAGAGCGGGAAATCCCGACATCTCGACAGCGGGCCGGATCCATATCCGGCCCTTTCTGTTTTCGCGAAGGTGAGAAATTCCCGATGATGCGCATCGTTGTCGATGAGGCAGGTGAACATATCGATGCGGCAGCGCAGATCTGGGCTGAGGCGACCAGCTGGCGCGACAATGACAAAGACGTGCCGCCGCTCGAATTGTCGCGCCCTATTATCAAGCGCGTGCTGGAAATTTCGCCGCGTTCATTCCTGCTGATGGTTTTCGAGGACGCCGACGGCGGCCGACCGGTCGCCTTCACGGCGGTGGCGCCCGTTCCAGGGGATGAAGACATGGCCGAACTGCACTACCTCGGTGTCGAGCCGCCTTCATGGGGCAGGAGCTACGGCGCCGTGGCGCTTGTAAGCACGCAGGATGCCCTGCTCGAACGAGGCTTTGCGGTGGCCAGGCTCTCGGTCTACGTCGACAACGAGCGTGCCGTTCAATTCTACGAACGCGGGGGTTGGCGACCGCATGGAGAGGCGCTGCCACATTCGCGCACCGGCAAGCTTGAACAGCAATACCGGCTCATCCTTGACCCTAACCGCCGGTAATGGGCGCGCCATCGTGACGCCACGCCACAGCTGTGATATGTGCCGGCTGAACCCTATCTAGCCAGGATTGTTTCTGTTCAAGCCAGATCTGCCATGACCTTTTCGCTCGACATCACCGACAGCAACACACGCGCCGCGCTTGCGTCACGCACAGCGGCGTCGCAAAAGGCCTCGCTCGTCGGTCTCAGCCGCGCCGAGATGGCCGAGGCGCTCGTTGCTGCCGGTATCGTACCGGAAAGGCAGGCCAAGATGCGCGTGCAGCAGCTCTGGCACTGGCTCTATGTGCGCGGCGTTTCCGAATTCTCGCAGATGTTCAATATCTCGAAGGACCTGCGTACCGCGCTCGACCAGCATTTTGCCATTGCCCGTCCTGAAATCGTCGAGGAACAGATCTCTTCGGACGGGACGCGCAAATGGCTGTTCCGTTTCCCTCCACGTGGGGCCGGCAGGCCGGTGGAGATCGAGACGGTCTATATCCCGGAGGAGGGCCGCGGCACGCTGTGCATCTCCTCCCAGGTCGGCTGCACGCTGACCTGTTCGTTCTGCCACACCGGCACGCAGAAGCTGGTGCGGAACCTGACGGCGGAAGAAATCCTGGCGCAGCTGCTGACCGCACGAGACCGGCTGGGCGATTTCCCGGACCGTGACACCCCGGCTGGCGCGATCGTGCCGGCTGAAGGGCGCAAGGTTTCCAACATCGTCATGATGGGCATGGGCGAGCCGCTCTATAATTTCGAGGCGGTCAAGCAGGCGCTGCTGATTGCTTCCGATGGCGACGGGCTGGCCTTGTCCAAGCGTCGTATCACGCTTTCCACCTCAGGCGTCGTGCCCGAAATCTTCCGGACCGGCGAAGAGATCGGCGTGATGCTGGCGATCTCGCTGCATGCGTCGAATGACGACCTGCGGGATCTTCTGGTGCCCATCAACAAGAAGTATCCGCTGAAGGATCTGATCGACGCCTGCCGCAAATATCCCGGCCTGTCCAACGCACGCCGCATCACCTTCGAATATGTGATGCTGAAGGACGTCAACGATGGTCCGGAGGATGCCAAGGCGCTGGTGCAGCTGCTGAAAGGCATTCCGGCCAAGATCAACCTGATCCCGTTCAATCCCTGGCCCGGCACCAACTACCAGTGCTCGGACTGGGAGACGATCGAGAAGTTCGCCGACTTCATCAACAATGCCGGCTATGCTTCGCCGATCCGTACGCCGCGTGGCCGTGACATCCTCGCCGCCTGCGGCCAGCTGAAGTCGGAGTCGGAGCGGTTGAAGAAATCCGAGCGTCTGGCGCTCGAAGCGATGATGATCGCAGGACACGGCGAGGCGTGAGCGGTCAGAATTCCGCTATGGTCCTCTGGTTCAGTCGCTTCGGCCTTGTCGTTCTCGGCTATCTGGCCGCTGTCATCGGTGCGACCGCCGTCACGGTGATCGCGATGTTCGTAACCGGCCTGGTCGCGGAAGGCGCCAATGTGGCGGGCTTGCTGAAGAACCTGCGCCAGATACCGGAAACCTTGCTGATCGGCATGATCATAACCGTGCAATCGGCATTGCCCGGCTTCCTGATTGCCATATCCGTCGCCGCAATGCTTCGGTGGGTCAAGCCACTGAGCTACACGCTGGCAGGGGGGCTGAACGGCGCCTTTTCCATCCTTGTGCTCAATTTCTTCACTGGGACCCGACTGTTCGTCATGCCGCCGGGCCTGCTGATCCCCTGCGTCATCGGCGGCCTCGCCGGCGGTTTCGTTTTCTATTTTGTTGGCATCCGCCGAATTCGCAATTGGAGCAGGACGACGGCATGAACCGCTTCGCGGCCTATTTCATCCGCTGCCTTGTCATCCTGTTCGGTTATGCGGTCGCCGTACTCGCGGCAAGCGCCTTCATCAACGTGCTGTTCCTGGGCGCGATCGGCTTCAGTGCCGAGGAAACCCGCTGGTTGGCGAGCGGGCCGCTCGTCGTCACCATTCCGCTTCTCGCTGTCTTCATCAGCTATTTTGCGTTTGTGCCCTCGGCGCTGCTGATCCTGGCGATGGAGGTGCTGGGTCGGCGCGACTGGCTTTTCTATGCGCTGGGTGGCGGTGTGGTCGCAGGCATTGTGCTGGGCGTTGCCTGGCGATCCGGCGATCCCGGTTTCGCGGTCACCGAAACTCGCGTCATCCTGGGCGTTGTCGGTGCCGGAATGGTCGGTGGCATCTTCTACTGGCTCTGCGCCGGCCGTTGGGCCGGAAGCTGGTGGCGGGACAGCTTCGATGACGCGCAGCGCTGAAATTCACGTCGGGCAGCGCGAGCCCGATCTGCTTTGTGCCTTCATGACGAAGCGGATCACTTCGCCTGGGCCGTCAGGATCTTGAGCGCGAATGCCGAGAACACACCGGCGAACAGATAATCCACGGCTCGTGTCACTCGTGGGCTTGCCTTCATCGCCGCCGAGAATTTCTCCGCAGCGAACACCATTGGCGCAGTGACCGGAATGGACAGCACCACGAACATGGCGCCGAGGAAGAACAGCTTGCCCGGCGCGTGAGGATCGTGCGCGGAAACAAACTGCGGCAGGAAGGTCATGAAGAACAGGATGATCTTGGGATTGAGCAGGTTGACGCCTAGTCCAGCCGCCCAGGCGCGCGTGAGCGAGACCTTCGGCCCGCTCTTCTTCTCGGGGGAGAAAGCCGAACCCTTGGCGATGGCCTGCCAGGCGAGAAAGACGAGGTAGCCGGCGCCGAATATCTTCAGCACGAAGAACGCCATCGGCGAGGCAACGATCAGCGCAGAAATGCCGACCACCACCAGCGATGTGTGGATCAGGGTACCGCACAGCGCTCCCGCCATCGAAGCAAAGCCGGCGCCGCGGCCCTGGCTCAAGGTCCGGCTGACGAAGAGCGTCATGTCGGGCCCAGGCGTGATCGCCAGGATGAAGGTGGCGATGGCGAACTGGATCAGCGTGGTGGTGTCTGGAACAAACGACATTGCAGGTCCCCGCAGCAGGCAGGCCGAGCCATAGCCGATAAGCCGACTCTGCTCCAGGGGCAGTTGAAGATCTCTATCGACCCAGACGTCTCAGCGCCGGGAGCGTCGAGACAGCGATTTCAGCAGTCTCTTCGGGGATGTATGGGCCGAATTTGGCTTCGATGATCCTGCCCAGTGGTTGCGGCCTGCCGAGCAGGTAACCCTGCGCTTCGTTGCAGCCTTCCTTCTGCAGGATGGAAAGCTGGATTTTTGTTTCGACACCTTCGGCAAGCACGGGAATCTCGAGACTGCGCCCCAGAGCCAGCACGGCGCGCACGATGGCCTTGGCCTGCGGGCTCTGTTCGATATCGCCCATGAACGAACGGTCGAGCTTGATCTTGTCGAAGGGGAACGAACGCAGCGTGTCGAGCGAGGAATAACCGGTGCCGAAGTCGTCGATCGCGATGGTGACCCCCAGCGCCTTGATCTGGCGCAGCGCGTGCAGGGTTCGTGCCTTGTCGGCAATGATCGCGGACTCGGTCAGTTCCAGTTCCAGCCGGCGCGCCGGCAGGCCGCTCTCCAACAGGATCTCATGGATCAGCTTCGGCAGGTTGTTGTGCGACAGCTGTTTCGGCGACAGGTTGACGGCAACCTTGTGCTCATTGTGCCAACCCGCTGCATGCCGGCATGCGGTGCGCAGAACCCACTCGCCGATCGCCTGGATCGAACCGTTTTCCTCCGCGATCGGGATGAATTCAGATGGCGGGATCATGCCACGTTCGGGGTGACGCCAGCGCAGGAGCGCCTCATAGCCGGTCACTTCGCCGGTCAGCACGGAGGCTTGCAGCTGGTAGTGAAGGGCCAGCTCGCCACGCTCGATCGCGTGGCGCAGATCATTCGCAAGCGCGCGCCGGTCGCGGGCCGCCTCATCCATGGCCGATTCGTAGAAACACACCACTTGCTGCACATCCGCCTTGGCACGGTACATGGCGAGGTCGGCATTGCTCACCAGGCGTTCGCAGTCCTCGCCATCGAGCGGATAGACGGCGACACCGATGCTGGCCCCGGTGACGATCTCGAAATCGTCGAAACGGAGTGGCTGAAACAGCGCCTTTTCCAGTCTTGCAACAAAATCGAGCAGGTCGCTCTGTTCCGAAAACCGTTTGATCGCCGCGAACTCGTCGCCGCCCAGGCGAGCCGCGAACTCGCCATCCTTCAACAGGCGCGTCATGCGGCGTGCCACGGTCTTCAGCGCCTGGTCGCCGGCCGCATGTCCGCGCATGTCGTTGATCTCCTTGAAGCGATCGAGATCGATACCGATCACGGCGACCTTCGTGCCCTCGGCTTCGCCCGCCCGTTCGATTTCATGAGCCAGACAGTCGTTGAAGCTTGTCCGGTTCGGCAGGCCAGTCAGCGCATCGTTCAGGGCAAGATGCTGGAGGCGCTCGTAGTTCTCGAAACGCGTCCGCTCATCGATGAGATGGCTGACGGCGCCGGTGCCGGCGATCAGCAGCCCGACGATCGCCACCGAAACGGCCATGGCTTCGAGAACGCTCGGATTGGTACCGCCTGTGACGAAGGACATCGGCGTCACAGAGACCGCGGCCATGCCTGTGAAATGCAGTCCGACGATGGCGAGCACCAGGATGGCGGTGCCGATGAGGAATGCCTTCGGGCTCTGCCCATCGACCCATAGCCTCAGCGCCAGGGACGCCGCGACAACTGCGATAAGGACAGACGCGGCGACATAGACGCCATCCCACTCAACGATGCCGGCGACGTGATAGGCCGCCATGCCTGCATAATGCATGGCCGATATCGAAAGGCCGACAACAGCGCCGCCGACCACCGCCGCGAAGCGACGGCTGCCTGTTGCCCAGGCAAAGCCAAGGCCTGTGCCGATGATGGCGATGACCAGCGACGCCATGGTCAGGAGCGGTTCGAAGAAAATGGGCGCGCCTGGGTCATAGGCCAGCATGGCGACGAAATGCGTGCACCATATCGACGAACCGGCAGCGACAGCGGTTAGAACCAGCCAGCCTTTTGCCTGCACGCCTTCGGTTTTCCTGACGCGTTGGAAAAGACCGGAGGTGACCCAGCAGCCTGTGACGCAAACGAATGCCGCGAGCAGGACGAGCCACAGATTGTGTTCCATGGCGATGCAGGAGATGACGCGCATCAGATTCAGCTGACCTTTCAAGCGAGACGATCGAGAAAGCTGAGACCGACTAGCGGTTGAATCGTGAAAGCAGGTTTAACCCAGCGGTATTCAAGGTGAGTTCCCTGCCCGGTCGAAGAGTAGGGTCAAGGAAGTGTTTCCATCAGGAACGTCAAATGTCCGGCCGGGTGCCCGGTCCAAGATCCTTGCCGCCAGACAATTTGGCGCAGTTGGCCGCTTCCCCCGGGATCGGAACCGCATTAGAGCGTTTCCGTTTTCACGGAAACGCGGAAACGCTCTAATCTTTTGTTTTTACGCAATTCCGGACGGAAAACCGCTACAGACTTTTCCTGGAATTGCTCTAATAGTGGCGCCGAAAAAGCGGTTCTGGCCAAATGCAGGAAGGTTGTCCTCCAAGATGTCCAAGTTCAAAGACGTGAAGAAGGTGGTGCTGGCCTATTCGGGCGGCCTCGACACCTCGATCATCCTGAAGTGGCTGCAAACCGAACTGGGTGCGGAGGTTGTCACCTTCACCGCCGACCTTGGCCAGGGCGAAGAGCTGGAGCCGGCGCGCCGCAAGGCCGAAATGCTCGGCATCAAGGAGATCTTCATCGAGGACGTGCGCGAGGAATTCGTGCGTGATTTCGTCTTCCCGATGTTCCGCGCCAACGCGGTCTATGAGGGAGTTTATCTGCTTGGCACTTCGATCGCCCGTCCGCTGATCTCCAAGCACCTGATCGAGATCGCCGAAAAGACCGGCGCTGACGCCATCGCGCATGGCGCGACCGGCAAGGGCAACGACCAGGTTCGCTTCGAGCTGTCGGCCTATGCACTGAACCCGGACATCAAGATCATCGCGCCATGGCGCGACTGGACGTTCAAGAGCCGCACGCACCTGCTCGAGTTCGCCGAGCAGCACCAGATCCCTGTCGCAAAGGACAAGAAGGGCGAGGCGCCTTTTTCGGTCGACGCGAACCTGCTGCACTCCTCCTCCGAGGGCAAGGTGCTGGAAGATCCGGCGATCGAGGCGCCCGAATACGTCCATATGCGCACGATTTCGCCCGAGGCCGCTCCGGACAAGGCGACCATCATCACGGTTGGCTTCGAGAAGGGCGATGCTGTTTCGATCAATGGCGAACGCCTTTCGCCGGCGACGCTGCTCGCCAAACTCAACGACTACGGCCGCGACAACGGCATCGGCCGCCTCGACCTGGTGGAGAACCGTTTCGTCGGCATGAAGTCGCGTGGCGTGTACGAAACGCCCGGCGGCACCATCCTGCTCGCTGCGCATCGCGCCATCGAGTCGATCACGCTCGACCGCGGTGCAGCCCACCTCAAGGACGAGCTGATGCCGCGCTACGCGGAGCTGATCTACTACGGCTTCTGGTTCTCGCCGGAGCGGCAGATGCTGCAGGCCGCGATCGACCTCAGCCAGAAAGACGTCGAGGGCGAGGTGACGCTGAAGCTCTACAAGGGCAACGTCATGGTCATCGGCCGTGAATCGCCGAAGTCGCTCTATTCCGACAAGCTGGTGACCTTCGAAGACGACCAGGGCGCCTATGACCAGAAGGACGCGGCCGGCTTCATCAAGCTGAACGCGCTGCGCCTGCGCACGCTCGCGGCCCGCAACAAACGCGGCTGATCATGCCTGGGGCGCGTTGTTCCGTCGCCGGCTTTCTGATGCTGGCGACGGCGTTGCCCGCCGCTGCACAGGACTTTGACCCGGCCGCGCTCGATCTGCCGGCGTTGCTCGAATGCCGGGCAGATGTACCGACTTACAACGGCTTCGCCTTCTGGCTGGCTGGCGAAACCAATGCGGCCGAGAGTCTTGGCTGGCGCAAGGTCGACAGCGGCAACCCTTTCCTGTCGCAGTACGAGCTGGAAAAGCCGCTGGCCGCTTTCAGCACTGAGACGAAGACGCTGGTCTTTACGTCGAGCGGTCCGATGGCCGTGCTCGATGGCATGACCGCGCCGGACCTGGCAAAGAAGCTCGGCATCGAGCCGATGATCTCCACGCCGCAGAAATTCCTCGGCGAAAAGGTCGTTTCGGAGAAGACCGAGACGTCCGAAGGCGTGACGTTCGCCACCCGCATCAGCCTGAACGTCTCAACAGTCGAGACACACCCAGGCAAGGTGCTTGCCGGGTGCTCCTACAAGGTCGAGGTTGAGTAGCAGGCCTCCGAAGCAGCTCGTCAGCCAGCAGTATCATATTTGAAAAATCAACAGCTGCAGGACAATAGCGCGCCATATCGCGTCGGCTTGATCTTTCGAGTGTCTTCGATAGGTTCAGACGATGCGGTTGAGGGGCCCTTCCATGAAGAGAAAAGTTTTCGCGTTGCTTGCGGCCACGGCCGTGCTGGCAGGCAATCAAACAGCGCAAGCTGCGAACAAGGCAGAGATCAAGGCTGCCAACGATCGGTGCGTAACAAGTTATGCTTCGATCCCGCTGTCGACAAAGGAGGAAATCAGAGGATTCATGGGCGTGTCGAAAGAACGCGCGCCCGCGCTTTTTTGTCAGCGTCTGGTCAGAGCTTTCGTGAGCGGACGAATTACATTTTCTGACCTGAACCGGCTCCAGGAGAACAGGTCAACCGAGATCTGGAAGGTTATCAAAGGGCGGTAGCTGAGGATCGCCGTGCTGGCGATCCTCGCAAGAAAAATTCGAGCCTGGGCTCGAAACTGTTCCCATCAATCGTTGTCGATGGCCGTGGCGATGCGGGCGATTGCCTGCTGGTAGACACTGGCCGAATTCCAGCCGGCAATTGCACCCATATTGCCATCAGCGCCGACACCGGCCTGCCAGCCGTGGCCCTTGAGGAAGTTGGCGGTCGACGCAAGCGCGGTTTCCTTGTCGCGCAGGTTCGCGCCGCCGACGCCATATTTCAGGACGTTGCCGGGCAGGAACTGGGTATGGCCAATTTCCCCATGCATCGCGCCAACCGAGCTGGCGGTCAGCGAGCCGCGATCGACGAGCTTCAGCGCGGCGATGGCGTGAGGATAGAAGAACTCGGGGCGGCGGCAATCGTAGGCGAGGGTCACGATGGCGGAGACGGTGTTCTGCTTGCCCATGGCAGCGCCGAAACCGGTTTCCATGCCCCAGATAGCGAGCAGCACGCCCGGCTTCACGCCGTAGGTGCTCTCGATCCGGTTGAAGAGCGCCGCGTTGGCCTTCTTCATGGACTTGCCGCGCGAAATGATCGTCGCGGCGCCCCTGCGCCTCATGAAATCTTCAACGGAACCGCTGAAGGCCTTCTTGACCGCCCGGTCGGCCCGGATGGTCGCCGTGGCGTATGTTGCGCCTTCCAGCGCCGCAAGGCCGCGGCTCTTGACGCCCGCAGCCTGCGCCTCCTGGGCAAAATCCGCTTTCCACTGATCGAACCCCGCGGCAGACTTGCCGCATTCGGCCGCCTGGCTGGCGCCGGTCAGCAGCAAAAGCGCCGCCGCGGCTGCGAAAACCTTTCCCTTGGCACGCAATGCCATTCTCATCTCCTGGTTGCCTGAATCACCTCGCGAGGCGAATTTGCCAGCGAACGTCGAGCTTGTCACCGACGTTTCCCCGGCGCCCGCCGTGTTCCGGCTAAAGGCCAGAACCCCGCTCCAATCAAGCGTTTTTTGCCGATTTCATCGATTCCAGCGTCGATCTGGCAGCGCCTGCGGCTCACCTGCAACGACAAACCGGAACAAAGCGTGAGCATCCATCGAAACTTTAGCGGGAACGTCAGGATGCCGGAGGCGTTGGCGGTGCGAGGGACGATGACAGAGGAGCAAGACAATGAGGACATTGATGTTGTCTGCGATCGCGGGAACACTCGTTGCCATGTCCGGCGCGGCATCGGCAGATACACTCGTATCGGCCGACAGAGACCTCAACATGCGCGCCGGGCCTGGTTCGCGTTACCCGGTGGTGGGGGTCCTGGCTGCAGGCCAGACCGCAGTGCTGGATGGCTGTCTGCAAGGTTCGAAATGGTGTGCCGTCGGCAATGCCGACGACCGTGCCTGGATCAACTCGGACTACGTGACCAGCGAATTCTCCGGCAGGCGTGTCGTGCTGACAGAACGGCCGGTCGATTCAGGCGTGACCGTGATCGAGACGCCGGGCGTCGTCATGGACGATGAACTGTCGACCGGCTCGATCATCCAGGACGACGACACGGATATGCCGATGCCACCGATGGAAGTGCGCAGCTACGTCAGGACGAACGCGATTGATCCGATCTACATCCAGGATGAGGTTCGGGCCGGCGCGACACTGCCCGATACCGTCGTGTTGCGTGAGGTTCCCGGCTATGACTATCGATATGCCTATGTGAATGGCGAGCCGGTTATCGTCAGCCCATCGTCCAGGCATATCGTCTATGTCGGCGAGTAAATCATAACGACTGTCGGCGGCACGATCCGACAAATTTAACCTAATCCTCGCGACGTGATTGCGAGGTTCCCGGGCATCGCCTAGAGCAATTCCAGGAAAAGTGTGTAACGGTTCTTCGTTCGGAATTGCATAAAAACAAAGAGCTAGAGCGTTTCCGTGGAAACGGAAACGCTCTAGTCATGGCGGTGCCCGATGCAACAGGCGGGTCATTCGAGAAGAGCCCGCATGATCCCCCAGTCGACAGCCTTCGAGCGCTACCGGTCGAGCCCGAATGGCAAAATGACGCTCCTGCGTCTCGTCCTCGGCACCGTCGTCATCTTGCTGGTATGGACACTTTCGACCTTTGCGGTGGTGCGGGTCGGCTGGGGCTTCGTCGCACTGGTGCCCTCCTCGTTGCGGCCAGATGGTTATGGCATGGAGGCCTTCCTGACCTCGCCTATCGGTGTGCTGACGGCGCTGGTTACATTCTGCGGCATATGGGCCGGCGCCTGGCTGGTGATGCGATGGATCCACCGCGAACCGCTTTCGGCTCTTTTCGGCAACAGCCACAGGATTTCCCGATCCGGTTTCCTCAAAGGGTTTGTCGCCGTCATCCTCACATCGGTCTTTTCCGAAGTGCTGCTGTATCTGCTCGACCCTGTGATCCAGCGTGGCTCGATCCGCTTTGCTGTCTGGCTGTTGGCTTTGGTGCCTGTTGCGCTGCTTGGTTTCGTGCAGACTTCCGCGGAAGAGCTTCTGTTTCGTGGTTACCTGCCGCGCGGGCTGGCCAGACGGTTCCGCAGTCCGGTGGTGTGGGCGCTGCTGCCGACGCTGGTCTTCACCGCGCTGCACTGGAGTGGAGGTTCGGCGCCCGCGATGAACGCAGCCGGATTGATCTCCATCGGTGTCTTTTCAGCTGTCCTGATGATGCTTGTCCATTCGACAGGGAATCTGGGCGCGGCCTTCGGTGCCCATCTTGGCAACAACCTGTTCGGTTTCCTGCTGATTTCACATCAGGCCAGTCTCTCCGGCTTTGCGCTGTTCGAGGCCCGGTCGCTGGAGGGCGCTGGCTGGGCCGGCATCGATGCGATCCTGATTGCAGGTATCGGCATCGTGTCCAGCCTGCTGACGGCACTGCTTCTGCTGCATCCGCGCTCACCGCTCAGGGTGGCGCCGGATCTCGGCTGACTGGCCGAAAACGCCGATTTCAGCCGGTTCCCTTGACTCTCGGCCATTTTTGCTGTCAAAGGCCGCCAACTTCCGCGACGACTATCTTCGCGAAGCCGACCGGGACATGGCGAGCGCCGAAAGCTCAGGACTGATCCCGGAGGCCAACACCCGGCAGCGCTGTGCGCCCCCGGGTGCTTTTTGGTTTTGGGCTTTGCTTGGATGATCGGTGCGGACGTATTACCTCTCGGGTCTGACCATCCGGGATCGAAGGAAGAAGCATGTTCGAATCGCTGCAAGAGCGACTTGGCTCAATTCTGAACGGCCTTACCGGCCGTGGCGCGCTGTCGGAGGCTGATGTCTCGGCTGCGCTGCGCGAAGTGCGCCGTGCGCTGCTCGAGGCCGACGTCGCACTGGAAGTCGTGCGCTCGTTCACCGACAAGGTGCGGGAGAAGGCGGTCGGCGCGGCGGTTCTGAAGGCGATCAAGCCCGGCCAGATGGTCGTCAAGATCGTTCATGACGAACTGGTCGAGATGCTGGGCGCCGAAGGCGTCGCCATTGATCTCAATGCGCCGGCGCCGGTCGTCGTCATGATGGTCGGTCTGCAGGGCTCCGGCAAAACGACGACCAGCGCCAAGATCGCCAAGCGGCTGACCGAGCGCCAGGGCAAGAAAGTGCTCATGGCCTCGCTCGATACGCGCCGCCCGGCGGCGCAGGAGCAGCTGCGGCAGCTTGGCGAGCAGACCAAGGTGGCGACGCTGCCGATCATCGCCGGGCAGACCCCGGTCGACATCGCCAAGCGTGCCGTGCAGGCAGCCAAACTGGGCGGCCATGACGTCGTCATTCTCGACACAGCCGGTCGCACGCATATCGACGAGCCGTTGATGGTCGAGATGGCCGACATCAAGAAGGCTTCGACCCCGCATGAGATCCTGCTGGTGGCCGACTCGCTGACCGGTCAGGATGCCGTCAATCTCGCCAAGAATTTCGACGACCGCGTCGGCATTACCGGCCTGGTGCTGACCCGTATGGATGGCGACGGCCGCGGCGGCGCTGCGCTTTCGATGCGTGCGGTCACCGGCAAGCCGATCAAGCTCATCGGCACCGGCGAAAAGATGGACGGGCTGGAGGAATTCCACCCCAAGCGTATCGCCGACCGCATCCTCGGCATGGGCGACATCGTTTCGCTGGTCGAGAAGGCTGCAGAAACCATCGACGCGGAAAAGGCCGCGGCGATGGCCAAGAAGATGCAGTCCGGCAAGTTCGACCTGAACGACCTCGCCGATCAGCTTGGCCAGATGCAAAAAATGGGCGGCATGGGCGGCATCATGGGCCTGATGCCTGGCATGGGCAAGATGAAGGACCAGATGGCGGCAGCCGGCCTCGACGACAAGATGTTCGGTCGCCAGCTCGCCATCATCTCGTCGATGACCAAGGCCGAGCGGGCAAACCCGGATCTTCTCAAGCACAGCCGCAAGAAGCGCATCGCTGCCGGTTCCGGTACCGATGCCGCCGAGATCAACAAGCTCCTGAAGATGCATCGCGGCATGGCCGATATGATGAAGGCGATGGGCGGCAAGGGCAAAGGCGGCGGCATGATGCGCGGCCTGATGGGCGGGCTGGCCAACAAGATGGGCCTTGGCGGCATGATGCCCGGCATGGGTGGCATGCCCGACCTTTCCAAGATGGACCCCAAGCAGATCGAAGCCTTGCAGAAGCAGGCGGAAGCCGCAGGTCTCGGCAAAGGTCTGTCGGGCGGAATGCCCGGGGGGCTTCCTGGCCTGGGCGGTGGCGGTTTGCCGGGCCTGCCTGGTGGCCTGAAGCTTCCGGGCCTCGGTGGTCCGGGCGGCTTGCCGGGCCTCGGCAAGAAGAAGTGAGGCGGCGATGAGCGACGAAAAGACAATTGAAGCCGCCCGCGCCCAGCTCGCCGGTTATCGCGCGTCGATCGACAACATCGATGCCGCGCTCGTTCATATGCTGGCGGAGCGTTTCCGCTGCACCAAGGCGGTTGGCGTGCTGAAGGCCACACATGGCTTGCCGCCGGCCGATCCGAAGCGCGAGACCGAGCAGATCGAGCGGTTGCGCCGACTTGCCAGGGAAGCGCAGCTCGATCCCGATTTCGCAGAGAAATTCCTGAACTTCGTCATCCGCGAAGTGATCCGCCATCACGAGCAGATCGCCGCGGAAACGGCGCAAGCATAAACCGGCTGAAACCAGCCGTAACCCGATCAACGAGAATCAGAGCTTTAGGAGAAACAAAATGGCACTGAAGATCAGACTGGCCCGCGCGGGCTCGAAGAAGCGTCCTTACTACCACATCGTCGTCGCCGACGCGCGTTCGCCGCGCGACGGCCGTTTCATTGAATCGATCGGCGCCTGGAATCCGCTGCTGCCCAAGGATGGTGAGCGCGTCAAGATTGACGCCGACCGTGCCAAGCATTGGCTGGGCAACGGCGCGCAGCCGACCGACCGCGTGCTGCGCTTCTTCGATGAAGCCGGCATCGCCAAGCGCGAAGCCCGCAACAACCCGGCCAAGGCCGAGCCGGGCAAGAAGGCACAGGAACGCGCTGCCCTGCTGAAGAAGGCGCAGGAAGACGCCGCCGCCGCCGTGGCAGCAGCAGCAGCCCCCGCTGATGCTCCGGCCGAAGCCAGCGCCGAGTAATATTTCCGTTCTGGCGGAACGAAACGGCGAGCCGAAAGGCTCGCCGTTTTGCATTCAGGCAACAGGGTCGGCAAAAGGGGTGTCCGGCTTGCTGGCGTAGAAGATCACCATCCGCGCGGGCGTATCGGTGCTCAGATTGCGGCCGGTCATGGCGACGTGCGCCGGTTCGACAAAGACTTCGCCCGCTTTTACGTCCAGCGGCGCATGGCCCTCGAGCTCAAGCGTGAACGTCCCTTCCAGCATGTAGATCGTCACCGGGTGGCGGTGGCTGTGATGAGGCGTGCAATCGCCGGGATCGAGCCTGGCCAGCAGGACCCGTATTTCTTGCGTCTCCTGCGTCGGCAGGCCGGTCGTCGTCTTCCGATACAAGACCGACAGCTTGGCGGCACCCGAAGGCTGTGCCGAGGTGGTGATGCCAACGGCCAAGCCGGCGATGGCGTCTCTGGTTGCCATTGTCTCATGCATCGCTTCCTCCATCGTTTCGTAATGAAGGCTAGCGCGGGGCCGCTTTTTCCGGCAGCCGCAAACTTGCAGAGTCGCCGAGCAGAAGCGCATAACGTCGAGATGTTCGACTGGAACGACTTGCGCTATCTGCTTGCCGTCGCGCGCGAGGGCAGCACGCTGGCGGCTGCCCGGGTCCTGGGTGTAAATCAGTCGACGGTCCATCGACGTCTCGTCGAGCTCGAACGGCGGGTCGGTTTTGCACTCGTCACCCGACATGCAACGGGTTACAGGCTCACCAGCCTTGGCGAGGCATTGCTTCCGTCGGCCGAGCGCGTGGAAGCAGAAATTTCGTTACTCCAAAACCAGATCCGGGCTTACGGAAACGATCTTGTCGGGGTCATTCACCTGACCTGCCCCGAACCGCTGGTATCGCGCCTCGTCGGGTCGTCCTATCTCGCCCTCTTCCACGAGAAGCATCCGGGTCTGAAGATCGAATTCGTGATGAGTGACCGTTATCTCGATCTTGGAAAGGGCGAAGCGGATGTGGCGCTGCGTTCAGGCGAACCGGATGACGAAACGCTGGTCGGCCGCAAGATCGCCGATTCGATATGGGCGGTCTACGCCAGCAAAAGTTATCTCCAGCATCATGGCCGGCCGGAACGGGTCGCCGACCTCGGCCAACATATGCTTGTTGGTTTTGATGGAATGCTCGTCAACCATCGCGCGGCGAAATGGTTGTCTGCCGTTGCTCCCGGCGCCAGGATCGCCGCACGCAACAACAGTGTGCTCGGCGTACTGCATGCCGTGAAATCAGGTGTCGGCATCGCGCCGCTGCCAACCACCATTGCAGATATGGAGGATGACCTGGTTCAGGTTCTTCCTCCAGTGCACGACCTCGCGCGGGGTTGGTATCTTCTCACCCGGGCCGACCTGCGCCAGACGTCGCGCATCAGCAGCTTCTTCGATTTCACCTTCCGTCATCTGGATCTCATTCGGCCAGTCCTGATGGGTTGAGGTCTTTCCTCACGTCGAAAGGTGCGCGCGTTGCGGCCGGCGTTTCCTCCCTTTCGAAGTATGACGGGTATATGACATTCGGCTTAAGCAAGAAGTAAGTAAGCGGCCGCTAACGTGCTTGATATGGCGCGCTGTCCAGGGATGTTGCGCGGGGCATGATGCCGTGATGCCGGGCCGGAACTGTTCCGGCATGTGCTGAAAATCGATGCGACTCTGCCGTGAAGCCTGGTGCATGCCGGGCCGTGGAAGCGTTGCGGCAATGGCGGGCTGGAATGATGTCGATTGCGGTGCGGGTCAAGGAACTGGACGAGCTTGCGAGGCAGCAACAGCTGACAGAGCCAAATCCGTCGCGCCAGGCCGACCACGTGTTCCGCATCGACACCGAATTCGAGGATGTGCGGCTGATGTTGCGTCGCTGGCAGGCGGCATGCATAGATGGCGTTCTCCCCCCTTATGAGGAACTGGCGCTGGGCAGCGTCGGCCGTTTTGCCGACGAACTGGCAGTGGTTCGGCTTTCGGAAGGCCAGGCGGGTTTCATCCTGCGCGCCGGCGCCCGCTTCTGCAGCCTGGCCGACATCGCGGAAGCCTCGGTCTCGCTTTCCGTTTTGCCGTTTGCGGTTCGACGTGCGGTGAATGATGCCATCGATCTCGCGCGCCTGGCCGCGCGCCCCTATCTGACGCTATGCCGGTCGATCATCGACGGCATGGTGTCGACCATGGAGGTGCTGGCGCTGCCGCTGTCCTGCCGCTGGCCAGGCGAATACTTCCTGGTCTTTGCAAGACCGCGCAAAAGCCAGGTCGATCTTGCGCGTCTGCTCATCAATTCGACCGAAGAGGGCATTCTGGCGCTGAGCCCGCTGGAAGGCGTCGGCGTCGCGCCACGCGATTACCAGGTGCTCAGCATAAACAACGCCGCCGCCAGGATGCTTGGTGCACCGGCTGAAAACATGCGCCTGCGCCTGCTGTCCGAGGTGAGCGCGGCCGAATGCCTGGCGCGTCTGCTCGACCAGCGGTCTCGCAACCGAAGCCAGGGCACTGCGGTGCCGCCGCTGGAGCTCGAATATGATCTCGCCGGCGAAGCCATCTCCCTGCAGGTGGGTGTCGTTGAAACCGACGGTCTCCTAGCCGTGACGCTGACCGATGTGCGTGAGATCCGCAATCGCGAAGTGCTGTTCCGTTCGCTGTTCGACGATAACCCGGTGCCGATGTATGTACGCCATCTCGAAACCGGCGTCTTTCTCAACGTGAATGCCGCAGCACTTCACCTTTACGGGCATGGTCGCGCCGCGTTCCTTGCCCTGGACATCTGCAATCTGGAGCCGAATTCCGCTGCGCGTATCGGTTCATCCGGCGAACGCTTCGCGCGCCATCGCACGGCAACCGGAGCCGAGCTGGACGTCATCGAATACACGCGCGCCATAACGGTCGGCGGACAACCGGCGACGCTGTCGACCATCGTCGACGTGACCGAGCGCAAGCGGGCGGAAGAGCGCATCTCCTTCCTTGCGCACCACGATCCGCTGACGGGGGTCGGCAATCGCACGACCTTTTCGCAGGAAATCGAGGAGGCAGTGGCAACCGCAGTTGCCGGCCACCAGCCATTCGCGCTGGTCCTGATCGATCTCGATGACTTCAAGGCCGTCAACGATACGCTGGGTCATGCCGCCGGCGATTCCTTGTTGATCGAAACCGCCGACAGGATCCGCCGGCTGCTGCGCCGTACGGATCTCGTCGCCCGTCTTGGTGGCGATGAATTCGCCGTACTGTTGCGCGGCGCCCTGAGCCGGGACGATGTCCAGCTGCTGGCCGGGCGGATCATCCAGGCGATCGCCCAGCCGCACGGCTATGAGGGGCACAAGCTTTCCATCGGCGCCAGCCTCGGCGCCGCCATCGCGCCGGCCGATGCACGTGAGGCCGGCACGCTGCTGAAATGCGCCGACCTTGCGCTCTATCGCTCGAAGCGCGAGGGCAAGGGGACGTTCCATTTCTTCGAACCCGAGATGGACGCCGAAATGCGGGAGCGCCGCGAACTGGAACTGGAACTGCGCGCCGCGGATTTCGACCGCGAACTGGAATTGCACTACCAGCCGATCATCTCGCTCCGCAGCGGTGGCCTGCGTGGTTTCGAAGCGCTGGTGCGCTGGCGCAACCCGAGGCGCGGCATGGTGTCACCGGCAGAATTCATCCCCTTGGCCGAAGAGACGGGCATGATCGATGCCATCGGCCGCTGGGTTCTGGAGGAAGCCTGCCGGCGTGCGGCTGCCTGGCCGCAGGATCTCATCATCGCGGTCAATGCTTCGGCGGTGCAGTTTCGCCAGGGTCGCTTCGCAGAGACTGTCACGCAGGCGCTTGCGGCATCCGGCCTCGATCCTTCACGCCTGGAGATCGAAATCACCGAATCCGTGCTGCTTGCCGACACGGGCGCCAATCTTGCTTTGCTGGAGCGGCTGAAGGATGTCGGCGTGCGTGTCGCGCTCGATGATTTCGGCACCGGCTATTCAAGCATGAGCTATCTCAGGCGCTTCCCGTTCAGCCGGCTGAAGATCGATCGCTCCTTCATCCGCGACATTGGCTCCAGCCGCGAGTCCATGGCGATTGTCAGGGCGATCATCGGCCTGGGCGCCAATCTCGGCATCGATACAACTGCGGAAGGCGTCGAGACGGGTGCGCAGCTTGAACTGCTACGACAGGAACGCTGCGGCGAGATCCAGGGCTTCCTGTTCAGCCCCCCGGTCGACAGCGTCGGCGCCTTGCGCATCATCGACAGCTACCGCAGCGACGAGAGCAAGGTCGCCTAGAGCAATTCCAGCATAAGTGCGCAGCGGTTTGCGTCCGGGATTGCGTAAAACAAAAAGTTTGAGTGTTTTCCGCGTTTCCGCAAAAACCGGAAAAGTTCTGGCCTTGAAGGCCATCCGTCACGAATAGAAGTAGTTTTCAGGCTCCAGCACCGGCGGTGCCGGTTCGCCGAGCGCTTCGAACACGGATACCTCGCAGACCCGGCAAAGCGCGTCGAGCGCAAGGTCGTTGGCCTCCGTGCCGAAAGGGTCTTCCAGTTCTTCCGACAAGGCATCGAGCCCGAAGAAGGTGTAGGCGATCAGCGCCGTGAAAAGCGGCGTCACCCAGCCAGCGGTCGCGGCGAGCCCGATGGGCAACAGCAGGCAGACGATGTAGGCCGTTCTGTGCAGCAGCAACGTATAGGCAAAAGGCAGCGGCGTGCCGGCGATGCGTTCGCAACCGGCCTGCATGGCTGCGAACGCCGACAGGCGCTCGTCGAGGATACGATAGCCGATGCTGTCGATCATGCCGCTTTCACGCAGGCTTGCCACCCGTTTGCCCATACGTCTCACCATTTCGTCCGGCCGATTGGCGAAGACCGTGAGCGTGTTGGCCGCCTCACCGATGAAAGGACGCGCGTCGGCGGTGCTGTCGATCCGGCGCAATTGCCCACGCAACACGTGACAGAAGGCGAGCACGTCCATCAGCAGCGACCGTTGTTCGTCCCGCGGTGAAATGAGGCCAGTGGCGGCACGGGCCAAATTGCGGACATCATAGACAAGCTGTCCCCAGAGCTTGCGCGCTTCCCACCAGCGATCATAGGCGGCGTTGTTGCGGAAGCCGAGATAGATCGACAGCGTCACGCCCAACAGGCCGAACGGGGCGATGGTGAAGCCGCTGAGTTCGATGCCGAAATATCTGACCAGCGCCACCACGGCCGCCGCATAGGCGGCAAAACCGAGGATCTGCGGCAGAATTCGCGGCACGATCGACCCGCGCATGATGAAGAAGAGCTGCCAGAGCCCCGGTTTTGGCCGCACGATCATGACAACCCCACTCTTGCTCAACCCTTCGAAAGCGTCCGTCGCGGCGGACAGCTCGGGCATAGAATGGGCAGCGGCGGCTAGCAACACACGGCCGCGACAGGATGCGTCGCGACCGCCGCTTCACGCGCTGGGTTGCAGCGACTCGTCAGTATCCGGGGCGAGAGCGATAGTCGGGATCGTCGTTGTAGTACCGGCCGCCGCGATCCGGACAGCGATCGACGAAGACGCGTCCATAACGATCGCGGTAGCGGCATTTGCCACGCTCGCTGGCATTGCCGATCAAGGCGCCTGCCACAGTGCCGACAGCGCCGCCAATAACGGCACCCTCGACTGGATTACCCGCGACGGCGGCACCCACCGCGGCGCCGCCCAGTCCGCCTATTGCAGCGCCCCTTTCCGTCTGCGAACAGGCGGCAATGGGCAGCAACAAAGCTGCCAGGATCAAGACGTTCTTCATGATCGTTCCTTTCGAAGCGACATACCGCCCGCCTGTGCCCAACGCCGTGGCGTTGGATTCGATCCAAACAATGACACTCTTAGCCGGAGAACGGCAGCAGCGCGCGCAGCCGAGGATCGCGCAGCCACAGGCCGCCCCACAAAAGCAGGCCGAGATAGATGCCGAAGAAGGTGTGCGAGAACAGTGGATTGCCGATCCTGATGTGGGTGGCGATTGCGCCGCCGAAATAGGCGGTAAGCAGAATGGCACCCAGGAAAGAGGTGCGCGGCCAGGCGTAGAGCGCGGTGGAAACCAGGCCGATAATGCCGAGCAGGCGCGCGGTGCCGACATCCGCCGGCCAGCCGATCTCGGTCATCGTCTGGGTGACGATATCGAGCGGCGGCAATTTGATGACGCCGTCGAATATCATGAAAAGGACGATCAAACCGCTCATGATACGGCCAGCCCAGAGGGCTCGGGTCGAGACGGTTTTCGTGTTCGATGCGTTGATGCTGGACATGGTTGTTCCCTCCAATGCTTCGTCGGCCTGGGGTTGTCCGCGGCCATCTGCGAAGTTACGCCTAGGACGGACAAGCCGGCGCAAATCCGACAGGGGTCTTGATTTTTTGCCGCCAAACCAGCGAGGAAACAATGAGTGGTGAGACCAACCTGAAGACGCTGCTCGGCTCGATGCTCCCGGAGCTGCAACCGGAGACGTATGTCTTTGTCACGCTCCCGCTTGACCGCAGCTTGCCGGACGATGTTCCGCCGCTGATGGTGTTCGGTGAAAGAGAGGGCTGGACCTGCATCGTCAACGAAGAGGCAGCTGGCCGAGCCGGGCTGTCTGGCACCTTCCCCTGCCGCATGATCACGCTATCCATCCACTCGTCGCTGGAAGCCGTGGGCTTTCTCGCCGCCATCTTGCCGCGCCTTGCCGCCGCTGGCATGGGGGTCAATCCGGTCTCGGCTTTCTACCACGACCATCTTTTCGTGCCGGCCGAACGCGCCGACGATGCAATGCGCATCCTTGAGGAGCTGGCGGCGGCAAACAGGAACTGACAGCTCCAGCCCTACTTAACGCGTTGTTTGTCCCTTGGTTCTAGTGTGCAGGCGGGACATTCGGGCGTGGCGGTGAGTCAGGACCTTTTCATATCGCTTCTCAATCCGGTGCTGTCGATCGTTCTGTCGACGGCATTTTTCGTGCTGTGGTCTTTCCGGCGCGAGAACCGCTACGTGCTGCAACTGTGCGTCTGCTACTTCGCCGTGGCGATCGGCTTCACACTGCAATCCTTCGATCTCGGCACCGGTCCGGCGGTATCGAAGGTGATTTCCAATCTTCTGTTCTTCGGTGCGCTTCTGCTGTTCGTAGCGGCGGTCACGAGCCGCCAGGGCGTGCGCGTCCCCTGGGCGGCGTCGCTCATGTGCATAGCGGCTGGCATGGGCGGCTTGCTCTGGTTCCTGTTCGTGCAACCTTACTTTCCCGGGCGAGTGTTTTCAGTGAACTACGGGTTGGGCGCGCTGTGCATCATCGCCATGATGCGGCTGCGCCAGTCCAGCCGCCGCTCGGTGATCGACCGTATGATCGTCCTGATGGCCGGGCTGAGGGCGGCGGACTTTTTCATTCGCCCGCTGCTGGTCGCGCTGTTGAGCGGCGTCGATGCCGGTCGTCCACCATACATGCATTCGCCATACTGGCTGACCACCAGCCTTTCGGTGATGGTCTTCTCGCTGCTGATCGCGCTCACCTTGCTGACCGCCGTTGCACTCGACACCATCAACGAATTGCAGGCTGAGTCCGAGACCGATGCACTGTCGAAGCTGCTCAACCGGCGGGGCTTCGAACAGAAGGCTGCGTCCGTTCTGGAGCGTTGCGCCCGCACCGGCGCTCCGGTGACACTGGTGTTGGCCGATCTGGATCACTTCAAGTCGGTCAACGACCGTTTCGGACATGCTGTGGGCGACCAGGTCATCGTCGAGTTCGCTGCGAGGCTGCAGACGGCAGGTTCGCGCGCGGTCGTCGGGCGGATCGGCGGCGAAGAATTCGCGGTGCTGATGCCGTCGACCGATCTGGTTGCCGGGCGCCTCTTTGCCGAGACTGTGCGCGAGGCCTTCTGCTCGGAAACAGTCGAAGGCGTGCCGCCGGGTGTCAAGTTGACGGCCAGTTTCGGCGTCGCTGGCCGTTTCGGAGGCGAGGAACTCGCCCCGTTGATGTTGCGTGCCGACGAGGCGCTCTACAAAGCAAAGCAGAACGGGCGTGACAGCGTCCGTATATCGTTTCAAAGGCAGCCGGTGGCCGCGTATGTGGAGTTGCCGGCTGCAAGCTGAGGGTCGTGCCGCCCGGTTAACCTGTTCTTCGTTTCGCAGCGATACAATCATCACTTGCTAAAATGATTAAGTTGATGCGACCGGAACCGAGGCTACGGATAGATTTGTCGCGATGAGCGGTGCGAACTTCATCCTGGCGATCAACCTTTTCGTCGCTGGCCTGCTGGCAGCGGCCTTCATGACTGTTGCTGCCTACGACACGCGCCGCGTCGCGGCGCGCTGGCTGGCGCTGGGTTACGCCGTCGGCATGGCCTATTTCGTCGTCGAATTCTCTATCCCCGCTTTCAACTATGCGACGCCAGCGGTGGTGGCGGCATTTGCCGTATTTCTTGTGGCAACCCTCATCTTCAACGTCGGGCTGGCCAACAAATACGGCATAACACCGCCCTGGCGGTTCATGGCGGCTTTTCTTCTGGGCACTTCGATAATCGTTTATCTCGTGCAGGACCTGCCCCGGCATTCCTTCCCGCGCATGATGGCCTACCAGTTTCCCTATGCTGCGGCGCAGCTCATCGGACTTTGGATCGTCTGGTCGTCGCGGCAGCGGCGCGAGAAGCTCGATATCATCCTGATGGTGGTTCTTGCGGCGAGCGCGCTGCAGTTTGCGTCGAAGCCTCTGATCGCCCACGCCCTGGGCGGCTGGGGCGCCGATCCGCAGGCCTATCTGCAGACCAACTATGCGATGGTCTCGCAGTCGCTGGGCACCGTTTTCGCGATGGCCCTCGCGTTGCTGCTCCTGGTCATTCTGGTGCGCGACGTGCTTGCTGAAGCCACCTCGAAATCGGAGACCGACACGCTGTCGGGCCTGCTCAATCGCGGCGGGTTCGAGCGTCATGCCGAAACGGCATTGCGCGACGGAGCCCGTCAGGGCCTGCCGGTGTCGCTTGTCATTGCCGACCTCGACCATTTCAAACTGGTCAATGACAATTTCGGCCATGCCTGCGGCGACCGCGTCATCGAAACCTTCTCGGGTTTCCTGCGCGATGCGGCTGGGCAGAGCCATCTCGCCGCGCGTCTAGGCGGCGAAGAGTTCGCAGTGATGCTGCCGGGCACCAATCTTGCCGCTGCGCGGCTGTTCGCTGAAGGCGCGCGCAGTGCCTTCGGTGCCCTGCCGATCAAGGGGTTGCCGCTGTCCTATCGCTGCACGGCAAGCTTCGGCGTTGCCGAACTGCGCTCCGGAGAAACCCTCTCCGAACTGATGCGCAGGGCGGACGAGGCACTCTACGGCGCAAAGAAGGGTGGTCGGGACCAGGTCCGCGTGGCCTCCGGGCCGATCGCCATCGTCGGCAAACCCAACGGCAAACCGCTGGGCAACGGCTTCAACGGCAGGGACTGATTTCCGGCATTTCACCGTCGGCAAGGCCGTACATATACGAGCGGCCCTTCACGAAGGCCGGCGGCCGATAGCAGTCGCGCTCTTCAGAATAGCCGCTTTCGGTTCGGTCGAGACGGAGGACCCTGGGTTGGCCGGCGCTGGTATAGTCGGCCATCTTCCTGGCCATGGCGCCTTCACCGACGAGGATGCGTTTGTAGCCCGTTGCACTGTCGATCACGAGGTTGCCGAAGGAATCGGCATAGGCTCGATCATGCTGGCTCGACCAGGCAAGCGCAGGCACCGCCTGACCAACGGTCGTCATGGCTAGTACGAGACCGGCACAAATTTTGCGGGTCAGATGCATGGCGCGCTCCTCCATCTGGAAACGAGTGTGCCTCCTCGATTCGTAGAATTAACCTTTTCTTAACCTTTGTTAAGAGGGTGGCGCCGATGGAGGCGCGACTTTGCTTAACATGGTTAATATCGCGACTTGATCGGCCGGGATGATCGCGACTAGGTTGGCGTACTGGAGGAATCGTATGGCGCTACGCCGCATTTCCCGGGCGAAGCCCGCTCGCGAGCGTTTCCGCTCTTGGCGGCAACGCGGCAACGCTCAAACTCTCTACGCGATTCCGAACGCAAGACTGCGGCACGCTTTTGCTGGCATCGCCCTCACGGCGCTTCTGACGCTTGCAGCCTGTGTTTCGCAGCCAGGCAAACCCGGCCTGCAGCCCCACACCGCGCAAGGGCAGCTGGCGGCTGCCGCCACCGCCGCCGCACCCAATTCGCAGGCCGCGGCCACCCTGGTTGAAAAGGATACGCCGCAGCCGCGCATGGCGACCTACAACTGCGCCGACGGCGGCCGCATGACCGTCGAGAACATTGGCACTGCGATCCGCGTTGTCGGCTCGGATGGCGTCAATGAAGAGCTGCCTGCGGCGCCGGCCGGTCAGAACAGCCGATTCGGCATCGACCATGACGCAATCGTGATCGATGGGCGCGAGGCGCTGGTCATGAAAGCCAACGCTACCCCTGTAGCCTGCAGGCGCTGATCCTTTCGGGCGGCATCCGATAGGCCAGTCGGGTGGTGGCATTCGCAGTCGCGAGGAAGTTCAATCGTTTAAAGGTGGCAACGCCACCATTCATCAGACTAAATGACTTTTCCAAAACGATTTTCTGGCTTTGACGCGGTGCAAAAAGCGTTTTAGAACGCCGCTGTTCCATAGTCGCATTCCGAAGCGTTGATGCCGCGTTTGCATTGCCGTGACGGGTGCCGAACGGGGAAGCCATGAGCCACTCACCAGCCACCCGCGACAGACCTCTTTCGCCGCATCTCACCATCTACCGGCCGACGATCACCATGACGATGTCGATCGTGCACCGCATCACCGGTTGCGCGCTTTACGTCGGCACGCTTCTGGTTGCCTGGTGGCTGACGGCAGCGGCCGGTCCGCAATCCTATTTCGATTTCGTCAACGGCATTTTCGGCTCCTGGTTCGGCCAGCTGGTGCTGCTTGGTTACACTTGGGCACTGATGCATCACATGCTTGGCGGCATCCGCCATTTCGTTTGGGACACCGGCGCCGGGCTCGAAAAGCACACCGCCTCGAAGATCGCCTGGGCGACATTGATCGGCTCGGTGATCCTGACGATCCTGATCTGGGTTGTCGGCTACATGGTCAGGGGAGGCTGAGCGATGAGTGCGAACAAATCCGAGATGCGCACCGCTCTCAAGAAGGTGCGCGGCCTTGGCTCCGCTCGCGAAGGCACCATGCATTTCTGGCGGCAGCGCCTCACAGCGGTCGCCAATGTCCCGTTGCTGCTTTTCTTTGTTGGCTTCCTCATCGCCATCAATGGCGCCTCTTATGAGGACGTCCGTGCAGCGCTTGCCAACCCGCTGGTTGCGCTGGTGTTGATCCTGGTGCTGGTCTCCGGGCTCGTTCACATGCGCCTCGGCATGCAGGTCGTCATCGAGGACTACGTCACCAGCGAGGGCAGGAAGCTCTCAGTGCTCATCCTCAATACTTTCTTCACGGTTGCGGTCGGCGTGGTTTCGATCTTCGCCCTGCTCAAACTGGCATTCGGAGGCTGACGCTTTGGCCAAGGACGCAAAAAGCGGCAGCGCAGGCTCCGCCTATACCTATGTGGACCACAAATTCGACGTGGTGATCGTCGGTGCCGGCGGCGCCGGCCTGCGCGCCACGCTCGGCATGGCCGAACAGGGCCTGCGTACGGCCTGTATCACCAAGGTGTTCCCGACCCGCTCGCATACCGTGGCGGCGCAGGGCGGCATCGCCGCCTCGCTGCAGAACATGGGTCCCGACAGCTGGCAGTGGCACCTCTACGACACCGTCAAGGGGTCCGACTGGCTCGGTGACGTCGATGCCATGGAGTACATGGTGCGCGAGGCGCCTGCCGCGGTCTATGAACTCGAGCACTATGGCGTACCGTTCTCGCGAACCGAGGAAGGCAAGATCTACCAGCGCCCATTCGGCGGCCACATGATGAATTACGGCGATGGACCGCCCGTGCAGCGCACCTGCGCGGCAGCCGACCGCACCGGCCACGCCATCCTGCACACGCTCTACGGCCAGTCGCTGAAGAACAACGCGCAGTTCTTCATCGAGTATTTCGCGCTCGACCTGATCATGGACGATGACGGCACCTGCACCGGTGTCGTTGCCTGGAACCTCGACGACGGCACCATCCACCGCTTCTCGGCCAAGATGGTGGTGCTGGCGACCGGCGGTTACGGCCGCGCCTACCTGTCGGCAACCTCGGCACATACCTGCACCGGCGACGGCGGCGGCATGGCTGTGCGCGCCGGCCTGCCGTTGCAGGACATGGAATTCGTGCAGTTCCATCCGACCGGCATCTATGGCGCCGGCTGCCTGATCACCGAGGGTGCACGCGGCGAAGGCGGTTACCTGGTCAATTCCGAAGGCGAGCGCTTCATGGAACGCTACGCGCCTTCGGCCAAGGATCTTGCCTCACGCGACGTCGTCTCGCGTTGCATGACGCTGGAAATTCGTGAAGGACGCGGTGTCGGCAAGCTGAAGGATCACATCTTCCTTCACCTCGATCATCTCGATCCGGCGGTCCTGCATGAGCGCCTGCCCGGCATCTCGGAATCGGCGAAGATCTTCGCCGGCGTCGACGTGACGCGCGAGCCGATCCCAGTGTTGCCGACGGTGCACTACAATATGGGCGGCGTGCCGACCAATTATTGGGGCGAAGTGCTGAACCCGACCGCAAAGAGCCCGGATCGCGTATCGCCAGGCCTGATGGCCGTGGGCGAGGCTGGCTGCGCTTCCGTGCACGGCGCCAACCGTCTAGGTTCCAACTCACTGATCGACCTGGTGGTGTTCGGCCGCGCGGCGGCAATCCGCGCAGGGCAAGTGGTGGACCGTACCTCCGCCGTGCCGTCGGCCAATCCGAAGTCGCTTGAAAGGATCATGGATCGCTTCGACCGGCTGCGCCATGCCAATGGCAGCACCCCGACGGCGGTGCTGCGCGACAAGATGCAGCGTGCCATGCAGGAAGACGCCGCCGTGTTCCGTACGCAGGAGTCGCTCGAGCAGGGCTGCAAGCGCATTTCCGCGATCTGGGGTGAATTGAAGGACATCAAGGTCTTCGACCGCTCCATGATCTGGAACTCCGACCTGGTCGAGACGCTGGAGCTGGAAAACCTGATGGCCAACGCCATCGCCACCGTCTATGGCGCCGAGGCGCGCAAGGAAAGCCGCGGCGCGCATGCCCGCGAGGACTTCTCGGCGCGTGACGACGCCACCTGGCGCAAGCATACGCTGGCGAAGGTCAGCGAGGACGGCAAGGTGACGTTGACCTATCGCGGCGTGCACACCGAAACCACGCTGCCGCTGGACAAGGGCGGCATCGACCCCGCGAAGATCGCGCCCAAGGCGCGGGTGTACTGAGGATGGGTGCGGCGCTGGCCACGGCTGGCTATTCCGGTACGCCGCTGGCGGCGAAGCTGGGGCTGAAGGACGGTATGCATGCCGCCTTCCTCGGCTTGCCGGAGCAGTTGGCGCGACTCGGCGAAGCAGTCCGCTTTGCCACGGTGAAGCATTTCGCCGCGTGGGCAGACATTGAGGCCGATGCAAGTTGCGATGTGGTTCACGCCTTCACCAGGCAACGCGCCGACATCGAGGGCTCACTCGGTCGGCTGCAGGCGGCGATCAAGCATGACGGCATGATCTGGGTGTCATGGCCGAAGAAGGCGGCCAAAGTGCCGACCGATGTGACCGAGAGCGTGATCCGCACCGAAGCGCTCAAGCTCGATCTGGTCGACGTCAAGGTCGCGGCAATCGATGAAATCTGGTCCGGGCTGAAGCTCGTCATCCGAAAGGACCGCAGGTAATGGTCGAACTCGCACTCCCCAAGAATTCGCAGGTCAAGCCGGGCAAGACCTGGCCGAAGCCGGAAGGCGCGACGAACCTGCGCGAATATCGCATCTACCGGTGGTCGCCGGACGACGACGAGAATCCGCGCATCGACACCTATTTCGTCGACATGGACGATTGCGGTCCGATGGTTCTCGACGCGCTGCTCTACATCAAGAACAGGATCGATCCGACGCTGACGCTGCGCCGCTCCTGCCGCGAAGGCATCTGTGGCTCCTGCGCCATGAACATCGACGGCTCCAACACGCTGGCCTGCACGAAAGGCTGCGACGACATTTCCGGCGCGGTGAAGGTCTATCCACTGCCGCATATGCCGGTGGTGAAGGACCTGGTTCCGGATCTCACCAATTTCTACGCCCAGCATCGTTCGATCGAGCCCTGGCTGAAGACGGTGTCCCCGGAGCCGGCCAAGGAATGGTTGCAGAGCCACGAGGATCGCCAGAAGCTCGATGGCCTCTACGAATGCATCCTGTGCGCCTGCTGCTCGACCTCGTGCCCGAGCTACTGGTGGAACGGTGACCGCTACCTCGGCCCTGCAACGCTGCTGCAGGCCTACCGCTGGCTGATCGATTCCAGGGACGAAGCGACGGGTGAGCGCCTGGACAATCTCGAGGATCCGTTCCGGCTCTATCGCTGCCACACCATCATGAACTGCGCGCAGACCTGTCCTAAGGGTTTGAACCCGGCCAAGGCGATCGCCGAGATCAAGAAGATGATGGTGGAGCGGCGAGTCTGAGCGACTGTCTTCCGTCAAATTTTTCGCCCGAGGCCGTCGTTTCGATCCGACAGCGACTGGATCTTGTACGAGAACAGGATGTCTCGATCCTCTTTGCGATCGAAAGTGGCAGTCGCGCCTGGGGGTTCCCTTCGCCGGACAGCGACTATGACTGCCGGTTCGTCTTTGCGTGCAAGGTGCGGCGCCATCTGGTGCTCACCCAGCCTCGGGATGTGATCGAGTTTCCGATCGAAGGCGAGATCGACGCCGGGGGCTGGGATTTGCGCAAGGCGCTGCTTCTGGCCCTTGGCGGAAATGCCGTCATCGCCGAGTGGGTCAAATCCCCGATCGTCTATGAGGAGATTCCGGATTTCAGGCAATCATTGCTCGAAATCCTGGACCGGGTTGTCGATCCCATTAAGGTCGCTCAACACTATCTTGGTCTGGCGCGTTCGCACGTTGCCCGGCTTGGGAAGCTTTCCGGCGACGTCCACCTGAAAAAACTGTTTTATCTCATCCGGCCGATTGTCGCGCTGGACTGGATGGAACAGCGCCACTTTGCGACGCTGCCACCGATGGCCCTGCCCGATTGTCTTGCCGATACGGAACTCCCTCTCGCGACGACCCGAGCAATCCGCGGCATGATCGACCAAAAGGCAGAGACGCGGGAGATGGGCACGGGCCCGATACCGGCCCCCATCGCTGACTATCTGGAACGACGCTACGCCCACCATGAGAAGAACATTCCAGATATGCGCAATGATGCAGCCGGCCTCGCGTCGCGGCATCAGTTGGCAGAGGATTTTTATCGGCAGACGATCGAGCGGCTTGGCTGACAGCGCCTGGCGTTCGAGTTAGAGAGTAGGCATGACCGCAGAAGATCTTCCCCATCTCACTCCCGCCGAAGCGCGTGTCCTCGGCTGCCTGATCGAGAAGAAGGAGCTTACCCCCGACGTCTATCCGATGACGTCGAATGCGCTGGTGGCCGCGGCCAACCAGAAGACCTCGCGCGACCCGGTGATGGCGCTGGAGATGGTCGAGATCATGCGGACGCTGAGCACACTGCAGGCCAAGGGCCTGGTGCGCCAGCAATTCGCGTCGCGCGTCGAACGCTACGAACATCTGATGGCGCAGAAGTTTTCGCTGACGCGCAACCAGAGCGCGCTGATCGGCCTGCTTCTGCTGCGTGGTCCGCAGACGGTTTACGAGCTGCAGGCGCGCGCCGAGCGCATGGCCAGTTTCGCCGACGCCGATGCCGTGCGCGGCGAACTCGACATGCTGATCGGCCGCCGGCCACCCCTGGTCAAGGAAATCGGGCGAGCGCCCGGCCAGCGCGAGGATCGTTTCGCGCATCTGCTTTCCGGTGATGTCGAGGTTAGCGCGGTGCTCTCGACCGGTCGCGAGCCGGTTGCCGCGACCTCAGCCGTCTCGGAGCTCGAAGAGCGTATCCGGCTTCTGGAAGAGGAAGTGGCGGCCCTCAAGGCTAGGCTCGACGCCGCAGGCGCATAAAGGTGGCCGCGCCGCAGGCCAACGCCTCGACGAATGTCAGTTTCAAGGTCGATATCGTCGTTATCGGCGCAGGGCAGGCAGGCCTTTCTTCGGCCTATCATCTCGGCAGGCTGGGCCTGGCGGTCGGGCGACAGTTCCTCGTGCTGGACCGCAATCCGACGCCTGGCGGTGCCTGGCAGCATCGCTGGCCCTCGCTGACGCTCAGCACCGTCAACCGGGTGCATGATCTGCCCGGCATGCAGTTCTCGGAGGCGGTCGATACCGGCGACGGAGCGGTCAAGGCATCGGTCGCGGTGCCGGAATATTTCGCCAGCTACGAGCGCAAGTTCAATCTGCCGGTCTATCGGCCGGTCACGGCCAAAGTCGTCTGTGATCGTTCCGGGCGGTTGCGGATCGAGACGAACCGCGAAACGTTTTCGGCGCGCGGCATCATCAACGCCACAGGGACCTGGGAAAACCCGGTTATTCCCGCCTATCCGGGCGCAGACCTGTTCCGGGGCCGGCAACTCCACACCCACGACTATCGCGGCGCGGGGGAGTTTGCGGGAAAACACGTCATCGTGGTTGGCGGCGGCATTTCAGCCTTGCAGCATCTCGATGAAATTTCGCAGGTGGCCAGTACCAGCTGGGTGACCCGCCACGAGCCGCAATTCCGGGAAGAGCCTTTCACGCCGGAAGATGGGCGTGCCGCCGTGGCCGCGGTCGAAGACCGGGTGCGGCGTGGTCTGGTTCCCGGATCGGTGGTTTCCGTCACCGGCATTTCGCTGACGCCAGCCCTGCGCGCCGCCCGGGATCGCGGTGCGCTGAAGCGCCTGCCGATGTTCAGCGAGATCACCAGGGATGGCGTTCGCTGGCCTGACGGCTCCGCGCAGCGTGCCGACGTCATTCTCTGGGCAACGGGTTTCCGCAGCGCGCTCGATCATCTCGCCCCGCTGCAGCTGCGCGAAGACGATGGCGGTATCGTCATGGGTGGCCGGCTGGCGACGCAGGTCGAAAAGGATCCGCGAATCCATCTGGTCGGCTATGGTCCTTCGGCTTCCACCATTGGCGCCAATCGCGCCGGAGGTGCGGCGGCCCGCGAACTGGCCAGCCATCTTGGCTTGATCTGAACGACCCGGCATCTCCAGGCGGAACGTCACGATTTCGATGGCGACATGTGTCAGCAACGATTTGCCGTGCTCTTGAACCCGCTACCGGCGCTTCCTCTATTAAGGATCTGGCAAATACGCGCTGCGCCGGCATCCTCGCCGTCGTGGTGATGGAGGGGAAAATGCCGAACCAGAAGGCGACACGCCGTGAATGGATCGGGCTGGTGGCACTGGCACTGCCCTGCCTGCTCTACACGATGGACCTGACGGTGCTTAATCTGGCGGTACCGCATCTGGTCGCCGACCTGAAGCCAAGTGCCGTGCAACTGCTCTGGATCGTCGACATCTACGGCTTCCTGATCGCCGGCTCGCTGATCACCATGGGCACGCTGGGCGACCGTATCGGCCGCCGCAAGGTCCTGCTGACCGGCGCCGTCCTTTTTGGTGCCGCTTCTGTGATCGCCGCATTTTCGACCTCGGCCGAAATGCTGATTGCGGCGCGGGCACTTCTCGGCATCGCCGGGGCGACCCTGGCGCCGTCGACGCTTTCGCTGATCCGCAACATGTTCCACGATGCCGGCGAGCGCACCTTTGCCATCTCGATCTGGGCGACCAGCTATTCGGTGGGCGCTGCGATCGGCCCGCTGCTCGGCGGCGTGCTGCTCGAGTATTTCTGGTGGGGTTCGGTGTTCCTGCTGGCTGTTCCGGTCATGGTGCTGCTCCTGATCGTCGGACCGATTCTGCTGCCCGAGTACCGCGATCCCGGCGCCGGTCGTCTCGACGTCGCCAGCGCGGCGCTTTCGCTGGTGGCCGTCCTGGCCATGGTCTACGGTTTGAAACAGATCGCCTCTGACGGTGTCGCCTGGCTGCCGGTCGCGGCAATCCTTGGCGGTGTTGCCGTCGGCGCCGCCTTTGTGATGCGACAGCGCAGCCTGGCAGATCCCCTGCTGGATCTCAGCCTGTTCCGCTCGCGCCCGTTCAGTGCGGCGCTTATCGTCAACGTCATCGCCTGTTTCGTCGCTTTCGGACCTTTCGTTTTCATCGCGCAATATCTGCAGCTGGTCATCGGCCTGACGCCGCTCAAGGCGGGTCTGTGGACGCTGCCTTCGTCCGTCGGCTTCGTGGTCTCCTCGATGATGACGTCCTGGATCGTCGCGCGCATTCCGGCACCGCGTGTGATCGCCGGCGGGCTGGCGCTGGCCTCACTTGCTTTCCTGCTGCTGACCCAGGTCGGCAACGGCCATCCGCTGGGAATGATCGTGGCAGCGACAATCGTCATGTCGCTGGGGCTAGGTCTCGTGTTCACGCTGACCACCGATCTTATCGTGGGTGCCGCGCCGCCTGAGCGCGCCGGCGCAGCCGGTGCGCTCTCGGAAACCGGCGCGGAATTCGGCGGCGTGCTGGGTATTGCGGTTCTTGGCAGCATAGGCATGGCGATCTATCGCGGTGCCATGACGGGTGGCGTGCCGGCAGGTGTACCGGAAGAAGCTGCCCACACGGCACGCGATACGCTTGGCGGGGCGGTCGCGATTGCCCCGCAACTGCCAGACGGCCTTGCCGATGCGCTGCTGGTCGTGGCGCGGGATGCCTTCAGCAGCGGCTTTGAGCTGATTGCCACGATCTCGACGGTGCTGACGATTGTCGCGGCCGTCGTGATGCTGCTGATGTTCCGCAAGGACGGCCCCACCAGGCCATCCGACGAGCTGCAGTCGGCCGCCGTGCAAAAGGCCGCGTAGCTTCGGCAAGCAACGCGGCCTTTGGGTCAGGCGAGTTTGGCGTCCAGGCCAACCTTGATGGAACCAAGAGCGCGCGAAACCGGGCACTCTGCCTTGGCCTTGGCGGCCAGTTCCTGGAATTTGGCGTCGTCGATGCCGGGAACATCGCCAACCAGCGTGATGTTGCTCTCGGTGATGCCGGTACCGGGGATGAGCTTTCCCGCTGCTGTCGCCTCCAGCTTTGCGGCAGGCGTGCCGTTTTCGGCCAGGAAATGTGAAAGCTGCATGGCGTAGCAGCCGGCATGGGCAGCGGCGATCAGCTCTTCCGGGTTGGTGCCGGATTTGCCGCTCTCGTCCTCGAAACGCATCTTGAACGAATAGGGCGTGCCCTTGAGCGCGCCGCTCTGGGTGTCGATGGTGCCGCCACCTTCCTTCAGATTGCCTTTCCAGACGGCTGTTGCGGTGCGATCCATGGTCTTTCTCCTGCAGGGATTGAGGGGGAACTATAGCGCCGCAACCTGACAAGACCACAACATCCTTCTCTGTTGTCGAGAATCGTCACGCCGGAATGTCGGTTTTGAGCAGGCTGGGCCGTCCTGAGGTCGGCGCCATATCGGCGCGGACCACATGGGGAAGTGAGTTATGAAATATCTGTGCCTGGTCTACCATGAGGAAGCGGCACTGCGGGCGCTGTCTGCCGCAGACACCAGAAAACTCGATGCAGACTCAATCTCCTACGACAAGCTGCTGGACGAACGCGGCCATCTGATCGCAGCCGAGGCGCTGCAGCCGGTGAAAACGGCGAAGGTGGTGCGCAAACGCAAGGGCAAGGTGCTGGTCACCGACGGTCCGTTCGCCGAAACCAAGGAGCAGTTGCTCGGCTTCATCCTGGTCGAGGCAGAAGATCTTGAAAAGGCGCTCGCGCTTGCTGCCGATATTCCGTTGGCGGAAATGGGCATGATCGAGGTGCGGGCTATCTACCACATCCCGCAGCCTTAATAGCAACGGTCATTAAGGATGATCGTCGGAGCGCGCTACCGCGCGCCACCGTCAATCCTGCACTGCAGGCGCCGGCGCCTGACAGACATCGACCCACTCGGCGCCGACGAGTGCCGCCATGCGTGTCGGATCAAGCCGTACGGCGGCATTTGTGGCGCCAGCTGCGGGCACCACTTCGGCGAAGGCTTTCAGCGAGATATCGCAATAGACCGGCAATGGAGCGGGCAGGCCGAAGGGGCATACGCCGCCGATCGGATGGCTGGTCAGGGACACGACCTCCTCGGCTTCCAGCATGCGTGCCTTGCCACCGAAACGGTCCTTGAACTTGCGGTTGTCGAGCCGTGTGGTGCCGGCAGCAACCACCAGCATCGCGGTGTCGCCAACCCTCAGGCAGATCGTCTTGGCGATCTGGTCGGGTGCCACACCATGCGCCTCGGCAGCAAGCGTCACCGTTGCCGAGCTTGCTTCGGTAACGATGACGTCAATGTCGGGGGCCTGGGTTGCGAAGAAGGCACGGACAGATTCGAGGCTCATATCGGGACCATAAGGGCGGCCAGCAGGGCAGGCAACCAGCCCGGCTGCCAGTTCAGGCGATCAGTCCGCATATCCATTGGTCCTGGAATGACTAGATCGCCTCTCCCTTCAGCAGGCGGGGTGTGCCATTCGCCAGGCCCGACGCCTGTCGGATGAAGAAATCCTTCAGGCGGGGCATGCGCTCGACCAGGCCGAGGCCGATGTCGCGGACCGCGCGCAGCGGCGCGACGTCGTTGGAGAACAACCGGTTCAGCACATCGGTGGTGACACCCATCTGCATGGTGTCGAAACGGCGCCATTGCTGGTAGCGTTCGAGCACATCGAGCGCGCCGATGTCCTGGCCCAGCCGGTCGGCCTCGACGATCACCTCGGCAAGAGCAGCAACATCCTTGAAGCCGAGGTTGAGCCCCTGTCCGGCGATCGGGTGGATGCCGTGCGCTGCATCGCCCGCGAGGGCAAGGCGTGGCGCCACGAAAGCACGGGCAAGCGTGAGACCGAGGGGCCAGGCGCGGGGTTTGTCCATTGCGCGGATCTCGCCGAGCTTCAGGCCGAAACGCTGTTCCAGCTCCATCTCGAAGACAAGGTCGTCGCCACCGACAAGCTTGTCTGCATCCTCGGTGCGTTCCACCCAGACAATGGAAGAGCGATTGGTGCCGTCCTTGTCCGGCTTCAGCGGCAGCGTGGCGAAAGGTCCCGCCGGGAGGAAATGTTCCTCGGCGCGGCCGTTGTGCGGTCGTTCATGCGCCACGGTGCAGACGATGCCGGACTGGCCGTATTCCCATCGCACCGTCTTGATGCCGGCCATGTCGCGCAGCCTGGAATTGACGCCATCGGCCGCAACCAGCAGGCGCGTATTGAGGGTGGCGCCGTCGGCCAGATGAACGGTCAGGCCGGTGGTGCCGGTGTCGAAAGACTGCACAGCGACGCCTTCGATCAGGTCGATGCCCAGGCGCTCGGCCAGGCGGCGCAGTGCACCGTTGAGATCGCGGTTGGCAACCATATGGGCGAAAGGCTCGCCAGGCGCGACTTCGCCATCAAAGGTGAGGAAGGTCGGGCGCACCGGATCCGCGGTGCGCGAATCGGTGATGATCATCTCGGTGATGGCCTGTGCCTGTGGAGCGAGTTCGGCCCAGATACCGAGCTGGTCGAGCATGCGGCAGGCAGCGGCTGCAATGGCGGAGGCACGGCCGTCCTTCTGCCAGACGCCGGTCGGTGCGGCATCGACGACGGCGATGCGCAGGCTGGGGCGTGCCTGCTTGAGCGAGACGGCAGCTGCGAGCCCGACATAGCCGGCGCCAGCAACCAGCACATCCAGCCGTGCTTCGAACGCGTCTTGCCCTGATCTTGTCGCCATTCCAGCCACCTTTCTCGCCCGGCCGTTCCAGGCGATACCCGCTTTATGCCTTGACTGCCCGTCGCGGCTGTCCGAAACCGCGCCGACAATTGCGAGGAACGGACGCATGACGCAAGCCATGAACGAACTTCTTGGCATTCTCGACCTGGAGAAGCTGGAAGACAACCTGTTCCGAGGTCGCAGCCCCCAGACGGACTGGCAGCGCGTCTTCGGCGGCCAGACGATCGCGCAGGCGCTGGTGGCCGCGCAACGCACGGTCGAACCGGACCGGCATGTGCATTCGCTGCATGGCTATTTCATGCGGCCGGGCGACACCAAGCTGCCGATCATCTATGAGGTCGATCGCATCCGCGACGGCTCGTCCTTCACCACGCGGCGTGTGGTGGCGGTGCAGCACGGCCAGGCCATCTTCTCCCTGGAGGCTTCCTTCCAGCTGGACGAAGGTGGGCTCGAACATCAGATCCCCATGCCCCGCGATGTTCCGGAACCCGATACGCTGATGACGCAGCGCGACCTGCTGGAGAAATTCGGCGAGGCCGTACCGGAAGGGATCAAGCGCTACTGGCAGCGCGAACGCCCGATCGAGATGCGGCCGATCATGCTCAAGCACTATACCAGCCGGGAGCGGCTGGAGCCGGAGCAGAATATCTGGATCCGAACGACAGGTCCGGTGCCGGACGATCGTGCGCTGCAGGCCGCAGTGCTGGCCTATCTGTCCGACATGACGCTGCTCGACACCTCAACCTTTGCGCACGGCCGGGCGATCTTCGATCGCGATATCCAGGCGGCCAGCCTGGATCATTCGATGTGGTTCCACCGCAGCCATCCGATCGACGACTGGATCCTCTACACGCAGGACAGCCCCTCGACGCAGGGCGCCCGGGGCTTTACGCGCGGTTCGCTGTTTGCCCGCGACGGCACCCTGATAGCGTCTGTCGCGCAGGAAGGGTTGATCCGCCTCAAGCGGCCGCCTGCAGAGTAGGCAATCTTCCAGTTTTGCCTAATAAATAGGCAATTCTGAAACCTGTATTGTGCGCCGTTTTCGGTCGAAGCGCATGGATTTCCTTTTTTATCAATAGCTTAAGCATCCGTTTCGCCATTTGGCACGGAGCTTGAATTGCCATGGGCACTCGCCGGCCCATGTCGAGGCCGGGGATGTCGCGTGGAACGCGGGGACCGCAACGAACAAAGGGCGAAACCTGATGAAGATCGTGATGGCTATCATCAAGCCGTTCAAGCTCGACGAGGTGCGCGAAGCGCTCACCGCCGTCGGCATCCAGGGTCTGACCGTCACCGAAGTCAAAGGCTACGGGCGTCAGAAGGGGCATACCGAAATCTATCGCGGAGCGGAGTACGCCGTCTCCTTCCTTCCAAAGATCAAGATCGAAGTCGCTGTCTCGACCGACCTCGTCGACAGGGCCGTCGAGGCGATCACCAACGCCGCCAAGACCGGCCAGATCGGTGACGGCAAGGTTTTTGTCTTCGGCATCGACCAGGCCGTGCGCATCCGCACCGGCGAAACAGACACCGACGCGCTGTGAGCGGGTCACGCATCGTTATGGAGAGATCGATGAACAATCTTCCTAGCCTGAAGAGGGCGGCAATGCCGCTGGCCGCGCTGGCCGCCCTGCTTGCCGCGACCGTTGCCTATGCACAGGAAGCGGCACCTGCCGCCGCACCAGCACCCACGCTCGACACGGGCAACACCGCCTGGATGCTGACCTCTACGGCGCTGGTACTGATGATGACCATTCCGGGGCTTGCCCTGTTCTACGCCGGCATGGTGCGCAAGAAGAACCTGCTCGCCACGGTCATGCAAAGCTTTGCGATCTGCTGTCTGGTCACCGTGCTGTGGTTCGTGGCCGGCTATTCGCTGGCATTCTCGGATGGCGGCTCGCTCAACGCCTATGTCGGCGGATTTTCGAAGGTTCTGTTCCAGGGCATCACGGTTTCGTCGCTGTGGGCGCCGGGCGTGGCGAACATTCCCGAATTCGTCTTCGCCATGTTCCAGATGACCTTCGCCATCATCACGCCGGCTCTGATCGCCGGCGCTTTCGCCGAACGCATGAAATTCTCGGCGCTGCTGCTGTTCAGCGGCCTTTGGCTTCTGGTCGTCTATGCGCCGGTCGCCCACTGGGTCTGGGGTGGCGGCTTCCTCGGTTCGGCCGGCGTGCTCGATTTTGCTGGTGGCACCGTGGTGCATATCAATGCTGGTGTCGCGGGTCTCGTCTGTGCGCTGGTGCTCGGCAAGCGCGAGGGCTACGGCTCGGTCAACATGGCGCCCTTTAACCTCGTCTACGCGGTGATCGGCGCCGCGCTGCTGTGGGTCGGCTGGTTCGGCTTCAACGCGGGTTCCGAGCTCGCTGCCGACGGCCTCGCCGGTGCCGCCATGGTCAACACGCAGGTAGCAGCCGCCGCAGCCGGCCTCGCCTGGATGTTCACCGAGTGGCTGGTCGCCAAGAAGCCGTCGGTGCTCGGCATCATCTCGGGTGTTGTTGCCGGCCTCGTCGCGGTGACGCCGGCTTCCGGTTTCGTCAACCCGACCGGCGCCTTCGTCATCGGCATCGCCGCGGGCATCATCTGCTATTTCGCGGCCGTGAAGATCAAGCACGCACTTGGTTATGACGATTCGCTCGACGCCTTCGGCGTGCATGGCATCGGCGGCATTGTCGGCGCATTGCTCACCGGTGTCTTCGCCGATCCCGCCATCAACGCGCTCGGCAAGGATGCCTCGGTGCTGAAGCAGCTCTACGGCATCGTCTTCACCATTGTCTGGGCCGCCGTCGCCACCTTCGTGATCCTCTACGTGGTCAAGGCGCTGGTCGGATTGCGGCCAAGCAAGCAGGAAGAGATCGAAGGGCTGGACGTCACCCAGCACGGCGAGGTGGTCCAGTAGGCGCCAATCGCGGAGCCATCAATTCAAAACGATCCCGTCGTGAGCTGCTGCGAACGCTCTCACGCGACCTGGGCCCGGAGAGATCCGGGCCCTTTTTTACCTGATGGCAGGTGTACCAGCATGAAACATCAGGCCCGTGACCGCATAGTTAATGCCGCCTTAACCATCGCCTCGATAGTCTGGGTTTCGAATCTGCCGGAGTGCGTCCTGCATCCGGCCCAGGCAACGACAGACGGGGAAATGCATGCGTTCAGGGGCATCAGCACCGCTCGCGATGACTGGCACCGGGCACGGCTTCCAGGCGTTCCTGCGACGCCAGGCCGGCCGGCTTGTCGGCGGGGCGCTGTTTGTTTTCGTCGCTTTCGGCGTGGCTGCGTTGGCGACCTGGAACGTTGCCGATCCATCCTTCTCGCATGCCACCGACAATCCGGTGACCAACGCGATGGGGTATCCGGGTGCAGTGTTTTCCGACCTTGCCACGCAGTTCCTCGGCCTTTCCGCCGTCGCCGCGCTGGTCCCGGCGGTGATCTGGGGTTTCCTGCTGTTTTCCGCCCGCGGCGTTGACAAGATGCCGCGCCGTGGCGTTGCATGGTTTGGCTTCGCCCTGCTTGCGGCAGCTATGGCCGGCTGCGTCGTGCCGCCCAAGACCTGGCCGTTGCCAAGCGGTCTTGGTGGCGTCTTCGGCGACATGGTGCTGAAGGTGCCGGGAATATTCCTGGGTGGATATCCAACCGGTGTCGCCGCCAGCGTCATCGCCGTCCTGCTGGCCGCTCCAGGACTCTGGCTGTTCGCCTATGGCGCGGCCCTGATTTCCCGTACCAACGGCTTTGCGGTCATCGACGAGCCTGAGCCGAAGCGTCGCGAGAAGGAAGAAGACCGCGACGCCATCCTCTTCGAGAATGAAGACGATGACGACGACAATGGCGGGCTGCTGGCGCTTGGCGCCGTCACCCACTGGTGGTTGTCGTTCCGCGCCTGGCTGCATCGCCGTGCCGCCGCCCGCCGGCGTGAAGAAGAGGGTGAATTCGATTTCGCCGAAATGCCGTCGCGCGAAAGCGCCTGGCGGCGCGCCGCGGAACGTGTGGAATCGGCTGAACTCGCCGAAGCCCGCATGAGCTCAAGCGGCCGTGCCCGCGTCGAGCCGGAGTTCTTCGCGGCGATGGTCAAGGATCGCCATCCAGCGGTCGATCCCGCCGTGGCGCCTTTCGAGACCGACGATTTCGACAATGGTGATTTCGGTGAAGCCGATTTCGATCGCGACGAAGACGACTATGATCAGCCCGTGATGTCGCCGCGCGCACAGGCCGGCTCCAACACCCAGGTGCGCAATTTCCGCTCCGATGCGGCGACGCGCGTCGTGGCGCCGGCGCCACGGCCGACCCAGGGCGCACGCGTTCAGCGCGAGGCCCAGACCTCGCTGATCGCCTCCAGCAGTTTCGAGATGCCGTCGCTGCATTTCCTGTCCGAGCCGAAGAGCGTTGCTCGCGACCCCAGCCTGTCCAAGGACGCGCTGGAGCAGAATGCGCGTCTGCTGGAAGGCGTGCTGGAGGACTTCGGCGTCAAGGGCGAAATCATCCATGTCCGGCCCGGTCCCGTGGTCACGCTCTACGAACTCGAGCCCGCGCCCGGCATCAAATCCAGCCGTGTCATCGGTCTGGCCGACGACATTGCCCGTTCGATGAGCGCGATCGCGGCTCGTGTCGCCGTCGTGCCCGGCCGCAACGCCATCGGCATCGAACTGCCCAATGCCAAGCGTGAGATGGTCTATCTGCGCGAGATCCTGGCCAGCCGCGATTTCGAGGAAAGCAAGGCCAAGCTCGCGCTTGCGCTCGGCAAGACCATCAACGGCGAGCCGGTCATCGTCGACATCGCCAAGATGCCACACGTATTGGTGGCCGGTACCACTGGCTCCGGCAAGTCGGTGGCCATCAACACCATGATCCTGTCGCTGCTCTACCGGTTGAAGCCGGAGGAGTGCCGCCTGATCATGATCGATCCGAAGATGCTGGAACTCTCCGTCTATGACGGCATTCCGCATCTGCTCACCCCTGTCGTCACCGATCCGAAGAAGGCCGTGGTCGCGCTGAAATGGACGGTGCGCGAGATGGAAGATCGCTACCGCAAGATGTCGAAGGTCGGCGTCCGCAACATCGATGGCTTCAACCAGCGGGTCGCGCAGGCAGACAAGAAGGGCGAGAAGATCTCGCGGACCGTCCAGACCGGTTTCGACCGCCAGACCGGCGAAGCGATCTATGAGACGGAGGATCTCGATCTCGAGCCGATGCCATACATCGTCGTCATCATCGACGAAATGGCCGACCTGATGATGGTCGCCGGCAAGGACATCGAGGGCGCGGTCCAGCGTCTCGCGCAGATGGCGCGTGCCGCCGGCATCCACGTCATCATGGCGACGCAGCGTCCGTCCGTCGACGTCATCACCGGCACGATCAAGGCCAACTTCCCGACCCGTATCTCGTTCCAGGTGACGTCGAAGATCGACTCGCGCACCATCCTCGGCGAACAGGGCGCGGAACAGCTCCTCGGCATGGGCGACATGCTCTACATGGCCGGCGGTGGCCGCATCCAGCGCGTACACGGCCCATTCGTGGCCGACGACGAAGTCGAGAAGGTGGTGCAGCACCTGAAGCTGCAGGGTGTGCCGGAATATCTCGATGCGATCACCGAAGACGACGAGGACGGCGACGACGAGCCGTCGGGCCGCGGCGGTTCCGCTGGTGGTGGTGGCAATCTCGACGACTCCGACGACCCGTATGACCAGGCGGTGGCCGTGGTGCTGCGCGATGGCAAGGCATCGACCAGCTACATCCAACGCCGTCTCGGCATCGGCTACAATCGTGCGGCCTCGATCATCGAGCGGATGGAGCAGGAAGGCATCGTCGGCGCAGCCAACCATGCGGGCAAACGGGAAATCCTGGTGCCAACGGAAGAAGACAAGTTCTGACGAGAGGGATGGTCAAACTAAAGCCCAACTGAGGGCTCATCACCTGTCCTGGACAACGATACGAGAGAAAGCGGCATGAAAGACGATCTTTTCGCAGCGACAGCCGGTCTTGCCCTGACGCGGCGGCGGTTGCTCGGGCTTGGCCTGGTGGTGGCGGGAGCCGCCGTGGCCAATGCTGTGCCGGTCTTCATGCCCGTGGCTGCCGCTCAGGCCAGTGTCCCCCCTGCTGCGCAGAAGATCGCCGATCATTTCTCGGCCGTTAAGTCGATGACGGGCGAATTCGTGCAGTTCGGCCCGAAAGGCGAGCAGACCGGCGGCAAGTTCTTCATGGAACGCCCGGGCAAGATCCGCTTCAACTACGATGGGGCCAACAATTTCAAGGTGATCTCGGACGGCGAATCGGTGGTCCTGCTCAACAAGAAGATGCAGACATCTGATCTCTACCCGCTTTCCAAGACGCCGCTGAAGCTTCTGCTCGAGGACAGGATCGACCTGTCCGGCGACCGCGTGAAGAACGTGAAGGAAGAAGAAGATCTCACCACGATCAAGATGTCGGACAAACAGGTGTTCGGCAATTCGACCATCACCATGATGTTCGATCCGAAAACCTATGAACTGCGCCAGTGGACGATCACCGATGCGCAGGGCAAGGACACGACGGTGATGATCTTCAACACCAAGGAAGGTGTTTCCTTCGCGCCGGATACATTCAAGATCGACTACACTGCCAACCGCGAGCTGAATGCCAAGAAGGGTCTCCGCTGAGGCTGGTCGCGGCAGTTGCGTTCCGACTGCCGCCAATTCAAAAACTCTTTGTGGAAATTCGGCGCACTGGGCCGTTGTCCCCCGTGCCGTCTTGTTTTTCACAACACGGGCTGGCAGGTTCCGCGCAAATTCATCGCATTGATGCCTTCGCTTGAGCCCGCCGGCTTGACGGGCACGGGTTCGGAACACGCATGGCTTTTACCCTGGCAACCTGGAACATCAACTCGGTCCGCCTGCGTATGCCGCTGGTCGAGCAACTGGTCGCCGAGCGCAATCCCGACGTCATCTGCCTGCAGGAAACCAAATGTCCCGACGATCTGTTTCCGGCGAATGCGTTCCGCAAGCTGGGCTACGAGCACATCGCGATCCACGGCCAGAAGGGCTACCACGGCGTCGCCACAGTCGCGCGAAGGCCGATCGAGATCGTGGAAAAGCGTCGCTTCTGTGAAATCGAGGACAGCCGGCATATCTCCGTGCGGTTCGAGGCCGGCGGCAAGAAGATCGTGCTGCATAATTTCTATGTGCCTGCAGGCGGCGACGAACCCGATCCGTCGATCAATCCGAAATTCCGGCACAAGCTCGATTTCGTGCAGGAGATGAACAGTGTTCGCGCGGATGACAGCGACGGCGCGGGTTCAATCCTGGTCGGAGATCTCAACATCGCACCGCTTGAACACGACGTCTGGTCGCACAAGCAGCTGCTCAACGTCGTCAGCCATACGCCGGTCGAGACGGAGAGTTTCGAGGCCATGCGCAAGCAAGGTGCCTGGGCCGATCTGATGCGCCTCAACGTACCCATCGAGCAGAAGATCTACACCTGGTGGAGTTATCGTGCCGCTGACTGGCAGGCGTCCGATCGCGGCCGCCGGCTCGACCATATCTGGTCCTCGAACAGCCTCCTGCCGGCTTTCACAGGATATGAGATCCTGCGCTCGGCGCGCGGCTGGGAGCGCCCATCCGACCATGTGCCGGTGATCGCCCGCTTCGATCTCTGAGGACGTTGTTCAGATGCTGTCAGTGCGCCATTCGGGGCGCAGCAGCGACATCACCAGTTCGTCGCGATAGTCACCGTCGAAATAGGCGCTGCCGCGCGAAATGCCTTCGGCCTGGAAGCCGATCGCCTCGTACATGCGCCGGGCACGCAAATTGTCCGGGAACAGGCCGATGACAAGGCGGTGAACATTGGTCTCGTCGAACGCACGCGCGACGACGGCGGCAAGCAGGCGCCGGCCCTGGCCCTGGCCTGGACTGACGACCGCGACGCGACGCACCAGTGTTGTGCGTTCGAGCGCATCCCAGAACCGCAGCAGGACAAAGCCGATCGGTGTCGCGCCGTCATAGCCGATGAAATAGGCGTGACTGCCGTCGACAAAGGCATCGCGGTGACGCTGCTCCTCCCAGCGCCCGACAAGCCGGTCATAGCCGTCCAAGCGCTCGGTGCTCATGATGAAAGCCAGATCGTCGGCACCGCCTCGAACGAGACGAAAAGTCGTGCTCATGGGCGTTCCCGTCAGGTCGTCCGCTCTACCTAGCCGCCGAAGCGCGGCGCCAGTTCTTCGATCCGCTCGATCAGCGCCTGCAATTCCTCGACGATACGCTGGTGCAATTGCACGGCAAGGTCAGGATACTCCTCGAGAATACGGCGGAACATCTTGCGGTTGAGGCGCAGAACCTGCGAATCGATGGCTGCGGAGGCACTGGTCAGGCGTTTTGTATCGGCGATCAGCGCCAGCTCGCCCAGGATCGCGCCGGGTCCGGCCGTGCTGATGACGACATGATTGCTGTCGGCTTCGCGGTAGAGGGCGATGCGGCCGCTGATCACGACATAAGCCGAGTCGGCCTCATCCTCCTCGCGGTAGAGTTTCCTCTCCGCCGGCAGCGAGGTGGTTTCGGCGCCGAAGGCGAGCAGGCGCAGCTGTTCCGGCGTGAAGCCCTCGAAGAGCCTCACGGCGGACAGGATGCGGATGTCGTCATCCAGCGCCATCAGTTATGTCCCCGGACCGACAGGTCGTTCCCTCCGTTGCGCGACCCCACCCAAATCGCCATCCGGCCAACTACACTTAATTGACCAATAATATAGAGCCTTTAACAGAATCTGTTCGGACAGGGGAGCGGTTCGAGAAAACGCGGCTTTGCCGCGCGCTCAAAAGGAAACGGCCGGGAAATCCCGACCGTTGGCAAACAGCTGCTCCAGCCTGGCTTTTGGCCAGGCGACAGTATCGTTCAGGGAACCAGCTTGTAGCCACCGCTTTCGGTGACAAGGATCGCCGCATTCGACGGATCGTGTTCGATCTTCTGGCGCAGCCGGTAAACGTGGGTTTCCAGCGTGTGGGTGGTCACACCGGAGTTGTAACCCCAGACCTCTTCCAGCAGCACGTCGCGCGTTACGACCTTCTGCTCTGCACGATAGAGGTATTTGATGATGGAGGCTTCCTTTTCGGTGAGCCTCACCTTGCCGCCGCGCTGGTCGATCAGAAGCTTCTGGCTCGGCTTGAACGTGTAGGGCCCGACCGTGAAGGTGGCGTCCTCGCTCTGCTCGTGCTGGCGCAGCTGCGCGCGGATGCGCGCAAGCAGAACGGCGAAGCGGAACGGCTTGGTCACGTAGTCGTTGGCGCCAGCTTCCAGGCCGAGGATGGTGTCGGAATCCGTGTCATGCCCGGTCAGCATGATGATCGGCGCCTTGTAGCCGCCCTTGCGCAGGATCTTCACCGCTTCGCGGCCGTCCATATCCGGCAGGCCGACATCCATGATCAGAAGGTCGATCATACCGCCCCGCGCTGTCGCAACGCCTTTCGCTGCGCTGGTTTCCTGCAGGACATCGAATTCCTCATAAAGCGACAATTGCTCTGCCAGCGTGGTGCGGAGGTCTTCGTCGTCGTCGACAACAAGGATGGTTCGTGAAGTCATGGATCAATCCGTTGTTTCAAAATTACAAAATGATAGGTGTGTCGTCGACCGGCATCCGTGTATGCGGATGTTGTGGCCTTAAACAGCCGATCACGGTAATTTGTTCCATGACGCTATCATATCCGAAAAACCGTGTGCGCAATGGGGCGGGCCGATCCTTAGCCACAGGTCTTCGAACACTGGTCGTTCGGGCTGCGCCAGGTGATGGAACCAAAGGTTTTTTGCAGGCGGGAAAGCTGGTGTTTCCCTGTGCCCTGGGCAGAGGCGGGATTTCGTCGAACAAGCGTGAAGGTGACGGAGCGACACCGCTCGCGGCGATGCGCATTCTCTCGGGGTATTTCCGCAACGATCAGTTTTCCGGTGGAAGGCGTACGCGGCTTGCGATGGCGCCGATTGCCCCGGATCTCGGCTGGTGCGAGGTTCCCGATGACCGCAACTACAACCGGCCGGTCAGGATGCCCTACGGCGCCAGCCACGAGCGCATGAAGCGGGACGACCGGCTCTACGATGCCTGCCTGGTGCTCGACTGGAATATCGCGCCGCGCCGCCGCGGGCGCGGCAGCGCAATCTTCTTCCATCTGGCTCGGCCCGGTTTCACGCCGACGCAGGGCTGTGTGGCGGTGACTGCGCGGACCATGGCACGGCTGCTGCCGCTGCTTTCCGACCGGACGGTGATGAAGGTGGTGCGCTGAGCGGTCGGGTCAGCGCGATTCCAGGAAAGCGTGTAAGAATACAGAGTCAAAGTGTTCCGCGTTTCAGTGAAAACGGAAACGCTCTAGCGACGCCTCTGCTGCCGCGGTCCTTGCCAGCCGAGATCGAGCAGACCAAGGCGCTGTGGGGCTTCGGTGACCGTACGGGCGACGTCTTCCCGACGCAGTCCGACGTCACGCAGGTAGGAGTCCGAAAGCGCTTCGGCGTTCTGCAGCGGCAGCGATGCGGCAACACGAGCCTGGCGCAACCAATCAAGCACGGGCTGAATGCGGCTCGGCCGCAGCTGCTGGGATTTCAGGACAATCGTGGACATAACCGGATTCTTTCAAAGCAGCGAAGCTTAAGCTGCGCTTGGCAATTTTCGACTGGTCTCAGTATCTCGCATTGAAACACAAGGGGGAAACGAGTAGTTCTTGGCGGATCATCAAGGGGCGCTTGAAGATAGCCATGTCCCGCCTGCTGCCTGGAACCCGTGCATTGCGGACGCTGGAAGCCGCGGGCCGGCATCTCAATTTCACCCGCGCTGCCGATGAACTCGGGTTGACGCCGGCAGCGGTCAGCTACCAGATCAAGGAAATCGAGGATCAGCTCGGCTTGATCCTGTTCACGCGCACCAGCAGGAGCATTCGCCTGACCGAAGCGGGGCTTGCCCTGGTGGATGCCTCGACAGATGCGCTCGAAACGCTCAATCGGGCAGTCGCCAAGGCAAAAAAACTCTCCCGCGGCGCGGCGCAGTTGAAGGTGACCGCCAGCGCGGAATTCGCCACGCGCTGGTTGCTTCGCCGTGTCGATGGTTTCCGCAAACTGTATCCCGACATCGATCTGCGTTTCGACATCACCTATGACGTCCGCGATTTCGACCGCGACGACGTCGATATCGGCGTTCGCTTCGGAACCGGCAAATATCCGGGACTTCGTGCCGAGCGACTGTTCGAAAACGTCATCATTCCCGTCTGCAGTCCCGAACTGCTGCGCCAGGGGCCGCCGCTCAATGAACCGCGCGACCTGCTCAAGCACACGCTGGTTCATATCGAGTGGGTACGCCAGGGTATCGTCTGGCCGAACTGGCGCATGTGGATGGCCGCGGCCGGCGTTGAAGACTTCGACGACAGCCGCACTGTGGTGATGACAACTTCGACCGATGCCATCGCCGCTGCCGCCGGCGGCAATGTCGTGGCGCTGGCCGATTTCGCCATGGTTGCCAACGATCTCTCGGAAGGCCGCCTGGTGCGACCGTTCGAACTCGGCATCAAGGTGCCGCCGGAATTCGCCTATTTCCTGGTCTATCCGGAGATCTCGGCGCAGGATGCGCGGATCATCGCCTTCAAGGATTGGATCTTGGCCGAAGCGCATGCGCCGCCGGCCGATGCCGCGCCACGGCCGTGGGATGACTTTTAGCAGGCTGCAGGCAGATCAAGCGAAACGCCAGACGGTCGTACGCTTGACCTCGGCATCCTCCAATGCACGCGTGACCGGCACTTCGTAGGTTGCCAGCCGCTCAAGGCCCGTCCTGGGCAGATAGGCGCGGCCGGGGTCGCCGATCAGGACGTCGGCACCACGCGCCTTCAGCTTGGAGAACCACGGCAGCAGTCTGTCAGCAAAGGGCTTTTCATAGAAGACGTCGCCGGCAAGCACCACGTCCCAGCCGCTGTCGATGCCGACCTGATCCCGGCTGGTGAAGTCGATCGTCACGCCGTTGGCCATGGCGTTGAGACGGATCGCTGTGTCGCAGAAAGGGTCGATATCAGCTGCTTCCACCGATATCGCCCCAGCTTTCATCGCCGCGATGGCGACGAGGCCCGAGCCTGAAGCGAAATCCAGCACGCGGCGGTCGCGCACAACTTCAGGATGGTCTATCACATAGCGGGCCAACCCCTGTCCGCCGGCCCAGGCAAACGCCCAGAACGGCGGCGGCAGGCCGATTTCGGCCAGCTCTTCCTCGGTACGACGCCATAAATCATGTGCTTCGTCTGCAAGGCGCAGCGTGATCTCGCGCACATGCGGCGGCGCCATCGGCGCCGTGTTGTCGAGGATGAAGCGCTCGGCGGTTTGCGGCGTCAGCGTCACGGTGCGGGGTTGAGACCGCCCATATGACAGACTTCCTTCCACTCCTGAGGCGTTACCGGCTGCACCGACAGCCGGCCAAGCCTGACCAGCGCCATTTCCGACAGCTTCGGGTTGTTCTTGATATCTGCCAGCGTCGGCGGCGTCGGAACGTCGCGAACCGCGCGGATATCGACACATTCCCAACGCGGATCGTCGGTCGTCGTGTCATGGTGCGCCAGGGCACAGACTTCGGCGATGCCAACGATGTTGAGCCCCTCGTTGGAATGGTAGAAGAAGCCGAGGTCGCCGATCTGCATCGCCTTCATGTTGTTGCGGGCGGCATAATTGCGAACGCCGTCCCACTGCGTGCCGGCCTTGCCCTTCTCCTTCAGCATGTCGAAAGAGAATTTGAACGGTTCGGATTTGAAGAGCCAATAGTTCATCGTGGTCCCTCTGATGCCTGGAAATAAGGTTCCGCCGTCTCAGGCTTCGGCCGGCTTGTTGAACACCCAATTCCACGGCCTCACGTCGACGCTCTCGAAAAGGCCTGCGTTGGCGTAGGGGTCGGCTGCGGCCAGCGCCTCGGCAGCGGCAAGGTCGGCGGCCTCGATGACGACAAGGCTGCCGTTCGGCTTGCCGTCAGCGTCGAGGAAGGGACCGGCAAAGGCAAGTTTCTTGTCGGCGTTCAATCCGTTGAGAAAATTGACGTGATCAGGGCGCGCGTCGAGGCGCACCTGGAGGTGACCGGGTTTGTCCTTGCAGATCAGCGCAAACAGCATCGTGCTTCCTCAATCGGTTCGGTTTAGTCGGTTTCCGTTTTCAGGGGCCGTGTCATCAGCATGGAGACGGCTTCACCGATGCTGATGGCGCCTTCCAGGATGGCAGCGACGGCGGAGATGATCGGCGCGTCGATGCCTTGCTCGGCGGCAAGGCGGGCTGCGATCGCGGCCGTCGGCACCCCCTCGGCCAACGGGCGGTCGGCAAGCGTTTCGCCGCGCCCCAGCGCGAGCCCATAAGCAAAATTGCGCGACTGTGCCGATGAACAGGTCAACATCAGATCGCCAAGGCCGGAAAGCCCCATCAGTGTCTCCGGCTTCGCGCCGAAGGCGGCGCCAATGCGGCGTAGTTCGACAAAGCCGCGGGTCACCATGGCGGCTTGCGCGCTGGCGCCGAGGCCGGCACCATTCACGGCGCCGGCAGCGAGCGCGAAAACATTCTTCAGTGCGCCGCCGATCTCGACGCCGACAAGATCGTCACTGGAATAGCAGCGCAGATTGCGCGCGGAAAACAGCGCTGCGAGTTCCGCTGCCAGAACCTCCTCACGGGCTGCTACGACAACAGCGGTCGGCAGGCCCTTGGCAACGTCCGTGGCAAAGCTTGGTCCGGACAGGGCAGCGATCGGATTGTCGGGCAGGATCTCGCCGGCAATGGTGGAAAGCAGCGCGCCGGTGTCGCGTTCGATACCCTTGGCGCACAAAACCACGGGAATTGCTTCGGCAATGTGCGGCTTGGCTTCGGTGAGAACCTGGCGCAGCGACTGCGCTGGCGTGACGGCGAGAATGCAATCGGCGCCGTCGATGGCCTCGGCCAGCGACGAACTCGCCTCTATGCCCCGGTCGATGGCAATGCCGGGCAGATAACGCGGGTTCTCGCCCCGGCGGATGGCGGACACCATCTCTGCATCGCGGGCCCACAAGGACACCGTGTGGCCGGCGTGCAGCATGGCCTGAGCCAGTGCGGTACCCCAGGCTCCGCCGCCCAGCACGGCTATGTGGCGGACAGTTTCCTGCCGTTCGCTCATGCCTTGGCTCCTCGTCTGCCCGAGCCCACCAGCGGCGTCGAAACGGCGTCGAGCGGCCAGCGCGAACGCGGCACGAAGTCGAAGGCGTTCTCTTCTTCGAGGTCCGCGTTCAAATGTTCGATGCCTGCCCAGGCGATCATTGCCGCATTGTCGGTGCACAGTTTGAGCGGCGGCGCGACAAAGCGGAAGCCCTGCTCGTCGCAGAGCCTCTCGAGCGTCGTCTTGATCATCCGGTTGGCCGCGACGCCGCCGGCAACGACAAGGGCGGGCTGCTTTTCGTGCGGAAATTCCGTCTTGAAGCGGGCCAATGCCCGCGAGACACGGTCCGCCAGCGCATCGGAAACGGCTGTCTGGAACGAAGCGCAGACGTCGGCGACGTCCTGTTCGGTCAGCGGCGCGATCGCCTGCGCAGCTTGGCGCACAGCGGTCTTCAGTCCGGAAAAAGAGAAGTCGGGCTGAGCCGAACCCTTCATCGGGCGCGGAAAGGCAAAGCGGGTCGGATTGCCTGCCACTGCAGCCTTCTCGACGTTGGGACCGCCGGGATAAGGCAGGCCCAGCATCTTGGCAGTCTTGTCGAATGCTTCGCCCAATGCGTCGTCGATGGTGGTGGCCCAGCGCTGATAGTCGCCGACGCCGGCGACCCGCACGATCTGGGTATGTCCGCCGGACACCAGGAGCAGCAGGTAAGGAAATGCGAGGCCATCGGTCAGCCGGGCGGTCAAAGCATGGCCTTCGAGGTGGTTGATGGCGAGCAGTGGCTTGCCGGCGGCGGCTGCGATGGCCTTCGCCGTCATCAAGCCGACGATCAGGCCACCGACAAGGCCGGGACCGGCCGTCGCTGCGATCGCGTCGATATCACGCAGATCGGTGCCGGAATCGGCAAGTGCCGCCTCGACGATGCCATCCAATGCCTCGACATGGGCGCGCGCGGCGATCTCGGGCACGACGCCGCCGAATGCTGCATGTTCGGCAATCTGGCTGAGCACGACATTGGACAGGATTTGCGGCGCGGAAGCACCGTCCAGCGCCACGACACTGGCCGCCGTCTCGTCACAGCTCGTCTCTATGCCCAGAACGCGGATCAATTCGCCGCAAACCTCGATGATTGCCGATCAGCGACTTCCCCGTTAGGAGGAAGGCAGGATATCCGGAGCTCAGGCTCCGAGCCGGGGTTATCACGGACCGCGCTTGATGCAAACAACCTTGAAGATTGGAACCCGAGGCAGCCTTCTGGCGCTGGCACAGGCGCATGAAACGCGCGACAGGCTGATGGCCGCGCATGGATTGCCGGAAGACGCCTTCGAAGTCGTGGTGATTTCGACCAGCGGCGACCGCATCCAGGATCGGCCGCTGTCGGAAGCCGGCGGCAAGGGGCTCTTCACCAAGGAAATCGAAGAGGCGTTGCTGGACGGGCGCATCGACATCGCCGTGCACTCTTCCAAGGACATGCCGACGACGCTGCCGCAAGGGTTGGAACTATCCGCTTTCCTGCCGCGCGAGGATGCCCGCGAAGCGTTCATCAGCCGAAAGGCGGCGCGCATCGCCGACCTGCCGAGGGGGGCCAAGGTGGGTTCCTCGTCGCTCAGGCGCCAGGCCCTGATTCGTCGGATGCGGCCCGATCTCGATGTCGTGCTGTTCCGGGGCAATGTGCAGACGAGGCTGCGCAAGCTGGACGAGGGTGTCGCTGATGCCACCATTCTCGCGCTGGCCGGACTGAAGAGACTCGATCTGGAGCATATCGCTACCGACGTGATGTCATTGGAAGCGTTTCCGCCGGCGCCGGGCCAAGGCGCTATCTGCATCGAAAGCCGTATCGGCGATGCGGAAACGGGCGCCATGCTCGCTGCCATTCATGATGTTCCGACCGGTCAGGCGTTGGCTTGCGAGCGCGCCTTCCTTGCCGCACTGGACGGTTCGTGCCGTACGCCGATCGCTGGCTATGCGACGGTTATCGCCGGCCAACTGTCTTTCTCGGGCATGATCCTGACACCCGACGGCAGCGATGTCCGGCAGGTGGAGCGAAACGGGCTCGGTAAGGACGCGGCGGCAATCGGTGCCGAGGCCGGGGCTGATGTGCGGGCGCGTGCCGGCGCGCACTTCTTCGAAGGCTGGAGCTGATGGCTGACGAGGCGGAGCGGCACTGAATGAAACGCGTGCTGGTGACGCGGCCGGAACCCGGCGCCGGCCGGACTGCGGCGCGGCTGCGTGAGCGTGGCTTCGAGCCGGTGGTGCTGCCGCTTTCGGAAACGCATGCGTTACCTGTCGTCCGGGATGCGTTGTTCGAACCAGTCTCTGCCCTGCTGGTGACCAGTGCCAACGCCGTGCGCCATGCGCCGGCCGACGCGCTGGCGCAACTTGCGAATCTGCCCTGCCATGTCGTTGGCCCCAAGACAGCTGGCGCTGCACGCGCGGCCGGGCTTTCCGTTGTCGAAACAGGATCCGGCGATGCCAGGCAGCTGGCAGAACTGATCGCGCCCGCGCTTTCCGGCAAGACCGTCCTTTACCTGTGCGGGCGTGTCCGTTCCGCGGATTTCGAAGCATATCTTGCGGGGAAAGCCGTCAAGGTGCTGCCAGTCGAGACTTATGACACATTGCCAGTCGACTATACGGGCAAGGTTGCGGCGACACATCTGGCTGGCCAACCGGTGGCCGCTGTGCTGCTCTATTCCGCCAAGGCGGCGCAGGCCTATTCAACATTGGTCCAGCGACCGGAATTGGCACGCTATTTCGAAGAAACCCGTGTCCTGACGCTGTCGGCGCGCGTTGCACAGGCTGTCAGTGCTGGTTTTCCAGGGCGGCTGGCAGTTGCAGCGAGGCCGGACGAGGATGCCTTGCTCGCACTGCTCGGCACTGTGGAATGAGGCTGCTTCATCATACCGCCCCTTTTCACAGCTTGGAGGTGTGGTAGACCGTTTTAGCCTGCCGCCTGACGGTCTGAACCATTTGGGGAGCCGAAGCATGGTCAAGACGCCCAAGACGCGCCATTCCAGAAGCCGTCGCGAACCGGTGACGATCGATCTCGATCCAACCGATGTTTCGCGGGTGGGCGATAAGGCCCGGTCTGACACCGGCAAGCAGTCGGAAGAGGTTTTGGGCGCACAGGCGCAAGTCTCAGAAAGCGAATCGCCAAAAGAGGTTCCGGCAAGCGCTTCCGAAGCCAGCCCGGGGACGTCCGAGAACAAAACGTCTGAATCCCGCGGTTTCGACTATGATTTCGGCGAGAGCGATGCCCGGGCAACGGCGACAGAGCAGAAAACTGCGCCCGAAACGCCGAAGGCCACAGGCAGCGACAAGACGAACGGGGGCTTCGTGAACAATCAGCCCGTGGAACCAAAACGGGGCGGCATCGGTGTCCTCGCCGCCGGCGTGATCGGCGGCGTGGTCGCCCTCGCCGGGATGGGCGCTCTGCAGGCCGCCGGTCTGTTCGGTTCTTCCGCAGCGAACAGCGAGATTGCAGCGCTCAAGAGCGAGGTGGCTGCACTCAAATCCAGCACCAGGCCGGATGCGTCGGGAGACCTCGCTGCAGCGCTCGATCAGGTGAAGACCGATGTGGCCGCACTGAAGGCGGCGCCGGCTGCGGGTGCTGATGAAGGGCAAGTGAAAGCGCTTTCCGACAAGATTGCCGAGCTGGATACGGCACTCACTGCCTTGCGCAGCGAAAGTGGTGCAGCAGCCGTCGATCTTGGACCGTTGAACAGCAAGATGACGACATTGGACGCGCAGATGCAGTCTGCGGAGCAGGCCGCTGCTGCGCTGGACGGCCGTCTCGGCGCGGTCGAGCAGCAGGCGTCACAGCTTGCAGGCAAGGTGGATGCGCAGGCTTCGCAACCGAAGATCGCGCTGGCCATCGCCGCATCGGCGCTGAAGGCCGCGCTTGAGCGTGGCGCGCCGTTCACTGCCGAACTCGATACGTTCGCGGCGGTTCGGCCGGATGCACCGCAGCTCGCGACTTTGCGCGCCTACGCCGAAAAGGGCATCCCGAACCGCATCGACATCGCCGCCGGCATGGGCGACGCCGCCAATGCGATGGTTTCGGCTGCGACGCCCGTCGATCCCGACCAGAGCATATTCCAGCGACTGCTGACCAGCGCCGAATCGCTGGTGAAGGTACGACCGATCGGTGCCGTCGAGGGCAAGGGCGCTCCGGAAACCGTGGCGCGCATGGAAGTCGCCGTGAACCAGGGTGACTATGCCAAGGCGCTTTCCGAGTTCGACACGCTGCCCGACACGGCCAAGGCCGCCGGTGCCGATTTCGCCGGCAAGCTCAAAGCCCGGCAAGAGGCGGAAGCGGCCGTGAACGAGCTGGTATCCGGCGCAATGAAGGGGTGACGAGATGATCCGCATCCTCTTCTATCTCGCCATTATCTTCGCGCTTGGACTGGGTTTTGCGTGGCTGGCTGACCGGCCCGGCGAGATGGTCGTCACCTTCTCGGGCTACCAATACCAGGTCAGCCTGATGGTGGCCGCGGTTGCCGTGGTGGCGGTCGTGGCCGCGGTGATGCTTACCTGGTGGCTGCTCAAGTCGATCTGGAACAGTCCCTACGCGATCGCCCGGCATTTCCGGGTGCGTCGCCGCGACCGCGGCTATCAGGCGCTGTCGACCGGCATGATCGCGGCAGGTGCTGGCGATGGCGCACTGGCGCGGCGCAAAGCCAAGGAAGCGGTCAAGTTGATCCGCTCCGACCAGGAGCCGCTGATCAATCTGCTCGATGCGCAGGCCTCGCTGCTGGAAGGCGACCATGACGGCGCCCGCCAGAAGTTCGAGGCCATGCTCGACGATCCCGAAATGCGTCTGCTTGGCCTGCGTGGACTCTACCTCGAAGCCGAGCGGCTGGGCGATCGCAACGCGGCCCGTCACTATGCAGGCCGTGCGGCATCGGTGGCGCCGCAACTGGCCTGGGCTGCCGAAGCGACGATGGAAGAACTGGCGGCTCGTGGCGACTGGGATGGTGCGCTGAAGCTGGCCGATGCGCAAAAGTCGAGCCGCCAGGTCGAACGCGACGTCGCCAATCGGCGTCGTGGCGTGCTTTTGACCGCTAAGGCCGAAGCTCTGATGGACAGCGATGTCGCCGGCGCCAAGGCGGCTGCTCTCGAAGCGAACAAGCTGTTGCCGGAATTCACCCCGGCGGCGATCGCTGCCGCCAAGGTGCTCTTCAAGCAGAACGATCTACGCAAGGGTTCAAAGATCCTCGAAACGGCATGGCGGGCGGAGCCGCATCCCGATCTCGCCGATCTGTATGTCCATGCACGGCCGGCCGATGCCATACTCGACCGCCTTGGCCGCGCCCGAAAACTTCAGGAGATGAAGAAAAACCACGCCGAATCCTCGCTTGCTGTGGCGCGTGCGGCGCTCGACGCCCAGGATTTTGTGCTGGCTCGCGACGAGGCAGAGGCGGCCGCTCGCATGCAGCCCAGCGAGGGCACCTATCTGCTGCTTGCCGATATCGAAGAGGCCGATGGCGGCAATCAGGGCAAGGTGCGGCAGCTGCTCTCGCAAGCAGTGCGCGCGCCGCATGACGCTGCCTGGATGGCCGATGGTGTCATCGCGGAGCGCTGGGCGCCGGTTTCGCCGGTGACCGGGCGGCTCGATGCCTTCGAGTGGCGTGGCCCGGTGGAACGCGCCGGCAGGCTCATCGAGGCAGGCCGGCCAGTTCCGAACGTGGCGCCGCCATCCCTTGCCGGACCAGAGCGCGATGACGACGACGTCGTCGTGGTGGACGCAGAAGCGGTGCCGGTTTCAAACGGCACTACAACAACGGCCCGGCCCATGCCGGCTGACCCTGACGAAGCGCCGCACCAGCCCGACGATCCCGGCGTTACCCCTGACGACGCGGTTGAAAAGCCGCGCCGTTTCCGGTTGTTTTGAAAAGCCATGACTTGATCGCGCTCCGGAAAGGACCAGATTATCCTTATGTTCGAACGTGTTCTGTCCTTTCTGAAAGACCTCCCTTCCACCGGTGCGCATAGCCGTGCCCGGCCGGACGGCCCACATGTTGCGGCAGCGGCGCTGCTCTACCATGTCATGTGTGCCGACGGCGTGCGCCAGGATGTCGAGTGGGAGCGGTTCAAGGCGATCCTGGCCGAGACATATTCCGTCGAGGGCCAGGAACTGGAAGCCTTGGCTGCAGCCGGCGAGAAGGCCGACAACGAGGCGATCGACCTCTATGCCTTCACCAGTGTCCTGAAGCGCGATCTCGATCCCGAGCAGCGCAAGGCCTTCATCGGACTGATGTGGGAAATCGTCTATGCGGACGGCGAATTGCACGAGCTCGAGGATAACACCGTCTGGCGAGTGGCCGAGCTGCTCGATGTCGAGCGTGTGGACCGGGTCGCGGCAAGGCGCAAGGCGGCGGCCGAGGTCCCCGGGGCCAAGGGTAGCGCAAACGACGAATGAGCGGGCCGGACATTCGTGAAAGTTGATCAGCGGCCCCGCATCCTGATCGTCCTGCATCAGGAAACCTCCAGCCCGGGCCGTGTCGGCCATATGCTGATCGAAGCGGGCTATCAGCTCGACATACGCCGTCCGCCGCTTGGCGATCAGCTTCCGCAAACGCTCAGCCAGCATGCCGGTGCCGTCGTGTTCGGCGGACCGATGAGCGCCAACGACCATCACGAGGAGTTCGTGCTGCGCGAAACCGATTGGCTGGCTGTACCGCTCAAGGAGGGCAAGCCTCTCCTTGGCATATGCCTGGGTGCGCAGATGCTGGTCAATCACCTTGGCGGCAAGGTCGATGGCCACCGTGAAGGGCTGGTCGAGATCGGCTGGTATCCGCTACGCGCCACCGAGGAGGGCAAGAAGCTGATGCATTGGCCGGACATGGTCTACCATTTCCACCGCGAAGGTTTTTCGCTGCCAAGGGACGCAACACTGCTTGCCACCTCCGACAACTATCCCAACCAGGCCTTTCGTTATGGCGACAAGGCCTGGGGCATCCAGTTCCACGGCGAGCTCACCCGCATGATGATGCAGCGCTGGGTTGTGCATGGCGCGCATCGTTTTGAACTGCCGGGCGCACAGCCCGGCCGCGACCACCTCGGCGGCCGGTTGATCTGGGACATGCACCTGAAGCGTTGGCTGGGCGAATTCCTGGAAAGGATCTTCGGTCGTCCAGCCGTCCGCTGATCGAAGAGCCGGCCTATTCCCGAATGTCGAGGCGGCGCACCTTGCGCAGATCCGGGAAGATCGCTGCCCAGATTCCGGCCACCACGACGGCGCCGAGGCCGCCGACGACCACCGCCGGCACGGTGCCGATCAGTGCCGCCATGGTGCCGGCGCGGAATTCGCCGACCTCGTTCGAAGCGCCGACGAAGACCTGGTTGACGGCATTGACGCGGCCGCGAACCTCGTCAGGTGTCCACAGCTGGATCAGCGTCTCGCGGATGTAGACGCTGACCATGTCGGTAGCGCCGAGCAGCGCGAGTGCGACGATCGAGAGCCAGGTGATGGTGGACAGGCCGAACAATGCGGTGACCGCGCCGAACACGGCAACGAAGAACAGCATGATCGCGCCAGCATGGTCGCGCAGCGGATGGCCGGCCAGCCAGACGGCGACGCACAAGGCGCCGATGCCGGGAGCCGAGCGCAGCATCCCAAGGCCCCAGGGGCCGAGGTCGAGGATGTCACGCGCATAGACGGGCAGCAGCGCGGTCGCGCCGGAAAGCAGTACCGCCACCAGGTCGAGCGAAATCGCGCCCAGCACGACCTTCTCGCGCCAGATGTAGTGGAAACCCGCAAACAGGCTCTCCAGGCTGGGTTTGTCGGTTTCGCTGCGTTGTGCGGGTTTCGGAATGCCAAGGATCAGCAGGAGCGCGAACAGCATCAGCACAGCGGCCGTACCGTAGGCGACCTCTGACGACAGGCCGTAGAGCAGGCCGCCGGCAACCGGACCGATGATCGTCGCGGTCTGCCAGGCGGACGAGTTCCAGGCAATCGCATTGGCGAAGTCCTTCGGCGGCACGAGGTTGGCGACAAGCGAGGCCGAAGCGGGGCCGAAGAAGGCGCGTGCGACGCCGAACAGCAGAAGCACGCCGAAGACCGGCAATGGCGAATAAAGCCCGTGCCAGGTCAGAAGCAGCAGCACCAGTGCGCAGGCCGCCTCCATCAGTGTTGCCAGCGCCATGATCCTGCGGCGGCCGAAACGATCGGCGACGACGCCGGTGACCAGCACCAGCAGGAGCGACGGCAGGAATTGCACGATGCCGACCAGGCCAAGGTCGAACGGATCGCGGGTGAGGTCGTAGATCTGCCAGCCGACCGCCACGGAGACGACCTGAGTGGCGAAGGTCATGAGGAAGCGGGAGGCCCAATAGTTGCGGAATGCCGTATGACGGAAGGCAGCATAACGCTGATCCGGAGACGGTCGGGATTCGGTCGACATGGAATTCAGCCCTTGGCGGTTTACACAGGCCGGCCGGGCTCTTCCACCATGGGCGCTGTTCCGGTGCGGGAGCTATAAACCAGTTTGCAGCGCTGCGCGCGCATAATTTTTACCGCGCTTTCGACCAGAGCGTTTCCGTCTTTTGCGGAAACACGGCAGTTCCGGACGGAAAACGGCTACGCACCCTGGAATTGCTCCAGGGTGAAGTCCGTCAGTCGCGCAATGCCGCCGAGATTGCGGCGAGGCCGCCGCGAAGCTCGTCGGCGGTCGGCCAGCCAAAACCCACGCGAAAGAAGCTTTTCGGCATTTCGAACCAGTGGCCCGGGCCGACATAGGTGCCATGCTTCTCGAGCAGCCTGACGTAGAAGCCGTCGAGATCAAAATCAGGGGCAACGTCGATACGTGGGAAACCGACGACGCCACCCGACGGCTGCACCCAGTCGACCAGGGGTTCGCCGTCGATCCACTCCTGGACGATGGCACGCCGCGCCGCCATCTCAGGCAGCAATCTGCCGAGAAAGGCATCGCGCTGTTCCAGCATGACGCGGGCGATCGCCTCGTCGATGACGCTGCCGCAGATGCCGATCTGTTCCTTGGCCGCCAGGAACCTTTCCTGCAGCTCGCTATCGCGTGTGATCAGCCAGCCTATACGGATGCCGGGAATGCCGAAAGCCTTTGACAGCGAGGACACGCTGATGGCGCGTTTGCTGAGCGAAGCAGCTGCGGGCAGCCTGGTGCCGTAGCTGAGGTCGCGGTAGGTCTCGTCGACCAGAAGATAGCAGCCGTGTTCTTCAGCGAGCGCGACCAGCCGGTCGAGATCGGCGCGGCTCATCATGGTGCCGGTCGGATTGTGCGGGCAGGTGACACTGATGTAGCGCGTTTCCGGCCGCAGCGCGGCGGCGATGCGGTCGACATCGACGGCGAAACCGCTCTCGAAGGTGAGGTCGACATAGCTGATCGCGCAGCCGATCGCTTTCGGGGTCTCGATGTTGGTGGCATAGTTCGGCCGTACCACGACCAGATGGTCGCGTTCCGACAGCAGCGACGTGGCGATGATGAAAAGCGCGCCGGCTGCACCAGCGGTGACCAGCACATCGTCGGACGACGGCCCTTTGTCCTGGCCTGCGATCAGATCACGCAAGGCCCGGTCGCCGCGATGCTCACCGTAGAAGAGAGTGAGATCCGGCAGCTTCAGCCCGATATCAGAGAGCTTCTGGTCGGCGATGGAGCTTTCAGAGAGATTGTAGCGGATGCGGTCGTAGCCGTATTCCTCCGGTGCTTCTTTCTCGATCACCATGCGTGCGTAGTTCATCGACGAGCCTCCACCCCGGGGCGCCCACAAGGACGCTCCGGCATTTTGATTTTCGCGCAAGCCTAGAGCAATTCCAGGAAAAATGCGTAGCGGTTTTCCGCCCGGAATTGCGTCAAAACAAAAAGTTAGAGCGTTTCCGCGTTTCCGTGAAAACGGAAACGCTCCAGGAGAGAAGGCTTGCGCGAAACAATCCATGCTTGAGTTCTTGGGTCAGCTTCTCGGCTGCAGGCCCGAAATGACCAGGGCGTAGTATTGCAGGGCGAAGTCGGCGGCGCGGGTTTTGCCCTCTGGCCGGAACCAGCGCACCATCCAGTTCATCAAGGACAGAACGGCGCGGGCAGCGGTGGCAACATCGTCGATAGCGAAAGCGCCGCTGGCCTTGCCGTCGGCGAGCAGGGTGCGCAGCAGCGATTCATAGCGATCCCGCAGCGCCAGCTGCTGTTCGGTCCAGTGGTTCTTTTCGATGCCGCCGAAGCCATGCAGCATGACGACGAATGCGGCGTGGTTGGCTTCGAGGAATTCCGCCTGCGCGCGCATGAAGGCCTTCAGCCTGTCAGGCGGGGTTGCTGCTGCATTCACTTCGGTGCTGACAGCGGCGTATTGCCGTTCCAGCAGGTCGATCATCATCTCGTCGAAGATGTCCTTCTTGGTCGGAAAGTAGTGATAGACGGCTGCCTTGGTGACACCCACCGCCCGCGCGACATCGTTGAGCGAGGCGCCTTCGAAGCCATGCGCGGCGAAAAGGTTCGCTGCGGCATCCAGGATGGTGGCCCGCGGCGCCGGCATGCTTGGTGGTCGACCGACCGGCGCTTTCGCTGTCTTGACCTGATCGGACTGTTGACGGGACATAGGTCAAGTTTTATTACCGGCCAGCCGGTTTGTAAATATGAACGGTACCGCCTGCGCAAAGGGAAGAGGTGCGATCATGGCTGAAGCAGCTTCGTCCGAAAACAAGGTGAACGTGGAGCATCGCGGCGGGATCGCGATCGTCACGATCGACAATCCCCCGGTGAACGCGCTGTCGTTTTCGGTGCGCAAGCCGCTGCATGACGCGCTGGTCAGGCTGCGTGACGACGCGGCCACGGCTGCCATTGTCCTTACCTGCGCAGGCCGCACGTTCATCGCTGGCGCCGACATCACCGAATTCGGCAAGCCGATGCGGGATCCGGACCTGCGTGCGCTGATCGCGCTGCTGGAAGCGATTGAAAAGCCGACGGTTGCCGCCATCCATGGCACGGCTTTGGGAGGGGGCCTGGAACTGGCGCTTGGATGCCATTTCCGGGTTGCCGACAAGGCGGCGAAGCTTGGCTTGCCGGAAGTGAAGCTCGGCCTGTTGCCCGGCGCCGGCGGCACGGTGCGCCTGCCGGCCCTTCTCGGTCCGCTCAAGGCGCTGGATATGATCACGTCCGGCACGCCGATCGCGGCCACAGAAGCGCTGGAATCGGGGCTTGTCGACACGCTCGCCACCGATGGGCTCGTCGCCGATGCTGCCGCCTTTGCAGCGGTCAAGGCTGCGGAAGGCGGGCCCTTCGCCGCCGTGCGGGACCGGCGCGACAAGATAGACACCGCCGACCGCGAACAGCTGGAAGCCCGGATCAAGGCGATCGTCGCCAAGGCCAAGGGTCTGCGGGCACCTGTTGCCTGCACCGAGGCGGTGCGGAATGCAGTGCTTCTGCCTTTCGACGAGGCCCTGGCCGCAGAACGCGCACTGTTCGTCGAGCTGGTGGCGTCAGAGCAATCCAGGGCGCAGCGGCATCTGTTCTTCGCCGAGCGCGAAGCCGCCAAGGTGGACGGCGTTGACAGGTCGGTGAAGCCGCGTGCGGTCCGCCGGGTAGGGATCATCGGTGCCGGTACCATGGGCGGTGGCATAGCCATGGCTTTTGCCAATGGCGGCATCGCGGTCACGCTGGTCGAGGCGGCACAGGAGGCGCTGCAGCGCGGACTTGAGCGCATCGAGAAGAACTATGCGATTTCGGTTTCGCGGGGTTCCTTGAGCGAAGCCACCAAGGCGGCGCGCATGGGGCTTCTCTCCGGTACCACGGACTATGCCGCTCTGGCCGACTGCGACCTTGTCATCGAAGCAGTGTTCGAGGACATGGCTGCCAAGAAAGAGGTTCTTGGCGCCATCGACAAGGTGGTGAAGCCGGGCACGATCATCGCCACCAACACCTCCTATCTCGACGTCAACGCGCTGGCCGCCGCCGTCAGCCGGCCACAGGATTTCGCCGGCATGCATTTCTTTTCGCCGGCCAACATCATGAAGCTGCTGGAGATCGTGCGCGGCAGGGAAACGGCCTCGGACGTGCTGGTGACGCTGCTGTCGCTTGCCCGCTCGATCGGCAAGGTGCCGGTGGTGGTCGGGGTCTGTCATGGTTTCGTCGGCAATCGCATGCTGACGGCGCGGGGTGCCGATGTCGAAGCCCTGCTCCTGGAAGGAGCCAGCCCCGCAGATGTCGACAAGGCCTTCACCGATTTCGGCTGGCCGATGGGACCCTTCCAGATGTGGGACCTTGCCGGGCTGGACATCAGCTGGCGCAACCGCAAGGCTCTGGGCAAGACAGCGCTGATCGCCGACTGGCTGTGCGAACAGGGTCGCTTCGGCCAGAAGACCGGCCGCGGTTTCTACCTTTATGCTGATGGCCGCACGGCTGAATCCGATCCCGAGCTGGCCAGTCACATTGCCGATGAAGCGAAGCGGCTTGGCCTCACGCCGCGTGTGATTTCGGCGGAGGAGATCATCGAGCGCACGCTCTATCCGCTGATCAATGAAGGCTCGCGCATCCTGGAAGAAGGCATCGCCGCGCGCGAATCCGATGTCGACCTGGTCTGGGTCAACGGTTACGGCTTCCCGCTCGGCAAGGGAGGGCCGATGTTCTGGGCACGGCAGAAGGGACTGCCAGGCATCGTCGATCGCCTGACATACTGGCACCAGAAAACGGGCAAGGATGTGTTCAAGCCATCGGCATGGCTGAGGGCTGCAGAGCAGTCGGCCAGGTAGACTTGCCGCCGATCAGTCGCTCGAATTGGTCAGCAACAGTGTCGTCAATGTCGATCGCAGCTCGGCGGGCCGAACGGGTTTCGACAGTATCGGGATGTCGATGTCGTTGACGTCTGCACGCACTCTGGCCTCGTCATGGCCGGTCATGATGATGGCGGGTATGGCCCGTTTCTTCAGCGCGCGAACACGCGCGATGCAGTCGCTCCCGGTTTGCTTGTTGCCCAAATCGTAGTCGGTAACCAGCACATCCCATTGGCCGGGTTTGGTGGGTGGTTCCGACTCTGCCTGGGCGATGCATCCCCATTTTTCAAGCAGGGCGGCGGTTGCGAGCAGCACCTCCCTGTCGTCTTCGACCAAGAGGACGCGAAGACCATTGAGAAGGGCCGGCGTGACCGGCTCGGCCTGCGTCGGCTGTTCTGCCGGCGCCGGTACGATCTTCAGCCCGGTTATGGAGACGCAGGTTCCCCTGTGCCTGGCGGATCGGATGTCGACTGCGAGACCCAACAGCCTGCCGAGGCGCTGAACGATGGGTAGGCCGAGCCCGACGCCTTCGACGTCACGGTCGCCGCGTTCCCTGACCCGGTAGAATTCCTCGAACAGACGGGGCAGATGCTCTTCGGCGATGCCATCGCCCTGATCATAGACTTCAATGGAGAGCCTGTCCCCGTGCCGGCGGCAACCGACCAGAACGGGTCTCCCAGGGGCGTATTTGATGGCGTTGTTGACGATGTTCTGCACCATCGTGGTGAGCAGGGTTTCGTCCGTATCGACGTAACAGCCTGATGGCACGACGCGCAGCGTCACCTTCGACCAGGCAGCAACGTGGGCATTCTGGCGCGCGACCTCGTTGATCAGGTCGCCGACTACAACGGGCCGTCTCTCCGGCGTGACGCTGCCGCTGTCCAGGGTGGAGATATCCAGGAGCGATCGAAACAGGCTGGAAACACTGTGCAGGGAACGGTCGATGTTTTCGACCATCTTGCGCGCTTCCCGCTTCAACCCTGCGTCGGAAAGCCAGGCCGTGTAGAGGCTGATGGCGTGGATGGGCTGGCGCAGATCATGGCTTGCCTGCGCCAGGAAACGTGACTTGGCCAGATTGGCCTCCAGCGCCTGCGCATATGCGGTCTGCAACCGTTTCTGGAGGCCGTAGATATAGGCCGGCACAAGGATGGTGGTCAGCAGCAGCGTCAGGACCACAAACGGGTTCGCCTGCATGTATTCGTTGAACAGAGCCGCTACCGATATAGACGTCAGGGCGCAGAAGGTGGCGGCTATGAGATAGTGCGAACCGTAGCGCAGGCCGTTTCCGACGGTGACCCACAACACCATGGCAAAGACGGGAACGGTAATCGCCCCGCCAACTGCCAAGGCAAAGGTCATGGCAAGGTAGTCGTTGAATATCGTGAAGACTCGCCTCTTGAAGTTGTACCCCGGATATTTGTCTATGTGCCAAAGAAGCGCCCACGACCCCGGTATGTAGAGCAGAGTGTAGATAACCATCGCCGTGACGACCCAGTTCATATAGGCACCGGTCACGAGCAGGGTTGTCAGCACGTAAGCGTCGATCGGCGGGACGGTAACTACCCGCATCACGGCTTGCCCGCGTTCAGCGTCCGTGTTCTCGACGCCGTTCCCGACCAGCCATCGGAACTGGTCGCGCAGCCTGCCAAATATGGTGAGGCCGACAGCTGAGGTGTCTGTTACCGTCATGGTCATCGGTATCCCTGCTGTTTTCGTGCGGATGATGAGCGGCAGAGAGACATGGGCCGTTGAGGAGGGCGACTGGGACGTCGCCTGCATGCGGAGCAGTCGGCGCGATCTGCGTGTTCCACCCGCCGGGTTTGAACACGATTGCCCGATTGTCCTCTTCGAATGCCTTTTCCCTGCGGCAACAGTCAGGTGGTTGCCCAGGGGCCGTTCGAAGCTGAGGTCCGCACTTTGACCGGGCTCACTGGTGGCTTCAGTCAGCAAGGCGCCAACGTCGCCTTGCCTCCGAAACAGGTCTCGCTCTGTAGGTGACCTGCTGATGCTTCCGTCGTCCCGGCTTCTCTTTCTGAGATGATTTTTATTCTTGTTGGCTGGTCCTAGTCGCGCTCCTTCGTGCGGAGTGAGAACCAGTTGCGATTTTTCTAGGAACCAGATTTGGGGAGTTTCAGGAGCGTGGCGGTGCGCGGACGTTGCCTTGTAAGGGCTGATCCCGCTTCCCTCGACCAGGCGACTAGGACACCTGTCGCAATTGTTCCCCGGTTGCAGCGCAGGCAAAATTTGATCGTTGCGGTTGATCGTGATCGTCAGGCGGGCGGGCTTGGACGGTCGCGTTTTGTTGCAGAGCAGATTTCTTGCATCGAACGAGGGACGTGTCTTGATCGGAAATACGATCGGAAAATCCGGCGCAGCGCGCTGGACCAAAATTCTTCTGGCTTCCACAATCCTGGGCAACGGCGCTGCCGGCATCGCATCCGTGGTTGCGTTGTCTGTTGCGATGTCGGTGACGGGCGGGATCAGCCCGGCATTCGCGCTCGATCCCAATGACACGATCATCGACACGCCGGGCACATATTCCTGGTCGACGAACCAGACATTCCAGGATGATCTGATCGTCGGTCTCGAGAACAAGGGCATCGCGGCCACTGTGCGGGATGGCGCGAAGATTTATGTCGAGAATCGGGCGATCATCGCCGGCCTGCAAGGATCGCAGGCAACCCTCACTGTGAGTGGTCCTGGAAGCGAACTGAATGTCGTCCGCACGAATAGCATAATGGGCAATACCCTTTACGTCGGCGGCGGCTGTAACGGCTATTCGGCCTTCTGCCCGACCGGTGGTGACGGTACGCTGACCATCGAAAATGGCGGCAAGGCCGATGCGAAATGGACCTACGTCGGTGACGGACAATACAGCCGCGGGAACCTTGTTGTTACTGGCAAGGGTTCTCTTCTCAACACCGATACACTCCGAGTCAGGCTTTGGCCCGGTTCCACGGGCAGTACCGTTACGATCGGCGATGGCGGTTCGATCGTCACCAACTATGTTTCGACGGACGGCGGCTTCAGAGACAAGACCAAAGTTGGCGCGAAGCTGCTCGTTACCGGAGAAGGTTCGAAATGGGTCAATACCGGCGATTTCGATCTGGGCAGTGACATGACCGTCGAGAACGGCGGCTTTGTCAGTACGTCAGGTCTTAGGGTCGCAAGCGACATTATCAGCGAGAACACGCTGTACATCACGGGCGAGAAATCCTCGGTCAATGTGACAGGTGAATTGAGCCTTAGCTCTGCGAACGTGTCGGTGGCCAACGGAGCCAACCTGAATGTGCTGGGAGGAGTGGATCTGTCGGGTGGCAACCTTACCATCGGCGGCAAGATCAGCATGGGAGACAATGGCACTGATCCGGCGCTGTTTGCGCCGCAGGCCGCCGGGCATCTCAACAAGGAGGCCGTGCTTACGTTTGGCTCTCGCGACAACATGGGCGGCCGGCTAAATTTCAATCACACGGGAAGCGGAGAGAGCGCCTACGAGTTCTCGAACACCCTGGTGGGTAATGGTGTCATCAGGGCTCTGGCAGGCGAGACCACCCTTACCGGCGACCTGACCAAATTCTATTCCACCAACAACAATCTGGAGGGGGGCATCGTTGTCGATGGCGACGGCGCCAAGCTGACGTTCAAGTCCGATTTTGGAACGGTAGTCAACGACACCAGCAACAACTCCGGCTATGCAACCAATATGCTGGCGCGCAACGGAACGCTGGTTCTTGGCGGCCAGACCGGTAGGATCTACACCAATTTCCTCGGCAGCGAGATGTATACCAGCTCCGCGACCGTGTCCGAGAAAGGCCGGCTTGAGGGTTTCGGCACGATAGGAGGCCTGACGCTCTATTCCGGTGCGGTGTTATCGCCGGGAACGAACGACAGTCGGATAGGAACCTTCGTCGTCAAAGGCAGGGCGGATTTTGGTGCGGGATCGTTCTACGATGTGGATATTGCCAGCGATGGCACAAGCGACAGAATCGTGGTTGAAACCTTGAAGCAATATTCGGGCTTCGACCAAGATGGGAAACCTATTACGGTAGACGGTCTGGGGACTGTAAGAATCGGTGCAGATGTCAATGTCCGTGTGACCGCACTGAATGATGCGGTGAGCTATCAGACGGGCCAGACCTACACGATCCTGACAGCAGCAGGCGGCATTGACGGCCAGTTCGCACAGGCGGTTTCGCAGTCTGCTTTCCTCGATGTATCGCTGGATCAGCAGGCCAATCAGGTCGACCTGAAAATCAAGGTGAAGGACTCCGGCAACCCTGGTGAACCGGGAAATCCAGGCGAGCCTGGCAACCCGGGCGAACCTGGAAATCCAGGTGAACCCGGTAACCCAGGCAATCCCGGTGAACCGGGTAATCCTGGAGAGCCCGGTAATTCTGGTAACCCAGGTAATCCCGGTCAGCCGAACAAGCCTTCACGCCCCGGTCCGAATGTCAGCGGTCCGTTCGATGATGTGACCGAGACGAACAACCAGTACGAAACGGCGGTTGCCCTGAACTCGCTGCCGCAAAACGGAAGTTCGCTGGCGCTCTACAACACACTGCTGTTGTTGAATGCCGCCGATGGCCGTGCCGCCTTCGAACAGCTGTCTGGCGAAGTGCATGCCTCCGGTGCGACTGCGCTGATCAATTCCTCGCAGTATGTGCGTAACGCAGCCAACGACCGCGTCCGTGCCGCCTTCGGCGATGTCGCAGCCGCCGCCATGCCGGTCATGGCCTATGGCCCCGACGGCAAGGACATCGAAGCCGCGACCACCGCCAGGACCGCAGCCTGGGGCCAGGTCTTCGGTGCCTGGAGCAGCATCGACGGCGATGGCAATGCGTCGCGCATGAAGCAGTCCACCGGAGGCTTCGTCACCGGCATCGACACCGAGCTTGCCGAGGCATGGCGCGTCGGTGTGCTCGCCGGCTACAGCCGCACCTCCTTCGATGCCAAGGATCGTTCGTCGTCCGGCGACAGCGACAACTATCACCTTGGCCTCTATGGCGGCACGCGCTGGGGTGCACTGGCCCTGCGCACCGGGCTGTCCTACACCTGGAGCAACATCGAGACCGGCCGCACCGTCTCCTTCCGCGGCTTCAATGACGGCCTGTCGGCCGACTATGATGCCGGCGCCTTCCAGGCCTTCGGTGAACTGGGCTATCGCCTCGATGCGGCAGGTGCTGCCTTCGAGCCGTTCGTCAACCTCGCCCAT
>DASZAX010000025.1:0-513760 GCA_035944705.1 Mesorhizobium sp. | reverse complement strand
CACCTTGATGCAGACATTGTCGGCGATCCTGGCCAGCACCTTGGCTTCCTTCATCATGCCGTCGAAATCGGTGGCGGTGACTTCGGCCGAGACCGGACCCTCGACGATATCGCAGATCTGCCTGGTGACCTCATCGATCTTGCCGCCGGACTTCAGGATCAGCGACGGGTTGGTGGTGACGCCATCGAGCAGGCCCAGCGCGTTGAGCTCCTGGATTTCCTTCACATCTGCGGTGTCGACGAAGAATTTCATGGTGGTCTCCTTGGGAGGGAATGAGGCACTGCGCCCGAGGCTCGGCGTTGCTCTTTGCTCTAGACCAAAGTCGGGGCAAGGTCACGCGTCATGAAAGAAGATTCGCCCTTCACGACGGCCGCACCCGTCCTGGTGCCGATGCCGGCCGAACGAGCCTACACCTACGCGGTACCGGAACGCATGCGCGTGGTGCCGGGTTCCATCGTGCGGGTGCCGCTCGGACCCAGGCTGGTGGCGGGGGTCGTCTGGGATGGCGCGGTCGAACATGTCGACGCCAGGAAGCTGAGACCCATCGACCATGTCTTCGACTGTCCGCCGATCGATCACGACATGCGCCGTTTCGTCGACTGGATTGCGCAATACACGCTGACCCCGCCCGGTCTCGTCGCGCGCATGCTGCTGCGCGCGCCCGAGGCCTTCGACCCGGAACCATGGATCGAAGGCCTGCAGCGTACCGCCGCGATCCCGGACCGGATGACCGCCGCAAGGTCTCGTGTTTTGGAAACCGCCTATGGCGGCCTGGCGTGGACGCGCTCGGGTCTGGCACATGCGGCGGGGGTTTCCTCGACCGTCATCGACGGCTTGAGGGCGCAGGGTGTGTTCGAGACGGTGATGATTCCGCCGCGTCCGGTGGTGGCGGCGCCCGACCCGACCTATGCGCGACCTGAATTGACATCCGATCAGGAGACAGCTGCCGAGACCCTCCGCGCCGGAGCCGCTGCGGGGACTTTTGGCGTGACACTGCTCGACGGCGTCACCGGATCGGGCAAGACGGAAGTCTATTTCGAAGCCGTGGCGACAGCACTCGACAAAGGCAAGCAGGTGCTGATCCTGCTGCCGGAAATCGCACTCACCCATGCTTTCCTCGAGCGCTTCCAGGCGCGCTTCGGCGCCAAGCCGGCGGAATGGCACTCCGACCTCGCCCCGAGGATGCGGGAGCGCGTGTGGCGGCAGCTAGCGGAAGGCACGGTGCGGGTGGTGGCCGGCGCTCGCTCGGCACTGTTCCTGCCGTTCAAGGAACTCGGCCTTATCGTTGTCGACGAGGAGCACGACCCCGCCTACAAGCAGGAGGACCGCGTCTTCTACAATGCGCGCGACATGGCGGTGGTGCGCGGCCACATAGGCTCCTTCCCGATCGTGCTCGCATCCGCGACGCCTTCGGTCGAAAGCCAGGTCAATGCCAATCAGGGGCGCTACGCCCGCGTCGACCTTCCCGCACGTTTCGCCGAAGCCGCCCTGCCGACCTTGCGCTCGATCGACATGCGCCGCGCACCACCGGCGCGTGGCAACTTCCTGTCGCCACTGCTTGTCGAGGCGATGACAAAGACCCTTGCAAGGGAAGAACAGTCGCTGCTGTTCCTCAACCGGCGCGGCTACGCGCCGCTGACACTGTGCCGGTCTTGCGGCCATCGTTTCGGTTGTCCGGTCTGCTCGGCATGGCTGGTCGAACACCGCTTTCGCGGGCAACTCGTCTGCCATCATTGCGGCCACAATGAGAGGCGTCCCGATGCCTGCCCGGAATGCGGCACCGTCGACCATCTGGTGGCATGCGGGCCGGGCGTGGAACGCATCGCCGAGGAGGTGGTCGCCACTTTCCCCGATGCGCGCACCATCGTGCTGTCCTCCGACCTCGTCGGCGGGGTGCGGCGACTGAGGCTGGAACTGGAAGCCATCGCGAAAGGCGAGGCGGATATCGTCATCGGCACGCAACTCGTCGCCAAGGGCCATAATTTCCCGAACATGACGCTGGTCGGCATCGTCGACGCCGACCTTGGGCTCGCCAATGGCGACCCGCGCGCGGCCGAGCGCACCTTCCAGCTGCTGTCCCAGGTGACGGGCCGTGCCGGCCGCACGGGCAAGAAGAGCCTCGGACTGCTGCAGACCTATCAGCCGGACCATCCTGTCATGCGGGCAATCGTCTCAGGAGACGTTGGCGCTTTCTACGAGCGCGAGATCGCGGAGCGCGAGCGCGCGGCGCTGCCGCCGTTCGGACGGCTCGCCGGTATCATCGTCAGCGCCGAGACACGCCACGATGCGGAAGCCCATGCGCGCGGCTTGCGCCGGGCGGCGCCGGAAGCATCGGATATCTTCGTGCTGGGGCCTGCGGAAGCACCGTTGGCTCTGGTCGGCGGCCGACACCGGTTTCGCCTGCTGGTGCATGGCGAGCGCCGCTCCGACATGCAGGGGTTCGTACGCCATATGCTGGCGGAGGGGCCAAAGGTCAGAGGATCAGTGCGGGTGAGTGTCGATATCGACCCGCAGAGCTTCCTGTGAGGTTCTTTCCATGAGCGAAGCCGCAGACAGCAACCTCGAATTTCATCCTCTCGACCGAGAGCAGCATGGTGGAGCCGTAGCGGCATTCTACGAGCGGGCGGGCGACTATGCATTGATGGAGCGCGGTCAAACTCCTGATGCCGCGAGCGTTCAAGATTTCTTCGAAGACTGTCCTCCGGGTTGCGACCCGGCCAGCTCCTTCAAGCTGGCGTGCTTTGACGGACAGGACGCCATCATCGGCATCGCCGACATGGCTTTCGGCTTCCCCGAAACATCGGACGCCTATATCGGTCTGTTGCTCATCGGTCCTTGGATGAGGGGACGAGGTCTCGGCCGGCGTTTCCTGCATCATCTTGTTCGCGAGGCGCGCGCGCGAAGGTGCCGGCGGATGCTGGTTGCCGTGCTTGACGTCAACAAGCGCGGCCGCAGCTTCTGGGAACGCGAGGGTTTCGTGCTGGAGAAAACTTTCGAACCGCGACACATCGGTTCGAAAAACCATGTGCTGTATCGGCTGGTCAGGCCATTGTAGGTGACGTCTGCGAAAGCGGGATGGCGACCATCAACAGCAGCGGCGCATGTTCCGCCGCCTCGGTCCGCTGGATCTGCCATCCCGCAATTTGGAGATTGTTGCAGAGCCTGGCGATGATCGATTCGATCCGGCTCGCCGATGGCGGTTCATAGGCAAGGACAAGCCTGCCGTCCGGCTTGAGCAGGCCGCGGATGTTTTTCAATGCTGGGTCCGCGTCGATCCAGAACAGGTTCACATTGATGACGAAGGCGATGTCGAAACGATCGGCGCCGGCATCGAAGGTTTCGATGGAGGCCTGAATTAGCCGTAGCCTGCCAGCGCGTTCATCAACCTCGTTGAGCACACGCGCAGCTTCGATTGCCGTGTCGGAGCGATCGATGCCAACCAGCCTTCCGGTCTTCAGTTTCGACAGCACGAGCGCTGCTGCCATGCCGCGGCCTCCGCCGATTTCGAGGATCGTTTCGTTGCCGACGATGCCGAGCCGCTCGATCGTCCAGCCAAGCCGTTCAGGAACTTTCATCTCCGACGCGCATATCCAACAGCAGGGACGGCATATCTGAGCCGCAGACCGAGGCGGTGGCAAGGATTGTCGGGATGGAGACGGAAAGTTTCCGTCGACGGAAACTTTTTGTTGCCCTGCCGGTCTTCCACAGATAGTTTCCGATATTGGAAACTATCAAGGATCGTTTATGTCGCTGACCCTGTATCTCCATCCGCTCGCAGCGTTCTGCCACAAGGTGCTGATCGCGTTTTATGAGAACGATCTCGATTTTCGTTCCGAAACCGTGGACCTCCTGGATCCCGGTTCGGCGGCGAGCCATCTCGCGCGGTGGCCGGTGGGTAAAATCCCGGTGCTGCATGACGCAGTCCGCAACCGGGTGGTTCCGGAAACCAGCATCATCATCGAATATGTGCAGCAGCACTATGCTGGCCCATCACCGATGCTGCCGCAGGAACCGGAAGCCCGGCTCGATGCCCGTTTGTGGGAACGCTTTTTCGATCTCTATGTCAGCGAACCGATGCAGAAAATCGTTACCGACCGGCTGCGGCAGGAGGGAGGCAACGACCCTGTCGGCGTCTCGCATGCCCGCGGAACGCTGGATACGGCCTACGCCATGATCAACGGCCAGCTGGCGGGCAAGGAATGGGCAATCGGCGACACTTTCACCATTGCCGACTGCGCCGCGGCGCCCTGCCTTTTCTTTTCCTCCATCGTGCACCCGTTCGGTGCCGATCAGAATAATCTCAGCGCCTATTTCGAACGTCTGCTGGCCCGACCTGCGGTCAAGAGAACACTTGAAGAAGCGCGACCATTCTTCCCAATGTTCCCCTACAGCGCAGCCATGCCGGAGCGTTTTACAAGCGGCACCGCCTTTGTCTGAGGTTTATCCATGCAGCAAACCCAGTCTCTCGACCGCATCTTCCTGGCGCTCGCCGATCCGGGCCGGCGCGGCATGATCGAACAGCTGGCGCGCGGCCCGGCGACGGTGAAAGAACTGGCCCGGCCGGCCAATATGCGGCTGCCGTCGGCGGTCAAACATCTCAAGGTTCTCGAAGAGGGCGGCATCGTGGTTTCGCGCAAGGCCGGCCGCACCCGCACCTACACCATGCGGCGGCACGCATTCTCGCTTGTGAACGATTGGGTGAGCGCGCGCGAAACCGCTCTCAATGCCGCATTCGATCGCCTCGCTCAGGCGATCGCCGACATGCCGGAAGAGGAATGACCATGACTGTCGAACACAAAACCATCGTCATCGAGCGCGAACTGGCGGCCAGTCCAAAACATGCCTTTCGCTTTTTTTCGGAGCCCGCGCTGAAGGAGCGCTGGACCTCCTGTCATCCCGACTGGACGGTGCTCGAGGAGGAGTTCGATTTTCGCGTCGGGGGTGTCGAGGCCAAGCGCTGGCGTACCGATGAAGGGCAGGAGCAAACCTTCTTTGCCCGCTATCTCGATATCGTACCGGCGCGGCGCATCATCTATGCCTTCGACATGGGCTTTGCTGGCGAGCGGCTCTCAGCCTCACTGGCGACGGTCGAGTTTTTTGCCGAGGCAGCCCGCACACGCATGATCTTCACCGAGCAGATCGCCTGGCTTGGCGATGGCGGCTCGTTGCAATTGCGTATTGCCGGTACGGGAGACGGGCTGGACCTGCTCACGGATATCATCGCGGCGGATAGCGCTGGTGTGCATTAAGGCATTGTAGATGCTTTGATATATCAGCAGATATATCAGGCGTCATCTCTTGGGATCGCGCATCATCTCAACGGGCCATCGCCAGGAGCAGGCCGCCAACAACGGCAAAGTTGATGATGAAGGCAGAGCGAAGGCCCTGTCTTTGCGGGCCTGAATGGCGCCAGAAATCGAGCGCAAGCGCGCTCGCGGCAACGGTGAAGACGATCAAGGCGGCTGCCGCATAAGACCTGTAGAAGCCAAGGACCACGCACAGGCCGGCTGTGACTTCAAGCAACGAGCCGGCAGCCAGCAGCGGTACGGGTGCCGGGAAGCCATGTTCGCCAAGCTGCCCGGCAATGGCACGGAAGCGCAGGAAATGTTCCAGCCCCGCCCAGACAAAGACGCCGCCGAGCAGGATGAAGCCAAGGTGCTGAAGGAACGTGGTCATGGTGGACCTCATTGTTGTCACACCATGCTCCGGAATCTCGCCGCGATCTTGAACGAAACGGCCAAACAGCTTGGCCTGGGCAATTCCAGGAAAAATGCGTACCGGTTTTCCGCGCAGACCTGCCTGAAGCAAAGAGTTGTAGCGTTCCGTGAAAACGCAACGCCCTAGTCTTCGGGTGTGCCGGCTGTCACGGCGGCCAGCCAGCGGCGAACGATTTTCTGTTCGTCTCCTGAGTATCCGGCGGCAAGATCAGCTTCGAGCAGGCGGACGCGGCCGCGCGCCTCTGCATAAAGTGCCTGGCCCTTTTCGCTCAGTTCCAGCTGACGGATGCGCTCGTTGCTGGCGTGGCGGCGTTTCACGATCGTGCCGGCCTTTTCCAGATTGGCGACGATGACACTCAGCGTCTGCGGTGTCAGCAATGCCGCGCGTGCCAGATCGGCATTGGAGAGGCCGGGATAGGCACTCAGCATCGCCATCACCGCGAATTGCGGCTGGGTGATGCCGAGATCCGCAAGGGTCGCCTCCATGCGATAACGATAGGCGCCTGCCGCCTGGCGCAGCAGATAGCCGAAATAGCCGTCCTCGCCACGCTTGCCCTCGCCGGCACGCGGTATCGGCTGCTGGGAATCCGGTCTGGCTATGGCGCGTCTCCTGTTATCTGGCATGGCCATCGTGGTCGTCGGGCAAAAACACCGTCAAGGGCCCGCAGTTCTCGTCCGCAACAAACATGGCAAGCAAGGATGCCGGTTCGGTCTTGCTGGCGTTCTCCGCGAACAAATGGATTGCGCCTTTCGGTTCGAACCAGCTCTGCCCCTGGGTGTAGGTCATTGGCGGCTCGCCAGCGAGCTGTGATTTCAATGTGCCCTTCAAGACGAATGCGGTGACGTTGCCGGGGTGGTGGTGACGCGGTGTGTAGGCATCCGACGGGAAATCCACGATGGCTACGGTCACGGCCTTGCCGGGAATGTCGGGCAAGGGCGTGCAGGAAATCGGCTTGATCTCGGTCACCGGCCGCCCCGATGCTCCAGCGGGCGCGCTGCCCTCGGCCATGTGCATGGTCGCCGGTCGATGCTCGGGCAACGTCACGTACAACCCTGCCGAGACTGCGCCTGTTACAGCGACCAGCGCCGCTGCGACGGCGTACCGTCGTTTCGACAGGCTGCGCGGGATCTTGTCGTTGAAGGCCTGGCTGCTCATGGCCTGGATCTCCTGAAATCGGCGCGCCATCCAAGTTCCGCGATGGCTTTTTCGGTGGAAACCTGATCGTTCGGTTCCGCGATGTTGTAGACACCGGTGCCGCGATCGACGGCGAGCGATGCCGCGCGGGCGGCCGCGTCGACATGCACGGAAGCGCCGGGTTTCGGTGCATCGAATCCCGTATCCGGACCATAGAATTGTCCGTAGCGCAGGATAACCGCGGTCATCTGTGTCCCGAGAACCTGGCGTTCGAGTGCAATGACGCCGTTGACGCTGATGGCACGAGGCCCCGCCGCCGCCGCATCCAGCGGGTCCTGTTCTCCATGCGGCAGCGGGCCGGGCGCATAAGCCCAGGCGATGCTCTGCACGACCAGTCGCCTGACGCCGGCTCGCTTTGCGGCCTCTACCAGATTGCGGGTACCTTCGTTGCGGATGCGGGCGTTGCGGACAATTGCTTCGCCCATGCCAGCCGGATCGAGATCCTTCGGCAGATCGGTCAGCTGGTGGATGACGATCTCCGGCCTTGCTTCGAACATGGCTGCCGACAGCGCGTCTTTATCGAACACATCGACGGTGACGGCATTTGCGCCCGCCGCTTCCAGTTCCCCGGCTTTCGAGGCCGAGCGGGTGGTGCCCCACACCAGATGGCCTTCTTCGGCAAGCATTGGCGCAAGGCGTCGCCCGATGACTCCGGTGGCGCCGGCAAGAAAGATCCTACGACTCATGCGATCACCTCTATAGTATCAGAGCTTTGATATCAGTGCTCTGATAATTGGTCAAATGGATGCAGGCGGCGTGTCGATGGAGTGCTGCAGTGCGCTTGACTTCCCGAAACGATGATCTTCAATGCGATCTCGTTTCGAGGGGACCAAAATGGAATTTTCATTTCCTTGGCCGACCACCCAGGGCGAGTGGCTCGCATGGTCGAGCGCGGCGGTAACGCTGCTGCTTGGGCTGGCCTTGTTTTTCGCGCCGGGTCTCTGCTTCAAGCTGCTGCGCCTGCAGCCCAAGCCGGAAAAGCCGGAGGCGATCGCCGAGGGGCGGGCGCGCATGGCCGGTTTTTATCTTGGTGTCGGGCTCTGCGCGATTCTGCTGGCGCAGCCGCTGCTCTATATGGCGCTCGGCTTCTCTTGGTTGTTCACTGCTTTCGGCCGAGTCCTTGCGATGATGTCCGACGGCGCCAATACACCCTATAACTGGGGTGCGGTCGTCGTGGAACTCGTGCTGGCGGTGTTGCCGCTTGCCTTCGCCTTTGGCTTTTTGCCCTGAATCGCGGTGAATCCGCCGCCAGCCATTGAACTCGGCCGCCGGATGCGACAAAAGTGCCTTGAAAGCATGTCCGTGGACGCATTGCGGTCCTGAAAAGCCTGTGCTAGACGGCAACCGACTTTCGACCCGGGGACAGCGGAAGCCGCGTCCCTTGGCTTGAAAAAATGCAGTAAGGTCAAAGATTTAGCCAGAGTTTTCGCTCGCGCCAACGATCTGCGGCCTCTCAGACAAGAGAAAAGACGGTCCGTGGCCCAAACGTCCTCGCCAATCTCCGCTGTCGCAGAACGCTATGCGTCATCGCTTTTCGAGCTGGCGCTCGAGGCGAAATCCGTTGCCAAGGTCGAAGCCGACCTCAACAGCTTCGAAGTCCTGCTTTCCGGTAGCGATGATCTGAAGCGCCTGATCGAGAGCCCGGTCTTCTCGACCGAAGAACAGGTCCGTGCCATCTCCGCCATCGCCGACAAGGCCAAGATCGTCGGCCTCGCTGGAAACTTCCTGCGCGTCGTGGCCGGTAACCGGCGCCTGTTCGCCGTGCCTGGCATGATCAAGGCGTTTCGCCGCATCGCCGCCGAGCATCGTGGCGAGACTGCCGCCGAGGTAACGTCGGCGCATGCACTGACGTCGGCCCAGGAAGCCGAACTGAAGACCGCACTGAAAGCTGTCGCCGGCAAGGACGTCGCGATCACCGTTACGGTCGATCCTTCGCTGCTCGGCGGTATGATCGTGAAGATGGGCTCGCGCCAGATCGACACGTCGCTTAAAACCAAACTCAATTCGCTCAAGCTTGCACTGAAAGAGGTCGGCTGATGGACATCCGCGCCGCGGAAATCTCCGCAATTCTGAAAGACCAGATCAAGAATTTCGGCAAGGAAGCCGAAGTCTCCGAGGTGGGTCAGGTCCTGTCGGTGGGCGACGGTATCGCCCGCGTCTACGGTCTGGACAACGTCCAGGCTGGTGAGATGGTCGAGTTCCCGGGCGGCATCCGTGGCATGGCGCTGAACCTCGAAGCCGATAATGTCGGCGTCGTTATCTTCGGTGCCGACCGTGACATCAAGGAAGGCGATACCGTCAAGCGTACCGGTGCCATCGTGGACGTTCCGGTCGGTCCGGGCCTGCTCGGCCGCGTCGTCGACGCGCTCGGCAATCCGATCGACGGCAAGGGCCCGATCAAGGGCGTCGAGCGTCGCCGCGTCGACGTCAAGGCCCCGGGCATCATTCCCCGCAAGTCGGTGCACGAGCCGATGTCGACCGGCCTCAAGGCCATCGACGCGCTCATTCCGGTCGGTCGCGGCCAGCGCGAGCTGGTCATCGGTGACCGTCAGACCGGCAAGACCGCCATCATCCTCGACACCATGCTGAACCAGAAGTCGGTGCACGAAACCGGCCCTGAATCCGAGAAGCTGTTCTGCGTCTATGTTGCTGTCGGCCAGAAGCGTTCGACCGTCGCGCAGTTCGTGAAGGTGCTGGAAGAGCGCGGCGCGCTAGATTATTCCATCATCATCGCTGCCACCGCTTCGGATCCGGCGCCGATGCAGTTCCTGGCGCCGTTCACCGGCTGCACCATGGGTGAATATTTCCGCGACAACGGCATGCATGCCCTGATTTCGTATGACGACCTGTCCAAGCAGGCCGTCGCCTATCGTCAGATGTCGCTGCTGCTGCGCCGCCCGCCGGGCCGCGAAGCCTATCCGGGCGACGTCTTCTACCTGCACTCCCGTCTGCTCGAGCGCGCTGCAAAGCTCAACGACGACAACGGCAACGGTTCGCTGACCGCGCTGCCGGTCATCGAGACGCAGGCCAACGACGTGTCGGCTTATATCCCGACCAACGTGATCTCGATCACCGACGGCCAGATCTTCCTGGAAACCAACCTGTTCTTCCAGGGTATCCGCCCGGCCGTGAACGTCGGCCTGTCGGTGTCGCGCGTCGGTTCGTCGGCCCAGATCAAGGCGATGAAGCAGGTCGCCGGTTCGATCAAGGGCGAGCTCGCGCAGTACCGCGAAATGGCGGCCTTCGCACAGTTCGGCTCGGACCTAGACGCCGCCACGCAGCGCCTGCTGAACCGCGGTTCGCGCCTGACCGAGCTTCTGAAGCAGCCGCAGTTCTCGCCGCTCAAGACCGAAGAGCAGGTCGCAGTGATCTTCGCCGGCGTGAACGGCTATCTCGACAAGCTGTCGCTCAATCAGGTCAGCAAGTTCGAGCAGGGTCTGCTCTCGCATATGCGCAACGCCGGCAAGGCCGTTCTCGATGCGATCCGCAAGGAGAAGGCGCTGTCGGACGATCTGCGCGGCAAGCTCAAGGCCGAGATCGACAACTTCGCCAAGACCTTCGCGTAAGCGGCGGAAGACGGGACCGGGTTTGAAGCATGCCTTCACTAAAAGACCTTCGTAACCGCATCGCCTCGGTCAAGGCGACGCAGAAGATCACCAAAGCGATGCAGATGGTCGCTGCGGCGAAGCTGCGTCGTGCCCAGGAGGCTGCGGAAGCGGCGCGTCCCTACTCCGAACGGATGGGCGCGGTGCTGGCCAACATCACCCAGGCGGTCGGTGGCGGCGGTGACGCTCCGGCGCTGATGACCGGCACCGGCAAGGACGACGTGCATCTGCTCGTCGTCTGCACGGCCGAGCGCGGCCTGTGTGGCGGCTTCAACTCGCAGATCGCGCGCCTGGCGCGTGACCATATCCGCAAGCTTCTGGCGGCCGGCAAGCAGGTGAAGATCATCTGCGTCGGCAAGAAGGGCTTCGACATCTTGCGCCGCGACTACGCATCGCTGATCCTCGACCGCGTCGACCTGCGCGAAGTGCGCACGCTGAGCTTCGTCAATGCAGACGCCATCGCCAAGAAGGTGATCGGCCTGTTCAACGATGGTCAATTCGACGTCTGCACACTGTTCTATTCAAACTTCAAGTCGGTGATCAGCCAGGTCCCGACGGCGCAGCAGATCATTCCTGCGGCGACGGAAGTGTCGGGTGAAGCCAGCAACGGCGCTGCCGTCTACGAATACGAGCCGGAGCCAGGCGAAATCCTTTCCGACCTCATCCCGCGCAACATTGCGGTGCAGATCTTCCGGGCGCTGCTTGAAAACGCAGCCGGCGAGATGGGCGCCAAGATGAGCGCGATGGATAGTGCGACGCGCAACGCCGGCGACATGATCAACAGGCTGTCGATCACGTACAACCGTCAGCGTCAGGCGCAGATCACCAAGGAACTGATCGAAATCATTTCGGGCGCCGAGGCGCTCTAAGCGTGAACCGCGAGGGCCGGTGGCCTTCGCAGGGAGCACGCGGTAACCAACGGACGAAAAAGGGTAAACACGATGGCGAAAGCAGCGACCCCGAAGAAGGAGGCACCGGCGAAGGCCGCGGCTGCTTCCAAGGCGCCTGCGGCGGAAAAGACCGCCGCCCCGGCAAAGAAGGCGGCCGCTCCCGCAAAGGCAGCAGCACCGGCCAAGACTGCAGCTCCGGCGAAGGCTGCGGCTCCAGCCAAGGCTGCCGCGGCAGCGAAGGCTCCAGCCAAGACCGTCGCGGTTAAGGCCACTGGCTCTGCCGGTAAGGTCCGCCAGGTCATCGGCGCCGTTGTCGACGTGCAGTTCGACAACCACCTGCCGGCGATCCTGAACGCGCTGGAGACCGAGAACGTCGGCAACCGTCTGGTTCTCGAAGTCGCCCAGCACCTCGGCGAAAACACCGTGCGCTGCATTGCGATGGACTCCACCGAAGGTCTGGTTCGCGGCCAGTCGGTCTACGATACCGGCGCGCCGATCTCGGTTCCGGTCGGCCCGGGCATGCTCGGCCGCATCATCAACGTCATCGGAGAGCCGGTTGACGAAGCTGGTCCCGTCGACGGCATCGAAATCCGCTCCATCCACCAGCCGGCCCCGGCCTATGTCGACCAGTCGACGGAAGCGCAGATCCTCGTCACCGGCATCAAGGTTCTCGACCTGCTCGCGCCTTATGCTCGCGGCGGTAAGATCGGCCTGTTCGGCGGCGCCGGCGTCGGCAAGACCGTTCTCATCCAGGAACTGATCAACAACGTCGCCAAGGCGCACGGCGGCTATTCGGTGTTCGCCGGTGTCGGTGAGCGCACTCGCGAAGGCAATGACCTCTACCACGAGTTCATCGAGTCGGGCGTCAACAAGAAGGGCGGCGGCGAAGGTTCGAAGGCGGCGCTCGTCTATGGCCAGATGAACGAGCCGCCGGGAGCCCGCGCCCGCGTCGCTCTGACCGGGCTGACGGTCGCAGAATACTTCCGCGACCAGGGCCAGGACGTGCTGTTCTTCGTCGACAACATCTTCCGCTTTACCCAGGCGGGTTCGGAAGTGTCGGCTCTGCTCGGCCGTATTCCTTCGGCGGTGGGTTACCAGCCGACGCTCGCCACCGACATGGGCGCGCTGCAGGAACGCATCACCACCACGACCAAGGGTTCGATCACTTCGGTTCAGGCCATTTACGTGCCCGCCGACGACTTGACCGACCCGGCGCCGGCTACCTCCTTCGCCCACTTGGATGCGACGACGGTGTTGAACCGCGCCATCTCGGAAAAGGGCATCTATCCGGCCGTCGATCCGCTGGACTCGACCTCGCGTATGCTTGATCCGCTGATCGTCGGTGACGAGCATTATCAGGTCGCCCGCCAGGTGCAGTCGATCCTTCAGCGCTACAAGTCGCTTCAGGACATCATCGCCATCCTGGGCATGGACGAGCTGTCGGAAGAGGACAAGCAGACCGTTGCCCGCGCCCGCAAGATCGAGCGTTTCCTGTCGCAGCCGTTCTTCGTCGCCGAAGTGTTCACAGGCGCGCCGGGCAAGCTGGTCGACCTCGCCGACACCATCAAGGGCTTCAAGGGCCTTTGCGACGGCGACTACGACCACCTGCCGGAAGCCGCCTTCTACATGGTCGGTAACATCGACGAGGCGGTCGAGAAGGCCCAGCGTCTGGCTGCCGAAGCGGCTTGATCGCAAGAAAGCAACCGCGCGGACGATAACGTCCGCGCGTTTCGTTCCGAGCGTTTGTGAGACGACATGGCTAAAGCTTTCAAATTCGAACTGGTTTCGCCCGAGCGCCTGCTTGTCTCGGAAGAGGTCGAGTCCGTCGTCATTCCGGGTGCGGAAGGCGAGATGACGGTGATGGCAGAACACGCTCCGGTGATGAGCACCATCAAGCCGGGTGTCGTCACGGTGAAGCCGGTCTCCGGCAACGTCCAGCGCTTCGTGGTCTTCGGCGGATTCGCCGATATTCTGCCTTCGGGCTGCACGCTGCTGGCTGAATCGGCTGTGGCTGTCCAGGACATCGACCGTGCAGATATCGCTCGCCGCATCCAGGAAGCGCGCGAGGATATCACCGATGCCAAGGATGATGCGTCGCGCACCAAGGCCGAGCAGTTCCTGCACCAGCTCACCACGCTGGAAGGCGCGATCCTTCCTGCCTGACGGATTTGGTCGTACTGAATTCAAAAAGCCGGGCTTCAGCCCGGCTTTTTGTCGTTTGGGAGCGGCAGAGCTTTTCGGGGTCCTGACCTTGCAGCGTATCTAGAGCAATTCCAGGAAAAGTGCGCAGCGGTTTTCCGTCCAGAGTTACGTCAAAACAAATAGTTAGAGCGTTTCGCGTTTTCGTGAAAAACGGAAACGCTCTAGACGCGCCAGATGCGTTTCGCGTTGGCCGACAGTAAATTCGTTCGTTCGTCGATGCTCGTGCCAGCGAGCAAGGCATGCGTGGCAGCGACCCAAGTCGAAAGCCCGCCGCCCAGCGTGCAGACGGGCCAGTCGCTGCCCCACACGGCGCGATTCCAGCCGAAGCTTGTTATCACGTGTTCGGCATAGGGCCGCAGCGTCTCGACAGACCATTGATCGGGATTTGCGTAGGCGACGATGCCCGAGATCTTGGCCACCACATTCGGCCGACGGGAAATCTCGCCGATGTGCTCCCGCCAGGGATGTTCGATCCCGCCCCTGATGTCCGGTACGCCACAATGGTCGAGTACGAATGTCGTATCGGGTGCCAGGTCGACCAGCGCGATGGCCTTGGGAATCTGGTGCGGCAGTACGCAGAGATCGAAGGTAAGGCCGCCGCCGATCCGTTTGATGTTTTCGCGAAACAAGGTGCCTTCGGAGACATCGTCCGGCACGACATGCAGCACGCGGCGGAAGCCCTTGACGAATGGATCGCCGCGGACCTGGTCAAGATAAGCCGCAAAACCGCTCTCTTCCGGTCGACAGGAAGCGATTGCGCCGCGTACCAGACTGTCGGTGTTTGTCGCCAGGGCCCTCACATGGGCCGTTTCCGCTTCGATGTCGTCAGGGTGAACATCCACCTCCATGTGGAACGCGCTTTCAATGCCCGCACGACGGGCCTCGCGTGCGTATTCTTCATGCAGGAAGTCACGGTTGAGCGCCGGTACGCCGTCGAGCCAGGGGTAATGCAGTGCCTGCCTGTCGATCAGGTGCAGATGGGTGTCGAAGATCATGGCGCGCTTCCCTGAATGCGGCGGCGAAAGCGCGCGCTGCTTCGGCCATGAGAGCATCATTCCGCCGGGAAGGAAATGCTTCTTGGCGGGAAGCTTTTTTACCGCACCGGCGGCAAGACGCAGTGGTCGGGGCAACTGCCCTTTCCGTTAATAACGGAAAGGCGGAAATGCTCTAGTTGTTTGTTTTTATGCAATTTCGGGCGGAAAACCGCTGCGCACTTTTCCTGAAATTGCTCTAAGGTGCGGTCGTCTGCGTGAAGGCAGCCCAAAGCCAAGCCGCGCCGGCACGGAGGAGGAAGACGATGGGCTCACTCGACGGCAAGACCGTGGTTGTGACCGCAGCCGCGCAAGGCATCGGGCGAGCAAGTGCAATCGCTTTCGCCGAGGCAGGAGCAAGTGTCGTGGCCACCGACATCAACGAACCGTTGCTCGTTGAGCTGGCCAGGACAAAAGGCATCCAGATCCGCAAGCTGGACGTCCTCGACGATGCAGCGGTCAGGCAGGTCTTCGCGAAGATCGGCCGCGTCGACGTGCTGTTCAATTGCGCCGGCTTCGTCCATTCGGGATCGGTGCTGGAGATGAAGGACGGCGATCTCGACTTCGCCTTTGACCTCAACGTCAAGGCGATGGTGCGCACCATACAGGCCGTGCTGCCAGGCATGGTCGAGCGCGGCGACGGTGTCATCATCAACATGTCGTCGGTCGCTTCGAGCATCAAGGGCGTGCCCAATCGCTTCGTCTACGGGCTCACCAAGGCGGCGGTGATCGGGCTTACCAAGGCAGTGGCGGCCGATTTCATCACCAAAGGTATCCGCTGCAACGCCATCTGCCCTGGTACCGTCGACAGCCCGTCACTGGAGGGGCGCATGCGTGCACAGGGCAACTACGAGGCTGCGCGTGCCGCTTTTCTTGCCCGCCAACCCACTGGCCGGCTTGGAACGCCAGAAGAGATCGCAGCGCTTGCGGTTCACCTCGCCGGCGCCACCTACACCACCGGCCAGGCATATGCCATCGATGGCGGCTGGACGCTTTAACCCTTTGTTTTTACGCAATTCCGAATGCAAAACCGCTGCACACTCTTGCTGGAATTGCCGTAACATCTGGATTTGGAGGACTGCATGAAACTTGTTCGCTATGGCGCCGCCGGCGCCGAAAAGCCCGGCCTCGTCGATGCGGAAGGCACGGTTCGCGATCTCTCCGGCCACGTCGCCGACATCGGCGGCAAGGCTCTGGATCCGGTGTCGCTCGCCAGCCTTGCCAGGATCGATGCGAAAACTCTGCCGGTGGTGTCCGGCAGGCCGCGCTTCGGTGCCTGCGTGGCCGGCACCGGCAAGTTCATCTGCATCGGTCTCAACTATGCCGACCATGCTGCAGAATCCGGCTTGCAGGTGCCGCCCGAGCCCGTGGTGTTCATGAAGGCTACTTCTGCCATCGTCGGACCGGATGACGACGTCCTGATCCCGCGCGGATCGAACAAGACGGACTGGGAGGTCGAGCTCGGCGTCGTCATCGGCAGAACCGCGAAATATGTCTCCGAAGCCGAGGCGCTGGACTATGTCGCAGGCTATTGCGTCGCCCATGACGTGTCGGAGCGAGCATTCCAGACGGAGCGCTCCGGTCAATGGACAAAAGGCAAGAGCTGCGACACTTTCGGGCCGACCGGTCCCTGGCTGGTGACCAAGGATGAAGTCAAGGATCCGCAAAATCTCAAGATGTGGCTCACCGTCAACGGCGAGACGATGCAGAACGGCTCCACCAGGACGATGGTCTATGGCGTCGCCTTCCTGGTCTCGTACCTGTCACAGTTCATGAGCCTGCAACCTGGTGACATCATCTCCACCGGCACGCCGCCCGGCGTCGGCATGGGCATGAAGCCGCCGCGCTACCTGAAGGATGGCGATGTCGTCGAACTCGGCATCGAAGGCCTCGGCAATCAGCGCCAGACGTTCCGGGCAGACATCTGAACTCGGACGTCATGAGTATCCCGCTCTCTGCCGCCGGACAGAGAGCGGGCAGGCCCGGCATTCAGGCACGCGCGCGTCGGCGATCGGCATCCTTGTTGCCCTCTTTGATCTCCTCGCCCTTTCGCCATGGCGGCACGCTGTGGCCGGCATTGAGCAGGAACAGCAGTGGTGGCGAGCGGCGGATCATCTGCAGGCCGATGACGGCGCACAGGACTGCCAGAAGTGGCAACGTGAAGAAGGTGATCGGGAAAAGGTTCGAGCCGTAGTCGCCGAAGAAACGCCGGAAGACGATGCCGGCGAAATTGAACAGGATGGCGTGGCTGCAGAACAGCGCGAAAGAATACGGTTCGAGCCGCATGAAGGTTGCTGCGAATCCGGAATGCCGTATCAGGCCGGTCAGCACCCAGAAACCGCCAGCCATGGTGATGCGCAACAGCGTGTCGAGGGTGATGCGCAATTGATCGTTCATCTCGCTGATCAGGATGTTCTGGACGCGGATTGTGACGAAGATCCCGATCATCACGGTGAGGCCGGCCGCCAGAAACAACGACAGCCTGTCGATGGTTGCCGTACCGGTTCCTGCAATGCGCAGCCACATGCCGAGCGAGAAGAACAACAGAAGCTGCGGCCGCTGCAGCAGATAGAGATCTTCGCCGAACAACGCATAGATGACGAGCAGCGCCACGGTCGGAAGTGCGAAGTGTTTCAGTCCTTGATAGAGCACCGGCGCCAGGAGGCAGCAGATGAACAGGTCGCGCAGAAACCACAAAGGCACATCGAGGGGCCAGGCGGTGACGGCAAGCAGCGCATTCACCCAGCTGAGCAGCGTCGGGTCAGGCATGTCCTGCCACTTGTCGGTCATCAAACCGTAGGCAGCCAGAAGCGCCAGCATGACCAGGTTCCAGGCCACGAGCGGCACGATCAGTGTCTTGAATTTCGATCGCGCCAGTGTCAGCGGATCGATCTTGAGCAGACTGGCGACGATGAAATAACCTGAAACCACGCTGAGCAACGAAACCGAGCTCAAACCCAGAAGACGCGTGAAGGCGAAATAGACAAAATCGAAGATGGCTGTATCGCGATCCTGGATGTTTTCCATGATGCCCGGCTGCACGTGAACGAACATCATGAAAAAGATGCACAGGACGCGCGCAATTCTGACACGGTCGGACACTAACGGCGGAACGGCCGGGATGGGCGAAGGGCGGGACGCATTGTTTTTCAAGATTCGTCTCCTCGACAAGGTCGGCTCCGATTGACGGAGCGGCGAGCGGTGCGGTCTCTCAGGAGGCGGAGCACAGAGACGCAGCGATGAATGGGCGATGTGTGAGGCCCAGGCACCAGTTTATGGGATTCGGACCGGTTGACGGCTTCACAAAGTACAACCCTGGGTAACAAGGCGATCCAGCGATCGCGCCGAGTCATTGCCAGGATCCGGGCGATCATGAAAAACGCCAGATGATCAAGCGCGTCGGACGCATTCTTGGCCTGAGAGCTGGTAGCGCCCGGGCACGCCTGCCGCGCCTGCGTCTCGATATGGCGGACACCGTCGTCTATGCGATCGGTGACGTGCATGGTTGCCTGGACGAGCTTCTGGCGCTGGAAGACGCCATCGTTCGCGACGCGGCGACACTGCCGGGTCGCAAGCTCATCATCATGCTGGGGGATTATGTAGACCGTGGTCCTGCGTCGGCGCAGGTGCTCGACCATCTTGCGGCGCATCCGCCAATAGGCCTGGAGCGCATCTGCCTGGCCGGCAATCATGAGCTTGCCATGCTCGACTATCTCGAGGGGCGGTCCAGTCTTGCCGCCTGGCTGCGCATGGGAGCGGAAAGCACGCTGCAGTCGTACGGCATTGATCATCGGCGGCTGATCGAGATCTTTCGCGACCAGCAACAGGTCGACGATGCTATCAGCAGGTCGATATCGCCGGCTCATTTTGCGCTGCTGCGCTCGATGCCGGTTCTGGTCGAAACCGCGCGGTACATCTTTGTCCATGCCGGCGTGCGGCCTGAAGTTCCGTTGGACAAGCAGACGGACGAAGATCTCGTCTTCATCCGCTCGGCCTTCTTCGAGCGCGCGCACCTGCTTTCGCGTTATGTGGTGCACGGCCATACACCCGTCGACCAGGCCGGCCGCGAAGGCATGCGTGTCAATCTCGACACCGGCGCCTTCTTCAGCGGCCGGTTGACGGCCCTGCGCATCTGGCAGGACAAGGGGCGCTACCTCAGCAACTTGACCCAGGAAGACTGAACGCGACCGGCTGGCCGGATATGCGGCGCCTTCCGTCACCCGATCAAGCCGGCTCCGTGCGGTTGGGCTCGGGCTCCGTCACAGTCTGCTCGACATAGTAGGACGCATAGCGGTCGAGATACTGCTCGGCCGCGCCGAACATGCCATAACTCGCCAGCTTCTTCATGTCGGTGCGGTTCAAGACGACGCCGAGGGTCTTTGCCGCGATCTGGCGGTCGGCCTGCAACGCGGAGCGCACCAGAAGGCGCGGCGTGGCGCCCCACTCGGCCACCAGCACGAAGCCGTCGGCGAGCGGAGCGAAAGCCTTGGCATCGACCACGGGCCCGAGTGGTGGCAAATCGACAACGACATAGTCGAAAGACTTGCGCGCCTCTTCCAGCAGTGCCGCCATGGCGGGACCCGAGATGAGTTCGCTGGTGTGCGACAGGCGCCGGCGTACCACGGCGGGAAGGATGACAAGCTTGGTCTTGCGGTCAACCAGGCAGGCGCTCTGCCAGCGCTGCTCGCCTACCAATGCCTCGACCAAACCCTTGTCGGGCGTCAGCGACAGACCGCGGCTGAGGCCCGGATTGCGCAAGTCGGCGTCAATCAACAGGGTGCGGGCGCCATTGGCAGCAAGCAGCCCGGCGAAATTGGCGGCGGTGGTCGTCTTGCCTTCGCGCGGCAGCACCGAGACAAAGCCGATCACCTTGCCGCCGGTGCGGTGCAGGACGACGTCGCTGGCCAGTTTGACGTTGCGCAAAGTCTCCGCGAAGGAAGAGGCGGGTTGGTTGATCGCCACTCTGAGGATGCGAGGGGTGACGGTTTCCGGTCCGGAAGAATTCGCGACTTGCGCATCGGTCGGCTGCGTTCGCGGCCGCGCGTCGGCGAAGCGGCCGCCGATCGCCGGCAGATAGCCGAGGAAATTGAGGTCGAGAGCGTCGCGCACGTCGTCGCCGGTGCGGAAGAAGCGCTCGCGGAATTCCTGGACGGCGCCGGCGGCCGCGCCGGCGAACAGGCCGAGCACCAGGGAAAGGCCGAGCACCATGGTCTTGCGCGGGCTTGAGGCCGAGGTCGGGTTGCCGGCGGTCGAGATGACGCGGGCTTCGGCGATCGGGAAGGAGCGCTGCTGCGCGGCTTGCTCGTAGCGGGCAAGGAAAGCCTGGTAGAGTGTGTTGAGTGCTTGCGACTTCTGTTCAAGATCGCGCAGCTTCACCTGCGCCTGGCCTGTCTGAGAATTCTGGCCGGCCAAATCGCCGACATTGCCGCGCAGCGAATCCTCGCGCGATTTCGCGACCTGGTATTCGTTGCGGTAGCTTTCGGTGAGCCGTTGCAGCTCGGCATAGATCTGGTTGGTCAGGTTGGTCTGCTCGGCGCGCAGCGCCACCGCCTGCGCGTGGTCCTGTCCGAACCGGCTTGAGATGTCCTGTTCGCGCTTGCTGACATTGAGATAGCGCGCTTTCATCTCGTTGATGGCGGCGCTGTTGCTGCCGCTGGCGCCCTTTTCCTGTGGGATGGTGGCGTTCTTGACCGCGTTCTCGGGTCCGCTGTCCACGATCGCCTTGAACTGGTTGTAGCGGGCCAGCGCATTGGCGGTATCGGCCTGAGCCAGGATGACCTGCTTGTTGAGATCGGACAGCTGCTGTTCAGACATCAGTTCGCCACGCGCGGCCGTCAGCCCGTTGGCCGCACGGAATTGCTCGACCTCGAGCGCTGCCTTCTGCGAATTCTCGCGCAGTTCGTCGAGACGGCCCTGAAGCCATACCGTGGCGCGCTGGGTGGCATCGAAGTTGGCGTCGAGATGATCAGACAGATAAGCATTGGCATAGGCGCGCGCGATCGTGCCGGCCAGCTTGGGATCCGGCGCAGTGAAGGAGAGATCGATGACGAAGCTGCGACCGACACGTTCGGCGTGGACTCCGTCCTGAAGGATACCGATGGCGCGACCGATCTTGGCATCCTGTATTGAACCGGGTTCTTCTTCGGAACGCGACGAGAAGAAGCCTGCCACGCTTTTGAGCGTGGCTTTCAGCGAGCTGAGCGGCGAGCGTGGCGGATTGAGGAAAGCCTCGTTGTCCTGAAGTTTTTCCGCCAGCACGACGGCGCGGGCGAGACGACTGGATTTGAGGATTTCGACCTCGGATGAGACCATCGCGTCGGCCTGCGGACCGGCCGGTGGGCTCGGCTTGTCTTCGGCGAAACGGGTCAGGCTGTCGTCGAGGAGAATACGCGTTCCCGAAGTGTATTGCGGAGGTGTCGCCACGAGATAGACGACCCCGAGGATCAGGCCGATCAGGCCGAACAGGCCAACCAGCCGGGCCTGCCGGCGTGCCGCCGCCAGCAGGGCGTCGAGATCAATGAAGTCCGATGAATCTTCCGAGGACATGGGCTTCAACGGATAACTTCCCTGGTTCATGGCTGCTCCGGCGCTCCGTCGCGAAATGAAAAAGTCGGCCACGGCCAAATGGCCGTGGCGCGTCGTGGAATTTGTTTCGATCTTCCGGTCAGGCAGCGCGGCTGCGACGTGCCTGCGAAGCGATCATCTCCTCGATCGGTTCGAAAACCAGGTCGCAAATGTCCTTGCGCGCGAGCGCGAAGGCAACGTTGGCCTGGATGAAACCTTCTTTCGAGCCGCAATCGAACATGCGGCCCTCGAACGGAGAGGCGTAGAATTTCTGGCTCTCCGACAGCCTTACCATGGCGTCGGTAAGCTGGATTTCATTGCCGGCGCCGCGTTCCTGCGTGCCGAGAATGTCGAAGATCTCGGGCTGCAGCACGTAGCGACCGTTGATGTAGTGATTGGAGGGGGCGGCCTCCGGTGCCGGCTTTTCCACCATTTCGGTGATCGTGAAACCCGTGCCGACGCCGGCACCCTTACCGACGATACCGTAGCTGCCGGTCTCCAGTGGATCGCATTGCTCGACCGCGACGACATTGCCGCCGGTTTCAAGATAGAGATCCATGGCACCCGCAAGGCAGCCACGATCGCCGAACGAGACCATGTCGGGCAACAGAAGCGCGAAGGGTTCGTCGCCGACAATATCCCTGGCGCACCATACAGCGTGGCCCAGACCATGCGGCGCCTGCTGGCGGGTGAAGGAAATCGTGCCCGGCTGCGGTTGCATGCGGGTGAGCGAAGCGAGCTGCTCGTTCTTGCCGGAGCGTGTCAGCGTCTCCAACAGCTCGGGCTGGATATCGAAATAGTCCTCGATCACATGCTTGTTGCGGCCGGTGACGAAGACAATGTGCTCGATGCCGGCTTCCAGCGCCTCGTCCACTGCATACTGCACGACGGGGCGGTCAACCACCGTCAGCATTTCCTTCGGCATGGCCTTCGTGGCCGGCAGGAACCGCGTGCCCAAACCGGCAACCGGTATCACGGCTTTTCTCACCTTTTTCATCACGTCATCCCTGTTTGCAAATCGAGCCCCTCCGCCCAATTTCAAAATTGGTTTGTTCAGCCGGCTTCCGATGGTGTCCGGCCAAGTTGCAAGGTTGCTGCCAGCCGGCGCAATCGCGCCGCGATCGGCATGCCCAGATGCCGAAGCGCAGCCGGATCGCGCAGCGCCGTGGCTGCGGCATGGATCGGCGCGCGCGCCTTCAGATGCTGAACCAGCTTGAGGAAGGATGCTGCCTGCCTGAGGCTACGGGTGCGGCGTGTCTGCGCGGCCGCCGCCCGCGGATCGAGCCTATGTTGTTCGAGGAAGGTCGCATCGGCTCTCAACATCGCCTCGACATGCCGCAGTTCCAGCACGCGGGAGATCGAGCCTGCGCGGATATGGTAGGCATAACCAACGTCTGGCTCGACGACGCAGCGGCCGCCCCTGGCCATGGCTGAAGCCAGGAAAATGTAATCCTCACCGATGCGCAAGGTCTCGTCGTATCGCAACTGGTGTTGTTCCAGGAAGCTTCGTTCGAAGATCGGTTTCATGTAGCCGAAGGAGAATGTGCTTTCGAACATGATGTTGGCGGCAATGAAATCGGCGAGCATGAGCTCGGAGTGGGCTTCGAGAAGCTTGGCTTCGAACATCGGTTCGCGGGTGCCGTCGCCGTCACGAACCACTTCGAGATTGTCGACGGCAATCTGGGCACTGTGAGTCTCGGCTCTCGTGATCATGCGTCGCAGGCGTTGCGGATGCACGGTGTCGTCGGAATCAAGCACCGCGGTCCAGCGGCCGCGGGCGGCTTCCAGGCCGGCATTGCGGGCGCCGCCAGGGCCACGGTTCCGATCCAGCGCGATCACCTTGACCAGTTCCGGCGGAAAAGCGTGGGCGATCTCGACCGTGCGGTCGCTAGAGCGATCGTCCACGACGACGACTTCAACCGACACGTCACGCTGACCGAGCGCGCTCTCGATGGCGCGCGCGACCGAGTTCTCGGCATTGTAGGCTGCGATGACAAAGCTGACGTCAGGCTGCATGGGTACGCCCTCCCGCCGGTTCGTCACCATAGAGGCGGATTTCGCGGACGCCGAGCAGGCCGCTGATGGCTCCGACATGCATGATGCCGCGAAGCGCCTGGCGGTTGCGCTTGTGTGCAACGGCAACAAGCGCACCAGCGCCGGCAAAGCAACAGGCCGCCTTGGCTGCTGCCAGCCCGATCTGCAGCGGTTTTCTGCCTGCCTGCTGGCCGGCGAGCAGCCTGCCGTGGGTCTGGCCCGAGCGGAAGCGGCGCTTGACCAGCCATTGCAGCCGGGCCCGCTCCTCGGTGACGGGTTCGAGCACAAGCGCCTCTTCGGCATAGGCGATGCGTCCGCCGTCCGCGTGAAGCTGGGAAAAATACTCAGTGTCCTCGCCGCCGGTCTTGCCGAGCGACAGGTTGAAACGCCTTCCTTCGACACGGGAAGAGGCGCGGCGCAGCAGCACATTGCCGCTGTAGCCGGTGCGGATCTGCCCATCGACCCAGACCGGATTGGTCGAATGGAAATCGCCGCGACGCATCCAGCCGGGAGCGGTCGCGGAATAGACCGACCTTACAGGGCCAAGCACGGCATCGGCGCCCGTAGTCTCGGCGGTTTCAATCAGTGCCGCCAGCCAGCCGGTCGTCACCGTGGAATCGTCATCGACGAAGGCGAGGAAATCGCCGCCGGCGGCATCGAGGCAGGCGTTGCGCGCCAGCGAGATGTTGGACGCCGGGCAATGGATGTAGGTCAACTCGAAGGGCTGCGTGATCGATGCCGTCAGCTCCTGTGCGCTGGGTGCTGCATCGTTGTCGGCAACGATGATGCGCGCCTGAACATTGGACGGCAGTTCAAGCGCGCCGAGCGAGCGCAGGGTTTCCGCCAGATAGGGGCGGCGGTAGGTGCACACGCAGACGTCGACCCGGATCTTCGGTGACGGGGACAGGCCATTCTGGGTCATGACGCTGCCTCTCCGCGTCTCCAGGACCCGAGAATCTGCAGCCAGAAACCCATCGACCAGGCGAGGTGCATGATCATGGCGCAGAGGCTGGCGAGCAGGCCGTAGGGATTGCGCTGTCCGATTGCCATCCAGGTGCCGTAGCCTAGGCAGGCTGCGATCCAGAGGCCGGCGGGAACAAGGGCCGACAGGCTGAGGAACGCCAGCGAAGCACCAACGACAACCGGGAAGACCAAAAGCGGAATAGCCTGTCTCAGCTTCGGCCAGGTGCGGTGCTTCAGGATGTTGCGGGCGCGGCCGCGGCCGTAGCCGAGATACTGGCGAAACAGCGCGGATGCCGAAGCGCGCGGATAGTAGGTCATGAACGTCTTGTCGGTCATCCAGATGCGGTAGCCGGCAGCACGAAGCCGATAATCCAGTTCGGCATCCTCGTTGTGGCTGAAGCTCTCGTCATAACCGCCGACGGCGCGGAAGGCCTCAACGCACATCAGCGCATGGTGGCCGTGATCGGTCCAATGGCCTGGCGCACCCTCGCGATGCGGCGAGCCGCCATTGCCCAGTTTCGAATTCTGCGCGACCGCGGTCGCCTTCTGGAACAGCCCGAATCCTTTGGTCGCCATCGAGACAACGACCGAGTCGGCGCCGCTCGCCGAAGCCTCCTCAATCAGGCGGTCGCAATAGTTTGCCGGGTAACCGCCATGGGCATCGATACGGATGAAGAAATCGACTTCGTCGCCATAGGCGGCCACCGCCTGGTTGACGGCAGCGCTCTGCAGGCGCCGTGGATTGTCGAGCAGGACGACACGAGGATTTTGGTCCGCGACCTCGCGCACGATGTCGCGGGTATCGTCGGTGCTGCCGCCGTCGGCGACGACAATGCGCAGGTCGTTCCGCTCGGCGGGCTCGGAAAGTTCGGTCAGCAGGGCGCGGATATGCCTGGCCTCGTTCAGGCACGGAATCACCACCATGCACCGGGCGGCCGCTCTATCGGCGGGTTGTGTCTGCTCGCTTGCAGGGATTGCAGCCATCCTGGTGTCGAGGACAGTCATGCCGCGACCTCCAGCAAGGCGTCCTGCTGTTCCTTGCCGGCAAGGCGACCCAGTCGCATCACCAGCGAACGACAGTCATCCGGCACGCAGATCCAGGTGCCGAGATCCTGAGCAGTGATCTTGCCACGGCGCTCAAGATAAGTGTCGGTGTCGATGTCCCCCACCAATGCGGAGAGGTTCTCGACGGATGGCTCGTCGAGCAGCAGGCCGATGTGGCGATCGGCAAGGAAACGTGCCGTCTCGGTTCCTTTCATCGCGATCGGCACCGCGCCGAAGCGGCAGCCTTCATAGAGCCTGTTCGGCAGCAGCCAGCTCGAATTCAGGCCTTCTTCGAAGAAGTCGATGGCCCAGCAGAAATGCACCTCGCCGTAGATGGCGGCGAGATCGTCCGGATTGCGATAGGCACCCTGGAACGAAAGATAGGGTTCGGCGCGCACGAAGCCGTCGAAATCGTCGAACTCGACGCGGGCCGGACGGCCGCGCAGCACGACCTCGAAACGTCCCTGCATGCGGCGCGTGAAATCTGCAAGCAATTTCAGCGACTTGGCACAGCGCAATGCGCCGAACCAGCCGATCTTCCAGGGTTCGCCATTCGCGGGCGGGGTCGGCAGTTTCGCCGGTTGGGCGGGTTTGCCGCTCAGATCCAGGATCTTGTTCTGCAGCAGCACAGCCGGCACCCGGGTCTGGCCGAAAGCCTCGAAATAGTCGCGAACGAAAGCGGGAGAGCTGGTCAGCAGCAGTTGCGCGTCGCGGCTGAAGAGCCGTTCGGCGCCACGCAGCGTTCGTCCAACGGCGCCGGTGTCCAAAAGGAAACGATGAATGTCCAGGCACTCGTAGACGATCGGTGCGGAACCGCCAAAAACGCTGCGCGCCCGGTTGGCCAGGGCCAGCATCTCAAGGTTGCGGCCGATGATGATGTCCGGTTTCGGAATGGCAGCAAGCCTGGCACTGAGCGAGAAAGCCGCCTTGGCGACAGCCGCAACGCGTTGGGCAAAAGCACGGTCGGCAGTGACGCCAAGATCGATTGGCGACAGGTCTTCGAAATCCGGCACCGTCTCGGCGCGGCGGAAACCTGCGAGCGTCACAGTGGCACCACCGATCTGAAGCATCGTCACGCGCCGGCGTACTGCCGGGTCGCAAAGGTCGTGGACCAGGTAGAGGATATTCAGCATGGCCGGACCGTCAGCTCGGGCGATTTCGAAAAATTGTTGCGGCGCTTTTGAAGCAAAGGTCGCGCTTGACGGATGGCTGGCCTCCATCGGCAGATGCAACAATTCTTCTAAATCGCCCCGGGTGTCGCTGCGCCATCGGGCGTGGATGAAGGGCCGCGCTCACTGCGTGCTCTTGTTCAGCTTGCAGACGATCGATTCCGGAAACTGGCAGGCGTCACCAGGGGCCGTGTAGGCAACACGATCAACCTCCGCCGTCAGCTGCCTTTCGGGGCTGGCGAAAGCGCCCATCCAGGATTTCAGCGTGTCGCTGCCCCAAAGGCTGAGATAGATCTTGGAGGGATGGCTCGGCAGCTTGGCCGGATCGGTAGCCTCTTCCACCAGATTGCCGTCGACATACCAGGCGATGCGATCCTGCTGCCACACGAAGGCATAGTCGTGGAATTCCTTGTCGGCGCCACCGGGCACATCGACCAGCTTGGCCGAGCCGACGCTCTTTCCGTTGACGTACTGGTTGACCTGGACCTTCGTGGGATCCTTGCCCAGCACTTCGAAGTCGATCTCGTCATGCGGCTGTTTGTGGACCGGACCGATGAAGGAGAAGAAGCCGGTATTGAGGCCGGACCCTGCCGCAGCCTTCATGCGGACCTCGAAGGTGCCGTAGCTGAATCGCTTGTTGGTCTGCACCTCGCCACAGACATTGCTGCGGCCCTTGCTTGGTTCAGCCTGGAAGCCGAGCTTCAATGTGCCGTCCGAGACGCTGACCTGTTTGGCTGACCAGGTGCAGTTCTGGTGATCGCCATTCGACCAGCCATCCGAAACATACCAGCGCTTCTTGTCGAGCTTGTCGAAAGTCTCGACGAAAGACTTGCCTGTCGCCTTAGGTTCTTTTTGATCTTCGGCACGCCCTGAAACGGTGCCCGCCACGGATGCGGACAATACGAACGCCGCCAATACACAACTCTTCAGGCCGGCTCGCGCCGGTATTCTCAAACTTGCAGCCATACCGCTTGCTACTTTCGTTTTGGGCCGCTCGCCTGCGCTGCGGACCCGCGTCAATTTCGGGCGAATGTTGCAATGCACATAGAATAAATTAGCGGATCACAATGTGACGCCCGCCCACATTCCTGCAGCCGTACGGTAACTTTTTATGATCGTCGGTTAAGCCAGCCGCCGGCGAGGAGCGGGCGCTGCGGTCGCGATGTCTTCATTTTCATAGGGAAACAGCTCGGCCTGCGCACGCAGGCCGGTAACAAAATCGATCTGTTTCTCGAGAGCAGCTATCCGCGCCGAATAACGGATCAGCACATCGGTGAGGTCATTGATGACGGGCGACATCGATGTGTCCTGGCCATCTTCAAGGGCCTGCTGCGAGAAGGCGGCCTGAGTCGCAATGCTTTCGTGACGATCACGCAAGCCGTCCCTTTCGCGCTCGATCTCCTTGCGCAGTCCCTCGACCAGACCTAGCAACCGGGCGGCGCGGGTCGCATCGGTCTCACGGTCCCGCCGAAGGCTCCGGACGCGGAACGGCTTGCGTGCGTTGAATTTGAATAAGGCCATGGCCGGTCCCTTCTCCTGCCGTTCGTAACCTTACCTCGCCCACCGGGGCGATCTTACTCTGCTGCGGCCCGCTCCGTCGAGGCATGCCATTGCCAGGCGGTGCGGACAATGGAGCCGAGGTCATGCCTGGGGCTCCAGCCCAAAACCGACCTTGCCTTGGCGTTGTCGGCGACCAGAACGGGAGCGTCACCCTCGCGGCGTCCTTCGCGGCGAATCGGGAACGGCTTGCCCGCTTCCGCTGCGATCGCCGTCAGCAATTCCTGCACCGTGGTTCCGGTGCCGGTGCCAAGATTGAGGGCAACGCTTTCGCCCCCACCAAGCAGATATTCGACCGCGCGCCCGTGCGCATCGGCGAGATCGGAGACGTGGATGAAGTCGCGCACGCAGGTGCCGTCGCGCGTGTCATAGTCGGTGCCAAAGACATTGAAACCGTCGCGACGGCCGAGCGCGGCGTCGATGGCCAGCGGAACGGCATGCGTTTCGGGGGAATGCCGTTCGCCGATTCGCCCCTCGGGATCGGCTCCCGCGGCGTTGAAATAGCGCAGCACCACCGACCGGAAGCCCTGATGACGATCGAGATCGGACAACATCTGCTCGACGATCAGCTTGGAGCGGCCATAAGGATTGATCGGGTCCTGCGGATGCGTCTCGCGCATGGGGACATCGACGGGCAAGCCGTATGTGGCACAGGTCGAAGAGAAGACCAGCTTGTCGATGCCGGCCTGCTGGGCGGCAAGAATCAGGGAAAGCGTGCCCGCGACATTGTTGTCATAGAAGGCAGCCGGTGCCTTCACCGATTCGCCGACTTCGATGAGAGCGGCGAAGTGCACGATCGCAGCCGGGCGATAGGCCTCGATCACCGCGGCAAGTTTCTCGCGATCGCGGATATCGCCGCGCTCCAGTGGGCCCCATTTCACAAATTCGGCGTGGCCGTTGCTCAAATTGTCATAGACCACCGGCGTGAAACCTCGCTCGGCGAGATCCAGGCAGGTGTGGGATCCGATGTATCCGGCGCCGCCGACGACGAGAATATTGGTCACGGGGATCAATCCTTTTCGATTGCTGCGATGGGTTCGCGAGGCATCGCTGGGGAGGCGACAAATTTCAGCCCGAATGTGCTGGTCTTGGGAGGCTCGCTCCGGCCGACATCTTTTGTCACGCTTTTCAGGTTAAAAGCAGCCGGCATGTGACGAGAACCGTTTGTTTGAACGAGCGGGCCGTGCGTCAGCGAGCTCTGGACGGGGGGCACCGACCGGAATCATCGGAACCACTTGCGCGGGTTCCTAAACTCCTGAAGGCGCGAAAAAATGACGAAATGCACTGTCATCATTCCTTACTACCAGCGAGAGCCGGGAATCCTGGCCCGCGCTTTGAGATCCGTGTTCGCGCAAACGCATCCGGACTTCGACGTGATTGTCGTCGACGATGCTTCTCCGCTGCCAGCCGAAAGCGATCTCGAAAATCTTGCTCCCGCCGAGCGGGCACGAATAACCGTTGTAAAACAACCGAATGCTGGGCCGGGCGGCGCGCGCAATACCGGTCTCGACCATATTGGCGCCGACACCGACTATGCCGCCTTCCTCGATTCCGATGACGAATGGACCCCCGACCACCTGAAGAATGCCGTGGCAGGCCTATCACTTTTTGAGGCAGATTGTTACTGGGCCTCGATCAAGGGCGGCGAGGCCTTCTATTATCACTTCGGGGTGGCCGACCTCGCCGCGGTGACGCAGGTGGTTCGTCTTTCCGAGCAGCCGCCTCTCGTCGAGGTTCCGGCGCTCGGCGCAACCATGCTGAAGAACTGGAGCTTCATGCACCTGTCGTGCATGGTTATCGGCGAGGCCCTGTTCCGCAAGGTTCGCTTCGATGCATCGTTGCGGCTGGCCGCCGAAGACGTGCTCTTCTTTTACGATTGCGTCAGAAGCGCCCGTCGCACGGTGCTTTCCGAGGGTTTCGGCGCCGTACGCGGCGAAGGCATCAACATCTTCCATGGGCTGGACAGCGATTCGCCGCAGTTCCTGAAGCAGCAGTTCAACACCTGGGTGGCGCTCGACCAGCTGGAGAACCGGTTTCAGCATGTTGCCGAAGACCGTGCGTCGATCGAAAGCTACAAGCAGACGGCACGCAATCAGGCCCTCTGGGGACAAGCGCGGTTGGTGAAGGCTCGCAAGGCACCGCAATTCAGGCAACTGGCTGCCTGGGCCTGGCGCGATCCGAAACTCCTGCAGAGCGCCGTCAATCTCGCCGTTTCCAAGATCGCGAAATAGGACCCTGTGATGCAACCTTTCTACTGGGAATCCGCGCACGGAAATTTTGGCGACGATCTCAACCTGTGGCTCTGGGATTTCCTCTTGCCGGGCTTCCGCGGCGTTCATCCCGACGTGCTTCTGGTTGGGGTCGGCACTGTGCTCAACCAGGAATTGCTGCCGGCCGACGTGAAGAAGCTCGTCATCGGCAGCGGTTTTGGCTACGGCTCGCTGCCGGATCTGTCCGACGAGAGAGAGTGGGATGCCCGCGCGGTTCGCGGACCACTCACGGCACAGAAGCTTGGATTGGCGCCGGAACTGGGCATCATCGATCCTGCTGTGATGGTGGCCGAGATGCCGGAATTCCGCAATCTGCCAAAGACCGGCACTGCGATCTTCGTTCCGCATTGGGAATCGACTGTCGGCGGCATCTGGCCGCTCGTCTGCCAGGCGGCCGGACTGGGCTATGTCGATCCTTGCGGGGATGCCAAGTCGGTGATCCGGGCTATCGCCCAGGCTGATCTGGTGGTGGCCGAATCAATGCACGCTGCGATCCTGGCCGATGCTTTCCGGGTACCGTGGGTGGCGGTGACGACGTCCCGCTCCATCAATTCCTTCAAGTGGCGCGACTGGGCGACGTCACTGGGTGTGGACTACAGGCCGCGGCAGATCCCGATCTCGTCGCGGGCAGAGGCTGTCACCAAGGGAGCGCGATTCTGGGGTTTCGATTTCGAGGCGCCGGCGGCGACGGCAAACGATACAGGCCGACCCGACCATGCCGAAGCCCGGGAGCATGAAAACAAAGAGCCAGAGCGTTTCAGCGTTTCCGACAAGAACGAAAACGCTCTGGTGATGACGCGCAATGATCCGCCGCCGTCGATGCTGCGTTCGGTCGCCAAGCAGGTACTGGCGGCGCCGTCGACGCTGGCTCTGTGGCAGGCACGCAGGGCTCGGCCGCAGTTGAGCAGCGATGCGATGCTGTCGGAAAAGAAGGACCGCTTCCGTGAAGTGCTTGCCGACGTGCGGCGGGATTATCTCTGAGCGCCGATACGGGCTGGTAACAGATAGCGCGGCGGTGCCGGCTCGTCGCTGACGGGCCGTTGCCGCGCCCGCCGGGCATCCAGCTTGTCGCCGAAAATGCCGCCGACGATCGCCGGCAGCGCGGCCGGACGCAGCAAGGCATGGATGCCGGCGCGCGCCAGGCCGCGCGAAGCCTTGACGTCGAGGAAATGGCGCAGCTCATAGCGGCCACGGACATGACGCTCATGGCGGCTCAGCATGGCCCTTGCCGTTGCCGGCACTGGACCGGACAGCATGGCCAGATCGGCTTCGTAGAGCCGCTTCAGGTCATCGGTCCGGTGTTTGCCGCTCAGCGAATCGGGGCGCACGACGGCACCGTAGCCGCAGCCGTGGACGACCTTGTAGCGTGCGCCTTTCAGCAAGGCACGCGCATAAAGATCGTAGTCTTCGCCCAGCCGCAGACGCTCGTCGTAGCGCAGGCCATTGGTGTCCAGGAAAGCACGGCGCATGATGGGTTTGAGGAACCCGATCTCGCCACGCGAAGCGCCACGCTTCGATATGTTGCCCTCGACGAAACCTTCGAGGTCGAGGAAGCGAGGGGCTGGTTCGAAATGAGGGACGTGTGGCGGTTCACTGCCATACGCGCCACGGCTGTCGATAAAAACGATGTTGTCGGCGACAAAGTCCCAGTCTTCTCCATCGATCAGGGCGTCGAAACGGCCTTCCAGGAAGAAGTCGTCGGCATCCAGTATGGCGATCAGCGGTGCCTTGGAGTGTTCGATGGCCCGGTTGCGGGCATAGGCTGGTCCATGATTGCGGCTAAGGCGAAGGATATGCAGACGTCCGGTGGCATCATCGGCCTCCAGGCCGGCCTGGGCTGTTGCATCCTCCGAGCCATCATCGACCACGACGACTTCCGAGACCCGCCTTTCGCGCAGCGCCGAGGCGACCGCGCGTCCGATCGTCGTTTCAGCGTTCTTGGCTGCGATGATGACGCAGACCGTGACGGATGAGGTCATCTCCACACTCCAATTGCGGCCGCTTGCTTGCTGCCAATGTGTCCCCATGCCCGATTTGTGGCTTACGGCCACGATTCCACGCCGTGGCTGCCTGTTCGCAGAAACGCAAGGCGATTTGATGACACTTCATGCCCGAGGGATGGTCGGCCAGGGGCGGAGCGCCAAGGATCAAGGAAGGGGCGAACGTCCCACGCCGGGCAACTGCGCGGTTTCACCCTTCGGCTGGATATCGCCGGCGGAAGCGGCATTCTCGCCGCGGGAGAGTGTTTCTCCGCGTTTCCGCGTCTCTCCCGAGCGCCAGACCATGAACAGAATGGCGATGAAATATCCGACCTGAATGATAACGGCGCAAATCAGCGTCTGGATGAAAGTTGTCCAAGCCGATTGAGTAATCGCATAGCTTGCTACGGCGAATGCAACCAACACTGCGATAAAACCACGAAGGAATAACAGAAAGGACATCTTATCCTTTCCTGTCGTTCTGATTTCGTGTCGTGTTGAAACGCTTGGGCAAAACCTGTCTCCCGCCATGACGGGCGCTGGTCTTACACCTCAGCCGGTGAAATCAAGACTCGCTTTCTTCAAAGCTTGAAGCCCAGATTTCCCATTTGCCCGCACGCCCTCAAATATAGGAATTTCGGCAACACTAGGCAACATGCCGCCGGATCACTTCCCTGCTCATGGTTTACCTTGGGTTCGCTGGAGATATTATTGCAACACGTCCGTGTTGCCGGTTGCGCTTGCAAAAACCGAAGTGCTGCTGTCCTCGTTATTTTAGCACTATTGGTTAGCTTCGCGACGTCTTCATGGCGAATTAAAATACAAGTTGATAAATACCGAAATTTGGCGTGATTTTTGTAGTTTAATATTGAAAAGGTAAAGGAAATCAAACACAAAAGTGAGATTTCATGCGGCGTTCGAACATAGGAGAACCCGCAATGTTTCGATTCGTTACAAAATATGACTGCCGCCTCGTCGTTACGACCGATTTTCATCATAGAGGTGACATATCCAGCCCTCTATTGTTCGCATGCTGCGGTGCAGCATCGTTGACCTGACCATTTTTTGCGGAGCAACAAAATGAGAGACGCCGCCAGATTGGCCAATGGATTGTCATGCCAGCCCGACGAAGGAACTCCTCCTGCGATTGGTGGTGTGATCAAGCGCGGATTCGACATTTTGGGCGCATTGGCAGGCATTGCCCTGCTCAGCCCCCTGCTGCTGATGCTGGCGGCGCTGGTCAAAACCACGGACGGCGGCGGCAGCATCCTCTACGGTCACCGACGAATCGGCCGCAACGGGACGGTGTTCCGATGTTGGAAGTTCAGAACGATGGTTGAGAATGGCGACGAGGTACTGGCCGCGCATTTGGCCAATAACCCGCAAGATCGCGAAGAATGGAATGCGACTCGCAAGCTGCAGGACGACCCCCGTGTGACACGTGTCGGTGCCGTACTGCGCAAACTTTCGCTCGATGAACTGCCGCAGATCATCAACATCCTGCGCGGCGAAATGAGTTTTGTCGGTCCCCGCCCCGTGGTGAAGGACGAGCTCGAGCTCTACGGAAATGCGGCGGAATATTATCTCAAGTCGCGTCCGGGCCTGACTGGCCTGTGGCAGGTCAGCGGCCGCAACGACGTTTCTTATGGCGCTCGCGTCGCCTTCGATCAGCATTACGTCGAGAACTGGTCGTTTGTCTTCGATTTGAAGATTCTCGTCCGCACGGTCCCAGCCGTCTTCTCGTCGCGGGGCAGTTATTGATTTTTTGCGCCAGCCGGGCGGGTTTTCATCGGACATTCCTTTTGGAACGTCCAGAAAGAAAGGACGGCATTCTTTGAGATATGTTCGAGCGGCTTTATCTGTACGGCTGTTTATCCACGCTCTCTGCGTCGGCCTGATGTTGATGGCGACATCCGCCTCCATGGCCGCCGATGGCTATCGTCTCGATGTGATGGACAAGCTGCGCATCCGGGTTGCCGAATGGCAGAGCGCCGAGGGCGCGGTCCGCGACTGGGCAACCATCAGCGGCGACTACAGCGTCAACCCGGCCGGAGAGGTTTCGCTGCCTTTCGTCGGCGAGCTCGGCGTCAAAGGCAAGACGACGACCGAGGTGGCAACCGCCATTGCCGTCGGCCTGCAGCAGAAGCTCGGTCTTGCCGACCGGCCCGAAGCATCGGTCGAAATCGCCGAATATCGGCCTGTCTTCCTTGCCGGTGATGTCCAGACGCCTGGCAAATATCCCTATGCACCAGGCCTCACGGTGCTGAAGGCGATGAGCCTCGCCGGTGGCCTGCGCCGCGCCGACAGCGGGCAGGGAGGCGTGCGCGACTTCATTCAGGCACAAGGCAATTACGATGTCCTGATCGCGCAGCGGAATGGCTTGCTGGCACGCCGCGCGCGCTTGATCGCCGAGGCCGAAAACAAGGATCAGATCGACTTTCCCCCCGAGCTCAACAAGACCGATGTCGGCCGCAAGCTGATGGCGGACGAGACTGCGCTGAAGGAAGCCCGTGAAAAGCGCCTGCGCCTGCAACTCACGGCGCTGGACGATCTGAAGAAGCTGCTTCAGTCGGAGATCGAATCGCTGTCGAAGAAGATCGTCACGCAGAACCGTCAGGTCGAGTTGTCGAAGGAAGAGCTGAAGAGCATCAGCGGCCTTGCCGAGAAAGGTCTCGTGGTCAACCAGCGCATCCTGAATCTCGAGCGCACGAGTGCCGAACTCGAGGGCCAGGTGCTCGATCTGGAGACCGCCAGCCTGCGCGCCAAGCAGGATATCTCAAAGGCAACACAGGACGCGACCAAGCTGCAGAACGATCGCGATACCGAGGTCGCCCAGAGCCGGCAACAGACCGAGGCTGACCTTGAAGAGATGGGCTTCAAGGTGGGCATGTATTCAGGTCTCATGACCGAGGCGATAACACGGGCGCCGGATGCCGCGCGCACGGCGAACAATGGCGCCGAGCCGGTCATCCGCTATGCGATCGTGCGGACGGGCGAGGACGGCAAGGCGAGCGAGGTCGCCGCTGACGAGAACATGCAGATCCTGCCCGGTGACGTGGTCAAGATCGAGATCGCAGGTCCTGGCGTGACGTCCAACTGAGACGATCGCAAGAGTCGAACATGACAAAACCCGCCGGACCGGCGTCTCGCGCCCGAATGGATGCGCGACGTTCGGCGCATCGGCCTGGAAATCGGAAGCGGTTTTCAGAAGGAACATTGCGTCGGTTGAAAACATCGGAGGTCTCCAGGCGCGGGTGCACTGTTAGCGGAGCGATGTCGTGAAGATCGCCAAAGCATTGCTTGTGAATCCCGACCGTAATTTCTGGTATGGCGCCGTCGCGGTCGCGGTATCGATCTTCGTGTTCGCCTATTCGACCCGTTTCGGTCAGATCTCCATTCTCGCTTATTATGCCTGCTGGTTGCCGCTTGTGCTGGTCGACTACAAACGGGCGCTGGGCGACTACCGTCGCTTTTTCTGGATTATCGCATTCGCACTTCTTGCATGCCTTTCCATGTTCTGGTCTGAAGCGCCCGGGGTGACGGCACGCGCTGGCGTGCAGCTGCTGTCACATGTCGTCTGCGCGTTGATTGCGGCGCGCACGGTTTCGGTGCGCACGCTCAATATCGGTGCGCTCGGCGGCATCCTGATGGTGGTGCTGTTTTCCGTTGCCTTCGGCCAGTACAATCTGGACCCGATCGATGGCACCTACAGTTTCGTCGGCGCGTTTTCGTCCAAGAACCAGCTCGGCCTGTTTTCGTCGCTCGGCATATATTTCGCCTTCACCGCAGTCGCCGTCCAGCATGAGCGTGGTCTCTGGCGGTTGCTGGCAATTTGCTGCGGCCTGTTGTGCGCCTACACCTTGCTCGCCGCTCAATCGGCAACCTCGGTGCTTGCGATCGGCGCGACGCTCGCCATGCTGATCGCCCTGAAGCTGGCGATGCTGTTTTCACCGTCGACCCGCAAGGGCGGGATGGTCGCCGGCATGGCGATCGGCCTGCTTCTCATCTTTGTCGGGCTTAACATGGGGGCGGCCGACGCAGTGCTGGGCGCTTTCGGCAAGGATTCGACCCTGACGGGCCGCACCTATCTGTGGCAGCAGGGTTGGGAGGCTGCCATGCAATCACCCTGGTTCGGCGTCGGCTACCAGGGCTATTGGGTGCAGGGATTTTCCGAAGCTGAACGACTCTGGCAGGAATTCTACATCGGCTCCCGGAGCGGTTTCCATTTCCACAACACCTATATCGAAGTGCTGGTGGAGCTCGGTCTCGCCGGCATCCTCGCCATTGCGGTGCTGATGGTCCGCGTTCCCTTCGGCCTGCTGCTGCGCCTGATCGATGCGCGGCGGGACCCAGCCTCCTTCACCTTGCTCGGCATCGCGATGATGTTCCTGATCCGCTCCTTCGTCGAGGTGGACGTCATCAATCCTTACGTCGTCGGTTCCTTCCTGGTCTATTACGCAGCGGGACAGCTGGTGCTGCCCCAGCGTGCTCCCCATGTCGCGACTGCGACACGGCTGCTGCGGCAGAGCACGGCATGAACAAGCTCTACGGCATCCAGTACCTGCGTGCCGTCGCGGCGCTGGCTGTGGTCGTCTTCCATGCCGCCGAGCGCAATGGCGGTCATTTCACCATTGGTGCGGCAGGCGTCGACGTCTTCTTTGTCGTCTCGGGCTTCATCATGTGGGTGCTGGCCGAGACGCGACAGCCCTCGCCAACGGCTTTCCTGAGGGAGCGGGTCGAGCGCATCGTACCACTCTACTGGATCGCGACCGCGGTGATGGTGGTGGGAGGCTTCGCCGGCCTGTTCCCAAAGATGAAGCTCACGGCCTTTCATGTCTTCGGCTCGTTCGCCTTCGTCCCGCATGTGTCGCCGAGCGATGGCGGGACGTGGCCTGTGCTGGTGCAGGGCTGGACGCTGAACTACGAAATGTTTTTCTACATCCTGTTCGCGGCAGTCCTGTTCCTGCCGGCAGCGAGGCGGTTCCTGGCATTGGCAGTACTCTTCGGCGCATTGGTCGGCATCGGCATGGTCGTACAGCCTGATGGCGCGGTGCTGCGCACCTATACAAGCCCGCTGATGGCGGAATTCCTCATCGGCGCGGCAATCGGCAAATTGTGGCTGGCAAACCGAATGCCGCCAGCCGCGCTCGGGGTTCCCCTGATCGCCGTGTCGGTAGCCGGCTTTGCACTGGTCGGCTTCGGCTATCTTCCGTTCGGGCCGGTCGCGCTCGCGCCACTGTCAGGCATGCTTCTGGTCGGCGTCTTGTGTCTCGAAAAGGCCGGTCGCGTGCGACATATGCTGGTTCCGACCTATCTCGGCGATGCCTCCTACTCGATCTATCTCTGGCACACGATCGCGATCTCGGTGGTCGTCAAGGCAAGCGGGATGACAGGCTTGCCGGCGCTGCCTGCCTTCGTCCTGTCGATTGTCGCCGGTACCATTGCGGGACTGCTCTGCCACGAGTTGCTGGAGAAACCGATCGCGGCCTGGTTCAAGGCGCGACGTCACCGCGCACGCGTTCGCTACGCGGCGTAGCAACATGAACGACAAGGCACGGCTTCTTCCACTGAGCTGCCTCGCCGATCATGTTTTTCCTCTCCGCTATCGACACCAGCGCTCAATGGTCAGGGCGATGGCCTTGGTGCAGTCGATGAGGTCGCGCACCGAGACGCGCTCGTTCGGTTGATGCGACTGGGCAGGATCACCGGGGCCGAAATTGACGGTCGGCGTGTTGCCGAGCCCGGTCGGCAGGCCAATATCCGAATGCGCCCCAAAGCCCGACAGTTTCGGCGACAGCCTGGCGGCTCCGACCGCGCTCTGGAAGGTCTGCACGAACGGATGGTCGGCCGGCACCTCCGCGCAGTCCGCGTCAAGGATCCATTCCACCCGCGCCGGATGCGCGCGCAGGTAGGGATCGGCTTGGCAGACATTGGCGACATGCTCTTCGATCTCACGCTTGACCGCGCCGCCAAGGGCGAACTCGTCCTTCTCGTGCGGCAGGTACTGGGCGTCGATGATGATCTCGGCACGCCCGGCGGTCGAGGAAGGGTGTTCGCCGGCATTGATCTGCGTCACCATGATCTGGTTCGGCATCTCCATCAGCGGATGCGTCTTGCGGGGATCGAACATCCAGCGACGGTTGAGGATGTCGATGCCGTCGAGCATCTGCCGGCACAGCTGTACCGCGTCGACGGGTCCGCTCGAATACCACGCATTGGGTGTCAGCTCGGCGTGCCCGCCGATGCCGTCGAGGATGATGCGTCCCCAAAGGATGCCATGGCACAGTGGCGCGATGCGGTTGGCGGTCGGCTCCGTCATGATGCCGGCATCGGCGCGGAAACCGCGATCGACCATGGCGAGCGAACCCATGCCGCCGATCTCCTCATCGACCACCGTGGTGAAGACGATATCGCCGGATAGCGGGACGTCGAGTTCCTTCAGGATCTCGACGGCCATCAGCATGCAGGCGACGCCGCCTTTCATGTCGACGGTGCCGCGACCGTGCAGGAAGCCGTCCTTCAGCACGGGCTCGAACGGATCGGTCTGCCAGTGTTCGCGCGCGCCCGGCGGCACGACATCGATATGGCCGGTCAGCATGATCGACTTGCCGCCGCCGGTGCCTTTCAATGTTCCACCGAGATTGGGCCGGCCTTCGAAGGTGCGGCCCTTGTTGGCGCCGGGCCTTCCCTTGTATTTCTCATAAAGCGCTGGACCGTCGGGATCCCACAGGTCGGTGGTGAAGCCGAGTTTCTCCAGTCGCCCCTGCAAATAGAGCTGGCAGTCGCGTTCGCCCGGACCGGCCTTGGTCGGATCGGACATGACGATCGACGGGAAGGAAACCAGGGCACTCAGCGTCTCGACTATGCGGTCGCCGCGTGCCTCGACCCTTTCGGCAATTCTTTCTTCGATGGACGCCATCAATCATCTCCAGCGTTGTGAAAGGCGGTCGGCGAGAAGCACGAAGATCAGCAGCGCGCCGACGATGCCGACCTGCCAGACCGTGTTGACGTTGAGCTGCAGCAGCCCTGTCTTCAGGGTGACCAGCAGGACGACGGCAGCGAGTACGCCGCCGACGCCGCCGCGGCCGCCGAAGATGGCGATGCCGCCGAGCATGGCCGCAGTCAGCGATTCCAGTTCGAGGTTCTGGCCGATATTGGGCCGGCCGCTGCCGAACCATGCCAGCGATACCAGTCCGGCCACGCCGGCGAGCATGCCGCTCAGCCCATAGAGGAGGAGGCGTGTGCGATCGACCGGAATACCGACCAGGCGCGCGGAGCGTTCGTTGAAGCCCATCGCATAGATCCAGCGGCCCCAGGCGGTGAACACGAGCACGATGCCGGCGAGCACGAAGGCGGGCAGCGCCGCCGAGACGAAGGGCAGAGGAATGCCGCCTACGGTGCCGCGTCCCCACGGCAGCAGCCATTGCGGCACGCCCGGCTGCGGTGCGCCACCGGTGAGCGCCAGCGCCAGGCCGGAATAGGCAAAGAAGGTTCCCAGGGTGGCGATCAACGGCAGGATGGCAAGGCGCGTGACCAGAAGGCCATTGAAAAGTCCGAGCAGCAGCCCCGCGACGATACAGGCGAGTGGCAGGAGCAAGGGCGGCATTCCTGCCTTGAGCGCAAGCATGGCGAGGATCGCCGAAAGGGAGACGGTGCCGCCGACGGAAAGATCGATGCCGGCGCCACCGGCCAGGATGACCAGCGCCTGGCCAAGCGCGGCGAGCGCCAGGATCGTCGAAAACTGGAGGACGGTGGTCACCGTAGCGGCACTCAGCGCCGTCGGCTTGAGCACGAACAGACCGCCAAGAACCACCACCCATAGGGCCGCGAGGATGGCCAGCACCAGCGCCGGCCCGTGAAGACTGCGCAAGCGGCTCATCTGCTGGCCCATCCCATTTTCGAGAAAGACAGGCGGCCGGCAAGGACCTCGAGGCTGAGCACGGCAATCAGCAGGCCGCCGGTGACGACTGTCTGCCAGAGCGACGGCACCCCGACCAGCAGCAGACCGTTCTGCAGGATGCGCAGCAAAAGCACCCCGAGCACGGTTCCGATCAGGGAGCAGCGCCCGCCGAGAATGCTCGTACCGCCCAACACCACCGCGGCGATCGCATCGAGAGCCAGCGTGCTGCCGGTGCTCATTTCGACGTTTCTATAGGTCGCGACGTAAAAGGTTGCCGCAAGTCCGGCCAGCATGCCGCTGATGACAAAGGCTGCAAATCGCACCTTGACCACGGAGATGCCAGCAAGCCTCGCCTTTTCCTCTGAGTTGCCGATGGCAAGCAGATGCAGGCCAAAGGGTGTGCGCCGCAAGGCCAGCCATACGGCAAGATAAGCCAGGGCGATCATCCAGAATGAAAGCGGCACGCCGCCAAGCCCGGCGCCGAGCATCTCGGTGAGGCCTGTCGGCAGGCCGGAGAGCCATTGCCCGCCCAGCACCACGAATATCGCCGTACGATAGATGCCGAGCAGGCCGAGTGTGCCGACAATTGCAGGAATGCGGCCGAGCACCACCACGGCTGCCGTCACAAGGCCGAGCAGCGCACCGGCCAGAGGTCCGATCACCGCGGCAACGGCCGGGTCGAGGTCGGCGCCGAGCGCACGGCCGACGGCGATGGCCGACAGCCCCATGACGACACCGATCGAAACGTCGATGCCGCCCATGGCAAGCAGCAGCGTCATGCCAAGACCGATCAGCAGCAGCTCGACGCTGTTGCGCATGATGGTCGCGGCATTCTCCGGTGTGGCGAACACGGGTGACGCGGAGGCAAACGCGATGGTCAGGACCACGCATGCCGCGAGCAGGATAAGCTCGCGGCCTGTCAGCATGGACATGGCCTGGTTCAGGCGGCGCATGTGTTCTCCCGCGTCAGAAGTCGAACTTGTCGACATTCTCGGCCGTGAAGATCGCCGGCGGGCCGAGCAGCAGGATGCCCTTTTCGGCATCATAGGTGACGGGTTCGGCAAAGCCCGGCACGGTGTTCGATGCCTCGAACTTCTTTCCATCGATCAGCTGCTTGCCTGCCCATACGGTGAGATAGCCGAGCTGCGAGGGGTCCCACAGGACACTGAAGCCGAACGCACCGCTCTTGATGTAGGACCGCGCCGTGTTGGGGCTGCAGTAGCCGGTTCCGATTACCTTGCCGATCTTGCCAGCGGTCTCGATCGCCTGCGCCACGCCGGGGCAGGTGCTGGAGGCCACCGCGATCAAGGCCTTGAGGTCGGGGTTGGCGGCAATCAGGTCGCTCGAGATCTGCGCGGCGCGCTGGGCGGTACCGCCGGCGAACTGTGGCTCGAGCAGGACGAGCTTGGGGTATTTCTCCGCGGCCCGCTTCTTCATGAAGCCGATCCAGGCGTTCAGGTTGGTGGCGGTCGCCTCGCCGGAAACGATGCCGACCTTGGCATCGTCGCCGACTTTTTTGACCAGCTCGTCGACGATGGCATAGCCGAGCCCTTCATCGGTCGCCTGCGCGACATAGACGGCGCGGCCGCTGTCAGGGGCATCGCTGTCGCTGGTGAAGAGCTTGATGCCCTTTGTTTCGGCAGCCTGCACCACCGGCGCGATGCTCGACGCATCGAGCACGCTGACCGAGATGGCGTTGACGCCCTGGTCGATCAGGTTCTGCACGATTTGCAACTGGTCGATCGGGTTCGCGTCGACCGGACCGGTGTAGACGAAGTCGACGCCGAGATCGGCGCCAGCCTTCTTGCCACCGGCTTCCATGGCGTTGAAATAGGGAATGCCGATGAGCTGAGGGACGAAGGCTACCTTGGGCTTGTCCTGCGCCATCGCTGAGGTGGCAATCGCAAGTATCGCCGAAGCTGCCAGGGCCCGTGCGAGATGTTTCAGCATGTTTGTTCCTCTCTGGGTTGGACGTGCTGTCATTGTGTTTTTTCAAGTGCCCGCACGTCGGGGTGAGCACCTGTTATGAGAGCGACGATTTCCTCCGGTTCGGTCTCGGCGCGCAGCCGCTCCGCAACCTTGCGTCCGCGCCGGAACACGACCATGCGGTCGGCGACTTCGAAGACATCGGAAATGTTGTGGCTGATCAGCACGACCGCGCAGCCGCGCTCGGCGAGCTTGCGGATCAGGGCAAGCACCTTGCGGGTTTCGGCGACGGCAAGTGCCGCCGTCGGCTCGTCCATGATCACCAGTTTCGCGTTCAGGTTAAGGGCGCGGCAAATGGCAACAGACTGACGCTGGCCACCGGAAAGGCTGCCCACGGGCGCCTCGGGGTCGGAGATATGGGCGTCGAGTTCCTTCAGGAGTTCGGCGACCCGCTGCTTCATTTCCTTGCGCCGCAGGAAAGGAACGCCGAGCACCGAATGCTTCAGTTCGCGGCCGAGATAGACATTTTCCGAGATCGACAGGTTTTCCGAGAGCGCCAGCTCCTGGAAAATCGTGGCGATGCCGGAGGCAGCCGCGTCCTTCGGGGAGGCGAAGGACACCGGCTGCCCCGCGACGAGGATCTGGCCATCGCTTGGAGGGTGCGCTCCGGCCAGAACCTTGATGAAAGTGGACTTGCCGGCCCCGTTGTCGCCCAGCAGGGCGAGAACCTCTCCGGCGCGGATTTCGAGATCGACGTTCGAAAGCGCCGTCAGGCCGCCGAACCGTTTGGCGATGCCTTTGGCAACCAGGAATGCTTCGGACATGTCTTTCTCCTCCCTGGCCACGTCCCGTTTGATCCCGTCAGAGCCGGGTCAGCCAGCCAAGCGCATTGCGCCACAAGGTGGTGTAGCCCGGCCAGTTCGAAAAGGATGCCGGAAGCCAGTGCGGGCTGACATCGGACATCCAGGCCAGCGTCCGGCCGTTTCCAAACGTCCCGGTGACCAGCAGCGGGTGGCCGCCCTGATCTTCCGGCAGGCTTGCCAGGACCTCGATGCCGGCTTCCGGCTTCAGCCGCACTTCGTTTGCTCCGAGCAGGAGCGGCCATTCGCTGTCCAGGCCGTTCAGGATCGGATGGCTGCTGTTGGCGTCGACGACAGCGCTGAAGCCTTCGGGTATCTCGAGGCGGTCATCGTAAGGCAGGCATTCCACCTGCAGGACATCCTCCACCGGCGTACGGCGCCAGCGGGCACGGCCATCGATGCCCTGGAAGGAGAAATAGCCGCCGATCATCGCCAGGCCACCGCCTTGCGCCGTCCACTCCTTCAGGAGCTTGAGCCTGTTTGGCACTGTCTTGCCATGCAGCCAGACATCGGGATGCAGCAGCAGCGACGAGGCGCCGATGTCGGAAAGCAGGATTGCGTCATAGGCGTTGAGCCCGTCGAGGTCGAAAGGCAGTTTCTCGACGGCCTCGTGCGCCGGCATGTGGGTGAGGTCGAAGGCGCTGCCCTCAAGCGCCTTGATCAGGGGCTCGGCGCCGGAATGAAAGGTGACGCTGCCGAACTGGTCGAAGCCCTTGAAGTGGGTGGCCGAACTCAACCAGGTCTCGCCGACAAGCAGCACTTTCTTCTTGGTATTGGACAAGGCTTCGATCTCCCATCAATTCCATTCGCTTCATTCGGCAGCGAAATCTGGACAGGTCGACATGCGGAGGGTCTTCCTGAACCGTTTCAGGTTTGAAGACTGCCGCAACAATTGCCGATTTGCAATGGCTGTGTTTCAAATTTTCCTAGATTGACAATTTCGATATGAACCGGTTCAAATTCGAAGATCACATTGAGAGTGGAAAGCCCATGATCAACAATGCAGCCGCAGATCCACGCGCTCTTGGAAATCTCCTTAAAAAACGCGTAGTTGACGTAACCGGCGCGTTCCTGCGCCGCGACATTGTTTGAGGCCCGCCGCGGACATGAGTGGATCGAGATCTTCGGGCAACGGCCGGCCAACCATTCGCGACGTTGCGCGGGAGGCGGGCGTTTCGATCGGTACGGTTAGCGCCGTCATCAACGAGCGTGGTCAGGTCGCCGAAGAAACCCGACGCCATGTGCAGCGCTTCATCGCCGAACTCGGCTTCGAACCGAACAACACCGCCCGCAGCCTGAAGAGCCGGCGCATCTCTTCGATCGGTTTTGTCGTGCCTGATCTCGACAACCCTTTCTTCGCCGCAGTGGCGGAGGGCGTGCAGCGCGGCATCGGCGACAACGATATCCTCCTGATGCTGTGCATCACCTGGTCACAGACCGAGCGCGAGGAGTATTTCGCACGCATTATGCGCACGCAGCGGCTGGACGGTGTCATCTACCTCACCGGCACGGGCCTCCCGAGCTCCTCGCTGCTCGAACTGGCCCGCGCCGGATCGGTCGTGTTCGTCGATGAAGTGTTGCCCGGCATGGACGTGCCTTTCGTGTCGAGCAACAACCTGGCCGGCGCCCGCGCTGTCGCCAGGCATGTCATCGACCAGGGACACAGGCGCATCGCGATCGTTGGCGGACCGCCACGGCTCTGGACAAGCGAGCAGCGGCTGGCAGGCTTTCGCGAGTCGCTGGCCGCAGCGGCTATCGATACCGACGCCGCTCCCTATGTCGCCGGCGATTACAGCGAGCGCTCCGGCTATCTGGCCGCAGAGCGCTTCCTGGCCGGTTCGCGCAAGCACTGGCCCACCGCCATCCTGTGCGCCAACGACCTGATGGCAATCGGCGTGATGCGATACTGCCGCGAGCACGATGTCGCCGTGCCGTCTGAGCTCAGCATCACCGGCTTCGACGACATTGCCGCCGCCGAATTGCTGCAACCTGCCTTGACCACCGTGGCACAGCCGGGGCTGGAAATGGGACGGGCGGCGGCAGAACTGCTGTTGCATCGGACCGGTGTCAGGCCGGAGCCGCCGGCAACCACGCATTTCCAGACATCGGTCCGCATCCGCAATTCGGTGGCTGCAGTCGTGTCCTGACCGCTGTGTGGTCGGAAGCGGTCTTCAGCCAAAAGCGGAGGGCTTCAACTTCCCGGCGAGCAGCAGGTGCTGCAGCGCGTAGGCGACCGAAAGGGCATCATCGAGCGCGTCGTGACCCTGTAGCGGTGGATGATCGACGCCATAATATTCCGCCAGTTTGTTGCTCGGAGTCCTGGCCAGATCTTCGATCGGCATGCCGGCCGCCAGCAACAGCTTTACCGCGTTGTCGAAGCGCGGAGCCGGGATTGTCGGCGCAATGCCCTCGACGTAACAACTGATCGCAACCATGTTCAGCTCGTCCTTGCCCCAGGACCAGAGCCGCGCTCCATCCGAAAACGCGTCGACGTCCCGCAGGGCTTCGCCGAGGGGAACGCCTCGCGCCGCGATCTCTTCCGGCGTTATTCCTGTCAGCCGGGTAAAGAACGGGTCGACGTCATACCGCTGGCCGAAGCGGTCCATCGGACGAATATAGGATCTGTGCGTGTCCAGGATCGGATAAGAGCCCTCCAGGCCGAGTTTCACCGCTCCGATCTGGGCAATGACCGGGTCGGGGTCATGGGCGCCACACCAGAACCGGCGTTGTGAGCCCTCCGCGCACAGGAATTCGCAGTCGAAGACGATCGCGGTTTTCATGCCGGTTTCCCTGAATTTGCAGGCCTCGGCTGAATCTAGTGCCCCATCGTCGGTGTCAATGTCGAGATCGGGAGGGCAAGTCTTGCAGGATACGTTCCATCCAGGCCAAATGCTCCATCATGGTTCGCCGCTACTACAACCTCCCTTCGTTGATCGCGCTCGCTGCCTTTGAGGCGGCGGCGCGTCATCTCAGTCTCACCAAGGCGGCCGAGGAGCTCAACGTCACGGTCGGCGCCGTTTCCAAGCAGATCCGCATGCTGGAAGAGGAACTCGGCAACCCGCTGTTCCTGCGCCGGCATCGCGCGCTCGAGCTGACGCGCGAAGGCGAGACGATGGCGGCAGCCCTCAAGGAAGGGTTCGAGCGGATCTCATCCACCTTTCGGCAGGTCAAGACGTCGGGCGGGCAATCCAGCGTCACCATCGGCTGCACCATGGCGATGGCGCATCTGTGGTTGATGCCGCGCATGAGCGCTTTCTGGGGCAGTCATCAGGACATCGCCGTCGATCATGTCATCTCCGATCATCCGCGCGGCCTCGATCGCCCCGATATCGATCTCAGGCTTCGTTACGGTAATGGCGAGTGGCCGGACGAACTGTCGGCCAGGCTTTATGACGACCGTATCTTCGCCGTGGCCAGTCCGGCGTTTGCGCGCGAGCATGCCGTCGAGACGCTCGACGACCTGGCTCAACTGCAACTGCTTTCCGTCGAAGGCATGGACTGGAGCTGGACCACCTGGGCGGATTTCTTCCGCGAACTCGGCTGCCCCAACCGGCGCCTCAATGTCAGGCGCTTCAACAGCCATGTCATCGCGCTACAGGCGGCGCGCAGCGGACAGGGGGCAGTTCTGGGCTGGGCGAGCCTGGTCAGGCCGCTGATCGAAAGCGGCGACCTGGTGCAGCTCAGCGCTGCCGAAATCGCGGCACCGCATTCCTATTTCGTCACCTGGAGCGCGCGCCGCCCGCTCAGCCGTCCAGCCGGCCTGTTGCGCGACTGGCTGCTGTCGCTCGACGATTGAGCCTGCAGCGAGTGTTATCGGACGCGACACAGCCGGAAGTGCCGTCAGGGGCGGGCTAGGCAATCGACCAGGTCCCGTTGCTCCGCAAAGGCCGGGCGGTTGCGTGCCCAGCTTATCCAGTAGCCAGCTCCCATATGCAGCGTGCGATCCGTCACGCGCTTCAACCTGCCGGTGGCAATCGCGCCCGTGCACAAGGCAAGCGAGCCCAGCAAAACGCCGGCGCTCGCCTCTGCCGCCCTCAGGGATTGCGCGAAGGTGTCGAAGCGCAGCAAAGGTGTTGGCCCGGGCGGCTCGGCCGCCGCATTCGACCAATCGCGCCAACCGAGCCGTGGTCCGGACGTGGCGATACGCGGCCGGTCCTGCCAATTCGTGCCGTCTCCAAGCAGGGACGGCGACGCCAATGGCGTCAGCTCTTCGGCGAAAAGCTGAATTGCCTCGCGGCCTGCCCAATTGCCCGTGCCGAAGCGGACCTCGAAATCGACTTCCAGGCGCTCGTAGTCCGGCAGGTTCTGGATCGTCTCGAACGAAAGCTGCACATGCGGCAGGCGGCGCGCAATGTCGCCCAGACGCGGAACGATCCAGAGTTCGATCACCGAACTCGATGCCGCGATGCTGATCTTGCGTCGCGGCTGCTCGAAGAGGTTGGCCGCGCTGTTCAGCAGTTCTGCCAACGCCGCCTGGACGTGAGGGAGCCAGGCCTCGCCCTGGGTCGAAAGGATGACACCTCGCGCCTGCCGGCTGAACAGCTGCGCGCCGAGATGGAGTTCCAGGTTCTTGATACGCTGGCTGACCGCGGCCTGGGTCAGTCCCAGTTCATTGGCGGCCGCGGTAAAACTGCCAAGCCGCGCCGACGCCTCGAAGACGCGGATCCATTCGAGCGGTGGCAGGTTCTGTGCGTTTTGAGCCATAACGAATTTGGGGTCTTGCTGCCAGATATTGTTGTTTGTGCTTATGCGAGGTGCGGTGTCAAGTAGCGGTCATCCCACCATTATCCGCTGAGGAGCGACCCATGGCAGGCAACACCCCATTCGAGATATTGGACGGTGGCGAGGCGCTCGCATTCGACCTTCCAGGCAAAGGCAGGCGTCGTTTCCATGCCATCTGGCTGCGCGACAATGCATGGGACGAAGCGACCCGCGCGCCGGGGAACGGTCAGCGCCTGATAACGCTTGGCGATATTCCCGCCGATACGACGATCGCTTCGGCGCATGCGGATGGAAAGCAGCTCCATGTGACGTTCCAGCCGGAAGGCAGGACCATTGCCTACGATTTGAAATGGCTTGCTGATCACAGCTATGACAACACGCCGAGCCGCGTCACAGGATGGACCGGGCCAGAAATCGAGACCTGGGACGCAACACTGGGCGCGGACATTCCGGTCGGTGATTTCGCGGCGGTGAGCCGGGATCGGGAAGCACTCGCTGCCTGGCTTGCCGGGGTGCGGCGCTTCGGGTTCGGCAAGCTTGTCGGTGGCCCGGTCGAAAGCGGTGCGCTGTTCAAGGTCGCATCGCTGTTCGGCTATGTCCGGGAGACGAATTACGGCCGCCATTTCGAAGTGCGGACGGAAGTGAACCCTTCGAACCTTGCCTATACCGGGCTTGGCCTTCAGGCCCACACCGACAATCCCTATCGTGACCCGGTGCCGACCTTGCAGATCCTCTACTGTCTGGAAAATTCGGCCGAGGGCGGCGAGAACATGGTTGTCGACGGATTCCGCGCCTGCGAGCGTCTGCGTGCGGAAAACCCGCGTGGTTTCGATCTCCTGGCCGGCCACTGCGCCCGTTTCGAATATGCCGGCAGCGCCGGCGTGTGCCTGCGCTCGCGCAGGCCGATGATCGAGCTTGCCCCGGACGGGGAACTGGTCGGCATTCGCTTCAACAACCGTTCGGCGGCAGCCATCACCGAGGTGCCGTATGACGACATGGCTGACTATTACGCCGCCTATCGCCGACTGGGAGAGCTCATCGACGACACGTCCATGGAAGTGACCTTCAAGCTGTCGCCGGGCGAATCCTTCATTGTTGACAACACGCGCGTGCTGCATGCCCGAAAGGGCTATTCAGGCGCGGGTTCGCGCTGGCTCCAGGGCTGCTATGCCGACAAGGACGGCCTGCTTTCCACGCTTGCGGCGATCGAGCGGCAGGAGGCGGCATGATGGCGAAGCCCGCTTCCGATACGCTGACGCTGGATACGATTGTCCCCTTCCTCGCCGATATCTTCGAGCGTCGCGGCGGAGAGGAGTATCTCGGGGAGCCGGTGACGATGGCCGAGCACATGCTGCAGGGCGCCTATCTGGCCGAGCAGCAGGGCGAGCCGGAAATCATCGTCGTCGCGGCCCTGCTGCACGATATCGGCCATTTCACCAGCGAGTTCGGCACGTTCTCGATGGACGACACCCACGACAAACATCACGAGGAAGCCGGCGCCGAAGTGTTGCAGCGCTTCTTTCCGGACCTTGTGATCGACTGCGTTCGTTTCCATGTCGCCGCCAAGCGCTATATCTGCGCGACCGACCCTTCCTATTTCGGGCAGTTGTCGGCGGCTTCGATCCACTCCCTGAACCTGCAGGGTGGACCTATGAGCCCGGAGGAGATCGCCGTTTTCGAGAAGAACCCCAACGTCGGGGACATCGTTCGGGTCCGCCATCTCGACGATGCCGGAAAGATCGCCGGCCTGGCGACGCCCGGCTTCGCACATTACGCACCGATGGTGCAGCGGGTGGTCGATGGGCACTGCGGAGCGGCCGTCTGATCGTCGCGCGACCCGCACGCGCCACCGGGTCACGCGGCTGACTGCTCTCGCTGTTCGCTTGAGTTGAATTCAAGCGACCAGCGTTCCTTATTCGCTTGAACAGGCGGCTTGCAGTGCGTTCTCTTTCCGCAAGGGAGAACGCAAGATATGAGTGTCGCAGATCTAAGCCAGGTCACGGAAACGCCCGCCCAGCATCGCCGCGGCGGTGGACGCGTGGGACGCAAGGCGCTGAGAAGTGCGGCCGTGCCAGCCTTTCCCACGCTGGTTCGTCAGATCCCGGCCTACGAAATCGTCCCCGACGAAGCGGTCGAGCTGATTCACCAGGAATCGCTCTCCATCCTCGAAGAGGTCGGCTGCGAATTCCGTGACGACGAAGCGATTGCCTTGTGGCGGCAGGCTGGAGCCGATGTTTCCGGCACACGGGTTCGTTTCGACCGTGCCCTCCTGATGGAGCTGGTCTCGAAGGTCCCGGCCGAATTCACGCTCAACGCACGCAACCCTGAGCGCTCGGTGCGCGTCGGTGGAAAGAATTCCATCTTCGTGCCGATGTATGGCGCGCCCTATGTGCGCGACCTCGACGACAACCGGCGCTACGGCACGCTGGAGGACCTGCAGAACTTCCACAAGCTGGCCTACATGGCGCCGGCGCTGCATTCGTCGAGTTCGATCATCTGCGAGCCGATGGAAATCCCGGTGCCGAAGCGGCATCTGCACATCATCCATTCGGCCCTGAAACACTCCGACAAGCCGTTCATGGGCATTGTGACGTCGAAGGACCGCGCCGAAGACACGATGGCCATGGCCGGCATCGTGTTCGGCGAGGACTATGTCCGCGACAATCCCGTTCTGGTGTCGATCACCAACTGCAACTCACCGCTGGTGTGGGATGCAACCATGCTCGACGCCATGAAGGTCTATGCGCGCAACAACCAGCCGCTCATCCTTGCTCCCTTTGCCCTTTGCGGCGCTTCGACACCGGCCTCGTCGGTGGGGGCGGTCGCGCAGGTCAATGCCGAGGCGCTGGCAGGCGTTGCCTTCACGCAGCTGCTGCGCCCGGGCTCGCCGCAGATCTATGGGCAGTTCATGGTCGCCGTCGACATGAAGACGGGGGCGCCCATGGGTGGTACGCCGGAAGCAGCCCAGATGATGTACCTCATGGGGGCGCTCGCCCGGAAATACCGGCTGCCGTGGCGTACCTCAGGTTTCCATGTCGGCTCCAAGCTGAACGACGCCCAGGCGGGTTACGAGGCGAACATGCTGATGCACGCTGCGATCCTGGCCGGCGCCAACTACATCTGGCACTCCGCCGGCTGGCTCGAGGCCGGACTGACCTGCGGCTATTCGAAATTCGCCACCGACTGCGAGCAGCTTGTCGGCTGGTACAAATATGCCGGCGGGGTTCCTTTCGAGGATTTCAAGGACGCGATGGCGGCCGTGCGCGAGGTCGGGCCAGCCGGCCACTATCTCGGCACGCAGCACACGCTCGATCATTTCGAGAATGCCTTCTTCAGCCCCAGCATCATGGATTTCAATTCGTTCGAGCAGTGGAAGGCGGAAGGAGCGAAGGATCACGATACGCGTGGCCGGGAGAAGGCACGCAACATGCTGGCCGATTACGAGGAACCGAAACTCGACGAGGGCATCGCCGAGGCGCTGGAGGATTTCATCGCGCGGCGCGAGGAAAGGCTGCCGGATACCGTCAATTGAAACGGATGATTCTAGAGCGTTTCTGTTTTTTCACGGAAATGCGGAAACGCTCTAACTCCTTGTTTTCACGCAATTCCGGACGGAAAACCGTTGCACACTTTTCCTGAAATTGCTCCGGCGTCCCAAATCGGCATGATCGGGCTTCCATTCAAGTTCAGGCAGGCAGCTCGATGACGTCGCTACCCAAAGATCCGCTCCTCCAACCATACAGCCTGAAGCACCTGGTTCTGAAGAACCGGGTGATGTCGACCAGCCATGAACCGGCCTATTCGGAAGACGGCATGCCGAAAGAGCGCTACCGGCTCTATCATGCCGAGAAGGCCCGCGGCGGCATGGCGCTGACGATGACGGCGGGCTCGGCCATCGTGTCGCGCGACAGCCCGGCCGCTTTCGGCAACCTGCACCTCTACGACGATGCCATCGTGCCCTGGCTGGCCGAACTTGCCGATGCCTGCCATGAGCATGATTGCAAGGTGATGATCCAGATCACCCATCTCGGCCGCCGCACCGGCTGGAACAAGGCCGATTGGCTGCCAGTACTGTCGGCCTCGCCGGTGCGCGAGCCGGCCCACCGCGCCTTTCCGAAGACGGCGGAAGACTGGGACATCGAGCGCATCGTCAGGGATTATGCTTCGGCCGCCCAACGCTGCCAGGCGGCTGGGCTCGACGGCATTGAGTTCGAGGCCTATGGCCATCTCATCGACGGCTTCTGGTCGCCGGCCACCAACCATCGCGACGACGATTTCGGCGGTTCGCTGGAGAACCGGCTGCGCTTCACCGACATGGTATTGGATGCCGTGCGGGTGGCCGTGGGCAAGGATTTCGTCGTCGGCATCCGCATGGTGGCCGATGAAGATTTCGCCGCCGGCCTTTCGAAGCAGGAAGGCATCGAGATCGCGCGGCGGCTGGCTAACTCCGGCAAGGTCGACTTCCTCAACATCATCCGCGGATCGATCGAGAGCGATGCCGCGCTTTCCAAGGTCATCCCGGTGACGGGTATGCGCTCCTCGCCGCATCTCGACTTCGCTGGCGAGGTGAGGGCGGCGACGAAGTTCCCGACCTTCCATGCCGCACGCATCCAGGATGTGGCGACGGCGCGCCACGCCATTGCCAGTGGCAAGCTCGACATGGTCGGCATGACCCGCGCCCACATCGCCGACCCGCACATCATGCGGAAGGTCATGGAAGGCCGCGAGCACGAGATCCGCCCCTGCGTCGGTGCCACTTATTGCCTGGACCGCATCTATGAGGGCGGCGAGGCGCTGTGCATCCACAATGCTGCGACGGGCCGGGAAGCAACGATCCCGCATGTCATCAGCAGGACGGACGGAGCGCTGAAGCGCATCGTGGTGGTCGGCGCCGGTCCGGCGGGGCTGGAGGCTGCCCGCGTTGCGGGCGAACGCGGCCACAAGGTGACGATGCTGGAGGCGGCCTCGCAGGCAGGCGGGCAGATCCGGCTTGCCGCGCAGAACCCGCGTCGCAAGGAACTGATCGGCATCATCGACTGGCGGCTTGCCGAACTCGAACGGCTCGGTGTCGACATCCGCTACGACAGCTGGGCCGAAAGCCAGGATGTGCTGGACCTCGGACCGGACGTTGTCGTCATCGCCACGGGCGGCATTCCGCAGAACCCTCCGCTGGAGGCCGGCGACGATCTGGTCACCTCGAGCTGGGACATCCTCTCGGGCGCGGTCAAGGCGGCCGAGAACGTGCTGCTCTACGACGACAATGGCGGTCATCAGGGCATGGGGGCCGCCGAACTTATCGCCAACCAGGGCGCCAGGCTCGAGCTGGTCTCGCCGGAACGGTTCTTCGCGCCTGAAATGGGCGGGCTGAACCATGTGCCCTATATGACCGCCTTCCACGCCAAGGGCGTGACCATCACCATCAACACCCGCCTGCGCTCGGTGAAGCGAGACGGCAACCAGCTGGTGGCGACACTCGGCTCGGACTTTGCCGAAGGATGGCAGGCAACAAGACTGGTCGACCAGGTCGTGGTCGAGCACGGCACGGCGCCGCTGGACGAGCTCTACCTGACGCTGAAGCCCCTCTCCAGCAACACAGGCGCGGTCGACTATGAGCGGCTGATCGAGGGCGGTGACATCTTTCCGCATCGCAACCCTGCCGGGTCTTTCGTCCTCTACCGCATCGGCGATGCCGTCGCCTCCAGGAACATCCATGCCGCCGTCTATGACGGCGTGCGCTTCACGCTGAGAGCGTGAGCCGGCCCAAGACGGAAAGCTCAGAGATCCAAGGGAACACAAATCGAGCAAAACACAAAAGGGAGGATAGAATGGGATTCTTCAGAAACAATGGCGACCGTGTCCCGGCAGCCGTCGAGACGATGGCAAAGGACGTGCTGGCAGGGCGCGTCGACCGACGCGAATTTCTGGCGCTGGCGAGCGCGCTCGGTGCCTCGACGGCTCTTGCCTATGGCATGGTCGGTTTGGCCATTCCTGCTCCTGCCTTCGCCGAGGAGGCCAAGAAGGGCGGTACGCTGCGTGTGTCGATGCCGGTCAAGGCACAGAAGGACCCACGCACCTATGACTGGGTGGAGCTTGCCAATGTCTCACGCAGCTGGCTTGAGCCGCTGGTACGCTACACCCGCGAATTCACCTTCGAACCGGTGCTGCTCGAAAGCTGGGACGTCAACGACGACGCCACCGAATATGTCCTGCATGTGCGCAAGGGCGTGACCTGGAACAATGGCGACGCCTTCAACGCCGACGACGTTGCCTACAACCTGACCCGCTGGTGCGAAAAGGCGGCTGCCGGCAATTCGATGGCCGGGCGCATGGGCGCGCTGATCGACGCGAAGACCGGCAAGGCTCGGGATGGGGCCATCACCAAGGTCGACGACCACACGGTGAAGCTGAAGCTCGGCGAACCGGATATCGCGCTCGTTCCGAACTTCACCGACTATCCGGCGCTGATCGTGCATCGCAACTTCGACGCCGATGGCGCCGATCCGGTCAAGAAGCCGATCGGCACCGGGCCGTTCGAACTGGTGTCCTATGCTGTCGGCCAGAAGGCCGTGGTCAAGCGGCGTGAGAACGGCAAGTGGTGGGGTGGCGAGGCGCGACTCGACGGTGTCGAATTCGTCGACTACGGCACCGATTTCAACGCCTCGGTGAATGCGTTCGAATCGGGCGAGATCGACCTCAACCTGGAAACCCCGGCCGACTTCATCGACATCCTGGACAAGATGGATCTGGTGAAGTCGGAAGTCGCCACGGCGACGACGCTGGTTGCGCGCACCAACGTCACGCACAAGCCCTATGACGACCAGCGCGTACGCAACGCGCTGCAGATGGCAGTCGACAACAATGTCGTGCTGCAATTGGGCTACAGCGGACGCGGAACAGTCGGCGAAAACCACCACGTCAGCCCGATCCAGCCCGAATATTATGCGCTGCCCAAGAAGGAGCGTGATGCCGCCGGCGCCAAGAAGCTGATGGCGGATGCCGGCCAGGCCGACTTCGAGCATGAGCTGATAACGATCGAGGACGACTGGCAGAAGAACACGGGCGACGCCATCGCAGCACAGCTGCGCGAGGCGGGCATCAAGGTCAAGCGGACCGTGCTGCCGGGCTCGACCTTCTGGAACGACTGGACGAAGTATCCTTATTCGATGACCATCTGGTACATGCGCCCGCTCGCCGTCCAGGTACTGGCGCTGGGCTACCGCACGGGCGAGGCCTGGAACGAATCCGGCTATTCCAATCCAGATTTCGACGCCAAGCTGAAACAGGCGCTTTCCATCAACGATGTCGAGAAGCGGCGAGACGTGATGAAGGATCTCGAGACGATCCTTCAGGACTCAGGCGTCATCATCCAGCCTTACTGGCAGAAGCTTTACTGCCACATGAGCAAGAAGGTGAAGAACTACGGCATCCACCAGACCTTCGAGATGGATCTGCAGACCGTCTGGCTGGAACAGGCCTGATCTGCAGGACGCAAGAACAGCCGGCAGTGCCGGCTGTTCGCATGTTTGGCGACGACGACCGCAATCGGTCGCACAACGGGCGGCGCTGGAGGCGGAAAAGTCGAATTCAAACGGCCGTGGCGTTTCTGTTTTCGTGAAAAAACCGGGGTCCATTACAACTTTTCCCGGCGCAAAAAACTGGGCGGAAAATTCACTCGAAAGCCATGGGAAAGGTGCACTTTTGCAGTTGCCACGACGTTGTTCGCAGTTGCCATGTCAATTTCGGGAACCGTGAAAATTCCCTTATAGGTTGTAGTTCGTGATATCTTTGGGTGGACAGCCTTTCTATCCAGGTCTATATGACGGTTCCGGATTTTGAACATCATTTCCACCGACAGTGCGTTCCTGGCAATTATTTTGCCTCACTAGAGAACGTCAGAAATTTCTTTCCCAGAAGAGGAGAGTTCATCTGCCGATATGGCGGATTTGCGAATTACTGAATGGCATCAAATTATTCTGATTCAATATCAAACCTCGAACAAAAAAACACCATAAGCCCGAATGGTGTAAAAGTAAGACTCAAAAATATATACAAGATATTTGGGGATGATGCCGACCATGCGCTGGACATGGCACGTTCGGGCAAGAGCAAATCGGAAATCCATACGTCCACCGGTTGTATGATCGGTGTCGGCGATGCGAGTTTCGATATCATGGCCGGCGAGACTTTTGTCATCATGGGCCTGTCCGGGTCCGGCAAGTCGACGCTGCTGCGCCTCTTGAACCGCCTGATCGAGCCGACCGCCGGTGCCGTCGAGATAGACGGCCGTGACATCACGAAAATGTCCAGGCGCGAGCTGATCGAGCTGAGGCGGCGCGACATGAGCATGGTGTTTCAGTCATTCGCCCTGCTTCCCAATCGTACCGTGCTCAGCAATGCTGCCTTCGGATTGGAGATCGCCGGTGTGAGCGAGACCGAGCGTACCGAGAGGGCGCTGGCCGCGCTCGATGCGGTCGGATTGAAGTCTTATGCGAACAACAGGCCGGATGAGCTGTCAGGCGGCATGAAGCAGCGCGTCGGTCTGGCGCGGGCGCTGGCCAGCGAACCGACCATCCTGCTCATGGATGAAGCCTTTTCTGCGCTCGATCCGTTGATCCGCACCGAGATGCAGGACGAACTGATGCGCCTTCAGGCGGAACAGAACCGCACGGTTGTCTTCGTCAGCCACGACCTCGACGAGGCCATGCGCATCGGTGACCGTATCTGCATCATGCAGCACGGCGAGGTCGTGCAGGTCGGCACCCCGGACGAAATCGTCTCGAAGCCCGCCAACGACTATGTGCGGTCTTTCTTCCGCAACGTGGACGTCTCGCAGGTGTTCAAAGCCGGTGACATCGCCCGCAAGACACAGCTCACCATCATCGACCGGCAGGGCGTCTCCGTGGCGGCTGCGCTGGAGCAGATGGAGCAGTCCGGGCGCGACGTGGCCATCGTTGTCGGCCGCGACAGGAAGTTTCACGGCATGGTCAGCCAGGATGCACTGATCGAAAAGGTCAGGACCAAAACCAGCGAGCCCTATCGCAACGCCTTCCTGGAAGGCGTGGAGCCGATCGCTGCCGGAGAACCCTTGTCCAACGTGCTCGGCCGTGTCGCCGAAAGCCGCTGGCCCGTGCCCGTGGTTGACGAGCACGGCCGCTATGTCGGCTCCATCAGCAAGTCGGCGCTTCTGGAAACGCTCGACCGGGCCGGTTAGAGCGCCGCGCGTCCATTCGGACGCGCAAAGGTCGCTCTAACACTTTGATTTGGCGCATGATCCTTTCCGAAAATCGGTTCCGATTTTCGGGGTCATGCGCTGAGCCGAAAGGAAGTACCATGGATCTCAATTTCAGTGTCGGCCATGGCGCCGACGTCGTCGTCAATTATATCCTCGACAACTTCACCCCGGTGCTGGACGTGATCGCCGCGACTATCGGTTTCGTCACCGACGGTATCCAGGGCGCGCTGGTGGGCATTCCTCCGATAGCGGGTATCGCCATACTGGCGATGCTGTCGCTGTGGCGGGTGGGATGGAAGTTCGCCGTCTTCGCCTTGCTGGCGCTTGCCCTGGTCGATCACATGGGCCTCTGGCAGGGCACCATGGAGACACTGTCGCTGGTGCTTTCGGCCACCGTCATCGCCGTGGTCGTCGGCATTCCGGCTGGCATCGCCATGGCGCGCTCCGACAGGGCGGCGAGCCTGCTGCGGCCTGTGCTCGACCTGATGCAGACGATGCCGGCCTTCGTCTATCTGATCCCTGCCGCGATGTTCTTCGGCCTGGGTGCGGTGCCTGGAACCATCGCCACTGTGATCTTCGCCATGCCGCCTGTGGTGCGCCTGACCAATCTCGGCATCCGGCAGGTGCATGCCGAATTCATCGAGGCGGGACTGGCCTTCGGCTGCACGCCTTCGCAGTTGCTGTTCAAGGTGCAGTTGCCGAACGCCATGCCTTCGATCATGGCCGGCGTGAACCAGACGATCATGCTGTCGCTTTCGATGGTCGTCATCGCCTCGATGATCGGCGCGGGCGGGCTCGGCAACCATGTGCTGACAGGCATCCAGCGTCTCGACGTGGGCGCCGGCTTCGAAGGCGGGCTGGCCGTCGTCATCCTGGCTGTTGTGCTTGATCGCATCACCCAGAGTTTGGGCAAGGGCAGCTCCGGCTTTCTGAGCTTTCTTGCTTCCGGCAGAGCCACGGGCGGACCGCAAACTTCGCCGGATCACGTTCCGGCCGATGGCAAGCAGCGTTCCGCCGCGGCTTGAATTTCCAGAATACGAAGGAGAAGAGATGTTCAGGACACTCACACGTATCGGGCTTGCCGCACTTGTGGCGGGTAGCATGGCCACGGCGGCGTCCGCACAGGAGGGCAAGCCTGTGAGGCTGGGCTGGGCTGCGTGGTCGGATGCGGAATTCGTCACCAAGCTCGCAGCCAAGCTCATCCAGGACAAGCTCGGCCAGAAGGTCGAACTCGTGCAGACGGACGTCGCTCCGCTCTACCAGGGTGTCAGCCGCGGCGACATCGATGCCATGATGATGGCCTGGCTGCCGCAGACCCACGCCGACTATTTCAAGCGCGTGGAATCCAAGGTCGAGACGCTCGGCACCGTCTATGACGGCGCAAAACTGGGCTGGGTCGTTCCGGCATACATTCCGGAAAGCGAAATCAGCTCGATCGAAGACCTGAAAAAGGACGAGGTGAAGCAGAAGTTTGGCGGCGAGGTGCAAGGCATCGATCCGGGCGCCGGCCTGACACGGCTTTCCGAGCAGGCGGTCAAGGACTACGGCCTGGACTACAAGCTGAAGATTTCCAGCGAGGCCGGCATGCTGACCACCGTCGACCGTGCCATGCGTTCCGAGAAGTGGTTCGTCGCCACCGCCTGGAGCCCGCACTGGATGTTCGGCAAATACAAGCTGCGCTATATCGAGGACCCCAAGGGTTCGCTCGGCAAGGCCGAGCATATCGACATCCTCGCCCGCAAGGGGTTCAAGGAAGAGAACCCCAAGGTCGCGGAGCTGCTTTCGCGCATCAACCTGCCGATCCCCGAGCTCGAGGCAGCGATGTTCGATGCCCAGGAAACCTCCTACGAAAATGCGGTCGACAAATACATCGCCGATCACCCTGACCAGGTGAAGAAATGGGTGGAGGGATAATCCCGAAGTGACTGCTTCGCGGGCGGCGGCGATTGCCGCCGTCTCCTGTGCCGGAGCGACGCCAGCCGCTGCCCTCATTTTTCTAAAAGGAGACCGAAACGTGTCCCATCATCATGCCGACTTTTCCGCCGACACCCTGGGCGGACGGATATCGCTTGCTCGCGAATTCGCGGGGCTCTCGGTCGCGCGAGCCGCGCAAGCGCTGGGCGTCCTGACCTCGAGCTGGACCGCCTGGGAATGCGATCGTGCCGAGCTGAGGGCCAATCGATTGACCACCATGGCCGGAATTCTGGGCGTCAGCCCGATCTGGCTCCTCACCGGTGTTGGAAGTGCGCCGGAGGAGCCCATCAGGTATGATCCGGCGAAACTTCTGCGGGAACTGCACGACACATCCAGGAACATTGCCCTGCTGAACAGGCGCGTGCAGCAACTGATCGTCGGCGTCGAGGATCTTCGGAATCCAGCTGTTGCAACCCTGACTACGACGCCAGGCTGAAACGGGAGGCCATCAGGGATTTCCCTCAGCCGGCTTGGGTACGATGACCTGGTTGCGGAAGACCAGGAATACGGCGATTGCAATGAGTGCGATCCCGGCACCCGTCTGATGGGAGAGCGCATAGCCACCCACCGCGGTGAGCCATCCGGCGACAACGTTGCTGAGAGAAGCCCCGACCCCCTGCAGCATCATGACGGCGGCAAAGCCGACATTGAAGCGGCCCGTGCCTGAGAGAAGTCGTTCCGCGGCCACCGGCGTCACGATCCCCAGCAGGCCGGCGCCGACGCCATCCAGAAACTGCACGGGGTACACCACCCAAAATCCGGTGAACGAACCCGCGAGCAATCCGCGCAGAGGCAAGGCGCAAAGTGCCACGAGCATAACCGCGCCAAGGCCGAACCTGCGGATTGCGAAAGGTGCAAGGGCGGCCATCGCAATCATGGAGAGCTGCGCCACGCCGGTGATGATGGCCGTGGTTCGAAAGGGCGTGCCCAACTCGATGGAAAACTGCTGTGCGCTCAACCGGCTCATTGGCGCATTGGCAAAATGGAACGCCATCATGATCAGCCCCAGCAAGACAAGCCCGCGGGTTTCGAAAAGGACTTTGAAGCCCGATGGTCCCGGCGCGCCCTCGTCGTGGGCCAGCCCGCGCGCGACCTGATGGTCGATATGCTTTGGATCGATTGCGGTGACCGCTGCCAGCGCGCCAATGCCGGTAAGGATCATCAATCCGACAATGCCTGGCTGGCCGTAAAGTCCGACAATCACGTAGACGGCCAGAAGCGACACGACATTTCCCGTATGGTTCCAGAATTCATTACGGGCAATCTGCCGGGAAAACATGCGTTCGCCGACGAGGCCCAGGGTCAGGCCGGCAAGGGCAGGCCCGATCACTGCTCCCACGACCGCGGTTCCGATCTGGCCAATCCAGACCACCGCTGCCTGAGGGAAGGCGAGGGTCACGAGCGCTGCGACGGTGACCAGAATGACCGGGCCTCCGACGAGAGCACGTTTCCGGGTCGAGCCATCGACAAGGGCGCCACACAAAGGCGTGACCAGCAGGCCAACCAGTCCTCCGACCGTAGCGATGGCCCCCAATGTGATGGCGGACCAGCCATTCGTGGCCAGAAACGCGTCCAGGAATGGACCCAGGCCGTCCCTCGCATCCGCCAGGAAAAAATTGAGGATGGCGAGCGCGGTGATGCTTCGACCGGAAGGAAGCATCCTGACCACCATGCGTTGCCCCATTGCCTGCCTGCGAGGTTCGCTCAAGTCGAAGGCCGTTCGCCCTCGGGCTTGCGCCTTCGCACTCTGCGCAAGATTGCTGGATGGGCAAGCCGGTAGCAGAGAGTTTCTGTATGATTTCGCGAGGATTGCGAGCAGCGATTGGGCCGAACTGCGGGCGATCGGTTGACCGTGAGGCCGGAATTTCGGGTGTTCTGCACGACAAAGTCCAGATCGGTTGATTTTGCCACATATCCGATTGCATAATGCAAGCAGATATGTGGCTGCGTGGAAGGGAAGTGGCATGGCCAAGCTCGTGTTCGCAATGAACCAGTCCCTGGACGGCTATGTCGACCACGAGAAATTTGCGCCGGATCCCGTACTTTTTCGTCACTGGATAGAGCACGTGCGCGGCCTGGCCGGCAGTGTGTATGGCCGCGGCATGTATCAGGTCATGCGCTACTGGGACGAAGACCATTCCGAGTGGACCCCGGAGCTACGCGAATTCGCGGTGGCGTGGCGGAGCCTGCCGAAGTGGGTCGTATCGAGCACGTTGGAGTCGGTTGGCCCCAATGCCACGCTCGTCGGAGGTGACCTGGAGACGGTGGTGCGTGACCTGAAGGCGCAACTCGTCGGGGAGATCACCGTTTCCGGACCGGACCTGGCGCGAAGTCTGACGGATCTCGGACTTGTCGATGAGTATCGACTGTACGTCCATCCCGTTGTGCTTGGCCACGGCAAACCATTCTTCGCCGCGCCCAGGCCACGGCTCCGCCTTGTGGCGAATGATCGGATTGGCGAGGATGTGATCCGGCTGACCTATGTTCCTGCCTGATCTCGCGACAGGCCGGATGAAAATCACGGCGCAGCGCTTGGTCTACGATCCGGCGAGGCGCCGTGTCATCGCGTCGAGCGATGGCCACGGCGGCCCCTTACGCAGGGTGCGGATGAGCTGTTCAGCCCAGTGCCGGCCGTTGGGAAATTGGTCGCCCGCGTCCCACCGCCACGCCGCGACCATCACGAGGACCAGGGCGCGGCATGTGCTCAGCAGCACCGGATCGACGTCCGGATAATGCTCGACGACCGTATCGGGCACATGCGCCAGGTCGAACTCCACCGGTCCACGGCAACATGTCTCGAGGTCGATGAACAGCGGCCCGAACCCGGTGCTGAGCACATTGCCCGGATGTGGTTCGCCGTGCAGCAACTGCTCCGCGGCGCCGCAATCGAGAATCGTTTGCGTGAGGCTCTGCAACATGCTGCCGAGAAATGCCCGGTCCACATCGGCCAGTTCAGGCGTCAGGTGACGGTTGGCCAGGAGCCGCTCTGCTTCCGCGACCCGATCCGTGAAGCGCGGCGTGGCCATCTCGATCTTCCGCATGCCGATGTGCAGGCGCCGTAGAGAACGCGCGTAATCGACCGGCGCTACGTGAGGCGTCACGGACGCATGGTAGGTCCAGAATGTAACCGCGAAACCATCGCGCTCGTAGACACGCGGCGGAATGCGAGGATCGAGCGCGGCAACAGGGCTGCCGCTCTTAGCGAGCAGCCCGGCAAGCTCGACCTCGAACTGCAGTACCTGATCTCCCAGGAGTCCGACTCGGGCAAGGATGTCACCGGGCAGAAGGCGCAAGGTGAGCTTGTTCGAATTCTGGAGGACAACCGCATCATCGACCGTCAGGCCCAACGCCGAGGCTGTCGATTTGGCCGCAGCCACGGCGCGCGAAACGTCGGTGGCTTGCAAGGGAGGGCTCCGTCTCCATTTTCTAGATTCAGGGATCACAAGGACAAGGCGCGTGCTGTGGCCCGAATGCGATAGTCGGCCGGCATGGTCCGACGATAGACTTAAGCGCCGTCGCCGCGGAGATAAAGATATCAGGCTGTCAGACCTTGCGGCGACATCTTCGTGGTGTCGTATTGCACAAGAAGAAGCAGAAATCTCAGAAAATGGTATCTGCTGGGAAGATTGGATGGCGGAGAAGGAGGGATTCGAACCCCCGATACCCTTGCGAGTATGCCGCATTTCGAGTGCGGTGCTTTCAACCACTCAGCCACTTCTCCGCAGCGTGGTCGGCCTTGCCGGCGCGGCGCACTAGATAACGGCTGCTTCGCCAGGACACAAGGCCCTAAATGGCCTGATTTCGGCCCTTTTTGGTGAAGCCGGCTGGGCTTCGCCTTGACTCACCGCGAAGCTGCGGTTATGGACGGCCCGCATTCAGCGTGGGGATTCTCCGCGCCGCTTGTTTTTTGAACCCGCAGACTGACAAAAAGACGGCCGAACCGCCCCGAAAAGGACAAGCGGTTCAAAAAGGCCGACCGAACAGCGAAAGGCAAAAAATGTTCGCAGTCATCAAAACGGGCGGCAAGCAGTATCGTGTTGCCGCCAACGATGTGCTCAAGATCGAGAAGCTCGAGGCCAATGTCGGCGACGTCGTCGAAATCGGCCAGGTTCTGGCGCATGGCGAAGGCGAGAATGTCGTGATCGGCGCTCCGTTCGTCGACGGCGCGGTGGTCACCGCCGAAGTCGTCGAGCAGGGCAAGAACCGCACCGTCATCGCTTTCAAGAAGCGCCGCCGGCAGAATTCGCGCCGCAAGATCGGCCACCGCCAGCTGCAGACCACCGTGCGCATCTCCGAAATTCTGGTCGCTGGTGCCAAGCCTTCCAAGAAGGCGGCTGCCAAGGCCGAGGTGAAGGCGGAAGTTGCAGCAGAGGCCAAGGCCGAAGCCGCTCCCAAGAAGGAGAAGGCTGCGCCGAAGAAGGCCAAGGCTGAGGACGCCGCTGAATAAGACTTCTGGGGCGGCGATGTCGCCCGAGCAGTCTTGAAACGGAACGCGAACGCGTTCATAAGGGTTTTGAGGCGCCCCCGCGGCGCAAAGGAGCAATGAAATGGCACACAAGAAAGCTGGCGGTTCGTCGCGCAACGGTCGCGATTCGGAATCCAAGCGCCTTGGCGTGAAGAAGTTCGGCAGCGAAGCCGTCATCGCAGGCAACATCATTATTCGTCAACGTGGCACCAAGTGGCATGCCGGCACCAATGTCGGCATGGGCAAGGACCATACCCTGTTTGCGCTGGAAGCCGGCGTCGTAGCCTTCAACAAAAAAGCCAATGGCCGAACCTACGTGTCGGTGAATCCGACTCTTAAGGCCGCGGAGTAGCCGGTTCCGCACCACGACACCGGCACCCCATCTCGGGAACCGGTGTCTGGCCAAGCCAGGAAAAGGATCAGGGGAGATGGGTGACCATCTCCCCTTTTTCTCGTGCCTGGAGGACTTTCAACATGGTTGCCGAAGCGGACTATACGGACGACGGAGGCTTCACGATCGATAACCCGGTGCTGCGCACCGAACGCCTGGTGATGCGGGCGCCGTGCGAAGCGGATATCGATCAACTGGTGGCGCTTGCCGACAACCGTCATGTCGCCGAAATGCTTGCCCGCATGCCGCATCCCTACGGCGTTGAGGAAGCCCGCAGCTTCCTGGCCATGGCGCGTGCGCCGCGCGGCGGCATCGTCTATGCGCTGACCCTTGCCGAGAACGGCGCCTTCATCGGCTGCGCCGGGCTGAACAGCACCGACCGTGGCCTGGAACTGGGTTACTGGATCGGTGAGCCGCACTGGAAGCGCGGCTACGCCACCGAGGCAGCGCACGCCCTTGTCGATCTCGCCTTCACCCGCACGACGATCCCGGTCCTGCAGGCCTCGACCCGGGTGATCAATCCGGCCTCACGCCGGGTCATCCACAAGTGCGGCTTCCAGTATGCCGGGCAGGGCATGCTGAATTCGATGGTTGCCGGCCAGGTGCCGGTCGAGCGCTACCGGCTCGACCGCAAGACCTGGGCGAGCCTGAGAAGCTGGGTGCGATTGTAATTCGGCCGATTGGCGGCGTTCAAACATGCCGCCAATGCCGGACCGGCAAAGAGCAAGACGATGAACGACGCAACACAACCTACCATCGTGGCGATGGCCGAGACCCACATCGAGAGCTTTCATCGTGCGCTCGATACCGTAGCGCGCGAGCGCAGATATCTCGCCTTCCTGGAAGCGCCGCCGCTGCCGGCGACACGCGATTTCGTGCGCGGCATGATCGAGACGCGCAATCCGCAGTTCGTGGCGGTGGTGGAGGACGAGGTCGTCGGCTGGTGCGATATCTCGCGCTACGAAAGGCCGATCCACGCACATCGTGGAGCGCTCGGCATGGGGATCATCCCGGCTTATCGCAGTCGCGGGCTTGGCCGTCTGCTGATCGAAACGACGCTTGCAGCAGCGCGCCGACAAGGCTTCGTGCGCATCGAACTGTCCGCCCATGCCGACAATGCAAGAGCCATCGCCCTCTACCGGAAGGTCGGCTTCGTGCAGGAAGGCGTGGAACGCGATGCGATCTGCATCGACGGACGCTACTGCGACACGATCACCATGGCGATCATCGACAAGGCAAACAGAGATGCCTGGCGAACAACGATGTAGGTCAGCCCATTTCGAGCCAGACAGGCAGATGGTCGGAGCCGTCCGCCTTGCGGTCGACCCAAAGGCGTTTCAGCGAACCGGCCAGCGAGGCGCTGGTGAAGATATAGTCGATGCGCTTGTGGCGGCTTTCGTCCTGCGGTCGGTCGGGGTCGACCCATGTGACGAGGTCCGCCTCTCCGGCATCGAGCCGTACGGCGGCATCGACAGCGAGGTCGGCGCTGAGATGCAGGCCGAATTCGTGATCGGGCAGGCCGGCGAAATCGACATATTCGGGCGAGCCGGCCAGCATGTTGAAGTCGCCCATCACCACGAAAGCCTCGGGGCATGGCGGTTCCGGCAGGCCGATCTCGTCGAGGCCGCTCAGGCCGCCGCCTTCGAGCGCATAGTTGAGCACGCGGTCGCGCAGGAAGCGGATCTGCCTGGCGCGCTCGACGGGATTGCGATGGTCGAGATGGGCCGAGTAGAAGCGCACGAAGCCGAGCGGTGTCTCGATCAGGGCTTCAATGGCGCCGCGCTGGAAGTTCATGGTACCGACGGAGCGGCTTCGCGGCAGAAGCAGGTTGCGCGACAGATGGATCGGCGTTTTCGACAGCACCATGTTGCCGAGCTGAAACGTCACCGTGCGGGCGCGGCCGCCAACGATCGAAGAGCCGATATTCGCCTCGAAATTGGAACCGTAGACGGCAAAATAATCCGGCAATGCCTCGCCGATCGCGGCAACCATGTCGTGTCCGCCATTGCGCGGGTTGTTGCGCGAGATCTCCTGCAGGGCGATGACGTCGGCGCCGCGCACGGCGTCTGCGATGCGGCCGAGATCGTAACGACCGTCGAGGCCGATGCCGTACTGGACGTTGTAAGTGACAATCCTCATAACGAACTCTCCCGCCTCCGGTCGCAAAATCGGCCGGGCCCGCTCTCGCTCTAGGCCTTTCCATGGTTTAGAGCAGACAGGTTCATGAAACTCCATAGCAACAGAAATCGCGTCTTCCGATGAAATTCCTCGATCAGGCCAAGGTTTACATCCGTTCCGGCGATGGGGGCGCGGGTTCCGTCTCGTTCCGGCGCGAGAAATTCATCGAATTCGGCGGGCCCGACGGTGGCGATGGCGGTCGTGGCGGCGATGTCTGGGTCGAGGTGGTCAACGGTCTGAACACGCTGATCGACTATCGCTACCAGCAACATTTTCGCGCCAAGACCGGCGTCCATGGCATGGGCCGCAACCGCAGCGGCGCAAAGGGCGCCGATGTGACGCTGCGAGTGCCGGCCGGCACGCAGATCTATGCCGAGGATAATGAGACGCTGATCTGCGACCTGACCGAAGAGGGACAGCGCTTCCGTCTCGCTGCCGGCGGTAATGGCGGTTTTGGCAACCAGCATTTCAAGACGTCGACAAACCAGGCGCCGCGGCGTGCCAATCCCGGCCTGCCAGGTGAGGAACTGACGATATGGCTGCGGCTGAAGCTGATAGCCGATGCCGGGCTGGTCGGCCTGCCCAATGCCGGCAAGTCGACTTTCCTGGCAGCGGTCACTGCCGCGAAGCCGAAGATCGCCGATTATCCGTTCACGACGCTGCATCCGGGTCTCGGCGTGGCACGCATCGACGCGCGCGAATTCGTGCTGGCCGACATCCCGGGCCTGATCGAGGGTGCACATGAGGGCGTCGGCATCGGCGACCGCTTCCTCGGCCATGTCGAGCGCAACCGCGTGCTGCTGCACCTGGTTTCGGCGCAGGAAGAAAACCCCGGCAAGGCCTACAAGACCGTGCGCAAGGAACTGGAGGCCTACGGCAACGGGCTGGAGGACAAGGTCGAGATCGTCGCGCTTTCTCAGGTCGACACGCTGGACGACGATGCACGCAAGAAGAAGCTGGCCTCGCTGAAACGCGCGGCAGGACGCACGCCGTTGCTGGTGTCTGCGGTCACCGGCGAAGGTGTCGAAGCGGTGCTGCGCGCGCTGATGACCGTGGTGGCCGAGGCTCGCGGCGCCGTGCCGGCAAAGGCCGAGACGCGCTGGGAACGGTAGGGCATGTCCGTGCAGTCTCTGAAGAAATACCGCCGCATCACGGTCAAGATCGGTTCGGCGCTGCTCGTCGACCGCACCACCGGGCTGAAGCGCGAATGGCTGGCCTCGCTGGCGCAGGATATCGGCACCCTGGCCGCCGGCGGCGCGGAAGTGCTTGTCGTGTCCTCGGGCGCCATCGCGCTTGGCCGCACGATCCTGGGACTTGGCAAACGGGCGTTGAAGCTTGAGGAAAGCCAGGCCGCTGCCGCTGTCGGGCAGATCGCCCTTGCCGGCGCATGGTCGGACGCCCTTGGCGGTCATGGGCTGAAATCGGGCCAGATCCTGCTCACCCTAGGTGATACCGAGGAGCGCCGGCGTTACCTCAATGCGCGCGCCACCATCTCGACCTTGCTCAAGATGAAAGCCATACCCGTCATCAACGAGAACGATACGGTAGCGACGTCCGAGATCCGCTATGGTGACAACGACCGCCTGGCGGCGCGGGTGGCGACGATGATGGGTGCGGACCTTCTGGTGCTGCTTTCCGACATCGACGGGCTTTATACGGCGCCACCGGCGCGCGATCCAAATGCCGCGTTCATTCCGGTGGTCGAGCGCATCACACCGGATATCGAGGCGATGGCGGGTGCCGCGGCTTCCGAACTGTCGCGCGGCGGCATGCGCACAAAGCTCGATGCCGGCAAGATCGCCAACGCGGCGGGTACCGCCATGGTCATCACTTCGGGCACGCGACTGTCGCCGCTAATGGCGATCGAACGCGGCGAACGCGCCACCTTCTTCAAGCCGAGCCCGACGCCTGTGAAGGGCTACAAGACCTGGATTGCCGGCCAGCTGGAACCGGCCGGTCGGCTGACCGTGGATGCCGGCGCTGTCGGCGCGCTGATGTCGGGCAAGTCGTTGCTGCCGGCGGGCGTGAAACTGGTGAGCGGCAATTTCGCGCGCGGCGATACGGTTGCGATCCTGTCGCCCGATGGCCGCGAGATCGCGCGTGGTCTGGTTGCCTATGATGCCGCCGATGCCGTAAGAATCGCCGGTCTCAAGACGGCCGAGATCGAAACGGTGCTCGGCTATGAGGCGCGTTCGGCAATGATCCACCGCGACGATCTGGTGGTCAGCCATGCCGGCGGGCAAGGTGGAGAATGAGCATGCTCAAGCTGCATGAAGGGTCGGCGGCGGACACGGCCCAGCTGATGGCCGCAATCGGTCGCAAGGCACGGGCTGCCATGCGACCGCTGGCGATCGCTTCGACAGCTGCCAAGAATGCCGCTCTCTCCGCCATGGCGGATGCTCTCCTGCGCAATGAAGGGGCGATTCTGGAAGCCAATGCCATCGATGTGGCGAATGGCGAGGAGGCAGGGCTGTCGCCCTCCTTCATGGACCGGCTGAAGCTCAATCCGGCGCGTATCCGCGCGATGAGTGACGGTATTCGCGAGATCGCGGCGCTGAAGGACCCGGTCGGCGACGTGATCACCGAATGGGATCGGCCCAACGGCCTGCATATCGAGCGCGTGCGCACGCCGCTCGGCGTCATCGGCGTCATCTATGAAAGCCGCCCGAACGTGACGGCGGATGCCGGAGCATTGTGCCTGAAGGCTGGCAATGCCGTGGTCCTGCGCGGCGGGTCCGACTCGATCAATTCGTCCGCCGCCATCCATGCCGGCCTGGTCGAAGGGCTGAAGGCCGCCGGATTGCCGCAGGACGCGATCCAGCTGGTGCCGACCACCGATCGCGCCGCGGTCGGCGAGATGCTGAAGGGCTTGTCCGGCAACCTGGACGTGATCATTCCGCGTGGCGGGCGCAGCCTTGTCGAGCGCGTGCAGAGCGAGGCGCGTGTTCCGGTGTTCGCGCATCTGGAAGGCATCTGCCATCTTTACATCGACAGGTCGGCCGATCTCGACATGGCGGTGAAGATCGCGGTCAACGCCAAGATGCGGCGCACCGGTATCTGCGGGGCGGCGGAAACGCTTCTGGTCGACCGCGCCGTCGCTTCCACACATCTCATTCCGGTGCTGGAGGCCTTGCGCGCCGCCGGCTGCGAAATCCACGCCGATGCCGATGTGCTGAAGGCTTTCTCCAATGCGATACCAGCAACGGATACCGATTGGGTGACGGAGTATCTCGATGCCATCATCGCGGTGAAGCTGGTCGACGGCGTCGGCAGCGCCATCGACCACATCGAAACGTTCTCATCGCATCACACCGAGGCGATCGTCGCCGAGGATGCCGCGGCCGTGGAGCGCTTCTTCAACGAGATCGATTCCGCCATCCTGCTCCACAACGCTTCGACACAATTCGCCGACGGCGGCGAGTTCGGCATGGGCGCCGAGATCGGCATCGCCACCGGCAAGATGCACGCGCGCGGGCCGGTCGGCGTGGAACAGCTCACCTCGTTCAAATATCGCGTGCGCGGCAACGGGCAGGTGCGGGCCTAGAGCGGCGCCGGCGTCCTGGAAAGCGGTTGGGGACCAGAATTTGAAATCGGACGGACCTCCGACCGGCACCGGCCAAGGGACGGAATCCTTGCGCAAGGACGACGGCGTCCCGGTGCGATATCTGCGCATGCCCTATGTCGAAAAGGGCATGCAGGTCGGGCTGTTCGGCGGCTCGTTCAACCCACCCCATGCCGGCCATTCGCTGGTAGCCGAGATCGCGCTGAGGAAGCTCGCCCTCGACCAGCTCTGGTGGATCGTCACGCCGGGAAATCCGCTGAAGAGCACGCGCGAACTCGCGCCACTCGCCGAGCGCATCCGCCTTTCGGAAAAGATCACCCGGAACCCGCGCATCAAGGTGACGGCGTTCGAGGCCAGCCATCACATACGCTACACAGCCGACACGCTGGCGTTGATACGCGCCAAGAATCCGGGCGTCGATTTCGTCTGGATCATGGGAGCGGATTCGCTGCGCGACTTCCACCATTGGCAACGCTGGCGACAGATCGCCATGACCTTCCCGATCGCGGTCATCGACCGGCCGGGAGCGACCTTGTCCTTCCTGTCGTCGGTCGTCGCCAAGACCTTCGACTACGCCCGGGTCGATGAGGGGGATGCACCTATTCTTGCGCATATGCGGGCGCCGGCCTGGACCTTCATCCACGGCCCGCGATCGCTGCTGTCGTCGACCGCGATCCGGCAGGCGGCGAAGAAATAGCGGTTTTCCAAGAAAGATCAGCACTTTGATGGACAAGTGTGACCTGGCTTGTCTTGAAACTGCAATGCGACTCTGCCTATCTATTTAGCGTCACCTGATTTTGTTGGTGACTTCGTTGTTCTTGTCGCGAAAGGAAAGACACTGAGAACAGCACTGCGGAAGAAGGCCGACATCGTGCCTTCGGCGGCCGGGATAGGCGACATCGACGCCTCGGCCCGCGCCATCAGGACAGTCCTTGCCAGTCTGGAAGACTCCAAGGCCGAAAACATCGTCTCCATCGACATCCAGGGAAAATCGAGCCTCGGCGACTACATGGTTGTCGCGTCGGGCCGGTCAAACCGTCATGTCACGGCGGTTGCCGATCATCTCCTCAAAGCGCTCAAGGACGCCGGCTACGGCGACGCGCGCGTCGAGGGGCTGGCCAGCGCCGACTGGGTGCTGATCGATTCAGGCGATATCATCGTCCATGTCTTCCGACCCGAGGTGCGTGACTTCTACAATCTTGAAAAGATGTGGCAGGCACCCGACCTTGAAGAAGAGACCCTCCACTGAGCCGTGAGGCTCCTTGGAGCAATTCCAGGAAAAGTGCGCAGCGGTTTTCCGTCCGGAATTGCGTGAAAACTAAGGGTTAGAGCGTTTCCGCGTTTCCGTTAAAACGGAAACGCTCTAGAGGCAGGATGAAGATCATCATATATGCCGTGGGCCGGATGAAAGCCGGCCCCGAAAGAGATTTGGCAGCTCGTTACTTCGACCGCTTCGCCAAAAGCGGTCCGGCGCTCGGGCTTGAATTTTCCGGTGTCACCGAGATTCCGGAGAGCCGTGGCCAGACCGCCAGCGAACGCCGGCGCGAGGAAGGCCAGAAGCTGCAGACCCAGTTGCAGCCCGGCGGCGCTTTGATCCTGCTCGACGAGCGGGGACGGTCTTTTTCCTCCGAAGAGTTCGCCGGTCGCATCGGACTGTTCCGCGACGGTGGCCGCAAAGCAGTGGTCATTGCCATTGGTGGCGCTGACGGTCACGATCAGTCATTGCGCGATCAGGCCGATCTGGTGGTGTCGTTGGGCGCGATGACCTGGCCGCACCAGCTGGTGCGGGTCATGCTGGGCGAACAGCTCTACAGGGCGGGAACGATCCTTGCCGGGCATCCTTACCACCGATCATGACAGGGTATTTTGTGGCCAAGTGGGATCACTTGGCGTTACAAAAATGCGGCAAAACAAAACTTGGAGCGTTTCCGCGTTTCCGTGAGAAACGGAAGCGCTTTATCTCTTGTTTTGACGCAATTTCCGGACGCAAAACGGCTGCGCACTTTTGCTGGAATTGCTGTGGTGGCAACCCATCCGACCGATTTTCGCCCCATTGCGGTCCGAGAAGGCCTGCGGGCAGGGGCGAGCGAACATTTATGGTTGATGGTTCGTTAACGAAGCCGGAAATACAGTCAGGCTTCCATGTTTGAGCGTACGAAATCGACCCCCCGCTTCATGCGCGGCTGCCTGGTTGCTGCCGCGCTTGTCGTGTCGTTTTCGGCGCGGGCGGAAAACACGTTGGATACCACGACCGGTGCGGAAGAAAGCCGCGTCGAATATGAGCGGGTTTCCAAGGAAATCACGCTTTCCGCCGAGCGCCTGGGCAAACTGGCCGCCGATATCGCGACGGTGAAGAAGGATTCGGCCTCGATCACGGCAGCGCTGATACAGTCGGCCAAGACCGAGCAGAAGCTTGGACAGGATATAGAGGACATCAGCGGCAAACTCGGCGGCCTGAAGGATCAGGAAAAGAAGCTGCGCGAGTCGCTCGCCGCGCGTCGCGACGTGCTGGCGGAAGTGCTCGGTGCGTTGCAGCGCATGGGGCTCAACCCGCCTCCGGCCATTCTGGTAAAGCCGGAAGATGCGCTGTCTTCGGTGCGCAGCGCCATTCTTCTTGGCGCCGTGGTACCGGAATTGCGGCACCGAACCGACATCGTCATGACCGAACTGAAGGAACTGTCGCGGGTGACGGTCTCGATCGAGGCGGAACGCACGCGCTTGGCCGCGGCGGTAACCGATCAGCTGGCCGAGAAGCAGCGGCTCAATCTGCTGCTGCAGGCCAAGGGAAGGTTGCAGACCGAAACCGAGACTGCCCTGGCCGACGAGCAGAAAAAGGCGCACGATCTGGCGGCAAAGGCCTCAAGCCTGAAAGACCTGATCGCTTCCCTGGACGCAGAAGCGGAAAAGACGCGCAAGGCGGACGAAAAAGCCAGGCAGAATGCGGCTTCCCAGGCCGGTGCCGATGCCAACGCAGCTGCCGCCGCCGTTCCGGAAGCGAATCGCCTCGCTTCGTCCGTGCCGTTCTCAGCCATGCAGGGGCAGGTCTCGCTGCCGGTCACCGGCAAGGTGCGTCGTCGTTTCGGCGGCGAGGACGGCACCGGCGGCACCATGCAAGGCGACATGGTTGCGACACAATCGGGCGCCATCGTGACGGCACCGGCGGATGGGAGCGTCCTCTATGCAGGACCATTTCGTTCCTATGGACAACTCTTGATCCTGAATGCCGGCGACGGCTATCATGTCGTTCTGGCGGGAATGAGCAAATTGAACGTAGCGGCTGGCCAGGCCGTGCTCGCGGGCGAGCCGATCGGAACCATGGGCGAGGCCCGCGTAGCGAGCACATCGGCAACGCAGAATGGAAATACCGCGCTGGAGCTCTACATCGAGTTCCGCAAGGATGGAAAACCCGTCGATCCTAACCCATGGTGGGCGGAGCGATTTTCTGGAAGGACGTAAGATGATGCGGAAACTGTCGCTCTTGGTTGCCGGCGCGCTGATGGGCGCGTCTGCCATGAGCCTGGTTTATGGGGTTCCAAGCTCGGCGGCGAACGCGGCAGGCTCCGACACCTATAAGCAACTCGCCATTTTCGGCGATATTTTCGAGCGCGTGCGCGCGCAGTACGTGACGCCGCCGGATGACAAGTCGCTGGTGGAAAATGCGATCAACGGCATGCTGTCGTCGCTCGACCCGCATTCGTCCTACATGAACTCCGAGCAGGCGCAGGACATGCGCGTGCAGACCAAGGGCGAGTTCGGCGGCCTCGGCATCGAGGTCACGATGGAAAACGATCTCGTCAAGGTCATCACGCCGATCGACGATACGCCGGCATCCAAGGCCGGTGTCCTGGCCGGCGACTACATCGCCAAGATCGATGGTGACGAAGTGCGCGGTCTGACGCTCAACGACGCCGTCGACAAGATGCGCGGTGCTGTCAACACGCCGATCAAGCTGACCATCCTGCGCCAGGGTGCCGACAAGCCGATCGAACTGACGGTGGTTCGCGACATCATCAAGGTCAAGGCGGTGAAATTCCGGGTCGAGAACGACATCGGCTACATGAAGATCACGTCCTTCACCGAAAAGACCTATGACGACATGCAGAACGCCATCGCCGAGATCAAGAAACAGGTGCCGAAGGACAAGCTGAAGGGCTATGTGCTCGACCTGCGGCTCAATCCGGGTGGCCTGCTCGATCAGGCGGTGTCGGTTTCCGACGCCTTCCTGAAGCGCGGCGAGATCGTTTCGACGCGTGGCCGCGACCCGAAGGACGTCACCCGTTTCGATGCCAAGTCCAAGACGACCGACGAGATCGACGGCAAGCCGCTGGTGGTGCTCGTCAACGGCGGTTCGGCCAGCGCATCGGAAATCGTTGCCGGAGCACTGCAGGACATGAAGCGTGCGACGGTCGTCGGAACGCAGTCCTTCGGCAAGGGGTCGGTGCAGACCATCATCCCGCTCGGCGAGAACGGCGCGCTCCGCCTGACCACGGCGCTCTACTACACGCCGTCCGGTAAATCGATCCAGGGCAAGGGCATCACGCCCGACATCAAGGTCGATCAGCCGCTACCTCCGGAACTCCAGGGTCGCGACCTGACCCGTGGCGAGTCCGACCTCAAGGGTCACATCAAGGGCGTCGAGGAAAGCTCGCAGGGCTCCGGCTCCGCTGCCTATGTGCCGCCGGATCCGAAGAACGACCTGCAGCTGATCTTCGCCGAACAACTGCTGCGCGGCGAAAAGACCGATGCGGCCTTCCCGCCGAACCCCGACAAGGCGGTGATGAACCAGTAAGCTGGCGCTTCAGCGGCGGTTCTTCCAAAGGACGCTGGCCGCTCGAACCAAGCAATGCGATGCTGCCGGGACCGCAAGGTTCCGGCAGTTTGATTCGGGGGCTTGCGTAGGGAAATTCCAGGAAAGGCGTGTTGCGGTTTTCCGTCCGGAATTGCGTAAGAACAAGGACTGATGCGGGTCGCCGTTTCCGCGAAAACGGTGCACCGCATTGACGCACCGCGCAGGCGGCAGGGGTTGGCGGCTTGGCTGATTTCACCAAGGAGATCGAACGCCCGCTTGGACAGTCTGTCCGGGCGTCCACGCCGCGTCCCGCGCGACGGTTCGGCCGCGGCCAGATCGTGGCTGCCTTCGTCGTTCTGGTGGCGGTGGGCGCTTCGGCCTTGATTGCCTTTGGAGAAAAACCGTTCCGCAAACCGGTGGTCATCGCCACTCCTGTGCCGCAGGAAGTGAAGCCGGTCGAAACAGCGGCTCAGACGCCAGCGGCACCACCAAAACCCCCAGCGCAGCCGAAAAAGACCGACGGCCCGCAGATCATCCGCGTCCAGCCTACCGATACGGGTGGGCAGGCCGGCATCGTCATCCAGGACGCTTCCGCCTTGGGCCAGAACCTGTCCGTCGCACACCTGCCCGACAAGGCGCTGATCGAAGACGGCGAAGGCGGTCCCCTGCCGATCCGTTCAGCAGATGGGCGGCGGCCGTTCGATGTCTACGCCCGGCCCTGGTCCGGCGCTCGCGGCGCCCGTGTCGCGATCGTCATCGGCGGACTCGCCGTGTCGCAGACCGGCACGCAGTCGGCGATCGCCAAGCTGCCAGGCGAAGTGACGCTCGCCTTTGCCTCACAAGGCAACAGCATCGGCCGCTGGATGCAGGAGGCTCGCCGGCGTGGCCATGAGATCGTCATGCAATTGCCATTGGAACCGTTCGATTATCCCAATGTGAATCCCGGCCGCAGCACACTGACGGTCGATGCCAGTGAAGAAGAAAACCTGAAGAACCTGCGTTGGGTGTTGTCGCGCACCACGAACTATACGGCGGTGATGAATTACATGGGTGCGCGCTTCTCCACCGATCCACAGGCATTCGGGCCGGTGATGGCGGAACTCGCCAAGCGAGGCATCGGGTATCTGGACGACGGGTCGTCGGCCCGCAGCATCGCACCGGACCTTGCCAGGAAGGACGGCGTACCGCTGGCCATTGCCGACACCGCGATCGATGGCGTGCAGGAACGTGGCGCGATCCTGAAGAAGCTCGATGAGCTGGAAGCGACCGCGCGCGCCAAAGGATATGCCGTCGGCACCGGTTCGGCTTTCAACGTCACCGTCGATGCCGTCGTGTCCTGGGTGAACGAAGCCAAGAAACGTGGCATCGAGATCGTGCCGATCTCGGCGGTGGCAATCGATCCGGAACGGAAGTGAGCATGGCTAAGAACAAACTGGTCGACCCTGAAACCTTGCCTTATCGCCCCTGCGTCGGCGTCATGGTGCTGAACGGTGAAGGCCTGGTGTGGGTGGGGCATCGCATCGCCGAACCGGACAGCGAGTTTTCCGGCACGACGCAGCTCTGGCAGATGCCGCAGGGCGGCATCGACAAGGGCGAAGATCCGCTCGTCGCGGCCAGGCGGGAGATCTACGAGGAGACCGGAATGAAAAGCCTCGATCTCCTGGCCGAAGCTCCTGGCTGGATCAACTATGACCTGCCGCAGGATCTGGTCGGCATCGCCTTCAAGGGACGCTATCGCGGCCAGACGCAGAAATGGTTCGCGTTCCGCTTCCGCGGCGACGAAAGCGAAATCAAGATCAATCCGCCTCCTGGCGGCCACGCTGCGGAGTTCGATGACTGGGGATGGAAGCCGATGAGCGAGCTGCCCGATCTCATCGTGCCTTTCAAACGCAAGGTCTACGAAGAGGTCGTTGCGGCCTTCCGGCATCTGGTGGCATAACCGTTGCGGGAGCCAATCGTATTGCCGTACGGGGTCGAAGATGGTCGATGCCGTCAGGATTTCCGGAGCTAGACGACCCGAATTGACTGACAACACGATCAATTTGCCCGCGCAGCCCGATGAGGCTGCCGCCGGCGCCATCCTCACCATCGATCTTGGTGCCATTCGCGAAAATTACCGTCGGTTGAAGGCTCGCCTAGATGGTGTCGCCTGTGCCGGGGTGGTCAAAGCCGACGGCTATGGGCTTGGTGCCGTGCAAGTGGCGAATGCCCTGCGCAAGGAGGGGTGCGATACTTTCTTCGTCGCCCATCTTTGGGAAGGGATCGTGTTGCGCGATGCTCTGGGCGCTGCGCCGACCATTTTCGTTCTTCACGGATTTCTGCCGGGATCGGAGGCGCAAGGGGAGGCAGCCGGGCTCATCCCGGTCGTCAACAGCACCGGACAGCTTGCCGCATGGCGCAATCTTGGCCACCAGCTTGGCACGAGGTTGCCGGCGGCGATCCAGGTCGACAGCGGCATGTCGCGCATCGGCCTGGCCCCGGTCGAAGTTGAGGCGCTGGCAGCCGACCCGTCCGCTTTGGACGGCATCGAGCTCAGGCTGGTGATGAGCCATCTGGCCTGCGCCGATGAACCGGAGCATGGCGCCAATGAGGCCGAACGGCTGGAGTTCGAGCGGCTGCGCCGCATGCTGCCGCCGGCACCGCTTTCCTTCGCCAATTCCTCCGGCATCTTCCTGGGCAAGTCCTACCATCACGACCTGGCCCGACCGGGAGCGGCACTTTACGGCATCAACCCGACACCGGGTCACAAGAATCCGATGCAGCCGGTGATCAAGCTGGAAGCCAAGGTGCTCCAGACCCGGCGGATCGACGCCGGGGCAGGGGTCGGCTACGGCCACACCTTTCACGCCACGGGTCCGCTCCGGACAGCGACGATCACTCTGGGTTATGCCGATGGCTGGCATCGCCGTACCTCGGCGGCGGCCTTCTTCGAAGGCGCCGAATTGCCGTTCATCGGCCGCGTATCGATGGATTCGATCATCCTCGACATTTCTGCCTTGCCCGAGGGACGTCTGAAGGAAGGCGATCTGGTCGAGCTCATCGGCCCGTCGCACCCGCTCGACACGGTGGCGGATGTCGCGGGCACGATCGGCTACGAAGTGCTGACCAGCCTTGGCCATCGCTTCCACCGGCGCTACGTGGGCGGCTGAACGGCCCGGTCATGCTTGACAAGCCGTGCCGGGTCGGCAAGGCTCGCCCTATGAGCACTGTTGTCCATCATCGGACCTGTTTCAGGATCTGCCCGATCGCGGGAGCGTAGCCCCGGCGCGGACGCCTTTGCGCGTCCGTCCGTACCGGGGCTTTTTTCACCAACAGAGATGAATTTCGAGCCGAAGGCGGCGTAAGCGCGCGTCGGTTCGATTCGAGGGCCGCCATGTGTGCGGCCGGCCGCGCATCGCCTCGATGCGCTATCAACACGAAGGTTTCCATCATGCAAAGATCGATCAAGGTTCGTCCACCCGACACCATCCTGGTGACTGCCAATGACCATGGCCGCTTGACCGGCCTGGCGCAGGCGTCGCTCGACCGCCTGCCCGACACCGCCGAAGAACTGCTTTCCGAAATGGACCGCGCCACCGTAGCCGCTCCCGGAGCCTTGCCGAACACCGTCGTGCGCATGGGCTCCACGATCATCGCCCGCAGCGGTGGTGGCGCCGAACAGCGGATGACGCTGGTGTATCCAGCCGAGGCAGACATATCCACTCAACGAATTTCCGTACTTACGCCGCTGGGAACGGCCCTGATCGGCGCCGAGGTAGGTGACTGCGTTCGCTGGACGACACGCGACGGTCGCGAAATGACGCTCGACATCATCGCCGTCGAGCCGCCGCATGTGGATCGCGGCGAGGCGCGGGCATGAACAGGATCTGCCGTCTCACCACCAAGGACTTCGCCATCCTGGAAACGATGCTGGAGCGTCGGCGTGCGCTGGGTGATCCGCTTGTGCCCTTGCTGGAAAGGAAGCTCGCCAATGCCAGTGTCGTTTTGCTCGATTCCATCGATGCCGATGTCGTGACCATGAACAGCCGCGTCACATTCCGCATTGGTGCCAACCCGGCGGAGACACGAACCGTGATCCAGAACGAGGTACGCGGTGTCGTCGGCGCCAGCCTGCCGGTGACGACGCCATGGGGGCTTTCGCTGCTTGGCATGACGGAGGGCGAAGCCGGTTTCGTCGAAAGGCCAGGGAACGAGATCGAACCGATCCGGGTGGTCAAGGTGTTGTTCCAGCCGGAAGCGGCCCGTCGCGCAACGATCGCCCGGCAGGCACAGCCGCGACTTCGACTGGTCTACAGTGCCAATAGCATTGTGCCACCACTTGGCGCGGTAGAGAAAATCCGGCAGACAGGGGCCGATGACGACCCGGGCGGCCCAACAGCGGCGTGACCAGGGTTGGAGCGCCCGTTCGGATGCCAGGGCGTTTCGAGTTTGAGGTTGCGTATCGCGCCTGCCGAAGATCATTCTGATTTCGGGCGCCGATGCGCTGGAGCCGAATGCCGCCAAGGCATTCCGCTCCATCTGGTTGTTTTGTCGCGTGACCCGGCATTTTCGGGATCATGCTCTAGGAGCGGGGCCTATGAGAGTTCTGGTGCTTGGAAGCGGCGTGATCGGGGTGACCGCCGCCTACTATCTGGCGGAAGCCGGCCATGAGGTGACGGTGGTGGATCGCCAGGGCGGTCCGGCGCTGGAAACCAGTTTCGGCAACGCCGGCGAGGTTTCGCCTGGTTATTCTTCGCCCTGGGCTGGCCCCGGCGTTCCGGTCAAGGCGATCAAGTGGCTGCTGATGCATTTCGGGCCGCTGGTGATCCGTCCCAAGGTCGACCCGGCCATGGTGTCCTGGGTGCTGAAGATGCTGCGCAACTGCACCGAGGCGCGTTATGCCGTGAACAAGGCGCGCATGGTGCCGATCGCGGAATACAGCCGCGATTGCCTGAAGGCGCTGCGTGGCGAAATCGGCATCGAGTATGACGATCGCGCCAAGGGCACCTTGCAACTCTTCCGCAACCAGAAGCAGCTTGACGGCACCGCCGGCGACATCGAGGTGCTGAAGCAGTTCGGCGTGCCCTACGAGGTGCTCGATCCGGCGGGCTGCATTGGTGCGGAGCCGGCTCTGGTCAATGTGAAAGGCAAGTTCGTAGGTGGCCTGCGCCTGCCGGGCGACGAAACCGGCGACTGCAAGATATTCACCGAACGGCTTGCCGACCACGCGGCAAAGCGCGGCGTGACTTTCCGCTTCAACACGTCGATCAAGGGTATTGCCACCGAAGGTGGCCGTATCGCTGGTGTCGACACCAGTGAGGGGCTGCTGACGGCGGATGCCTATGTCTGTGCGCTCGGCAGCTATTCCCCGATCATACTGAAGCCGCTCGGCCTTTCGATCCCGGTCTACCCGATCAAGGGATATTCGATCACGGTGCCGATCTCCGATGCCGCCGGCGCGCCGGAATCGACCGTCATGGACGAGACTTACAAGGTGGCGATCACGCGACTGGGCGATCGTATCCGCGTCGGCGGTACGGCCGAGATTTCCGGCTACGATCTCGCGCTGCGTCCCGCACGGCGCGCGACGCTCGAACATTCAGTCACCGACCTGTTCCCGCGCGGCGGCGATGTGTCGAAGGCCAGCTTCTGGTGCGGGCTGCGGCCGATGACGCCGGACGGCCCGCCGATCATCGGCAAGACGCGCTACGACAATCTCTTCCTCTCCACCGGCCACGGCACGCTGGGCTGGACCATGGCCTGCGGATCGGGGCGGGTACTGGCCGACATCGTATCGGGCAAGAAACCCGACATCGACGTCAGCGAACTCGGCATGTCCCGCTACGCTTGATCCTGTTTTTTGGACACGCCGAAACTCCCGAAGTTTCGGCGTGTCGAATGCCCGCGTTGCCTGATTGGTTACGTCTTCAGCGAACGCGGCTGCTCTTCCGACTGATACATCGAGATCTGATGGCCATCCGGGTCGGCGATCTCGGCTGACCATCCCCCCGGTGCATGGCTGACCGGCGTGACGATGGTGGCGCCTTTTTCGGCCAGGCCGGACACAACGTCATCAATACCGCCTTCGGCGATCTCGAAGACGATGATGGGTGAATTGCCCGGTCGCGATTCCTGCTGGAAGAAGATCAGTTCGATGCCGTTGGCGGTCTTCGCCATCAACCAGTCATGGCCATCGCCGGCATCGCCCATATTCTCGATATCGAGGCCGAGAACATCGCGATAGAAGGTTTCGGTGCGGCTGATGTCAGCGACGAAATAGCAGATGGTGCCAAGCTTTCTGTTGCGAAACACGGGTTATCTACTCCTGGTTTGAGGGGTTGCATTCGCTCTGTTGCCGCGCCGCGCGGATTTGTGAGGGAACGCTCACCAAAAAAAGATGGCCGTCGGGATCGTGGCTGGCGAGAAGCACGCCGTCGCGCCGCGCCGGCCCAAGCAAGGCGCGGCGGATGCTGCCAAAATGCAGGGTGCCGTCGAGGCCCGGAATTTCCTCAAGCCGATCTGCGCTGACGTCGCGCCACCGTCGCCTGATTTCGGCGATGCGTTGCCGCAAGGCTGGATCCGAAAGGCGCAGCAGCCAGGCTATCTCCTGGCGCGTGTGGCCGGTCAGTGCCAGCAGTGCCGTGGTCCTGAGTGCCGCGGGCAGCATGGCCACAAAAGCACTGGGCATATTCCCACGCGTGGCAGACGCCGCCGGCTCAGCCTGCCAGCGCGTCTCGCGCAGTCGTCGCCGGATGGCGGAGCGTGCTTCGAATGCGGCCCGCTTGCGGATGGCGCCCCGCAGCCATCGGCGGTTGTCGGGACAGGAAAGGTCGGAACGGCCGGGCTCAATTGCCGAAAGCAGCACCGCCTGCAGAAGGTCTTCCGCTTCGTCAGGTCGTCTCGACGCGCGTTGGGCCTGGCGCAGCAGTTCGACATAGGATCGCGACAGCAAGGTTCTCTCCCGAACAGCTCGGTCGGCTTAAAGAAACAGGGCGCGATCCTTTTCGACAAGCCCGGCTATGAAGGATGCCACTACCTGGATGCGCCTGAGCTGGCGCACGCTCTCATGGTAGACCAGCCAGTAGGCACGACGGATCGGTGGAGCTGCTTCCACCGACACCAGTTCCGGCATCGAGCGGGCGACAAACGTGTGGAGGATGCCGACACCGGCGCCGGAGCGCACGGCTTCAGCCTGGCCCATGGCCGAAGATATGGCGAATGTGGAATGCCAGTCGTGACTGAACTCGGCAGCGTAATCGAGCGATTGGCTGACGATGAGATCGGGCACGTAGCCGATCAGCGGATGATCCTTCAGCGCTTCACGACTTCGAGGCAAACCATGTTTGTCGGCATAGGCGCGCGAGGCATAGAGGCCAAGCGTGTAGTCGACCAGCTTGCCGGCTACGAGCCTGCCTTCCGTCGGTCGTTCGACGGTGATCGCGATATCCGCCTCGCGGCGGGATAGAGAAAACGAACGGGGCACTGGTACCAGTTGCACGGTGAGCTCGCGATGCAAGGCGGTCAGCGCGCCGAGCCGCGGCGCGAGATAGGCGACACCGAAGCCGTCGGGCGCACCGATGCGCACCGTGCCGGAAATGTCGTCGCCCTCGCCGGCAACCGTCGAGCGGGCGGCAATCATCTCGGCTTCCATGCGCTCGGCAATGTCGAGGAACCTTTCGCCGGCCGGCGTCAGTTCGGAGCCCGTGGTAAGCCGCCGAAACAGCTTGGTGCGCAAGGCCTCTTCCAGGGTGGCGATGCGCCGGGAGACAGTAGCGTGATTCAATTCCAGCCGTTTGGCCGCACCGAGGATCTGGCCGGTGCGGGCAACGGCAAGGAAGATGCGCACGTCGTCCCAGTTCATGATAACTCCATGGCGGCGCGGTATACCGATGGCAAGGAAGGGGAAGTCGATCGCATCTTTGCGCCGTTTAATGTTTATGTCCAGATCGATATACGATTTTTGCACAACGGCTGCGATTTCCCTCACGTTGCGTTCCGACTTCCAAAGACCGACAATGGCCTTAATCAAAATCCAGGGAGAGAACCATGATCGACTACGGTCATTTCGTCGGTGGCAAGCGTGTCGCCGGCACCAGCGGGCGCAAGCAGGATGTGATGCAGCCGATGGACGGCACGGTGCGTGGTACCGTCGCGCTGGCCTCGAAGGCGGAACTGCGCGCTGCGGTGGAGAACGCCAAGGCAGCACAGGTGAAGTGGGCCGCGGTCAACCCGCAGCGCCGGGTCCGCGTGCTGATGAAGTTCCTGGAACTCGCCAACCGCGAATATGACTCGCTCGCCGACATTCTGGCTCGCGAACACGGCAAGACCATTGCCGACGCCAAGGGCGATATCCAGCGCGGCCTCGAAGTGGTCGAGGTCTGCATCGGCGCCCCGCATATGATGAAGGGTGAATTCACCGACGGCGCGGGCCCTGGCATCGATGTCTATTCGATGCGCCAGCCGCTCGGCGTTGTTGCCGGCATCACTCCGTTCAACTTCCCGGCGATGATCCCGCTGTGGAAGATCGCTCCGGCGATCGCCTGCGGCAACGCCTTCATCCTGAAGCCGTCGGAGCGTGATCCGGGCGTGCCGTTGCGCATCGCCGAACTGTTCATCGAGGCCGGTCTGCCGGAAGGCGTTCTCAACGTCGTCAACGGCGACAAGGAAGTGGTCGACGCCATCCTCGACGATCCGGACATCAAGGCCATCGGCTTTGTCGGCTCGACGCCGATTGCGCAGTACATCTATTCGCGCGGTTGCGCGGCCGGCAAGCGCGTGCAGTGCTTCGGCGGCGCCAAGAACCACATGATCATCATGCCCGACGCCGACATGGACCAGACCGTCGACGCCCTGATCGGCGCCGGCTACGGCTCGGCGGGCGAGCGCTGCATGGCCATCTCTGTTGCGGTTCCGGTCGGCCATGATACCGCCAACCGGCTGATGGAAAAGCTGATCCCGCGTGTCGAGAGCCTGAAGGTCGGCCCGTCGACCGATTCCGCCGCCGATTTCGGTCCGGTCGTGACCAGGCAGGCGCTCGAGCGCATCAAGGGTTATGTCGACCTCGGCGTGAAGGAAGGCGCAAAGCTGGTTGTCGATGGCCGCGGCTTCAAGATGCAGGGCTATGAGAATGGCTACTACATGGGCGGCTGCCTGTTCGACGAGGTGACACCCGATATGACGATCTACAAGGAAGAGATCTTCGGGCCTGTGCTGTCGGTGGTGCGTGCGCCACGCTACGAGGATGCGATCAAGCTCGCCAACGATCACGAGATGGGCAATGGCGTTGCCATCTTAACCCGTGACGGCGATGCGGCGCGTGACTTCGCCAGCCGCGTTCAGGTCGGCATGGTCGGCGTGAACGTGCCGATCCCGGTTCCGATTGCCTACTATACCTTCGGTGGATGGAAGGCGTCGTCCTTCGGCGATCTCAACCAGCACGGCCCGGACGCGTTCCGCTTCTACACCAAGACCAAGACGGTCACCTCGCGCTGGCCGTCGGGCATCAAGGATGGGGCGGAATTCGTCATCCCGACGATGAACTAAGTCCGCAGTTTTCTGGCTGCGCGTCATAAGGCGGCGCGGAGTTCGTCATCTCAATGATGAACCAAGCCGATTCATAATGTTGAAATAGAGCGGGCGCCTTTGGCGCCCGTTTTTATGCCTCTTCTTCTTCCTCGGCTCCCGGCTGGTATTCGAGCAGATCGCCCGGCTGGCAGTCGAGTTCTGCGCATATTCGCGACAATGTCGAGAATCGCACGCCCTTCACCTTGCCGGATTTGAGCAGCGACAGGTTCTGCTCGGTGATGCCGACCTTGCTGGCGAGCTCCTTGGACCGCACCTTGCGGCGCGCCAGCATGACATCGAGATTGACGATGATCGGCATCAGATGAACCGCTTGTTTTCGTTTTCGACTTCAGCGGCCACGGTCATCAAGTGCCCGAACATCACCAGCACGCCGGACACCAGCAGGGTCAGCAGCTCAGGCGTTCCAAAACCGATGGAAAGGAAGCGCTGTCCGGGCGGCATGTCGATCGACAGGATCAGCGAAACGACAGGCCGTGAAACAAGAATTGCCAGTGCATTGATGAAAAAGGCGATGCCGGAACGGCGCAGCCAGCGGGCGGCCTCTATGCCGATCGTTTCGTGTCGGCCGATTGCACGGAAGGCAGAACGAAGACTGAGCAGACCGACAACCATTGGCACGGTTTGAACCAGGAAGGTCGCCGCCAGCAGAAGGCCGGTGAGATTCGAGCCCTGCGCGGGGACGGCAAAATCATATTGCTGTGCTGCGAAAGGAACGAACTTGTTCGGTTGGGCAAGCGCCCATGCCAGTCCAATTCCCGCCACCGCCAGGATCACCGCGATGATCGCGGCGACGAAAAACTCCAGCTGCCGGCTCAACCGGCGGGCACGCTCACGTTCTGTCATGATGTAGTCCTTAACTTGACGATTGCATTATTATCGTAAAACAATAATTATTGGCTGTCAAATATGGATACGATCATGCTGAAATGTGTCTTGCGCATCTGCGTTTTCACTGTTGCTCTTGCCGTGGCAGGCTGTGCCTCCGTCGCGCCTTCGGCACTTTTCAAACTTGCCGCCCTGGATCCGTTGTCGGCTGACCCGAAGGTTCTCGCGATCGCGGCAGTAATGCCTGCGGCGCTCAAGCTGCGCACCGGCGACGTTGTACTGGATTTTTCGTTCCAGGCGCCAGCGCTGGATGGGTCTGTTCACGAGGTGGTGCCGCTCGAAATCGTCGATGGCGACAAGGCTCCCGGCGTCGTGGCCAGCCCCAGTTTCGAACATATCCAGCAAGCCAGGGTCGCGGCGAAAGACGTCGAGCGGCTGGCGGCGGGATTGGCGAAGGCCCGCGTCTATCGGGAGGCCGGTCGACGCGATGGAAAAGGCAGCATCTCGGTGACGATCAAGGGCGGTTGCCGTGCCGGAGCCATTCATGGCGGCTCGTTGACTGCAGCAATCTACATGCGCGTGAAGCCGGGCGAAAAGTTCTTTCCGCTTACAACGGCGATCGATTTGCGTGAACTTCTGGGCAACGATGCCATCGTCAGGCTCCCGGCCTGCCGGGGTTAGCGAGGTCGATGCTTGTTTTGTCTCGAGCAGCCACCACATCTTATTCAGGGCCCCGCAATAAGCCGGGGCTAAACGCGAAACCGGAAGGAGCGACGCGATGAGGTCGCCGCATCCAGCCTGGAGCGTGGCGGTATACTGAGGCTGCCGATGTGCCTCCCTTTGCCGACGCGTACGGGCGAAGGAGGTGCCGGATGGCACGCTATCCTGCTTTTCGATGGTTGAAGTTGGCGGTGGCTGCTGCGCTGGTGGCATTTCTGCCGTCGCAGGCGGAGGCGCAAATTGGTTGCGGCCTGCGCGACGTCATCGTTGCCAGACTTGGTCAGCTCTTCCACGAGCATCGGATCGGCTACGGCCTTGTCGGCGAGGTCGCCGTTGTCGAGATCTATGTTTCCACGGCCGGTACCTGGACGATGCTGATGACCGATGTGAGCGGCCGGACCTGTATCGTGGGCGCTGGTGAGGGGTGGGAAAACACACCGACGGCCGATGTCAGGGAACGCGACAGCTGAGGGCTTTCTTACCTTACCGCATCGCCGCAGCCTGAGCATGAAGGCACAGCAGCGCCATCAACCTGTCGGCTTCGGCTGCGGCCGCATCCTGGTCTCGTTCGAGAATGGCGCGGATCAGTGTGACGTGATTTCCGGCTACTTCGGCGAGGCCTGTGCCGCTTTGGAAACGGAACCAGAAACGGCGGCTATGTGTCTGCAGCGGTGCAAGGAGCCGGGAGGCGAATTGATTGTCCGCGGCGAGCGCTATTGCCTCGTCGAGTGATTTTTCCGCTTCGAGGTATCCGACGACATCGCTGGTGACGACCGCGCTGTGAATGGCGAGCGCAGTCGCTTGCAAGCGAGCGACGATTTCCGGCGTAGCGAAACGGGCGGCCGAACGTGCGAGAATGATTTCGATGCCGCGACGTGCGTCGAGCACCTTCAGCCAGTCGCCGGCATGGAGCGAGGCGATTTCGAGACCCGCGCGAGGGCGGATCGCAACGAGCCCCTCCCAGGCGAGGCGCTGGATCGCCTCGCGGACAGGGGTCCGACCGAGCGAGGTTTTTTCGATCAGTGCTCTCTCTGTGGTCACGCTTCCGGGAGCGAGCTCAAGCGTGACGATCATTTTTTCGAGCACGCGATAGGCTCTGGCGCTCGTCGATTCAGCGGATACGCCGCGTTCTGTTGCAGGCACGTTTGTGTTCAAGGCACGTCGTCCGACTTAGATATACCGTTGATATATCAGCCGGCAAAGTGAGCTGACACAAGGAGGTCATAAGAGATATATCAGTGACATATCAAGACGGAATGCCTGCATGATATCCGCGGGTTCCGGACCATCCTCAGCAAATTCATGACGGACAATGCGCCTGATCCCGTCAGGCTCGGGCCCCGACGGTAGCCTGATGCCCGGCCTGCGTTTGCCCGACATGAAAACAGAACCGCTGAAGACTACGGCAAAAGTGCTCCCGCCGACGGCCCCAGGCGGGCGCCGGCGCTCGCCAGGAAAGGGATGGCGCCAGTGCAGATAATTCGGCCTCATGGCGCGGCTCGCCCAGAGGCGTGACGGAACCGGGCGATGATTTTGTCCGCGAATCAAAGCGCCGGAGCATTGCTGCAGGGGCAGGCGGAGAAGACAGAGGCGGCTGGCAGGCCCGTATCCATCGGGGGCGGCGCCTGTGAATATGACTTTCGTCGATGGCCGCGGCGTGCTCACGCGCGGCTTCATCGCCAACTAAGGTTTCCCAAATGGGTTTGTCGGCGAATAAGGAGGAAAAGCGACGGCTTCAAAAGACGCAAGAATCCGTCTTCTCAACCGATTTTGAAGACTAAAGCTTCGAAAATGGGTGCAAACTAATTCGGAATCGTCAAAGACATTGCTTTGTGCCAATGATACGGTCCGCCATAGTCCACGAACCGGGCAACGATAATAAGGCAGTCGCGAGGCGCGCTGGAACACGCGTCAGACGATAGAAAAATGCCGTTGCAATCTGGGTTTGAGACCTTACGACTAGGGGAAATTACGAGAGAGGCGCGCCAGGGCAGGCGACGTCTCAGGGGAGCCTCGGGAATATGCAGTATTTCGTTCAGCAGCTTGTGAACGGGCTGACGCTCGGGTCCATTTATGGGCTCATCGCGATCGGCTACACGATGGTCTATGGCATCATCGGCATGATCAACTTCGCCCATGGCGATATCTTCATGGTCGGGGCGTTCACCGCGCTGATCGTGTTCCTGATCCTTGGTGCCATGTTTGCCTCCGTGCCGGTGGTCATTGCGTTGTTGATCATGATGATCGTCGCGATGCTGCTCACAGGCCTCTATAACTGGACGATCGAGAAGGTCGCCTATCGTCCGTTGCGCGGTTCCTTCCGCCTTGCCCCGTTGATCACCGCCATCGGCATGTCGATCGCCCTTTCCAATTTCGTCCAGGTCACGCAGGGTCCGCGCAACAAGCCGATCCCGCCGATGGTCAGCCAGGTCTACAACATCGGCGGCATCTCCGTTTCGCTGAAGCAGATCATCATCGTGGTGGTCACGGCGTTGCTGCTGGCGCTGTTCTGGTATCTGGTCAACAAGACAGCGTTGGGCCGCGCCCAGCGCGCCTGCGAGCAGGACCGCAAGATGGCGGCGCTGCTCGGCATCGATGTCGACCGCACCATCTCCATAACGTTCATCATGGGCGCGGCGCTTGCCGCTGTCGCCGGTACGCTGTTCCTGATGTACTACGGCGTCGTCTCCTTCTCCGACGGCTTTGTGCCGGGCGTGAAGGCCTTCACGGCAGCTGTCCTCGGGGGCATCGGCTCGTTGCCGGGCGCCGTTCTGGGTGGCCTGCTGATCGGCTTCATCGAAAGCATGTGGTCGGCCTATTTCTCCATCGACTACAAGGACGTCGCCGCCTTCTCGATCCTGGCGATCGTGCTGATCTTCCTGCCTTCCGGCATCCTCGGCCGGCCAGAAGTCGAAAAGGTCTGACCCCATGGCCGTTACCGTTTCCAACAACACGGGCGACACGGTCGCCAACCCGATGGCCCGCGCTTTCCGCGAGGCGATCTATGCCGGCCTCGTCGCGTTTGGGCTCTTCGTCCTGCTCATTGGTCTGAGGACCGACCAGAACATCCGCAACGAGCTGGTGCTCATCCAGCGCTGGGGCTTGCTCGCTATCGTGGTGGGCATCACCGCGCTTGGCCGATTCCTCTACGTGGCCTTCGCCATACCCGCGATGGAACGTGCGAAGGCGGAGAAAGCCGCGGCGCCTGCCACGGTCGCCGCGCCTGGTTTCGTTCGCCGCAATTTCAACTCGCTCGGCATTGCCGCTCTGGTGATCTATCCTATCCTGGTGGTGTCTCTGGTCGGGTTCCAGAGCTCCCTGAAATGGGTCGACAACTTCGGCATCCAGATCCTGATCTACGTGATGCTGGCGTGGGGGCTGAACATCGTCGTCGGCCTGGCCGGCCTGCTCGACCTCGGTTATGTCGCCTTCTATGCGGTGGGTGCCTACGCCTATGCGCTGCTCGGCACGCATTACGGGCTGTCGTTCTGGATCCTGTTGCCCGCAGCTGGCATCATGGCTGCTTTCTGGGGCATTCTGCTCGGCTTTCCTGTCCTGCGCCTGCGCGGTGACTATCTTGCCATCGTCACGCTTGCCTTCGGCGAGATCATCCGTCTGGTGTTGATCAACTGGCGCGAGGTAACCAATGGCGCTGCCGGTATCTCCGGCATCCCGAAGGTCTCGTTCTTCGGCCTGATGTCGTTCAACGTGTCGGACCCGAATTATATTGCGAAGGTGCTGGGCATTGCCCAGTCGGGCGCCTACTACAAGATCTTCCTGTATTATCTCATCCTGGCCATGGCGCTGGTTACGGCCTTCGTCACCATCCGGCTGCGCCGCATGCCCGTGGGGCGGGCCTGGGAGGCGCTGCGCGAGGATGAGATCGCCTGCCGCTCGCTCGGCATCAACACCACAACCACCAAGCTTACGGCGTTTGCCACCGGTGCAATGTTCGGCGGTTTCGCCGGCTCCTTCTTCGCCGCCCGGCAGGGTTTCGTATCGCCGGAATCCTTTGTCTTCATCGAATCGGCCATCATCCTGGCGATCGTGGTGCTGGGCGGCATGGGTTCGCTCGGTGGCATCGCGGTCGCGGCGGTGGTGATGATCGGCGGCACCGAAATCCTGCGTGAGCTGGATTTCCTGAAAGTGGTGTTCGGGCCAGATTTCACGCCTGAGCTCTACCGCATGCTCCTGTTCGGCATGGCCATGGTAATCGTCATGTTGTGGAAGCCCCGCGGCTTCGTCGGCAGTCGAGAACCGACCGCGTTCCTGAAAGAACGAAAAGCGGTTTCAAGCTCCTTCACCAAAGAAGGACACGGCTGATGGATGCGAGCCCTGCCATGAACAAGACGCTTCTTCAGGTCGAGCACCTGTCGATGAAATTCGGCGGACTGGTCGCCATCGGCGATCTCTCCTTCGAGGCCAGGCGCGGCGAGATCACCGCGCTGATCGGTCCGAACGGCGCCGGCAAGACGACGGTGTTCAACTGCATCACCGGCTTCTACAAGCCCACCGAAGGCATGATACGCTTCACCGGCGAGGGGGGCTCGGAATTCATGCTGGAACGCATGCCGGACTTCCAGATCACCGCCAAGGCCAAGGTCGCCCGCACGTTCCAGAACATTCGGCTGTTCTCGGGTATGACGGTTCTGGAAAACCTGCTCGTCGCCCAGCACAACAAGCTGATGAAGGCTTCGGGCTATACGATTGTTGGCCTGCTCGGCCTCGGCAACTACCGCCGCGTGTCGGGTGAATCGGTCGAGCTTGCGCAGCACTGGCTGGAAAAGGCCGATCTCATGGACCGCGCGGACGATCCCGCCGGAGACCTGCCCTATGGCGCGCAACGCCGGCTCGAAATCGCCCGTGCCATGTGCACCGGTCCGGAACTGCTGTGTCTCGACGAGCCAGCCGCGGGTCTCAACCCGAAGGAATCACTGGCGCTCAACGATCTGCTCCTGGACATCAAGAACAGCACTGGTACGTCGATCCTGCTCATCGAGCACGACATGTCGGTGGTGATGCAGATCTCCGACCACATCGTGGTGCTGGAATATGGTCGCAAGATCTCTGACGGCGATCCGGCCTTTGTTCGTTCGGATCCCAAGGTCATCGCCGCCTATCTCGGCGTTGACGACGAAGAGGTCGAGACGGTACTCACCGACGTTGGCGATGAGAACATCATCGAACAGCTCGAAGCGCACCCCGATACCGCGCATGGGCCAAGCACGTCCGCCTCGATGATGGCCGGGCCGATCAGCGAGACGATCGACCATGTCGAAGGTGAGCGGGTTACCGTTTCCAAGGGGGCGTCGAAGGCCGCACTCGTGGAAGCGCGGGCCAATGTAGCGTCGGAAGCAGCTGCCGCTGCTGTGGGCGCCAAGGCATCCAAAGGCAAGTCAGCGAAGACTGCCGGTTCCGCAAAACCCGCGGCCAAGGCCAGCGGTAGGACCACTGCCAAGGCAGAGGCTGCGAAGGTAATGGGCATGGCAGCCGCACCTGCAGCCAAGATCGCAAAACCTGCCGCGCCCGCAAAAGCAACGGCGGTGGCGGCACCGGCAACAAAGCCTGCAGCCGGCAAGGCGCCGGCGGCTGCGAAACCTCTGGCAGGAATCTCCAACCGTCTCTCGGCACCGCGCGGCGGCAAGGCCGACAACCTTACCCGCATCAAAGGCATCGGCTCGGTCAACGAAAAGAAGCTCAACGACCACGGCATCTATCATTTCGACCAGATCGCTGCCTGGAAGAAGGCCGATGTCGTTGCGGCGGAAGCCTATCTCGCCTTTGACGGGCGTATTGCCCGCGAAGACTGGATCGGCCAGGCAAAGCTGCTTGCCAAGGGCAAGGAAACGGAGTTCTCGCATCGGGTCGATGCGGGTGAAGTGCCAACCAGCCATGCGTCGGGAAAGTCCGCAGCGGCCAAGCGCGGAGGACGTAAGTGATGGCCGGTGCACCGCTGCTCGATATCAAGGGCGTCCACACCTACTACGGCAACATCCGGGCGCTGAACGGCGTCAATGTCAGCGTCAACGAGGGCGAGATCGTCGCTTTGATCGGCGCCAACGGCGCGGGCAAGTCGACGCTGATGATGACTGTCTTCGGAGCGCCGCGGGCGCGTACGGGGACGATCACCTTTGGCGGTACTGATATCACCCAGATGCCGACGCATGAGATCGCCAGGATGCGCATCGCCCAGTCGCCGGAAGGCCGTCGCATTTTCCCGCGCATGACGGTGATGGAAAACCTGCAGATGGGGGCAAGCCTCGACAACCTCAAATATTACAGCGAGGACGTCGAAAAGGTCTTCACGCTGTTCCCGCGCCTCAAGGAGCGTATCGGCCAGCGTGGCGGTACGCTGTCGGGCGGCGAACAGCAGATGCTGTCGATCGGGCGCGCATTGATGGCGCGGCCGAAGCTGCTTTTGCTGGACGAGCCATCGCTCGGCCTTGCGCCGCTGATCGTCAAGCAGATCTTTGACGCCATTCGCGAGCTCAATCGCACGCAGGGGCTGACGGTGTTCCTGGTCGAGCAGAACGCCTTCGGCGCACTGAAACTCGCCACGCGCGGCTATGTCATGGTGAACGGCAACGTCACCATGAGCGGCACCGGCAAGGATCTGCTCGCCAATCCGGAAGTCCGCGCCGCCTATCTCGAAGGTGGGCATCACTAGAGCGTTTCCGTTCTTCACGGAAACGCTCTAATTTTTGTTTTGCTGGAATTGCTCAAGGTTCAGGGGGTCTTCATCATGCAAGGCATCATCTATGAAGAAGCCTCCATCTGGCAGTTCTTCTTCGTCACCTGCCTGTTGGGCGGATGGGCAGCATGGATGACAGGCAGGGCCTGTGCGCAGACATGGCGCACGCGGCCGATGCTGTTCATCTATATTCTGGGCCTGGGGCTCGGCGTGCGGTTCATCCACCACGCCCTTTTCGAAGGCACCATGTTCACGCTGCAATACTACGTCGTCGATACGGTCGTGCTGATGGTGCTGGCGTTCCTCGGCTACCAGTATACCCGCACAAACCAAATGGTGTCGCAGTATAGCTGGCTCTATGAAAAGGTTTCGCCGCTCAGCTGGAAGGCGAAAGGCTGAGGTTTTTGGCTCACGCTGCGTCGACCAAGAATCGGCGTGACAAGGCCTTAAAATGAGGCAAAGTACGTTTTCTGCGATTGGGGTGGGCATCGCGTGAAAACTCTATCATCGCCCGCCCGGGAAATGGGAGCGTTTCAATGAAAAAGTCACTTTTGTCCGCCGTGGCCCTGACCGCGCTGGTCGCGTTCAGCGGCAACGCGTGGGCTGACCTTCAGGTTGCCGTTGGTGCCCCGATCACTGGCCCCAATGCTGCCTTCGGCGCGCAGTTGCAGAAGGGCGCCGAAATGGCGATCGCCGAGATCAATGCGGCCGGCGGTATCAATGGCGAGCAGGTCAAGCTTTCGGTTGGCGACGACGTCTCCGATCCGAAGCAGGGTATTTCGGTTGCCAACAAGTTCGTCGCCGACGGTGTCAAGTTCGTGGTCGGCCACTTCAACTCGGGCGTGTCGATCCCGGCCTCGGAAGTGTATGCCGAAAATGGCATCGTCGAAGTGACGCCTGCTGCCACCAATCCGGTCTTCACCGAGCGCGGCCTGTGGAACGTGTTCCGCACCTGCGGCCGTGACGACCAGCAGGGCGGCATTGCCGGTGCCTACATCGCCAAGAACTTCAAGGACGGCAAGATCGCGGTCATCCACGACAAGACCCCCTACGGCCAGGGCCTCGCTGACGAAACCAAGAAGGCGATGAATGCCGCAGGCGTCAAGGAAGTCATGTATGAAGGCGTCAACGTCGGCGACAAGGACTTCTCGGCTCTGATCGCCAAGATGAAGGAAGCCGGCGTCACCCTGATCTACTGGGGCGGCCTGCACACCGAGGCCGGTCTGATCATTCGCCAGTCGACCGACCAGGGCCTGAAGGCACCTCTGATGTCGGGCGACGGCATTGTCTCGAACGAGTTGGCTTCGATCGCTGGCGACGCGGTTGCAGGCACGCTGAACACGTTCGGTGCCGATCCGCGCCTCAATCCCGCCAACAACGACCTGGTTGCGAAGTTCCGCGCCCAGGGCTTCGAGCCGGAAGCCTATACCCTCTACTCCTATGCTTCAGTGCAGGTCATCGCCCAGGCCGCTGCCGCAGCCAAGTCGAATGATCCGAAGGAAGTCGCCAAGGCGCTTCATGAGAAGGGTCCATTCAAGACCGTTCTCGGTGAGCTTTCCTATGACGAGAAGGGCGACCCCAAGCTTCCGGGCTACGTGATGTACATCTGGAAGAAGGGCGACGACGGCAAGTACACCTACGTGCCGAAGGTCGACTGATCTTTCTTCAATCCTGATTGAAATGCCCGGCGCTTGGCGCCGGGCATTTTTCTTTTTTCCGGTTTTGACTGTTCAGAAAACCCCAGCTCCAGCATCCCTTTGCAGGCGCGATTATCTTGCGTTCCCTGATGTGGATGACATTGCGGAATTCTGTACCGTCTTGCTGTTTCCCAGTGCCTCCGCTGCCTGATCCGTATTCATTTCGGAAGCGTGCTTATTTTAGTTGCACTGCAGCATTTTCCCGCTAATCATGCGCCCGCCTTTCTTCCCTGGAGCCTTTCCGATTTTCCCGGAAACGCGGAAACGCTCTAACCTTTTGTTGCTACGCAATTCCGGACGGAAAACCGCTACGCACTTGTCCTGGAATTGCTCTAATCGGCTGGAGCACCCCACTTGGCAATCACGAAGATCCTTGTCGCCAACCGTTCCGAGATCGCCATCCGCGTCTTTCGCGCGGCGAACGAGCTGGGACTCAAAACGGTGGCGATCTGGGCGGAAGAAGACAAATACTCGCTGCATCGCTTCAAGGCCGACGAAAGCTACCAGGTCGGTCGCGGTCCCTGGCTCGCCAAGGACATGGGCCCGATCGAAAGCTACCTTTCGATCGATGAGGTGATCCGGGTCGCCAAGCTCTCTGGGGCCGATGCCATCCACCCGGGTTACGGCCTGCTGTCGGAAAGTCCGGAATTCGCTGAAGCCTGCGTGGCAAACGGCATCACCTTCATCGGCCCGAAGCCGGAAACAATGCGCCGGCTCGGCAACAAGGTGGCGGCGCGCAACCTCGCCATCGAGGTTGGCGTGCCCGTGGTGCCGGCCACCGATCCGCTGCCGGAGGATGCAGAGGAAATCAAGAAGCTGGCCAAGGCGATCGGCTATCCCGTCATGCTGAAAGCCTCCTGGGGCGGTGGCGGGCGCGGCATGCGCGCAATCCGCAGCGAAGTCGACCTCATCCGCGAGGTGACAGAGGGCAAGCGCGAAGCCAAGGCGGCTTTCGGCAAGGATGAAGTCTATCTCGAAAAGCTGATCGAGCGGGCTCGTCATGTCGAGGTGCAGATCCTCGGCGACACGCATCGCAATGCCGTCCATCTGTTCGAGCGCGACTGCTCGATCCAACGGCGCAACCAGAAGGTCGTCGAGCGCGCGCCTGCACCCTATCTCAGCAATGAGCTGCGGCAGGAGCTTTGTGGCTATGCGCTGAAGATCGCCAACGAGACCAGCTATATCGGTGCAGGCACGGTCGAATTCCTGCAGGATGCCGATACCGGCAAGTTCTACTTCATCGAGGTCAATCCGCGTATCCAGGTGGAGCATACCGTCACCGAGCAGGTGACCGGTATCGATATCGTCAAGGCGCAGATCCACATCCTCGACGGCTTCGCCATAGGCACGCCGGAATCGGGTGTGCCGGCGCAGAAGGATATCCGGCTGAACGGTCATGCCCTGCAGTGCCGCATCACGACCGAGGATCCCGAGCAGAATTTCATTCCAGACTACGGCCGCATCACAGCCTATCGCGGCGCCACAGGCTTCGGCATCCGCCTCGACGGCGGCACTGCCTATTCCGGCGCGGTCATCACCCGCTACTACGACCCGCTGCTCGAGAAGGTCACGGCCTGGGCGCCGACATCGGATGAAGCAATCTCGCGCATGAACCGCGCCTTGCGCGAGTTCCGCATTCGCGGCGTGGCGACCAATCTGACGTTCCTCGAAGCGATCATCAATCACCCGAGCTTCGCCGACAATTCCTACACGACGCGGTTCATCGACTCGACGCCGGAACTGTTTGCGCAAGTCAAGCGCCAGGACCGCGCCACCAAGCTGCTCAACTACCTGGCCGATGTGACCGTCAACGGTCATCCCGAGACGCGTGGCCGGCCGAAGCCGAACCCTGAAGCGGCTGCACCCGTCATCCCGTGGTTCACCGCGCCGATCCCCGACGGCAGCAAGCAGAGGCTCGACCAGCTTGGCCCTGAAGGCTTCGCCGGCTGGATGCGCGCGCAAAGTCAGGTTCTGGTCACCGACACGACCATGCGCGACGGCCATCAGTCGCTGCTGGCGACGCGTGTGCGCACGCACGACATTGCCCGTATCGCCGGCACCTACGCGCGTGCTCTGCCGCAGCTTCTGTCGCTCGAATGCTGGGGTGGCGCCACCTTCGACGTTGCCATGCGCTTCCTGACCGAGGATCCGTGGGAACGCTTGTCGCTGGTGCGCGAAAGGGCACCGAACATCCTCCTGCAGATGCTGCTGCGCGGCGCCAACGGCGTCGGCTACACCAACTACCCCGACAATGTGGTGCAGCATTTCGTCAAGCAGGCTGCGGAAGGCGGCATCGACCTGTTTCGTGTCTTCGACTGCCTGAACTGGGTCGAGAACATGCGCGTCGCCATGGATGCGGTCGGCGCCGAGGGCAAGCTGATCGAAGCTGCGATGTGCTACACCGGCGACATCCTCGATCCGAACCGGGCCAAATACAGCCTGAACTACTATGTCGGCCTGGCCAAGGAACTGGAAGCGGCCGGCGCGCATATCATTGCCGTCAAGGACATGGCCGGCCTGCTGAAGCCTGCCGCGGCCCGCGTGCTGTTCAAGGCGCTGCGCGAAGCGACCGACCTGCCGATCCATTTCCACACGCACGACACATCCGGCCTGTCGGCCGCAACCGTGCTGGCGGCGGTGGAGAGTGGCGTCGACGCCATCGATGCCGCCATGGATGCCTTCTCCGGCAACACGTCGCAGCCTTGCCTGGGCTCCGTCGTCGAGGCGCTGAAGGGCACAGACCGCGATCCGGGTCTCGACCCGAAGTGGATTCGCAAGATCTCGTTCTACTGGGAAGCGGTGCGCAACCAGTATGCCGCCTTCGAGAGCGACCTCAAAGGGCCGGCCTCCGAGGTCTACCTGCACGAGATGCCCGGCGGGCAATTCACCAACCTCAAGGAACAGGCACGCTCGCTCGGGCTGGAAACGCGCTGGCACGAGGTGGCGCAGGCCTATCATGACGTCAACCTGATGTTCGGCGATATCGTCAAGGTGACGCCGTCTTCCAAGGTCGTCGGCGACATGGCGCTGATGATGGTCAGCCAGGAGCTGACGGTGTCCGATGTCGAGAACCCTGCCAAGGATATCGCCTTCCCGGATTCCGTCGTTTCGATGCTGCGTGGCGATCTCGGCCAGTCGCCTGGCGGCTGGCCCGAAGCACTGCAGAAGAAGGCGCTGAAAGGCGACAAGCCGATCACCGTGCGCCCCGGCTCGCTGCTCAAGCCTGCCGACCTGAAGAAGAGCCGCAAGGAGATCGAGGAAAAGCTCGGTCGCAAGCTGCCCGAGAACGAGTTCGCCTCGTGGCTGATGTATCCGAAGGTGTTCTCCGATTTCGCCGCCGCCCAGGAGACCTATGGCCCGGTCAGTGTGCTGCCGACGCCGACCTATTTCTACGGCATGAAGCCGGAGGACGAGGTCTTCGTCGACATCGAGAAGGGCAAGACGCTGGTCATCCGCTGTCTTGCGGTCGGCGACACCGACGAAAAAGGCATGGTCACCGTCTTCTTCGAGCTGAATGGGCAGCCGCGCCGCGTCAAGGTGCCGGATCGGGCGCATGGCGCTTCGAACGGCAAGGCGAGGCCGAAGGCCGAAGCCGGCAACGACGCGCATCTCGGAGCGCCGATGCCGGGCGTGGTGTCGGGCGTGTCGATTTCTGCCGGCCAGAGCGTCAAAGCGGGCGACGTGCTGCTTTCCATCGAAGCGATGAAGATGGAAACGGCACTGCATGCCGAGCGTGACGGCGTCGTTGCCGAGGTGCTGGTGAAAGCAGGCGATCAGATCGACGCCAAGGATCTTCTGGTGGTGTTCGGCTGACGCGCCAGCCCAATGCATGACGCCCAATAATGCAGTGCGGTTTTGGGAGAACGGCATGCATGACAACAAAGAGACAAAGCGCGTCGCCTCTCCGCTTCGACGCGCTTTGCCATTGCTGACAATCAGGTCTTGACCTGTCAGGCCCGGTCGGGCATCGAACCGGCCGGAAAACCGGTTGCCGCTTGCCCGAGTCGTGGCCGCTGAAGAAGAATGGAGACCATTATGGCCGACGAAATCACCGAGACCAGCCAGACTGTAGCCGCCGGCCAGTTGCGGGCTCTCATCGAGCGCATCGAGCGGCTCGAGGAAGAAAAGAAGACGATCGCCGACGACATCAAGGATGTCTATGCGGAGGCCAAAGGCACTGGCTTCGACACCAAGGCGATCCGCGCCATCGTGCGCCTGCGCAAGCAGGACCAGGCCGAGCGGCAGGAAGAGGAAACGATCCTCGACCTCTACAAGGCCGCGCTCGGCATGGTGTGATCCGTCGTCGGTTTTCGACGACGACGTTTGAGGACTTTTTTGGTCCTATGATGCCCCGCAGGCGCACCGCCTCGCGGGGTTTTCTTCTGACGGTGCTCGATCGAGCTTGGATTGAATTGAACGAGCGTGGGCGGGTCGCGCAGCAGGAAAATTTCGTCCAGAGGATGTGTTCCGTATTCCCGAGAGCATTGCCGTACCGGCGGCGGTCTTGCTCATTCCGGCATCGACGATTCCGCGTTGCCGCGTTTGGCCGGTTTAGGAGCGGGATTGGCTCGCCCTTTGCCCGGGAGGCTTTCTACCGATCGTCGGCTGTCTCTGATCCGGTCCACTTGTCCTTGACGGCCTTGTAGTGTTCTTTCGGCTCGTGCTTCCTCACCCGAAGCCCGAGGTGATCGACGGTGAGCCGCCCCATCGCCCGCATTATGCTGTAGCTGGAAATCACCACGTCACGTTCAGAGGTGGCCAATTTGATCTGTGCGCTGATGACCACGTTTTGCGCATTCAAGACATCCAGCGTGGTCTTCTGGCCGACATCGCGCTCCTCGATCACCCCCGTCAATGCCAGTTGCGCGGCGGCGATTGAAGCATGGTTGGCTTCAACAGTCTCACGCCCTGCCTGATAGGCAGTCCATGCCGCGACGACTGTGCTGCCGACTTGATCGCGCGTGACGTCGACATCGATCCGGGCTCGTCCGAGCTTTTCTTTCTGCTGGCGTATCTGGGCTGACGTACGACCGCCCGAATAGACGGGCACCGTCAATGTCGCGCCGATGCTCGTCGAGGTTGAGGAACCGTCAGAACCATCGTCGCTGCCGGGCGACGCGCCTCGATATTTCTGAGAAATTCCCGCTTTGGCACTCAGCGTCGGAAGCAATGCACCCTCAGTTGCCTTGACACCAAAGCCTGAGGCATCGACCCGATGTTGATCGGCCAGGATCGCCGGGTTTTCGCTGCCGGCAGCAGCGATGACATTTTCAATGTTCGATGGCAGCAGTTTCACCAGCGGTGCGGGAGCCTTCAACTTACCCGGCTGAACGCCGATTATCTGGCGATAAACAGCAGCGCTGGCGAGCACTTGCGCCTGTGCCGCGCTCAGCTGTGCCCGCGCCGTTGCTTGCCGCGCTTCTGCCTGGGCCACGCTGGTGCGCGTGCCTTCGCCGACATCCAAGCGCGACCGTTCGGTACGTACCTGTTCGGTCAGGAACTTCAGATCCTGTTCCCTCAGCCTGGCAATCTGACGGTCATGGATCACGTTCACATAGGCCCGTGCGGCCTCGAAGAGGGTGGTATTCTGCTGCGTGTTCAGTCCTTCCATCGCGGCGCGCACCTGCGCCTCTGCCTGAGCAACATTGTTCCTTGTCTGAAAGCCATCGAACAGGGGCTGGTCAATCTGGACACCAAAATTGCCTGTCGTGAGACGTGTGGAACTCTCTCCACGCGTGTTCGAATAGTCGATCTTCGCCGAACCGCTGATGGTTGGGCGCCAGCCAGATCTGGCAATCGCCACGCTCTCATCGGTCACGCGAACGCCGGCCCGCGTCGAATTCAGGGTAGAGTTGTTTTGATAGGCCTTTGACAGCGCTCCGAAGATTGTCTCGGCAGATACCGTCGTTGACGCAACGAATGCTGCCGAGGGAATTGCCGTTGCAAGGACGACGCTTCGAAAGAATGACACGCCAAATTCCTGTGTTGTCTACGATCTGGGGTGCTTTCGGTTTTCCGATCCATTTCCGAACCACAACAGCCGGCCACGTGCTCCAACGACAGAGCTGTACGTTCATCCGTGTTGAGGCCCGGCTGTCTGAAAGCAGCAGAACCCTAGAACGCGCACATTGCTTGGACATTGCGATGTTGCGGATTGCTGGCGATTCGAATGGGATCCCAAACGCCTACGGCACTGAATGCCGTAGCTGGCTTTCTGCCGGTTCAAGGCGTTGAGTGCGAACGATTGGTTGGCTCGGGATAAAGCCAGTCACGTCGCGCGACCGCCTGAGTGACTGGTCGGTGTTTCACCACATCTAGCGCGTTTGCGTATCGAGCCAGATCGTGACCGGTCCGTCGTTTACCAGCGCGACTTTCATATTGGCGCCGAAGACACCGTTCTGAGCGGCAATGCCAAGCGATCGGATTCGGTCCGAAAAGTCCTCGTATAGGTTCTGCGCCTCTTCCGGTGGCGCTGCGGTGCTAAAGCCGGGGCGATTTCCTTTCGTCTCGGCCGCGAGCGTGAACTGGCTGACGACGAGGGCAGCTCCGCCGATTTCCAGGAGCGATCGGTTCATCCGGTCCGCGTCGTCTCTGAATATGCGCAGGTTCGCGATTTTTCGCGCAAGCCAGTCGCTTTCCCTTTCAGTATCGCCTCGCATTGCGCAAACGAAGATGAGGAGGCCGTTTTCAATCTGGCCCGCGAGACCTGCCTCGGTCGTAACGGATGCCGATGAGACACGTTGGATGAGTGCTCGCATGGAAGACCTTTGCAACAACAGATGAGACCGCCCGCGAAAATAGCTCACGTTGTACGCAATTTTTCCTCATTTTTGGGACGGATTGCGCAACGCTGGTCAATGCGTGTGACCCGCAGCTGTATTCATGGACAATCGCAGCCAGGCAAAGCCTATCTGGCAGCTACCCTCGAGGACAAGCGATCGTCGAGCGCCCCAGCGGTCCATGCGATCATTGCGGTTATGACGAAGTAGACGGCGGCAGTCGTCAGCAGGATGGGAACTGGCAAGAAGCTCGATGAAGCAATCCGATTGCCGACATTCGTCAGCTCGACCACTCCAATCGTGTAAGCCAGCGACGAATCCTTCGCGAGCGCGATGAGGTTGTTCACGAGCCCAGGCATCGCCAGCCGAAGCGCCTGCGGGGCCTTGACCAGAAGCAGGGTTTGGCCGGCTCGCAATCCGAGCGCCAGGGCCGCTTCTGTTTGACCGATGGGAATAGCAGCAAGCGCTCCTCGAATGACCTCGCCGTTGTAGGCTCCTACGTTCAGGGTCAGGGCCAGCAACGCGGAGGCAAAAGCACTCAGCGTCAGCGAGGGAACAAGGCTGGGAAGGCCGAGATAGACAAACAGGATTTGAACCAGCAGCGGCGTGCCGCGCAGGACGGCGACGAGCATCCTGGCTGGGGCCCGGAGCCATCGACGGTTTGATCCTGTTGCCAATGCCAAAGCCACTCCGATCAAGAGGCCGCCGGCACCGGAGAAGAAGGTCAGCAGGACTGTGGTCCGCACCCCCTCTTCGAATTGCGGCGCATTGTTACCGATCGGATCCGGCAGCAGCGAAAGTGGCACAGCGGAAAATAGTAGAAACAACAAAAGGAACAGGGAAGCTGCGACGGCGAGCCTGTCTTTCTCGACGAAGCGGCTGTCTGCACGGGTGATCGCTGTGCTCGCCATCGCGCATCAGCCTACTTGCACGAAATGTCGGTATCGAACCAACGTCTGGAGATCTGCACGTAGGTTCCATTCTTGACGATTTGAGCAAGCGCATCAGAGATTGCGGCGGAAAGCTCAAGCTCATCCTTCTTGACGGCGGAAGCCACCTGATCCTGGATCAGTACAGGACTGATCGCCAGACCCGCATCGGGATTGGCTTTGATCGCCTGAAGGGCGACCAGGGAATCCGTCAGCCATATGTCGGCGCGTCCTGTCATCACTGCCATGCGTGCGTTTGTGTCCTGCGGGAAATTCGTAACACTCGAGAAAAAGCCGAGCTGGTTTGCACGGTCGACATAGACGCTTCCGGTGAGAGTGGCCGCGACTTTGCCCTTCATCCCGGCTTCGGTTACGGCTTCCGGCTTCCCGACAGCAACCATTCCCGAGCAGTAGTGCGGCGCGACCCAGGTGGCCGCCTTCAGGCGCTCCGGAGTGAAGGTCATCGAGGCGACCACCCAGTCCCAGCGATCCTGCTGCAGGCCCACGAGCAGCGCATCAAAGCCGACATTCACCCACTCGGTCTTGAGCCCCATCTGCGAAGCGACGGCGTTTGCGATCTCCACTTCGAAGCCGGTCAGCTTATCGCCTTCAAAGAAAGCGAACGGGGCGAAATAGGCTTCGGTCGCGATGACGATTTTTCCCGTTTCGCGTATCTCGCTCAGGCTGCGCGCGGCTGATGGAGTGACCAGGCAAACCGAAAGAAGCGTAGCGAACAGAATTCTCAAGCCGATCATGTCATGCAGCTCCCTGGCTAATTGTTTTGGGATTGAAGTGCGGCAACGATGGCATTCACCAGGAGGCGACCCGCGGTGATGCTTGTGATCTGATTGGGGAGATCGACGCCGGGCGCGACCTCCACCACATCCATTCCGACGAGCTGCTCCCTGGCCAGCGCCCTTATGATTGGCTGCACCTGATCGACACGCAGACCTCCGGGGACCGGACCGAGAACGGCAGGCATGACGGAGGGGTCCAAACCGTCCGCGTCGACTGTCAGGTAAAAAGGTCCCTTGCCTTCGAGATGCTGCAGGACCGGGGACAGGCCCTCTTCGTGAATGTCGCGCGCGGTGACAATTTTCGAGCCCCATGCCAGCGCGGCCTCAACTTCCGGTGCGCGCGCGCTTCCGGTTCCGCGGATACCGATCTGCGTGATGCCGCTGATCCAAGGCAGTTCCGATGCACGGCGGATTGGGCTGGAATATCCACGGCGTGCACCACGGACCTCGTCCCGCCAATCGATATGCGCATCGATCTGAACGAGGTGGACAGGGCGCCCAACGGCTTCGAGGGCATGGACGACCGGAACGGTCGTACCATGGTCGCCCCCCAGGATTGCGCTGAACTTCGACGAGGCAAACTGGCGCTTCAGAATAGCGACAGCGGCTGAAAAATAGTCGTCGAAGGATTGATCGCCCAGGCTGAGGTTGCCGCAATCCCGGCCACCAACTGGAAGAAACGTTGCGAGTGGGCCACCGATATCGAAATCCCAATGAAGGGGTCCATCCGAAAACTGCCCGGACTGACCGCGGATGGCTTCCGGTGCCAGTGCCTGATTGTTGGGTCTCGGTTCGCCGGAATAATGCTCGCTGTATGGAATGCCGATCACCGAGACCGGAACATCACCCCATTGCTTCCAGTCGGTATCCACCGCCCAGTCCAGGAATGGTCTTAGTGGGGCAGACAGGCTCATATCTTCCTCGCAACAGTCGCTCGGACGTTGCGTAGAGCGTTGCGTCGGCAAGCACCAACGATTAATCTTAAGTGCCCCTTAGGAGAATTTAAGTGGACCTGCGCGACCTGGCGACACTGGTGGCGATTGCAGAAAATGGCAGTCTGGAAGCGGCGGCGCGGACGCTTCACGTCACCGCGAGTGCCGTTTCCCAACGCCTGGCAAAACTGGAGGACTCGTTTGGAGATCTGCTGATCATACGAGAACAGCCCACGCGACTGACGATGTCCGGCGAGGCGCTCCTGCGTACCGCTCGACAGATTGACCTGCTCCTTCACGAGGCACGGCAGCAGGTTGGCCAGGTGACGGAAACAGGCATGATCACGGTTGCGGTCCATCACGACTCGCTTGCCGCCTGGTTTGTTCCGGCAATGATAATGTTTCAGGCCGAGACCAATCGCATGCTTGAGATCCTGGCCGTGGATCACACACGGACCCGCTCGCTGCTCCGGGCGGGCAGCGTTGCTGCTGCAATTTCCAGTGATCCGGATCCTTTGCCCGGCTGCGAGGTCGATCCCATCGGCGTGTTGAGATACTGGGCGGTTTCTTCGCCTGACAAGGCCATTTCGGCACAGGAAGGAACGCTGCCTGTCATATTCTTCGAGAAAGAAGATACCCCCACTTCAGCCGCTCTTTCGAGGAAGACGAACAGTCCACTTTCCGCAGTTCGATGTTACATACCCAGCGTTGCCGACATTGAAGCGGCAGTCATGCATGGAGCGGGTTGGGCGGTGCTTCCGGAGCCGTTGATTGCCGACAAGCTGGCGAAAGGCGGTCTGGTTGCCCTGGACGACGAGCCTGCCCTGGAGATCAGCCTGTTCCTGCACAGTTGGCGCAGTGAAAGTCGAGCGATTAAATCCTTGCGAAATGCCATACAGCAGGCATTTTCGGCAGCGGCGAAAAGGTGAAATGGGTCGTCGATCCGAGTCAGGACAATCGACTCAATTGCCAGACAAGGATTGTGAATGAGCTCCGGACTGCTTGCCCTGCTCGACGATGTTGCCTCGATTGCAAAGGTCGCAGCCGCTTCGATCGATGATGTTGCCGCGCAAGCCACGAAAGCCGGGGCAAAGGCTGCCGGGGTGGTGATCGACGATGCGGCGGTGACGCCTCGCTATGTTGTCGGCTTCACGGCGCAACGCGAGCTGCCGATCATCGCAAAGATCACGATTGGCTCGTTGCGGAACAAGCTCATCTTCCTGCTTCCGGCAGCTTTGCTGCTGGGATGGCTGGCGCCATGGGCAATCACGCCGCTGCTGATGATTGGCGGCATCTATCTTTGCTTTGAGGGCGCTGAGAAGGTGCTGGAGGTCTTCTTTCCGCACGCCGAGGCAGACAACGGCACCAAGGCGGACACTCCGGCCGAGCCCGCCAAATTCGAAAACGAAAAGGTCCAGGGCGCGATCAGGACAGACTTCATCCTGTCGGCGGAAATCATGGCCATCACGCTGGCTGCAATCCCGTCCACGAGTGTTCTGACACAGGCAGCCATTCTTGCCATGGTCGGTATCGGCATCACCCTCGGGGTCTATGGGGTCGTCGCCATCATCGTTAAGGCCGACGATTTCGGATTGGCCCTGGCCAGGACCAAAGGACGCTTTCTCGGGCTGGGCGGTGCCTTGCGTGCCTTCGGAAGAGGGGTCGTTGTAGGGATGCCCTATTTCCTGAAAGCGCTCGCCGCGGTGGGGACGGCTGCCATGATCTGGGTTGGCGGCGGCATCCTCGTGCATGGCCTCGAGACATTTGGATATGGTGCCCCCGCGCACCTCATCGAGGCCGCGGCAGAAAAAGCCGGACATTCAGTTCCTGTCGCCGGTGGATTGATCGCTTTCCTGGTGTCGGCAGGAGCGGCCGGGCTGATTGGCCTTGCCGTTGGATTGCTGACGATCCCCATCGTGCAAAAGGCTTTTGGCAAGTCTCACTGAACATCGCGAACAGAGCTCAGGCGCATGCCGCCAAGCCATCGTCTTGTCGGCATCAAGCTTTTAATTATTTGCGTGCGCATACAAATAATTTGAATTGCATCCACCTTGATACATGTATGCACATGCAAATATATGAAGGCGATGCAGGGGCGATTGAACAGCTCCTCGCTGCGACGGCGCTGAAGACGATCCAGCCAAGCGGAACCGTCTCTGCCAATGCCGTCACAGGCACATCAGTCACGAAAGGAAAAATACAATGAGCTGGCTCTATCTAGGGATCGCCGTGATCTTTGAGATCGCAGTCGCGATCAGCGCAGGCAACGCAAGGGGCTTCACCAGACTCTGGTGGACGGTCGCAACCCTGGTCAGTGGCGCGATCGGTACCTTCTTCCTCAGCCTGGCCTTGCTAACCTTCGATGTCGGTGTTGGCTACGCGATCTGGACTTCGGTATCCGGGGTCGGCGTCGTCATCCTGGGCGCACTCTTCTTCGGACAGCAGCTGAACTGGAAAAAGGCGTTCGGGATCGCCCTCGTCATCGGAGGCGTCGTCGGTCTGCGTCTCAGCGGAGCGGCCTGAAAGCCTGCCATTTCAATTCACATAAATCGGAAAAGGAAACAGAGATGACACCTTCCAATAAAAAGCATCAGGCTGGCGGCCGGGCCTGGCTCATGCTGCTGCTGGCCGGGGCTTTCGAAATCGGCTACGCCCTCAGCGTTGGCGGCAGCCAGGCCTTCACCGTGCCGAGCTGGTCGATCGCCGCATTGATATTCTTCCTGCTCACGCTCTACTTCCTCAGCGCTGCCTTGCGGACCATCGACGTCGGGATCGGCTATGCGGCATGGGCGGGTATCGGTTCCGTCGGCGCGGCGGCTTTTGGCAGCATCCTGCTCGATCAGCCGCTTACGCTGGTTCAGGCCTTCTGGCTTGGAGTCATCATTGTCGGTGTCGTCTGGCTGAAGCTCGCCGATAGCGCAAAGCTTCAAGGACAGGCCTGATGACTGTTCCCGCCCGCCGCACGCAACTCATGGAAGAGACCGTCGCCAGCGCTTTGGACCATGTCCACAAGGGCGGCATTCCGTTCAGTGCTTTCGTCGTCGATCAGGACGGCATCATCCTCGGACGCGGTGTCAACCGCGTCCGGGAACATCATGACCCGACTGCTCACGCCGAAGTCGAGGCTATTCGCGACGCCTGCCACTCGCACAAGACAACGCGTCTGGCAGGAATGACGCTGCTGGCCTCGGGAGAGCCCTGCGCGATCTGTTACATGACTGCGCTGCATGCAGGCTTGGCGCAGGTATTATTTGCCGTCGATCGCGATGAAGCTGCCACGCATGGTTTTGACTATCGCGGCACATATGAGCTTTTTGCTCACGACCCACGGAAATGGCGGTTGCCCGTCGTCAGGAAGCTCGTTGTCTCGACGGGCTTGTGGCCGTTCCTGGCATTCCGCTCGCGCGCATCGCAAGGGCATCACGCTTGAGCAAATTATTGCATGGACATACATGTGAACTCTGCTCGGTTAAAAACGGAGTGCATAGATCATGCCAGGCAAAAGCGATTCATGGCTCAGGTTGATCCATGCCGTCACGGGTGTCGAGGCCGAACTCGGCGAAGTCCTGCAGGGGCAACACGGCCTGGGCCTTTCGGAATACCGTGCACTGCAGATCCTTTCTCGATCCGCGAATTCCGAACTGAGGATGCAGGACCTGGCCACGCATCTGCGGCTCAACCAGAGTTCGGTATCGCGCATGGTCGAGCGACTGGAGCGTAGCGGGCTTGCCCTTCGCGACCTTTGTCCTGACGACAAGCGCGGGGTCTACGCTGTTCTTACCGACAAGGGGCGTGCGCGTCTCGCCAGCGCACAGCCCGACTATGAGGCGGCGCTGGAAAGCGCTCTCCAGGAGCATGGCGGCAAGGAACTGTTATCGGCGACGTTCATCGAGGCCAACTGAAGTCAGTCGTCGGTGGCGAGATCGTCGGAATGTCCCGCCTCCAGTCGAGGCCATTGCGTGATCGGACGACCACCCGTCCGCATACGGTGCTTGCCTTCCCCCCATCCTCGCGGCCAGCCACTGGGCGAGTCCTCCCACAATTCCTGCCGGCCATAGACCGTCAGATCGAGAAGGTGATAGTTGTTGTCCATCGCTTCGACGCCGCGCCGTGTCGTCCAATAGGTTTCGAAGACGTTGTCTTCCTGCCGCAGGTAGCAGATGAGGTACATCATGCCCGCTGGGCGTGGGGAGAGCAGGGCTTCGGCCGAACCCTGGACCGAATACCAGGGCATTTCCCACCCCATGAAGTTGCGATAGCGGGCGCTCTCCTCGTACGGACCCTGGCAGAACGTTGCGTAGGTGACGTCACGGGAATGAATGTGGGACAGTTCGCGAACCTGCGCGGTGAAGAGCGTGCAGCCCTCACATTGTTCCGGTGCCGGGTGGCCCGGATACCACATGAAATAGTAAGCGATCAGCTGGCGGCGGCCTTCGAACGCGTCCAGCAGCGTTGCCGGGCCATTCTCGCCAACGAGCCGCGTCGACCCATCGACCTTCACCATCGGCAGCCGGCGGCGTGCAGCCGCAATTGCGTCGCTCTCCCTTGTGTGCGCTTTCTCCCAGGCGCGTAGTGTGTCCACCTGGCGCTGGTAGCTGCTCCGGGTGACTATGCTGGGCGTTGCGGTGGTCTCTCGCATCGGGTGTTTCATCGTCTTCTTCTTTCGGATCTCTCGGAATCGAGCGGTGACAGGCAGAATAGGAGCGGACGTCGGACGGCGAGAGTTACAATGGTGGCGGGATACAGGGGCTTCCAGGCAAATGCCTGGAGGAGCCCGCATGGAATGACGGGTCGGCTGGATGAGTGAATTCGACTTCGGAGCACGCAGCGCCAAGGAGTTCCGGCATCGGAATTTCTGGACGTTGTTCGAAGACAGGCACCCTGCGGAACGTTCCCGGCGGGTCAGGCATGGCCCCTGGTTCTGGCAGCGTGGCCTGCCGGATTTCAATCTGGTCATCACCATGTATGTCGCGCCCGAACAAAGCGTCGTCGGCGTTTTCTTCGGCCGCAATGAGCGACTGGGCGCGGTCGACGCAAAGCGGCGGCTGCAACCATTCAGGGCGGCGATCGAGAGCCGGCTGAAGCTGAAGCCGGAACAGAGCGGGCAGGATTTCGGCGTCAACGCGATCTGGCGGGTCAACTGCTTCGCCGATGACAACTGGCCGGCCATGGCCGACTGGCTGGTTACCGAGGCCGGCCGCTTCGAGCAGGCAGTGACGGAAGTGCTGGCTTCCGAGATCTAAGGAATCCAGCTGTTGGCCTTCTCGACGGCAACGTTTTCGGCGCGTGGTAGATTCAACCTTTGACCGCTCGGTTGGCGTGGAATGTTTTTCTTCTCCATTTGCCAAGATGGAGGTGGCTTTCTGTTCAAGCAGATATCGGGGTGTAGACTGACTGCCACAACAGATGGTGGTGGCAGATGCCGGCTCGGACAGCGGAAATCATCGATTTGCAGGCTCACCGCAGAGCACGGGAAACCCGGGGCTTTCCGGCCGATCCATCACTCATGGTCGTGCCAGGCGTCCCGGCAATGGCTTGGGTGCCAGTCTGGTTCGTTCCCGTGGTTTTTGTCGGTACCTCATCCCTGGCAGGCTGAAATGACCGAGCCGTCCATGGCGGTGGCCGAGCAGGGCGGCGCCCTTTCACCCGCCTTCGATCTGCCGCTGGTGCTCGGGCAGAATCTGAGACGCTTACGGACCCGGCAGGGATATTCGCTCGAACGGCTGGCCAAGCTTTCCGGTGTCAGCCGCGCCATGCTCAGCCAGATCGAAACTGGCAAGAGTGCGCCGACCATCAGCCTGTTGTGGAAAATCTCGACGGCGCTGGACGTCCCGTTCGCCACCTTGCTGAGTGGCCAGAACACGCATGGTACCGTCGTGCTTAAACGTGTGGATGCCAAGATACTGGCGTCGCGCGATGGCAAGTTCACCACGCGGGCGCTGTTTCCCTTCGATGGCGAACGCAAGGTGGAGTTCTATGAACTCAGGCTGGCAGGCCGTCATGTCGAGCATGCCGACGCGCACGCGCCGGGAACGGTCGAAAATGTCGTGATCGCCAAGGGTGCGCTGGAAGTGCGTTCGGGCCGCGAAGTACCGCGGCAGCTTTTCGAGGGGGACGCGATCCTGTTCGAGGCCGATGTGCCGCACAGCTATCGCAACCTGACGGACGAAGAGAGCGTCGCCTATCTCGTCATGACCTATGTCGAAACAGTAGGCTGAAAAGAAAGGGGCCGGCGAGCCGGCCCCTCATACGCTGTCAGACAGAGGTGCGGTCAGGCCATCTGGCACATCATGCCCATGCCGCCGCACATCATCATCATGGGCATGCCGTTGCCCATCATGGTCATCATGCGCTTGCAGCATTCCAGGAACATGTCCTTGGACATGTCATCCATCGGCATCATTTCGCAGACCATGCCGTTCGCGGTCATCTTGCAGGTCATCCTGGCCATCATCATCGGCATCATCATGCCACCCATCGGCATCATGTTGCCCATCATTGGCATCATCATGCCGTTCATGGGCATGCCGCCCATCATCGGGTTCATCATCGGCATCATGCCGTTCATCATCATCGGGTTCATCTGCATTGCGGGGGTCATTCCGAGCTCCATCATCCAGCGGGACATCTGCCAACGAGATGTCTATGCGGGTGCTCTAGGCCGGGCGTTGCGCTGCCGCAACGAAGCGGTGCGGCGCACCGTTGCTTTCCTCTGCTGACGGTGGCGGCCCGTTCAAGACATTGGAAAATCGCGATGAAAATCGGACGATTGTTGCGCTTTGACCCGCGGGCCGAGCATCCGTTGCTGTCCATATGCGGACGCCGGATATGGCTTTCCAGGATTCGCGCCTTACCTGGAAAGACAAGGCGAGTGGCAGCCGGCAGCCGCCACCCAATGGTCGGCGACCATGATCATGCGATGGCGGCAAGGTAACGGTCCACGGAAACGCGCATGGCTTCCCTGGCACCGCCGATCACATTGCTTCCCCACCAGGCGCCGTAGATGTCGTCGTAGTCGAAGGGTTCGAGTGCTGCGGCGATGCGCCTGACAGTACGTGCGTTGAGCGGGATCTGGTTCGGATAGCTGTACATGAAGGAGAGATGCCGGCGTGTCGGCACCACCTGCAGGATATCGCCGGAGAGGATGGCGCTGCCGCCGTCGCGCTGCCAGTGCAGTACCTGCCCGCCGGCGAAATGGCCGCCGCAACGGACAAGGGTCAGCGACGGGTTGAGGGGGAGGGTTTCGCCCTCCCAGAAGACGATGGATGGATGCGGTCGCATCACCCATTGGCGGTCGTCGGTGTGGATATGAATCGGTATGCCGCCGAAGGCTTTGCTCCACTCGATCATCGCCGAATAGTAATGGCAGTGCGAGATCGCTATCGCCTGCAGACCGCCGCGCCGCTCGATCTCGGCCACAGCCTCGTCGCTGACCAGGCTGACGCAATCCCACAACACATTGCCATCGGATGTTTCAGCCAAAAGGGCGCGCTGTCCGATGGCAAAGCGCGGCTCGATGCCAAAGGCGAGCACGCCCGTGTCATCCTTCACCGCCACTTTGTGGGTTCTGGCGAGGTCGTCGAAAGTTGTCCAGGCTTGACCCTCCCAGCGCACATATTGACGCTCGTCCTCACAGATCGGGCAATGCGCGGGTGGCAATTCGGTTTCGGCGAATTGCACGCCGCACTGCAGGCACATGAAATGCGTCATTCTCTCCTCCGGCTCCCCAAGCTACAGAAGGGACATAGGTCAGCCGGAGGCGATACGAAAGGTCCGGAGTGCTTGCGGTCGTTTTCAGGCAGGCTCGAAGGCAAGCGCCACGCCGTTGATGCAGTAACGCAGGCCGGTCGGCGGCGGACCGTCTTCGAAGACATGGCCGAGATGGCTGCCGCAGGTGGCGCAATGCACTTCCGTGCGCACCATGCCGTAACTGCGGTCGACGGTGGTCTCGACCGAACCGTCGACCGGATCGTTGAAGCTCGGCCAGCCGGTGCCGCTTTCGAATTTCAGCTTGGCTTCGAACAGCGGGCTGTCGCAGCCGGCGCATTTGAAGGTGCCGGCGCGCTTTTCATAGAGAAGCGCGCAGCTTCCCGGCCGTTCCGTGCCGTGGTGCCGCATCACCTGGTATTGCTCCGGCGTCAGCAATGCGCGCCATTCGGCGTCGGTGCGGGTGACGGGAAAGGTCTGGGTGTCCATGAATGATCTCCTTGCCTTTGCGGCTTGTTGTTCGTTGCAAAGGATGTTCGCCCAAACATAGGCATTCGTTACACGCCTGCCCAGCCACTCCCATGGGAGATGTTGGTCAGCTCGTACCGTTCGCTTCTTCCTGTTCGTGTCTCAGCGTGGCGATGAAACGCCTGGTGCGCTGATGCTGCGGATTGCCGAACACCGTTTCGACCGGACCCTTTTCGACAATGACGCCGGCCTCCAGGAAGACGACCTCGCGCGCTACCTTCGAGGCGAGCCTCAGGTCATGCGTGGCCATGACCATGGTGGTGCCTTCAGCGGCAAGTTGGCCAAGCACATCGACGACCTCCTGGGCAAGCTCCGGGTCGAGCGCCGAGGTCGGTTCATCGCACAAGAGCACGCGTGGCGAAGGCGCCAATGCGCGTGCAATGGCGACACGCTGCTGTTGGCCACCGGACAAGGTCGCCGGCCACGCGTCCGCCTTGTGCGCCATGCCAACCTTCTCGAGCAGTGAAAGCGCCCGCTCGCGCGCCTTGTCCTCGGGCCACTTCAGCACCGTCACCAGCCCTTCCATGACGTTCTCGATAGCGGTGCGGTGCGGAAACAGCTGGAAGTTCTGGAACACCATGCCGGTCTGGCGTCGCAGCTTCAGCACATCGCTGGACGAGACCTTGCCTCCCGGGTGGAAGGTCAAAGCTGTCTCGCCGATCCTGACCGTGCCGGTGGTCGGGATCTCCAGCAGATTGATACAACGCAGCAATGTCGACTTGCCACCGCCCGAAGGACCGACAAGCGCGGTGACGCTGCCTTCCTTCATGGCGACATTGATGTCCTTCAAGACGACATTGTCACCGAAACGCTTTTCCAGTTTGGAGAGTTCGATCACGAGCGTGCCTCCAGGAAACCGCCGTAGCGGCCGAGCCGGGCTTCGAGCCGTACCTGCAATGCCGACAGGACCGAACTCATCGCCAGGTAGATCAGCGCAGCTTCGACATAGAGGATCAACGGTTCATAGGTCACGGCGACGATACGCTGCGCCGACTGGAACAGTTCCGGCAAGGTGATGGCGGCCGCCAGCGAGGTGTCCTTGACCAGCGAAATGAAGGTGTTGGACAGCGGCGGCACTGCGACCCTGCCTGCCTGAGGCAGGATGGTGCGGCGCATTGTCTGGCTCCAGGTCATGCCGATGGAATAGGCGGCTTCCCATTGCCCTTTCGGCACCGAGCCGATAACCGCGCGAATGATTTCCGAAGAATAGGCGCCGATGTTGAGCGTGAAACCGATGAGTGCTGCCGGGAAAGCATCGAGCACGATGCCGACGGCGGGCAATCCGTAGAAGATGAGAAACAGCTGAACCAGAAGCGGCGTGCCGCGAATGATCCACACATAGAAGCGAACGATCGCTGCGAGCGGCCACGGCCCGAACAGGCGCAGCAGCGCAGCGCCAAGTCCCACCGCGAGCCCGAAGGTGAACGAGAGGAGGGTGAGCGGTATGGTGAAAATCAGTCCGGCCCATAAAAGCGGGCCGAGCGAATCCAGCATCAATTGCAGCCAAGGTGGCACGAACTCATCTCCCTCCAGGGCCTGTTCTTCAAGGCCGTCTCAAAGGCCATCATAACCAGTCGCAGAAAACACAAAAGCGGCGCGCCGCCAACGGCACGCCGCCTTGTTTGAGTGAGCCGGGTAAATTTCCGGCCCGTAACGGGACTTATTTGGAAACGTCCTCGCCGAAATAGGTCTCGGAGATCTTCTTGTAGGTGCCGTCAGCCTTGATCTCGGCCAGCGCCTTGTTGATCGCGGCGACCAGTTCCGGATCGCCCTTGCGAACGATAACGCCGGAGTAGTCGGCGTTGGCTTCCTGCGCCGCGATCTTCACCTTGGCGTCGGGCTTGTGCTTCTTGAAGTCGAAAAAGGAGAGGCTGTCGTTGATGGTGCCGTCGACGCGGCCGTTGAGCACAAGCTGGATCGACTGGTCGAAGCCGTCGGTCCCGACCAGCTCAGCGCCGTTCTTTTCGGCGATCTTACCGAAATTGGACGTCAGCGACTGCGCCGACTTCTTGCCTTTGAGGTCGGCGAAGTCCTTGATCTCGGTGTTGTCGTCGCGGACGATCAGCACGGCCTTGGAAGCGATATAGGGGTCGGAGAAATCGTACTTCGCCTTGCGCGCCTCGGTGATGCCGACCTGATTGATGACGGCGTCGTAACGCTTCGCGTCGATGCCCGCGATCAGGCCGTCCCATTTGCCTTCGAGGAACTCAGCCTTGACGCCAAGCCGCTTGGCGATTTCACGGCCGATCTCGACATCGAAGCCGACCAGTGCGCCGGACGTGTCGTGGAAGGTGAAGGGAGCGTAGGTGCCTTCGGTGCCGATCTTGAAGACGCCTGCCTGCTTGATCTGATCGAAGTCAGCGCCGGCATGACCAGCGGTGACGGCCAGGACCTGCAGGGTTCCGGCCAGGAGCAGCGATTTCAGCCATTTCATCTTTTTGTGATCCCGTAATGTCGGCGGACGTTAAATGTCGGCCTTTGGAAAGGTGCTGGAATGTGACAGAAGCTTGCCTTGCGAATAAGGAATGAAATTTCGAAATGAATCGATTTTGGGAACTCTATTCTATTTTTAGATTGCGGCCAACAAGCGGATGAACCGTACCGCTCTGTCTCCGTGAGGTTCTGCGAGGGCGGTCAGGGAACCATTGCCCGCATGGCACGTTTGGGGGAGGCCTTTGGACACAGACCTTTCGGTCGGTCCAGCCAGGCTCAATGGGCAGACGGGAAAGTCGCGATGCTTCAGGACAGTGCAGGGCGTATCATGGTCCGTGCGGCGATGGCCGCTCCCTACCTGGAACGTGATCAGGAACATGATCTGGCGCTCCGCTGGAAAGATGGCCATGATCAGCATGCGTTGAACCAGATCGTCGTCGCGCATATGCGGCTGGTCATCGCGATGGCCGCGAAGTTCCGTTATTTCGGCCTGCCGGTTTCCGACCTGATCCAGGAAGGGCATATCGGTCTTCTCGAAGCCGCTGCCCGTTTCGATCCGGAGCGCGAGGTCCGCTTCTCCACCTACGCAAGCTGGTGGGTGCGAGCCTCCATGCAGGACTATATCCTCCGCAACTGGTCGATCGTGCGCGGCGGTACCAGTTCCGCGCAGAAGGCGTTGTTCTTCAATCTGAGACGCCTGCGCGCCCGTCTCGGCACTGGGACCGAGGCCATGTCCAATCAGGCTCTCTATCGCGAGGTTTCCACCGCGCTGGGCGTTTCGGAAACCGATGTCGCCATCATGGATGCGCGACTTTCGGCGCCCGACAGCTCGCTCAACGCGCCGCTGACCGACGATGGCACCGGGGCAGAACGAGTGGATTTCCTTGTTTCGGACGGGCCGCTGCCTGATGAGATCGTCGGCGACACCATCGACGTCGAGCGCCGCTCCGGCTGGCTGAAGCAGGCTCTGGCTGCTTTGAACGAGCGCGAATTGCGGATCATCGAGCAGCGCCGGCTGGGCGACGAGAGCGCTACCCTGGAAGAGCTCGGCGAGACGCTGGGCATCTCCAAGGAGCGTGTCCGGCAGATCGAGGTGCGGGCGCTGGAGAAGCTGAAACTGGCGCTGGTGAAGCAGAACCCGGAATTCCTCGTAGCCTGAACGACTGTCGATCCTTCGACGTCAGAGCACGCGCGCGATTGCCATGGTTATGACGGTAATGGCGAGCAGCGCTGCCGCCAGGCGCTCGCCGCGTACCGCCCCACCGAGGATGTTGGCGGCATTACCCTGTGCGCCAATGCGCCGTGCCCGCCCAACCAGCGCACCCTGAACGCCGGCGGCGGCAATGGCCGCTGCTGCCCCGATCGCCAGAACCTGTTCCTGCGTGCCGAAATAGCCGCCGCCGTGGAAGAGATACCAAAGAACGGCGCCTGACAGGACAGCCACGGTGGCTGCCCCCATCTGGGGTGCGAACAGCGTTGTGGCCAACCGGCCATCGCCCGTGCGTGCCAGCACGAAAGTCGAGCCAGCCCAGAACACGCCCGACATGACATGCAGCGCCAATGCGATCATGAAAACGTATTGCATGGTGAGAACTCCATCAAAAACCATATCAATAATTATATGATTGATAGATATCTAACTGTTAGATGTCAATCTGTTAGACGCCAACCCTTTCTGTGCTAAGGTCCGGCCATGTTCGAACTCTCCGTCAAACCGATCGGTCTCGACCTTGCCCACACCGCCAAAGTCGTCCGGCGTGCGCTGGACGATGCGATGATGGCCAATGGCGGATCGCTGCCGGTGTGGTCCGTGCTGATTTCGGTGAAGTCACGGCAATTCGGACACCAGCGCCAACTCGCGGAATCGGTCGGTATCCAGGGGGCCACGCTGACACATCACCTCAATGCGATGGAGGCGGACGGCCTGCTGACCCGCCGCCGCGATCCTGCCAATCGGCGCAAGCATCTGGTCGAACTGACGCCAAGCGGCGAGGCGCTGTTCCTGCGGTTGCGCGAAACGGCAATCTCCTTCGATAGGCAATTGCGGACTGGTATCAGCCAGGACGAACTCGATCAGGCTCGGTCCGTGTTCGCGCGCTTGCGCGCGAATGTCGGTGGAGAGGACGTGGAAATGAGAGACAAGGCTCAAGCCGAGCTGTAGGCGCGGATGCTCACGCTCGAAACCGACGCTGTGATGCTATTTGTCGGTAACGATCTTGACCTTGTCGCCGGTTGAAACCGTCGCACCCGGTCCCATCGCGTTGAGCACCCGGAAAAGATCGAGCTTGCGGTCGACACCGACCATCTGCGCCGACAGGGTGCCAATCGTCTCGCCTGGCCGTACGGTGGCGACCCGGATACGCAGCGGCTTCAGGGCGGCCTTCTCGGCCGGGCTCAAGACGCGGAATGTGCTGCTCACCGAACGTGCGACAGGCTCGAGTGACGTTCCGGCTGCAGGAGCGGCCGTCAGCAGCCGGTAGATCTGGCCGTTGGCGCGGATGACAACGATATCGAACTGCCAGCCATCGGCACGTGCCTTGGCAACGGCAGCTTCATTGCCATTGATCGTCTCCTGGCGGACGCTGGCGTCATCCAGGCCGGCAACCCAGCCGCTACGGATGTAGTCGGGCAGCGTGATGTCCTTGTCGATGGTCACGCCGTCGAAACGCACCGCCATGTCACCGAGACCCGTGGCGGTAACGGCGGCTGCTGAATTGTCGATGACGAAGCCGTCCGGCACGGCGAACGACACGCCGAGCTTGGGGTGCAGGAAGGTATTGCCGCGCACATAACCTTCCTCGGGCGTATCGCCATAGAGGAGGCCATCTATGCCGGAAAGATAGGAATCACGGTCGCGGGTTCCGAAGCCCGGCTGGCCAAACATGCGGGCGTGGCGCTGCGCCAGGTCGATACGCTGCGGTGTGTTCGGATGTGTGGCAAGGAAGTCGAGGCTGGCGTCGGTCGCGCCGCTGACCGAACGGAAGCCGGCATAGGAGGCCATCGACTGCAGGAAGCGACCTGCAGCGTAAGGGTCATAACCGGCTTCACCGACCGACTTGATGCCGATGGCGTCCGCCTCCAGTTCCTGGTTGCGCGAGAACTGGGCGAGCCTCAGCTTGCCGCGGATAAGGGCTGCCTTGGCGTTCGGATTGTCGCCCAGCACATCGGACACGACCTTGGTGGCGAGGCCTTCCTCGGCTTCCAGCTGCTGGCGCTGCAGTCCGTGATTGGCGGTGACGTGGCCCATCTCATGCGCAATCACCGCGGCGATTTCGGATGAGTCGTTGGCGAGAGCCAGCAAGCCGCGCGTGATGTAGAGATACCCGCCCGGCAGCGCGAAGGCGTTGACGTTGGGCGAATTGAGAATGGTGATGCGATAGGTCTGCGTCGGATTGGCCGACACCACGGTCAGCCTGCCGACGATCTTGGCGACCATGCGCTCCAGCTTAGGATCGGAGTATTCGCCGCCATAGGTGGCAAGGATGCGCGGGTGCTGCGCCTTGGCAAGATCGGCGAGGCGGCCGTTGGCCTGCGCATTGTCGACCGTAACGGGCCTGTTTGAAGGCTGGAAGCCGGATTCCTCAACCGAATTCGGCATCACCGACTGGCAGGAAGCCAGCGCAAAAACCAACCCAGCCAGTGCGAGCATGCGCGCCGGGGTTTTCTTGCAGTTCATGTCCATGCCGGTCGACAGGTCGGCTTCCTTTTTCGTCTCGACGGGGCAATCTACGATTGTGCCACGCAATCTGCGGTGGACCTAGCCACACACGAAGCAGATTGGCAAGCAAGGACGATGATGCCCCCAAACCGGTTTGACCGCAAATTATGTCGGCTTCCGGGCAAGACAAATGCCTGAGTCGCATAATCCGTTCCAGATTTCCCTGATGCAGGACCAGTTAAAATATAGCGGTGGCCATCCTTTTCCGGCGTTCGGCTAACCTTCGTCCGCTGCGCCGGCATAGCGCTGGAAAGCGGCTGGACCACTTGCGGAAAAGAAATCGCCTGCTCTGCCACTTGCCGCAACCGTGCCGCTCTCCAGGAACACGACATGAGCCGCGATGCGGCGGGCGTCTCGTGGCTGGTGGGTGACAAAGAGTGTGGTCATTTTTCGTTCGGTCTGAACCGCTGCCACGAGATCCAGCATATCCTCCCGCAGGGCAGGCCCAAGCGAAGCAAAAGGTTCATCCAGCAGAAGGACTGGTCGGTCGCGGACCAGGGCCCGCGCCAGTGCAACGCGTTGACGCTCGCCGCCGGAAAGCTCGCGCGGCAGGCGTTTGTCCTTGCCGGCCAAGCCAGTGCGGGCGAGCGCGTCGGCGATGGCGGCGTGATCCGCGGCAGTGAGGGCAAGCGAAGGTGAGATACCGAGGCCAACATTGCGGAACACGTCGAGATGCGCGAACAGGTTGTTCTCCTGAAAGACCATCGAAACCGGCCGTTCGGACGGTGAAGCGTCGCTGAAATCCTTGCCACCGATCAGGACACGTCCGGAACGAGGTGTTTCGAACCCGGCCACCAGGTTGAGCAATGTCGATTTGCCTGAGCCGCTCGGCCCCATCACAGCGGTGATTTCGCCGGTAGGAAATTCGACATCGAAAGCGAAGCCGACCTCGCCATAGCGGAAGGTTGTCCTGTCCAGATGCAGCGATACACCCTGTCGAAGCGGCATATCGGCAGTCATGGGGAGCGTTCCTTTCCGAGCCGGTCGGCAAGCAGGATCAGCGCGAAACAAACCAGACCCAGCAGCAGAGCCAGTCCCGCAGCGTCCGCGGTACGATAGCTGCCCATGCGGGCAAGCAGAAGATAGGGCAGCGTCTGCAGGGAATCCGAACCGAACAGTGCGATCACGCCGAGGTCACCGAGCGACAAAGCCATGGCAAAGGCAAAAGCAGTGGCAAGCGGGCGTTGCAGCACTGGCCAGTCGATCAACCTCAGGCGGGCCCAGCCTGTAATGCCAAGCTGTGCGCAAAGCCGCTCATGCCGCTCGCTGGCCGCATCATAGGCGGGGCGAATGGCACGCAGGGCGAAGGGCATCGCCATGGTGGCGTTCACCGCAACGACCATGACCGGGGCTATCGCGAAAGCGCTGCCGACATGGCGCAGCAGCAAAAACCAGCCGGCGCCGATGACGATCGGCGGCACGACCAGCACGAAGCCGGCTCCGGTATCGGTGGCATATTCCAGCAGCGACCGACCACTGGTTCTGCCGCGCCGGCCGGCCAACCCATGTCGCGCCATAACCAAGGACAGGGAAAGGGCTGTGGCAAGCAGGGCCGACAGGAATGCAAGTGCCGCACTTGTTGTTGTGGCCCGATGCACGGCCGGTTCGCCGATGAGGCGGACGAGGTCGGATTGCAGCCCGGCGGCGATGGTCGCCATCATCGGGCCCGCGACGAACAGCAGGGCAAGCATGATGAGCAAAGCGTTCAGAACCGTCTCACCACCACCGATCGAAAGGTAGCGGCGCCGGGCCACGGAAAGACCCGTCTCGGCGGTCGTATTGGCGCCGAGGCCGGACAGCAATGCCACGACAGCGAAAGTCAGCAGGACCTGCAGCAGCGTCAGGGCGACCGCGCGCGCGGGATCGAAATCGAAGCGCAACGCCTGATAGATGGCGACTTCCAGCGTGGTTGCGCGCGGTCCTCCGCCGAGGATGAGCACGATGGTGAATGAGGTGATGCACAACATGAAAACGAGGCCGGCAACACCGGGAAGCGCCTGCTTCAGCGCCGGCCATTCGATAAAACGGAAGGCCGGGCGCACGCCCATGCCGAGTTGGCTTGCCAGCCGCCATTGGTCCGCCGGAACGGTCTGCAAAGCCTCGAGGAACAGGCGCACGCAGAGTGGCAGATTGAAGAAGACATGGGCGACAAGGATGCCGGAGAGGCCGTAGATGCCCGGCCAATCCTCGCCAGCGATCTTCGTCAGGAAAGACGCGAAATAGCCGGCGCGGCCATAGAGAGCGAGAACCCCGAGCGCGGCAACGATGGCAGGCAGCGCCAGAGGCACTGCGAACAATTGCAGAATGAAGTTGCGGCCAAAAAAACCAGGGTGGCGTGCCAGCGCTCGCGCCACGAACAATGCCGGTACGACCGACAGACAGGTCGACAGCAGGGCTTGCCACAAGGTGAAGCGGACGATGCGAAAGAGATAAGAATCCAAAGCGGTTGCCGCGCCGGAAAAATCGCCGGCACTTTCGATGGCAAGGCCAAGGAAAGCGCCGCCGATCAGGATGGCGACAAAGGCCAGCGCAGCCATCCCCGCGCCGACACGTCTGTCGCGCAATGCAGCGGGGTGCGCAGCCTGAGACAATGGATTCGCCGTCGTTCCTATTTGCTCATCACGTTGAGCCATTCATCCACCCAGGCCTTGCGGTTTTTTGCAATCTCCTCGGGACTGAAGGCCAGGGTCTTGGCCGGCTTCACCAGTTTGTCGAAGGCCGGATCGAGCGGCTTGTCCATCTTGCCGGCCGGGAACATCCAGTTGGTTTCCGGTACCACATCCTGGAATTTCGGGCTGGTCATGAAGGCCATGAATTTCTCGGACAGCGGGTTCTTGGCGCCGGTGGTGGTGATGCCGGCGACCTCGACCTGAAGGTAATGGCCCTCGGAGAAGGACGCAGCCTGATAGCGGTCGGTCTTTTCGGCAACCATGTGGTAGGCAGGCGAGGTGGTGTAGGACAGCACCATCGGCGCTTCGCCCTTGGTGAACAGGCCATAGGCCTCGCTCCAGCCCGGGGTGACGGTGAGCACGCGGTTTTTCAGCTTCGCCCAGGCTTCCGGTGCCTTGTCGCCATACACCGAGCGCACCCACAGCAGCAGTCCAAGGCCGGGCGTTGAGGTACGTGGGTCCTGGATGGCGATCTTCTGCGAAGCGTCACCCTCGACCAGATCCTTGAGGCTGGCCGGCGGCGTCTTGAGCTTCTCGGTATCATAGACGACGGCGAAGTAGCCGTAGTCATAGGGAACGAAGGTGTCGTCGTTCCAGCCGCCGGGCACGTCCAGCGCCGCAGTCGCGCCATGCGGAGTGAACAGGCCGCTCGCCTTGGCATCCGCGGTCAGATTGGTATCGAGCCCCAGCACGATATCGGCCTTCGTGGCAGCGCCCTCCAACTTGACCCGGTTGAGCAGGGCGACGCCGTCCGCGACCGAGACGAAATCGACCTCGCAGTCGCAGTCCGCCTCGAACGCCTTCTTGACCTGGGGGCCTGGACCCCACTCGGCGGTAAAGCTCTCATAGGTGTAGATGGTCAGCTTTTCTTTCGCGATTGCCGGCAGCGTGGCGGCAGCGAAAGCGAGAGAAGAAATCAGGGCAGACAGAGTTTTGCGCATCGGCGCCTCCTTTCACGTCGTGACAAGGGAACTGGCGCTTTGGCTAAGCGTCTAATCCCTCCGCCGGTACAAACCGGATCAGGTTCAGCGGGTTGGCTTTTCGCCTCTCAGCCGGTTCGCGAAGCCGCGATCTGGCACCCCGTTAGAGCGGCCTGAGACATAGAGCGGGCAAAGGTGACGCGCAAGCGTTAGTTTGCCGGGACAGATCGAGTCTGGTGCAGGTTCTCACGCGCACTTCCGTTTCCGCATGGGGGCTGGTAAGGGCGACGCCCATGAGCACATTCACTCTTCTGCTTGGCGGCGAGGTCATCCAGACGCCGCGGCTTGAAGCCCAGGTCGCTGGTACCCGCGTGATCGCTGCCGACTCCGGTATCCGGCATGCGGACTTACTGGGGCTTATGCCTGAGCTGTGGGTCGGAGATTTCGATTCCGCGCCGACCGATCTGCCGCTGCATCTGTCGAAGGTGCCGCAGGAGCGGTTCCCGGCCGAGAAGGATTCCACCGACGGTGAACTCGCTGTTTCGATTGCACTCGACCTTGGCGCCACGAAGCTGAACCTTGTCGGTGCCTTCGGTGGTGCCAGGGCCGATCACGCTTTCCTGCATCTGGCATTGGCGCTCAGCCTGGCCGAACAGGGGACCGACGTGCTCCTGACCTGCGGTGCGCAGGAAGGTATTCCGGTTCTGCCTGGCCAGACAGCGACCTTCGACTATGCCGAAGGAACGCTGTTTTCCGTGCTCGGCTTCTCGAAACTCACCGGTCTTACAATCAGGGGCGCCAAATGGCCGCTGAATGCGGTGGACATGCCCTTCGGTTCGTCCCTCACCATCTCCAATGCCGTGCACGGCAAGCTCGAAATCGCGCTCGGCAGCGGCCGTGCGCTTCTGCTTGCTCATCCTTACCCACTTCCCGAAAGCTGACATGGCGCCGCCCCTTCTCAACCTGACTGATATCAAGCTGACCTTTGGTGGCACACCCCTGCTGGATGGCGCCGAACTCGTGGCCGCTCCCGGAGACAAGATCGCGCTGGTCGGCCGCAACGGTTCCGGCAAGTCGACATTGCTCAAGATCGCCGCCGGCATGATCGAGCCGCAGGACGGCGAGGTGTTCCGCCAGCCGACGGCGACCGTGCGTTACCTGCCGCAGGTTCCCGACATGGACGGTTTTGCCAGCGTGCGCGCTTATGTCGAAGCCGGGCTGGGGCCGGCCGACGATCCGTATCGCGCGACCTATCTGATGGAACATCTGGGGCTCACCGGCGAGGAGCGCCCTGCCGATCTTTCCGGCGGCGAAGCGCGCCGGGCCGCATTGGCCCGCGTCATGGCGCCGGAACCCGACATCCTGCTTCTCGACGAGCCGACCAACCATCTCGACCTCGCCGTTATCGAATGGCTGGAAGAAGAACTGGCGCGCACTTCCTCAGCCTTGATCGTCATTTCCCACGACCGTCGTTTCCTGCAGCGCGTCTCGCGTGCCACGGTGTGGCTCGACCGCGGCAAGACACGCCGGCTGGACAAGGGCTTCGGCCATTTCGAGGAGTGGCGCGACCAGGTTCTGGAAGAAGAAGAGCGTGACCAGCACAAGCTCGGCCGGCAGATCGTGCGCGAGGAGCATTGGCTGCGCTATGGCGTGACGGCGCGGCGTAAGCGCAACATGCGCCGGCTGGGCGAATTGCAATCGATGCGCCAGCGCTTCCGCAGTCATCGCGGCGCGGAAGGCACTGCGACGCTGGTGGCCAGCGACGCAGCCGAGTCGGGCAAGCTGGTGATCGAGGCCAAGAACATCGAGAAAAGCTTCGGCGATCTCACCGTGGTGAAGGATTTTTCGACTCGTATCCAGCGTGGCGACCGTGTCGGTCTGGTCGGGGCCAACGGTGCCGGCAAGACGACCTTGCTGAAGATGCTGACCGGAGAGATGAAGCCCGATGCCGGCACTGTGCGCCTGGGCGTCAATCTCGAGATCGCTGCACTCGACCAGAAGCGCGAGGCCGCCGATCCCGATGAGACGCTGTCGCATTACCTGACGGACGGACGTGGCGAAAACCTCGTCATCAATGGCGAGCAGCGCCATGTCGTGTCCTACATGAAGGACTTCCTGTTCAAGCCGGAGCAGGCACGTACGCCGGTGCGCGAACTTTCCGGCGGAGAACGGGCACGGCTGCTGCTGGCTCGCGTCCTGGCGCGACCGGCCAATCTCCTCGTGCTGGACGAACCGACCAACGATCTCGACATGGAAACGCTGGAACTGCTGCAGGAGCTGGTGGCGGGTTTTGCCGGGACGGTCATCCTGGTCAGCCACGATCGCGATTTCCTCGACCGTACAGTCACCAGCGTGATCGCGCCTGACGGCGGCGGCCGCTGGGTGGAGTATGCCGGCGGCTATTCCGACATGCTGGCGCAGCGCGGCGGCACCAAGCTCGAGGACCGCAAGGCACGCAACGGCCAGTCCGCGGAGCCGAAGGCAGAGAAGCCACGCGCAGAGGCACCGAAAGAGTCGGCCAAGAAGCTCTCCTTCAAGCAGAAATTCGCCTTGGAGAATCTGCCGAAGAAGATCGAGGCGGTGACGGCATCGATTGCCAGGTTGGAGAACAACATCGCTGATCCTGCCTTCTATGAGCGCGACGCGGTTGGCTTCCAGAAGACGATCGCGGCGCTCGACAAGGAACGGGCGACACTCGCCGCACTCGAGGAAGAGTGGCTGGAGCTGGAGATGCTGCGCGAAGAACTGGAAGGCTGAAGCGCTGCTTCGGTCGTTGGCCGGTTATTCCCGCGATCGGCAAATCTGGCATTGATCTTGGCGGGGCGGATCGTGCTACCGTTGGCGAGCATTGATTGGCCGACGGAGGAGGAATTTCCATGGCAGAACCGACCGGATGGCGTCACATGTCGAGCGCGCCGAAGGACGGCAGCCGTGTCCTGGTTACGGTGAGGTCATCTGAACAGGGACCTGCGGAAGTCGACGTCGCCTATTGGGCGAGGGCCGACCAGTTCGGCATGGAAGGATGGCGGGCCAATGATTCCTATCCCGGCCATATGATCGAATATGCGGATCCCGAATTGAAATGCTGGATGCCATTGCCGAGCGCCAACGCGAACACAAGTGCCCTGGCCGACATGCCGAGGCCCTGGGAAGGCAGCGAAGAGGAACTCTACGGTTCGGGCATCTAGGCCGCGAACCCATAAACGTGGCGTGACCAGCTTCGGGTGGCAAGCGGTTGGGTCGCTTCAGGGTTGGCGTTTACGCTGGGCGTTGCGACCGATTTTCGCTTAAAAATCAACGACGCCAACGTTGTCGCGAAACCTGGCATTCCGCGATACGACAACTTGAAAAACGCCCTTGACTTAGAGTGCACTCTAACCCGTAGCTTCCTCTGCGTCGTGACGAAAGAAGGGCGTTGATGAAGATTGGCGAGCTGGCGAAGCGTTCGGGACTGTCTGCCCACACCATCCGTTACTATGAGCGGATAGGGCTGCTTCCCCATGCCGACAGGGACCAATCCGGCCAACGTGACTACGACGCATCGATCCTGACCTGGATAGAATTTCTCGATCGTCTCAAAACGACCGGGATGCCCATTCGGGAAATGCTGCGTTACGCAGCCTTGCGGGAGCGTGGCGTCGACACGGAAGCGGAGCGCGGCGCACTGCTCGAACAGCACCGTGAGCGTGTCCGTGCGCATGTGGCCAAACTGCAAGCATGCCTTCTCGTCCTCGACACTAAGATTGCCGGATATGCCGGCATGAAACAGAGGATGAAGGACTATGACGCATCAATCCCCGAACGTCAGCGAAAGCCGGCTGGAACGCGGCAAGCGGGCGCTCGCTGAAATTGACGGCGAAGCCGGCCACAAGGTCATTGCCGCTCTGGCCGACATTGCCCCCGACTTCGCGAACTATGTGTTCGAGTTCTCCTTTGGCGACATCTACAGCCGCCCCGGCCTCGACCTGCGCTCCCGTGAGATCGCGACCATCGCCGCACTGACGGCGATGGGAACCGCGACCCCGCAGCTGAAAGTCCATATCGAGGCGGGGCTGAATGTCGGGCTGACCAGGGACGAAATCATCGAAACCATGATCCAGATGGCGGTTTATGCGGGCTTTCCGGCAGCGCTCAACGGGCTGTTTGCGGCCAAAGAGGTCTTCGCTACCCGGTTTCCCGTCCAGAAAGGTGAAACGGCATGATTTGGTGGGAGCGACGCGGTCGAGCGGATCGCTCAAGACGGGACGCGCTCGACCGTTCTGGAAGGCATCACCCATCCACGGCTGTGGCCGCGCGTTTGTCTATGGCCCAGTTCAAGCCGGAGCGTTTCCAGCAGGTCCTAGCCGTCGATCGGGCGGCGGCGGTCATGCTTAACGAATGGTATCTGAATTCCTTTCGGATCGTAACCACATTTGCTCGATATATTATGAAGTACTTTCATAAGGCTGTGACGTTGGTATAGCCTGATACAAAGCTGAGAAATCCAGTACGTATCAAGGCGTTGCAGTATGCGTATTCTTGAAGCTGGTTTGGGCTGTTTCAGGCGCGAGGGACCATTTTTTCTCCTTTGCCGCCGCTTCATCTCGGCATCGCTGATTGGCATCTTTGTTTTCGGGGCCTTGGCGACATTCCCAGCATTGGCTGACGAGTGCTCATCGCTGGCGCGCCAGATCCGCAGCGGTGGCAGTGGTGGTTCCAGTCCGCAGCAGGCCCAGCTGCGGCGACAGCTTGTCGCCATCCAGGCGCTCGAGCGGCGGCGGCAGTGTTCGGGCAAGAGTTCAGGCGGATTCTTCGACCCTTGTGGTGACCTGGCGCGCATGCGGGCCGATGTGCTGAGGCAGATGGCGGCTGCGAGCGGAGGGCGCGACGCATCCGTTCTGCAGGCGCGTTACATCGCGCTTGGCTGTGTGCCGGAGCGACGCGAGCGGCAGGCAGCGCGCGATACCGCTTCGGGGCCGATGTCGATCGGCAGTGCCTCGATGCTCTATTGCGTGCGGCCCTCGGACGGTTATTTCTTCCCGGCGCCGAAATCGCAATTCGCCAGGGACACAGACCTGAAGGAGACCACCGACCAGTGCCGCTTCATCTGCAGTGATCCTGGCATGGAGGTATTCGCCCTGACCGATCCCAGCCTGGAAACCGATGAGATGATCTCGGTCACCGAACGCAAACCCTATAAGGATCTCCCGACGGCATTTCGTTATCGCGACGCGGATGCCTTCAAGAGTTGCGACCTGAAACGTTACTACAGCCGGGTCAACGAGATGCGCGCGCGCACGGTAACGCCGGGCAATATGGAAAACGCAGTCATTCCGTTGCCGACTGGGAGGCCCACTGCCGGCCCGACGAACATTGGTACCCCGGCACCGCTGGCGCTGGTGGAGGAACCGGTACCAGCCCGGGCCGTGCGCGTCGTCGGACCGTCATTCCTGCCGGATCCGTGAAGACATATGGCGGACTTTGTTGCTGGCGGTTGACGCAACGCGGCCGCCACATGGCGGTCTCGTGCCGCGTAACAATCGAATTGAACGGTGGCGGCTGATGCCAATGCTTGATGTCGCCGTTATTTCGTCCCACATCGGTTGGGATGAACAGTGAGGTACGGGAGCATGATAGCGGTCTGCTGTGGGGCTTGACCCCATCGCTGATCCTGCATGCGCTCGTCATCGCGCTTCTGGTCTATGGATCGTCGAGGCTTCCCCAACAGAATCCAGACGATGGCGCGGTCAGTGTCGTCATGGTGCCGCCGCCCGAACAGATGAAGCCGGAACCGGTCCCGCCGCCAGAAGAGGCCAAGGTCGAAAAACCGCCGGAACCGAAAGTCGAAAAACCGATCGAGCAGAAAGCTGAAAAGCCGTCCCAGCCGCCGTCTTCAATCGAGGAGCTGAAGCCTGTTTTCCAGTACGGGGCGAAGGACTCCGGTCCAAAGAAATCCCTCGACGGCAGCAGTGCGCAAGATAGCCCGACGTCGCCGGCGAAGAGCGAGGGCGCGCAACAGTCTGATGTCGTGAAAGACAACGAGAACAGATCCGCGGCCGAGCCAGATCGTCCGAAACAGGAAGACGCGGCAGGCAATCATGAGGCCATGCAGGAAGTAGAGAAGGCAGAGACAACTGAACCAGACGCCGAGGCAAATGGCGCCGAGAAGGCCGCGACTGATGATATCGGCCAAATTGAGCTCCCCATGGCTGCCGCAGCGCCGCAGCCCAGGCCTGCAAAAGTCGCCAAGCCGAAAGGCGGCGGTGCAAAAAAGCCAAGCTCCGTGGACGTGGCGGCCCTAGCCTCATCACAGGGCGATTCCAGCCTTCCTGGAGTTCGGCGGCTCTACTCGCAAGGTGCAACCGGCGATCCGTTTGCGGGGACCTCGATGGATGGCGTGCCGCGCGATCAACGGGCCGGCAAACTCTGCGCAACCGCGTTGCAGCAACGGCTTCTCGACGAAGGTTACTTCGCTGGATTGCTTCCGTACCGTCTGCTCAAGTCAGGCAATGTCCTGGACGTTCCGGACGCCACCTTTCGCACGCGAACGGCCTGGTACAGGGTGAGCTTCAGATGCGAGCTCGACGCCAATGCGACGCGGGTGTTGTCCTTTGTTTCCCGTACGGGAGCGCTTGTTCCGCAGGCTGAATGGGCAGACCTCGATCGGTCTGCCCGCAAACAAGATTTGTAAAGTGCCCGCGGAATCCGGTCGAAACCGTTATGGCTGCTGTCGCTACAGCAATCAGCCGGACGTTTTCGCCTGCCAGGCCTTGATTGCCTCGTCGAAGACCTTGTCGCCGGGCAGACCCTTTTCCATGGTGATCAGCGCGCGACGTCCCGACTTGTAGACGACCGGGATGTCGATCCATTCCTGGTTGCGCAGCAGCGTCAGGTTCGCGTCCTGGTCGGCCTTGGTGTCGTTCAGCGCAACCAGGAAATAGCCGTCGGCGATCTTGGCGGGCACGCCGATCAGCGGGCTGCCGGCCTCCTGCTCGGACGTCTTCATGGCGATGCGCAGCACATTGTCGATGCCGCCGCCTTCGAAGCCCTGCGGGGTAAGGAAGATCATCTCGATGATGTGGCTGGCCGGCAGGGTCTGGTCGGCATTGCGACGAATGGTCATGCGCAGCTGCACGTCCTTGGCCGGCACCGTCACTTCGGCACGGATCGCCGGTTCGGGAGGCGCATCGCCGCCTGGCGATTCCTGGACGACGGACCAGACGATGTTGCCAGGCTGGGCCGATCCTTCAGCCGAGCTGGTGCGTTCTTCGTAATAGATCGCCTTCTGGCCGACCGGGATTGCAGCCGGCTGGTTGCCTGCTTCCGGCGCGGGGGGCGTCGTTGCAGGCGTTGCCGGGGCTTCGGTGCCGGATGCCGGCGATTGTCCCTGCGCCGGTTGCGCCTGGGCCGGCGGTGTTGCGGGCGGGGGCGTCGTCAGGGCGACGATGGACGTGCCTTCGCCAACGCTGGTGCTGCCTCCGGCGCGACCGGGGTCAGTCTCCTTGCCGTCAGGCAGCAGGCGCTGGGTGAGCTTCTGCGACTCGCCATTCTCCGCCGCCGGAGCGGGGGAGGGGTTGGTGGCCGTGTTCGGCTGAGCCGGCGCCGGTTCGGCGGGCTTAGCCGGCGTCGCCGGCTGCGCGGGCGTGTTGTCGGCGGTCTCCGTCTTGCCGAGGCCGAACATGTCCTTGAAGGCGTCCCTGTTCAGCCAAACGCCGTATCCGCCACCGCCCAGGATGACGAGCGCCACGACCGCGGCGATGATACGGCTGAACCCACGCTTCTGTTCCGGCTCCTCGATGTCGTCGAAGGTTTCGTCTGAGACGTCGTCGATAGACTGATCCCTGAAAACGGAATCCTGGGTCGCCCGTTCCGCTTCTCGCCGCGTGTTGGCTTCGAAGGCCTGCGCCAACGGGCGTTCGGGTGCCGAGGATGTCGGTTTGTCGAAGTCGAAAACAGGCTTGGTTTCAGCCTTCGGTTTTGGCCAGACAGGTTCCAGGGCAGGCTTCGAACCCGGAAGATCGGGCTCCGATCTGGGAGCCGGAACCGGCTGCGGTTTCGGGTCAGGCTGGCGTGCCTCAGGCAGCGGCCGCTGCCATGAAGGCGGCGCGGGGCGTTCTTCCGCGCGAGCAGGCGCCGGCGGTTGTGGTGCGGGAACCGGCGTTTCGGTTCTCGTCGCAGGTCGCGCGTGGCTCTGCTGGGTCCGATTGCGATCGATCGACGAGAAGATGTTCTCGAGTTCCGCAAGCGGGTCGAGCGGTTGCGCCGTCTTTGTGTAGTTTTTTTCGACCGCGTCAATCGCATCCTCGAGCGCCTTGCGCTGACGATCGGCAACCGCGGCAGGCGGCGGCGGGTTGATCGCTGCGAGCTTGCTCTCGATGGTGGCGCGTGCCTTGTCGTAGACCTTGGCGCGCACATCCGGCGTCGTCTCGCCGAGCCCGTCGAGCGTCTTTTTCAGAACCGCAACGAAATCTGCCATGCTTCAATCGAACCTGTCGTTCGTTTCCAGGACAGGCCCTCGCAAATCAGTGGGCCTGTCAGGTCTTTGACAATTAATCTTCAAACGGATCGGTCACAAGTATGGTGTCGTCCCGCTCGGGGCTGGTGGACAGGAGTGCTACCGGCGCACCGATCAATTCCTCGATGTAGCGCACGTACTTCACTGCCTGTGCCGGCAATTCGGCCCAACTTCTCGCCCCTGCAGTCGTTTGCGACCATCCCTCCAATGTTTCGTAGATCGGCTTAACCGCAGCTTGTGCCCGCATTGAGGCAGGCAAATAGTCTATCCGCTGGCCGTCAAGCTCATAACCGACGCAGATCTTGATCTCCTTCAGCCCATCCAGAACATCGAGCTTGGTCAGAGCGATGCCTGTGATACCCGACGTCTTGACCGTCTGACGCACCAGCACGGCGTCGAACCAGCCGCAGCGGCGCGGGCGACCGGTATTGACCCCGACCTCGCGGCCGACCGTGGCCAGGTGCCGCCCGACCTCATCGTCCAGTTCGCAGGGGAAAGGCCCTTCGCCGACGCGCGTGGTGTAGGCCTTGGTGATGCCGAGCACATAACCGATCGCGGTCGGGCCGAGGCCCGAACCGGCCGCGGCCTGGCCCGCCACCGTGTTGGAGGACGTGACGAACGGATAGGTGCCGTGGTCGTTGTCGAGCAGCGCACCCTGCGCGCCTTCGAACAGGATGCGGGCGCCGGTCCGGCGCTTTTCGTCCAGCACGCGCCAGACCTGGTCCATGAAAGGCAAGATCTCGTTGGCGACGGAGGTGAGTTCGTCATGGATTGTCTGGGGATCGATCTCGTTCAATCCCATGCCGCGTCGCAGCGCGTTGTGATGGGTAAGCAGACGCTCGATCTTGAGCATCAGCGTTTCGGGCTCGGCGAGATCGATGAGGCGGATCGACCGGCGTCCCACCTTGTCCTCATAAGCAGGTCCAATACCGCGGCGGGTGGTGCCGATCTTGAGGCCCGAATTCGCGTCTTCGCGGATTGCGTCAAGTTCGCGATGCAACGACAGAATCAGCGGGGCGTTGTCGGCGATGCGCAGGATTTCCGGGGTGATCGTCACGCCCTGATCGCGCAGCTTCTGAAGCTCCGTGATGAAGTGGTGCGGGTCGACCACCACGCCATTGCCGATGACGGAGAGTTTGCCTTGCACAAGGCCCGATGGCAGCAGTGCCAGTTTGTAGCTGACACCATCGATGACCAGTGTGTGGCCGGCGTTATGGCCACCGTGGAAGCGCACGACCACATCGGCGCGGTCGGCCAGCCAGTCCACGATCTTGCCTTTGCCTTCGTCGCCCCATTGCGAGCCGACGACCACCACATTGGCCATGTCACTATCCCTTGCTCAACACCAAAAGCGGGCCTCGAAGCCCGCCACGACAGGCCCATATAGCCTCAAGCCCCTCGTTGCGCGACCCTTTCTTTGCCGGAAAAGCCATCCTTTTGTTTTGGCACATGATCTCGATCAGAAAGGCCCCGACCTTTCAGGATCATGTGCTCGGCACAAGATTTTGGCTTTTGGCATCATTTACTTGAGCGAGGCAGCGCCATAGTCGGGATGTCATCGCCCCGATCCGATCCGGCGGAGACTGCCGCATGCATCGCAAAGCCTATTTTCTGCTTCTTGTCACCACGCTGCTGTGGGGTGGCAACGCCGTGGCCGGAAAACTCGCGGTCGGCCATGTCTCGCCGATGACGCTGGTTTTCTTCCGTTGGGTGATGGCCGTCCTCATCCTGCTGCCGATCGGTGGCCGTGCCTTGATGGAAGACTGGCCGATCATCCGGCGCCATCTGTTCCTGCTTCTCGTTCTCGGTGCGTGCGGCTTTTCACTTTTCAATGTGATTTTCTATGCGGCGCTGAACTACACGACGGCGATCAATGTTTCGATCGAGCAGGCCAGCATGCCGATCCTGATCATTGTCGCGAATTTCCTGTTCTTCCGTCTCAGGATCGGCTGGCTGCAGGCGCTCGGCGTCTTGCTGACCATCGTCGGTGTCGTTCTCACCGCCAGCCATGGCGACCCGACCCAACTGCTGAAACTCAACCTGAACTTCGGCGATGCGATCATGCTGATAGCCGTCGTGCTCTACAGCGGCTATTCGGTCGGCCTGAGACTGAAACCCGCCCTGCAGTGGCAAAGCCTGATGTTGGCGCTGTCGATTGCCGCACTCGTGGTTTCGGTGCCGTTCTTCATCTGGGAGGTCGCCAGCGGTACGGCCATCTTCCCCGATCCTGCCGGATGGGCGATCACGCTCTATACGGCGCTCGGCGCTTCGGTGATCTCGCAACTTACCTACATTCGCGGTATCGAGCTGATCGGCGCCAACCGCGCCGGGCTTTTCATCAACCTGGTACCGATTTTCGGCACCTTGCTGTCAATCCTGATCCTGGGCGAGGATTTCCACGTCTATCACGCCATTGCCCTGGCTTTGGTTTTCGGCGGTATCTGGCTGGCCGAGCATGGCAGCCGCCGTTCGGCCGCCTGAACCGCGCAATCATCAGGGCTCATCGGCCGCTTGTCCTTTGCAGGATATGGCCTAGGTTGAAACGCGGAGACCCGACAAGGGAAGCAGGATATGCTGGAGGGGACCGGAGCTCGAGGCGGGACGCCGATGGCGAAACCGGCCCTGTTTCTTCGAGGCCTGCAAGACTGGAGCGCTCGCGATCTCAGCGGCGACCTGTTCGCTGGCCTGACCCTTGCGGCGATTGCCATTCCCGAGCAGATAGCGACGGCCCGGCTGGGTGATTTCTCGCCGGAAGTTGGTTTTTTTGCCTTCATCGCGGCCGTGCTTGCCTTTGCGCTGTTCGGCGCCAGCCGGCACCTTTCGGTGGGTGCCGACTCCACAATCACGCCGATCCTTGCCGGCGGCCTTGCCCTGATCGCGACTTCGGGTTCGCCTCACTACGTGGCGATGGCTGCACTGCTTGCGCTGATGGTGGGCGCGATCGTGCTGGTCGGCGGATTGCTCAGGCTGGGTTGGATCGCGGATCTCCTGTCCGTGCCGGTGATGGCCGGGTTTCTCGCCGGCATTGCCATACACATCCTGGTGTCGCAATTGCCGGAGCTGCTCGGCCTGCCGCCAGGCAGTGGCAATGTCTTTCAGCGTCTGGCAGCCGTCAGGGCCGATCTCGGACAGGTCAATTTCTGGAGCCTGGCGCTTGGTGTGGCCGTGTTCGCGATCGTCATGGGGTGCGAGCGGATCAGTGCGCGCATTCCAGGCGCGCTGATTGCACTGGCACTGGCCACGCTGGTTGTGACCACACTCGACATGACAGGACGCGGCGTTGCCGTCCTGGGCAGCTTGCCGGCGGGTCTGCCGGGGCTTGGCCTGCCGCAGGTGACCTTCGACGACATGCGTACGCTGGTTCCGCTGGCGCTGCTGGTGGCGATCATCGTCATGGTGCAGACGGCTGCCACAACGCGGTCCTTCGCCGGCGATTCCGGCGTGCCTGCTGATGTCAATCGTGACTTCGTCGGCGTTGGAGCGGCAAGCCTGCTGTCCGGACTGGCGGGCGCCTTTCCCGTCAATTCCAGTCCACCGCGTACTGCCATCGTCAGCGAGACCGGCGGGCGTTCGCAGCTCTCCTGTCTGATCGCAGCGACAGTGGTGCTGTTGCTTGTGCTGTTCGGGAAAGGCCTGCTCGCCAACGTGCCGCAAGCCGCGCTTGCCGGCATCCTGTTTTTCGTGGCGATGCGCATCCTGCGCTGGCAGACATTCTTTGGCACGTTTCGCCAGGCGCCGCTGGAATTCGTGCTGATCATGATCACCGCGATTGCCATCGTCGCCCTTCCGATCGAGGTTGGCGTGGCGATCGGCATCGGCCTTTCCCTGCTGCATGGCCTTTGGGGCATGACCCAGACGACAGCTATCGAGTTCGAAAAAGTACCCGGCACATCGATCTGGTGGCCGCCAGGTGCCGAGCCAACAGGCGAGCGCGTACCCGGCGTACTTGTGGTCGCCTTCCAGGCTCCGCTTTCCTTCGTCAATGCAGAGAGATTCGGTGAGGATTTCCGGATCATGATCGACGCCCGCGTCCCGAAACATGTCGTCTTTGAAGCCAGCAGCGTCATCGACATCGACTTCACTGCGGCACAGGCTCTTGGCGGGGTGATCGAGCACTGCCGAAAAGCCGGCATCTCGTTCCGGATCGCCCGGTTGGAAGCGGTGCGGGCGCAAAGGGCGCTGGAGCGGTTCGGCATCGTGGCGATGCTGGGGCCGAATGCCATTTTCCGCAGCGTCGACAACGCCATCGCAGACATCACCGCCGGCGAGCGGGACGGGCAGATGCCGTCGCCATCAACCTAGAGCGTTTCCGTTGTTCACGGAACGCTCCAACTTTTTGGTCTTACGCAATTCCGGACGGAAAACCGTTACACACTTTCCTGGAATTGCTTTTCGGAAGGATGAACCATGCCACGGAACATCGTCCCAGTCCTGCATCCGGTTTCTGTCGCCGAATTGCGTCCGACACAAATGACCGTCGGCCTGCGTGAGGTCGCGTTCAAACGCAAGGAGCTGCGCGCGTTGCCGGCTGGCAAGAAGGACAACTTTCTCGGGGTGCATTTCATCCCGGCGGTGATCGGACCAAAGCAGCGCCCCTTCGTCGTTGACCATCATCATCTTGCCCGAGCCCTGCACGAAGAGGGTATCGGAAAAGTGCTGATCAACGTTCTCGCGGACCTGTCGAGGCTCAGCAAGGACGAATTCCTGGTGTTCCTGGACAACCGCGCCTGGATGCATCCTTTCGATGCATCCAGGCGCCGGCGTGGTTACGAAGACCTGCCGAAATCAATCGACAAGCTGGTCGACGATCCGTACCGCAGCCTGGCCGGCGCGGTGCGACAGGCCGGTGGTTATGCCAAGGATACGACGCCGTTCGCGGAATTCCTTTGGGCGGACTTTTTCCGCCGGCGCGTTGATGCCGGCCAGCTCGCTGACAATTTCGAAAGGGCGGCCAGGAAGGCCGCCGTCTTGGCGCGGGATAAATCCGCAAGCCACCTGCCGGGCTGGAGCGGCCCCGATGACTGAGCATCCAATCTCACGCCGGCAGGTGCCGAAAGGCACGGAGGTTACCCCGCGCCTTTCTAAGTCTGTCAATGAAGGGGGTCAGGCCGGACCGACGTCGAACTGCAGCCGCTTGGCCGAATCGATCGTCTCGTGCGCGCGCAACTTGGCCAGAACTTCTTCGGGGAACGGAGCGTCGAGGTAGAGCAAGGCGATCGCATCGCCACCCGGCCGGTTGCGGCCGAGCTGGAAGTTGGCGATGTTGACGCCGTTCTCGCCGCAGACGGTGCCGAGCAGGCCGATGATGCCTGGCGCATCGGCGTTGGTCGTATAGAGCATATGCTGGCCCACCTCCGCGTCGAGGTTGATGCCCTTGATCTGGATGAAGCGCGGCTTGCCATCGGAGAAGCAGGTACCGGCGATCGAGCGTGTCATGTGTTCTGTCTTGACGGTCAATTTGATGTAGCCGTCGAACACGCCCGACTTGTCGCGCTTGACCTCGGCGACGATGATGCCGCGCTCCTTCACCATGATCGGTGCCGACACCATGTTCACATCGGCCACCTGAGGCCGAATCAGACCGGCAAGGGCCGCGCTGATCAACGCCTTGGTGTTCATCTGTGCCGTCGAGCCGTCAAACAGGATCTCGACCTCCTTGATCGGGTCTTCGGTGACCTGACCAACGAAGGCGCCGAGCACTTCGGCCAGCTTGACGAAGGGCTTCAGCCGCGGAGCTTCCTCCGCAGTGATCGAAGGCATGTTGATGGCGTTGGTGACGGCACCCTTGACCAGGTAATCCGCCATCTGTTCGGCCACCTGGAGCGCGACGTTCTCCTGCGCTTCCGAGGTGGAGGCGCCGAGATGCGGCGTGCAGACGACATTCTCCATGTTGAAGAGTTCGTTCTGCTCCGCCGGCTCGACTTCGAAGACGTCGATGCCGGCGCCGGAGACCTTGCCGCTCTTCAGGCCCGCGATCAGGTCCTTCTCGACCACCAGGCCGCCGCGCGCGCAATTGATGATGCGCACGCCATCCTTCATCCTGGCGATGGCTTCGGCGTTGATGATGTTGCGCGTCTTGTCGGTCAGCGGCGTGTGCAAGGTGATGAAGTCGGCGCGCGCAAACAGTTCGTCCAGCTCCACTTTCTGGACGCCCAGTTCCTCGGCACGCTGTTCGGACAGGAACGGGTCGAAAGCGACGACATGCATCTTCAGGCCGACGGCGCGGGTGGCGACGATCGAGCCGATATTGCCGCATCCGATCAGGCCGAGGGTCTTGCTGGTGATCTCCACGCCCATGAAGCGGTTCTTTTCCCATTTGCCGGCATGGGTAGAGGTGTTGGCTTCCGGGATCTGGCGGGCGACCGCAAACATCAGGGCGATGGCATGTTCGGCCGTGGTGATCGAATTGCCGAACGGGGTGTTCATGACGATGATACCGCGTCGCGATGCGGCAGGGATATCGACGTTGTCGACGCCGATGCCGGCGCGCCCGACGACCTTCAGGTTGGTCGCTGCGGCGATCAGCTTTTCGGTCACCTTGGTCGCGGAGCGGATGGCGAGACCATCATACTGGCCGATGACTTCGAGCAGCTTTTCCTTGTCCTTGCCGAGATCGGGCAGGTAGTCGACTTCGACACCGCGATCCTTGAAGATCTGCACGGCGGTGGTGGAGAGTTTGTCGGAAACGAGTACGCGGGGCGCCATTGCTGCCTCCTTGAAGAGTGATTGAATCGTCAGGGAAAGGGCGGCCTCTTTGCTGGAGCATGATCCCGAAAACCGGTTCCCACTTTTCGGGATCATGCTCTGCGGCCGCCGCAGGTTTGTGTCAGGCTGCGGCCTTGAACGCCGCCTTCTGGTTCGCAAAGGCCCAGTCGAGCCACGCGGTCAGCGCAACCAGATCAGCCGTCTCGACAGTGGCGCCGGCCCAGATGCGAAGTCCGGGAGGAGCATCGCGGTAATGACCGATGTCGAAGGCGACGCCTTCCTTGTCGAGCGCCGAGACGATGCCCTTGGCAAAGGCTGCCTGGCCGTCGGCGTCGAGCGCCGTGACATCCGGGTCGACGATCGACAGACAGATCGAGGTGTTCGAGCGCGTCTCCGGGACCACGGCCAGATTGTCCAGCCAAGCCGACTTCTGCACGAAAGCGTCGAGTGCCGCGAAATTGGCGTCGGCGCGCGCAATCAGCGCATCGAGGCCCCCCAACTTCTTTGCCCAGTTCAAGGCATCGAGATAGTCTTCAACGCACAGCATCGAGGGCGTGTTGATCGTCTCGCCCTTGAAGATGCCTTCGATCAGTTTGCCGCCCGAGGTCAGGCGGAAGATCTTGGGCAAAGGCCATGCCGGCTTGTAGGTTTCAAGCCGCTCGACGGCGCGTGGCGACAGGATGAGCATGCCGTGTGCGCCTTCGCCGCCGAGTGCCTTCTGCCAGGAGAAGGTGACGACGTCGAGCTTGGCGAAATCGAGCCGCTGAGCGAAAGCCGCCGAGGTGGCATCGCAAATCGTCAGGCCCTTGCGATCATCGGGAATGAAATCGCCGTTGGGCACACGCACGCCGGAAGTCGTGCCATTCCAGGTGAAGACGACATCGCGGTCGAAATCGATTTTCGCCAGGTCGGGCAATTCGCCGTAAGGCGCTTCGAACTTGCGCACATCGTCGAGCTTCAGCTGCTTGACCACGTCGGTGATCCAGCCGGCGCCGAAGCTTTCCCAGGCGATCATATCGACGCCGCGTTCGCCAAGCAGCGACCAGAGCGCCATTTCGACGGCCCCGGTGTCGGATGCCGGCACGATGCCGATGCGATAATCCGCCGGGACTTGCAGAATTTCACGGGTGAGGTCGATGGCGTCGGCCAGCTTGACCTTGCCAATCTTGGCGCGGTGCGAGCGACCCAAAGCGGCGTTCTTGAGCGCCTCGACCGACCAGCCGGGACGCTTCGCACAGGGACCTGAGGAAAAATTGGGATTGGCCGGACGCACGTCCGGCGTGGGGAGAGCAGTCATCGTGGTCTATCCTTCCAGATAGTAAGCCCCTCGGTGGGGAGGGGTGGCCCACGGACGGCGATAGGACTTCAGCCAGCCGACGTCAAGAGCAAAGTTTTTGTCGTTTGCGAGATATTGGTTCTGCGGCAGCGGCAAGCCACAAAACAAACGGCAGGCTCGAGCCTGCCGTTTGTTTTTCAGATGAGTGGGTGTGTCCTACCAGAGATCGTAGCGTACGCCGACCTTGAACTGGTGGTAGTCGATGCCCTTGTTCAGGACCACCGCGTTGTTGTCGAACGAAACGTAGCGCGCGCTCGGTGCCGATTTGTATTCGTAGCCGAAGTCGAGCTCGACGTTCTTCGAGACCTGATAGGCGAAGCCGGCATTGAGTGAATAGATCAGGCCAAGCTGCTTTTCTGCGTCCGCAGAACCCTCATAGGTCGAAGCGTCGTCGCACCTGAAGGCTGTGGTTGTTGTTACGTTGCCGCCCTGGATCACCGTGGGGCTCGGCTCGGTACAATGGCGATCGCCCGTCGAGCTGCGATACCTGGAGTAAATAAGACCAAGGCCTCCACCGATGTAAGGTGTCACTCCGGCAAACGTGCCGAGATCGACGAAGAGGTTGGCGGTGCCATCAAAGGCACTGTTGGTCCCCGCATTCTGCCCCTGGCAATTTTGCGATACACGCCGGCTGTCGACAAAAACCGAATCCTCCAGGCCTGGATTGCGAATAACCGTTGTCGTCGTCTGAGTTCCTTCGCAGCTTGACAGGAAATCAGTCGAGAATTCGCTTTTCGGCAGGAGGCCTAGGTTGAGCTCGGCACGCAGGTAATCATTGATGTGATAGCCTATGCCGACCGAGCCGGAGACCGGATTGGTGCTCGACGAGAACGCCGCGGTGTTCTCGAAATACTTGTAGGGTTTATTGAAATTGTACCCGACGTCGCCGCGCAGATACCATCCCGAACCAACCTCCACCGGTTGATATTCCGGCGCCTGATCGACATAGATCGGCGGATCGTAGTCGGCAGCAAGCGCCGACATCGGCGGCAGAAGCACTGCAGCAGCCAGAGCCAGCGCTATGTGCAATTTGAATTGCATGGATTCAAGCTCCCAAACCCGCGCCGATCACCACGCGATCACGGCCCCGTCTGAGAGCATTCTTAACTATAGTGGTTAAGTCACCGTTAAGGATAACGAACCGTTACCCGTTTGATCTTGCTGAGCTTGGCGGATGCTTGAGCGTCCTGGCTCAGCGTTCGGTCAGCTTCAGCTCGATACGGCGATTCTTGGATCGTGCATCGTCGGTGTCGGCGGCATCCAGCGGCTGATACTCGCCGAAGCCTGCCGCGACCAGCCGATTGGCCGGAACACCATTGGCGATCAGGAATTTGACCACGGAAGTCGCGCGCGCGGACGACAGTTCCCAATTGTCCTTGAAACGGCCGGCACCTGAAAGCGGTCGATTGTCGGTATGTCCATCGACACGCAGCACCCAATTGATCTCGGGCGGAATTTCCTTCTGCAATTCGATGATCGCATCGGCCAGCTTCTTCATCTCGACCTTGCCGGCGTCGTTGATTTCTTCAGAACCAACCGGGAAAAGCACTTCGGACTGGAAAACGAAACGGTCACCGACGATGCGGATGTTCTCGCGGTCGGAAAGAATCTCGCGCAGGCGGCCGAAGAAATCCGACCGGTAGCGGTTCAGTTCCTGCACGCGCTGGGCAAGCGCGACGTTCAGCCGACGGCCGAGATCGGCGATCTTGGTGTTGGATTCGCGGTCTCGTGTTTCGGAGGCGTTCAGTGCGTCCTCAAGGGCGGCGATCTGCTTGCGCAGTGCCGAAATCTGCTGGTTGAGCAGTTCGACCTGGCTCAGCGCACGCTGGTTGACCTGGCGTTCGGTGTCGAGTTCTCCCTCTAGCTTGGTGGCACGCTGGCTGGCGGCATTGCCTGCACCAGAGCCGGCGTCCAGCAATTGTTGCAGGCGACTTTTTTCCGCCTCTACTGCGGAGAGTGACGCCTGCAGATTGGCCAGAGAATCCTGGGCATCCTGGCTATTGCTCTTTTCCAGGGCCAGAAGCTGCGTCAGTTCGTTGATCTGTGCGTTGAGCCGGTTGAGCACCACATCCTTGCCGGAAATCTCGCGGCTGAGCAGGAACTGCGCCAGCACGAAGACAGAGAGCAGGAACATGATGGCGAGCAGCAGTGTCGAAAGCGCATCGACGAAGCCCGGCCAATAGTCGATGTGGCGATAGCTGCGTCGCCCCCTTGCGAGCGCCATCTAGTTGCGCTCCCGGCTTTTCAGGGCCTCTGCGATCTTGTCCAGCGTGGCACGCATGGCCTTCTGCTCGTCGGATTGCGCTTCGACCCAGTCGCGCATGATCTGCTGCTCGGAGCGCATGTTCTTGACCAGGCCAGAAATGCCATCGGCCAGATTGGCCATCGCGGTCGCAACGCGCGGGCTGGAGCTGTCGCTCTCGCTCATGTGACGCAGGCGTTCCGAAAGGGCGCGCAATTCGTCTGAGGACTCCGAACGCGACGCATCGGCTGTGCCGATATCCGAAGAAAGGTCGGTGACCGTCGACAGCCAGTTTTCAAGCTCGACATAAAAACGGTTCTGCGCGCGGCCAGCCTGCAGGTCGAGGAAGCCAAGCACGAGCGAGCCAGCAAGGCCAAACAGCGAGGACGAAAAAGCTGTGCCCATGCCGGAGAGGGGAGCCGACAGGCCCTGCTTCAATGCATCAAGTACGGCTGCCGCATCGCCCGAGCCGGGGTCGAGCGACTGGATCGTCTCGCTGATCGAACCGATCGTATGCAGCAGGCCCCAGAAGGTTCCGAGCAGGCCGAGAAAAACCAGCAAGCCGACCAGATAGCGGGAGGTGTCGCGGCTTTCGTCGAGGCGGGTGCCGATCGAATCGAGCATGGTCCGCATGGCGCTGGTCGAAAAGGCGAGCGAGGACGAGCGACCGATCATCGCTTTCATCGGGGCGAGCAACACCGGTTCGGTGGTTTCGGAACCAGCCCGGAACGAATTCACCCAGCGGACTTCGCGAAACAGCCTGCCAACCTGGACGAAAGCCAGCAGGATGCCGACGACAAGCACGCCGACGATCAGGCCGTTGAGACCGGGATTGGTGACGAAGGCCGTCGATATCTGGCGCGACAACACGATTGCGATGAAGGCGACGATGGCCAGAAAGATCACCATCGTCAGCACGAAAACCTGTGGACTCGAAAGCTTGTGCGGGTCGTAGCTCAACACATCCGAACCCCGGCCGGCAGTCATGGATTTGAGAAAGGTCATTCCTGCCCCGTTTGCGATGTCGTCGCCGAATAGGATTGCCGCGACTCTAAACGGAAATGTGACGAAATTGGAAGGCGCCGAAATGCGGTGTCACAGCCGGTTGATGACCAGGCTGTCCAGCATGGCAGCAAAATGCAGGCCTGCGCCGGCGACCACGAAGCCGTGCCACAGCGCATTGTGGAACCGCAAACCCTTCCAGACAAAGAAGATGACACCCAGCGAATAGACGATGCCGCCGGCGAGCAGAAGCCCAATGGCCGTTGGCGGCAGCGTTCCGACAAGCGGTTCGACCAGGACGATCCCGCTCCAGCCGATCGCCAGATAAAAGACAATGGCAAGGCGATCGAAGCGACCGGGCAGGAAAACCTTGATGGCGATTCCGGCAACAGCTGCCGTCCAGATCAGGCCGAGCATCCAGCCGGCGAGCGCGGCGTCGCTGAGCTGAGCCAGAAAGGGTGTGTAGGTTGCGGCGATCAGCAGGTAGATCGCGGCATGGTCAAACCGGCGCAGCAGCCACTTCACGCGTGATGTCACCGGCCAGAGATTGTAGGCCATCGATACGGAAAGGACCGTGAGCAGCGCCACGACGTAAAACACCGCAGCCACATATTCGCCCGGTCCCGCGTGAAAGGTAGCCAAGGTCAGCATGGCCGAACCCGCGGCAATCGCCAGCACGATGCCGACGGCGTGGACGATGCCGTCAGCGATCATCTCGGCACGCGAATAGTGCCATCGCCCGACAAAGGGGATGTCGATAGCCGTCTCGGATCGGCCTTCGCTCATGGGTTCACCTGCATTCGTCTTATCTGGGCAGTCGCAGGCGAGTATTTCAAGCTTCTGTAACGGTTTCGTGGCTGCGGCATAATTCACACATCGGCCCAAAATCGTGCTCGATTTTGGGCCGATGTGTGAATTCAAGGTGTCAGAGCATTCTAGGCGAACGGACGCGTGCTGCGCGTCAGCGTGCGGCGATCGGCTTCTTCAGCGTCGCGAGCAGTGCGCGATGGATCGCCTCGTTGCCTGCAACGACGCTGCCGTTTTCCAGCATGCCCTGGCCGCCATCAGGATCGGATACATAGCCGCCAGCTTCGCGCACCATCAGGATGCCGGCAGCGATGTCCCAGGCCGAGAGTTTGTCTTCCCAATAACCATCCATGCGACCCGCGGCGACATAGGCGAGGTCAAGAGCGGCAGAGCCGAGGCGGCGAATGCCGGAGACCTCGGCCATCACATTGCGCAGTTCGATGAGGAAATTGCCGTGGTGTCCGCGGCCGAGATGCGGCACGCCGCAGCCGATAACGGTGTCGGATAGCTTGTTGCGCGCCGCGACGCGCAGCCGGCGATCGTTCATGAAGGCGCCGCCGCCGCGCTCCGCCGTATACAGTTCGTCCATGGCCGGATTGTAGATGACGCCGGCGACGATCTGGCCCTGGCGCTCCAGCGCGATCGAGACCGAGAAGATCGGAATGCCATGCAGGAAGTTGGTGGTTCCGTCCAGCGGGTCGACAATCCAGCGGTGCTGGTCGTCATCGCCGCCGACCGTGCCACGCTCTTCCATCAGGAAAGCGTAGCCCGGCCGGGCCTTGGAAAGTTCGGTAAAGATGATGTCCTCGGCCTTGCGATCGGCCTGGCTGACATAGTCGCCCGGCCCCTTCATCGAGACCTGCAGGTTCTGCACCTCGCCGAAGTCGCGCGACAGCGAGCGGCCCGCCTTCATCGCGGCCTGGACCATGACATTGAGAAGGGCGGAACGCGCCATGCTGGTTAGTCCTTGGTGTGCGGGCCAACTGGCGCTGGCCTGGCCTCGAATGCAAGCAGGCCGGCTGAGCTGCCGGCCCTGGATATCAGTCCGCGCGGCGAACGTAGGTGATTTCGTTGGTGTCGACGATGATGCGTTCGCCCGACGAGATGAACGGCGGCACCAGAACGCGGACGCCGTTCTCGAGCACCGCCGGCTTGTAGGACGAAGCCGCGGTCTGGCCCTTCACGACCGGGTCCGCCTCGGTAATGGTCAAGGTGACCTGGTCCGGCAGTGCGATGCCGATCGGCTTTTCTTCGTAGAGTTCCACGGTCACGGTCATGCCATCCTGCAGGAAGGCAGCGCGATCACCGACAAAATCCTTCTGCAGCTCGAGCTGCTCATAGCTTTCGGCGTCCATGAACACCAGCATCTCTCCCTGCTCGTAGAGGAAGGAGAAGTCCTTCTGTTCCAGGCGCACCTTTTCGACCGTCTCGGCAGCGCGGAAGCGTTCGTTGAGCTTGGTGCCGTTGATGAGGTTCTTGAGCTCGACCTGGTTGTAGGCTCCGCCCTTGCCGGGTTTCACCGCATTGGTCTTCACCGCCACCCAGAGGCCGCCGTCATGCTCGATGACGTTGCCGGGACGGATTTCGTTGCCGTTGATCTTGGCCATGGTTGATTTGATCCGGAAAGAGAGCTGCGCCGAAAGGGCGATTTCGGCGCCTCCAAGACCATAATTTGCCGAAAGAGGCAAGAGAGGCGGCAAAATGCCTGTCTGTTTGCAAAGTCGTCAGGGTAGCCGGTTGGCCTTTTGCAACGCCTGCTTGGTCTGCTCTTCATCCAGGCCCTGCATGAAGTCGTCCATCTGCGGGTCGGCGAGGCCGGCGCGGCGCGCGACAATGAACCATGCCGCCGCCGTGACCAGATCTCCATCGACGCCGATGCCACCCTCATAGAGTTTTGCCAGCCTGTTCTGGGCAGCGACATTGCCGCCTTCAGCCGCGCGCTTCGTCCAGTTGAAGCCGGATTTCAGATCCCGCTTGCCGCCACGCCCGTCGATCAGCCATTGGCCGAGGTCGAGCTGGGCGGTGTCGTAATTCTGCTGTGCGGCCAGAACCAGAAGTTTTCTTGCCTCCGTGTCGTCCTTGGTCTTGCCGCCGGCACCGTTGGCGTAGATCTGTGCCATTGCGTACTGGGCATCCGCCAGGCCGGTCTCGGCCGCTTTTTGATAATAGAGAACGGCGCGGGTAAGACCCGCTTCGCCCGGATCCTGCTCCAACAGCAGCTGTGCGAGATTGAACTGCGCCAGGGGATTGCCAGCCTCGGCCGCTGCCTGCAGCAGGACCTGGGCCTTCTTTTCATCTTTCTTGATCTGGCGTCCGTCGATCAAGATCAGCGCATATTGGAACTGCGCTTCCGGTACGCCTTGTTCAGCAGCCCGCTGGTACCATTTGGCAGCCTCTGCGGCGTTGGCCGGCATGCCCAATCCGCGCGCCAGGATTTCCGCCACCAGGGTCTGGGCCGGAGCATCGCCTTCCTTGGCACGTTCCAATGCCAGATTGTAGGCCGTCTTGTAGAGGCCGCGCTGATAGGCGCCGTAGGCGGCATCCGGCGCCCTGCCGCCGAAGCGGGCTGGATCGACATTGGTTGCCGGTTCCGTCGTTGTCGCCGGTTGCGGCAACGGATTGGCTATCGGGCGATCGCCTTTCTTCGCCGTCGTTGATGAGTCGGGCAGGGGTATCGGCTGCGGCAGCTGTGGCGGCGTCGCCGAAGGCGTCGGCTCGGCTGGTACTGCTGTTTGAGAAGCCTTGGGTGTTTCTGTTGCAGGCTGATCTGGCGAGTTCGTTGACGGCTGCGGTGACGTGCTGGTCGCCGGCGTCTGGGTTGCAGGGGCAGGGTTCTCCGTTGCCGAGTCCTTCGGCGATGGAGCGGTTGCCGGCGGTACAGGAGCCGACGTTGCAGCGTCTGGTGCAACTGTCGGAGGGACCCCTGCGTCAGGCTTGGGGGATTCCGGCTTCGGGGCTCCGGCGGAGAGGTTGTCGGGGTTTGCCGTTTCCTGCGCCGGTGGTTGCGTCGGTTTCGGCGCTTCGGCAGTCTGGGCTTGCGCCTGCGACAAGGCGAAACCGACGGCAAGCACACCGGCCAGGGTAAAGCGCAGGCGCATCGTCAGTCCCCGAGGCGCGGCGCCGTTTCATCGAGCAAGGCGTTCGCCTTGGCGATCACGGTGGCGGGCTCTGCGCCTTCAGCGAAAACGGCCGCGGACAGAGCCACGAATTCCGCTCCGGTTGCGGCCACGGCCTCCACTGAGGCGACATCGGAGCCTGCCATGACGATGCAGGGAATTTCGATCATTTCGGCCCACCACCGCCCGAGCGAGAGGTTGCGCGGGTGCGGCTCCGGTTTGTTGTCGAATCCGAAGCGGCCGAAGAAGATGTAGTCCGGGCGCTGCTCGCCGAGTTCCAATGCATCATCGCGTGTCTTGGCGCCGCCAGCACCCACCATCATGCGGTCCTGCAGGCGGTCGATGGCGTCGGCAAGTTCCGCCTTGCCGTCCTCGACATGGAGGCCATCGGCCTTGACGCGCCCAGCAATGCGGCTGTCGCCGGCAATCACGACCGCGATGCCGGCGGCTTGCGCAGCGGGCACGATTTTTTCCGCGTAGGCCTGGAAACTGTCCTCATCCCGACTGTCCTGGGGCAGGATCAGCGAGGCAATGTCACCGCCGGCGAAGGCCGCGACAATGCGCTCTGCAGGTGTACCAGCCGGCGGAATGAGCACGATGCGGCAACGGTCGGGTGATGAGGTTTCGGTCATGGCGATATCTGGTTCCGGGTTCGCCTATGCGGGGCGAAGATGGTTGGATTGCGGCATAGACGAATGATGTGGTCTTGAACAGGCGTCGGCATGGAGCCGTCAGAAGTCGATCTTGTAACCCAAATGGGTTTGCTTGAAGCCAAGGCGTTCGTAGAAACGATGGGCATCGTGCCGGCTGCGATCGGTGGTGAGCTGTACGACCGTGCAGCCGCGCGTGCGGCATTGGTCGATAGCCCAGTCGATCATCCTCTGACCGAGCCCTCCGCTTTGACGGTCCCGTGTCACGCGCACGGCTTCGATCTGGCCCCTCAGTGCGCCTTTACGGGAAAGCCCGGGGATGAAGGTCAGTTGCAGCGTACCGACCACGCGACCAGCTTCGGTCATGACTGCCAGCAACTGGTTGGGGTCGGAGTCGATCGCCGCGAATGCCGTCAGATAGTTTTCGGCCAGGGGTTCACGGGTATCTTCGCGGCTGCTGCCCAGCAGGTCGTCGGCCAGCATCGCGACGATCGCGGCGACGTCACTTTGCTGAGCGCGACGGAAGGCAATATCGACCATGCAGGGTTTCTCCGTGTTCCGCCTCCGCAATAGGCGGCTGGCTGCGTACGGGCAAGTCCGAGGCCGACGACCTCAACGCGTTGGCACGACGGATAGATCTCCCTATGATGATGGCGAAAGGCAATCACCATGGCACAGAATATCTATGACCGGCCGGAGTTCTTCGCCGGCTACAGCAGTCTCGCTCGCTCAAGGGAAGGACTGGCGGGTGCTCCGGAGTGGCCGGCGTTGCAGGCAATGCTGCCCGACATCAAGAACCGTCGTGTCGTCGATCTTGGCTGCGGCTTCGGCTGGTTCTGCCGCTGGGCCCACGAACAGGGCGCGGCGAGTGTTCTTGGGCTCGATGTTTCGGAAAGGATGCTCGAACGCGCTGCTGCCACCTCGGACGCCGCGATCGAATACCGGCGCGCCGACCTTGAGGAACTGAGGCTTCCGGCAGCCACCTACGACATCGCCTATTCGTCTTTGGCGCTGCATTATGTCGAGGATGTCGGCCGGCTTTTCGCCACGGTCTTCCAGGCACTGGCGCCAGGCGGCATGTTTGTGTTTTCGACCGAGCATCCCGTGCTGATGGCGCCCTCCAACCCAGGCTGGCTGGATGTTGCCGAAGGCAAGAAGACGTGGCCTGTCGATCGCTATTTTATCGAAGGGCGGCGGACGACCGATTGGCTGGCCAAGGGTGTCGTCAAATATCATCGAACGATCGGTACCACTCTGAATGCGTTGATGGCGGCTGGCTTTGTGCTTGCTCATGTCGAGGAGTTCTGCCCGTCTGCCGAGCAGATCGCTGTTTGCCCGGAACTGGCGGAAGAACTCGAGCGCCCGATGTTCCTGTTGGTGTCCGCTCGTCGCTGATGCGCGGCAATTCTGAAAAGAGATTCCGATTTTCAGACCGATGCGCTAGGTAGAGGCACCATACTCTCAGGCATTTCCCCCGGCATGTCAGCTCTGCTCACCGATCCCTGGTTCTACGCCGTCGCCGTGCCTGCGGTCATCCTGGTGGGGCTCACCAAGGGTGGGGTCGGCGGCTTCGGCCTCATCGGTGTGCCGCTGATGGCGCTGGCAATGTCACCGGTGAAGGCGGCGGCGATCCTGCTGCCCATCCTGGTGGTGATGGATATCGTTTCGCTATGGACCTGGCGTGGTCAGCACGACAAGGCGACGCTCGTCGACATGCTGCCGGGTGCGCTTGTCGGCATCGGTATCGGCTGGGCGACGGCGGCGTTCGTGACAGCGGATATGGTGCGCTTCATCGTTGGCGCCGTCACCATCGCCTTTGTCGGGCGCTGGCTCTACGTCACCTACAGGCACGGCAGCTCCCATGTGGCGAAGCCGAACAAGCCGCTGGCCGCCTTCTGGGGGACGATCGCGGGTTTTACCAGTTTTGTCGCCCATGTCGGCGGACCTCCGTTCCAGGTCTATACGATGCCGCTGCGGATGGATCCGAAAGTGCTGACGGCGACCGGCGTGGTGTTCTTCGCCATCGTCAATGCCATCAAGCTCATTCCCTACTTCGCGCTCGGTCAGTTCGACGCCGCCAATCTCGCCGCATCGGCAGTGCTGATGCCATTTGCGCCGCTGTCGACTTTGGCAGGCGCCTGGCTGGTGCGGCGCATGCGGCCTGAGGTGTTCTATCCATTCACCTACGCCACGATCGCGCTGGTGGCGATCAAGCTGTTGTGGGACGGCATCGTCAGCCTTGTGTAGAGGATGACGATGCTCGCCGGCTGTGCTTAGAAATGCAGGTATCGTTTCGGAGGGCGGGATGACGAACCCCTATGCGCTGGATCTCGACAAGAATCCGGCCAATCACCAACCGTTGACCCCGCTGTCGTTCCTGGAACGGACAGCGAAGACATATCCCGACCATCTCGCCATCATCCATGGCCGCCAGCGCATCACATACCGCGATTTCTGGCGCCGTTCGCTGCAACTGGCATCGGCGCTGGCCAGGCAGGGCATCGGCAAGGGCGATACGGTGACGGTGATGCTTTCCAACACCCCGCCGATGCTGGAAGCGCATTTCGGCGTGCCGATGGTGAAAGCGGTGCTGCATTCGCTCAACACGCGCCTCGACGCGGCCGTTATCGCTTTTCAACTCGATCACGCAGAGACGAAGGTGCTGATCGTCGACCGCGAGTTTTCCGGTGTGATGAAGGAGGCGCTGGCGCTGGCCAAGGTAAAGCCGCTCGTCATCGATTACGACGATCCGGACTACGCGGCGGATGCGCCTTATCCGAAGGGCGAGCGTATCGGCTCGCGCGATTATGATGAATTCGTCGCGAGCGGTGCGCCGGATTTTGTCTGGGCGATGCCCGACGATGAGTGGGACGCGATCTCGCTGAACTACACGTCGGGCACCACCGGAAACCCCAAGGGCGTCGTCTATCATCATCGCGGCGCTGCCTTGATGGCCTACACCAACACCATTCACGCCGGCATGGGCAAGCACGCCGTCTATCTGTGGACGCTGCCGATGTTCCACTGCAATGGCTGGTGCTTCCCCTGGACGCTGGCCGTACAGGCGGGAACGCATGTCTGCCTGCGCTGGGTGCGGGCGAAAAGCATGTATGATGCCATCGCCGATCATGGCGTTACGCATCTCTGCGGCGCACCCGTCGTGATGGCGACGCTGATCAACGCCAGCGACGACGACAAGCGCGCGTTCTCGCACACAGTCACCTTCAATACAGCGGCGGCTCCGCCGCCCGAGGTTGTGCTGGCGGGAATGGCGGATGCCGGCTTCTCAGTCACCCACCTCTACGGCCTGACCGAAACCTACGGACCCGCAGTCGTCAACGAATGGCATGGCGAATGGGACGCGCTGGACAAGGGAATGCGCACCGCCAGGAAAGCGCGCCAGGGCGTGCGCTATGCGGCGCTGGAGGGCCTGACGGTGATGGATCCGGCGACGATGGAAGAGACACCGGCCGACGGTGAGACCATCGGCGAAGTGATGTTCCGCGGCAACATCGTCATGAAGGGGTATCTGAAGAACCGCAAGGCGACGGACGAGGCGTTCGCCGGCGGCTGGTTTCATTCCGGCGATCTCGGCGTCATGCATCCTGACGGCTATATCCAGCTCAAGGATCGCTCCAAGGACATCATCATTTCCGGCGGCGAGAACATCTCTTCAATCGAAGTCGAGGATGCGCTCTACAAGCACCCGGCCGTTGCGTCATGCGGTGTGGTCGCCCGCGCTGACGACAAATGGGGTGAAGTGCCGGTGGCCTATGTCGAGTTGAAGCCGGGCAAGGTTGCGACGGAAGCTGAGATCATCGAGCATTGCCGGGGGCTTCTCGCCCGCTTCAAGGTGCCGAAGGCCATCATCTTCCATGAGATACCCAAGACCTCGACGGGGAAAATCCAGAAGTTCCGGTTGCGGGAGATGGCCAAGGCCGGCTAGCGCATCGGCCTGAAATCGGCATCGATTTTCAGAAAGCACAATGGGCAGATTCAAAGTGTCAGAGCGTCCTTTGCGCGTCCAAAATGGACGCGCAGGCCCTCCTGCCGACCCCAACCATTCGGATCATGCTTTGCGTAGCACCGGCAGGGCAATGACAGCGAACAGCAGCATGGCCGCAAAGAACAGGATGGAGCAGATGCCAACCACAGGTTCGATGGCGGTGTTTCCAGCAAGCAGGATGTAGAGTGTCACCAGCAAGCCGATGCCGCTCAATGCCGTCAGCCAGAAATGGATCGTTGCCAGCCTTGTTTCACGGGCTGCCGGAAACAGATGGTAGAAGATGGCAAAGACCGCGGATGTCAGCCAGCCCGCCACCAGCGCATGTGCATGGACAGGCATTTCGGTGTGGTCCTGGCTGATCGCCATGTGCAGGCCCAACGCCATACCGCACAGCGCGTAGACGATAGCGAGCGCAAAGAAGTTCCGAGACACGCCTTGCATGGATAGTTTCCCCAGGTTGATCGTCTTGCCAGTGCAGACGAGAGCGCAAACGTTTGCGGCAACGGCATTCGTCCCGTTCTGCGCGGGCTGGCGCCGTTGCCGGTTTGCCGGGGAAAGATACTGCAAGAACAGGGAAATTGAGAGTGAGGTTTTTCACTCTGGAAGGGTCAGCGGTGGCGATTGCTGCTGTCCTGATACGGCACACTCGCGGCCGGGTTCTTAAAAAAATTTCGCCTCTGTTAAGAGTTCATTAAGCTTTACGAGCGTTTACTATGTGCATCCAGTGATCTGGATTCTTACCGAGTGGTTGGAGCCACTTTGTTTGACGCCTCCCTGTTAAACTCCTGAGAGCCGCCTCATCGCGGCTCTTTTTTTGTCCGGTCGCCCAGGCGTACCGCCTGTCGAACAGCTGTCGTTAACCGTTTGTTAAACATGTGCTTGCCTTGCGAGAAGTCCCGGCGCATTTTCTTAGCCACTGTCATATAGGCTTGGAAACCGGCGGCATGATGCCGATTCGGCCGGAAGAATGCGAATACGGAACAGGAAATGAGCGAGCCTTCCAAGGAAAGCGCGAACACGATCAAGTTGGCCGAGCGAAGGGTCTTTTCGCAGTCGTTCAAGCCACTCTATGACGAAGGCATGGGGCTCGTGGAGCGTACGGCTGAGTATCTGGATGGCAAGGGTCGTCTGGAGGCCAAGAAGCTGTCTCGGCTGGCTGCAACGCTCTATGCCGCTGAATCGATGCGCTTGACCACACGGCTGATGCAGATCGCATCCTGGCTGCTTCTGCAGCGCGCTGCGAATTCCGGTGAAATGACACGCGATCAGGTCGCCTCGGAGAAATCCAAGGTTCGGCTGGACACCGCCTCGGCGCACAGCGAGGCGGCCGGCTGGAGCGAGTTGCCGGACGACTTCCTCGATCTCGTCAACAGATCGCTGCGCCTGCAGTCACTGGTACGGCGCATGGATGAGGAAATCTACGGCAACGGCAGTACGGTTCACACACAGCCAGCCAACCGCCGTTCCAACCCGGTATCCGACCAGATCACGCTGCTCAAGACAGCCTTTGCGGGCGGCTGAGCCACGTCTTCGGCACGCAGCTCTCGATCGCAGGGCTGTTTCTGGTTTGTTCACATTTCTCTGGCATCGCTTTGCGCGAAAGGTAGACTTCGCGCATGGCGGAAGCGATTCGCATCATCGGTATCGATCCAGGGTTGAGGCGCACCGGCTGGGGTGTCGTCGAAAGCCTGGGAAATTCGCTGCGCTTCGTTGCGGCGGGTACCGTACGTTCCGACGACAAGGCGGCGCTGGCGTCGCGCTTGTGCCAGCTGCATGACGGTTTGGCCGATGTGCTGCACCAACTGATGCCGCAGGAAGCCGCCGTCGAACAGACTTTCGTCAACAAGGATGCGTCCGCGACGCTGAAACTTGGCCAGGCACGCGGCATCGCGATGCTGGTGCCGGCCCGTGCTGGATTGCTGGTGGCCGAATATGCGCCCAATGCCGTCAAGAAAACGGTGATCGGTGTCGGTCATGGCGACAAGAAGCAGATCCATATGATGGTGAAAGTGCTGCTGCCGAAAGCGGCCTTCGACACCGACGACGCTGCCGACGCCCTGGCGATCGCAATCTGCCATGCGCATCATCGGCAGAGCATGGCCTATCGTTTGGCTGTGGCATGACGGGACAATCGCGATGATCGGCAAGCTGAAGGGCACCGTGGACGAAATCGAGGAGGATCACTGCCTCGTCGATGTGCACGGCGTCGGCTACGTCGCCTATTGCTCGGCGCGGACGCTGTCGGCCTTGCCGGCCCCTGGAGAAGCGGTGGTGCTGCACATCGAAACCTATGTGCGCGAGGACATGATCCGCCTCTATGGCTTCCAGACCGCGCTGGAGCGAGAGTGGTTTCGCCTGCTGATGAACAATGTCCAGGGTGTCGGCGCCAAGGTCGCGCTGGCGATCCTCTCGACTTTGTCACCATCTGACCTCGCCAATGCAATTGCCCTGCGCGACATCGCCATGGTGTCTCGGGCGCCGGGCGTCGGCAAGAAGGTTGCCGAGCGCATCGTCACCGAGTTGAAGACCAAGGCGCCGGCTTTTGCGGGCGAGGCCTCGGGCACCATCGGGCTGAAGCAGGAGCTGGGCGAGGGCGTGGCGGCAGCACCCGTCGCCGATGCGGTGTCGGCGCTCACCAATCTTGGTTATTCGCGTGACATCGCTGCCAACGCCGTGGCTGCTGCCCTCAAGAGTGCCGGCGATGGTGCCGATTCAGCCAAGCTGATCAGGCTGGGACTGAAGGAACTGGCGCGGTGACGCGCAGCTTGTCCGGACTCCTCCGCCGTGCGAGGAGAGGGGCATGAATACCGCCCCCCGTCTCATCTCTTCCGAAAAGCGTGGCGAGGATGCCGACCAGACGCTGCGTCCGCAGACGCTGGATGACTTTGTCGGCCAGGCGGCTGCGCGTGCGAACCTGAAGGTTTTCATCGAAGCTGCCAAGGGGCGAGGCGATGCGCTCGACCATGTCCTGTTCGTTGGCCCGCCCGGACTGGGCAAGACCACGCTGGCGCAGATCATGGCACGAGAGATGGGCGTCAATTTCCGCTCGACGTCAGGCCCGGTGATCGCCAAAGCCGGCGATCTCGCGGCATTGCTGACCAATCTGGAAGACCGCGACGTTCTCTTCATCGACGAGATCCATCGGCTCAGTCCGGCGGTGGAGGAAATCCTCTACCCGGCGATGGAGGATTTCCAGCTCGACCTGATCATTGGCGAAGGGCCGGCGGCGCGCTCGGTCAAGATCGACCTTGCCCGCTTCACGCTGGTGGCGGCCACGACGCGGCTCGGACTCATCACCAATCCGCTGCGCGATCGTTTCGGCATCCCGGTGCGGTTGAATTTCTATACCGTCGAGGAACTGGAGCTGATCGTGCGGCGCGGCGCGCGCATCCTCAGTATGCCGATAGCCGATGATGGCGCCGTTGAGATCGCCCGCCGTGCCCGTGGCACGCCACGTATCGCTGGGCGGCTGCTGCGCCGCGTGCGCGATTTCGCCTCGGTCGCGGGTGCCGAGATCGTATCGCGCAAGGTCGCCGACGAAGCACTGTCGCGGCTTGAAGTCGATGCGCTTGGCCTCGATCAGCTCGACCGGCGCTATCTTTCCATGATCGCCATGAATTTCGGCGGCGGACCGGTGGGTATCGAAACGATCGCGGCGGGTCTTTCGGAGCCGCGGGATGCAATCGAGGATATCATCGAGCCTTATCTGATCCAGCAGGGCTTCATCCAGCGAACCCCGCGCGGGCGCGTGCTGACGGCCAATGCCTGGAGGCATCTCGGCCTGGAGGTCCCACGCGATCTCGCCCAGCAGCAGATCAGTCTCTTCCAGGAAGGGGATTGATCAATGTCCGGTGCGGACGATCTGCTCGGCGGCATTTCCGGTGCGCTGACCGAATTCGGTCATCGGCTGATGGCGCGGGTGTATTATGCCGACACCGATTTCTCCGGTGTCGTCTACCATGCCCGCTATCTCGAGTTCCTGGAGCGTGGCCGTTCGGATTTCCTGCGTCTGGCCGGCGTCCATCACACCGAACTTGCCGATGGCAAGCATGGCGAAAAGATCGTCTGGGTCGTCCGTCGCATGGAGATCGACTTCCGCTCGCCGGCCCGCATAGACGACATCCTGACGGTGGATACGCGCGCCGACGACATCTCCGGCGCACGCATCTTCATGGCGCAGCAACTCAAACGCCATGCGGAAGTGCTGGTCGATGCCAGGGTGGAGGCAGCGATCATCGGCGAAAATGGCCGGCCGCGCCGTTTCCCCAAGGAATGGGTTGCCGCCTTCATGCCGAAGCACCGCTAGCGCGATTCCAGGAAAAGTGGGTGACGGTTTTCCGTCGGAATTGCGTAAAACAAGGATTTAGAGCGTTTTCGCGTTTTCGTAAGAATGGAAACGCTCCAGGCAGCGTCTTCACTCCAATGTGACCCGATGTTTGCGCGGCAAGGATGCTGCGCCGCACCAAGGTTGTGATTCCTAACCTCTCCTTAACCATAACGGTTCATGAAGACATTGGTGAAGTTTGCAGGCGTTCGTGCCTTCGTTTTACCAATATTTGTCGTGAAAAGGCCGCGAAAGGCGCCTTTTGGACATTTCCGGAAGCTTCGTGCGAACGGACCACAAGGGGTAGAGCGCCAGGGGCCAGCGGCGAGCCGGGCCCGGGAATTCTTAAGGAACGAACCATGGAAAACATCGCACTCGCCGATCCGGGCGCGCAACTGTCGATTTGGGGCTTGTTCATGCAGGCCGGCTGGGTGGTCAAGCTGGTCATGCTGGGCCTTATCGGCGCTTCGGTCTGGACCTGGGCCATCGTCGTCGACAAGCTGATTTCCTATGCGCGCCTGCGCGTCGCGCTCAACCGCTTCGAGCAGGTGTTCTGGTCGGGACAGTCGCTGGAAGAGCTCTACCGCAACCTTGCCGAACGCAAGACCGTGGGCATGGGCGCCATCTTCGTGGCCGCCATGCGCGAGTGGAAGAAGAGTTTTGAGAAGGGCGCCAAGTCGCCCCTCGCGCTGCAGACCCGCATCGACAAGGCGATGGACCTGGCGCTGACGCGCGAAATGGAGCGCCTGGAGGGCCGTCTCGGCTTCCTCGCCACCATCGGTTCGGCCGCACCCTTCATCGGCCTGTTCGGCACGGTTGTCGGCATCATGACCTCGTTCCAGGCCATCGCCGGTTCGAAGTCGACCAACCTCGCCGTCGTGGCGCCTGGTATCGCGGAAGCCCTGCTGGCAACTGCCATCGGCCTGCTCGCGGCTATTCCTGCCGTCATTGCCTACAACAAGCTGTCGTCGGACGCTGGCAAGATCGCGGTGCGTATGGAGGGCTTTGCCGACGAGTTCTCCGCCATACTGTCGCGCCAAATCGATGAGAAAGTGGCCCAGAAGGCCGCCTGAGGAATTACGCCGATGGGAATGTCAGTCAGCTCAGGCGGTTCGGGACGCGGTGGACGCGGCCACAGGCGGCGTGGCCGCCATCACGGCCTGATGTCGGAAATCAACGTCACGCCGTTCGTCGACGTCATGCTGGTGCTGCTCATCATCTTCATGGTGGCGGCGCCGCTGCTCACGGTCGGCGTGCCGATCGACCTGCCGGAAACGCAGGCCAAGGCGATGAACGCGGAAACCCAGCCCATCACCGTCTCGGTGAACCAGGCTGGCGAAATCCATCTGCAGGAAACCGTGATCCCGCTCGAGGAGGTCGTGCCGAAGCTCGAGGCCATCGCCAAGACCGGTTATGAGGAGCGCATCTTCATCCGTGGCGACAAGGCCGCCGACTACGGCACGGTCATGAAGGTCATGGCTCGCATCTCGGCCGCCGGCTACAAGAACCTCGGCCTGGTCACGCTGCAGGAACAGGACAAATAACCTTGAAGGCCGGCCTCACCACATCGGTGATCCTGCATGCTGCCGTGATCGGGTTCGGCCTGTTCACGCTCAGGGCTCCGCCTGCGTTCCAGCCTTTGAACGTCGAGTCGTTCCCCGTGGACATCGTCCCGGTGGAGGACGTTGCGCAGTCGGTGCAGGGCGACAAGAAGTCGAGCGCGCGTGACAAGCCTGCGCCAAAACCGACCGAGCGCCCCGATATCGTCGCCAATGCACAGAAGATCGGCGAGAACAGCGTCGATACCGACAATCCGGTGACGCCGACAGCGAAACCAAAGCCGGTCGAGAACACGGAGTCGGCCCCCAAGGCGCCGACGCCGACGGAAAAACCCAAGCCCGAAGATACGCCGAAGCCGAAAGAAGAGCCGAAGCCGACACCAGCAACGGAAGTCGCGCCGGCCGAACAGCCTAAGCAGGATGTGAAGCCCGATCCGGTTAAACAGCCTGAGCCGAAGCCGCAGCCGGTGAAGCAACCCGAGCCGGCGCCAAAGCCGGCCGAGCAGAAGCCCGCCGAAGCCAAGCCTGAGCCGGCGAAGCCGGATGCAGTGGCCGAGGCGATCGCCCAGGAACCGGCGGAGTCCGTTGCCCTACCCAACTCGGCGCCCGCGCCGGAGGCCAAGCCGCGCCCCGAACAGGCCCAGGCCGAAACCGCCAAGGCGCCGGACCGCAAGAATTCGGACAAACCGGTCAAGGAAGCGTCGTCGCGTCAGAAGTCGGAAGACGATGCCTTTAACGACAAGGTCTCCGCTCTGCTGAACAAAGACAAACCTTCCGGTGGCGGCGCGAAGCGATCCAGCCAGCAATCGTCGCTCGGCGGCGATAGGACCAATGGGCAGAAGCTGAGCAACAGCGAAATGGGCGCCCTGCGTGAGCAGCTCAGTGGCTCCTGGACCATTCCAGCCGGAGCGCAGGATGCCGGAGACCTGGTTGCGGTCATCGGTTTCAACGTCAATCAGGCGGGCAAGCTGGAGGGCCGGCCGACAGTTTTGACCTCCAGCGGCAACCGTTCGTTTGATGAGAGTGCGGTGCGCGCAATCCAGAAAGCCGATCAGGCGGGGCTGATACTTCCAGCAGGAAAACAGGACATCTGGTCCGAAATTCAAGTCACTTTCAACCCGAGCGACATGGGCATGTGATGTCTATCACTCGGATATGAAACAGGAATTCGTGATGAAGCATCTTTTCAAGACACTCTTTCTGATCGGCGCCATGGCCACCGGCATGAGCGGCCTTGCAATGTTGCCGGCGCATGCACTGGTGGAAATCGACGTCAACAAGGGCAATGTCGAGCCCTTGCCGATCGCCATCACCGACTTCGAGTCGTCCGGAGATCTCGGCAAGGAAATATCCGGCATCGTCGCGGCGGATCTCAAACGTTCCGGCCTGTTTGCGCCGATCGACAAGGGTGCCTTCATCGAGAAGATATCAAATCCTGACCAGACGCCTCGCTTCGAGGACTGGAAGGTCATCAATGCCCAGGCGCTGGTGACCGGCCGCGTCAACAAGGAAGCGGACGGTCGTATCCGGGCCGAATATCGTCTCTGGGATACCTTCGCAGGCCAGCAGCTGGCCGGCGAGCAGTTCTTCGCGAACGCGGCCAACCAGCGCCGTGTCGCCCACATCATCGCCGATGCGATCTATGAACGCCTGACCGGCGAAAAGGGCTATTTCGATACCCGGGTCGTCTACATCGACGAGACCGGCGCCAAGAACGCGCGCAAGAAGCGGCTCGCCATCATGGACCAGGACGGCGCCAATGCACGCTTCCTGTCCAACGGCGCAGCGATTGTGCTGACGCCACGCTTCTCGCCGAATCGGCAGGAAATCACCTACATGTCCTATGAGAGCGGCGTGCCGAAAGTCTACCTGCTGCAGCTGGAGACCGGTCAGCGCGAACTCGTCGGCAACTTTCCCGGCATGACATTTGCGCCGCGCTTCTCGCCGGATGGTCAGAAGGTGATCATGAGCCTGCTGCGCGATGACGGAAATTCCAACATCTATGCATTGGACCTGAGAAGCCGCTCGACCACACGTCTCACCGACTCGTCTGCGATCGACACCTCGCCGTCCTATTCGCCGGATGGTTCGCAGGTCGTCTTCACTTCGGATCGCGGCGGTGGCAGCGGTCGCTCCCAGATCTATGTGATGGGCGCCGACGGCTCCAATCCGCACCGCATCTCGTTCGGTGACGGCGTCTATTCAACACCAGTATGGTCGCCGCGCGGCGACCTGATCGCGTTCACCAAACAGGGTGGCGGTCAGTTCCAGATCGGTGTGATGAAGACGGACGGCTCGGGCGAGCGCATTCTGTCGACCGGCTTCCAGCAGGAAGGCCCGACCTGGGCGCCGAACGGCCGTGTGCTGATGTTCTTCCGCGAGAGCGGCGGCGGCCCGAAGCTCTATTCGATCGACCTGACCGGCCGCAACGAGCAGCCGATCCCCACTTCCGGCTTTGGCTCCGACCCAGCCTGGTCGCCGCTTCTGGAGTGACGCCTCGATCCCGAAACTTTACAGAAAGGGGCCTCATGGCCCCTTTTTCGTGCCTTGGTCGCGTTTTGGCCGCATTTCGGGCTAGAGCCTCGACCGAATGGTTCTGGGGATCAGAGTGGGCAGCGCAAGCCGGCTACGCTTTCCGGGCAGTACAGTGCAGCGTCAAGCGTGTCGCGGAAGCGTGGTCTACCTGACTGGAAGCCGCGGCGACGGCCGCGGACGGCGGCCGCAATAGAATTTTAACCGTGTTTCTTGAACGCCGGTTAACCCAAACGTGGTTACTGGCAGATCAACGAAATCACTCGAATGCGAAGGAGAGGCGGCATGCGCCGTATCGCAAAGCTTACCACCAACCCGGTCATGATCGCGCTGGTCGCCTCGCTGGCGATCGCAGGCTGCGCCTCGAAGAAGACCCCGAACAGCGCGGCCGATCTCGGCCTCGGCGGCGGCGCTGCCACTCCTGGTTCGGCACAGGACTTCACCGTCAATGTCGGCGACCGCATCTTCTTCGACACCGATTCCTCCTCGATCCGCGCCGACGCACAGCAGACGCTCGGCCGCCAGGCCCAGTGGCTGAACAAGTATGGCCAGTACGCCATCGTCGTCGAAGGCCACGCCGACGAGCGCGGCACCCGTGAATACAACCTGGCGCTCGGCGCCCGCCGCGCTGCCGCGACCCGCGACTTCCTGATCGGCAAGGGCGTGGCAGGAAATCGCCTGAAGACGATCTCCTACGGCAAGGAACGCCCTGTCGCCGTCTGCGACGACATCTCTTGCTGGTCGCAGAACCGCCGCGCCGTCACCACCCTGTCGGGCGCCGGCTCCTGATTGATGCCGGCCGCAGCCGGGACATCACAGTAATTGCGAAAGGCGGCCGCGCGGCCGCCTTTTTTCTTGGCCGAACGGCTCCTTGTTTCTGGTTGAAACAAAATTTGGCCGAAGTCTCGCGCCCTGCTAAAAGCGGATGCGTTCGGGTCGGCAATCGTTCCCAGGCGATGGCCGCTTCCGGGCAATGATCTGTTTTGACCCTGATGGCGAGAGACCAATGCATTTTAGAACTATCCTGAGCGGGACGCTTGCAGTCCTGCTCGCAGCGAGTGTGATTGCACCCGCCAGTGCTGCCGGACCGGTGCGGACCACCGAGGACGGCTTTTCCTTCAGCTTGCCGAGCTTCGGACTTCCGGGCGTATTCGGCGGCAAGGAAAAGAAGAGTGAGCCGGTGCAGCTTGCCCAGTCCGGTTCAGTCGGCTTGGAAGACCAGATCCGCCAGATGAATGGCAAGATCGAGGAACTGAACTTCCAGATCCTGCAGTTGCAGGAACAGTTGCGCAAGACGCAGGAAGACAACGAGTTCCGCTTCCAGCAGATCGAGCAGGGTGGCGGTGCTGCCCCGCAGAAGAAGTCTGACGCCGCCACCAGCGGCAACAGCGTGGCCCAGGCTCCCGCCTCGGCCGCGCCTTCAGCGCCGGCCACCGCCGGCGCCAAGCCTTCCGCGCCGGGACAAGCGGCCAGCCAGACGGCGCAGCCCGGCGGACAAGCCGCGACGGATGATCAGGTCGGAGATCTCATTATCGATTCCGGCAATGGTGAGCCAGGAACGCTTGTCACGGGCAAGCCGGCAACCTCTTTCGGGACCATCACGGTCGACAAGAACGGCAATGTCATCAGCGCTGTGCCGCCGGCGGATGTTCCGAGCTCGGGCTCAGCCTCGCAGGCTCCCGCCGAGGGCGGTGGCGTGGTCGCTTCACTGCCGTCGACCAACAGCCCGGATGAACTCTACCGCAATTCCTATCAGTTCGTGCTTTCGGGCGACTACAACACCGCGGAGCAGGGCTTCCGCCAGCATATCCAGCGCTATCCGTCAGACGCCAAAGCCGCCGATGCTCACTATTGGCTGGGCGAATCCCTGCTCGGACAGCAGAAATACCGCGACGCCGCCGAGGTTTTCCTGGCCGCCAGCAAGGATTACTCGAAGTCCAAGAAGGCACCCGACATGCTGCTGAAGCTGGGTATCTCACTGATGGGCCTGAAGCAGCGCGATGTCGCCTGTGCCACGTTCTCCGAGGTGGGCAAGCGTTATCCCGACGCTTCCAGCGCGCTCAAGGAACGCGTCAAGCAGGAGCGGGCGCTCGCCTCGTGCTGATGCAACAAGCGGGCTCACTGCCTGCCGCTGCGCTTTTTTCGCGGATCGATTTCGGCCAAGGTGCCGTAGCCGCCATTTCCGGTGGCAGTGACTCGACCGCTCTGCTTATCCTCCTGAAGAACCATTTCGATCGTTTCCTGCCTTCGGCGCGGCTCATTGCCGTCACCGTCGATCACGCCCTGCGTTCTGGCTCCGCCGCCGAGGCGCGAACCGTTGCAGGCCTTTGCAGGGAGTTGGGCATCATCCACCGCACCGTTGCCTGGGAAGGTGCCAAGCCTTCGACCGGCATTGCTGCCGCTGCTCGCGAGGCGCGTTACAGGCTGCTCGCCGATGTCGCCCGCGATGAAGGGCTGGGCATTGTCGTGACCGGCCATACCGCCGACGATCAGGCCGAGACTGTTGTCATGCGGCAGGCACGGGACGAAGGGCCGGGGCTCGCCGGCATGGCGCCCGCGACACTCTATGAAGGCGATGTCTGGATCCTGCGCCCGCTGCTGGCCGAACGCCGTTCGGCCCTGCGCGCGCTGCTGACGGCGAATGGTCATGAATGGATCGATGACCCGACCAATCTCGACCCTGCGTTCGAACGGCCACGTGTGCGCGCCACGCTTGCCGGGAATGAAAATCGCTTCGAGGATATTCTGGCTACCGCATCGAAGGTTGCGCATGAGCGCGAAGATCTCAGTCACCGTGCCGCCGTTCTGATTGGCCGCCATGCCAGCCGATTGGCTCCAGGCCTGATCCATCTTGATCCGGCATTTGCGGCCGAAGCCGACCGGCTTGCCGTGCTTCATGTCCTGCGCGTTATGCTTGCCGTGGTCGGAGGGACGTCCTTTCTGCCCGACAACGATCGTGCCGCCGCGCTATTCGCGATGCTGTCGGCCGGTACAGGTCGCGCTACATTGTCGCGGACAGTGATCGATGTGCGCCGCGCAGGCATCTTTCTCCATCGGGAGGCACGTGGCCTTCCAGCTCCCTCGATGCTGTCGGGCGGAGCCGTCTGGGACGGGCGGTATCGCATCACTTTCGACGACGGCGTCGCGGGTTGCGTGATCGTCCCGTCTGGACGCACGAAGGCTCGGGAAAGCACAGCCCCGGGGGGAGACGAAGCGCCGGCAAGCCTGTTTCGCGCCGCCCATGCAGTGGAGCCGGCAGTCTGGCAAGGCGGCACCTGCCTTGGTTCACCGGGCGAACCCTGGCAATTGCCGGGGGTGGCATTTGTTCCCGTCGTCGCACCTTTCGCGCGCTTCCTGTCCGGCTTCGACCTTGAAGTCGCGCGCGCCGTATCGGAGCTCGTCGGCGCTTCTTCCCTTCCAATGCCACCGCTGAAAGCGCCTGCCGGATCCAAAGCGACCGCTAATGCTTAACCGAGCCATGTTCTTATGCTTGGCAAGGGGGAACGCTCTCCCTATGTTAGAGCCAACTCTTCAAGGATCCGCGCCCGAAAACGGGCGCCAACGGGACAATCGATGAATCCGAACTATCGCAATCTCGCGCTCTGGGCGATCATAGCGGTCCTGCTGATCGCTCTCTTCAATCTGTTCCAGACCCCGCAGACGCGTGGAGCTTCCACCGACGTTCCTTATTCGCAGTTCCTGCAGGATGTAGCCTCGGGACGTGTGAAGGCGGTGACGATCGCAGGTGAGCGCATCTCCGGCACCTATGCCGACAATGCTGCCGGCTTCCAGACCTACTCGCCCGGCGATCCCTCGCTGGTCTCGCGGCTCGAGGAAAAGAACGTCGTCATCAACGCTCGTCCGGAAACTGACGGCTCCAACACGCTGTTCGGCTACCTGATCTCGTGGCTGCCGATGATCCTGATCCTGGGCGTGTGGATTTTCTTCATGCGTCAGATGCAGTCCGGCTCAGGTCGTGCAATGGGCTTTGGCAAATCCAAGGCGAAGTTGCTCACTGAAGCGCATGGCCGCATTACCTTCCAGGATGTTGCCGGCGTCGACGAAGCCAAGCAGGACCTGGAGGAGATCGTCGAATTCCTGCGCGATCCGCAGAAGTTCCAGCGGCTGGGTGGCAAGATTCCGCGCGGCGTGCTGCTGGTCGGCCCTCCCGGTACCGGCAAGACGCTGCTGGCCCGCTCGGTTGCCGGCGAAGCAAACGTGCCGTTCTTTACCATTTCCGGTTCGGACTTCGTCGAAATGTTCGTCGGCGTCGGCGCCAGCCGCGTCCGTGACATGTTCGAGCAGGCCAAGAAGAACGCTCCCTGCATCATCTTCATCGACGAAATCGATGCGGTCGGCCGTCATCGCGGCGCCGGCCTCGGCGGCGGCAATGATGAACGCGAGCAGACGTTGAACCAGCTTCTGGTCGAGATGGATGGCTTCGAGGCCAATGAGTCGATCATCCTGATCGCTGCGACCAACCGTCCAGACGTACTGGACCCTGCGCTGCTGCGTCCGGGCCGTTTCGACCGCCAGGTCGTGGTGCCGAACCCCGACATCGTCGGCCGCGAGAAGATCCTCAAGGTGCATGTCCGCAACGTGCCGCTGGCACCGAATGTCGACCTGAAGACGGTTGCGCGCGGCACGCCGGGCTTCTCGGGCGCCGACCTGATGAACCTCGTCAACGAGTCGGCACTGATGGCGGCGCGGCGCAACAAGCGCCTCGTCACCATGCAGGAATTCGAGGACGCCAAGGACAAGATCATGATGGGCGCGGAACGCCGTTCCTCGGCCATGACGCAGGCCGAGAAGGAGCTGACTGCCTATCACGAGTCAGGCCATGCCATCCTGGCGCTCAACGTGCCAGCTGCCGACCCGCTGCACAAGGCGACCATCATTCCGCGCGGCCGTGCGCTGGGCATGGTCATGCAGCTCCCTGAAGGCGACCGCTACTCGATGAGCTACAAATACATGATCTCTCGCCTGGCCATCATGATGGGCGGCCGCGTGGCGGAAGAGTTCAAGTTCGGCAAGGAGAACATCACCTCCGGCGCTTCGTCGGACATCGAGCAGGCGACGAAGCTGGCGCGCGCCATGGTCACGCGCTGGGGCTTCTCCGACAAGCTCGGTCATGTCGCCTATGGCGAGAACCAGGAAGAAGTGTTCCTCGGTCACTCGGTGGCGCGTACGCAGAATGTGTCGGAAGAGACCGCACAGATCATCGACGCCGAAGTGCGCCGCCTGATCGATGAGGCCTATTCAACCGCCAAGACGATCCTGACCAAGAAGAAGAAGGACTGGATCGCGCTGGCTGAAGGCCTGCTGGAATACGAGACGCTGTCCGGCGACGAGATCAAGCAGTTGATTGCGGGCCAGAAGCCGTCGCGTGACCTCGGCGACGATACGCCGACCGCGCGCGGATCCGCTGTGCCGAAGGCCGGTACGGGTGGCCGCCGCAAGAAGGGCCCTGAGCCTGAAGGCGGCATGGAGCCGCAGCCGTCGAACTAAGGCCCGCCTGGATTGATCGAAAACGCCGCGACCTCGTCGCGGCGTTTTCTTTTTGAGAGCCGAGCTTGTCGATGTTGCCAACGCGGGGCTGAAGACGAACCCTGCAATCACCGCTATTGTTTCAAGAAGCGTTCGCGTCCATGGCTTTGGTCCGAAGCTGCGCGCGAAGAGGGACACAGCTCGGCCATGCAGACATTTGAATGGATCATCGCGCTTTTGCTCGGCGCTGCGCTGCTTTCGGCGCTGGCGCGACGGCTGGCCGTGCCTTATCCGACTTTTCTTGCCGTCGGCGGCGTGCTGATCCCGTTTCTGCCAGGCAGTCCACAATGGACGCTCGATCCACATCTGGCGCTCGCTCTGTTCGTGGCCCCGGTGCTGGTCGATTCCGCCTACGACACTTCGCTGCGCGATCTTCGCGACAACTGGTTGCCGGTCACCGGTCTCGTGCTGATGGCGGTTGGTTTGACCACGCTCGCCGTGGCTTTGGCAGCACGCTGGCTGGTGCCGGGCATGTCGTGGCCCGTCGCCGTCGCGCTCGGCGCCATCGTTGCGCCGCCGGACGCGGCAGCAGCGACAGCCGTCATGCGGCAGGTCAAGCTGCCGCATCGGCTCCTGAAGATCCTGGAAGGCGAGAGCCTGCTCAACGACGCCAGTGCGCTGCTGCTCTACAAGCTGGCGGTCATGGCGGTGCTCGGAGGCGGGCTTTCGCTGTCGAGCGGTGTGCCGGTTTTCCTGCTGACGGTGTTTGGGAGTGTGGCGGCCGGATATGTCCTGGCGCGTGTGCTCACTCCGGCCATACGCTTCGAGGATTTCCCGACTTCGATCATCGCCCAGTTCACCGTCACCTTCGGCGTCTGGATTGCTGCCGAGGCGATCGGCCTGTCCGGTATCCTGACCATCGTCGTTTATGCGATGACGATTGCCAACACACGCGGGCCGAACATGCCAGCCAGGCTGCGGGTGCCTGTCTATGCGGTCTGGGAAGCCGTCGTGTTCATCCTCAATGCCATGGCCTTCGTGCTCATCGGCATGCAGCTCGGCCCGATCTGGGAACGGCTAACGCCGGATATGCGCGGCAACTATGTGCTGTTTGCAGGGACCATCCTTGCTGTCGTCATTCTCACGCGCTTTGCCTGGGTGATGAGCTACAACAAGCTGATACGATGGCGCATCGAGCGCTATGGTTTCAATCCACCGCGTCCTATGTCGAGACCGACACGCGCGAGCGGGATCGTGATTTCCTGGGCCGGCATGCGTGGCATCGTCACCCTAGCCGCTGCCTTTTCGATACCCGAGGTGATGCGTGACGGATCACCTTTTCCCTATCGCGATCTCATCCTGTTCGCCGCCTTCGCCGTCGTTTTCGGCACGCTGGTGCTGCAGGGACTGACCTTGCGGCCGTTGATATTGTGGCTTGGCCTTTCCGACGACGACCCCGTCGGGCGGGAAGTGCGGCACGGGCGCGTCGAAGCGTACAAAGCCGCGGTGGCGGCTATCGGAGAGGAAGACAGTCTCGCGGCCAGGCTGCTGCGCAAGGAATACGGCGCCATTGTCGAATTGTGCGAGGTTGGCGACGAGCCTTATCGGGCGGTGGGTCTGCCTGGCGGGGCATTGCGGCTTCAAGCCATCACGGCTGCCCGTGCACGCGCGATCGAACTGAGGCGTACGTTCGTCATCGGCGATGACGCATTCCATGTGCTGGAAGAAGAACTCGACTGGGCCGAACTCAGTGCGGTTGGTCGAAGTGCTCCTGCCTGATCCGGCTGCCGGCTTACCGGCCGATGCGCTCGACCATGAGGGCCACATGAGCCTCGATCTCCTCCCGCAAGCGGGCGCGGGCATCACCATCGCTGGTGACGAGGTAGAGATCGACCATCGTGCTGACCATGACGCTTAAAAAGCGCAGCCGCGCCGGCTCGAGGCTCTGCGAGCCGGGTGCATAACGTGCAAGGAAAGGCACCAGCAGATTGCCTGTGATGCCGGTATGGGCATCCGTCTGCTGATCCGCCTCGATTGGCCGGATGGATCGCATCGCTGCGAGCAGGCCGCTATGGGAGGGAATGGAATCTGCGGCTTCCAGATAGTGCGAGAGCAGGGTGCGGGCAGCATGGACCGCTGGGAGATCCGCGGGCAGTGTGTCGAGCGTTGCCAGGCATCGTGCAACGATGCGTGCGACGGTTGCTTCGTAAGCGGCAAGCAGCAAGGCGTCCCGATCGGCGAAATAACGGTAGATCGTGCCCACCGCGACGCTGGTTTCCGCGGCGATGCGGGTCGTCGTTACCGCCCCATGCCCGTCTGAGACAACCACGCTTTCCACCGCTTCGAGCAAGGCGGTACGCGTTCTCAGTGCGCGCCGCTGACGCGGTTCAACAGGCTTCGAGCGGGTGGTCGGGTTATCCATAAGTGAAACATTTTCATCTTTGTTGACAGCTGTCCAGTGCGGGCGCATTGTCTGGGCAAAACGACGCGACGCAAGGGAGAGGGCGATGCGTGCAACCAAGGTGCGGGCAGCACTGTTTCTTGCATATGCGGCCCTGGCCGCACCCGCTTCCGCAGCCGAGATCGCCGTTGCTGCCGGTAATGGCGCGGCGGAGAAGCTGGTCGAAGCCCTGATTTCCGCGCAGCCAGGCGATACGGTCGCAATCGGTCCAGGGCGTATCGAGTTGACGGAAGGTCTGTCGCTTGACGCGGATGACGTGACCGTCAAAGGGGCAGGCCCTGACCAGACGATCCTTTCCTTGAAAGGCCAGACCGGTTCGGGCGAGGGGCTGCTCGTCACCTCGGATCGCGTGGTGCTTGAGGATTTCGCCGTCGAGGACGCCAAGGGCGACGGTGTCAAATCCAAAGGTTCAAAACAGATCACCTTTCGCAATCTGCGCGTTGAATGGACGAACGGGCCAAACGAGAAAAACGGCTCCTATGGCGTTTATCCCGTCTCCTCCAAGCATGTGCTGATCGACAAGGTAACCGTGCGCGGCGCCTCCGATGCCGGCATCTACGTTGGCCAGAGCGAAGACATCATCGTGCGCAACTCGAGAGCCGAATACAATGTCGCCGGCATCGAGGTTGAGAACTCTATGCGCGCCGATGTCTACAAGAACGTTGCGACCCACAACACCGGTGGCATTCTCATTTTCGATCTGCCCAATCTGCCGGTGCAAGGTGGCCACGACATCCGTGTCTTCGACAATGATGTCGTGGACAACGACACGGCGAATTTTGCGCCGAAGGGCAATACCGTTGCCATGGTGCCGAAAGGTACCGGCATCATGGTGATGGCGAACCGCAACGTGCATGTGTTCGGAAATCGCCTGTCGGGCAACGGCACCACGCACGTGCTGATCGGCGCCTATCCGAAGGACTATGACGACAAGAATTACATGTTCGTGCCGCGGGGTGTCTTTGTACACGGCAATACCTACGGCGCAGGTGGCAACGCCCCTGACGGCGAAGTGGGCAAGATGATCACCGATATCTCGGGCACGCCTGTGCCGGACATTGTCTGGGACGGCGTTACAAGGATTCCCGAATATCTCACCTGGGTCTCCGCCGAGAACCAGATTTACGTGGACGAGGCGGAAGGTACGAGCTTCGTCAATCTGAAAATGCTCTCGCAGCTGCTGCTGCCCTGGGGCTGGTGGCCGGATACCGATATAGCGGCCTACAAGGGCAGCCTGCCTGAACCGGTGCCCGTCAAACTGCCACAGGACGGCGGGGCGTGAAATTCGCCAGGCTCGCGCGATATTTGATTTTGGCGGTGGGGATGATCGGATCCCTGACCGTTTCCGCTCGAGCCGTTTCCGATCCGGCAATCCTCGGCGCTGCACCGCCGAAGCAGCTATCCGATTTCGGTTTTTTCGAAGACCTGCGAAAACAGTTGCCGGCATCCGGCGTCGTGCCATTCCGGCTGGTGACGCCGTTGTTTTCTGATGGAGCTCAGAAGTTCCGCTTCCTTTATGTGCCCAATGGCCAGGCTGCGAAGTATGACCCCACTGAGGCTTTCGATTTTCCGGTGGGTACCGCGCTGGTTAAGACTTTCGCCTTTCCTGCAGACTACAGAAAACCGGGCGAGAAACTGCGGCTGATCGAGACCCGGGTCCTGTTGCATCATGCGGATGGCTGGTTGGCCTGGGCTTATCTATGGAACGACCAGCAGACCGACGCCACGCTGAAGATTGCCGGCGCGAAGGTTGCGATCTCTTCGATCGGGACTGATGGAGCGCCACTGTCTTTCGACTATTCGGTTCCCAACAAGAACCAGTGCAAGGCATGCCATGCTTTCAACGGCAAGATCACGCCGCTGGGTCCGAAGGCCCGCAACCTGAACATCGACTACGCTTATACGAGCGGAGCTGAGAACCAGCTTGGCCATTGGCGTGCGGCTGGCCTGCTCGCTGGCTTACCCGAACCTGGGGAAATCCCGGCGGCTGCCGACTGGCGAGATGCCTCCGTTCCGCTTGAGAAGCGTGCGCGCACATGGCTCGACGTCAATTGCGCGCATTGCCACCGTGCAGAGGGTCCAGCCAGCAACACCGGTCTCTTCCTGACATATGGTGAGAATGTCCCTGTGCGCTACGGTGTCCTGAAGCGACCGGCTGCGGCGGGACGAGGGTCGGGCGACCGCGAGTTCGACATCGTTCCCGGCGAGCCCGATCGCTCGATCGTGACCTATCGTGTGGAAAGCACGGTGCCCGGTGTGATGATGCCTGAGCTCGGCCGTCATATTGCCGACCCTGATGCGGTCAAGTTGCTTGCAGACTGGATCGCGTCGTTGCGGTAGTCGTGGCGAATGCCGCAATCAATGAAAAAGGGGTTGCGAACCTCTAGCGGTTCGCGACCCCTTTACGTCCAATGCTATCAAGCCGGCTGGGTGGCTTTCAGCCGCTTGCTGCAGATGCTGTAGTAGCCGCCACCTTTCTGGATCCAACGCAGCCCGTTCAGCGTGCCTGCTTCCTTGTTGGCGTGATATTGTTTGAGGCAGGAATGCATACGTGCCTTCGAGGGCGTTTCCTCCTTGAAATCGGCCGCGATTTCAGTCGGGAAGGTGACGCCGGCCGGTGCTTCCGCCGGATTCGCCAAGGCCGAAGCGGCGGAAGCTTCCTTCTTGTCCAGCGTGTGGCCGCATTCGGCAGTTCGGTATTCGTCCCATCCGCGGCCGTCCAGTTGATCGTTGCGCTTGGCTTCCTGGTAGCGGGCACCGCACTCCTTGAAGGAAACGAAGGCAACCTTCTCGGCGGTGGCAGCAGTTGCAGCGTCACCGGTATCAGCCGTGTCGGAGCCGCATTCCGCCTTGCGGAAAGCGGTCCAGTTCATTCCGTTGAGCGTGTCGGCATCCTTTGCGGCCTGATACTTGGCGCTGCACTCCTTCATCGTGAGCGCGCTGGCCGGCATGACGCCGAGTGGAAACAAGATAGTCGCGGCAGTGGCCGCCAGATAAAGAATTCGCATGCAACCTCCCGAGGCGTGAGTTAGAACGCTGTTTGTATACTATTTGTTCTTCTTACGTTCCAGAAGATTCTTGCTGTCGGGACAAAAAAGAATCGCGTGAGCAAAACTCACGCGATTCCTTGTACTTGACGCTGACTTGGCGCTGGAGCGCCGATCAGCTCTTCAGGCGGGCGTTGCAGAGGCTGTAGTAACCGCCACCCTTCTGGATCCACTTGAGGCCACCGAGGGCATTGTTGTCCTTGGCGGTGTAGTACTGGTCGAGGCAGGTGTGCATGCGGGCCTTGCCCGGCGACTCGGAAGAATACTTCTTCGCAACGGCGCTCGGGAACCTGACGCCACTCGGAGCCTTTGCGGTCGGAGCTTCCGGCTCGTTGGTGTAAGTGGCTTCGTCGGCAGCAGGCACGGAGTCGTCGTCATTGGCGCCGGCGCTGCAATTGGCCTTGCGGAAGTCGTTCCACTTCTGGCCGCCCAGAGTACCGCCGCTCTTGGCGGCCTGGTACTTGGTAGAGCACTCGGCCATGGTCAGGCCCTTGCCGCCGGCAGCGGCGTCAGCCGCCTTGGTCGAAGCCTTGGCAGGCTTGGCCGGGGCAGCAGTCGTGTCGACTGCGGCACTCGCGCCCGGGCCGCACTGTGCCTTGCGGAAGTCATTCCATTTCATGCCATTCAGCGTACCGGCCGCCTTGGCAGCCTGATACTTGGCCGAGCATTCCTTGGCGGTCAGGCCTTTCGCCGTGTCATCGCTCGCTGCAGCGGCTTTTTTCGCCGGCTTGCTGGTGTCCTCGGCAGCGGCCTTTGCCTTCTTGGCCGGCTTGGCTTCCTCGGCTGCGCTGGCATCGGTCCCGCACTGCGCCTTGCGGAACTGGTTCCAGGTCTGGCCGGCGAGCGTGCCGGCGTCCTTGGCCGCGTTATATTTGGTGCTGCACTCCGCCATCGTGAGTGCACTGGCCGGCTGGGCCAGGAACAGGGTCACGACGGCAAGGCCCGTCAATGTAGCAAGTCGATCGATGAGCATAGCGTTCTCTCCGTTGTGCCACTCACAATCAATCCCATGCGAGCAATAGCGCGCAAGCCATGCCTGCGCTAGTGCAGCAGCCGCATTCTCCTCCCGCACTTATCGGCGAGCATTGTGACCATTGCGTCGCATTTTTGGCGGGGCAACAAATTTCTAAGATTCATGACATACTATAACACAAAGTGATGGCTTGGCACCGGGCAGTTGTGGCATTAGCAGCCTTCGGGCAAACAGCCAGGGACGTATAGTAGATGTCGGGACGTTATTTCGGAACAGATGGTATTCGCGGCCGCGCGAACAAGTTCCCGATGACGGCGGAAATCGCCATGAAGGTCGGCATGGCCGCCGGTCTTTCCTTCCAGCGTGGCAGCCATCGTCACCGCGCCGTGCTCGGCAAGGACACCCGACTTTCCGGCTACATGATCGAAAACGCGCTGGTGGCAGGCCTGTGCGCCGCCGGCATGGATGTGTTCCTGCTCGGACCGATCCCGACGCCGGGCGTTGCCATGCTGGTGCGCTCGCTGCGCGCCGATATCGGCGTGATGATCTCGGCCTCGCATAACCCGTACCACGACAACGGCATCAAGCTGTTCGGCCCGGATGGTTACAAGCTCTCCGACGAGATCGAGGAGCGGATCGAAAGTATGCTCGACGAGGATGTCGAGATGGCTCTGGCCGACTCCGACAGCCTCGGCCGCGCCAAGCGCGTCGATGGCGTTCATGACCGCTACATCGAATTCGCCAAGCGCACCCTGCCACGCGCCATGTCGCTGTCGGGTCTGCGCATTGTCGTCGATTGTGCCAACGGCGCGGGCTACAAGGTCGCGCCCGCCGCGCTCTGGGAACTCGGTGCCGACGTTGTCGCCATCAATGTCGAGCCGAACGGTTTCAACATCAACAAGGACTGCGGCTCTACCCATCCGGCCGAGCTGCAGAAGAAGGTACACGAGGTTCGGGCCGACATCGGCATCGCGCTGGATGGTGATGCGGATCGCGTCGTCATCGTCGACGAGAACGGTGTGGTGGTCGATGGCGACCAGATCATGGCGCTGATCGCCGAATCCTGGCACCAGAACGGCCGCCTCGCCGGCGGCGGCGTGGTTTCCACCATCATGTCCAATCTCGGCCTGGAGCGCTTCCTGACCGGCATGAAGCTGCAGCTTCACCGCACCAAGGTCGGTGATCGCTATGTCGTCGAACACATGCGTGCGAATGGCCTCAACGTCGGCGGTGAGCAGTCCGGCCACATCGTGCTGTCCGATTTCTCGACCACGGGCGACGGTCTGGTGTCGGCGCTGCAGGTGCTCGCTTGCGTCAAGCGCCAGAACCGCCCGGTCAGCGAACTGCTCAAGAAATTCGAGCCGGTGCCGCAGGTGCTGAAGAATGTGCGTTTCTCCGGCGGCAAGCCGCTGGAAGAGGCTCCGGTCAAGGCCGCGATCGAAGAGGCGCAGAACCGCCTCGGCAAGAAGGGTCGCCTGGTCATTCGTCCTTCGGGGACCGAACCACTCATCCGCGTCATGGCCGAAGGCGACGATCCGAAGCTGGTCGAGGACGTCGTCAACGACATTATCGGCGTGATTTCCGAGGCGCGCAGCGCCGCCTGAAGCCGGTTTCGTTCCCTTCACGGCAAGGCTGAATCACACGACCCGCCCCGGCGGGTCGTGTGCGTTCTGGCGAAGTTTTCGTTGTCGCGTTTCGATAGAAATCTAGACGAGTATAGTTAACTGATACGGTTAAACGCCTTTTAACCTTTGCAATTCATTATCCACACCCGAGGTCAATCATGTTCGGGCACGATCCGTGTTCCGACGTCTCAAGGGTGACAAGGATGTACAAATTCGGAAGGAAGGCAGCCGTGGCCGGCTTGCTGCTGTCCGGCCTCGCCGCGCCGGTGCTGGCGGCGGATCTGGCCGAGCCGCCGGTGGTGGAAGCTCCACCCATCGCGGCGCCGGTCTATGAAGAAGCCGACTATGGTGGCTGGTACATTCGTGGCGATCTCGGTTATCGCAAATCCAATATGAGCAGCCCGGAATACGTGCTTCCTGGCGGCTTTGTCGGGACTTTCGACACGCACAAGCTGAAGGGCGGCTTCTCGATCGGCGGCGGCGTGGGCTATCAGGTGACCAAGTATTTCCGCACGGATGTCACCCTGGACTACTGGTCGAAGACCAAGTTCAATGGCGGCACGTCGGGTTTTTGCGGCACGGGCCTGCCCTGTACGTCGACCGACACCAGCTCCTATTCGGCGCTGCTCTTATTGGCTAACGCCTATGTCGACATCGGCACCTGGCACGGCATCACACCCTATGTCGGCGCCGGTATCGGTGGTGCGAACCTTAAATGGAACACCCTGGTCAACAAGGACCCCGATGGCGAGTTCGAGCACGAAGGCAAGAAAGGCTGGCGTTTCGCCTATGCAGTCATGGCCGGTGCTTCCTACTGCCTGACCGACACCACCAAGCTCGATGTCGGCTATCGCTACAGCCACATCAACGGTGGCGGCATGTTCGGCTACAAGGTCGGCGGTGGCCCCGGCTTCGACAAGGGCATCAATACGCACGAAGTGCGTGCTGGCCTGCGCTATCAGTTCGGTGGCCGGTCGGACTGCGCGCCGCCCCCGCCCGTCTATGTGCCGGAGCCGGAACCGGTCTACACGAAGTAATCCCTGCCTCGAAAATTCAGGACCCCGCCCGGCAATGCCGGGCGGTTTTTCGTTCAGGGGGACGTCGACAGATCACCAACCCAGCCACAGCGCGATCAGCGCGAGCGCAGCCGGAAGAGCCTGGATGTAGAGGATCTTGCGGTTTGCTGTGGCCGCGCCATAGAGGCCGGCAACCAGGACGCAGAGCAAGAAGAAGGTCTTCACCTGGAAGCCGGCTTCGCCGAGGTACAGTCCCCAGATAAGGCCTGCAGCGAGGAAGCCGTTATACAGGCCCTGGTTGGCAGCAAGCACCTTCGAGGCAGCAGCGAATTCGGGGGTCAGGCCGAAAGCCTTGTGGCCGCGCGGCGTGTCCCACAGCACCATTTCCAGATAGACGATGTACACGTGGATCAGCGCGACCAGGCCGACCAAAATGCTTGCGATCATTGTCTCCCCCTTGCCGTTAACGTCTGGATGTTCCCGCAAGCGCGTGTTTCGCGCAAGCCATGCGGATGGGGTTGCCATGGCTCGCGGCTTGATGTCTGTTCGCGCCGACCCCATTCATGATCCCCGGTGAAGCAATGTCGTTCAAGAAACTGGATGAACTCAGCCACAGGCTCGAGGCCCTGGAGCATGCGCAGGCCATTCTGGGTGCCGATGAGGCTACCCACATGGCCGTCGGCGGTGGCGAAAAGCGGGCCGAGGCAATGGCCACGCTGGCCGGCATGTATCATCGGCAGGCCACGGCACCGGAGGTTGCAGACTGGATTTCTGCTGCCAGGGTCGAAGCCCTGGATGCAGACCAGCAGGCAGCGCTGCGGGAATTCGAGCGCCAGTACATCAATCTGACCTGCCTGCCTGCGGAATTCGTCGAACGGCAGACGGCGGCGCGGTTGCGTTCGGAGCAGTTGTGGCGGGAACTGCGCGCCAGGAAGGATTGGGCGGGCTTCCGTCCCGCTCTCGAGAACATCGTCGCGCTGGTGCGCGAAGAGGCGGGCTTGCGGGCCGCTGTTCTCAAACTGTCTCCCTATGATGCGCTGATGGAGCAGTATGACCCGGGCAATCGCGCCGCGGACATCGCTCCGGTTTTCGCCGAACTCAAGACCTTCCTGAAGGACTTCGTGCCGGAAGCGCTTGCCGTTCAGGGCGAAAGACTGGCCAAACGGCCCTTGAAACCATTGTCCGGCGTCTATCCGATCGAAAGGCAGCGCGAACTGGGCCTGGCCATGATGGCGGCCGTCGGGTTCGACCTCAACCACGGCTCGCTTTCGGTATCGCATCACCCGTTCTGCGGTGGCGTACCGACCGATGTGCGCATCACCACCCGCTACAAGACCTCGGATTTCCTGTCGGCGTTGATGGGTGTGCTGCACGAAACCGGCCACGCGCTCTACGAGCAGAACCTGCCCAAGGGGTGGTCGCACTGGCCGCTCGGCAAGGCACGCGGCATGGCGGTGCATGAAAGCCAGAGCCTGTTCGTGGAAAAGCAGCTCGGCCGCAATCCGGCGTTCTGGCGCTGGGCGCTGCCGGTGGTCGAGAAACATCTCGGCGAGGCCTGGACGCTGGAGGATCTCCTGCCGCATGTGCATCGCGTCGAGCGCGGGCTGATCCGCGTCGATGCCGACGAAGTCACCTATCCGCTGCATGTCATCCTGCGCTTCGAACTGGAGCAGGACCTGGTTTCGGGTCGGCTCGAGGTCGCCGACCTGCCCGAAGCCTGGGATGCCAAGATGCTCGACTATCTCGGACTTTCCACCATCGACAACGCGGCTGACGGGCCGATGCAGGACGTCCACTGGCCTTCCGCTGCCTTCGGTTACTTCCCATCCTATACGCTTGGCGCCATGATGGCCGCGCAGCAATGGGCAGCCCTGACCAGGGAGCATCCGGCTGCGGACGAGGAGATCGGCCGCGGGGATTTCGACGCCATCAATGGCTGGCGGCGGGAGCACATCTGGTCGCAGGGTTCGCGCTATTCGACGCCCGAGCTTCTGGAACGCGCCACCGGCGAAAAGCTGAATGCGGCGCACTTCATCACGCATCTGAAGCGCCGCTACGGACAGTCGTGACAGGCTCCGGGGCGACAGGAATGAGGGCAAGCTGCCGAGAGCATTTCCGACGAAAGCGGAATCACCTGCAATGCTCTGGCTCTTTGTTTTGCCGTATGATGTTTGGCCGAAAACTCTGCAACTTTTCGGGATCATGCTCCAGGTGACCGACCGCGATCCTCTTTCGACCGCCCAGCAGGTCGCTTCGGCCATCACGCAGGCGGTGCGCGGTGGCCATCTGGTGCCGGGACAGCGCCTTACCGAGACCGAGCTCGCTTCCCGGCACGGCGTGTCGCGGTCATCCGTGCGTGAGGCCTTCCAGCGGCTGACGGTGGATGGGCTTCTGGCCTTCGAGCCACATCGAGGAGTGACTGTGCGGCGGCTGTCGCGCAAGGAGGTGGACGACCTGTTTGCCGTTCGCAGTTCCCTGGAGGCACTGGCCGTCAGCCTTGCCTTGCCGGCCCTGCGGTCTGAACCGGCCAGGCTTCGTGCCTTGCAGGCAGAGATGGACGACGCCGTTGCGGCAAACGACATGGCGAAATTCTCCGACGCGAACACGCGTTTCCATGCGCTGTTTCCGGACGTTGCCGACAATGCTGTTCTGGTCGAGACCCTGACCAGATTGTCCAATTCGCTCTACTGGCTGCAGTTCCGCATGCTGGTCGACCGCGACCATGTCTTTGCCAGCAATGCCGAACATCGACGCATCGTTGAAGCTGTTCTGAAGGGCGACAGGCAAACGGCGGAAACCGCTATGCGGGAGCATGTCGCCGCCTCGGGGGCGCTCATCCAGAGGCTGTCCGACGATCATTTCGCACCGAACTGACCGGCTTCACAGGGTCGGGCTTGCGTACTCGAGGATTGTCGGACAATATTGTTGGACAATCCTTGGAGCATTGCGCGATGAATCCGACCACCAGCTACCAGCCGATCCCGCTGCCGGACTATCAGGAGCTTCCGCTTGAAACCATGCGAGCGAATGCTGAGGCCTTCTATGCGGAAATGCGCGCTCGGCATACAGTGCGCGAATTCTCCACACGACCGGTACCGCGCGACATCATTGAAACCTGCATTCTGACGGCAGGCACCGCACCCAACGGTGCCAACCACCAGCCTTGGCATTTTGCGGTGATTGGTGATCGCGCGATCAAGAAGCGTATCCGCGAAGCGGCCGAGATCGAAGAGCGCGCCTTCTATGAGGGCAGGGCCGGAGAAGAGTGGCTGGCTGCGCTGGCTCCGCTCGGCACCGATGCTGACAAGCCATTCCTGGAAGAGGCGCCTTGGCTCATCTGCATTTTCGGCGAGCGTCGCAGCCGTTCCGCCGATGGCGTGCTGCGCAAGAACTACTATGTTCCGGAATCGGTTTCGATCGCGACCGGTCTTCTGATCACCGCCATCCACCGCGCCGGCCTCGTTGCGCTGACGCATACGCCGAACCCGATGAGCTTCCTGAACGAGATCTGTGGCCGTGATCCGCATGACAAGCCCTACATCCTGATGGTTGTCGGGTATCCGAAGGAAGGTGCCACCATTCCGCAGCATGCCGTCGAGAAGAAGCCGCTCGCGGAAATCGCAACCTTTCTCTGATCTGGGGCAATCCCAGGAAAAGTGCGCGCCTTCCGTCCGGAATTTGCAAAAAAGCAATGAGCGAGGGCGTTTCCGTGACGACGGAAGCGCTTTTGGCTGGCTGGAAGGCCATTTTCCGGCAACTGCATCTTTCGATCGGATGCGTGAGGCGGCATGTTGGCTGGCGCAATTCCGGAGCGAAAACGCTACGGGATGAAGCCGGAATGTGGAGGCCGCCTTGTCGCTGACCAACCAGGACCTGATAGAGCTCACGGCCTTCCGCCGCAGGCTGCACCAGTATCCCGAGGTTTCGAACGAGGAAGAGGCGACCGCCAAAGAGGTGGTTGCCTTTCTCGCGGATACCGGGCCGGACAATGTCCTGACGGGACTGGGCGGCCATGGCATCGCAATGACCTATGACAGTGGCAAGCCGGGGCCGACGGTTCTCTTCCGCTCCGAACTCGACGCGTTGCCGATCGAAGAATTGTCCGGCGTGGAGCATTCGTCGCTGGTGCCGGGCAAGTCGCATATGTGCGGCCATGACGGACATACCACGATCCTGGCTGCCCTCGGACGCCAGTTCGGACGCAGCCGTCCCCAGAAGGGCCGCGTGGTTCTGATGTTCCAGCCGGCCGAGGAGACCGGTGATGGCGCTGTCGGCGTGGTGGCCGATCCGCGCTTCGGCGAGATCGCTCCGGACTTTTCTTTTTCTCTGCACAATCTGCCCGGCATTCCGTTCGGCGAGGTCCGGTTGAAGCCAGGCGTCGTCAACTGCGCCTCGCGCGGCATGCGCATCGTGCTGGGGGGCAAGACGGCACATTCCTCGATGCCCGAAACCGGCACGTCGCCGATGCTCACGATAAGCCAGCTGATGCCTGCACTGGCAAAGCTTGGTGGCGGTGCCTTCAGCGACGACGATTTCGGCATGGTGACCGTCACCCATGCCACGATGGGCGAGGCTGTGTTCGGCGTGGCGCCCGGCCGCGCGGAAGTGTGGGCGACGCTGCGGACGCGGCTGGACGACCGAATGGCAGCTTTATGCGCTTCGGCCGAGGCGTTGGTGGAGCGGGCCGCCGGTGAAGCCGGCCTGACTTCTAAAATCGACTATCACGAGATTTTCGTTGCCAGCATGAATGCGCCGGCGGCAGTTGAACATCTGCACACCGCGCTCGACCAGGAAGGTGTCGCATACAGCGAAGACAGCCTGCCGATGCGTGCTTCCGAAGACTTCGGCATCTTCGGGCGTAGCGCTCCGTCGGCGATGTTCTTCCTGGGCGCCGGTGAACGGCATCCGGCGCTGCACAACCCCGACTATGATTTTCCGGACGACCTGATCCCGATAGGCTCTAGGATTTTTATGCGCACCGCGCGCAACTTGCTTGGCTAATTCTTGTAGGTGCAATTGTTCACCAAAACAAAGCTATGGCTATCACCGAGATTGCCGTCGAGGCTTTTGAGGGAGCTTAAGGAACGATGGATGGGCAGGATATGAGGCAACGAGATCGTTTTCGAGCGTTCTTGGCACTCGCCATCCAACTTTCGATTTTCATTTATTTTTTTGGATTTTGCCAATCGGCCTTAGCCAAGGCAGAAATCAGCAAAACCCCGGCTGGCGAATGGGTTGACTGGCTAGATCTGCCTGCCGCGAATTCACGGTTTGGCGATCAAGCCAGGGATGGCACGCTCAATATTCTGTCCGACTACCAATTCAAACATCGCGCCGACGGCTATGAAATTTTCGACCGCTTTGCCTATAAGATACTTGATCGGGTCGGCTTGGAGAACGGCGCGACTATAACGGTGGAGTTCGACCCCGCGACGATGGATGTTGCGATAAACCGGCTTAGCATCGTGCGAGACGGTGTCGTGATCGACAGGTTACCGCAGATCAGCTTCGATATCGTTAGGCGTGAGAAGGACGCTGAGAAAGGAATTTTTGATGGTTGGCTGACAGCCTATGTCAATATTCCGGACGTGCGCGTCGGAGACGTCATCGACTATGCCAAAACGATCGTGCGCAAGCCGATCCTCGGGGCGAACCTATTCTTCGACACTATTCCCACAGCATGGCGCGACCCGGTGCTGCTCATCAACGAAAGGATAATCTGGCCTTCTTCGCAGCCGTTGCACATCCGTCAGATCCAAACCGAGGTTCAACCGCAGACCAGTCCTGATGGTACTGACACGGTTTATCGCTGGCAGGTCCGGGACCCTGAACCCGTGAAGTCCGAGGCATCGTTGCCCGCCGATGCGCCCAGTTTCCCCATGGTACAGGTCTCGTCCACAAACGATTGGCAGGATATCGTCAATGTCGTCTTGCCTTTCTACCAATTGGATCAAGAACTGCCGGCCGATTTCGCGGCGAAGTTGGATGCCATCGCTACCATCCATGCAGCGCCAGAAGACAGGTTGATCGAAGCGGCACGCCTGGTCCAGGATACTATACGCTATGTCAGCCTATCGATGGGCCGAGGTTCTTATGTTCCCCGCATCCCATCTGCCGTCATCGCCAGTGGTTTTGGCGATTGCAAGGACAAAGCTCTGCTGCTGGCAGTCAGTTTGCATCGACTAGGAATTGCCGCTGTTCCCGCGCTAACAGATATCGATGAGGGACAAGGCCTGCAAAATATATTGCCTACGCTCAGGGCTTTTGACCATGTTATCGTCAAAGCCACCCTCCATGATCAAATCTACTGGATCGACGCGACAAACTACCTGCAAGGCGGGCGCGCCGGGAATCTTGTCTTTCCCGACTATGGCTATGCCCTTCCGATTGTCGCCGGCAGGGCTGCCATAGAGCAAATCGAACGCAGGGAACTGATCCAGCCTACGTCATTTGTCGAAGAGCAATTCGATTTCCCGCGCCGAACAGGCGAAGGGCTGAAGCTTACGGTCAAAACGACCTACTTGGACGATCAGGCTGACACCATGCGATACAAGATCGCGTCGCAGTCATTGCCGAAGATATCCGACGATTATATCAACTATTACAATGGTATGTATCCCGGCATCACGCGCCTGAAGCCTCTTTCGACAACTGACGATCGCGACAAAAACGAAGTAACAGTCTCTGAAGCCTATGAGCTATCGGACGATGCCTTGTACGCGGATGATCTCATCAAGCAATTCCCGTTGAAAGCCGATATCGGAACCAGCAATCTACCGGAACCGAGCAGCGTCAAACGTCGCGGACCGATTGCTATCGGTGCCCCAATGTTCAGGCGTCACAAGATACTGGTCAAGAATCTGAAAGCCCGCTTTGTTCTACCAGAGCACCAGGACGTGCTAACTCCGTTTGTGGCCTTTAAGACCGATTGGTCTAACACGCCGACGGAATTCGAACTCGAGTGGCTCTTCAAGACGCTTGATAGTCGCGTACCGGCCAGGGGAATCCGATCATATCTGAAATCCGTGAAGCAGATTTCAGACAAGACCTATTGGACCTACGATTTTTCCTATTCCGACGCTGAAGCCAAGGCAAATTGAGGCCTTGGCGGGGGCAGTCACTCCGCCGCGCCCATGAAGGCGCTGGCGCCTGTTTCGAATTGCAGCTTGGCGAGCCTGGCGTAGATGCCGCCCTTGGCCACAAGGGTCTTGTGCGTGCCTTCCTCGACGATGCGTCCGCCATCCATGACGAGGATGCGGTCGGCTTTCAGTACGGTCGCCAGCCGATGCGCGATGACGAGTGTGGTGCGGCCTTGCATCAGATGTTCGAGCGCTTCCTGTACCAGCGTTTCGCTTTCGGCGTCGAGCGCGGAGGTTGCTTCGTCGAGCAGCAGGATCGGTGCGTCGCGCAGGATGGCGCGGGCGATGGCAATGCGTTGGCGCTGCCCACCGGACAAGGTGACTCCACGTTCACCGACTTGCGTGCCATAGTCGTTCTGCAGCTTGAGGATGAATTCCTCGGCCAGGGCCGCCTTGGCCGCCGCCTCGATCTCGACATTGCCGGCGCCCGGCCTGCCGAAGGCGATGTTGTCGCGCACGCTGGCAGCAAAGATCGTGACGTCCTGCGGTACAATGGCGATGCGCTGGCGAAGCGCGAGTGGATCCGTGTGTGTCAGATCGATACCGTCGAGCTTCACCGTGCCTGTCTCGGGATCGTAGAAACGCAGGATCAGTGAAAAGACCGTGCTTTTGCCGGCGCCCGACGGGCCAACAATGGCGACGGTTTCGCCTGGCTTCACCGAAAAACTCAGGTCGTGCACGGCGGCGCGATCCGGTCTTGCCGGGTAGGAGAAGGAGACCTCGCTGAATTCGATGGCTCCCTTTGCCTTGGCGGGTAGCGTGCGCGGCTGCGCCGGCGCCTCGATGCCAGGTTTCTCGGCAAGGATTTCCGTGAGCCGTTCAGCTGCGCCTGCCGCTTGCGACAGCTCTCCCCACACTTCCGAGAGCGCTCCGAGGGCGCCGGCTGCAAAGACCGAATAGAGCAGGAACTGACCAAGCGTACCGGGCGACAGGGTGCCGTCGAGTACATCGCGCGAGCCGAACCACAGAACGGCGACCACCGAGGAAAATACCATGAAGATGGCGAAGAAGGTGAGCAGCGCGCGGGCAAGAACGGAGGCGCGGGCGGCGGTGAAGGCGGCCTCGACGGCAGCGGAAAAGCGACCGGTGACCAATGCTTCATTGGTGAATGCCTGCAGCGTGCGCACGGCGCCGATCTGCTCGCTGGCATAGGCGGTGGCATTCGCCAGCGTATCCTGTGCCTGCCGGGAACGGCGGCGCACCGAACGGCCAAAGGCGACCAGTGGCAGCACGATGACAGGGATGGCCGCAATGACCAGGCCTGAGAGTTTGGGGCTGGTCACCACCATCATTGCCAGCGCACCAAGGCCGAGGATGACGTTGCGCAGCGCTACCGAAGCGGTAGCGCCCACGGCCGATTTCACCTGCGTGGTGTCGGCGGCGAGACGCGAGACGATCTCGCCCGATTGCGATGTGTCGAAAAAGGCCGGCGACAAAGTGGTGACATGTGAAAATACGTCGCGGCGAATATCGGCGACGACACGTTCGCCAAGGGTGATGACGAAGTAGTAGCGGCCGGCTGAGGCCAGTGCGAGCACGGCGGCCATGACCATCAGCATGCCGAAATAGCTGGCAATGAAGGCAGAGTCGGAACTGGAGAAGCCGTTGTCGATCATGCGCCGCACGGCAAGTGGCAGCGCCAGTGTGGTGACGGCCGCCAGCACCAGCGAAATACCGGCGCCGACCACCAGGCCGCGATAGCGGGTGATATAGGGAAAGACCCGCCGAAGCGGCTGGAGCGAGCGTCTGCGCTCGTCTGCGCTGGTAGGGTCAGCCATCGTCCCGGTTCCTGTCCGAATTGGCTCCGGCGCGGCCTTGTGATTCAATTTCGCCTGTTGTATAGGCACGCCGACCGTTTTTGAAGCCGTGGCTCCTCAATAGCTGCGGCTTCGAGTTTTAAAAAGGGGCGCATCGCCGCAGGGCCGCCGTCCCAGCTAGCCAGGACAAGAGCGATGAAGGCTGATATCCATCCCGACTACCACACCATCAAGGTCGTCATGACCAATGGCACCGAGTACCAGACCCGTTCGACCTGGGGCAAGGAAGGTGACACGATGAACCTCGACATCGATCCCTCCACGCATCCGGCATGGACCGGCGGCCAGCAGACCCTGCTCGACCGCGGTGGCCGTCTGTCGAAATTCAAGAACAAGTTCGCCAATCTCGGCATCTAAGCCGGAACCGCGATACGGATCCAAAAAACCCGCCCTCCAGGGCGGGTTTTTTGTTGTCGGTCTGCGCGGGTTGCATCGGAACGTGAACTGGCCGATCCTGCCATCGGGGGCAGGGAGGTCATGTGTCTGATACCGCTCTGCATTTCGATGATGCGCGCCGCCGGATCAAAGCCATCTTCATCGGTTCGATCGGCAATCTGGTCGAATGGTATGATTTCTACGCCTATACGGCGTTTGCGCTCTATTTCGCGCCGGCCTTCTTTCCATCGCATGACCCCGTCGTCCAGCAACTGAACGCTGCGACGCTGTTTGCCGCCGGCTTCATCGTGCGGCCACTCGGCGGCTGGCTGTTTGGTCATATTGCCGACCGCCATGGGCGTCGGCTGTCGCTCACCATTTCGGTGCTGATGATGTGTTTCGGTTCGCTGATCATCGCGTTCACGCCGACCTATGCGACGATCGGCTTTGCCGCGCCGGTGCTTCTGGCGTTGGCCCGTGTCATCGAAGGCCTCAGCCTCGGTGGCGAATATGGTGCGAGCGCCACCTATCTCAGCGAAGTCGCCGATCCGAACCACCGCGGTTTCTATTCCAGCTTCCAATATGTGACACTGATCGGCGGGCAGCTGTGCGCGATCCTGGTCCTGCTGCTGCTGCAGAATGTGTTCCTGACGCACGAGCAACTGGTCGACTGGGGCTGGCGTATTCCTTTTGTCATCGGAGCGCTGCTTGCCATCTTTTCAGCGGTGATGCGCCGGCAACTCCATGAAACCGAAGCCTTCGTGGCGACGACGACCTCGCAGAAGCGCGAGGGCTCGTTGCGCGGGCTGAGGAAGTTCCCGCGCGAAGTGGCGATCGTGGTTGGGCTGACTGCTGGCGGTACGGCTGCCTTCTATACCTTCACGACCTATATGCAGACCTTCGTCAAGCAGACGGTCGGTCTGTCGGACCTCACCACCACCTATGTGATCGCCGGCTCGCTGGTCTTCGCGGCGATCCTGCAGCCGATCTATGGGCTGATTTCCGATCGTATCGGCCGCAAGCCGCTGCTGATCTTCTTCGGCGTCGCCGGCACCATACTGACGGTGCCGATCCTGACGATGCTGTCGTCGACAACGTCGCCTTTCATCGCCTTCCTGCTGATCTGCGGTGCGTGGATATTCACGGCCGGCTACACCTCGATCAATGCGGTGGTGAAAGCCGAGCTGTTCCCGACTGCGGTGCGCGCCACCGGTGTCGGCGTGCCCTATGCGTTGACGGTTTCGATCTTCGGCGGCACGGCACCGGCAATCGCGCTGTGGTTCAAGCAGCAGGGCCACGAACAGTGGTTCTATTATTATCTGGCCGGCGTCATCTTTGTTTCGCTGCTGGTCTATTCGACCATGCGCGACACCAAACATACGTCCGCAATGGATGAGCGCGCGGCTTCAGCTGCACGCTAGCTCGCTCAGCGCCATGCGCTTGTAGGCTGCGACCAGCCGGTCGCCCTCGGTGCGGTCGACCGACACAGCCAGCCGCATCGTCGCTTCGCCGAGCTGCCAGATCAGGAAGGCAGAGGTTTCAAGCGCGGCTGGGTCTTCGTCCGGGCGCAGGCGCCTGAGCACGGCAAGCAGCATCCCGGCATTGGCGCGGCTGTGGGCAAGTTCGAGTTCGCGCAGTGCCTTGTCGGCTTGCGTGCCCGACCAGATGTCGCGCATCACCGGCTCGGCCAGGAAAATCCCGTAATAGATATCGACCAGTTCCGAGAAGGCCTTTTCCAGACCCTTTCTGTCCTTCACTTCTGCCAGGGCTTCAGAGATGCACGTCTCGCTCTCCTTCTGGTAGCGATCGGCAAGGGCCCGGATGATGGCGCTCTTGTCGGGAAAGAACTGGTAGAGCGAGCCGATCGACACGCCGGCCTTCTCGGCCACTTCACCCATGCGCAGGGCGTCGCTGCCCTTTTCCGCGATCAGCGCCGAGGCGACGGCGAGCATTCGTTCCACCCGTTCACGGCTGCGTTTCTGCGTCGGCTCGCGGCGAGGGCCGGGAATTTCCTGAACGATGGCCGAGACGCTTTCCATGATCTTTCCTCGAATGCCGGCGGGCGGCTGTCTGAAAATTCCCGCTTGACTCATACAATATGAGGATTTATCACGTTTTGCAAACGCGAGGATTGCTCACGTTTGTGATATGGAGAGAAAAGATGACCAGCACGACATCAAAGCCCGTCCTGATCCTTGGCGGCACCGGCAAGACCGGCCGCAGGCTGGCTGAGCGGCTTGAGGTAAAGAACATCCCGGTCCGCATCGGCTCCCGCTCGGCGCGCCCGGCATTCGACTGGACCGACAAGGCAAGCTGGGCAGGCGCCCTCGAAGGCGTCGGCGCCGTCTACATCAGCTACTATCCCGACATCGCCGTGCCCGGCGCGGCGGAGACCGTCGAGGAATTTGCCAGGCTGGCCGTGAGCCGCGGCGTAAGCCGGCTGGTGCTTCTGTCGGGCCGCGGTGAACCGGAAGCGCAGCGCGCGGAGGACATGGTGAAGGCTACCGGCGCCGACTGGACGATCCTGCGCTGCGCCTGGTTCGCGCAGAATTTTTCCGAAGGCGCCTTCCTGGACGGCGTGCTGGCGGGACAGATTTCCATCCCCGCTGCCGAGATCGGCGAGCCCTTTGTCGATGTCGACGACATCGCGGATGTGGCGGCGGAAGTCCTGTCGAACGACGGCCATATCGGTGAGCTGTACGAGCTTACCGGACCGCGGCTCCTGACTTTCCGCGAAGCCGTGGCAGAGATCTCCAAAGCTGCGGGCCGCGACGTGCGCTTCAGCCGCGTCTCGCCGGAAGCATTCAGGGCTGAACTCGAGGCTTACGAAACGCCGGCCGACGTCATCTGGCTGCTCGACGAACTGTTCGGGCAGGTGCTCGACGGTCGCAACGAACACGTCACCGACGGTGTCCAGCGGGCTCTTGGCCGTGGACCCAAAGACTTTTCCGCCTATGTGCGCGAAACTGCCGCCACCGGCGTGTGGCATGTGAATCTCTGAGGGAGAGAAAGATGTTTGCTCAGATCGTAATCGCCATCACTTTCATTGCCGCACTTGGCAGCGGCCTCATGGCGGGCCTGTTCTTCGCCTATTCCAATTCGGTGATGCCGTCGCTGGCGCAGGTGCCGGTACCGCAAGGCGTGCTGGCCATGAACACCATCAACACGGTGATCCAGAACCCGCTGTTCCTGTCCATTTTCATGGGCACGGCATTGCTGGCGCTGTTCCTGGTGCTGGCCGCCCTGCTCGGCTGGGGCGTCGCACGGCCGAGCTGGGTGCTGATCGGTGCTGCTCTCTATATCGTCGGCAACATCATCGTCACCATGGTCATCAACGTTCCGATGAACGACGCGCTGGCTGCAACCGCCCCCGACAGCCAGGCTGCAGCACAGCTATGGGCCATCCATCTTGATCGCTGGGTGTTCTGGAACCATGTGCGCACCTTCGCATGCACCGGTGCGCTGGCGGCTTTCATCGCTGCGCTGATGTAGTCACATCGCCGCTATTCAGAAAGAACCGCCGTCTCAAGCTGAGGCGGCGGTTTCTTGCTGCCGCCAGCCGCAATTGCAAAGGTAGTGCGAATGGCAACCCGGCAGGCCGGTGTCCAACGAGGTGGAAATCAGCTTTTCTTGCGATCGGAATGGCCGAGGTCGCGCTCGGGATCGATCACATCACGCACCAGCTGCTTCAATTTGGCAGCGTCCGGGAAACCGCCATCACGCTTGCGCTCCCAGATCAACTCGTCGTTGCAGGTGATGGTGAAGACGCCGCCCGTGCCCGGCACCAGGACCACTTCACCGAGGTCCATGGCGAAAGTTGAAAGCAGTTCCTGCGCCATCCAGCCGGCGCGTAGCAACCACTGGCACTGCGTGCAATAGGTGATGACAATGCGGGGACGTGGAACGTCGGTCATCCAAACCTCGTGCAGGAACTTCAGCAAAATACGCAGCAGTTTTGCGTCCGCAATTGCTCAAAAACAAAGGATAGAGTGTTTCCGCGGTTCCGAAGAACGCGGAAATGCTACACGACAAAAGAAAACGCCCCGGCGTGCCGGGGCGTCTTGATCAGGCTGCGCTGAGCTTGGCCAGGGTCGCGTCATCGACCTCGAAATTGGCGTAGACGTTCTGGACGTCGTCGTCGTCCTCGAGTGTCGCCACCAGCTTCATCAGCGACTGGGCGCGGTCTTCGTCGACCGGGATGTTGTTCTGCGGCCGCCAGATGGCCTTCACCGATTCAGCTTCGCCGAGTGCGCTTTCCAGGGCTTTCGACACATCGCCGAGATTTTCGAAGGCGCAGTAGATGGTGTGGCTTTCCTCGTCGGTCTCGACATCGTCGGCGCCGGCTTCGATCGCGGCTTCCATCACCTTGTCGTCGCTGCCGACCTTGGCCGGGTAGACGATTTCGCCGATACGGTCCCACATGAAGGAAACCGAACCGGTTTCGCCGAGCCCACCGCCGGCCTTGGTGAAGGCGGCACGCACGTTGGAGGCGGAACGGTTGCGGTTGTCAGTCAGCGCCTCGACGATGAGGGCCACGCCACCAGGGCCATAACCTTCGTAGCGCACTTCCTCATAGTTTTCGGCGTCGCCGCCGGAGGCCTTGGAGATGGCGCGTGCGATGTTGTCCTTGGGCATGGACTCGGCCTTGGCGTTCTGGATCGCCAGGCGCAGGCGGGGGTTCATCGCGGGATCGGGCAACCCCTGCTTGGCGGCGACGGTGATCTCACGCGCCAGCTTGGAAAAGATCTTCGAGCGGACCGCATCCTGGCGGCCCTTGCGATGCATGATGTTCTTAAACTGTGAATGGCCTGCCATGGCACCCCTGCGGTCGTTTGCGGCTGTCGAACCGTCGTGCGCGGGAATGGTACGCCAAAAACGATCTGACATGTTGATTGGGCAGCGGTTGCGATCCGATGCCGGATGGCGGGCTTATAAATAAATCGGCTCAAAACGTCCAGATATGCCAAGGCTGCACGGTGAGCGCGGCGTGAGCCTCTTTCGAAAAGCGCGGATCGCTGCCGGGTAACCCGCAGCGCTGCCGAGGATCAGGGTCAATAACCCGCCTTGATCTTCTCGAATTCGGCGACCATGCGCTGCTTCAGTTCCGCCGGCAGCGGCTGCTGGAACAGTGTCTTGTCGAGAAAGGCATCGAGATTGTCGAAACCGCGCTCGGCGAGCAGCTTCTTGTCGATCGCAGCCATGCCGGCGGCATTGCCGTGGCCATAACCGAATGTCGTGACCAGGTGGCTGGATACATTGGGTGCGTTGACGGCGTTCAGGAAATCATAGGCCTCGTCGACATGTGTGGCGTCCTTCAGCAGCGCATAACCGCACACCCAGGTGGACAATCCTTCCTTGGTGTCGCGGTTCATCTCCAGCGGTATGCCCTGGCCTTTCAGCGTGACGTAGGTTTCGGCCCAACCCCAGGCAAGGTCGATCTCGCCGCCGGAGAAAGCCTGGTTGATCGAGGTGTCGTCGGTCCAATAGAAGCGGACATTCTTGTGCACCTGGCGCAGGAAGTCGGAAGCCTCCTTGAATTGCGCATCTGTCATCCGGGTCCAGTCTTTCAGGCCGATGACCAGCGAGGCCAGCGCATAGGCATCGTCGACATTGTCGCCGATGGTGATGCGACCCTCGAATTTCGGGTCGGCGAAGATGCGCAGCGACTTCGCATCGTCGGGCGTGACCTTGTCGGTGCGGTAGATGAGGGACGAAGTGCCCCAGTCGAATGGCAGCAGCCAGGCTTTGCCATCGGCGGTGGTGACAAGCTCCTTCATCTTCATCAGGCCGGGGTTGATATCCTTCCAGCCGGTGATCCGCGAGGTATCCAATGGTTGCAGCAGGCCGGCTTCGCGCCATTTGACCACGCTCTGCGCGCAAGGATGGCCAACATCGGCCTTGAAGCCGGCGCGCATCTTCTCGAAGGCCTCATCCTCATCGCCAAAGAAGGAAAAGCTTGGCTCCGCACCTTGCTTGGCGGTGTAGTCGGTGTGCAGAAGCGGATCTTCGTAGCCCGACCAGTCAAAGACGATCAGGTCGCCGCCGGCAGCAAGTGCCGTGCTTGCTGCAGCGGCGGCCAGGGCTGCTGCCAGGATCACGCGGCGAAATTTGAAGGCCATGAGGCGAGAGCTCCCCGATCGCGAAACGGCACGCTTGCTGACGGTAGAGCAGTTTTCGCAAACTGACGAGAGGGGACGGGGTTACGCCCGCGGATCACGTCCACCAGGCCGTTTGAAGGCGTCCAGAACCGTTTCCGCGGCGGCGCGACCACTGATGATGGCACCCTCGACATAGCCGGGAAATGACAGGGAGAGCTCCGAGCTGGCGAAATGGATGGGTGCCGTTCCGGCGCGCAGCAGGGCTTCGGCATCGTAGGCGGAAAAATCGGCGACGATGTCGCTATAACCGCCACCGCTCCATCGATCGTCGACCCAGTCGCGCATGGCGACGTCGAGTGGTTCAAGGATCTGTGGTCCGAGCGCTGCTGCAATCCGAGCGAGCACTTCTGCGCGCAAAGCGGCATCCCCAAGCGCGCGCAGACGCAAAGCCAGCGGACCGCCGATGAAAACCACAAGTGCTGGATGGGCATCGTCCGTGCTGGTGTCGCAGACAAACAGACCATGGATATCGCGCCACAACACCATGCCGTTGCGGCCCTGGTCGCGCCAGAACGCGCGGGCGTAGCGAAGACGCATCTTGATGACCGAGCCGCTGCGCCAGGCGCCGAGAGCCGTGGCGAGCGTCGCAGGAAGTGGCGGCGAAAAGACAATACGGTTTGCAACAACCGGTGGAGCCGCGACGACGACGCGGCTTGCCCGGAACGGGCCCTCGACCGTCATCAGAGTCACACCATCTTCGTCGTGCCGGATTTCCTGCACCGGTACCGAAAGCCGGACACGGTCGCCAAGGTCTGCGGCCAGATCCTCGGCCAGCGCAAGCATCGTCTCGGCAAGGAAGTATTGCAGTTCTGAGACCTCATTGGTGATGCGACGGTCGTTGTCGATCAGGTACCAGGCCGGGACGGCATCGATCGGCTGGCACCACAGGCCTTCGACCGTCGAGCAAAACGCCGATTTGGCGTCAACATCATCCGGTTGCCGTTGCAGCCAATCCCATACGCTGAGGTCACGCACTGCCGGATCGGCTGGATCGATCGCATTCATGCGATCGCGGATGGCGACATTGGCATCCCATAGTGCGCGGCTGTCTTCCTCCGACATTTCCGGCTGCAGCGTGAAGGCGCCGTCGATCGGGGTCGTCACCAGCGTCTTGCCGTGATGTTTCGCCAGCGCCATCACTTCAGGCATGTCCTCGCACAGGAACTGTCCGCCGCTGTCGTGCCGTTCCCCAAGGGAATCGGCCCGTGCCTCGACCCGCCCGCCGACGCGTCCGCGCGCCTCCAGCACCAGCACGTCCAGTCCATCGTCTGCCAGGGCCAGTGCTGCCGAAAGGCCGGCAAAGCCGGCGCCGACAACGATGACGTCGTGGATCATCAATATCCCGCTTTGATCTTCTCGAATTCCGCAATCATCTTCTGCTTGAGTTCCGTCGGAACAGGTGACTGGAAAAGCGTCTTGTCGACGAATTTGTCGACATCGTCATAACCCTTGTCCTTCAGCAATTTCGCATCGACGGCGGCCATGCCCTTGGCATTGGCCTGACCATAACCCCAGTCCTTCACCAGAACGTTGGCGACATCGGGCTCATTGATCGCGTTGAGATAATCATAGGCCTGATCGGCGTTGCCGGGAGCGTCCTTCAAGCGGACGTAACCGCAGACCCAGGTCGAAATGCCTTCCTGCGTGTCGGGTTTTGCCTTGATCGGCGAGCCGGCCAGAACGGACTGGGCGGTCGCATCGTTCCAGGCCCAGGCCAGGTCGATCTCGCCGCCGGTCAGCGCCTGCACGATGTTGGTGGTGTCGGTCCAGTAGAGGCGCACGTTCTTGTGCACCTGGCGCAGGAAATCCGACGCCTGTTTGAACTGTTCGTCGGTCATCTGGGTCCAGTCCTTGAGCCCGATGACCAGGGAGGCCAGCGCATAGGCGTCGTCGACATTGTCGGGGATGGAGACGCGGCCCTGGAACTTTGGATCGGCGAGGGATTTCAGCGACTGGATGTCCTTCTCGTTCACCTTTTCGGAGTTGTAGGTGAGCTGCGAATTACCCCAGTCCCAGGGCATGAACCAGGCCGTGCCGTCTTCGGATGTGGCGAGATTCTTCATCTTCATGATGCCGGGGTTGAGATCTTTCCAGGCGGTGATCCTGGACGTATCGAGCGGCTGCAGCAGGCCGGCGTCGCGCCATTTCACAACGCTTTGCGAGCAGGGATGGGCAAGGTCCGCCTTGAAGCCGGAGCGCATCTTCTCGAAGGCCTCGTCCTCGTCGCCGAAGAAGGTGAAGGTCGGGGCGTCGCCATGCTTCTCGGTGTACTTCGGATGGAACTCGGGCAGCTCATAGCCCGCCCAGTCGAAGACGACGAGATCGCTGCCGGCTGCGCGCGCAGCCGCCGGCGTCATCAACGTGCTCGCCAGCGCGAGTGCGGTCATCCAATGGCGGATCGTCGTCTGCATGCCAGTTCCCCTTTGTTGCGCGGGCCGGTGCCCGTCTGGTTGTCATGTCGCCCGTCAGTTCCTTGATGTGCAGCTCTGACCTCAAAGTCTCTGGATGCCGCTTGACCCTCTCGCGTAGTGCCTCGGGAAAACGGTCAGCAGGAATTCATTGGCGGCTTGCAGGGCTGTTTCGCGGCTGACGTCTTCCAGCCCCATCATCAGGCGCAGCCACAGTCCTTCGAGCAGCGCGCTGAGAGTCAGCGCGAGGGCCTGCGGTTCAAAGGCATAGTCGGCCTCGGCTTTCAAGCCGAGGCACAGATCAAAGAGAAGGTTCTGGTAGTCGGTGTCGCGTGCACCCGAAAGCGCTTGATAGGTGGGACGTGATTTTGCCTCACCCCAGAAGGCGCACCATGCCGCCAGCTTGCGCTTGTTGCAGACGGCACGATCGAAATCCGCCGTGACCAGCGCCTTCAACCGATCGGCCGTGTTGTCACCGGCCTTGTCGTAGGCGTTGCGCCAATGCGTGGAATATTCGTCGTACATATATTGCAGCGTGGCGACGAGCAGCTTCTCCTTGCTCTCGAAATGGAAATTGACGATGCCGCGCGATAGCTTCGCGCCATCCGCCACATCCGCCATCGTCGTCTCCGAATAGCCACGCTTGGCCAAGGAATCGATCGTCGCCTCGATCAGCTGCTGGCGGCGCACTTCCTTGGAAGCCTTGCGGCCGCGCCGTTCGGAACCGCCTCGTCGTTCGGTCTCTGCAGGCTCGTCTTCAAGATCGATTGTCTTCATCGGTAGCGGTCTCCTGCGCGCCGGCCTATACGGGCTTTCGGCCGCGCAGATGAGTGGGGCGGTGTTCGCCCGAGTCAAGCCCCTTCTGCATCGCCTGCCAGGTGCGGATGTTCCTGTCGAGATAAGCTGCGCCGGCTGCCTTGGACACCTGTGCCTTCCTGCTCATCGGATGGATCACCATGCTCGCAGACGATTTGATGGCGAGCCTAGCGGCTCGATGAGAAAACGCAACAGAGTTTGCTGAACATTCATTCAATATGGACAAGGCAAACCTGACCGTGGCAAGATCGGCAGCAGGCGGCTGGCAGCCGAGGCGGGTCGGGAACATGGACTGCCGACAATGACTGAACGGAACGAGACGGAAGCGGCGGAACAGTGGACCCTGGTCAACACGCCGCTCGGGCAGCCATGGTCAGGCCGCGCACGTTATGCCGCGGCCATGTATTTCTACAAGCATGGCGAGATGAATGCCGAGACCCTCGAGGTCTACCGCATCTGCTCCAGGCTGGATGCGGAAGACCCCCTGCCGATCATCCGCGATCGCGGCGTCGGCAAGGCGTGGCTGCAACGGGTCGACTGCAGATAAGCCGAGGTAGAGATCAGCCGATCGATTTTTCCAGCACGCGCACCCAGTTGCGATAGGCGATCTTTTCGATCAGGGCACGGCCATAGCCGTGTTTGGTCAATGCATCGAGAAGCTTGGGCAGGCCGGCGGCGTCGCCGATTGCGGCCGGGATCATGGCGCCGTCAAAGTCGGAACCCAGGCCGACGCGGTCTTCGCCGAGCGCCTTAACCAGATAGTCGACGTGGCGCACCATGACTTCGAGCGGCGTGTCGGAATTCATGCGGCCATCCTCGCGCAGGAAGCCGGTGGCATAGTTCAGGCCGACCATGCCGTCGGTATCGCGAATGGCGCCGAGCTGCCAATCGGTGAGGTTGCGCGAGTGCGGGCACAGCGCGTGCACGTTGGAATGGGTGGCGACCAGTGGCGCGTTGGAAAGCTTGGCAACGTCGCGGAATCCCTTCTCGTTGAGATGGGAAAGATCGATCATGATCCTGAGCTGGTTGCAGGCCTTGACCAGAGCCTTGCCGGCATCGGTCAGACCGTTGCCGGTGTCGGGCGAGGACGGGAAGCGGAACGGCACGCCATGACCGAAGGCGTTGGGCCGGCTCCAAACGATGCCGAGCGAGCGCAGGCCGGCGGCATGAAGCACGTCGAGCATGGCGAGGTCGGTGTCGATCGCCTCGGCACCCTCGATGTGGAACACCGCAGCCATCGAGTTCCTTGCCATGGCCGTGCGGATGTCGGCGGCACTGCGGCAGACAGTAAGCGCTCCCGCTCTCTCCAGTCGCAGCAGGATCGAGGCCATGCCCAGTGTGGTTTCACGGGCGAATTCGCGCGGCAGCTCCGGCGGCAGCGGCTCATTGTCGGACGGCATGGCCGGCACACCGTCATCCTTGGCCTTGCGCTCCTCCTGCGGCGGCGGAAAGATCGCGAACATGCCGCCGGCGAGCCCGCCCTTCCTGGCGCGCGGCAGGTCGATATGCCAGCTGGCCGGCGATCCTTCCATGAACAGCTTTTCGACATCAGCCTTGCCGGACTGGTAGAGCTTGAGCAGCGTGTCGTTGTGGCCGTCGAAGACGGGGATCAGGTCGGTCTCGGTCATTGGAGGACTTTCGGCTGTCGCGTTGGAAAACGAGGCGCCCTGTTTACGGCGCGTCGCCCATGCACGCAAATGCCAGGGAGCGGCTTGTGCTTGTCACTGCATGCAAGCCGTGCTGGAAAGAACCTAGATTTCGAACTGCCGGAGCCATCCTTGACGAATACGCTTTACGACGCGCTGTTTCGGCCGCATGAAGCCAATGACGGCACCTTTCTCGCGTTGAAGGATGGCTCGCGCATTTCTTACGCCGACTTCCTGAAACTGTCCGCGCGGGTCGCGCATGCCATGGCTGGCGCCGGTGTGCGACCTGGCGATCGGGTGGCGTTGCAGGCCAAAAAATCGCTGCAGGCTCTGGCCGTCTATGCTGCCGCCGTGCGCATGGGTGCGGTGTTCCTGCCGCTCAATACCGCCTATACGGCCGCCGAGGTCGACTATTTCGTCAGTGACGCCGGCGCCAGGCTCCTGATCTGCGACGGCGCCAGTGCGGCCGCTCTGCAGCCGGTGGCCGACAGGGCGGGGGCGGCGCTGCTGACCCTCAACGGGGACGGCTCCGGCACGCTTGGGGAGCGGGCGGCTGGCCAATCCGAAACCTATGCGCCCGCAGAGCGAGCGCCGGATGACCTCGCCGCCTTTCTCTATACCTCCGGGACGACCGGGCGATCGAAGGGTGCAATGCTGACGCATGACAATCTGCTGTCGAACGCGGAGGCGCTGGTGGAGACCTGGCGCTTCACCAAACAGGACGTGCTGCTTCACGCCTTGCCGATCTTCCATACGCATGGCCTGTTCGTCGCCACCAACGTCATCCTGCTCGTCGGTGGATCGATGATCTTCCTGCCCGGTCTCGACATCGACGATCTGGTTGCGAACATGCCGCGTGCGACCACGTTGATGGGCGTGCCGACCTTCTACACGCGTCTGCTTGCCGATCCCCGGCTGACACGGGAGCTGGTTCAGCACATACGTCTGTTCGTCTCCGGCAGTGCGCCGCTGCTGGCGGAAACGCACCGGGATTTCGAGGCACGCACCGGCAAGCGCATCCTTGAGCGCTACGGCATGACAGAGACCAACATGAACACCTCGAACCCCTATGACGGCGAGCGCCGGGCCGGTACGGTCGGCCAGCCGTTGCCCGGCATTTCGGTCCGCATCGCGGAACCCGATACCGGCGAGCCTGTGGCGTCCGGCGATATCGGGGTGATCGAGGTGAAGGGGCGCAACGTCTTCAAAGGCTACTGGAACATGCCGGAGAAAACCGCGCAGGAATTCCGAGCCGACGGCTATTTCATCACGGGTGATCTCGCCACGCAGGACGGCGATGGTTACGTCACCATCGTTGGTCGCGCCAAGGACCTGATCATAGCCGGCGGCTACAACATCTATCCCAAGGAAATAGAGCTCCTGCTCGACGAGATGCCGGGCGTCGAGGAATCGGCGGTGATCGGCGTGCCGCATCCCGATCTCGGCGAAGGCGTGGTCGCTGTCGTGACGGCACGCAAGGGGGCTGCACTCGACGAGGCCAGCCTGCTTGCAGGGCTCGCTTCAAAGCTGGCGCGCTTCAAGCAGCCGCGCCGTCTTTTCGTGATCGACGAGTTGCCGCGCAACACGATGGGCAAGGTACAGAAGAACCTTCTGCGCCAGCAGTTCGCCGAAACGTTTGCGGTAGAAGGGTAGACAGCTTCCTTCTCCACCAAGGGGAGAAGGAAAGGTTCTGAACTACGACAGCTTGTCGAGCTTGCGCTGCATGGCGGCGATCTGATCCTTCAGTTCCTGAAGATCGTCAGCCTTTTCCGCGGGCTCTGCCTTGGCGGGTTCGGGAGCGGTGTTCGCCGCGCCGCTCGCTGCGGCAGCCGGGAATGGCGTGAACATACGCATGGCGTTCTGGAACATTTCCATGTTGCGGCGGGTCTGTTCCTCCAGCGCCTTCATCGGCGTCGGCAGTTTCATCATGTCCATCGGCGTCTTGCCGAGCGCCGATTTCATCTGATCGCGAAAACGCTCCTGCTCCTTGGAGAAGGCGAGCATCGACTGCTCGAGGAAACTCGGCACGATCATCTGCATCTGATCGCCATAGAAGGCGATGAGCTGGCGCAGAAAGGGAATGGGCAACATGTTCTGCCCGTCCTTGTTCTCCAGTTCGAAAATGATCTGGGTCAGCACGGGGTGTGTGATGTCATCGCCGGTCTTGGCGTCCTGAACGGTGAATTCCTCGCCTTTCTTGACCATTTCGGCGAGATCCTCGAGGGTCACATAGGTGCTGGTACCCGTGTTGTAGAGCCGGCGGTTGGCGTATTTCTTGATCACCACCGGTTCGTCTTTCGCCGCCATTCAGCATCCTCCCGCGGATACCGGCACGCTCGTAAGCAGCCGGTAACGATTACTCCCTGTGTCGAGGATATGCGCAAAACCGTCACAATTCCAAGCGGTTTGTGCAGTGCGGAAGCATACGCCGTCTTTTCGGCGCTGCAATATGCTGCGCAGCATGCCGCAATATGCTGCGCGGCATGACTTACGCCGCGGCAAGGATAGCCAAATCGGACAGATTTCCAGTTTGACTCGCAGCCTCGAACCGGCAAGAAAAGTCAAACCAACGGTTGCAAACCGCTCAATTCGAGGTCTGGAGAAGAACATGTCCGCATCCAACGCCATCGTCGTCGCAAGTGCCGCGCGCACTGCCGTCGGGTCCTTCAACGGAGCCTTCGCGGCAACGCCCGCGCATGAGCTCGGTGCGGTGGTGATCCGCGAGCTGCTGTCGCGTGCGGGCGTCGAGGCGGCGGAAGTCGACGAGGTGATCCTCGGCCAGGTGCTGACCGCGGCCCAGGGCCAGAACCCGGCACGACAGGCATCGATCAACGCCGGCCTGCCGATCGAGACGACCGCATGGGGCCTCAATCAGGTCTGCGGATCGGGTCTGCGCGCGATCGCCATCGGCATGCAGCAGATCGCCAGCGGCGATGCCAAGGTGATCCTGGCCGGCGGCCAGGAGTCGATGTCGCTGTCGACGCATGCGCAGCATCTGCGCGCCGGCGTGAAGATGGGCGACTACAAGATGATCGACACCATGATCAAGGATGGTCTGTGGGATGCGTTCAACGGCTATCACATGGGCATCACCGCAGAGAACGTCGCCAAGCAGTTCCAGATCACCCGTGACGACCAGGACGCTTTTGCCCTCGCCTCGCAGAACAAGGCGGAGGCCGCGCAGAAGGCCGGCAGGTTCGCGGACGAGATCGTCGCCTTCACGATCAAGGGCAAGAAGGGCGACACGATCGTCGATCAGGACGAGTATATCCGCCACGGTGCAACGATCGATGCCATGCAGAAGCTGAAGCCGGCCTTCGACAAGGATGGCACGGTAACGGCCGCCAACGCTTCGGGCATCAATGACGGTGCTGCCGGCGCGCTGCTGATGACGGAGGCAGAGGCTGCGCGGCGTGGCATCACCCCGCTCGTCCGCATCGCGTCCTGGGCGACCGCCGGCGTCGATCCGTCGGTCATGGGAACCGGCCCGATCCCGGCTTCCAAGCGTGCGCTGGAAAAGGCCGGCTGGAAGGTGTCGGATCTCGATCTGGTCGAGGCCAACGAGGCCTTCGCCGCGCAGGCCTGCGCGGTCAACAAGGGACTTGGCTGGAACCCCGAGATCGTCAATGTCAATGGCGGTGCCATTGCCATCGGCCATCCGATCGGCGCCTCCGGCGCGCGTATCTTCAACACGCTCGTCTTTGAGATGAAGCGGCGCGGCGCGAAGAAGGGGTTGGCCACCCTATGCATCGGCGGCGGCATGGGCGTCGCGATGTGTGTCGAGGCACTCTGATTGAAAACAAGACGGGCGGCCAAAGTGCCGCCCGTTTCGTCTCTAATTCATGCCTCATGGTTTGATTCAAAGGCTCGTCATAAGAGTCGGGTTCAAGAGGTCCGCCATACGGACCATTCAATGAAGGCGATTTTCGAAATCACCTGAGATGCAGCAAAGGGGAAACGCATGAGTAAAGTCGCACTCGTCACCGGTGGGTCGCGCGGTATCGGTGCCGCGATCTCGATCGGTTTGAAGAATGCCGGTTACAGCGTCGCGGCGAACTATGCCGGCAATGACGAGGCAGCAGCGAAGTTCACGGCGGAAACGGGGATCAAGACCTACAAGTGGTCGGTCGCCGATTATGAGGCCTGCGCGGCAGGCATCGGCAGGGTAGAGGCTGACCTCGGCCCGGTTTCCGTGCTGGTCAACAACGCCGGTATTACCCGTGATGCAATGTTCCACAAGATGACGCCGCAGCAATGGAAAGAGGTGATCGACACCAACCTGTCCGGCGTCTTCAACATGTCGCACCCGTTGTGGGGCGGCATGCGCGACCGCAAGTTCGGTCGCATCATCACCATTTCTTCCATCAACGGGCAGAAAGGCCAGGCTGGCCAGGCCAATTACTCGGCGTCGAAGGCCGGTGACATCGGCTTCACCAAGGCACTCGCGCAGGAAGGTGCGCGCGCAGGCATCACCGTCAATGTGATCTGCCCCGGTTACATTGCCACTGAAATGGTCAAGGCGATCGATGAGAAGGTGCTCAACGAACGCATTATTCCGCAGATCCCGGTCGGTCGCCTCGGCGAACCGCAAGAGATCGCGCGTTGCGTGGTGTTCCTGGCTTCGGAGGAAGCCGGTTTCATCACTGGCTCTACCATCTCGGCCAATGGCGGGCAGTATTTCGCCTGAGTGATTGTGCCTATTGCAGTAAAACGGGCCGCTCGCGGCCCGTTTTCGTTTTCAGTGGCTACAGCTTCACGGTGACGCCTGGGCGGAAGATGCCGTATCGCGAGGAATCGATGCCGTGGCGACGGCTGCGATGACGGAAGCAATGCCGGCGATGACGAAGGCTGCGGACATCGATTGCGTGATGACCATGCCTGCGATGGCAGACCCGAGCGGGAAGCCGGCCAGGTTCAGGCTCATGGAAATCGACATGACGCGGCCGAGCTGGTGCGGATCCGTGCGGCGCTGGCGCAAGGTCAGCAGCGCAACATCGATCGGGCCGGACACCACGCCGGCGATCATCAGGCCGATGGCCAGCCCGCCGAGCCCGAACTCCGCGGCCACCGGCCAGGCAGCCAAGGCGGTGATCACCATGCCGATCGCCATGACATGACGCTCGCGCCCCGTCGTGCGCAGATGGCCCGCCATGAGCGCTCCGATGCCTCCGGCAATGCCCATCGCAGCCCACAGCGACCCGGTCACCGAACTGCTTTCCGTAACGCCGTAACGCTCGGCCACGAACACCGGCACCACCACGACGAGCACGCCCCAGCTGATCTGATAGAAGGAGTAGGAGACAGCGAGGCCGCGCAGGGTGGGCTGCCGTGCTACCATCTCGATGCCTTCGATCGATTGGCGCAACAGCGAGGTATGGCGCGGTGCCAGGCCGGGCAAGCGCTGAACGCAGGAGAGGCAGACTGCGGCGCCGGCCGGCAAGCGCCGGCCCCACGACATCGGAGATGGCATAGACAGCGGTGTCGAGCGCATTGACCCGATCGAGCGCTTGGGGCGGCACCAGCCGCGGCAGCAGCGTTCGCGTACCGGATGCGCCCAGAGGGCCGGCAAGCGAGAACAGGACCACAAGAACGAACAGAACCGGTGGGCTCGCCCAACCCGCCCAACCGGCAATGCTGACCGCGGCGATGAAGGCGGCGCTGGCGATGAGATCGATCCGGACCGCTATTGTCGGACCCACGCGGTCGAGCAATGCGCCGGCGATGGGACTAACAAGGAGGCCTGGAGCAATCGCGGCAAAAGTCAGCCAGCCGGCCAGCGCTGGCGAGGAAAAACGCGCCAGGACAAACAGAACAAGGGTAAGGCCGAACATGCGTGCCGCCAGGCGTGACAGCGTTGCCGCGAGGATCAGGGGCGACAGGCCAGGGATCGACATCAAGGCGCGATACGAATTCTGGGAATCCATGGGGGTTGTTCCGGCTGCTGCGGCATATCGTATTGAGGTGCCTGCGGCTCTGTAAATGGACCACGGATCCCGGTTTGCAGCTGACACGTGCCGCCGGGCGGCGACAAGCAAGGGCCGGTCCGACCGTGTGGAATTTGTCGCCAGTGCCCCGAGCTGGTTGTGCCGTTCCGGCACGCAAAAGTTAACGTTGGCTCTTCGTACAGCGAACAAGCGCACGACAAGCCTGTGAATCATTGGTGGACAAGCTGTGCACAACACCAGATGTTGGGGTGAACAAAACAGGAAGATCCAGAGGTCACCGATTCGTCGCCGATTCGTTCCGGCTTTGGTCGAATTGTTAACGAAAATGAAGCGCTTAAGCGTCCGATGTGGTTAATCACCATTAATAAAGCGCTTTTGTTTCAGGGACTTGGGTCGCGTGGATTGTAAGCCGACACTCGATTTGATGCCCATTGCCGGCAAAAGTTAACGGCGGTGGTCCCAGGCGAACGGTTTGGCCAATTAGCCGATTCAGCATGTGGTGCAATTCTGCGGCTAGGGATCCATATCTAGCCGTGAACGAACCGTGAATCGAAGAGAGTCAGCGATTCGTCGCTGATTCGTTCCAGACTCGTTCCGAGCGTTAATTCGGCAGTGCAAAAGGCTGGATGGGCCAATCGGGTGCGACGCTTCCATGAACATTATGCTTTCGCTCCGGCGCCTGAATGCCTATGTGTGCGCTGTCGCCGGGCAAGGCGGCGCGATGACGGGAAAAGGTCTTCTTTCCGGGCCGATGAATATCCATCCCAAACCCACCGAACCGCTGATCCTCTCAGGCCGCGACGTCACGGCCGTGCTCGGCCCGACCAACACGGGCAAGACGCATCTCGCCATCGAGAGAATGGTTGCACATGAGAGCGGTGTCATCGGTCTGCCACTTCGCCTGCTGGCGCGTGAGGTCTACGCCCGGCTGTGCGAGAAGGTCGGTTCCAACAAGGTCGCGCTGGTAACGGGTGAGGAAAAGATCCAGCCTGCCGGAGCGCGCTACTCGGTCCATACGGTCGAGGCGCTGCCGCGCGAAACCGATGCCGCATTCGTTGCCATCGACGAAGTGCAATTGGCGGGCGATCTCGAACGCGGCCATATCTTCACCGATCGGATCCTCAACCTGCGCGGCAGGCAGGAGACGTTGCTCCTGGGTGCCGCCACCATGCATGGCATCCTGCAGAAGCTGCTTCGGGGCGTGTCGGTGGTGACCAGGCCACGCCTGTCGCACCTCGCCTATGCCGGCTCCAAGAAACTCACCCGTCTGCCGCGCCGTTCGGCCATCGTCGCCTTCTCGGCGGACGAGGTCTATGGGATCGCCGAGTTGATCCGTCGCCAACAAGGCGGTGCGGCTGTCGTGCTCGGCGCACTGTCGCCTCGCACCCGCAATGCCCAGGTGGCGCTGTATCAATCCGGCGATGTCGATTATCTGGTGGCGACCGACGCCATCGGCATGGGGTTGAACCTCGACGTCGACCACGTCGCCTTCGCCCAGAACAGGAAGTTCGACGGCTATCAATACCGCAACCTGACCGCTGCGGAGCTCGGCCAGATCGCCGGTCGTGCCGGCCGGCACCTGCGCGACGGCACGTTCGGCGTCACCGGACAGGTCGACCCGCTCGACGAAGATCTTGTCCAGAAGATCGAAAGCCATGATTTCGAGCCGGTGAAGGTGCTGCAGTGGCGCACGCCGACCTTCGATTTTTCCAATCTGGATGCTCTGAAACGTTCGATCGAGACAAACGCACCGGTTGAGGGGTTGACCCGGGCTCTGCCGGCCGTCGATGCGCAGGCCCTGGAATTCCTGTCGAAGGACGGCGAAATCCGTGCGCTCGCCACCAACCGCGACCGTGTAGCCCTGCTGTGGGAAGCCTGTGCCTTGCCGGATTACCGCAAGATCGCGCCTGCACAGCACGCCGACCTCATTGCCTCTATCTATATGGACCTTGCCAGGCACGGCCATGTCGACGAAAGCTACATGGCTGAACAGGTGCGTCGTGCCGATACCACCGAGGGTGACATCGACACGCTTTCGCATCGCATCGCCCAGATTCGCACGTGGACTTTTGTATCCAATCGTCCAGGTTGGCTTGCCGATCCGACACACTGGCAAGAAAAGACACGGGAAATCGAAGACAGATTGTCGGACGCGTTGCATGAGCGGTTGACGAAACGCTTCGTTGATCGCAGGACTTCCGTCCTCATGCGGCGCCTTAGAGAAAATACCATGCCAGAAGCCGAAATCAGCCCAACCGGAACCGTCCTCGTCGAGGGCCATCATGTCGGCGAACTGCAAGGGTTCCGCTTCACGGCCGACCAGGGCGCCGGGGGTGAAGATGCCAAGGCCGTGCGTTCAGCCGCGCAGAAGGCACTTGCCTCCGAGTTCGAAGCCCGTGCGGAACGCTTCGCGGCGTCCGGCAACAACGACATCGCCTTGGGGTCCGATGGCGTGCTGCGCTGGATCGGTGCGCCGATCGGTACGCTGGTGGCCGGCGAAGATGCGTTGAAGCCGCGTCTGGTGCTTCTTGCCGACGAACAGCTGAGCGGTCCGGCCCGCGACAAGGTCGCGGCGCGTGCCGATCGTTTCGTCAATTTCCAGGTCGAGCTGCTGTTGAAGCCACTGGTCGACATGAAGAACGCCGAGCAGCTGACCGGCATCGCTCGCGGTATCGCTTTCCAGCTTGTCGAGCATTTCGGTCTCATCAACCGGCGCGATATCGCGGAAGAAATGCGCACGCTCGACCAGGAAGGGCGTGCCGCGCTGCGGCGTCTCGGCGTGCGCTTCGGCGCCTATCATGTTTTCGTACCGTCGCTGATCAAGCCGGCGCCCGCGGGGCTCGTGACGCTTTTGTGGGCGCTGAAGAACGACGGCAAGGACAAGCCCGGCTTCGGCGACGTGGTTCACGCCCTGGCTTCGGGCCGCACCTCGATCGTGATCGACCCGACTTACGACAAGACTTTCTACCGGTTGGCCGGCTATCGTAACCTCGGCCGTCGCGCGGTGCGCGTCGACATCCTCGAGCGTTTGGCCGACCTCATCCGTCCGGCCACCAACTGGAAGCCGGGCCTGGGCGTTCGCCCGGACGGCGCCTATGACGGGCAGGCCTTCATGGTGACGCCGCCGATGATGTCGATCCTCGGCGCAACGGCCGATGACATGGAGGAGATCCTGAAAGGTCTCGGCTACCGTGCCGAGCCGAAGCCTGCGGCGGACGTCAAGGCCAAGCTCGAGGCTCTCGACCAGTCTGCGCGTGAGGCGGCGGAAGCCAAGGCTGCTGCCGACGCCGCCGCGAAAGCAGCGGCTCAGACGGCCGACACGGACGAGGGCTTGCAGCCCTCCGCCGATTCCGTTGCGAGTGACGCTGAGCCCGGCTCAGAGCCAGCCGCGAAGATCGAGGCGGCCGCGGAAGACGCCCCTGAAGGTGAGGGCGTCGACGTGGGTGCTGAAGCCGCCGAGGCGACGGAGGCCGTGGAAGCGGCTCAGATCGCGGAAGAAGCCGAGCCTGTCATCGAGACCCCCGAAATCGCCGTAGCTGCGGATGCGGAAGGCGAAGCCGTCGAGCCGATTGAATCGCCTGCGGACGAAACCGGGCAGCCGGCCGAAGCCGTCGCAAGCGAAAGCGCAGAGACCTTGCCGGGCGATGAAGCCGCCAAGGCCGAAGCGGAAGAACCGAAGCCGATCCTGCTGTGGCGGCAAGCGCGTTTCGATCATCGCCGCGACAACCGTCATCACCGTGGCGGCCGCAATGCGGCGGCGGCTGGCGAAAACAAACCTAACCGTGAAGGCGGCGAGCAAGGCAATGGCCGGGAGCGCTTCTCGCGCGATCGCTTCAAGGGCCGCGCCAATGGCGAAGGTGGCCGGCAGGACCGTCCCGGCGGCGGCAAGCCGCAAGGCGAGCGCCAGGACCGGCGCGACGGCCGCCCGGACTGGAAAGGCAAGCAGGACGGTCGCAGGCCGGAAGGCAAGGGTGGCAAGCCCTCCTTCCAGGCAAAGCCGCGCGAGGAACGCCCGGTGCGTTTCGATCCCGACTCCCCGTTCGCCAAGCTGGCCGCATTGCGCGACCAGTTGAAGAAGTAGATGACCCGCTTGCGTCCTTCGGCGCGCTGCATTGGCTGCTGAGCCAATGGTCGCCGAGGGTCGCCAGCGCATCGACAAGTGGCTGTTCTTCGCACGCGCGGTGAAGTCGCGGTCTCTGGCGGCAAAGCTGGCGGTTGCGGGACGGGTGCGCATCAACCGCGACAAAGCAGCGCAGGCGTCCGATCTGGTCAAGGTCGGTGATGTTTTGACCATCACGCTCGATGGCCGGATCCTGGTCTGGAAAGTGCTGGGGCCAGGCGCCAGGCGCGGCCCGGCGGAAGAAGCGCGTACGCTATACGAGGACATGTCGCCGGTGCCGACCGCCCGCAAGGAAGCGCTGCCGGACGCCATCGTGCCGCTGCGCGACACGGGCAGCGGCCGCCCGACCAAGAAGGAGAGGCGGCAAACCGATCGCCTGCGCGATGGGGATTGAGGAGCATAAAGGCCCACGGTGGCGAGGCAGTTGGAATGCAAAACCCACCTGGGCCAATTCGTTGGAATGCACCGGCCTTGCAAGCGGTGGCCAAAGACGTTACCTGACCCGCAAGAATAGATAGAAGAACGGGACTTTCCCGGAGCAGGCCATGACCTACCTCGTCACCGACAACTGCATCAAATGCAAGTACATGGATTGTGTCGAGGTCTGTCCGGTCGACTGTTTCTACGAAGGCGAGAACATGCTCGTCATCCATCCGGACGAGTGCATCGACTGCGGCGTGTGCGAACCGGAATGCCCTGCCGACGCCATCAAGCCGGACACCGAACCGGGTCTCGACAAGTGGCTGCAGATCAACACCGAATACGCCGAGAAATGGCCCAACATCACCACCAAGAAGGACGCGCCGGCCGACGCCAAGCAGTTCGATGGTGAGACCGAGAAGTTCGAGAAATACTTCTCTGCAGAGCCGGGCGGTGGCGACTGACGGTTCGGGGCAATCCCCAGCTTTAACAGCAGGATTGTGCTAACCGTCTTGACGAGCGGGGTAGTGCTTGTCCTTCGCGTATGCAGCAAAATCTTGATTCTTGCGAGTTTTTGTGTTACACGGAAAAAACATGCCGGTGACACAACGTCGATTTATGGCGAACACGCCCCTAATCATCGAAAGGTGACTTCCTATTTCCGGACCAGAGCACTCTGGGCCAGGCGGACGCAGTTTTGCGGTTGGCCGGCGCAGGCTTTTTCCGGAGGATTTCGCTTGTTGTGTGGCATTCCAGGCCGGACCTGATCCGGCAGCCCCAGTTCTGCCGGCAGAGGCCTGCCGGCGCCACAACAAGGAGTTCAGGGCGTAATGGCAACGACAACCCCGCAGAAGAAGTCCGCATCCGCAGCCCGTCACGGTTTCAAGACCGGCGAGTTCATCGTGTATCCGGCGCATGGCGTCGGCCAGATTGTCTCGATCGACGAGCAAGAGGTGGCGGGCCACAAGCTGGAGCTGTTCGTCATTGATTTCCAGAAAGACAAGATGCGTCTCAAGGTGCCGGTCGCCAAGGCGACTTCGATTGGCATGCGCAAGCTTTCCGAGACCGATTATGTCGACCGCGCGCTGAAGGTCGTGCAGGGCCGCGCCCGCGTGAAGCGCACCATGTGGTCGCGCCGCGCCCAGGAATACGATGCGAAGATCAATTCCGGCGACCTCATCTCGATTTCGGAAGTCGTGCGCGACCTCTATCGCGCCGAGAACCAGCCGGAGCAGTCCTATTCCGAGCGCCAGCTCTATGAAGCTGCGCTCGACCGGATGGCTCGCGAGATCGCGGCTGTGAACCGTATGTCGGAAACCGAAGCTGTCCGCCTGATAGAGGTCAACCTCAACAAGGGCCCTAAGCGGGGCGCCAAGGCTGACAACGAAGAAACCGAGCAGGAAGAGGCTGCCTGATCGCTTCCTCTCCCGAGTCTACGAAAACCCGGCCATTCGGCCGGGTTTTTTGTTTGCCGGATGGAGAGAGGGAGCAGTCAGTGTTTTCGCGACAGTTGCTTTGTCGCGGTTTCCAGGCCGGTCAATGTCAGCGGAAACATGCGACCGCCGAAGATGTCGTGGATCATGCCGATGGAATGCGTGTAGCTCCAGTGCTGCTCGCGCGTCGGGTTCAGCCAGACCGCGTTTGGCCACTGGTTGAGCACGCGTTGCAGCCAGGCAATGCCGGCTTCCTTGTTCCAGTGCTCAACGGCGCCGCCTGGTGAGATGATTTCATAGGGACTCATCGAGGCATCGCCGACAAAGATGACCTTGTAGTCGTGGCCGTATTTGTGGAGCACGTCGAAAGTCGGGATCTTCTCGGTGTAGCGGCGACGGTTGTCCTTCCAGACGTCCTCGTACAGGCAGTTATGGAAATAGAAATATTCAAGCTGCCTGAATTCCGCGCGCGCCGCCGAGAACAGCTCCTCCACCACCTTGATGTGGTCGTCCATCGAGCCACCGACATCGAAGAACATCAGCAGTTTTACGGCGTTGCGCCGTTCTGGCCGGGTCTGCACGTCGAGATAGCCATGCTCGGCCGTAGCGTGGATGGTGCCCGGCAGATCGAGCTCTTCATCGGCCCCCTCGCGCACCCAGCGGCGCAGGCGTTTCAGCGCCACCTTGATGTTGCGGGTGCCAAGCTCGACAGAGTCATCGAAATTCCTGAACTCGCGCTTGTCCCACACCTTCACGGCGCGGCGGTTGCGGCTCTCCGCCTGGCCGATGCGCACGCCTTCGGGATTGTAGCCATAGGCGCCGAACGGCGAGGTGCCGGCTGTGCCGATCCATTTCGAGCCACCCTGGTGGCGGCCCTTCTGCTCCTCCAGCCGCTGTCTCAGCGTCTCCATCAGCTTGTCGAAGCCGCCCAGCGCTTCAACCAGCTTCTTTTCTTCTTCGGTCAGCGTCTTTTCCGCCAGCCGGCGCAGCCATTCCTCCGGCAAAGCCGCGGCGTCGACGCCGCCTTCAGCCGAGACAGCTTCCACGCCCTTGAAATAATGCGAGAAGACCTGGTCGAAGCGGTCGATATGGCGCTCGTCCTTCACCAGGGTGGCACGGGCGAGATAATAGAATCCCTCGACGTCGTAGCTGACGAGGTCCGCCTCCAGGCTTTCGAGCAAAGTCAGGTATTCCCGCAGAGAGACGGGTACCTTGGCGGCCTTCAATTCGAGGAAGAATGGGATGAACATGGCGTCAATGTGCGTTGGCCAGAGCGAGGAGGCAAGGCGCTAGCGCATCGGCACGAAAATCGAAATCGGTTTTCGTGCCGATGCGCAGATTCCAGATGCTGGAGTGTCCTTTGCGCGTCCGGACAAACGCGCCGCACTCTGCGCTGCTGCCACACTCATGGTAAAAATAAGATTCAGCCTTTTTTGGTAATTTCCCGTTAGCAATTGCCTTGGCGGGAGTTTTGTACCGGCACCCGTCTCCGATTCTTGTTCTTGCGTACGGGTTCTCATGCGTTTCACCACGGTGTCGGCAATTCTGCTTGCCTGCGCGGCGCTCGCCAGCTGCGCTTCCAGCTCCGGCATGGACGAAGTCCTGTCACCGGGGCCGTCCTCCGAGACGACCAGTTCGATCACCCGGCCGAACAGCCCGGTGCCAAGCGCCAGCATCAAATCCGATTTGCGCGAGGCTCCCGCCCCGCAGATGGCGATGACGATGCCTGTCCCCGAGGCGTCCATTCCGGAGGTCGAATCCTTCGCAGGGTCGCAGCCGAACATGCCGTCCATGCCGTTGCCCGCCATGAAGCCGGCAATCCTGACGCCAGCGGAAAAGCCGGTGATCCGCAAGGCGGCGATCGTGCGCGGCGACGTCTATGCGCGCCGTTTCCGCGACGCCAAGCCGATCAATTTCGGGCGCACCACCTCGCCGAGACAACTGGCCGTGCACGGTGTCGACGTCTCGCGCTGGCAAGGCGACATTGACTGGGCAAGGCTGCGCTCGCAGGGCGCCAACTTCGCCTACATCAAGGCGACCGACGGTGGCGATCATCTCGATCCGATGTTCAAAAAGAACTGGCGCGAGGCAAACGAAGCCGGCCTGCGGCGCGGTGCCTATCATTTCTTCTACTGGTGCCGCACCGCCGGCGAGCAGGCCGATTGGTTCATCCGCAACGTGCCCAAGGTCGCCGGTGCTCTGCCTCCGGTCATCGATGTCGAATACAATGGCGAATCCAGCTGCAAGCGGCGTCTCTCACGCGAGAAGGTGCAGGAGAAGATGCAGGTGTTCATGGACAAGCTGGAACGGCACTACGGCCAGCGTCCGATCATCTACACGGCGCCCGATTTCTATCGCGACAATCTGAGGGGTGCTTTCCTGGATTATCCGTTCTGGCTGCGCGCGGTGGCGCAGCACCCCTCCAAGGTCTATCCCGGCCGCAAATGGGTGTTCTGGCAGTATTCGGGTTCCGGCCTGTCGCACGGCGTCGCCGGCAAGATCGACCTCAATGCGTTCCATGGTTCGGAAGACGACTGGCACGATTGGGTCGCCGACAAATCCATGTGAGGAAAAGGCGGGACCGGAGTGGTCCCGCGGTCGAGCTGGGGAAAAGACGGGGCCGGCGCCGTCCCGTCAGTCGCCGGGCTCACATCAGGTCATATTCGATGAAACCGGTGCGGCGCGCCACGCGGTCATAGAGCTTGCGCGCCGTCGCGTTGGTTTCGTGCGTCATCCAGTAGACATTGACGACGCCGACCGCCTTGGCTGTCTGCCTGACTGCATCAATCAAGGCCGTGCCGACGCCCTTGCCGCGGATTTCGGGATCGGCGAACAGATCCTGCAGATAGCAATTGTTCGCTTCGGCCCAGCAGGAGCGGTGGTACATGTAATGGGTCAGGCCGGCTGGCTTGCCGTCGACGAGCGCGATGAAGCCGCGCGGCTCGTATTCGCCGGGTGTGAACAGCCGCTTCCAGGTGAGTTGATAAGTCTCTTCAGGCAGAACGGTGTTGTAGAATTTGAGATAGGCGGTCCACAGCCGGTGCCATTCGGCGTGATCCGACTGTTCGAGCGGGCGGACGGTAACGGTCATGGTTCAAGGTCCCCTTTGGTGCGGGGCCGTTTTATCTGCCCTGCTGTGCCAATGCGATGGCACAGCAGGCGCCTTTCCGTTGTTACGCATGCCGAGCCCGGGTTGCGAGCCGGGCACCACTGCGTCAACCGACCTCGTTTTTTCGCGGGGCTGGGTAACTCCTCAATCCATCACTGTTGGATCGTCGGCAGGCGAGGCGCATCCGATTCCGTAATGAGACGAGCGGGCGTCAACGTGGGAAGCATGCCGGCCTGATCGGCCCTTGGCAGTTGCGATATCGTGTAGGTTGGAATTGTACGTTCACGTGTTGCCGGTTCGAGGGTGGGCAAGTCCGCGGCTGCGGCATAAATGCTTGAACTCATCACCAGAGTGGCAATCAAGATCATCTTGTTCATCGAACTTCCTTCCACCAGTTGCTGCATCGGGAAATGACATGTCCGCTTCGGTACCTTACCGGGCGGCAGCTCACTTTGGCGGGCGACTGGGGTTGATTTGGGGCCGATTCGCGCCCTCATCGTGCTTTGCGCGATGATCGGGATACTGCGCTTCTTACCCGTGGCGTCTGGCCATGAAGGCCAGGCGTTCAAAAAGATGCACGTCCTGTTCGTTCTTGAGCAATGCGCCGTGCAGTTTGGGAAGGGCATTTTTCGGGTCGGCGCGCAGATCCTCAGGCGAGACGTCGTCGGCAACGAGCAGTCGGATCCAGTCGAGTGCTTCGGAGGTCGAGGGCTTCTTCTTCAGGCCCGCCACTTCACGGATTTCGTAGAACTGGGTCAGCGCGGCGCGCACAAGGTTCTGCTTGATGCCTGGATAGTGCACATCGACGATGCGGTGCAGCGTATCGACGTCAGGGAAGCGGATGTAGTGGAAGAAGCAGCGACGCAGGAAGGCGTCAGGCAGATCCTTCTCGTTGTTCGAGGTGATGATGACGATCGGGCGAACGCCGGCACGGATGGTCTCGCCGGTTTCGTAGACGAAGAACTCCATGCGATCGAGTTCCTGCAACAGGTCGTTGGGGAACTCTATGTCGGCCTTGTCGATCTCATCGATCAGCAGCACGATCTTCCTGCCTGCCGCGAAGGCATCCCAGAGCTTGCCGCGCTTGATGTAGTTGTGAATGTCATTGAACCGCGCATCGCCGAGCTGGCTGTCGCGCAGGCGCGAGACGGCATCGTATTCGTAGAGGCCTTGCTGTGCCTTGGTGGTGGATTTCACGTTCCATTCGATGAGATCGAGGCCAAGGCCGGCCGCGACCTGGCGGGCGAGTTCGGTCTTGCCGGTCCCTGGTTCGCCCTTGACCAGCAGTGGCCGCTCCAGCGCGATCGCGGCATTCACCGCCACCATCAGGTCCTTGTCGGCGACATAGTCCGACGTTCCTTCAAATCGCATCGAAAACTCCAGTTTCATTACCGCGACCCTAGAGCAATTCCAGCAAAAGTGCGCAGCGGTTTTGCGTTCGGAAGGCGTAAAAATAAAAGTGAGAGCGTCTCTGCGTTTCCGCGAAAAGTGGAAACGCTCCAGATGTTGGCAAAGTCGGGGGCAAGCCACAGGTTGGGCTGCGGTAAAAGACGGGTAATGTAACAATGCCCACTGGCAAGCCGGTCGACGGCGCTCTATATTTGCCGACGACGGTCTGCGTCTCGCGGCAGGAGAGACATTTCCCCGGGGCCTTATCGATCTCGAAGGGAGCTGTCCCTGGCCGGACCCGTGGGTTCGGACATATGGCGCCCACCTACTTTGTAGGTTCCCGGGATCGACTTCTCCACCGGTTGCGTGGATCGTCACTTTCCTCCTTTTCTGTCTTCAGCAGGGTTGCCTTAAGGTCGCCGTTGCGACAGCGCGCGTGGCCATGCCATGGCATAGGCGCTTAGACGCCACAGGAGTGCCTTCCCGCCATGCATAAGGAACGCAAGAAACAACTGCGCAAGGAAGCTCTGGCGCGGCGTGACGCTCTTGACCCGTTCTGGCGCATCGAGGCATCGCTTGAGATGGCAGAGAGGGCGCGTGACAGCATTTCCTTCGAACCCGGTGCGATCGTTTCCGGTTTCTGGCCGATGCGATCGGAGGTCGATGTGCGGCCGATGATGTTCGCGTTGCGCGAACATGGGGCGCGGCTGTGCCTGCCGGCCATTCTCGACAAGACCACGATCGCCTTTCGCGAACTTGTGCGTGGGGCGCCGCTGGTCGAGATGGGGTTCGGCACGCATGGCCCCAGCGAGGAGGCCGAAGTGCTGGATCCGGATATCATGCTGATCCCGCTCGCCGCATTCGATGCCCGCGGCCACCGCATCGGTTATGGCGCCGGCTATTATGACCGGGCGATCAGCAGGCTGCAGGATGCCGGCAAACAACCACGCCTGATCGGTATCGCCTTCGATTGCCAGCAAGTGTCGGAGGTTCCGGACGAGCCGCACGACGTGGTCATCCCCGAAATCCTGACAGAGAGCGGGTTGCGGCGGTTTGCCCAGCAGTTATAGAAGACTGCATGAGGCTGCTTTTTCTGGGCGACATGGTGGGCAAGACGGGCCGCACGGCAGTGTGGGAGCAACTGCCCGGGCTGATCTCCGATTTCAAGCTGGATTTCGTCATCGTCAATGGCGAGAACGCTGCCGGCGGCTTCGGCATCACCGAGGAGATTTTCCGCGAGACGATCACTGCCGGCGCGGATGTGGTGACCACCGGCAACCATGTCTGGGACCAGCGCGACGCGCTGAACTTCGCGCCGCGCGAGGAACGGTTCCTGAGGCCGGCCAATTTCCCGAAGGGTACGCCGGGGCGCGGCTCGGGTGTCTATATCGCGCGCAACGGTGCGCGCGTGCTGGTTGCAAACATCATGGGCCGGGTGTTCATGCATCCTGAGCTCGACGACCCATTCCAGGCTGGCGAACGCGAGCTTGCCGCTTGTCCGCTCGGCGAGCAGGCCGACGCCGTGGTGATCGATTTCCATGCCGAGGCGACGAGCGAGAAGATGTGCTTCGCGCATTTTGTCGATGGCCGCGCCTCGCTGGTGGTCGGCACTCACACACACCAGCCGACCGCCGACCATCAGATCCTGAACGGCGGCACCGCTTACCTGACCGATGCCGGCATGTGCGGCGATTACGATTCCTCGCTCGGCATGGACAAGGAAGAGCCGCTCAACCGGTTCCTCTCGAAAGTGCCGAAGGGCCGCTTCGAAGCAGCCAACGGGCCTGCTACGATCTGTGGCGTCGGCGTCGACATTTCTGATCGCACGGGTCTGGCGGAACGTATTGCGCCGTTTCGTCGCGGACCAAGACTGGAAGAAACGGCCCCATCCTTCTGGTTGTGACATTGAAGACGGCAGCCGTCATACCTAACTGCCGCCGAAACCTGCCGTAAATCATTTCCGTTTTTCACGGAAACGCGGGAATGCTCTAGTCTTTGTTTCCAGGCAATTCCGGACGGAAAACCGCTACACATTTTTCTTGGAATTGCTCTACCTGCTTCAGATCGTTCAAGGGGAAGACGACCTCCATGCAGATCATCGAGTTTCTTGCGCCGTATTTCGCCTTCGTCAACGATCCGACCGCCTGGGTCGCCCTGCTGACCCTGATCGCGCTCGAGATCGTTCTCGGCATCGACAACCTGATCTTCATCTCGATCCTCACCAACAAGCTTCCGGAAGCCCAGCGCGCCCGGGCGCGCCGGCTGGGTATCGGTGCCGCGCTCATCATGCGGCTCCTGCTGCTCGCCACCATCTCGATCATCGTCGGGCTGACAGCTCCGGTTTTCAGCGCCTTCGGCCATGATTTCTCCTGGCGCGACCTGATCCTGATCGCCGGCGGCCTGTTCCTGGTCTGGAAGGCGACCAAGGAAATCCATCACACGGTCGATCCGCAGGATCATCAGGATTCCATGATCGGCGAGACGCTGCAGATCAGCCTGGGTGGTGCGATCGTGCAGATCCTGCTGCTCGATCTGGTGTTTTCGGTCGATTCCATCATCACGGCCGTTGGCATGACCGACGAGATCGCGATCATGTATATCGCGGTGATCGTCACCGTCGTCGTCATGCTGCTGGCTGCTGCTCCGCTCGCCAACTTCATCGCCAAGAACCCGACAATCGTGATGCTGGCGCTGGGCTTCCTTTTGATGATCGGCATGACGCTGATCGCCGACGGCATGGGTTACCATGTGCCGAAGGGCTACATCTACGCCGCAATGGGCTTCTCGGCACTGGTCGAAGCGCTCAACATGCTGGCGCGGCGCAGGAAGGCGAAGAGGAGCGGAGGGCATTGAGACTGCCTTGCCCGTCTCCAAAGAAGGCGGGCTAGGTTTCAGGCGGTGCCGAACATCACCTTGCGGCCGTCGGGGTCCTCGACGGTTACGACAACGTCGTCGACTGCGAAGGGTTCGATGGCAAGCTCCTTCAACCGGGCGAGAAAGCCTTCGCGATCATCGATCTTGAAATAGAGATGGGTGAGGTTCGAACCGGCCAGGGGAGGATGGGTGTAGGCGGCGAAAGCTTCGGCTGCGTGAATCGCCAGCTGAATTCCGTCGCGGTCGATGCGCCAGTAGATGTAGCTGCCTTCCGCACCAACCTGTTCGAGCGGCAGTCCGGCGACGCGCCGGTAGAAATCAGCTGTCCTGGCAGGACTGGTCGACGTCAGGAAGATTCCGCGAAAGATCACATGCATGACTGCACCTATGCGGATGGCACACCGTTTGGATGTCGGTCGACGGTGAGTCCAAGAACAATGCCCTGTTCCAGCCAAGCCTTGGCGCCTGAGAGTACCATCGAGAAGCCATCCGTGGAGTCCACCGCCGTCTTGACCTGTTGGTCTGCATCACCCTGGAAACCGAAATTGCGGATGGCGACGAAAGTGGCGGCGCCGTCATGCATCGGCGCGAAAGTCCATTCGACGGTGGTGGCAGGCTCACCCCAGCCGACGACGATCTTCCGGTCCTTGACCAGTTCCCTGACAACGACCGGGGATTTGAAATCATACATGCGCCATTCCCATTCGATGGCGTGGCCTGAATCGAGCCGGGCGCTGCCATGGGTGAACCAGAATTTCGAGGTGATGGCCGGGTCGATGAAGGCCTCATAGACCTCAATCACGGGTTTGCGGATCAGCATGCCGACTTCCGCTACGGGAGCTTTGTGCAGTTCCATCGTGTTTCTCCGTTCGTTCGAGCTGGAGGCGTCATCACCACGCGTTGGGTTCGCGCACCATATGGACGACGTTGGCAGGGTTCATGATCCAACCGCCGCGAAAACCGTCGCCGAGCGGTTCGATCGGATCGCAGCGGACCACGCCGGCATCGGCCAGCTGTTTCAATGCACCCGAGGAATCGGGCGTGAACAGCTCCAGCCATATCTCGGCCTGGCTCATCGTGGCATCCTCGTCGACCCAGAGCTGGTTGGGGCCGAGCTTGAAGCCGACCGCCGGCGCTTTTTCGGTGATCGGCGTGAGGCCTACCGTATCGCGGTAGAAGGCGATGGTCGGTTCATACTGATGGCTGGGCACTTTCATGGCAATGTTGATGCCGCCTTCGATTTTCGTTGTCATCGTCAGGTCCTTGGAACAGGGTTCAGGTCGGTCAGGGCAGATTGATTTGCCAGGAAACGCCAAAGCGATCGTTCAGCCAGGCAAAGCGCCGGCTGAAGCCATAATTGTCGAGCGGCATCAGCATGCCGCCGCCCTCGCCAAGCGCCTCGACGATTTGCGCCTGTTCCTCCTCGCTGGTGCAGATGACGAACAGTGAGACCGAGGGCGTAAAGGTGAACGCGTGCTTGACGTAGCTGTCGCTGGCCAACACCTCGAGACCGGCGATTTCGGCGCGCGCCAGCTTGATCGAACCTTCGGGGCCAGGCTGGCCGGCGCCGTAGCGGTCCACCTCGACGATGCGGCTTCCAGGAATGGTCTTGCAATAAAAGGTCAGCGCTTCCTCGGCCCTGCCTTGGAACATCAGAAACGGCGCTGCCGTCGCCATGGCATGTCCTCCCTCGATCAGATGTTGTCCGGATTGGCCGGCACGCCCTTCATTTCGGAACGGTAGTAGCCATCGCGCAAATTGATGCCGTATTCGACATAGGCTTTCATGCAGGCGAGCATCTGCGACCAGCCCTCGCAGTTGATGTAGGAGCGCTTGCGGCCGGCTTCGTCCTCGCGCCAGCCGTCCTCGGCAATGGTGACGAAGGTGCCGCCATCGTCGAGCTGCTCAAAATTCATCTCGATGCGGGTCTTGTAAGCCGGCTTGTCGTCGGGGCCACTGCCGTCCCAGCGGAGCACGATCCGCTGTTGCGGTACGACTTCGTCGACCTCGACCGGGATTTCACCCCACCAGGTCACGGTGGTGCCGACCACCAGCGGAGCGGAGGCACCGCGCACGGTGGTGAAATAGCCACTGAGCTTGGTCGGATTGACGACGGCGTCGAAGACTTCGGTGACAGGCTTGCCGATGCGCCCGGAAACCCTGATTGCAATGGACATGTCCACAGCCTCCTGCTTGAAATTTCCTCTATAATGTTATAAAAACATAACATGTCAAGCGAAGTAAAAGACGATCATGTTTTCAAAGCCTTGGCACATCCACGCCGACGCCTTTTGCTCGACGAACTCAAGGATGGGCCGAAAACAACCGGTGCCTTGTGCGAGATGTTCGCCGACATGGACCGTTGCACGGTGATGATGCACCTGAAGGTGCTGGAAGATGCCGGACTGGTGGTCGCCCGCCGTGAGGGGCGCGAGCGCTGGAACCATCTCGACGCGCTGCCGATCAAACGGATCCACGATCGCTGGATCAGCGAATACGCCACCCATGCCGTTTCGATCCTCGATCGCCTGAAAGCGGATCTGGGGTAGTCGGGTGTGCTATTCTGCCATCGCCACCAGTGCGTCTCGGTCATAGCCGAGGCGGATGGGTGCGCCGACCGGAATGTCGTCGGCGCCGAAGTCGTTTGTCTCGGTGACCGAAAGCGGCTTTTCCAGGCCTGGGATATCGACGATGAGATGCGTGATCTCGCCGAAATAGTGTCGCTCCACCACGGTGCCGGACACCTCGTGCTTGGCCGTTGCGCTGTCCCACAACACACGTAGCCGCTCCGGTCTGATGCCAAGTGTGGCGCCGGCACCGTCGCGCATGAAAGCCTTCGGCTTTTCGGTGGTGACGCGACCGAAGCCCAGCGTGTCGACTGTGATGGATGAGCCGCTCTCCTCGACGATCTCGGCCTTCACGAAATTCATGCCGCCAAGGAAATCGGCAACCTGGCGGTTCACAGGGCGCTGGTAGATCTCCTTCGGCGAAGCAATCTGCGCGATGCGGCCGCCGAACATCACGGCGATGCGGTCGGACATGGCCAGTGCCTCATACTGATCGTGGGTGACGAGGATGAAAGTGATGCCGACTGCCTGTTGCAGGCGGCGCAGCTCCACCTGCATCTGTTCACGCAGTTTCTTGTCCAGAGCCGACAGAGGCTCGTCGAGCAACAGCACTTTCGGACGCATCACCAGCGCACGGGCGAGCGCCACGCGCTGGCGTTGGCCGCCCGAGAGTTCATGCGCGCCGCGCCTGCCGAGGCCGTTCAGCGAAACCATGGCGAGCACGTCGTCGACACGGCGTCTTTCCTCGGCCGGATCAAGTTTCAGCCGCTTCAATCCATAGGCCACGTTCTGCTCGACATTGAGGTGCGGGAAGATGGCATAGCTCTGGAACACCATGTTGGTGGGGCGACGGTTGGCCGGCACACCGACCATTTCCTGTCCGTCGACCGCAATGGTGCCGCTGGTCGGGTTGTCGAAGCCGGCGATCATCCTGAGCAGCGTGGTCTTGCCGCAGCCGGAGGGGCCGAGCAGCGAGAAGAATTCACCCTCGCGAATGGTCAGGCTGCAGTCATCCAGTGCCTTGAAGGCACCGTAGCTGCGGGTAACGCCCTTGATTTCGATCATCGGCCGATCGAACGTCGGGCGGTCGGGCATTGGCCGGTCAAGCATGCGTAAGACCCTCGGACTGAGTGCGACGCGCAGCGCGGCGGCGCAGGATTTCGGCGATGGAAAGAAGCACGAAGGAGCCGATGAGCAGCAGAGTGCCGAGCGCCAGCACGCCGGGCAGCTTGGCAGCGAAACGCAGCTGACCCCAGATGTAGATCGGCAGCGTCGCATCGGTTCCCGTGAGGAAAAAGGCGATGATGAAATCGTCGAGCGAGATGGTGAAGGAAACGAGCAGGCTGGAGATGATGGCCGGCGTGACCATCGGCAAGGTCACGCGCCGGAATGTGCCGAACGCGCTTTCGCCGAGATCGGCTGAAGCTTCTTCGAGGCTGCGGTCGAAACCTTCGAAGCCCGAGGTCAGAACCGACATCGAATAGGGAATGCAGATCAGCACATGGCCGAGAACGACGGTGAACAGCGAGAGGCTGAGACCCAGCTGCAGCATCACCAGCAGCATGGAGATGGCGACGATGACCTCCGGCAGCACCAGTGGTGCCATGATCAGGCCATGGATCGGGCGCCGGCCGGGGAAGCGGTAGCGGGTGATGGCGCGCGCGGCGAGGATGCCGAATGTCGTGGCGAGCACGGCAGCCGAAACGCCGACAATCAGGCTGTTCCAGGCCGCGTCGATCAGCGCCGGCGTCTTCGGCAGGTCGCGGTACCACTGCAGCGTATAGCCGGCGAGCGGGAATTTCGGCGAAGCCGAGGTGTTGATGGAGAAGATCGGCAGGAACAGCACCGGCAGATAGAGAAAGCCAATATAGAAGAAGGCGTAGGCCGCCAGCCATGAATTGCCGCCGGGCAGGAAACGCTTGAGGGCGGTCATCGCGCGAGCCTCATCGCTGCGCGAAGCAGGAATACAATGGCGCCCGCCATCAGGCTGACCACGACCATGGTCGTTACGGAAAGTGCTGCCCCCAATGGCCAGTTCGCCGCCTTGCCGAACTGCGCCTGGATGGCGTTGGCGATCATGACGCCGTCCTTGCCGCCGACCAGCTTCGGCGTGACATAGTCACCGACCGTCGGGATCATCACGATGAGCAGTGCCGAGATCACGCCCGGCGCCGACAGCGGCAGCGTCACGCGCAGGAAGGATCGAAACGGTCCATCGCCAAGATCCTTGGCCGCCTCGATCAGGGTACGATCGACCTTTTCGAGCGAAACGTAGATCGGCAGGATGGCGAAGGCCGCCCATGCATGGGTGAGCGTGATGACGACCGCGCTGGTGTTGTACAGAAGGGCCGTGGACGGCTCGCTGATCAGGCCGATACCCATCAGGCCGGAGTTCAGCACGCCGTTGTAGCCAAGGATGACTTTCCACGACATCACGCGCAGCAGGTAGCTTGTCCAGAACGGGATGGTGATGAGAAAGAGCCACAGGCTCTTGTGACGACCGCCGTGGAAGGAAATGAAATAGGCGATCGGATAGGCCAGCACCACGGTGAACAGCGACACTACAAGCGACACGAAAAGCGAACGCCACAACAGGTCGAGATAGATCGGCTCCGTCAGCGCGGTGCGGTAATTCTGCAGCGTGAAGGTGTGGTCAATGGTGAGGTAGTTCTGCGTCCAGAACGAATGGGCGAACACCACCAGGATCGGTAGCAGCAGCAGGATGAGAGCGTAGAGAAGCGTTGGACTGATCAGGGCGAGCCCCTGGAAGGATTCGGACTGCAGAAGGGGCGGCCTTCGCCGGATGACATCCGCAGCAAGCGGCGGCGACCCTTCTGCAGCTGCCGTCATTGCAGCGCTCCGGGTGCGTATGTGGTCGCTGGCCTGGATCGTCCCGCCATGCTGCCTCCCGCCGGTCGTTCCCGCATTTTCTTGTCGAGATTCAGCCGCCTTGTGCTTGCGAGTCGATGCGCAGCTTTGGCGGCTATCCTCTTGCCGGCTTTCCTCATCATGAGCGCATCCGCCGGTTGAAATCAAGTGGTATTTCTGCGATATTGATTGAATGGCCATTCAAAATCTTTTGGTGAAACCTGTGTTTTCCAACGGTTTGAAAGGCTTGGGGAGATCGAAATCAAACGAGGCTGCGATGGCTGCACTGCGCGAGACAAGAACCGGTGGGCTGAATGCGGAAGTGCCGGAAAACGCTGTTGAGACCGCGCGGCGTCATCTCGTGCAGCCTTGGCCGGTGGCTGCCACCGTTGGTGCCGAGGCGCGGGCGCTGATCGGTGATGGTGATGGCATCTACATCACCGACGGTGAGGGCAAAAGGCTGATCGACGGTCCAGCCGGCATGTGGTGCACCAATGTCGGCCACCGTCGCGAGGAGCTGGCGCGCGTGCTGTACGACCAGGCGATGCAGCTTTCCTACAACACGCCCTGGTACACGATGAACGCACCCTCGGCGGAGCTGGCACGGCGTATCGCAGCTGCAGCGCCGGGTGACCTCAGTCACGTCTTCTTCACCACAGGTGGGTCGTCTGCGGTCGAAACGGCACTGCGTTTCATGCAGTTCTACAACAATGTGCGTGGCCGGCCTGAAAAGAAACTGATCCTGTCACGCGGTGGCGCCTATCACGGCTCGACCTATCTGGCCGCTTCGCTGAATGGTCGCCCACGCGACCGCGACTGGATGGACGGTGCCGACGATCTGGTGGTGAAGCTGTCATCGCCAGATCCGTTCCGCCGACAAGAGGGCATGGATATCGACGCCTTTGCAGACATGCTGGTCGAGGAGTTCAGCGGCAAAGTCGAGGCGATCGGCGCCGACAGGATCGGTGCCTTCGTCGGCGAACCTGTCCAGGCCTCGGGTGGTGTCATCGTGCCACCGGACGGCTATCTCAGGCGCATCCGCGAGATCTGCCGCGCGAACGATATCCTCTACATCTCGGACGAGGTGGTGACGGCGTTTGGCCGGCTCGGCCATGTCTTTGCTTCCGGTGACGTGTTCGGGCTCGATCCGGACATGATCACCTTCGCCAAAGGTGTCACCTCCGGCTATTTCCCGCTGGGCGGCGTCGTCATTTCCGAACGGCTGCTGCAGGAGTTGCGCCGCTCCAACCATCCCGACGCGATGTTCGCGCATGGGCTGACCTATACCAGCCATCCGATCGGTTGTGCGCTGGCACTGAAGAATCTCGACATATTGGAAGGCGAGGTTCTGGCGCATGCAAGGGCCGTTGCACCTTATTTCCAGCTGCGGCTGAAGTCGCTGGAAGACCTGCCGCTGGTCGGTGAGGTGCGCGGGCTGGGATTGATGGCCTGCGTGGACTGCGTGGCGGATCGCGAAAGCAAGAACCCGCTGCAGCTGGATAGGGCAGTCGGCGCGCGCATCGATGCGCATTGCCATGAGCTTGGGCTTCTGGTGCGTCCCCTGATCAACATGTGCGTGATGTCACCACCGCTGATCATCACGCACGAGCAGATCGACACGATGGTCGCGATCCTGCGGGAAGGCATCTCGCGCACGATGGAGGACCTGCGCCGTGAGAGGTTGTGGCAGGGCTGAGGTTCAGCCGTCGCCGCCACCACCGCTGTCGCCACCCCCGTGACCTCCGCCGGAATGATGGTCGCCGCCATAATGCGCTCCGCCATCGCCGGGGCCCAGGGAGCCACCGACGAGCGGTACCATGAACCGGCGGCTGGAGGTGCGGTATTTGATGCCGAGGACGATCGCGACGACAATCGCCACTGGGATCAGCAAATAGAGCCATGCGTCCATATCGCCGTCTCCTTGTGCGGAGGCTGATTATTGCATGGTCGGAGGTGTTTGTGGACCCGAGCTAAGCGGCGGGTTCATCCACGCTGACCGTCTTGCTTTGCCAGAGCAGGATCAGGCCGGCAAAGACGATAAGGGCAGCGCCGGCGACGGTGGCCGGGCCGGGGACCTCGTTGAAGGCGAGATAGCCGATGATGGTTGCCCCCACGAGCTCGAGATAGACAAGCGGTGCCAGCACCGATGTTTCGGCAAGCCGAAAGGCGACGATCAGCATGAAATGACCGATCAGGGAGAAGATACCCACCCCGGCGAAGAAGATGAGGTCGCTCCAGGCAGGTGTCGACCAGGTGAGTAAGGCCTGCGGCAAGAGGATCAGCGCACCGAAGGCGCATTGGAAAGCGAGCGTCTTGAGCGGGTCGCTCTCCAGCGCGGCCTTGCGGGTGACGATCATATAGAAGGCAAAGGACACGCCGGAGGCGAGCGCCAGCAAAATGCCAGGGTCGATCGCGCTGCCAGGCTGCAGAATCACCATGGCGCCGGCGAAGCCGAGTACCAGACTGATACCCTTCACCAGTGTCATGTGCTCCTTGAGGATGAGAACCGACAGCACCATGCCGATGATGGGTGCGATAAAATAGGCGCTGATGGCCGTGGCCAGCGGAATGAAGGTGATGGCGACGAAATAGAGTGACATCGCCGTCACCAGCAGGATGGTGCGCAGCATGTGCGCGCCGAGGCGCTCTGAAGGGAACACATGCCGGCCGTGGCGGGCAAAGGCGTAGGGAAGCACGATGATCGCGGCCACAGCATAACGCGCCCAGCCGATGAAGAGCGGCGAGTAGTCGGCACTCAGATGTTTCGCCAGTCCGTCGACGATCTGGATGGCAAAGGCCACCGCGGCCATCAGCAGGATGCCTCGGGTCTGCGGGGATAGGCCGGCGGATGCGCTCATGCGCGGCTTCTAGCGCGAAGCCTCATGTCGTTACAGCCAAACACATTGATCCAGAAAACTCCCTTCTCGTCGGAGAAGGGAGTGAGCCCGTTGCGATCTGAAACCTACCACCGTGCCTGGCCGAGCAGCTTCTCGCCGAGCGGGGTTAGGGTTGCGGTCCTGGCATTGTGTTTTTCCCATTCGCGCGGGTCGCCTGGGAAGGCGTCACGCTGCGGGTGGTCGAGCTCCCGCCACAGCCGGAGGCGTTCCTGGCGCTCCGCCTCGTTGTCCCATTCCGCCGGATGCATGGAAATATACTGCGCCATGCGTACGCGTTTGTCGGAATGGTTGGGCCGCACGCCGTGCGCCAGCAGCGAGTTGAAGATCATCAGGTCGCCGGCTTCCATCTCGATGTTGACGGTTGCCTGACCGGTCATGTCGGGATGCATCGGGTCGCGATCGGCAGGTTGGGTTTTCTCCCAGGCCTCGAAATCGGAGAACAGCTTCGGCACGCATTGGAAACCGCCGACGTCGCCGTCCTGCTTCTGCAGGCTGAGCACACCCTGCACGCCGATGGGCAGAGGGCGGATCGAGGTGTCGACATCCCAATGGATGAAGCCGTTGGGATTGCCCTTGACCTTCTTCGGCGGGTTGAGGTTGGCGCGGTCGATGGTCACCCACAAATCCTCACGATCCCAGATATCGACGAAGGCGTCGTAGATGCGCCGCTCCATGCGATTGTCCCAGAGATACTGGTGATTGTAGATCTCCAGCATGCCGGTGTTGTTCAGCTCCTTCATCTTGTGTTCGCGCCGTTGCGGCGCGTACCAGGTGGAAGGATCGGCCGGGTCCTTCTCGTCGAAGCGCCACAGGAGATCCACCAGCCGCTTGACGTTCTCGGCGGGCACGGCCTGGCGCACGATGACGTAACCATTGGTGATCCAGTGCCGCCAGTCGTCTTCGGACAGCACGCGCAGCGGCAGCGTCTTCTCGATGTCCTTCAACTGGGTCGACATAGACGTGGTCGGGTGGTGATCTTTCACGGCTGCTGCTTGCATGGCCTTCTCTCCCTGGCTGGCGCCCATTGGGTGGGTGCATGAATGGAAGAATAGGAAAACCGGTGAAGTGGTGTTGTCGGGCACCGGCAATTTCCGGTACTATTCTGGCGTTCTGAAGCAAAGAAGCGCCGTATGAAGCCCTATCTGGAACGGGTACCAGCGAGTCCCGACGCCTCCTGGAGCATGTTGAACCGGCGGCTCGACGACGGCATCCCGTTCCAGTGGCATCACCATCCCGAACTCGAGCTGACCTTGACGCTGAATTCGCGCGGTCAACGCTTCATCGGTGATCACGTCGGCAGTTTCGACGGTATCGATCTGGTCCTGGTCGGCTCCAATCTGCCGCACACATGGTCGTCTTCGGAGAAACTGGATCCGGCCCTGCCGCATGTCGCCCTGGTGGTGTGGTTTCGGCAGGAATGGATCGAAGCGATCACCCGTGCGTCGGTCGAGCTTGGCACCGTCGCGTCGCTTGTTGCGAGGGCCGGTACCGGCCTGCGTTTCTCCTCGGTATCGGCACTCGCACTCGTCGACGACTTCAAACGGCTGTTCGAGCTGCCCGCGCCACGGCGATTGCTTGCCATGCTCGCCATTCTCAGCAGGCTGGCGGAGGACGGCGACGCCGAACCGCTTTCCAGCGAGGCCCTGGTGCCGATGGAGCGCGACGCAGGAGGCGAGCGTATCGACCGGGTGCTGACCCATATCCACCAATCCTATGCCCGGGAAATCCGGCTGGAGGAACTTGCCGGCATCGCTGCGCTCAGCGTTTCTGGAACGCACAGGCTGTTTCGCCGGCATATGCGCGCGACGATTTCCGACTACATCATCCGGCTGCGCATCGGTGATGCCTGTGCGCGTCTGTCGGGGACGAGCCAGCCGATCCAGCATATCGCGGGCGCCGTCGGCTATGGTTCGCTGGCGAACTTCAACAGGCATTTCCGCCGCCTGCGCGGCATGTCGCCTCGCGACTACCGCGCACGGTTCAGGTTGCGTTAGATCGAGGCTCTTGTCAGACGCGGCTGAGCAGTGCGGCGTTGAGCGCTTCCATATCTTTCTCTGCGGGCTGTGCTTCCAGCGACAGCACCGGCAGTTGCTGGCGCAGATGGTCGTGATGCGTCCGTACGCCATATTCGAGGTCGGACATGTAGAAGCCGGCGAAGGCCTCCGACAGCATGGATTCGTTCGACCACACTGAAAGCTGAACATCCTCGGCCATGGTGTCGCGGTCGATACGGAAGGCAAGATAGCGAGCGGCAGCCTGCTCGCGGCTCTCGTCGGCGTAGCGGTAGATGGCGCCGCGCAGCAGCGTCTCGCCGGTCGACAGCGGGAACTCCTGATAGAATTGCACCGATTCCGGCGTCACCGCGATGACGGCGTTGGGAAACAGACCATAGTAGATCCAGGCCTTCTTCTGCGCATCGGGAAGATAGTCCGGCTGTGGTGCGATCCGTACATAGTTCCTGACGCTCCAGCGGCGACCAGCATGCGGATTGTAGGTTGCGAAGGAGCGCGAGACGCCATTGATGAAAGGCTCGTCGTAGTAAGTCGAGCCATAGAGGTCCTGCAGGGCAGGATGCGCCATGGCGACGTGGTAGCCTTCATTGTCGACGTCGCGCACCGATTTCCAGTTGACCGGGCTTTTCTGGGTCCAGATGCCCCAGGAAGGCACCATCTCTGCAGCGCGGTAAGGTGCGAACTCCGCCTCGATCGGCTTCAGCAAGTCGGCCACAGCGGGCTGCGGCCCGCCATCGCGGAAACGGATGAAGATGAAACCCATCCAGATTTCCAGGTCGAGCGGCTTGAGGCCGAATTCGGTCTTGTCCAGTTCCGGAAAGGAGCGGGGGCGGGCGGCGCCGCGCAGCGTGCCGTCGAGATTGTAGACCCAGCCGTGGAAAGGGCAGACCAACGCATTGGCGCAATGGCCCTGATTGTCGGCAACCACCCGGCTGCCACGATGCCGGCACAGATTGTGGAAGCCGCGCACGATGCCGTCCTTGCCGCGCACGATCAGTGCGCGCTCACCGACCACATCCATGGTCAGGTAATCGCCGGGATTGGGTACGTCCGACACGTGGCCGGCGATCTGCCAGTGGGTGCGGAACAGATGTTCCTTCTCCAATTCCAGCAGCGCGTCGGAGTGGTAGGCCCAGCCCGGCAAACCGCTGCGGTCCCAATCATTAGGGATCGCCACATCGCGAAAATGTGGGTTCATGATGAGTACTTTCTTATTGAATATTCATTCAATAAGAACATATTTATTATTGAAATGCAATGGCTTGTGGATTTTATGCATTCGCATATGCGAAGACTTGACGGCGCTTGGGCGGGAATTTTCGCGTCTTTCCCGCGACTTAATCGTCATCATCGCAAGCTGTTTCGCCTGCAAAACGAGATGGAAATCATGCATGTCCCACCAGCTCGGATGGCTGGTTTCGCTGCGCCTGACAGAACAAAATAGCGCACGCCGACGCAGCCCGAGGCCGGCCCTCGAATACTTCCTGCACGCGACAATGATGGTGCCGGTTTTATCCGGCTTTGGCAGGTGCTTTAGGTTTGGTCGCCTTCTTGGCGGCTGGCTTTGTATCGGCGATCTTCGCCGCTGGTTTTACGGCCTTGGCCGTGGCCGCTGCCTTGGCGGGCGCAACTGCCTTGGCTGCCGCCTTCGCGGGTTTTTCCGGTGCCTTCGGTTTGGCTGCTTTCGTGGGAGCTACAGCCTTGGCTGACTTGGCGCTGGCCGCGCGCGCCGGCTTTTTACCCTTGCTTTCTTCGGCCCCGATCTCATCGGCGGCCTGATGCCAGTGGCGTTCATGAGCGCCGTGCGGCCTTCCTTCACGTTCCCAGATTTCGTGAGCGCGCTGCCGGATGCGTTCTTGCCTGTCGTCTGCCATGGACGTCTCTCCTGATGTTCGACGCATACCCGCGCAACGCAGTGAACCATGCGCAGCCGCAGGTTGAACATGCGCATATTTCCGCAAGGTGACGACGGTGGCAAGTGCGCGGGATTGGGCACGCTTCCGCGAAACGAAACAAGCAAGGCCTTAAGGCATCGCGGATGCCGGTCGGCCCGAACGAAAACCCCGGCCAAGGCCGGGGCTTTTGCACGGTCTGACGTGAGATCAGCTGTTCTTTTTCGTGATCAGCGTCAAGGTGCCGTCCTGGCCCATGCTCGTGGCCACGACCTGCGCCGACGTCGAGCCCTTGGCCTTGAGGGCAGCCTTGGCTTCCGGGACGGCATCGATGTTGCTGCGAAGTTGTTTGAGACTGTCGTCGGTACCTTGAGCAACCACCTGCTCGACCTCCTTCTGCGTCGCCTGAGGCAATTCGCTGACATCGACCACGTTGATGCGCTGGATCTTCGGTGCTTCGCTTGGAGCCGCCGCTGGCGGATTGGCTGGTGTTTGTGGCGTTTGCGATGATTGTGCATTCGCAGCCACGGCGGCGACGAAAGAAATGCCGGCCGCAAGCAATAGAGTCTTGTGCATGGGTTTCCCTTTCCGGTTGGCCCCCGCTGGCCAGCCAGAAGAATAGGACAATGAGTCCTGAAGCCGCCGCTCACCGGGTCATTTCGTGACCAATTGGTGTCCGCAATGTGGGGCGCTGCTCAGGATTGCACGCAGCGAGTGAGGGAACGTATATAAAGTTCGCGTGTTAAGAAGTGTCGTGCCATCAAAAAGCACCCGGGGCTGTTTTATTTCGATTTACCAATCCGCTTCACCAAACGGCAGGCGACTGCCGCTAGACCAGGATTAGACAGGTTCATTTCCAGACATTTCTCGATGACAAATACCGCTTCCCGCAAGACAGATATGGCAAGTCCCGTTGTCGTGACGGCAGCCTTCGGCCGAAAGCACGATGGCAATGCATGGTCCTTCCGCGGGATGCGGTCGCGTCTCACCGGGCGGGACCAAAGTCTCTACCCGAAACTTTCCTTCAGTATCGGCCTGGCTATCCTCTGTGCTGCCGTGCTGGCGGCCATGATCCTGTCGCGCGCCTGGAACGATTTCGCGGAAGCCAGACAAAACCACTACGACATCCAATATTTCAGACAGGTGCTCGATACCGCGAACCTTATCTCCGCCGAACGTGGCCCGGCCAATGATGTAATGTCCGACCGAACCGACGCAGCCTTGAAACGGCTTTCCGAGTTTCGTGCCCGAAGCGACATAGCCCTGGCCAGCCTTATGGCAATGCCCGAGGTGCCGGTCCTGCTCCATGGACATCCTATTCCACCAGAACTCCTCCGTGCCGTTACCGAGAGCCTGGCAGCAGCCCGAACCAGGGTCGACCACGCGGCAACCGTCCAGGGTGGTGCGGCCAAGCTCGAGGCGATGCAGGAAGCCATCGAAGCGATGTTCGAGGTTTCCAACAATTTTCGTACTGTCACGACATGGCGGGCGAACGAGCTGATCGGGCATGACAGCGGCTTGTCGGAGCCGGTGCTCATCGGCCAGATGCTGGCGGACTTGCGCGAATATGGCGGGCGCATAGCCTCGGAAGTAATTGCGCCGATGGCGTCGCATCAGCGGATCCCGCTCGGGAACATCATCGACGCGCGCCGCGATCAGGGACGCATCTACCAGATATGGCACATGCTGCGCGGCCAGACCGCTCTCAATGCCATGCCGGATCTGGCCAGGAACCAGGCTGCCATCGACAGCCTGTTCTTCGGTGTCGGCATGGACATGGTCGACGCCATCATCAAGCAAGGCAAGGATTCCAGCGACTATCCGATGACGGCGACAGAACTAACCCGATCCTTCGTGCCGACCATGAAGTCGGTGGAGGATTATCGGACAGCCTTCCTCGACAGCACGGTGTCGCGCGTTGCCATGGAGCGTGATGCTGCGTTGCGATTGCTTGTCATCGTTGCACTGGCGACCTCGATCGTGCTTGCCGTACTGGTCGGAGTGCTCCTGTCGGTGCGCCGCGATGTTTTCCGTCCACTGCTGCAGGCGCATGAGGAGGTGATCGGCCTGGCCGAGGATCGTCCGCTGGTGGCAAAGCGCGATCCAGGCAGTGCTGGCGAAATGACACGCCTGTTCGACGCGATCGACGTCCTGCAAGACCGCATGCGCGAGCGTGCCTCGTTGACCAGCGAATTGCGGCTGCAGGCCGAAACCGACGGCCTGACGGGCGCCCTGAACCGCCGCACGCTCGACTACATTGCCCACAATGGCCGCGACGGCTTGCCCGCGGATGACGCGCTCGCCCTGATCATGGTCGACCTGGACCACTTCAAGAGCATCAACGACACTTATGGCCACCTCGCGGGTGACCGTGTGCTGATTGAAACCGCGAGGCTTTTGACGCGCGAGGCGCCGATCGATTGTGTCGTGGCCCGCTTCGGTGGCGAAGAATTCGCCTTGCTGCTTTCCCGTGCGGACCTCGACCAGGCCGGACGCCTTGCAGAAACAATCCGTAGCAAGCTGCAGAACCACCGGTTCATGCTTTCTGACGGTCAGCAGATAACCGTCACCGCCAGTTTTGGCGTTGCTTGCGGCCAACGCGGGCCGCGCGACTGGCGTCATCTGGTGGAACGTGCCGACAAGGCGCTTTACCGGGCGAAGTCGGATGGGCGAAATCGCGTGTCGATAGCGCCGTCCGTGGTGGTCCGCCGGGCGAGCGGCAAGGACGGGCAGCGCCGGCGGGCCTGAGGCGTCGACACGGGTCCAAGGCATCATTCCGCGCTACAGGTCCCAGGGCACGCGTTGCCGAGCCCATTCCGCCCAGAAATATGCTGCTTCGCCCTGCACGTCCTCACGAGCCAGCCCCGCGTCGCGCAGCAATCGGTCGTCTCGCCGAGCCAGCAGTGAGGTGAGCGTCGGACCGATTGATAGCCTACGGGCAGACACCTGCGACTGGCCGGTCTGCTCGCTGTTGCTGAACCAGCCAGTGGTGATGGCCATCGGCATTGGCACTCCGGGAGTTTCCAACCCACGGTAGTGCTCGGGTTTGACATTTGACAAACGAATATCGATGATGTCTGACATCATTCATTGGAATGTCTCAAGCATGAACGTCCAGTTAGACAGCGACTTGCTGCGCAGCTTCGTCGCTATCGCGGATCTGGAAAACTTCACACGTGCTGCAGCTATGCTCGGGCGAACCCAATCGTCAATCAGCATGCAGATGAAGCGTCTCGAGGAGCACGTCGGCGTCCGACTTTTCGAACGCGGCCCGCGCGGCGTCTCGCTGACACGCAGGGGAAACGAACTGCTCGTGAAAGCACGGCGGATCGTCGATCTGCTCGACGAGACAGCTGCTTCGCTCAACGCACCGGAACTCGAAGGCCGGGTTCGCATCGGCATACCCGAGGAATACGGAGCGTCCATCCTGTCGCGCACGCTACGCGACTTCGGCAAGGCGCATTCCAACGTCGAGATCATCGTTCAGCATGCCTGGTCCGCCGTTCAGAAGGCGGCGCTCGAACGAGGAGATCTGGATCTTGCCGTCGTCTTCGAATGGGAAAGTGTCCCGCGTGGGGAGGTGCTGATGGTCGACCCGACCGTCTGGACGACATCCGAGGTGCATAGAATGCATGAAGAGCTTCCGATGCCAATCGCACTGTACGAAAGCTCCAGCTGGTGCAAGGAGTTTGCTATCCGATCGTTGGAAAGCAGTGGTCGCGCCTACCGCGTTGCCTATCGCAGCGATACCAGTAACGGACTCAAGCTGGCGGTGTCATCCGGCCTCGCCATTGCCCCGCTTTCCCGCAGCAACATTCCCGCGGGTTGCCGCGAGCTCACCGCGGCCGATGGCTTCGGTGATATCGATTCGTCCACCGTGGTCATGTATCGACGCAGGAGTGCGACAGGCAAAGCCGTCACCGCCATGGCCGAAGCGATCCGCGAAGCCTTCAGAAGGCATGCAATGGTCGGCGGACTGTGATCCCTCGGCACTTTTTGAAGGTCGATGGTCGTTTCAGTGTGCCGGTCTTTCGATGCTGCGCACCCTCCAGGTTTCCCAAAGGCTTGCAGCCAGCATGACGATCGTGGTCAGCCAACCCATGGTCAGGAGATCGACACTGAATGCAACCGGGAACAACAACGCCAGTGCGACGATGGCGGCAATGTGGGAAACAGGGACGGTGCCATACACCATCTTCTTGTAGATGGCGCTGCCAAGCAAATAGATCGCCGGCCCGCCGCACAATGTCAGGGCATAGGCCATCTTCAAGCCGTCATGCGGATGGGCAAGCACAAGGTCGTTGCCGACAGCCGTGGCGATGATCCCGCCGATCAGCACGGCATGGATATAGTGGAAATAGGCGCCGAGCCTGCCGGGGTCGTCCGAACGGGTTATGGTTTCGGTGGCATCCTTGCTCGACGTCCCGAAATACAGCCACCACATCGCCAGCGTGCCGAGGAACGTAGCGAGCAGGGCCGAAAGCACGGCAGGCTCCCACACTTCCGCGCGACCGAGCGTTGCGCCGGTAGCCAGCAACGTTTCGCCAAGCGCGACGATGACGAACAGCTGACAGCGCTCCGCCAGGTGTCCGCCCTCGATGGTCCAGTCGCTCGTTCTGGAGCGGCCGAACCCGGGCAGCGCGAAACCGAACATCGGCGACAGATATTCGCAGGCGATCGCAACGGCCCACAGCGCCGCGCGGGTCCAATGTTCGGCAAAAGCCCCGGCGATCCAGAACACCGCCGAGATCAAAAGCCAGCCCAGCATGCGCCGGTAGTTGGCGGAGAGGGGGTGGTTCGGTCCCAGCTCCCAGACGACATAGGCCGTGCGGCCGACCTGTATCGCGACATAGGCGAGCGCAAAGACCAGTCCGCGCTCGCCGAAAGCCCCGGGGATGGCCGAGGCCATGACGAGAGCCGCCAGCATCACGGCGAACAGCGCTCCACGAATGCGCGGTGTTTCGGGATCGAACCAGTTGGTGAACCAGCATGTGTACTGCCACCCGAGCCAGACCGCGAACCATAGGATCAGCGTTTCGACAACGCCGGTCGGTGTCAGGTTGGTCAACAGCTCGTGGCTGAGCTGGGTGACTGCAAACACATAGACCAGGTCGAAGAACAGCTCCTCGAACGTAACGCGGGCATGATGGCCGTCACGCCGCCGCAGCAGAGGGTGGTGCCCGGTCATCTTGCTGGCTTCAACAGTCATCCCGTGTTTCCCTCAAAAAAGACAACGTCAAATTGAACACCGACCCGACCTGACCGCAATCGTTGCAGGCGGGGTTCTTCACAAGCTTCGCGAAGATCCCCGCCGATGTTGTTAAAAGGGTTCCTGCCTATTTGGTGGTGTAGCCGCCATTGACCAGAATGGTCTGGCCGGTCATCCACCAGCCCTCCGAGACCAGCATGCGGATCCATGGCACGATGTCCTGGATGTCGGTCAGGCCTGTCCTGGAGAAGTTCGACAGTGCAGCAGCCGTCTTGTGGTAGGCAACCGCGTCGGCGCCTTCGGCCGGGTAGAAGAACGGCGTGTCCATCGGGCCTGGCCCGATCGCGGTCACCGAGATGCCGCGCTCGCCGAACTCCCTGGAGGCTGCACGCGTGAAGTGCTCCACAGGTGCCTTCGTTCCGGCATAGCTGGAATAGAAAGGCGTAAAGGCGCCGAGCAGCGAGGTCACCAGAGTACAGATCTTGCCGTTGTCGTTGACGTGCCGGCCTGCTTCCTTGAGGAAGAAGAAGGCGGTCTTGGCGTTCACTGCGCTCATCTCGTCATATTCGGCTTCCGAAATCTCGACCATCGGCTTCTTCAGCACCTTGCCGACGGTGTTGATGGCGATGTCGGGTCGGCCGACCGCCGCGACAGCGTCCACAAAGAGCTTCTCAATGGCGCCTGCCGTGGTGAGGTCTGCCTGGAAAGCCACCGCCTTGGCGCCCGCAGCCTTTACCGCGGCGAGCGTGGCATCGGCGTCGGCCTTGGTGGCTGCGCTGTTGTAGTGGATGGCGATCGCCTTTGCGCCATGGGCCGCGAGATCGCGGGCGATCAATCCGCCGAGGTTCTTTGCGCCTCCGGCGATGAGAACGGTTTTGCCCCTGATGCTGTGATCGGTCATGACGTGGCCTCCTTGCTTCGCGTCCGTCGTTCGCGGCCGCTTTCATGGCAAGAAGATATCGTCTAGAATTTTCCTATAAAGGCGATGAAACTGACATTATCTGTCAGAAATGACGACCAATAGGCAAGGCACTCGGTGGATCGGATAGACCTGTTTCGCATTTTCACGCGTGTCGTCGAAGGCTCCAGTTTCACGCGTGCTGCGGCAACTCTGGGGGTGCCGCGGTCGTCTGTCTCCGCCGCAATTCTCGAACTGGAAAGTCGTGTCGGCGCGCGGTTGCTCCACCGCACAACACGGCAGGTTTCTCCCACGCAGGACGGTGCCGCCTTCTACAAACGCTGTCTCCAATTGATTGCCGACGTCGAGGAGGCGGAGGGGTTGTTCAGGCACTCCGCGTCGCAACCATCCGGCAAGCTGAAGGTCGATGTGCCAGGGCGCATCGGACGACTCCTCATCGCTCCTGCCCTGCCTGATTTCCTGGAGAAATATCCGCAGATCGATATCGATCTTGGGGTCACTGACCGTGCCGTCAACCTGATCGAGGACAGCGTCGATTGCGTCCTGCGGGTCGGCCCGCTCGCTGATTCCGGACTTATCGCGCGTGCGATCGGCCGGCTGCCGCTGATCAATGTCGCCAGTCCCGCCTATATCGAGCGTCACGGCTTGCCTGCCAGCCCTGGCGATCTCAAGGATCACCTGGCGGTCAACTACACGTCCCCTTCAACCGGGCGGATCGAAGACTGGGAATGGCTGGAAAATGGTGTCCTGCGATCTGTTCCGATGCGCGGCCGCGTGACCGCCAACAACGCGGAAGCCTATATTGCCTGTTGTGTCGCCGGTCTGGGGCTGATCCAGATCCCGGCTTATGACGTTCGCTCCCATCTCGATGCGGGCGACCTTGTGGAGGTGTTGCCGGATTTCGTGGCGGAGCCAATGGCCATGACAATTCTTTACCCGACAAGACAGCACCTCTCTCATCGTCTGCACGTCTTTGCCGATTGGCTGGAGGGCTTGTTGCGGAATGCCGTCAGATAGGCCCTTTCCGGGGCCTGTTACGGACACGCCAGGTCCGTCTCTTCGCCACGGCGCTATTCGATCTTGCCACGTGCTGCGACCAACTCGGCCCGGACATAGTTGTCGCCGCGGACGAGATGGACGTGGTTGACCATATTGGAAACAACGCAGGCGTGGTTGGGAATGATGCGCAGCAAGTCGCCAACACCTGGCGCATCACCGGACGGGCATTCGATCCGGCCATGTTCCTCGTTCAGGGAAACGATTGCGAAGTCGGGGCGCTCGGGAATCATGCCGTAGTGCTGCATGCCGAACAGATCGGAGGTCAAAACCTTGGTTCCGGCATCGATGATCGTGCGATTGGGTTCTGGTGAACTGATAACCGTTGCAACAACCGTCAGCGCGCAATCAGTTGCGTCGCACGCGCCAGCATCGATCAGGGAACGGTCGTTGTAGATGTAGCTGCCTGGCCTGTATTCGCTGACGCTGTCGTGTCGGTTCATCGCATAAAGGTCGGGCGTGCCGCCGCTGGAGACGGTATCGGATTTGAGCCCCGCAGCGTGCAACAGAGCGATTGCCTCTCCGAGCCATCCTGCGGCGGAGTTGCCCTGTTTCGGAGCGGGATAAGTCATCAGGCCAGCGAAGCGTAGTCCGGGACGGGCAGCGACCTGGCGTGCCAGTGTGACGGCAGCCTGCGGGGTGAGCACCCCGCAGCGGCCCATTCCGGTATCGCACTCCACCAGCACATCGAGCGTCGAAGAACTGTCGGCAAACATAGCCGACAGGCCGGAAACGACTTCGATACTGTCCGCTACGACGGTAATCCTGGCGCGCGAAGCCAGCTGTCGAAGCCGCTGAAGCTTTGCCTTGCCGACAATGTTGTAGCTGATCAGGATGTCTTCGATGCCCGCGTCGGCCATGATCTCGGCCTCGCCGAGTTTCTGGGCGGTGACGCCGATCGCTCCGGCTGCAAGCTGCGCGTGGGCAAGCACCGGCAACTTGTGCGTCTTGATATGCGGGCGGACCCTAAAACCCAGCGCCGTACAGTGGGCCTGACAGCGCAGGATGTTTGTCTCGACAACGTCGAGGTCGATCAACACCGCCGGCGTTTCTACCACGTCCCACCACTTGAGAGGGCCGGCCGCCGGCAAGTTCAACGCTCCGGCTTTCATCTAGCGACCTGCCGCGTCGACATTGCGAAGATAACCAAGCACGACATCGATGATGTGCGCCAGGCGCAGATCTTCCGCGCCGTCAGCGAGCAGGTTCCGGTTGAACACGACACTGAGCGTCCAGCGGTTCGCCAGGAAGAAATATCCAAGGCCGACGATGGAGATATAGAGTTCAACAATATCCACATCCCGGCGGAAGATACCCTGCTCCTGTCCGCGGTCGATAAGTTCGCCGAGTCGGGTCGACAGCGGCGCAAACATGCTGCGCACGCTTTCCGATTTTTCCAGATGAGCTGCTTTCATCAGGTTTTCGGAATTCACCAGGACGATGAATTCCGGGTGGGTCGCGAAATAGTTATAGGTATGGGCGATGAGCTGGCGGATGCCTTCCTCCGGCTCGAAAACGTCGAGCACGAGAGCTTCGTTCTGGGAACGAAGCTCCTGATAGATGTCCTCGAGGACCGCGACGAACAAGTCGTCCTTGGAATTGTAGTGATGGTAGAGAACACCTTTGCTCATCCCGGTAAGGGCGGCGATGCGATCGGTGCGCGCGCCGTCATAGCCGTGCTCGGCAAATTCCTGCCGGGCGGCTTCGATGATGGTGCGAATCGTCCGTTCAGGATCGCGCTTCCTGGTGCCCACGGATTTTGCCCTTGAATCAGTCTTTGTGTCCCGGATGTCTACCATATGATGCGCTCCTGCGACGACGCCGAGAACAGATGCAGATGCGCCGGGTCGAATTTGAGGCCAACCTGTTCGCCTTGGTTCAGCCGGTGACGATTGAGCGTCTGCACCGTCCATTCGCAGTCGCCGACGGTGAGGATCACATTCGTCTCGCAGCCGGTATGTTCCACAAGCATGACCGTGCCTTTCAAAGGCGCGACATCCGTGGCGACGATCTCGATATGTTGCGGCCGCACGCCGGCAATCACATCTTGCGCTGCGATGTCTGAAGTCCCGTTCAGGGCCAGTGGATAGATGCCGTCGTCGAACGTAACGTCCTTCGAGCCGGCCGACAGCCTGCCTTTGGCGAAGTTGATTGTTGGTGACCCGAGGAACCCGGCAACGAACGTGTTTGCCGGCCGGTCGAAGAGTTCCAGGGGGGTACCGATCTGCTCGACCTTTCCCCTGTTCATGACCACGATGCGGTCGGCCATGGTCATGGCTTCGATCTGGTCATGCGTCACATAGATTGACGTCGCACGAAGCGACTTGTGCAACTGGCGCAGCTCAATGCGCATGTGATGGCGCAGCTTGGCGTCAAGATTGCTCAGCGGCTCGTCGAACAGGAACGCGCGTGGTTCGCGCACCATGGCGCGGCCCATGGCTACACGCTGGCGCTGGCCACCCGATAGCGCACGTGGCTGGCGATCGAGCAATGTTTCCAGATGCAGGGTGGACGCGACGCGCGCGACCGATCGTTCGATCTGCTCGGGCGACGAACCGCGTAGTTTCAGCGGGAAACCGATATTTTGCGCGGTCGTCATGTGCGGATAAAGCGCATAGGTCTGAAAGACCATGGCAAGATCCCGCTTCTGTGGTCCAAGATGGTTCACCACCTCGCCATCGATGCGGATCATGCCGTCGGAAATCGGTTCCAGTCCGGCAATCATCCTGAGAAGGGTCGACTTTCCGCATCCGGAAGGCCCGACCAGAACGACGAACTCACGGTCGCCGATCGATATGTTGACATCGTCCAGGATACTCAGCGCGCCAAACTGCTTGCTGACGCCGACAAGATCTATCGAAGCCATATGGTCCTCCTACTTCACGCCGCCCAGCGACATTCCGCCGATGAGGTATCGCTGGATGCTGGCAAAGACGACAGCCACAGGCACGGACGCAATCAGCGTCGCGGCCATGATCAGATGCCATTCAATCTGGTAGAGCGTGCCTGTCAGGAACGCGATCTGAACCGGCGCGGTCTGCTGGCTGACGTCGCGCAACAGCGTCAAAGACATGGCGTATTCGTTCCATGAATTGACGAAGGTGAAGATCGCCGTCACGACAACACCGGGCAGGCACAGCGGCAGGAATATGCGGACAAACGCACTGAAACGGCTGGCTCCGTCGATCCATGCAGCTTCTTCAAGATCCTTTGGGATTGTCGCAAAATAGCTTTTCAGCATCCACACGGCAAAGGCCATGAAGAAGGCGCTGTGCGCTATGATCACCGACATCAGACTGTTTATCAGGCCGAAATAGGCGAACATGCGGAACAGGCCGATGATGAGCACGATCGGTGAGATCATCTGAGTGATAAGCAGGTAGTTGGTCAGGGCGCTGTTTCCCGGAACACGCATGCGCGTCAGCGCATAGGCGGCGGGGATGGCGACTGCGAGCGACAGCAGCGTCGCGCCGACGCTGATCGTGAGCGAATTCACCAGTGCCCGGCCAAAGTTGCGATCGACGAACAGTTCGACAAAATTGCCGAGATAGAACTCTCGCGGCAGCCAGCTGCGGTGGAACGTGAAGATCTCGTCCTTCTGTTTCAGCGCCGTCGACAGCATCGTCAGATAAGGGAACAGCACGACAATCAGAAAGGGCGACAGCGCCGCCCAGCAGAGCACGCTTTTCCTGGCCTTAGACATCGTCTCGCGCCCCCCGCGCCTTGGTCAGGTAGAGATAGATGACCGCGAAGACCAACAGCATCGCGAACATGATCACCGAGCCTGCCGCCGCATTGCCCAATTTGCCGAAAGCGAAGGCCTGCTTGTAGATGTAGGTGATCAGGATATCCGTGCGGTTCGAAGGGCCGCCATTGGTCATGATCCATATGATCGGGAATGAATTGAAGACATAGATCACGTTGAGGACGATCGCGATCTGCATGAATGGCCAAAGCAGGGGCATGGTGATGTAGCGGAGGCTGTGGAGGGCGCGCGCCCCGTCCATCGCCGAAGCCTCGTAGAGTGTGTCCGGAATGGAGGTCAGCCCACCGAGCAGGATCGTCACCGTGAACGGGACCGATACGAGAATGCCGACCAGAATTTCCAAAGTGAATGCCATCCTGGCGTCGGCAAGCCAGGGATAGCCATCGAATGGCAGGCCAAGCGCGGACAGCGTCATGTTAAGCGTGCCGAAGTCGCCGTTGACGACGTAACGCCAGACCACGGCGGTCATCGCAAGCGAGATGGCCCATGGCAGCAGGACGATGGTGCGCGCTATCGTCCGCCCGTAGAACTCCTCGTTGAGGATCAGCGCGATCGGGATCGAAACCAGCATCGTTCCGCCGACCACGGCAACTGTCCATACCAGCGTCTGCCAACAAGCCTGGACAAAAACCGGATCACTGAACGTCTTGATGAAGTTACCGAAGCCGGCGAACTCCCTGACGACGCCGATGCGGCTGACATCAAAAACGGACATGCGGATGACGTCGAAGATCGGATAACCGATGACCGTGACGGACAGCAGCAGGCAGGGCGCCACCAGGATCAGGGCAAAGAGCGAATTGGATTGCGCAGTTCCGGATCGCCGGAGCCTGGCCGTTCGAATTGGCGTGCTGCTGTCAATTGCCGACATGGGACTGAACCTGGGTCCTGAGGCGGCGACGCGGGAACACCGCGTCGCCTCTGAAGAATGAAGCACTGACGGAACGGCCCACCGCCCTATTTTTCGGCGAGCAAGGCGTTCATCTTTTCGGCTGCGGCCTGCAGGCCGGCTTCTGGTGTCGCTTCGCCTGCATAGATCTTCGCCAGTTCAGATTTCAGGCCGTCGGCCATTTCTTCCCAGCGCGGGAACAGCGGTGCGAACTTCGCAACCGGCCCCATTTCGAGGAAGACAGCCATCTTCGGATTGTCGGTGAAGAACGGCTCGGTCGATTCCGACTTCAGCACCGGGACGAAACCCTCCAGCTTGCCGAATTCGAGGCGGTTTTCCTTGCTGAAGATGTACTCAAGGAACTTCATCGCCTGCGGTTTCACCTTCGATGTTTCGAGGATGGAGATCGTGTCGGTGACGCCATAGGTTGCCGAGGCGGTCGAGATCGGAATCTGGCTGATGCCGTAGTCGATGTCCTTGCCCTGCTCCGCCATCTGCGCGTTGAGCCATGGGCCAGACAGTACGATGCCGAGCTTGCCGGCGGCAAACAGGTTCTGCAGATCCTCGCGGCTGGAGCCGGTCACGCCGGGTTGGGTCGCCTTGGCCTCGATGAAGCGAAGATAGTTCCTGGTCGCCGCTACCGCTTCCGGTGAAGCAAAACCGCTTTTGCCATCCGGGCCGATGATGGCGCCGCCATGGGTCCAGAGCGAGTAGAACCAGTACCCCTCGGTATCGAGGTCCTTGCCCTGCATGCCCATGCCGTAGATGTCATCGCCAAGCGCATCGATTTTCTTGGCCGCTTCGAAAGCTTCATCCCAGGTCTTGGGCGGATTTGTTATGCCGGCTTTTTCAAGCAGCTTCTTGTTATAGAACATGCCGCGCGCGGAGGCTGCGATCGGCAGACCCCAGGTGTGGCCCTCCTGCTTCTGCAGGTCGAGATAGGTCGGCACGAAGGTGTCGGCAAAGCCAGGTGACATCAGGCTTTCGATCGGAGCCAGCGCGCCATCCTTGGCGAAACCGGCCATCCAGCGCGTGGCCATGTGCGAAATATCCGGCGCGGTTCCGGCCGAAATATCGCTTACCAGCTGCTGTTGCATTTCAGGCCAGGGCAGATGCTCCACCTTGACTTCGATGTCGGGGTTTGCGGCATTGAACTTTTCCGCGAGACCCTGAAAGAACGGGCCGGTCTTCGTGCTGTATTCCGCAACACGCACCCGAACGACGTCTTTCGCCCATGTGCTTGTGGTCTGCAGCGCAGCCATCGCGACGGCAGAACCAAATATCAATGCGCCTAGCAGTCTCTTGGCCATCAGAACCTCCCCGAATGCGCCATAAAATCCAGTGACGGCCGTCATGTGCTACGACAAATTCGCTTCTGTCAATATTGACTGACTAGTCGGTATGTGATTTTTTATCCATATGTTTGGTTCGCAGCGCCGCCGGCCTAAGGTCTTCACGCATTGAACCAACGCAGGGGAGTAGAGTCGTGACCATCGCACACCGTGTCATCTTGAAAGGCGGAAAGGTTCTCGCTTTTGGCGGAACCGAAGCCGCCATTTCGGACGTCTCGATAGAGGGAGGCCGGATCGGATCCGTCGGTGCCGTCGATCCAAGGCCGGGCGACACCGTCATCGACGTCTCGGGCGCGATTGTCTTGCCTGCACTGAGCGATATCCATACCCATATCTATTGGGGCGCGACCTCGCTCGGAGTGAAACCCGAAATCGTCGCTCATCGCTCTGGCACGGGCGTTTTCGTCGACGCCGGCTCCGCGGGTGCTGGCAATTTTGTCGGCTTGAGAGCCTTCGTCTTTGATCCTTCGCCGTTCCACACCTACGCGTTTCTGAACGTCTCCTTTCCGGGAATATTCGGGTTTTCGAAGCGGGTCATGGTTGGCGAATGCTGCGACATCCGCCTGGCCGATCCCGATGCTTGCATCGAAGCCGCCTTGGCCCACCCCGACAAGGTCGTCGGGATCAAGGTTCGCGCGGGTCGAAAGGCGGCCGGAGACAATGGCGCAAGAGCGCTGGAGATCGCGCTGGACGTAGCCGAGCGCGTCAAGCTTCCCGTGATGTGTCACGTGGACCTCGATCCGCCCTCCATCGACGATGTTCTGCGTGTCCTGCGCAAAGGCGACATCATCACCCATTGCTGCCGACCCGACCCGAATGCGGCGACGGTCGGCGGACATGTCATCGAGTCGGCATGGCAGGCGCGCGAGCGCGGCGTGCATTTCGATATCGGTCACGGCATGGGCGGCTTTTCGTTCAGGGTCTGCCGGGAGATGCTTGCGGAAGGTTTCGTGCCTGATCTGATCAGCTCCGACATTCATACCTTGAGTGTCGACGGTCCCGCATTCGACCTGTTGACGACAATCAACAAGCTGATCGCTCTCGGCGTGGACCCAACGACGGCTCTCGCCTGCGGCAGCGCCAATCCGGCAACTGTCATCGGCCATCCCGAACTCGGCCGCATCGCCGTTGGCGACGAAGCCAACATCGCGGTTCTCAAGTGGCGCGACGAGCCATGGGTCTTTCATGATGCGAGCGGCGAAGCCTTAAATGTGGAACGCCGTCTCGTCTGCGAACGGCTGATCGTGCGGGGCCAGGAAATCACTGCCGAGGGCGGAAGCCAGCCTTTGCCCAGCCAACATAGCTGATCGGACGTATCATCATGCAGCATCTACCTAAAGGACATCACTTCATCGGCGGCCAATGGACCCCGTCGCGGGGTGGACGCACTTTTGAAGCGCGCTCGCCTTATGACGGCGCGCTGCTGGCGCTGCTCGCCGAAGGTGATCGTGAAGATGCGCAGGCGGCGATCGTGGCCGCCCAGATCGGCTTCAGGGCGCTGTCGCAGATGACGGCCTGGGAGCGGTCGAAACTTTGCAATCGCGTTGCCGATGCGATGGAAAAACGGCGTGACGAACTTGCTGCCACTCTCGCGCGCGAACAGGGCAAGCCGCTCGCGGCTGAGGCCTATGGCGAAATCGACGCCGCGATAACCGGCTTTCGAGAAGCCGGCGAGCTGATCAAATGGCTCGAAGGTGAAGTCATTCCAGTCGAGACGCCCGGCAAACGCGCGATGAGCTTTCGCCAGCCGCGCGGTGTCTATGCCGTGGTGACGCCATGGAATTTTCCGATCAACATTCCGGTTGAATATCTTGCGCCTTGCTTGGCAGCGGGCAATGCCGTGGTCTGGGTTCCAGCGCCGACGACATCGCTGTGCGCGGTCAAGCTGATGGAATGCATCGCCGAAGCGGGCTTGCCCGACGGTGCCGTCAATCTCGTCCTGGGGCCCGGGGCGGTCGTGGGTGACGAGATTGTCGGCAGTCCCGATACGCACGGCATCGGCTTTACCGGCAGCCCCGCGACCGGCAACGCCATTGCGCTGCGCGGCGCCGGCAAGCCGATGCTGCTCGAGCTGGGCGGCAACGGGCCGGTGATCGTGCTGGACGATGCCGATCTCGATCGTGCCGCGGCAGCCGCGGCCTTCGGAAGTTTTTTCAACGCCGGACAGGTCTGTGCCGCGTCCGGGCGTATTCTGGTCACCGAGAAGAATCACGATGCGCTCGCCGAGCGGCTCGTCGCGATCGCTTCCAGGATCAGACTGGGCGACCCACTCGACGGCGCCACCACGATGGGCCCGCTCAACAACGCGCAGGTCGTCCGCAAGATAGAAGAGCACGTTGCAGACGGCGCGAACCGAGGTGGCGAGCTTCTCTTCGGCGGCGAACGCGGACCTGACGTCGGGCCCGGATGGTTCTACAAGCCAACCATCATCGGGCGCGTCGAAAAACAGGCCATGCTCAACACGGCGGAGACCTTTGGTCCGATTGCCCCGCTCGTGGTCTGTGCCGACGAGGCCGATTTGCTCGATACCGCCAATGCTTCCTCGCACGGGCTCGCTGCGGGCGTTTTCACCCGTGATCTGAGCAAAGCCTTCGCGTTTGGCGAAAAGCTTCGGATGGGCCTTGTGAACATCAACAGCCCGAGTTGCTACTGGGAGCTGCATCTGCCTTTCGGCGGCGCATCGGGCAAGTCGAGCGGCCTCGGCAGGCTGGGCGGCAAACACACGTTGCGTGAGGTTACTGACGTCAAGACGATTACGTTCGACGTCACATGACACGGCGCCGTGCATTTCAACGTTTCATCCAGGTGTAGAGAGGGGCCATGCGGCTTTGCAGTTTTGTCCACGAGGGCAGGAATGGCTACGGCGTTGTGAACGGCGACCGGGTCGTTGATCTCAGCACATTGCGTAGCGGAGCCTGGCCGACGCTGCGCGACCTGGTCGCAAGCCGAAACTTGATGGAGGTCTGCTCAACGGCCCTGGCTCAAGGCGGCGGGCTGCGCCTCGAAACAATCACCTTCGCGCCGGTGATTCCGCAGCCGGAAAAGATCTTCTGCGTCGGGCTGAACTACCACGACCATATGCTCGAAACGAAACATAAGCCGACTGCCTATCCGACGCTGTTCTCACGCTTCGCCGATTCCCAGTGCGGCCACAATGCGAGGCTGGTCATGCCGGACATTTCCAGCCAGTTCGACTTCGAAGCCGAACTGGCAGTGATCATTGGCAGACCGGGACGCGACATTCCGTCTGACACTGCGCTTGACCACGTCATCGGCTATGCATGCTACAATGATGGCTCGGTGCGCGACTGGCAGATCCACACGACGCAGTTCCTGCCCGGCAAGAATTTTCCTGGCACCGGTGCGTTCGGCCCCTATCTGGTGACGGCCGACGAAGTGGCCGATCCGCAGAACCTGACGATCACCTGCCGGCTCAACGGCGAAACGGTACAGTCCGCGAACACCAGCGACATGATCCATTCGGTCGCCGCGCTGATTGCCTACATCTCACGTTTTACGCCGCTGTCGCCCGGCGACGTGATCGCGACGGGAACCCCAGGCGGTGTCGGCTTCACGCGTGTGCCCCCGCTCTTCATGAAAAAGGGAGATGTCGTCGAGGTCGAGATCGAGACCATCGGCATGTTGCGGAACCACGTCGTTCAGGAGAGCAGCTTAAAAGTAGCCTGACCGGGGACAAACCAATGTCGATGTCCACAGCCGGCCAGTCGGCCGACGAGGTGTGGATGGGCTCATCACGCCGGGACGGCGACCGTTCTCCGCATTGTTCCCCGAAAATCCAGTCCTGGCAGCCAATATCCGAGGAGGCATCATTATGACCGAGATCATCGAATTCCTGGAAGGTGGCTATCGCTTCGTCCGAGGTGTGTCGCAATATTCAGGCGGTGTCGCCGCTTTGCCGGGCTATCGGCTTGAACGTGTGCGGTTCAAGGAGCCGCTTCCACTGGAAAAAGGGTTCGAGCGAATTGCCGAATTGCTGGCGTCCGCCGATCGGCCGCTGACGGCATTTACCGCGTGCGAATTGCGCTCCCCTGCGCCATTCACGGAAGATGGTTTCATCGCCTTCAACGAAGCCTACACAAAAACGCTTGGGGCATGGGGTTTGCTCGACACCGGTCTCAACCCGGTTGCGCGCAGCAATGTCTGTCCCAAGGTTTCACCCCCGTCCGAACCTTCCTTCTATGCGTTCACCTATACGGTGCCGGCCACCGGCTCCGAGCCTTCGTTTGTGGTTTCAGGTTCGGCCGAGGTGCCGGAAGGACATTTCCACTACCGCGACCACATCGTGCGGCGCGGCGACCTGTCCGAGGACGGTCTGCGCACCAAGGCCTGTTTCGTGTTGGATGAAATGGAACGCCGTGCCAGAAAACTGGGATTTGGCTGGAAAGACGCAACAGCCGTCCAAGTCTACACCATTCACAATCTCTACCCGTTCATGGCGGACGAAATCGTCAAGCGCGGTGCCGCTCGTGCCGGCCTGACGTGGCATTACAACAATCCGCCGGTCGTCGATCTCGAATATGAAATGGATCTGCGTGGCGTGGCGGTTGAACATGTGAGGTGAGGGGCTCTCGACCGCTGGAACGTTTTGCAATGAGCAGACCTCTCGCATGACCGTCAAACTGGAAGGCGACTTCGACTACATCATCGTCGGCGCGGGTACCGCTGGCTGCGTGTTGGCCAACCGGCTGACCCAGGATCCACGCGTCCGTGTATTGCTGCTGGAGGCTGGTGGCAGCGACAACTATCACTGGGTGAAGATTCCGGTTGGCTATCTTTACTGTATCGGCAATCCGCGTACCGACTGGCTCATGAAAACGGCCCCGGAACCCGGGCTGAATGGCCGCTCGCTTTCCTATCCTCGCGGCAAGGTCCTGGGTGGCTGCACGTCGGTCAATGGCATGATCTATATGCGCGGGCAGGCGGCGGATTATGACCGCTGGCGGCAGATGGGCAATCTCGGCTGGGGCTGGGACGACCTCCTGCCTTATTTCATGAAGTCCGAGGATTTCCACGGCGGCAAGTCGGATCTGCATGGCGCGGGCGGCGAGTGGAAGGTGGCGAAGCAGCGCCTTGCCTGGCCGATCCTGCATGCGGTGCAGGAGGCTGCCAGGGAGTTCGGCATCCTGCCGCGTGCCGATTTCAACGACGGGAACAACGAGGGGTCGGGGTTCTTCGAGGTGAACCAGTCGAGAGGCGTTCGCTGGAACACATCGAAAGCCTTCCTGCGCCCGGTGCTGAATCGCCCCAATCTCAGGCTCATCACGAACGCTCATGCCGAGCGGCTGGTCTTCGATGGCAAACGAGCGAAGGGCGTGCACTTCGGGCGAGACGGTGAAACCTGGGAAGCTTCCGCGAGATCGGAAGTGCTTCTCGCCGCCGGTGCGATCAATTCGCCGAAACTGCTCGAGTTGTCCGGTGTTGGCCGGCCCGATCTGTTGCGCGATCTCGGCATCGAGGTCGTGCACGCAAGCCGGGATGTCGGCGAAAACCTGCAAGACCATTTGCAAATCCGAACCGTCTACACGGTTTCTGGTGTGCAGACCTTGAACACGATGTTCAACAGCCTGTTCGGCAAGGCGCGGATCGGGCTCGAATATGCGTTGCGCCGATCGGGTCCGATGTCGATGGCGCCCAGCCAGTTCGGAATGTTTACGAAGTCGGATCCGTCGATGGAGACGCCGGACCTGGAGTATCATGTCCAGCCGCTGTCGACAGATAAGCTCGGCGATCCGCTACATTCCTTCCCGGCGATCACCATGTCGGTGTGCAACCTGCGCCCTGAAAGTGTCGGCAGCGTGCACGTGACGACACGTGATCGGGCCGTGCAGCCGCAGATCAGGCCGAACTACCTGTCGGCCGTTCGCGACAGGGAAGTGGCGGTGCGCTCGGTAAGACAGGCGCGGCAGATCATGACGGCGAAACACCTCCAGCAGTTCGAGCCGGACGAAATATTACCCGGCCCCCAGCATCAATCGGACGAAGAACTGCTCCGGCAGATAGGCTCGATTGCCACGACGATCTTTCATCCCGTCGGAACCTGCCGCATGGGCGTCGATGAATACGCCGTTGTCGGCCCGGATCTGTGCGTCAGGGGCGTCGGCGGCCTACGGGTCATCGATGCCTCAATCATGCCGAAAATCGTCTCTGGCAATACCGCTTCACCAACCGTCATGATCGCAGAAAAGGCGGCAGATCTGATCAGGTCTGCCGCCGGTTGATGCAAGATGGCAATCCGAACGAGATGGGCTGATCGCGACTGAACACCTCAGATCAGCCACCGAACTCCGGCATTCCATCAATCTTGTCTCGGATTTCCGAGGCGAGCCCATCGAGCCCGAATTCCCGTGCCCCTTTCCAGGCATCTGATGCCTTGTGGCTGGAGATCAGCAGGATGCGGTCCTGAAGATGAGTACTCAAACGTTCGACAACACGGCAAGCCTGCTCCGTGTCCAGATGCTCGCCGGGTTCGTCGAGCAGGATGAGGGGAAGCGGGCTCAGCAGTGCGCGGGCGAGGTTGAGCCGATGCGCTTCCCCGAGCGAAAGCGTATCCTGGGTGATCCAGCCTTCAAGCCCGCCGGCGAGCCGGACGCGCTGGCCGAGCTCGACGGCTTCGAGTGCCGCCCAGCATTCAGCGTCGGTCGCGCCAGGCGCGAACAGGTTTTCGCGGACCGAATCCGAGAGCACGGCGGCGTCGTGCAGTCCCAGAAAAGTGAGCTGCCTGCGCGAGGACGGCGAAAGCGTGCTGCCGTCGCCAAGCAGCTTGCCACCGCCATCGGCCTCCAGCCATCCGGCAACCTGTTTCAACAGGGATGTCTTGCCACTGCCGCTAGGCCCGGAAAGCACCGTCGGGTGTCCGGTTTCCAGGATGAAATCCACTGTGTCGCCGAGCGGCCTGCCGTCTGGCGCGCAGCGCGTCAGCGCCTTGATTTCCAATCGATCGAAGCGGAAAGGTTGTTCGTCGCCGGCGGGCACATAGCTGGGTGGCGTGCCTGTGGACCATGTTTTCAACGTTCTCAAGGCGGCTTGCTCTTTGACCCGGGCAAGCAGGATGCGCGAGCCGCCTTGCATGGCCTCGCCCAACGCAAGCCATGCGAAGGCGACAAATGCAGCCGGAAGCAGAGCTTCCCCGCGCAGGCCATCCAGCCATGCAGCCGCCAGGACGACCACGCTGCAGCCGGGGCCAAGCAAGGCAAGAAGCGTATCGGTAACAGCCATCCTGCGTCGCGAGCGGAGGAGATGTGCATCGGCGCTTGAAAGGGCGGCGAACGATACGCTCAACGTCCTCAGCCAGGCATGTTCCGCCTGCAGCGAGACCACCGCGCCAAGGCCCGCGCCGAGCCGCCGACCTGCCGCACGCTTGCGAAGGCGGGCGGAATGCCAATCCCTTGCCAGGCTCGGCATAAGCCAGCGGGTGCAGGCAGCCCAGCCAAGCAGAACTGGCAAAATGACCGACAAGGCCATTGGAGTTACAAAAAACGTGGCCGCTGTGGCAAAGGCAAGACCGGTGGCCGTTGCCAGCAGTGGCAACTGTACCCGGAGCCTGGCGAAATCCAGGTTCTCGACATCGTCGATGAAGTCCGCAAGCCTGTCCTGGTCGCCGAGCTGCCAACCCGCGCTGCGAACTTTTGGAGCGGCAGCCATAGCCGAGAACAATGCTGCGCGGCGCGATATCTGGTCGAGCAGGGCTGCCTTGTGGCCGACGAGACGCTCGCCATATTTGGCGGCCGTGCGGGCCATGGCGAACATCCGGATCAACGCTGCCGGGATGTGGAAATTGAAGGTGTAGGCGGCTCCACCAGCCCCGGCCAAGGCAACGGCACCCAGAAACCAGACCGAAACACCGGTCAGCAGGATGCCCGCGAACAACGCCACCAGCGCAAGCAGCGCGGCCAGGCGCCACCAGCAGACCGAGCCTTGCGGGGCCTCGCTTTCGTTCCTGGTCTCCGGCGACATGGAGGAGCTCATAATGCGACTTCCCGGCGAGCGGGCTGCTGCCGATCAAGGTCGACAACCAGCGTGGCCAGCGCCTTCAACTCCAGGTCATGGGTTGCAACGACCACCAGCCTTTTGCAAGCGCAGTCGGCCAGGGCAGCCCTGACACGAGCGGCGTTGGCAGCATCGAGCTTGGCCGTCGGTTCGTCGGCAAAGATCGGGCGATCGGATATCAGGGCGCGCGCAACGGCGATCCTGAGGCGCTGACCGCCGGACAAGTTCTCGCCACCGGCGCTTATCCGTGTACCCAATCCCCCCGGCAACAAGGTATCGTCCAACAGGCCGACACGTTCCGCCGCAGACAACAGCTCTGCCGGGTTGCGTTCTGCCCGGTTCCAGGAAAGCGCATCCGCAAGCGTGCCGGCGGGCATGGCTATGTCCGTCGAGATCCAGTCGACGCCCTTCGTGAAGGCTGGATGCGGCTGTGCGAACTCCGCTGCGATTGGCGCTTCAATACCCGCAAGCCGGCGCAACAATGTCGATTTCCCAGACCCGCTTTCGCCGACGATGGCGACGATGCCCCTGTGCGGCAGGTGCAAGTCACCGTCGAAGCGATCGAGGGCTGTCGTCGGTTCGGGAGCGGCTGGCTCAGCCAGGAATCCATCCAATGCCTCAGCTGCTGCATTGCCCTCGGCCTTGGCGTGATACTGTTCCGCGTAGCGGCGGAAGGGTGCGAAGAATTCCGGCGCCAGCATGAGGATAAACAGGCTCTGCCACAGTTGCAGACCGGCGAAGCCTGGAATCTCGGCCAGCTTGAGATGTCCCAGGCCGAGGAAAACGGCCAGGATGGCGATCGAAAGCGATGAGAAGAAATCAATGACGCCGGCATTGAGGAAAGCCACTTTCAGCATGCCCATGGTGCTGTCCGCGTAAGCCGCCATCCTGGCCTCAAGCTTCCCGCGTTCGCGACCCACACCATGCGCGGAGAGAATGGTCGGCAAGGTGCGGATGCGGTCGTCAAACTGAGTCGCCAGCTGTCCGAAGGCGCGTTCCTGTTTCTCCGCCCTGGCATGGATCGCGCCGCCGAGCAGTGTGAAGAACACGATCATGACAGGCGTGGCAAAAAGCAGCGCCAGTGCCGCCTGCCAGGACACTGCGACGATTGCACACACCACCAGAACCGGAACGATGCCCAGCATCAGAGCTGCGGCGCGATGGCCGACGACAAGTGCCGCCAGCGCTTCCGGATAGCGCTGGAGACCGGCAATCAGCGCGCCTGCGGGCAAGGCCTGTACCGTCCGGGCCGGCATTGCGGCGAGCTTTTCCTGGACATTTTTGCGCAAGCCCTCGGCCACGGAAAACTCCGCCACAGCCTGCTGCCGGTCGGCGAGAAAACCGGCCAGTGCAGCGAGAAACAGCGTGGCCAGGCCAACGACAGCCGTTTCGATCGAGACAGCTCCGGCCTCGATCATGACGCCGGCAAAGATCGCCAGCGCACCGGCAAAAACCAGGCGCAGCGCCGTGCGCGCGACCTGCAGCAACAGTGCCCCACGCAGTCCGCCAACGGCCAACGACTGCGCCCTCGCGAGCATGCTGGTTGCCATATCGGGGAATGTCTGTCTCGGGGCTGGGCTCATCTGCCTTGCTGCGGGTCTACGTGGCGTTCATCCGGGCTTGCGTCGAAGAGGCACAAGGCAAGCTATTGTAATCATCATTTTATGCTCGTCTTATAGTGAGCGTCGTGACGCCTATAGGGGACGCCAGATGACCGATCCGCTACTCGTCGAATTGTCGCGCCTGCAGTTTGCGCTGACCGCGATGTATCACTTCCTGTTCGTGCCGCTGACACTCGGTCTCTCCATCATGATCGCAATGATGGAGACGGTCTACGTCATGACCAAGCGCACCATCTGGCGCGACATGACCAAGTTCTGGGGCGTGCTGTTCGGCATCAACTTCGCCCTCGGCGTCGCGACGGGCATCACGATGGAGTTCCAGTTCGGAATGAACTGGGCCTTCTATTCGCACTATGTCGGCGATGTCTTCGGCGCGCCGCTCGCCATCGAAGGCCTGATGGCCTTCTTCCTCGAAGCCACGTTCGTCGGGCTGTTCTTCTTCGGCTGGGAAAAACTGTCTGCCCGCGCGCATCTTGCCGTCACCTGGCTCGTCGCGCTTGCCACCAATTTCTCGGCGCTGTGGATCCTGATCGCCAATGCGTGGATGCAGAACCCGGTTGGAGCCGCCTTCAACCCCGACACGATGCGCATGGAAGTCACCGACTTCATCGCTGTCCTGTTCAATCCGGTCGCGCAGGCGAAATTCGTCCATACGGTTTCGGCCGGCTATGTCTGCGGCGCGACCTTCGTGCTCGGCATCTCGGCCTTCTACATGCTGCGCGGCCGCCATATCGAGCTGGCCAAGCGTTCCTTTGTCATTGCCGCTGCCTTTGGCACGGCGTCGGCTCTTTCCGTGATCGTGCTCGGCGACGAGAGCGGTTATGAGATCACCGACAACCAGAAAATGAAGCTGGCTGCCATGGAGGCGATGTGGGAAACCGAGCCGGCACCGGCCTCGTTCACGGCCATCGGCATTCCCGACATGCAGGACAAGACCACGCACTTCGCCATCCGGATTCCCTGGGTGATGGGACTGATCGGCACGCGTTCGATCGACAAGCAGATCCCCGGCATATTCGAGCTGGTGGAGCGCGCCGAAAAGCGCATCCGCGACGGCATCCCGGCCTATGATGCGCTGGAGCAGCTGAAGGTCGACCACGGCAATGCCGCCGCGCGCGCACGCTTCGACGCAACCAGTGCCGATCTCGGCTATGCACTGCTCCTGAAGCGCTACGTCGCCGATCCGCGCCAGGCGACCGAAGAGCAGATCAAGCAGGCGGCCTGGGATACCGTGCCAACCGTTCCGGCGATCTTCTTCACGTTCCGCATCATGGTGGCGTGCGGTTTCCTGCTGCTTGCCGTGTTCCTGACCTCGCTGTGGTACACGATGCGCGAGACGCCGGCGCCGCGCTGGCTGTTCCGCATGGCCCTGTTTGCCATGCCGCTGCCCTGGATCGCGGTGGAGGTCGGCTGGTTCGTGGCTGAATTCGGCCGCCAGCCCTGGGTCATCGAAGGGGTGTTGCCGACCTTCCTTGCCACCTCCCAACTCGGCATCAGCGATCTCGTCATCACCATACTGGGCTTCACGCTGGTCTACGGAACGCTCGCCGTCATCGAAGTCCGGCTCATGCTGGCGGCCATCGCCAAGGGTCCGGCAACGGAACACGCCGCGACGTCAGGCAGCGCCACGCTCGTTGCCGCGAAATAGGCCCATGGAAGGAACACGGATATGATCGAGTTTCTTTTCGACTACAGCACGCTTCGCCTGATCTGGTGGGTTCTGCTCGGTGTCCTGCTGATCGGCTTCGCCGTGACGGACGGTTTCGACATGGGGGTCGGCACGCTGCTGCCTTTTGTCGCCAAGACCGACATCGAGCGCCGCGTTGCCATCAACACGGTCGGTCCCGTATGGGAAGGCAACCAGGTGTGGTTCATCCTCGGCGGTGGCGCGATCTTCGCAGCCTGGCCCGCGCTCTACGCGGTAAGCTTCTCGGGCTTCTACCTGGCGATGTTCCTGGTCCTGTTCGCGCTGATCCTGCGGCCCGTCGGATTCAAGTACCGCTCCAAGCGCGACAGCCAGCGCTGGCGCAACAACTGGGATTGGGCGCTGTTCATCGGTGGCGCGGTGCCGGCGCTGATCTTCGGCGTGGCGGTCGGCAATGTCCTGCAGGGCGTACCTTTCCATTTCACCGACGACCTGCGCCCGATCTATGAGGGCAACCTGTTTGGCCTGCTCAACCCGCTGGCGATCTTCTGCGGGCTGGTATCGCTGGCGATGCTGGTCATGCACGGCGCCGCGTGGCTTGCCTTCAAGGCTGATGGAATGGTTGCCGAGCGGGCCTCGGCGATCGGCCCGAAGGCTGCGCTCCTGGCCGCGGTGCTGTTCGCGCTGGGCGGCGTTTTCATCTCGCTGGGCTGGTTCGGCGGCTATGAGGTGACGAGCCCGATCGTGTGGGACGGACCGTCCAATCCGCTGCGCAAGACGGTTGCCGAGAATGCCGGCGCATGGCTGCACAATTTCCAGAACATGCCGCTGCTGTGGCTTGCACCGTTGCTCGGCGTGCTGCTGCCGCTGGCGGTCGCGGCAGGCTTCAGGGCACGCAAGGCCGGTCTGACCTTCTTTGCCTCGCAGCTTGCGATCGTCTGCATCATTGCCACGGTTGGCTTGGCGATGTTCCCGATCATCCTGCCGTCGAGCACCAATCCTGGCCATTCGCTTGCGGTGTTCGATGCCTCGTCCAGCCGTGCGACGCTGCGCAACATGCTGTTCGCCACCGCGATCTTCCTGCCACTTATCCTGCTCTACACCGCCTGGGTCTACCGGGTGCTGTGGGGCAAGGTGAGTGAGAAGGACATCCACGACGCGGATCACGCTTACTAGCGCATCGGCCCGAAAATCGGTTTCGATTTTCGGAAAGCGCGATGCGCAGATTCAAAAGGGTTAGAGCGTCCTTTGCGCGTCCAAAACGGACGCGCGGCGCTCTAAAGGAAGGGAACGGCCATGTGGTATTTCGCCTGGATACTCGGCCTCGGCCTTGCCGCCACGGTCGGCATTCTCAACGCCTTGTGGTACGAACTGCGCGTCCTGCGTGACCAGCCGGAGGACCAGACGCAGAAGCAGCCTACACCCTGACGAGACCTCACCCCCTGGGAGGATGAGGTTTCCGTCAACATGTTCGCAGCCGGCCGGCAGTCGCCGTCAATTGCCTGCAGGGGAGTCCAGTGTTTTCCCGTCCTGCTCGAACGGATCGACCGGGAACTGGTCGTCCTGCGAGATTTCCCGCGTTTCTCCTCGCCGCACGTCTCTGACGACGCAGAGCATCGCGTTTCCATCCAGTGTCCAGACCGCCTTATTGACCGGCCAACCGCGGCTATTTGAATGGGCGCCGCTCGATACGGCCCGCACTGTCGGCATTTTCCATCGCGCGTGAATACAAAGTCTTCGGCGTCGACAGGCGGCCGGTCGAGCCATCGGCGCTCTATCACTATGTCGCAATCTGGCAAAAAGGCAGGGTGTTTTCCGACATGCTGGACATCTCGCTTGAGGCCATACTGTCGGCTGACTGCAGCCGTTCGGTGACTGTGCCGCCACTGAGGCGGCGTCTTGCCAGGTTCGGGCAGCAGTACAAGAATTGCGCGCTGCACGGGAAGGCGACATGTCCGCAAAAAATCTGTCCCGCAATCTGCGCCTGCTGTGCGACCGCCACGGCTCGATTGCCGAGGTGTGCCGGCGGATCGACATAAACCGCCAGCAGTTCAATCGCTACCTCAGCGGTGAAACCCGACCCTCTGGATCCATCCTTCGCAAGATTGCCGACTTCTTTCGCGTCCCGGGAGCAGATCTTGATCTCGACGCATCGCTGTTCGCCATGCGACACGACCGGCAGCAAGGCACAAAGGTCGCTCATCTGGGCTTCGGCTCCGCCGGCGAGGCGGGGCAGCTCGACCGCTATTGCCGCTACTACCACACCTATTTTCGCTGGACCAACCACCACAAGGCGATCGTGAAGGGGTTTGCCAGAATTTACCGGGATGGCGACGTCATGCGCAGCAAGGTTCTTGATCGCTATGTCCAGAAGGACGAACCCATCCTCAGGAAGCCCGTCTACTACTACAAGATGAATGGGCTGGTCAGCCTGGCGGGCGGTTTTCTGTACATCCTGGACAACCACAAGGGCTTGAACGAGTCCTACACGATGACCTGCCTGTATCCGAGCTATACCGATCAGGTCAGCATCCTCACAGGGATGATGATCGGCGTGTCGAGCTATCTCGACAGGCGTCCCTTTGCGTCGAACCTTGCCTATGTGGCCGTGGACCACAACGCATCGCTGATCGATGCCGTCAGGCAGTGTGGTGTCTATCCCGAAGACTCCGAACATATCCCGAGGGTCATCAGGCACTTGGTGCAGAACCGCATCAAAAGCGATCTCGGTGTGCTGATCGCCCGTGGCCTTTCCTAGGGTGAAGCGGTTGCCGGACGGCAGATCTGCGCGCTCCAGCCAGCCAGGCTTCTGATCCGCCAAGCCAGCCAAACTGCATTGACGGTCAAACCGCCTTAGCGTCCCGACCAGGAATGCGGTAAGGGTTTCCGATCAGCGGCAGACGGGGCATTCTCCAGATGACGCCACTGCATTCGTTGATTGACGCTCGCAAAGCTCCAAAGCGAGAAGCCATGCAGCGAAATCCTGCGAAATTGACGCTCTTGCGGCTCCCCTGATTAGTTTGTCCCGCAAGCTTCGGAACGGTGCTTGCCAGCCTGTAGAGCGCAGTTTGCCGCCTTGTCGTTGCAAGTCCGCGAGGAGGACTTCGGACTGCGGACCAGCGCATGGCTGGCTGCTGCCGGTCGACGGCTGTCCCGAAAGGAAGCGCCTGGCCGGAGCTTGACGGAACCAATGACAAATGGAGGGAACATGAACCTGCGGTCACTGTTGCATATCGTCTTTGCGGTCGTCGCCTCAACCGCGTTGACGACGGCACTTTGCGCGACCGCGCAAGCCGAAGATACCATCGCCGTCGAGCAGCTGCTTGGCACCGCGCAGCCCGGCGGACTTGTCTCGAACACCGCGTTTCTGCCCAGCGCTGCAGCCGGGCCGGCCAAGCACGACTTCGCCGGTGCGCTGCAGCTCGAAGAAAGCACCATGGGCACATCGCCGGCGAGTTTCAAAGCTCCCAAGGTCATGGGCAAGAATCCAAGGGTGTTCCCTGCCGTGAAGCTGTCGTTCTTCGTGCTGAATGGCGATCTTGTTCCGGTTGACAGAGATGTCATCCGGCTCGGGTCGAGCCCGGCCGGCAGCAGCTACTGGGACGTCATCGTCCAGCCTGGCCGCGTCTGGTCGGAGCCAGGTGACGGAAAATGGTCGCGGGCTTCATTCCCGTTTTCCTTGGTCCATTCGATCGAAGGCGAAACCCACAACGGGATCGCGACCTTCCTCTTCGACGGAAAGGAGGTTTCGAAGCTTCGCTTCCAGATCGTGCAGCAAACGGCACCTTACTACATAGAAGACTATTTCACGGCATGGGGGCAGGCGAGCGCGCACTATGCGCCTGGCGACATCGCGCAGCTTGAAGGCCTGAAGAACGACTTCAGCCGCGAGGTTGCCGATCGGTTCCCTGTCGCGGACTGGTCGCAACTGGAGACCAGGGTTGGCAAGGACAGGCTGGCAGATTTCGAAAGCGCCATGGTGCAGGACGAGGTGCTGGTCAGCGGGCTGGTCGTTGATGGCACCTTGTACCGCAAGCCCTGCAAGAGCGCTGCAGGTCCGTTGCCATATTGCGACACCACCGGCTTCGGCGTCTGGTCGGCTACCAAGACGCTGGCGAGCGGTGTTGCCTTGCTGCGGCTCGCACAGAAATATGGTCCGGAAGTCTTCGCGGCCAAGGTCGTGGACTACGTGAAAATCCCGGCCGCGCACCAAGGCTGGCGCGACGTCACGTTTGCAAACCTGCTCAACATGGCAAGCGGTGTGGGCTTTGGCACCGACAAGCGCAATCCCAACGCCGCCCATGACGGATATCTCGAAGGCAACTATTCCGAATGGTATGAGGCTAAGAGTGTCGACGACAAGGTGAAGGCGCTGGCCAAGACGCCCGATTTCCCATGGGGTCCCGGAGAAGTGATGCGCTATCGCGACCAGGATCTTTTCCTGCTGGGCGTCGCGATGCAGTCGTATCTCAAAAGCAAGGATGGCAAGGGCGATCTATGGGCGATGCTGGAAGACGAGGTCTACCGGCCGATCGGCATCCACCATGCACCCACCAACCGCACGATCGAGCAAGATGGCAGCAAGGGCCAGCCGATGATGGCCTATGGTTATTATCCTACCCTTGGTGACATCGCCAAGATTGCCAGTCTCTATCAGAATAAGGGACGGTTCGGCGCCGAGCAGATCCTTTATGCGCCCATGGTCGAGAAGATGCTGGCCGGCAAGGATGATCGGGGGCTGCCGACCGGCGACGGCAATGCCTTTGGCGCACAACGGTACTTCATGGCGCTCTGGAACGATCGTTACGATGCTTCCGCCGATTGCAAGCTCTACATTCCAGCGGCGCTCGGCTGGGGCGGCAACATCGTTGCCCTGATGCCCAACGGCATGGTTGGCATCCGCCTGTCAAAGAACTGGGTTCGCAATGATGCGGTCAGCGACTACACGGGTATGGCGAACGTCGCCAATCGCCTGAAGCCGTTCTGCGGATAACCGTGGGACCCGATGGCAGATGGCTGGAGACTTCCGCTGCCTCGCAGGAGAACGCCGGCCGTCGAAGCGGCCGGCGTCAGGTTTCTCGTTTTTCACCACCAATTCTCCAAGTGGCCAGATTTTAACCACGCATTTTCTTGCGACTACCTGAGCCGGTTCTTTTGGAGTACGCAACGTAAGCCCCGACTGACCGGGGCAGTCGGCCAGGGGATCGTCGCCCCTGGTTCAAAGTGCAGGCCAGGAGATTTTTCTTGTGGCGTCTTTCGATCGCAGACCTCCGTTCCCGGCTCTCCATGCGCGTCTGGATTGGCTTTACTGAAAGCAATGTCGTGGCCGGACACGGTACCGGCACGACCGCGGTCTCATCCCGATCGCTGCCGACGGCTCCCGTGCGGGCCGGCATCCTCGCCGATCAGCTTGCTGACCTGAAAGCAGGGCTTTTCATCTCGATGCCGATCGGCATCGTGCTTGCAGCCGTGATCCTGGTCGAACAGATCCGTTCGGAGGGAGGCCTCGTGGCTTCCTTCTGGTTCGCAGCGAGCGTTGCCGTCAGCGGCGGACGCATTGCGCTCGCGCTGAGACGATCGGACACAAACGGGGGTGACGAGAACACTGTCCGTGCCGCGCTCGTGCGGTATGGATTGCTGGCCTTGCTGTCGGGAATCATCTGGACGCTGCCTGCCGTGTTCACGCATGGCTACACGAACCCGCACTGGCCGCTCTATCTCATTGTGCTGGCAGGCGCCTGCGCCGGATCCGTGACTTATGGTGCTGCCTACGCGCCGGCCTCCCTCAATTTCATGGTTCCGCCGCTCGTGGTGGCTGCAGGCTGTCTTGTGGCCAAAGGCGACACTGACAGCTACATCCTGACATTCACGGTGATCCTGTTCTTCGGCGGTATGGTGAGGAGCGCCTTCATCGGTCAGTCCCGGTTCTGCGAGACGAGCCGCCTCAAACATGAAGCCAAGGCGTTCGCCGCCGAGATGCAACGGACTTCCAGGCTCGACGCGCTGACCAATCTGCTCAATCGAAGCGGATTGGAGCAGGCCGTCGGCCGGCTTGGACCGGAGGACGGTCCGTTCGTAGTCATGCTGATCGATCTGGATGGCTTCAAGTCGGTCAACGACACCTATGGCCACAGTGTCGGCGATGACCTGCTGGTGAATGTTTCGGCTACAATCGAAGGCCATGCCCCGGAAGGAGCGACAATCGCGCGTATCGGCGGCGACGAATTCGTCCTGCTTTTTTCAGCCGAAGGGCGAATTCAGACCGAGGTGTTCGCAGGCTCGATCATATCCGCAATCGCAAGCCAGGTTTCCACTTTGAATTCCGTGCGTATCGGCGCTTCGATCGGCATCTACGCGTCGGACAAGCCGCATCTCACGGAAATGCTGCTTCGCGCGGACTTTGCGCTCTACGCCGCCAAACGCAGCGGCAGGAACGAATACTGCTTTTTTGACCAGGAGCTTGAGGAGGCGCTCGAGCGCAAGCATTGCATTGAACGCGATCTGCGCTCAGCCATCGAGGCGGGTGCCGTTTGCTCCTGGTTCCAGCCTGTCGTGCGGCTGGATACGAATACGACGGTCGGTTTCGAGGCGCTCCTGCGCTGGCAGCATCCGCTGCACGGCTTCCTTTCCCCTCCCGCGGTGGTGAACGCGGCTCGCGAAACCGGTCTGCAGTCCCTGCTGACGGAGACGGTCCTGCTCAACTGCTGCTCTATGATTGAAGAGCTGATCAGGAGTGGTCGCGGTCACATGCGCGTCGCGATGAATCTGTCGCCGCGAGAACTGGAAGCGGGCAATGTCGATGACATGATCCTTGGGACGCTCGCTGCGAAGAACATTCCGGCAGCAATGCTCGAAATCGAGATCACGGAGGAAGCCCCGATCGATCGCGGCAGGGTGGACAGGAAACTCGAACGCCTGGCCGACGCGGGCATATCGATTGTGCTCGATGATTTCGGGACCGGATTTTCGACACTCCTGTCGCTGAAGGACAGCCGTATTCGCAAGATCAAGATCGACCAGAACTTCGTGCGCAATCTCTCCAAGTCCGCCGAGGATCAGGCCCTCGTCAAAGCCATCATCGATCTTGGGCAGGCACTCGAGATCGACGTGATGGCCGAAGGCGTGGAGACCGATGAAGACCGGTTGATCCTCGTGTCCCTCGGTTGCCTGATTGCGCAGGGCTACCTTTTCTCGGCCGCCGTGCCGATGGACAAGGCCCTGGGCTTCACCCCTGAGCCCGATCGCGTGCTGCGGCTGCCACTGTTCACCAGCTGACCAATCGCGGCAGCTTCACGCCTCTTGAAGCCGCATAAGCAAATTTCCGATAATGTATAGTTCACTGCCAAAACTGCAAAGCAGCAGGCGAAGGTCGGGGGGTATTGTTTCTCGGGCAATCGCGCGCCGGCCCAAAGTCAGTTTCTCGGTCTTCTTGCCGGGCAACAGAATTCAGGAGGCGCTTCCTGCAAGGCAACAAGATGACCAAGCAGACAACGGACGAAGATCACCTGGTCGTATTCTTCCTGATGCCTGAGTTCACCATGCTGGCCTTCACCTCGGCGATCGAGACGCTGCGCCTGGCAAACAGAGCGCTCGGCAGATCGGGGTATCGCTGGCGGGTTGCCTCGACAGGTGGTGAAGGCGTCACGGCAAGCTGCGGCCTCTCCATCGCAGCCCAGTCATCGATCGCCGAAGAACGGCTGGCGCTTGGCCATCCCGACCGCGCCGACCTGGTGATCGTCTGTTCGGGCCAGAATGTCTCACGGTACTACGACAGGTCAGCGGGTGCATGGCTGCGGGAGTGCAGGCAGAGGGGTGTCGTCGTTGGCGGCGTATGCACCGGTGCGTACACGCTCGCAAAAGCCGGGCTTCTCGACCACAAGCGCTGCACCATCCATTGGGAGAACTACCCGCAGTTCAGCGAGGTGTTCCCGCAGGCACTGGCCAACACAAGCGTCTATGAGATCGACGGAGGCATCTACACTTGCGCCGGCGGCACTGCCACCTTCGATATGATGCTGGACGTCGTGCGCAAGGACTATGGTGACGATACAGCTTCGGCGGTGTGTGCCCAGGCCCTGATAGACCGGGTGCGGTTGCCTTCGGAGCCGCAACGGGCGCCACTCTCCGTACGCCTCAAACAATGCACGACCAGTCTGCTCAGGGCGGTTTCGCGTATGGAGAAAGCCCTGGATCAGCCGGTTGCCATAACTGCCATCGCGAGGGACCTGAAGATGTCGCGCCGGCAGCTCGAGAGGCTGTTCAGGACGGAGCTGGGGTCGTCCCCGGCGCAGTACTACACGAAGATGCGCATCGAGCGCGCCAGGCTCCTGCTCAAACAATCCCCGATGCCGATCGTGGAAGTTGCCATAGCAAGCGGATTCACGTCCGCGTCGCATTTTTCGAAAGTCTACAAGCGTGCATTTGGCTGCTCGCCGTTGCGGACGCGGGAGCAGAACAGCGAGGCGCTGGTCGCCGCGGCCTGATCGGCCCGTCAGCTTGCATTGCCCTGCCGGCGTTGGCGTACTCAAGCGGTTTGGCGGCCGAAAGATCTCATGCGCCTGCGGGTCCCGGATGGGCTCTCGCCGAAATGGGAGCGGTAGCATCGCGTGAACGCGGAAGCCGACGTGAATCCGGTCGTGACCGCGATCTCGGCGAATGAGTTCCGGGTTTCAATGACGCGGCGCCTGGCAGCATTCATGCGCAGGGCGACGTAGTGCACATGAGGTGCCACGCCCATCGTGCGATGGAACAGTGTCTGCAGGTGCCGGGCGCTCATCCGCAATGTCGACGCCAGCTCGTCGAGTGCCATCGGCTGCTCGATCGTCTGCTCCATGATGCGGATCGCGGCTGCCACCCGAGGCTCTCCCACATGAAGATCATGGCCAGTCACGGTTTCGCTGCGCCGGTCGGACAGCGTATCGGTGTAGATGAACAGCCGGTTCACCTCCAGCGCCAGCGAGTAGCCCTGTCTGCACTTGATGAGCTCGAGCATCAGGTCGATGGTCGGCAACGAACCGCTTGTCGTCACACGCTTGCCGTCAATCACGAACCTGGAGAAACTGACATCGACTGCCGGGTGCCTGGCGGTGAAATCGTCGATGTCCTCCCAGTGCGTCGTTGCCTTGAAATGGTCGAGCAGACCGGCGCGGGCGAGCAGCCATGTTCCGGATTCGATCCCGGCAACGAAAGGCCGATGGCGGGCAGTTCGGGAAAGCTGGGCGATCAGCTGCGGCGAGGCCGCGCGCATCCAGTTGTAGCTGGCCAGCACAAACAGAGGATTGGTATCGGCATTTGGCCGAAACGCCTGACTTGCCGGTATCGGAATATGGCTGGTTGTTTCGACGGGCCCGCCATCGGGTGTCAGAATCCGCCAGCGGTATTTCTCTTCGCCGGCAATCCGGTTCGCGCCACGAAGGGGTTCGATGACGGAGGCCAGCAGGATGAGGTTGGTTTCTGGAAGCAGGAGAATGTCGATGCACAGCGGATCGATGGAATGCGAGAACGTGTCCGGAACTGGTTTGGTTCTCGATGGATCGGCGAACATGGCGCGGCCTGTTTTCCTGCGTGGGCGCGTCCTCTGTTAGCCCTGGCACAGTCTGAAGGCGAGGCCTTTTTCAACAAGGCCGGGCTGCGACATCTGCGGTCTACGCGGCCCGGTCCTTGCTTGCCAACTTCGGGGCTGCCCGACCATTTGTTTTTGGTCCTTGCACCTAGCCGGAAGCAACCCACGCTCCGACTAGACCTTCCCCTGAAGGATGAGGTTTCCGGCAGCATGTTCGCAGCCTGCCGGCAGTCGCTGTCAATTGCCTGCAGGGGAGTCCGGTGTTTTCCCGTCCTGCTCGAACGGATCGACCGGGAACAGGTCGTCCTGCGAGATTTCCCGCGTTTCTCCTCGCCGCACGTCCCTGACGACGTAGGTGTTGCTTTCTTCTGAACAGCGCGCCTCTTCAATGAGCATCGCGTTTCCATCCAGCGTCCAGACCGTCTTCTTGACCGGCCAGCATTCCTCATCTGCAAATGCAGGAGTAGCGGCGGCAATCAGGGAAACTGCCGCAAGAAACATTTTCGTCATTACAACCTTTCGAATTCCAACTTTGTGCGGGCGTGAATCAGAATCCCGCTGCCGGCTTTGCTACGAACACCGACACCAGCGGTGCCATCCGAAGCAAGACCTTAGCCATAGTTGCGAGCATCATGCTCGTGCGAGTCGCATTACAACCCCGAAAATGGGGCACCAGCGTGAATGCTGTGTAACAAGTCCAGTGTGGTCAAAAAGCAGAATCGGGAAGGACGTGAGCCCCGCTTGCGTCCGTCACCAAGTTGGCGCCTTAAATGAAGGTGTCTTTCAAGGGCTTGAATGGTGATCCCGACAGGAATCGAACCTGTGACCTACAGATTAGGAATCTGCCGCTCTATCCTACTGAGCTACGGGACCACGCGGGCGAACACATAGCCGTTTCATACTGCTTCGCCAAGTGCCGAGCGGGCCAAATTGGCCGGCTCGCCCGGCAGGAGGACGGTTCAAGGCGCGGGATGGCCGATTATCAGGCGGCCAGCGCTTTTTCGGCGAGCTTCACCCAGTAGCTGACGCCATGGGGGATGACCTCGTCGTTGAAATCATAGGCGGGGTGGTGCAGGCCGGCGCTGTCGCCGTTGCCGATGAAGATGAAGGCGCCGGGGCGCGCCTCCAGCATGTAGGAAAAGTCCTCGCCGCCCATCACCGGCTGGATCGTGCGCTGCACCTGCGCGTCGCCGGCCACTTCAGCAGCGATATCGCCGGAAAAGATCGTCTCGTCGGGATGGTTGAAGGTGACCGGATAGTTGGCGTCGTAGTCGACCTCGATCGTGGTGTCGTGGGCCGCAGCCAGGCCGGCGCAGAGCTGGCGGATGCGCTGCTCGGCCTTCCTGGCGACCTCCTTCTTCAGCGAGCGCACCGTACCAGCGATCTCGGCGGTTTCCGGGATGACGTTATAGGCATCGCCGGCATGGAACTTGGTGACCGAGACGACGACCGATTCGACCGGATCGGTGTTGCGCGAGGCGATCGTCTGCAACGCTCCGACCAGCTGGCTGGTGATGACGATCGGATCGATGGTGCCATGCGGCATCGCCGCATGGCCGCCACGGCCCTTGACGGTGATGGTGAATTCGGCGGTCGCTGCCATGATCGGGCCTGGACGGATGGCAAACTGGCCGACCGGGAGGCCGGGCATGTTGTGCATGCCGAACACCTTGGCGATGCCGAAACGGTCCATCATGCCGTCCTTGACCATTTCGTTGCCGCCACCGCCACCCTCTTCGGCAGGCTGGAAGATCACGGCGACCGAGCCCGCAAAATTGCGCGTCTCGGCAAGATATTTGGCTGCACCCAGCAGCATCGCGGTGTGCCCGTCATGGCCGCAGGCATGCATCTTGCCCGGGGTCTGCGAGGCATAAGGCTTGCCGGTGGTCTCGGTGATCGGCAGCGCATCCATGTCGGCGCGCAGGCCGACGGTGGAACCGTTGCCCTTGCCGCCGCGAATGATCCCGACCACGCCGGTCTTGCCGATGCCGGTCACCACCTCGTCGCAGCCGAATTCCTTCAGCTTCTCGGTGACGAAGGCCGCGGTTTCGAACACGTCGAAATTCAACTCCGGCTTCTGGTGGATGTGACGACGCCAGCCGGCGACCTCTTCCTGCAGTTCGGCGGCGCGGTTCAGAATGGGCATAGGTCTCAAACTCGCTGTTGGTCCGGTCTCAATCCGGCGTGGACAGAATTGTGATCGCCCTATGCTTTGCCTTGGTGATGTCACATAGGCTAGATAGCAGCGCGACATTGCGGCCAGGAGGTGGCCGAATGACGAAACCTGACGATCCGTGGACAAATCTTACGGAGACCAGGGCGATGACGGCAAGAGCGATTTCGGAACGGATGATGAGGCCAAGGCATTTGCTCAAGATTCTGTCGGCAGGCGCGGTGTTTGCCGCGGGCTTCGCGGTGCAGCAGGCCCAGGCCAATCCGGCCGTGCTGTTCGACCTCGACAATGGCCGCATCCTGGAACATCAGGACGCCTTCAAGCGCTGGTATCCGGCTTCGCTGACCAAGCTGATGACCGCTTATGTCGCCTTCAAGGCGATCGCCGACGGCGAAGCGGCGCTCAATTCGCCGATCCGCATGACCAAGCTGGCCAGCAGCCAGCCGCCGTCGAAGATGGGCTTCAAGCCGGGCTCGGTGCTGCGGCTCGATACCGCGGTCAAGATCATGATCACCAAGTCTGCCAATGACGTCGCCATGGCGATCGGCGAGAACATCGGCGGCACGCAGGAAGATTTTGCCGCGCGCATGAATGCCACCGCCGCGCAACTCGGCATGACCGGCACGCATTTCGTCAACCCCAACGGCCTGTTCTCGCCCGACCAGTACACGACCGCGCGCGACATTGCGCTGCTGGTGACGGCGCTGCGCCGCGATTTCCCGCAATACCAGCCGTGGTTCTCGATCGAAGGGCTTTCGCTCGGCAAGAAGAAGATCCCGAACTACAATTTGCTGGTCGGCCGCTATCCCGGCGCCACCGGCATGAAGACCGGCTTCGTTTGCCCATCGGGCTTCAACATGGTTGGCACGGCGACGCGCAACGGCCGCACGCTGGCCGCCGTGGTGCTGGGCGAGAAATCGGCGATCGCCCGGGCCGATGCCGCCGCGAAGCTGCTTGACCAGGGTTTCGGCACGTCGATGACGACATCCGCCAGCCTGACCTCCCTGCAGCCCTATGGCGATACGCTTGCGGTCAACGACATGCAGGAAGAAGTCTGCAAGAAGCAGCCGAAGGAGGCGCAGTCCGAGGCGGCTCCGGCGCCCGATGCCAAGGCGCCGAAATCGCCCTGGCGCGAAAAGCTGGCCAATCCCAGGCTGGTCGCGGTCAGCCTCGGCGGCGCGACGGGACCGGTGCCGAGGGCGATGATCGGCCGTGTCGAAGTCGCCGATACGGCTCCCGAAAGCGGCAAGGCCGCCAATGTGCCGGTTCCTGTCTGGCGGCCAGACCGGCCGGCTCCAGCCCTCGTGGCTCCGGTCGCAGCAGGCATGCAGGGTGATCAGCCGGTCAAGACGGCCAACTAGCGCATGACCCGGACCGAAAGGTCAGCGCAGCAAAAAACTGCGGGCTTTTCGGATGAAAAGGCGGCATCCGCCGCCCGTCATGTGCCAAAAACAAAGAGTTAGGGGCGTTCCGCGTTTTCGTGAATGCGGCAACGCCGCAGCAGCGAGGCAGGCATCATGAGCGGCGCGAACTTTCCCATTCCAGTTACGGTGGTGACCGGGTTCCTGGGTGCCGGCAAGACCACGCTGCTCAATCGCCTGTTGAAAGACCCCGCACTCACCGATACCGCCGTCATCATCAACGAATATGGCGAGGTTGCCATAGACCACCTTCTGGTCGAACAGGCTTCGGACGGCATCATTCAGCTTTCAGACGGCTGCCTGTGCTGCACGGTGCGTGGCGAACTGGTCGATACGCTGGCCGACCTTGTCGATCGCCTGCAGACCGGGCGCATCGAGAAACTGGCACGCGTCGTCATCGAAACGACCGGCCTTGCCGATCCGGCGCCGGTGCTGCAATCGATCATGGCGCATCCGGCACTGGTGCAGGCTTTCCGCCTCGACGGCGTCGTCACGCTGGTCGATGCGGTCAATGGCGATGCAACCCTCGATGCACATGTCGAGGCGCTGAGGCAGGCGGCAATGGCCGACCGGCTGGTGCTCACCAAAGCCGATCTCGCCGATGCCGCGCAGGTCGCGTCGCTGACGGCGCGACTGAGGGACATCAATCCGGGTGCCCGGCTTCTCGATGTCCAGGTGGCCGGTGCCGCAGCGTTGCTTGATTGCGGCCTCTACAATCCAGCCACCAAAGGTGCCGATGTCGCGCGCTGGCTGGGAGAAGCAGAGGACCATCATCACCACCATGACCATGACGATCACGATCATCACCACGATCATGACCACCATCACCATGGGCATCGCCACGACTCGCGGGTGAAGACCTTTTCACTGGTACATGACGGCCCCGTGGCATTCGCGGCGATCGACATGTTCTTCGATCTGCTGCGATCGACGCATGGCGAGCATCTCCTGCGCATGAAGGGTGTGATCGAGCTGAAGGAAGATCCAGAGCGGCCGCTGGTCGTGCATGGCGTGCAGAAGCTGCTGCATCCGCCGGCGCGGCTGCCGGGATGGCCGGATGGTCAGCGCGGCACGCGGCTGGTGCTGATCACGCTCGATATGCCGGAAGACTATGTGCGCAGGCTGTTTTCGGCATTGACCGATCGTCCAGCCATCGACACGCCGGATCGCGACGCGCTGACGAACAATCCGCTGGCGATTGCCGGGCTCTGAAGTGCCGGAGCGCTTTCGGGCGCTCAAAGCCTTGGAACGTCAGGCGCCGCGCTCGACCAGGAAGCGGTGGCCGCCCGGCATGGCGGCGGTCTCGACCAGCCGGTGGCCGCTATGGCTGCAGAAGGCAGGGATGTCGATAACGGCGAGCGGATCGGTGGTTTCCAGCCATAACAGGCCGCCGGGCTGCATGTCGGCCAGCCGCTTTCCGGCCTTCAGGACCGGCAACGGACAGTTCAGCCCCTTGAGGTCGTAGACTGCAGGTATCTCGACGGTTTCCTGCGACATGCCGGCTCAGCCGCCGAACATGCCGAGCAGTTTCTTCTTCATCTGCGACAGACGGCTTTCGTCCTCGACCGGCACTTCCGGCGCGGGTTGCACCTGAGCCGTCAGGGTCTCCGCCGGCTCCGAAGCCTTCTTCTTGGCGGCTTCCTTGGCGGCCAGCGCTTCAGCCTTGACGCGTTCCTTTTCCGCCTTGGCAAAAGCGATCGCCGCCTTCTTCTCTTCCTCGGCCTTCTTCTTGGCCGCCTGCTCGGCCTCCAGCGCGGCCATCTTGCGTCCGGCCGGGGAATCGATACGGCCCATGCGTGTGGTGGTTTCCGTCACCGAGCCGTCATGGCTCATCGACGGCGGGTCGATGGTGATGCGTTCGCCACGGGCACGGCGCTTGGTCCAGTCGGAGACCAGGTTGGCTTCCTTGACCCCGGCAATCGAGGCCTTGGGTGCTGGCGTGGAACTGTTCATGGCGCTGGCGAAGGCTGCGTCATATGTCTTCTGATAGGCGCCGTAGGCGACTTTCAGCGGATCCGGCGTGGTGCTGATCGGGCAGGCGCCGGTGGGATTGAACTTCTGGCCGTCAGGCGCGACCTGGTTGAAGACATAACGCTTCTCGCAGACGTCAACCTTTGGTGGAACCTTGGTGATCTCGAAATTGTCGTAGCCTACCTTCAGCATCTTCCAGAACTCGTAGTTCGGGTCGCTGCGGTAACGCGCCATGTTGGCGGCGGTCATGCGGAAGGGATAGGCCTGGATCTGGAATTCGGTCTGGCCGCCTTTGAAGGCGTCGCGCGCGAAAGCGTAGATCTCCTCGATCTGCGGGTCGTTCATCGAATAACAACCCGAGGACGAACAGGCACCGTGCACCATCAGGTTGGAGCCGGTGCGGCCGTTGGCGCGATCATAGGTATTCGGGTAGCCGATGTTGAAGGAGAGATGATAGCCCGACTTCGGGTTCATCTGACCGGGGCGCACCGTGTAAAAACCTTCCGGTGCCTGGCGGTCGCCCTCGGTGTATTTGGGGCCGAGCTTGCCGGAATAGCGACAGATCGGATAGCTGGCGATGATCTCGTAACGGCCGTTGGTCTTCTGCTTCCAGACCTCAACGACATTCTCTTCCTTGAAGATGCGCCCGACGATCGGTGACTCGCGATTCATGCCCTTGGCGCGCATGTCGGCCAGGATTTTTTCAGACAGCTGCTTGTTGGCGCCCTGTGGTACGAAGTCGGCAACCGACTTTTCGTTACAGCCGGCCACGGCAAGAACGCTGATCATGAAGCCGGTGCGTGCAAGTTTCGCGAACATGGATGCGCTGTCGTCTTCTAATTGTACACCACGGGCTTCAAGGCCCAGGCGTTACCCGAACATCGATGGACCCTAAGCCCGTTAACCTTGAAATTTCCTTACTGCAAGCAGCGCCGGCAGTCTTCCCGACAAAGTGACTGAGCCGAAAGCGGCGGCAATTTTGTGGCGGAAAACAGGTTCTTCGCCACATTTTTTGGAGCATCGGGCTCGCCCAGACAGACGGCTGCGCCGCCTGCGATACGGCCGTTTCGGTCAATTCCTCAGAGCGAACGCCCCATGGCGAGGTATTTTTCGCGGCGCTGCTCGCGGAAATCGGCGTTCGAACTGGCGAAATCCTGCATCGTCTTGGCGATCAGGTCGCCGGTGGCGCCGATCACCTTCTCGGGCTCGCGATGGGCACCGCCGAGCGGTTCGGGAATGATGGCGTCGATGATCTTGAGCTCGAGCAGGTCCTGCGCGGTGATCTTCATGTTCGTCGCCGCATCCTTCGAACGCGTGGTGTCGCGCCACAGAATGGAAGCGGCACCCTCGGGCGAAATCACAGAATAGATCGCGTGTTCGAGCATGTAGACGCGGTTGGCCGTCGCAATCGCGATCGCGCCGCCAGAACCGCCTTCGCCGATGACGATCGAGATCGACGGCACTTTCAGCGCCAGCCCTGCCGACGTCGAACGAGCGATCGCCTCGGCCTGGCCGCGTTCTTCGGCATCGACGCCCGGGAAAGCACCGGCGGTGTCGACCAGCGTAACCAGCGGTACCTTGAAACGATCGGCCATTTCCATGACGCGCACCGCCTTGCGGTAGCCTTCGGGCCGGACCGAGCCGAAATTGTGCTTCAGGCGGCTGGCGGTATCGGAGCCCTTTTCCTGGCCGATGACGGCGACCGATTCTCCACGGAAGCGGGCGAAACCGCAGACGATGGCCTGGTCTTCGCCGAAGCCGCGGTCGCCGGCCAGCGGCGTGAAATCGGTGAACAGGCCGCTGATGTAGTCAAGGCAATGCGGTCGGTCGGGGTGGCGCGCCACCTGCACCTTCTGCCATGGCGTCAACGCCTTGTAAGCCTCGCGCAGCGCTTCGCGCGCCCGCTTTTCGAGCCGCGCGATCTCGTCGGCGACATCGACGGCCTCGCCGCTCTCGGCAAGCTTCTTCAGTTCGAGGATCTTGCCCTCGAGGTCCTGAACCGGTTTTTCGAAGTCGAGATAATTGTACATTCGTGAGGGGACCGCTGCGCCGGAAAACAGATGGACAGGAAGCCGTAACGGCAGTTCCGAGCTGTGAAACGTCGCCCTCACATAGCGACACCGGGCCTAGTCGGCAAGCGGATGGTGATCGTTGACCAGCCGGACGAGCCTTTCCTCGAGAACATGGGTGTAGATCTGCGTGGTCGAAATGTCGGCATGGCCGAGCAATTGCTGCACGGCGCGCAGGTCCGCGCCGTTCTGCAGCAGATGACTTGCGAAGGCATGCCGCAGGACGTGCGGCGATATCTTCGACGCTGCAATGCCGGCGCGGGCTGCCAGGCCTTTCAGGTCGCGCGCGAAGACCTGACGGGGCAGGTGGCCGCTGTCGGACGAGGATGGAAACAGGAAAGCGCTTTCGGCATAGGCCGGTACCTTGGCGCGCGCGGCAAGCCAGGCAGTCATGGCGAGGCGGGCCTTGGTTGAAAGCGGCACCATTCGTTCCTTGTTGCCTTTGCCGCGCACCATGAAGAAGCGGTCGTCACGCTGCGCCACCGTCACCGGCAGACCGACAAGTTCGGAAACGCGTAACCCCGTGGCGTAGAGCACTTCCACCAGCGCATGCAGCCTGAGTGCACCCAGGGGATCGCTACCAGACGGTGGTTCCTTCGCTTCGGCAGCCGCGCGGTCGAGCAGGCGGCCTGCTTCGGCCTCGCCCATCGTCTTCGGCAGCGGGCGGCCTTTCTTCGGGCTGTCCAGCGTGCCGGTGGGATCGTCCTGGCGCAGGCCCTCGGCATAGAGAAATTTGAAGAACTGGCGCAGCGCCGAAAGCTTGCGCGCCTGTGACGTCGGCGCGAAGCCCTGTGCTGCGATGCCGTCGAGATAGCCGCGGATGTCGCCGGGGGCGGCATTGGCCAGGCCACCCTTGATGGCGGAGGCGGCATCTTCGAGATCGCGGCGATAGCTGGCCAGCGTGTTCTCGGCAGCGCCCCGCTCGGCACTCATCATCTCGAGGAAGGCTTCGATGCGGGCGGCACTGCTCATGGCGCAGGCTCTTTTGCTGGCCAAAGCATGTCGCGCAAAAGTGTGCAGCGGTTTTGCGATAACGACATGCGTGAAACAAAGGACCTAATTCGCAAGGAGCAGATCTGAAAGATCGCGACGCGCATTAGTTTTTCTTCGGGTTGAGCTTTTCGGCCGGGATGCGCACCGAAAGCTCGGCCTGCTTGGGTGAAACGAACATCACCAGCGCGAACATCGCGCCATAGGTAATGCCGGCCAGGATCGCCAGGGTTACAACGAGGCGGAGCAGGGTCGGCATGGGTTCGGGTGGCGCCTTGATTCTGTGGTGTTGCCGGAAACGTCCCGTTATGGGACGGCGATTCGGTCATTTCAAGGGTGGTTCGCGACCTGCGCCGCTTGACGCAAAGGGGCTTTTCATGTCGATACGCCGGCAATGAACCCGCAAGCCGTCATTCCGCAGGACGAAAGCCGTGTCGCGCTGATCGAACGGCTTGGCGGCCGTTCCATCGTGTTTGTCGGATTAATGGGGGCCGGCAAGACGGCAATCGGCCGCAAGACGGCTGGAGCACTCGGGCTCAACTTCATCGACAGCGACCAGGAGATCGAGGACGTGTCGCGCATGACCATCCCCGAGCTTTTCGAACGTTACGGCGAGACGGAATTCCGTGCGCTCGAGCAGCGGGTCATCCTGCGCCTGCTGGAACAAGGCCCGCAGGTGCTTTCCACCGGTGGCGGCGCCTTCATGAACGCGCAGACCCGTGAGGCGATCGCCGCACAAGGCATTTCCGTGTGGCTGAAAGCCGATCTCGATCTTTTGATGGATCGCGTGTCCAAGAAGCAGAACCGCCCCCTCTTGAAGACGGTCAACCCGCGCGCCACGCTGCAGAAACTGATGGACGATCGCTATCCGACCTATGCGCTGGCCGATGTCACCGTGCCGACGCGCGACGAGCGCAAGGAAGTGATCGCCGAGGAAGTGATTGCGGCACTGTGCGGTCATTTCAGCATCCAGACGGCCGTTGTCGTCGGCGAGGGGCAGGCATGAGCAAGACCGTCACCGTCGAGGTCGGGCTGGGTGACCGCGCTTATGACATCCTGATCGGTCCCGGCTTGCTCGGTCGTGCCGGCGAGACGGTTTCTGCCCGCCTGCCCGGCACACGCGTGGCGATCGTCACCGACGAGAATGTCGCGGCAAGCCATCTCGAAACGCTGAAAAACGGGCTGGAAAGCGGCGGCGTGGCCGTCGCCGCGACCGTCATGCTGCCCGCCGGTGAAAAAACCAAGAGCTTCGATCATCTGCAGGACGTGGTCGACGCGATCCTGAGTGCGAAGCTGGAACGCCGCGATGCCGTTGTCGCACTGGGCGGCGGCGTGATCGGCGATCTGGCCGGCTTCGCCGCAGGTATCGTCCGGCGCGGCATGGATTTCGTGCAGGTGCCGACCTCGCTGCTTGCCCAGGTCGATTCTTCGGTTGGCGGCAAAACCGGCATCAACAGCGCGCGCGGAAAGAACCTGATCGGTGTCTTCCATCAGCCAAAGCTGGTGCTGGCCGACAGCGGTGTGCTTGACACGCTGCCCATCCGGGAATTCCGGGCTGGCTATGCGGAACTCGCCAAATACGGCCTGATCGACCGGCCTGCCTTCTTCGCCTGGCTGGAAAAGAACTGGCAGGAGGTCTTTGACGGTGGTGATGCCCGCATCGAGGCCATCGCTGAAGCTTGCCGGGCCAAGGCCGATGTGGTGGCGCGCGATGAATTCGAAACCGGGGATCGCGCGCTGCTCAATCTCGGCCACACCTTCGGTCACGCGCTGGAGGCTGCGACCGCCTATGACGGCGCCAGGCTGGTGCACGGCGAAGGCGTGTCGATCGGCATGGTGCTGGCGCATCGGTTCTCCGCGCGGCTGAACCTGGCGAGCCAGGATGACGCAGTGCGTGTCGAAGCCCATCTGAAGGCAGTCGGCCTGCCGACGCGTGTCGTCGACATTCCAGGCGAACTGCCGGGGCCGGAAAAACTGTTCGACTACATCACCCAGGACAAGAAGGTGTCGCGTGGTGCGTTGACCTTCATTCTGACGCGCGGCATTGGCCAATCCTTCATCGCCAGGGATGTGCCAGCCTCGGAAGTGGTGGCGTTCCTGCGAGACAGTCTCGAATGAGCGGAATGGCGGGATGGATCGTTGCCGCCGGGCTGGTTGTCCTCGCGATACTGGCCGTCCTGCTCCGCAAGCCACTGCTTGCCTCGTTTGGCCTGCAACTGATCAGCCGGAAACGGCGACGCCTGACGCAGCAGGAGGCGCGCGCGGTGATCTCGCGGCTGCGCAGCGAAGCGAAAGCCATGAAAGAGGACCGCAACCGGGTCGAAGCGCTGCTGACGCTGCGCGAGCTGGAAGTCTCCGACGTCATGGTTCATCGTACCAACATGCGCTCCGTCAACGCCGACAACGCGCCCGAGGCGATCGTGCGCGAAGTGCTGCAGAGCCCGCATACCAGGTTGCCATTGTGGAGGAGTTCGCTCGACAACATCGTCGGAATTCTTCACGCAAAGGACCTGCTGCGTGCGCTCAACGAAGTGGACAACGATTTTTCGCGGATCGACATCCTGAAAATTGCGGCGAAGCCCTGGTTCGTTCCGGACACGACCAGCCTGGAGGAGCAGCTCAACGCTTTCCTGCGCCGGCGCGCCCATATCGCCATCGTCGTCGACGAATATGGCGAGGTTGAAGGGTTGCTGACGCTGGAGGACATCATCGAAGAAATCGTCGGGGAAATTTCCGACGAGCACGACATCGATGTCCAGGGCGTGAAGCAGGAAGCCGACGGCTCGGTGGTGGTGGAAGGTACGGTCTCGATCCGAGACCTAAACCGGGCCCTGGGGTGGACGCTGCCCGATGAGGAGGCGACGACGATCGCTGGCCTCATCATTCACGAGGCGCAGTCGATCCCGGTCGAGAAGCAGGCCTTCACCTTCCACGGCAAGCGCTTCCTGGTGATGAAGCGTGACAAGAACCGCATCGCACGGATCAGGATCAGGCCGGCGTCCGTAGAGATTCAGCAGCAAGAGGCTCCGAAGCTGCAGTAGCCCTCGGCCAGAACAGGCGTGCGACAAGGTATGCCGCGAAAGCGCCGAGGCACTGCGCAACAATCCAGCCGGCGACATCGGCGAGACGGATGCCCGCGGCGGTCGCCGTAAAGGCGCGGGCAACCGTCATGGCAGGATTGGCGAAGGAAGAGGACGCGGTGAACCAGTAGGCGGCGGCGATGTAGAGGCCGACCGCAGCGGCAGTCGCCGCGGGCTTGCGGGCAGCGCAGCCGAGCACGACCAGCAGCAGGCCGAATGTCGCCACCGCTTCCGAAAGCCATATGCCGAAGCTGCCGCGTGTCGTCACGGAGAGCTGCAACACCGGCTGCTCGAACATCGCATGCGCCACCCAGATGCCGATGATCGCGCCGATCAACTGGGCAGCACAATAAGGAAGGCAGTCGCGCCAGGCGAAGTCGCCGGTAGCGGCAAGCCCGACGCTGACAACAGGGTTTATATGCGAGCCCGACACCGGTCCGAAGGCGGAAATCAGCACGAACAACATGCTGCCGGTAGAGGTCGAAGTGACAAAGAGCGCAAAGGCCGGATTGTCGGGCGCCAATGTCGTGCCCATGATGGTCGAGCCGATGACCGTGGCGAGCAGCAATGCCGTCGCCAGCGCCTCCGCTGCCAGTCGCGTGTGAAGTGGCATATCGATGATCTCCCCCAGCCTGGGAGTTTTCCAAGCTGAGGAGAAGTCGTCTAGGCTCGACGGCGAAAGAAGTGTTTCAAGTTTCGGACTACCAGCGCGTCTTTTCGCCAGGCGCGGCCGGTTCGATCGCCAAAGCGTGCAGGCCAGCCTTCAACTCGTCGGCCAGCAGGGCATTGACGGCGCGATGGCGCTCGATGCGGCTCATGCCGGAAAAGGCAGGCGAAACGATGCGGATGCGGAAATGGGTCTCACCGGTGCCATCGAAAGTGGCATGATGATCGTTCTCGACGTGGTGATGGCCGGCATGAAGGTGGCTTTCGTTGACAATGGCCAGTCTTTCAGGCGCAAAAGCATCGGTCAGCTTTTTTTCCATCGCCGTCTGCATGGACATTGTCGTTCTCCTTCACCACATAGGCTTGATCGCCAACAATTTTCGTCGCCGGCCGGCTGTCGTCGCCCCGTTTAAGCCGCGATTCAGCGGTTAGGGCGATCATCGCCGAAATGTCAATTCTTGTATCGCCGGGCGAACAGCCCATAAATGGGGTCAGATGAAGCCCTATCCAAAATATTTCGAAAAACTCCGCATTCGTCCGGAAAAGGACGCGGAGCTGAAGTCGCGCGCACCGACCTGCCAGTGGGACGGCTGCAAGGAACCGGGCACGCATCGCGCACCGGTCGGACGCATGGCCGAAGGGAAATATTTCAAATTCTGCTTCGACCACGTGCGCGAGTACAACAAGGGCTTCAACTATTTTTCGGGCGTTCCCGATTCCGAAATCGCGCGGTTCCAGAAGGAAGCGGCGACCGGGCATCGCCCGACCTGGACCATGGGCACCAACGGCGGCACCCATACCGCGCCCGATTTCGCGAAGCAGCGTTCCGGCCGTGCCGGCTACTACAACCGCATGCGTGATCCCTATAACCTGTTCAATGAGCCGCGAGACCACGGCGCCCCGCGCGAACGCAAGGCGAAGCCGCTTGAGGCCAAGGCGCTGGAAACGCTTGGCCTTGACACAAAGGCGACTGGCCAAGAGATCAAGGCGCGGTATAAGGAACTCGTGAAGCGCCACCATCCGGATGCGAATGGCGGTGACAGAGGTTCGGAAGACCGGTTCCGCGATGTGCTGCAAGCCTATCGCGTGCTCAAGCAGGCAGGCCTGTGTTGAGCTCAAGCTGAGCTGAGGTCGTGCCTTTTTCCAACTATCCTCGGGTTGGAAAAGGTTTTATGACCGCCCCGAACAATTTGGGTTGCCGGCGAAGCGCAACGCTTTGCCCGTGGAGACGTTGAGACGCATGAACAAGGTCGATCGCGATATCGCCAACCTGCCTGACACGACGGTGTCGGTGAAGGAAAAATTCGGCTTCGAATCCAAGATGGTCGTGCCGGCCTACTCGGTGGCCACGGAGCATGTTCCGGATGTTGACCCGGACTATCTGTTCGATCAGCACACCACGATGGCGATCCTCGCCGGCTTTGCCTACAACCGTCGCGTCATGGTGTCGGGCTATCACGGCACCGGCAAGTCGACGCATATCGAGCAGGTTGCCGCCCGCCTCAACTGGCCCTGCGTGCGCGTCAACCTCGACAGCCATGTCAGCCGTATCGATCTCGTCGGCAAGGACGCGATCGTGGTCAAGGAAGGCATGCAGGTCACTGAATTCCGTGACGGCATCCTGCCCTGGGCCTATCAGCACAATGTCGCGCTCTGCTTCGACGAGTATGATGCCGGCCGTCCGGACGTGATGTTCGTCATCCAGCGCGTGCTGGAATCGTCTGGCCGCCTGACCCTGCTCGACCAGAGCCGTGTCATCCGCCCGCATCCGGCCTTCCGCCTGTTCGCAACCGCGAACACGGTCGGCCTCGGCGATACCACCGGCCTTTACCACGGCACGCAGCAGATCAACCAGGCGCAGATGGACCGCTGGTCGATCGTGACCACGCTGAACTACCTGCCGCACGACAACGAAGTCGCCATCGTGCTGGCCAAGGCCAAGCACTACAAGAACGACAAGGGCAAGGACATCGTCAACAAGATGGTGCGCGTTGCCGACATGACGCGTTCGGCTTTCATCAATGGCGACCTGTCGACCGTGATGAGCCCGCGTACCGTGATCACCTGGGCCGAAAATGCCGAGATCTTCGGCAATGTCGGCATGGCGTTCCGGCTGACCTTCCTGAACAAGTGCGACGAGCTCGAGCGTTCGGTGGTGGCCGAGTTCTATCAGCGTGCCTTCGGTGAGGATCTCCCGGAGAGCTCCGCCAACGTGGTGCTTGGCTAAGCAGGAAGTTCCATGGCCGGCCCCGGCGACAACACGCGCAACAAGCCGAAGAACGGCTCGGACACGGATGCCTTCAAGCGTGCCGTGACGGTGTGCATGCGGGCGATCTCCGGCGACAAGGAGATGGAAGTCGGCTTCGCCAAGGAGCGACCGGCGCTGGCCGGCAGCCGTGCCCGCCTGCCGGAACTGCCGAAGAAGGCTTCAGCCATCGATATTGCGGTCACCCGCGGTCTCGGCGATTCCATGGCGTTGAAACGCGCCTGCCACGATGTCCGCATCCACACCAAGCTGGCCCCGGAAGGCAAGCAGGCGCGCGCCATTTTCGACGCGGTCGAGCAGGCCCGTGTCGAGGCGATCGGTTCGCGCATGATGGCTGGCGTCGCCGACAACATCGGCACGATGCTGGAAGACAAATACGCCAAGGCCAATCTGGCCGACGTGCGTGATCGTGCCGATGCGCCGCTCGAGGAAGCGCTGGCGCTGATGGTCCGCGAAAAGCTGACCGGCCGCGCGGTGCCGAAGAGCGGCGAACGCATGGTCGATCTCTGGCGGCCTTGGGTCGAGGACAAGGCTGCTGCCGATCTCGACGGACTTGCCGGAAAGCTGGAAGACCAACAGGCCTTCGCCCGTGTCGTGCGCGAGATGCTCGCTTCCATGGAAATGGCCGAGGAACTCGGCGACGACCAGGAAACCGACGATACCGAGGACGACAACGAGAACCAGCCGCAAGGCGAGGAACAGAGCGAGGAAGGCGGCGAGGACGATTCCGGTTCCGACCAGTCACAGGCCGAGGACGCCGACGCCTCCGACGATGACGAGGACTCCGCCGAGGCGGAGGCCACGGACGCTACCTCGCAGGACCTGTCCGACGAAGAGGAAGCCGACGCCGAGACGCCCGGCGAGGCCAAGCGCAATGACAACCCCTTCGCCACGATCTCCAAGGATGTCGACTACAAGGTCTTCACCACTGCCTTCGACGAGACGGTGGGTGCGGAGGAACTGTGCGATGAGGAGGAACTCGACCGCCTGCGCGCCTTCCTCGACAAGCAGCTAGCCAATCTGCAGGGCGTGGTTGGCCGCCTGGCCAACCGGCTGCAGCGCCGTCTGATGGCGCAACAGAACCGCTCGTGGGATTTCGACCTGGAGGAAGGTTATCTCGATCCGGCGCGCCTGGTGCGCGTCGTCATTGATCCGATGCAGCCGCTGTCCTTCAAGCAGGAGCGTGACACCAAGTTCCGCGATACGGTGGTGTCACTGGTGCTCGACAATTCAGGCTCCATGCGCGGCCGGCCGATCACTGTGGCGGCGACCTGTGCCGACATTCTGGCGCGTACGCTGGAGCGTTGCGGGGTCTCGGTGGAGATCCTGGGCTTTACGACACGTGCCTGGAAGGGCGGACAGGCGCGCGAGAAGTGGCTGAAGGACGGCAAGCCGCCGGCACCCGGCCGCCTCAACGACCTGCGCCACATCGTCTACAAATCGGCCGATGCCCCCTGGCGTCGCGCGCGGCGTAACCTCGGCCTGATGATGCGCGAGGGCCTGCTCAAGGAGAACATCGACGGCGAGGCGCTGTTGTGGGCGCACAACCGGCTTATCGCCCGGCCCGAGCAGCGCAAGATCTTGATGATGATCTCCGACGGTGCGCCGGTCGACGATTCCACGCTTTCGGTCAATCCGGGCAACTATCTGGAGCGGCACCTGCGCGCGGTGATCGAACTGATCGAAGATCGGTCGCCGGTGGAGCTGCTTGCCATCGGTATCGGTCACGACGTCACGCGTTATTATCGCCGCGCCGTCACCATCGTCGATGCGGAAGAGCTGGCCGGTGCGATGACCGAGCAACTTGCCTCGCTGTTCGGCGAGGAGACCGCGCGCGATATACGCCGCGGTGGTTTCAGGCGCGCTTCGTGAGCCGTTCGGAGCGGGTGTCGATGCCTGCACGACTTCGGCTCTTTGCTGCATTCGTCGTTGGCTTCCTGGCCACCTCATCGGCTTTCGCAGCAGGCCGTCAGGCTGTCGAGCCGGTCGAAATCAGCGTGCGGCAGATCACCCAGTTCCATATTGGCCGGGACGAAAGGAAGTTCGGACCGCTGGAGTTCGTCGGCGGGCTTGAGATGACCGGCTCGTCGCGCGATTTCGGCGCCCTGTCGGCTTTCCGGTTTCTCACTCCGGGCAGTGACTTCATCGGCGTGACCGACACCGGTTTCTGGTATTTCGGGTCCATCGCACGCATGGCGCAAGGCCAGCCCTTCGCCATCTTCAACTTCACCATGCAGCAGATGGTGGATGAAAAAGGCCAGCCGATCGACAGGAAATGGGAAGTCGACGCCGAAGGCCTGAACGTCAAGGACGGCATCGCCACCGTCGGCTTCGAGCGCAACCATCGTGTTGCGCAGTTCAAGATCGATCCGACCGGCATGAAAGCGCCGTTCAAGCTGCTCGACTTCCTCATTCCGGCAAACGAGCTGCGCAGGAACCGCGGCTTCGAGACCGTTACACGCGCGCCGGCCGATGGTCCGCTGAAAGGCGCTCTGGTGGTCGTGTCTGAAAAGAGCCTGGACAAGAGCGGCAATATCTATGCGGCCATCATTGAAGGGCCGGGCAAGGGCATCTTCACAGTCAAGCGCAATGGCGAGTTCGACATCACCGACGGCGCGTTCCTTCCCGGTGGTGATCTGCTGCTTCTGGAGCGCTCCTTCTCGATGGCTGGCGGCGTCAAGATGCGGTTGCGCCGTATCGCCGGCGCCGAGATCGCCAAAGGCAAGGTTGTCGATGGCCCAATGCTGCTGGAGGCCGACATGGCCTATCAGATCGACAACATGGAAGGCATGGATGTCTGGCGGCGCGACGACGGCAAGCTGATCGTGTCGCTGGTCTCCGACGACAATCACTCCATCCTGCAGCGCAACCTCTACCTGGAGTTCATCCTCAGCGAGGAGTGAGACGGGTTCGGTGTTGATGCCGGAGCGTTTCCGTTTTCACGGAAACGCTGAAACGCTCTGCCTGTTTGTTCTTACGCAATTCCGCATGGAAAACCGCTACACACTTTCCCTGGAATTGCTCTAGGCTAGGATCAGCACGCTTCGAGGCCGACCGATGCCAGCCGACGTCACTGACCTGATCGATCGTTATTGCGCTGTCTGGAATGAAGCCGACGATGCGCGGAGGGCAACGCTCCTGCATGCGGTCTGGGCCAGGGATGCGACCTATACCGATCCGCGCGCGGACACGACAGGCGCCGAAGAATTGCTGGCCCATATCGTCAGGATAAGAGCGAGCCGGCCCGGCGCGCGGATCGAACGCACCACAGCTGTCGATATGCATCATGGCATCGCGCGTTTCGGCTGGCGCGTCGTCGAGGCCGACGGCACCAGGCTGCCAGAAGGGCTCGACATTGCTGTTATCAGCTCGGACGGCAGCCATATCGACAGCATCATCGGATTCTTCGGGCCGTTGCAGGCTTCGAAGTGATTGTCGTGCCCGCCTTTGGAGCATGATCCCGAAAAGTGGGAACCGGTTTTCGGGATCATGCTCCAAAAAGAGATCGAGCGGGCTGTCGATTCAACGTAACTGCATTCCGCTCCAGGCTCCGCCGGGTGTGACAGAACCCAAGCGTTCGGGCTTCTTGAGTTCAAGGCACATGACGGTCTCGTCACCGAGAATCTGGCCGGTCTCCTGAAAACCTTCCTGCCGGTAGAATGCAGCCGCAGCGCGGTTTTCCTGGACGACGCCGAGATAAATAGCGTCGCAGCCGGGAATGGCAGACATACGTTCGACCACCGCACGCAAGCCGGCACGACCATAACCGCGCTTCTGGAAACGCTGGTCGATCATCAGACGATAAATCCACCAGTTTCCGTCGTCGGCGTCCAGCGTGTACATGGCGAAGCCGACCAGGTCGCCCCCGGAAACCAAGTCGTCAACGGCGACAGGCTGATCGCCCACGAAGATGCCGAGCGGCACGCAAGCGGGGTTCTCGTCGGCTTCTTCCAGGGATTCTGCGTTGGTCGCGACAAAGTCGTCCTGCTCATCGGCAACACTGAGGGCGACAACGGCCTGGCGCTCGGCTTTGCCGAGCGGTCTTACAACAACAGTCATTTGGTCTGATCCCGTCAGCTAAGCTTCGTCATTCGAAGACTGGGCGGAAGAAGGAACGTTCATAACTCAGGAAACACTGGGTTTCCTCGTAGTAGCGCATGGCGGCCTGGCAGTCCGGATCCGCTGCAGCTTTTGTCCGGTATTCTTCATAGGTGGCAAGGCTGGGGAAGGTGAACAGGGCGAGCGCAACATTGCTCGCTCCTTCCGAGGGCATGAAATAGCCGTGATGGGTGCCGCCAAATTTTTCGACAAGCGGGATCCACAGCCGACCGTAATGTTCGAACTCCTTGAGCCGCGCGGGATTGAGAATGTAGCGCAGGTAACAGGTGACCATGATTTCTCCGGCGGTCTGTTGAGAACGGAGAAAAACATCACTGCCGATCAGCCGGTAGAGCCAGGCGCGAGCAGTTCATTGCGATATGCGTGTTCGCGTCGTTAAAGGAATGGGCGTCGTCGGACGCCGCGCCTCGCCATGAGAATGCTAGCGCGGGCTGATAGCGAGCCAGATGGTGTGCTTTGCACCGCGCTTGCCGTGGGCGCGCACGGTCAATGCCTCGGCCGAGAAGCCGCTCTGTTGCAGGCGGCGGGTGAAACCGCGGTCCGGACCCGACGACCAGACGGCCAGCACACCACCTGGCTTCAGTGCGGTACGCGCGGCCTTGAGACCGGCGAAGCCATAGAGCGTGTCGTTGCTGTCCTGGGTCAACCCTTCGGGTCCGTTATCGACATCGAGCAAGATGGCATCGAATTCCAGGCGGGCAGCGTCGATCAGACGGCCGACATCGCTTTGCCTGACGGTGACGCGCGCATCGTCGAGGCAGCCGTTGAAGATGTCGGACATCGGGCCCTGTGCCCAGGCAATCACCGCCGGCACGAGTTCGGCGACGGTGACCTTCGCGTCGCTGCCGAGTTCGGCAAGCGCGGCACGCAGGGTGAACCCCATGCCGAGGCCGCCAACCAGGACATGGATGTGGTCGCGCTTGCCGAGTTTCTCCAGCGAGAGCCGGGCGAGCGCCTGCTCAGAGCCACTGAGACGGCTGTTCATCAGCTCGTTCGAGCCGAGCATGATGGAGAATTCGCTGCCGCGCCGTTTCAGCCGCAATTCTTGTTTGCCGTCAGGCGTCCTGGCGGCGTCGAGTTGTTCCCACGGTATCAAGGCTCGACCGTGACCGGCTGGTTCCAGCGTGCCGCTATCAGTCGGTAGGGAATCAGCGCGACGACGGCGATGATAAGCTTCACCGACAGGTCACCCAATGCCCAGGACAGCCAGCGTGTGGTTTCCACCGAGAACAGCCCGAGCAGCGGTGCATTCTCCAGTGCGAAGGCGTCGTCAGGGCCAATGAAGGCGAAGGCAGCGGAAAAGGCGATCGAGAAGAAGATCAGCGTGTCGAACACCGAGCCGACGAGAGTGCCAAAGATCGGCGCGCGCCACCAGCTCTGGCGGCGCAGCCAGTTGAACACTGTGACATCCAGAAGCTGCGCGGTCAGGAAGGCGGCGCCGGAAGCGCAGGCGATGCGCACCAAACGGGCAGCTGCCGTGTCGAACTCGATCAGGCCGGCACGGAACAGGAGCGGCGGCGCCACGATGGAGCAGGCGACGGCAGCCATGAAGCCGACAAAGACGATGCGGCGGGCCACAGCCGGTCCATAGCGGCGATTGGCAAGGTCAGTGACGAGGAAGGCAAACGGATAGGTGAAGGCGCCCCACGTGAGGATATCGGCAAGCGACAGTGCCCCAACCTGTCCCTGCATCGGGAACTGAACGAGAATGTTGGAAGCCACGACGACAAGCGCCATGGCAATCACGAAAGGCAGATACTGCGAAAGGAAACGCATTTTTTTATCCTGGGTAATGGAACCAGTGGAGCGCCTGGCCGGGACGGGCGGCGCATCCTGCATTCGAGCATCGGATGGATCAGGCTAGGCCAAGGCCAGTCCGATGCCCAGGCGGTCGTCCCCCGCCTGAAAAGAAATCAGGCGGCTTCCTGGCCAGCGGTCTTCTTGGCGATCTGCTTCTTCAGCAGGCGAGCGCGCTGCGACAGTTCCTTCACATCGGCCTTGGCCAGGAAAGCGTCGAGGCCACCGCGATGCTCGACCGAACGCAGGGCGTTGGCCGAAATGCGCAGGCGCACGTTCTGGTTCAGCGCTTCAGAGATCAGCGTGACATTGACCAGGTTCGGCAGGAAGCGGCGCCGGGTCTTGTTGTTGGCGTGGCTCACATTGTTGCCGGTCTGGACGGCTTTGCCGGTGAGTTCGCAAGCGCGGGACATTTTTGCTACCTTCAGTTCATACCGGCCAAACCTTCGAGCCACGCCAGATGGCGCGCGATGCTCTCGGCGGCCTTAAGGAAAAAGTTGGCGTTCCATAGTGCCATTTCGTGGGGGCGTCAAGCGTTGTTCGGCTTAGCAACCGGGCAACCAGCAGTATACAGGACTGGATATGGCCGGCCTATGCGCGGTGGTGGTTGAGACGAACCCCACCAAAGCCGGAATCGGCAACAGTGCTGCACAGATCAAACCATTCGCAGCCATGGCAGGCTTCGCGCGTCGTGCCGGCATGAAAGGCCTCGCGCATCTGTTTGATCATCGATGCATCGAGCGAAAAGCGCTCGCCTTCGCGAATCGGGCGGCCGATCAAAGCCTCGACCGCATTGGCGGCGAGACGATCGCGTTCGGGCACAGTGTCGCGGAAACAATGGGCGTCGGTGTCGCCCAGCAGCGGTCGGCAGATGTCATCCGGGCCGGCGACGAGGAGCATGTCCTCGCCGCTGTTCAGTCGTTGCACCACCTGGTCGTAGCCTTTGGTGAAGGCCGCGCTGTAGCCCTTGCCGACAAAAGTCAGCATGCACAGCAGGTGGTGGGCGCGGATGCGGACGGTCACGTCAGCTCCGCAGAAGAAGGTCTCAGATCGAGATCTTGCCGCGGCGTACAGCTTCGATGGTCGCGGTGGCCAGCACTGCCTTCAGGATGCCGCCGAGCACGAATGGGGCGAAACCGAAAGTGTAGGCCTTTTCCGCGCCGATCATGCCGGCCAGCACCAGCGTGCCGAACACCAGGATGAAGGCATTGCCGGCCAGCATGGCGACGACGTTGCGGACCAGACGGCCTTCGGCAGTCCAGCCACGTTCCGCCAGCCAGCCGACAAAGGCTGCTGCGATCGGGAACGCGGCGAGGTAACCGGCGGTCGGGCCGGCGAAGTAGGCGAGGCCACCAGCGCCACCGGCGAGAACCGGGAAGCCGATGGCGGCTTCACCCAGCCAAGCCAGAACGGTGACGAGGCCGAGGCGCCAGCCGAAAAGCGCGCCGACCAGCGTGACGGCGAAAGTCTGCATGGTCATTGGCACCGGGAACATCGGCACCTCGATCCAGGAGGAGGCTGCGAGGAACAGCGTGCCCAGGAAGACCGCGACCGCCTGGACGGTGAGCGAACGGCCAGCAAGGCGCAAGGGGACAAAAGTGGTGGAAGCTGCGGCGGGAGCGTTCATCGGGCCTCTCCGGGTCAAATTTTGGTTCGCCGGCTCTCCGGCGTTTTGCAGGATGCATATTTCACAGGCTGATGGTGCAACGCAACAGCATTTGCGGCGTTGAGGGACAAGCCATGCTTCAGATCATCAAATGCCTTGACGGCGCCCCATAGATTCGCCGGATTTGCCCGCTTGAGAAGCCATCAGGGACATTAGAGCCAATCTTGAAAGGACCGACGTTTCGATGCCGCGCCCGACCCTTGTCCTCGCTGCCCTGCTTGGCGGCACCACCATGGCTACCTCCGCGGCGCCTGCCGCGGAAGCTTTCCACGGCGAATACACGATTTCCTTTCTCGGCATCACCGTGGCGCGGTCAAGTTTCGACAGCCGCTACGAGGGTGACAAATACATCATCGATGGCAGCGCCTCGGCAGCGGGGCTGGCACTGATCTTCGACGACACCACCGGTACGTTGACGGCCTCCGGCCGTTTTTCACGCGCCGGCATCCAGCCGCAGGCTTTCCGCGCGGACTACACTTCGGGCAAGAAAGTCTCGATGGTCGACATCCGCTTTTCCGGCGGCGGCGTATCGTCCTCCAAGGTATTGCCACCCCCGAAACCACGCGGCGACGACTGGTTGCCGCTGGATGCCGGTGACCTGAAAGGCGTCGCCGATCCGATCGGCGCAACGGTCATCCGTGCCGGCAGCCTGGATGAAGTCTGCGGCCGTACGGTGAAGATGTATGATGGCGAGATGCGCGCCAATCTGGTGCTGACGCCGGTCAGCAAGGGCAAGATGGCGGTGAAGGGCTACCAAGGACCGACCGTGACCTGCCTGATGACGTTTCAGCCGGTGTCCGGCTATGCGCAGCGGCGCAAGGCGCTGAAGTTCCTGCGCGATCGTTCGAAGATCATGGTGACGTTTGCGCCGCTCGGCCAAACCGGGATATATGCGCCGATCCATGCCACGGTCGGCACGGAAATCGGCACGATCACCGTCAAGGCGCGACGGTTCGAGGCGAAAAGTTAGGCGCGCAAAGATGCGCCACCGGAGGGGATATGGCGCGCGCGACATTGATTGGCTTCTCGGCCGTGGCGATGTGGGCCTTGCTGGCTCTGCTCACGGACGCTTCCGGGACGATGCCGCCCTTCCAGCTTTCGGCAATCACCTTCGCCATCGGGACCTGCGTCGGCCTCGTAGCCAGGCTGTTCATGCCAGTCGCCAAACCGGAGCCGATCCCGGCGATCGTGTGGCTGATCGGCATCGGCGGCCTGTTCGGCTATCATTTCTTCTACTTCACAGCGCTGCGTAATGCGCCCGCGGTCGAGGCGAGCCTGATCGCCTATCTGTGGCCGCTGCTGATCGTGCTGGGTTCGGCGCTGATGCCGGGTGAAAAGCTGGCCTGGAACCATGTCGCCGGTGCATTGCTCGGCCTTGCAGGCACCTTCCTGATCGTCACAAAGGGTGGCGGACTGGCCTTCGACCCCCGCTATGGTTTCGGCTATGCAATGGCTGCGGTCTGCGCGGTTTTGTGGTCGTCCTATTCGCTTTTGTCGCGGCGCTTTCCATCGGTGCCAAGCACCATCGTCACCTGGTTCTGCCTGGCGACGTCGGTGCTGTCCCTGGTTTGCCACCTGCTGCTCGAGCAGACCGTGTGGCCCGCAAATGCAGGCCAATGGCTGGCGGTATTCGGTTTGGGTCTGATGCCGGTGGGAGCCGCCTTCTACGCCTGGGACATCGGCGTGAAGCGCGGCAACATCCAGGTGCTGGGTGCGGCGAGCTATGCCGCGCCGCTTCTGTCTACGCTGGTGCTGATCGCCGCCGGTTTCGCGGAGCCCAGCCTGCGTATTCTTGCCGCCTGCGTGCTCATCACTGGCGGTGCCGTGCTGGCGGCGAAATCGCTGCTGTTCGGCAAGCGCCAGGCGATCGAGAACGGAGCCGGCGCATGATGCCCTTTCCCGGCGGTATCGAAGCGACACCCAATGGCACGCTGATCTTCTCGATCGTGGCAGCAGTGCTCTACGCCTTTGCCCTCGATGCGGCGCCGTCATGGAAGCGCTCGGCAGCAAAGACGCTTGCGGTCGCACTGCTTGCCGTGCTCGCTTATCTGCAAGGCGGGCCGGTGCTGCTTGTCGCCGCGCTGGCGCTCAGTGCGCTGGGCGACGCATTCCTGTCACAGGATGGCGACAAGGCTTTCCTCGGCGGGCTGGGCAGTTTCCTGGCTGCCCATCTCGCCTATGTCGTCCTGTTCGCTGCCGCGGGCGATGGGTTGCCGTCGCTGACCGAAACGCCCTGGCACATCGTGGCAGCCCTCATCATGGCTGTTTTCGCGCTCGGCATGCTGCGTCTGCTGTGGCCGCATATCGGTTCGGACCTCAAAGTCCCCGTTGCTGTCTATGTTACCGCCATCTTCGCCATGGGGGTGACTGCATTGACCACCAGCAACACGCTCGTAATCGGGGGCGCGGTCCTGTTCATGACTTCGGATGCACTTCTGGCGATCGAAAAATTCCTGGCCGAGGCGGTGCAGCGCCATCGGATCTGGATGCGCTATGCGGTGTGGGTGCTCTACTATCTGGCGCAACTGGCGATCACGCTGGGCTTTCTGCTCGCGGCCTAGCTCTCGAAAGTCGGCATCGATTTTCGGCACCAAGGATGCGCTAGGAAGGCTGCCAGCCGGGCGCTGCCATTTCGAACGCGCCAAAATTGAAGCCCGGCGCCACGGTGCAGCCAACGAGCGTCCAGTCACCGAGGCTTGTCGCCGTCTGCCACCAGCCCGCAGGCACGACAATCTGCGGCCGTTGGCTGGCGACAAGATCGACGCCCAGCACATGCCGGGTAACGCCGTGGCCCTCGCGATGCAACGACAGTTCCAGTGGAGCGCCGGCGTGGTAGTGCCAGATTTCTGAAGCATCCTTGACCCGGTGCCAGGCTGAGACCTGGCCGCGTTCGAGCAGGAAATAGATCGCTGTCGAATAGCCACGTCCGCCTTGTGGTGCGTCGCGAAAGGTCTCCACGTACCATCCACCTTCCGGGTGCGGCTGCATGTCGAGAGCCGCGACGATTTCCGCCGGCGTCATGATCAGAACACGTCCTTGCGCTTGCGGATTTCGGCGAAGACTTCGGTGTCGCTCGCCTTTTCCATGCCGAGATGGCGACGGATCGCCGGGTCGTGCCAGCGCAGGAACGGATTGGTGGACAGTTCCTCTCCGATCGTTGTCGGCAGGGTCGGCTTGTCGGCGGCGCGCAGTTTTTCGATCTTTGCTGCGCGTTCCTTCAGGGCTGAGTTGGTAGGGTCCACCGTCAGCGCGAAACGGGCGTTGGACAAGGTGTATTCATGGCCGCAATAGACCTTTGTGTCGGCCGGCAGCGCAGCGAGCTTCTTCAGCGATTCGAACATCACCGCGGCGGGCGCTTCGAACAGGCGGCCACAGCCGAGCGCAAACAGCGTGTCGGCGGTGAAGACGACACCGGATTGCGGGAAATAATAGGAAACATGACCCGCAGTGTGGCCCGGTGTGAAGATCACCTCGACCGTCTCTTCGCCAAGTTTGAAGGTGTCGCCGCCCTTCACGGTACGGTCGATGCCGGGAATCTTGGCCTTCTCGGCCTCCGGGCCGATAATCTCGAGATTGAAACGCTGCTTCAGCGTCAGGTTGGCTTCGACATGGTCGGTGTGGTGGTGGGTGGTCAGGATGGTTTTCGGTGTCCAGCCGGTGCGTTTCATGGCGGCGGTGATGGAGGCTTCCTCAGGCGCGTCGACGAGAGCCACCGCGCCGCTTTCCGGCTCGCGCAGCAGCACGCCGAAATTATCCTGGCGGCACATGAACTGTTCGATTTCGATCGCCATCGCCGGTCTCCTTTGTCGTCCGCACAGATAGGGTGATCGGCCGTTCCTGTCACCCTCTAATGCGTGTCGCGATCTTTCAGATTCGCTCCTTGCGCATGAGGTTTTTCTCTCGCATGTCGCTATCGCAAAACCGCTGCGCACTTTTGCGCGACATGCTTTAAAGATGCCGGCGTGACCCTACTTGTCGGAAGATGCGGTCATCAGAACCGCTGTTTGTTGACACCAGCCTTCCCGCAGATACGGTCCAGCCCATGCATTCGGATATTGTCGACCTGCGCTCCTTCTATGCCTCGCCGCTCGGACAATTGGCCGAGCGCTCGATCACCATGGCGCTCTCGTCGATCTGGGCCTCCGTGCCCAACGAAAGGCTGGTCGGGCTGGGCTATGCGCTGCCCTGGCTGGAGCGTTTCGGTGCCGACACTGAACGGGCGCTCGCCTTCATGCCGGCCACGCAGGGTGCGGTGATCTGGCCATCCGCCGGGCCGTCGGCAACGGCGTTGGTCTTCGATGAGGAGCTGCCGCTGGTCGATTCTTCCGTCGACCGCATGTTGCTGATCCATTCCCTGGAGCACACGGAAAATCCGCGTGAGACGCTGAATGAAGTCTGGCGCGTGCTGGCACCGGCCGGTCACGTCGTCATCGTCGTGCCGAACCGGCGCGGCGTGTGGGCGCGTTTCGAACATACGCCGTTCGGCACCGGGAGGCCCTATTCGCGCGGGCAGATCGCCGAGCTTCTGCGCGAGGCGAACTTCACTCCGGCCGCCTGGTCGGACGGACTTTATTTCCCGCCCTCGCAGCGCCGTTTCATGATGCGCTTCCAGTCACTTTTCGAGAGCGCCGGGCGGCGAATGTGGCCAATCTTCTCCGGCGTCATCGCTGTGTCGGCGCAGAAGCGGCTCTACCAGGGCGTGCCGGTGGCGCAGCGTGCATCGCGGCGCGTCTTCGTGCCGGTGTTCTCACCGCAGGGGGCGACACGGCTCGGCCGGCAAATCAAGGAGCCCAGCGGGTTGGGCGTTCCTGGAGCGCAACGGCGATGAGCGACGTATCCAGCACCGTCCAGGCCGAAATGAGCAGCCTTCGCGATCAGCTGGCCACGGTCCGGCAGGGATTGAAACTCTCGCCGGGGCGTCGCGCGCTGCTGATCTTCGGCGGTGGCATCCTCGCTGTCATCCTCGCTACGGCCTATGGCCAGATCCTGCTCAATCGCTGGAATCAGCCGTTCTACGATTCGCTGCAACGGCGCGACCTGACCGCCTTTCTCGATCAACTCGTCGTTTTCGCGATGATTGCGGGCGGGCTGCTCGTCCTCAACATCGGCCAGCAATGGTTAAACCAGCGCTTCCGCCTGAAGCTGCGTGAGGCGCTGACCATCGACCTGGTTGAAGAGTGGTTGAAACCGAACCGCGCATTCCGCGTCGCCAATGCGGGGGCCATCGGTGTCAATCCCGATCAGCGCATGCAGCAGGATGCCGGGCATCTGTCCGATCTTTCGACCGATCTCGGCGTCGGCCTGGTGCAATCCTTCATCCTGCTGGTGTCGTTCGTCGGCGTGCTCTGGGCACTTTCTTCGGGGTTCGTCTTCAACATCGGCGGACACGCCATTGCCATTCCAGGCTACATGGTCTGGGCTGCCTTCCTCTATGCCGGAATCGCGTCCTGGCTGAGCTGGCTGGTCGGGCGACCGCTGATCGGGCTGAACAGCGACCGCTATGCGCGCGAGGCGGACCTGCGCTTTTCCATGGTTCGCGTGAACGAGAACATCGATGCCATCGCGCTTTCGCACGGTGAAGCAAGCGAGAAACGGCGGCTGGCGTCGGATCTTGCCGCGCTGATCGCCTCGATCATGCGGATCTTCCGCGCCCAGATCAATCTCGGCTGGGTCACTGACACCTATGGCTGGATCACCGTGGTTGCGCCGATCCTGGTTGCAGCACCAGTCTATTTCGCCGGCGATATCACTTTCGGCGGGCTGATGATGGCGGTCGGTGCCTTCAACCAGGTCCATTCCTCCCTGCGCTGGTTCGTCAACAACATCGGCGCGATCGCGGACTGGCGCGCCACGCTGATGCGTGTTGCCGACTTCCGCATGGCGCTGAAGGAGACCGACCAGTTGCATGGCAATGAACAGCATATCGAGGTGTTCGAAACCAGGGACGGCACCATGGTGTTCGAGGATCTGATCGTCGGGGCGACGTCGGGCTGTTCGAGACTGGCGCAGAAGTCGGTAACCATCGAACCAGGCGAGCATGTTCTGATCACTGGTGATCCAAGTGCCGGCAAGACGCTGTTCTTCCGTGCGGTGGCAGGCCTATGGCCCTGGGGCGCCGGTCGCATCGGCATGCCCGCAAAAGCCAATCTCGCCTTCGTTCCGCGCACGCCGTATTTTGCGCCTGGAACGCTGCGGGAGGTGCTGATTGATGGCGTGACGGGCATCGACGACGAAAGCGTCAAAGGTGTTCTGGTCGAAGCGGGCCTCGGCCACCTCGCGTCGTCACTCGACCGGCATGCGCGCTGGGACAGGGAACTCAGCGAGGAGGAGCAGCGGCTGGTAGCTTTTGCCCGGCTCGCCCTGCAGAAGCCGGACTGGGTGGTGATCGACGAAGCGATGGACACGTTCAGCGGCACGATCGCCAAGCGCATCTTCGCCATGCTCGACAAACATCTGCCCAAGGCGGGCATCGTCAACATCGGCCGTGGTCAGCACAACTACAACTTCTTCCCGCGGGCGCTCGAGATCGTCAAATGCGCAGACCTGCCGGCGCTGAAACCGCCGCGGATACGGGCCGGCGCGCTGGAGCCGCCACCGGTCGCAAGCGCACGCAAGCAGAATGGAAACGGCGCTAGGCGTAAAAGTGTCGAGGCCGAAAAGGCACTGTAAGTTATCGAGCTGGCAAGCCCGTTCGCCACAACACTCAGCCGCGCAGGACGGCAATCAGCTTGGCGTAGTTGCCGTCGCGGCGGGCACCGTAAATGTCCTGGTAGCTCAGTCGACCATTGGCCATCGCACTGATCATGCGGCCGCAAAAAGCAGCCGGCAATCTTGCGACCGAAACGCCGAGTAGCGCTGCCATATTGGCCTTGTCGGCGGAGCTTTCCCCCCTGAAGTCGGCGATGCATTCGGCGTTCAGCTGCCTGCGCGTGGTCCCGCTCTCCTTCATCACCACCTGGGCGGATTTGTATTCGCTTTCGGTCACCGTGCTGCAACCCCCGGCGATCAGCAAGGCAAGCGCCGTTATGGTCCCGGAAATGGCCTTGCTCATGATTCCTCCCGCATCAACCCCTTGAACGAAATAGCGGAAAGCCGGCGCCGGAACAACACCCGGCGCCACAATCGCAGGACGTCAAAAGGTGTGGCCGGGCGCTTCCGATATTGGCGCAGGACGCGTCTTGCTTGAACCGAAAATGGCGAAGGACAGTGCGGCCAGAACCCAGACGCCGAGGCCGCCGTAAAGCATCACCCAGCCGAAACCTTCGACCAGTGCCGAATGGATGACGTCTGCAGGCACTGTCAGGCCCGGCTGGCTGGCATTGCTCAATGCGGTGGTGTTGCCGGCGGCGATCTTTTCGGCGATCGCGCGGAGGTCCATCCCGTCGAATGTGTTCGGCAGGCCCTTCTTCAGGCCATGCAGGATGCCTTCGACAAGGACAAAACCCATCACCGCAATGTTGATGGCAAGTGCGATCAGGCGCGCACTGGTGTCGATGCCCGAGGCCATGCCGGCACGGCTTGCCGGCACTGAGCCGGTCGTCATGTTGGTGGCAGGCGTCGTGGTGAGACCGAGGCCGATCCCTGCAACGAGCGCGCCAGGCAGCACGGTAAGCCCGCTTGCCGCCTCGGAAGCGGAACCCAGCCACATCAGGATGAAGCCGAGGCCGATGGTGAACAGGCCGAGCGGAATGACGATGCGCGCGTTGAAGCGTGCCAGCAAATACTGGGCGATGGGCGGCATCACCAGGAACGGCACCGTATACGCCAGAACGGCAAGACCCGTCCTGGTGCTGTCATAGCCCAGCCCAACCGAAAAATAGATCGGCAGGTAGATCATGAACGGCCAGTAGCTGAAGTTCATGCCGACGCAGCCGACGATCGCGCCGGAGAAGTCACGGATCTTGAAGACCGAGAAGTCGAACATCGGGTGAGTGTGGTAGCGCTCCACCAGCACGAATGCGATGAAGCCGACGATGGTGGCCGCGGCAATGCCGAGCGCGGCCGGGCTCAGGAAACCACCGAAGTCAGGGGCCTGGGTGATGTAGTAGGCGAGGCCGAAGACGGCTGCGCTGAGGGTGACAATGCCAAGAATGTCGAGCTTCCTGGCCTGCGGATCACGCGATTCGGTGACGCCGGCGTAGGTGAGCACCAGGCAAAGGACTGCCAGCGGTGCATGAACCAGAAAAACCCATTGCCAGGTGGACAAGGCGACGATGCCGCCGCCAATGATTGGTCCGAAACCGAGACCAATACCTGCAATCACGCCCCAGATGGCGAAGGCCCTGCCGCGTTCCCTGCCATCCTGGAACTGGTGCGAGAGAATGGCGATGGAGCAGATGAACATGGCACCACCGGCCATGCCCTGCAGGAAACGTGCGATGATCAGCAGCGAGGTGTTGGGCGCCAGCCCGCACATCAGCGAGGTCAGGCCGAAGGCCGCGACCGTGACGGCAAAGACAAATTTCCTGCCAAAGCGGTCGGCGAAAGTTCCGGTCGCCATCAACACTGTGGTGCAGGCGATGGTGTAGGCGTTCATGATCCACTGCATGGCCTTGAAATCGGCTTGCAGCACACGTTCCAGCGTTGGCAGGATCACCGGTACGCTCGAAATCTCCAGGCCGAACATCAAGGCGGACAGGCATACAGCCGCCAGCACGAGGCCGTTACTATGAGGGGTAGCCATCAAAAACCTCCGGCGTCGGCGGAGGCGATGTCCACGCCCACGCCGCTCAATTGCGTTGTAAAATCCGAGTTCCAGATAGTTGCAGCTTGAACATAAGAAAATGCGATGTAAATCTATTTCAGAGATAACAAATTGGTATGCTGACAATGTTGTCACTAGACGTCGAGGCCGTGCAGGCCTTTGTCATGGTCGCCGACCTTCAGAGCTTCACCCGCGCCGCCGACGCTTTGGGCACGACCCAGGCGGCGATCAGCGTGAAACTCAAGCGCCTTGAGGAGAAAGTCGGCCGTAAGCTGATCGAGCGCACGCCGCGTCACGTGCGCCTTTCAGCGGAGGGAGCGGTGTTCATCCAGCCCGCGCGCGACTTTCTTGTTGCGCATGACCGCGCCGTTGCCGGGCTCTTTTCCTGCGCCCGCCGCTTCGCGCTGGGCATCGCAGCCCACGTTGCCGGCCCGGAAGTGACGACCCTGCTGGCGCGTCTCAACGAACATGATCCCGCGCTGACCATCGAGGTGCAGGTCGACAATTCGCGCAATCTGCTCGACGCGTTCGATCGTGGAGAGCTGGATGCCGCCATAGTGCGGCGCGAGGACGATCGCCGCGACGGCGAGGTGCTGGGGCCTGAGCATTTCGGCTGGTTCGCCGCCCCCAATTTCCGTTGCAGGCCAGATGAGCCGATACGACTCGCCGCCCTGTCTCCGGCATGCGGCGTCCGCGACATCGGCACCCATGCACTCGATGACGCGGGCATCGCCTGGACGGAGGTTTTCCTGGGCGGCGGCTCGTCTGTGGTCATGGCGGCTGTGTCGGCAGGACTTGCCATGGCCGTATTCTCCGAGCGGCTGGCACCGGTCGGTACTGTCGAAGTCAGCCGCAGGTTCAGTCTGCCGGCGTTGCCGTCCTCGGAGATCGTCCTGCATTCGACGCTGACCGACCAGCGTTCGCGTGACGCGCTGCGTACCATCGCCTGCGCTTTCCGCGAGCATCGTGCTGCAGCGGCATAGGCTGGAGCGTTTCCGATTTTCGGAAACGCGCAAATGCTCTAACTCCTTGTTCTCACGCAATTCCGGACGCAAAACTGCCGCGCATTTTTGCTGGAGTTGCTAGGGACCGCGCGCCTTCCAGGCACGGTCCAGGCCATCGATCAGCGCTTCCTGCCGATATTTTGCAGGTCGTAGGCCGTGGTCTGATAGACGCTGTTGATCCAGTTGCCGAACAGCAGATGGGCGTGCGAGCGCCAGCGGTTGAGCGGTGGACGCCTGGGGTCGTCGTCCGGATAATATTCGTGCGGTACCGCAATCGATACGCCGGCATTCACGTCGCGATCGTATTCTTCCTTGAGCGACGTCGAGTCGTATTCGATGTGGTTGAACATATAGAGCCGGTTGCCGGCCTGCTCGGCAAGCAGGCTCGGGCCTGTCTCTTCCGAATCCATCAGCAATTCCAGGCCGGAACCTGCTGGAATATCGGCGGTCCGCACCTCGGTCCAGCGCGACACCGGAATCGCGAAATCATCCGAGAAGCCGGAGAGATAGGGGGAGGCGGGCGCGTTGTTGCGATGGCGGAAGACGCCAAACGCCTTCTCCTCCAGCGTGTGTTTCGGGACCTGATGGAAATGCCAGGCGGCCGCCATTGCTCCCCAGCAGATGAAGAACGACGAATGGACGTTGGTCTTCGTCCAGTCGAGGATGCGCTGGAGTTCGTTCCAGTAGGTCACATCCTCGAAAGGCAGCAACTCAACCGGCGCGCCGGTGATGATGAAGCCGTCGAACTTGCGATCCTTCACCTCATCCCAGGTCTGGTAGAAGGTGATGAGATGTTCTTCGGAGGTGTTCTTGGCCTTGTGATTGCCGACTCGCACCAGGGTCAGTTCGACCTGCAGCGGCGTGGCGCCGATCAGCCGGGCAAATTGCGTCTCCGTCCTGATCTTGTTTGGCATCAGGTTGAGCAGGCCGATCTGGAGGGGGCGGATGTCCTGGCGCAGGGCGGTCTGCTCGTCCATGATGGACACGCCCTCCTTGACCAGAACTTCACGGGCGGGGAGCTGATCGGGGATCTTGATCGGCACTTTGCGAACTCCAAAAAACAAAACCGGCATTGCTGTCGCAAAGCCGGTTTACGGATCGCAAACGGCCCTTTAGCGACTTATTTAACGTGGCTGCAAGCCGACCGGCCAAATCACCACGGATCAATGCCCTGCTAATACGCCGACCAAGCGATGGCGTCAATCGATGCCCTTTCAGCAGGCCAGCCTCGGTTTCCCTCGACAATCACCGGTACGGGCGGTATTTCCGCCCTGGAGCATTTTTGGGTAGCCGGGTGGAATCACGTGGCGTCACAAAAATGCGGAGAAAACAAAAAGTTAGAGTGTTTCCGCGTTTCCGCTAAAAACGGAAACGCTCTGGCCTTCGGCTCGAAGGCGTCAATCACGGACTTTTGAGATGACCAAGGCACCCGATCTGCTTCGTCCGCAACCCCGCGCCGGTATCATGGATATCGAGGCTTACGTGCCGGGTAAGGGCGCGGCGCACGGTGTGGCCAAGGTCCATAAACTCTCGGCCAACGAAAACCCGCTCGGACCGTCGCCGAAAGCGGTTGAAGCCGCTCAGGAGGCGGCCGCGGGATTGGAACGTTATCCGGATGGCCAGGCGACCAAGCTGCGTCAGGCGATTGCCGACACGCATGGGCTCAACATCGGCAACATCCAGTGTTTCAACGGTTCCGACGAGGCACTCGGCCTGCTGGCGCGCATCTATCTCGGTGCCGGCGACGAGGCGATCTACACCGAACACGGGTTCCTGGCTTACCGGATCTTCATCCTGGCGGCCGGCGCCACGCCTGTGGTGGCAAAGGAAGCCAACGAGCTCGTCGACGTGGATGCCATCCTTGCGGCCGTAACGCCGCGCACCAGGATGGTGTTCCTGGCCAATCCGAACAACCCGACCGGCACCTACATTCCTTTCGAGGAGGTGCGACGCCTGCATGCCGGCCTGCCGAAGAACGTGCTTCTGGTGCTGGATGCGGCCTATGCCGAATTCGTGCGCCGCAACGACTACGAAGCGGGCGTCGAACTGGTCGCAGGCAGCGAGAATGTCGTGATGACGCGTACCTTCTCCAAGGTGCATGGGCTCGGCGGTGCGCGTATCGGCTGGTCCTATGCACCAGCGCATGTCGTCGACGCGCTCGAGCGTGTCCGCGATCCCTTCAACGTCAGCGCTACTGCCATCGCGGCAGGCGAAGCCGCAATACGCGACCGCGCCCATGTCGAGCGCTCCGTGCAACATGTCGAGACCTGGGTGTCGTGGCTGACCGAAGAACTGACCCGGCTCGGCCTGCGGGTGACGCCCAGCGTCGGCAACTTCATCCTGATCCATTTCCCGGATGACAGGAAGCATTCCGCGCCGGAGGCGGACGGGTATTTGAGTGAGCGAGGCTATATCCTGCGGCGCGTTGCCGGCTACGGTTTTCCCAACGCGCTGCGGATGACGGTCGGAACCGAAGAAGCCAATCGCGGCGTGGTCGCCGCACTCACTGAATTTCTGAAAAGCTGAAAAAATGTCCGAACCCCTGTTTGAAAAGATCGCCCTTATCGGCATCGGCCTGATCGGTTCCTCGCTGGCGCGCGTGATGCGCCGGGAAGGGCTTGCCCGCCATATCGCCATCTCCACCCGTCGTCCGGAGACGTTGAAACGTGCAGAGGAACTGAAACTCGGCGACAGCTACACGACCGATGCGAAGGAGGCGGTACGCGACGCCGATCTCGTCATCGTTTCGGTGCCGGTAGGCGCTTCCGGATCGGTGGCCGAGGAGATCGCGCCGGCGCTGAAGAAGGGCGCCATCCTCACCGATGTCGGCTCGACCAAGCAGTCGGTGGTGGCGCAGATGGCGCCTTTCGTGCCGGCAGGCGTGCATTTCATTCCCGGACATCCGCTGGCCGGCACCGAGAATTCAGGTCCGGACGCCGGCTTTCCTGACCTGTTCGACAATCGCTGGTGCATCTTCACGCCGCTGCCCGACACCGATCCGGAAGCGCTGGAGAAACTGTCGGAGTTCTGGCGCCGCTGCGGCTCGAACATCGACACGATGACGCCCGAACATCACGACATGACGCTCGCCATCGTTTCGCACCTGCCGCACATCATCGCCTACAACATCGTCGGCACCGCCGACGACCTGGCCAATGTGACGAAGTCCGAGGTCATCAAATATTCGGCATCGGGTTTCCGCGACTTCACCCGCCTTGCGGCCTCGGACCCGACCATGTGGCGCGACGTGTGCCTGCACAATAAGGACGCGATCCTGGAGATGCTGGCGCGTTTCTCGGAAGACCTGTCCTCGTTGCAGCGGGCGATCCGATGGGGTGACGGCGACAAGCTGTTCGACCTGTTCACTCGCACCCGCGCCATCCGTCGCTCGATCATCCAGGCCGGCCAGGACATCGATGTTCCCGACTTCGGGCGCCAAGTGGTGGAGCATCCGGGCAAGTGAGCGAGGGGGCAATAAGGCGGTAGGGGAATAAGTCACGCTATTGCATGGCCGCTCCCCAGCATCAGCATCTACTGCCTACTGCCTACTGCCTACTGCCTACCTATTCCACCGGCTTGATCATCCCAAGCGGAATGAAGCCCAGCGAGGCGCGGCCCTTCACCACTTTCAGCGGCATCGTCGGTTCGTTGCCAAGCATGGAAAGCGCAGCGAAACCCTGCTTGATCTGATTTGCCTGTTCGGGGATCGCCGTGGCGAGGATGGCCGCCACCGCTTTCGGGTTTTGCAGCTTGATGTTGAGGGTGGCGTCGATCAGACCGTCGGCATCGACCGCGATTGGGCCTGACAGGACGATACGGGCTTCGCCGGAAGACAATTCGAGATTCCTGATCTCGGCCGATTGACCGCGCAGGCTTTTCGGCGGCGTGCTGAGCATGGGAATGCCATTCTTCACCGTGGCGTCGCCCTTGCCGCTAAAGGGCGGGAGAACCCGACCGCCAATAGTGTGGGCGTCGATTTCCAGGTCGGTGAAATCGTGTGTCAGCACAAGATCCTGCCCTGTGGGGCTGGCCGCTGCAGTGAGCTGGCCGACGCTGAACAGCTGGACCGGGTCGGTCTCATCGGTGGGGTCGGTCTGGCCGTTGAAACCCTCCGCCGTCACCGAAACGCGGCTGGGCAAGGGCCACCACAGATGTCCGCTGATGTCCAGCTGGTCCCAGTCGATCCATAGCGGCGGCATGTCGGGCACGGAGGTGCGCAACGGTCCGTCGAGATTGACGTTCGGCGTCAGCGGCTGGGCAAGGCTTGCCGTGGCGATCATGCCGCCTGCGGCAGCCGCAACGTTCCTGGCGTCGTCCTGGTAGGCGAGCCCATCGCAGCTGACGACGAAACGCAAAGGATAGCCGCTGACGGTCAGGTTGGTGCAGTCGGCGTTGATGCCCTTGGCTGCAAGAGCTGCAACCGTGTTGACAGCATCGCTTCTGACGCGCCCGGCCAGCCAGTACCAACCGGCGCTGTAGAGGCCGAACAGCACGAGCAGCGCCAGGATCAGCCTGGGCAGCCAGCGCCGACGTTTTGGCTTGGTCTGGTCACTTGACGTCATGCTGTGGCCCTCGATAACGCTGAAAGAACCGGAATGGCGACCATCCCGGTCGAAATGATTTGGCGCGGATGGCTGTTCCGCTTAGGGCAGAAATGCGAAGAAAATGAAACGGCATTCCGCCCTGTCTCTTTGCTTATCGCATGATCTTTGTCCAAAAAGTCTGCGACCTTTGGGATGATGCTTTAGGCTTGGCGATATGGGCGATTTTTGGGTTTTTGGCTACGGCTCGCTGATCTGGCGCCCCGGTTTCGCGCATGTCGAAACACAAAGGGCGCGGCTGCATGGCTATCGACGCTCGCTCTGCGTCTATTCCTTCGTGCACCGCGGCACCCGCGAAAGGCCCGGGCTGGTGCTCGGCCTCGACCGTGGCGGGTCCTGCATCGGGCTGGCCTTCCGTGTGCCTGGCGAACTGCGTGACGAGGTCATAGCCTATCTGCGCGAGCGCGAACTGGTCACCAATGTCTATCTCGAACGCTGGGTGAGGGTGGCGCTGGAAGACGGACGCACGGCCGATGCGGTGACCTATGTCGCGGACCGCGGCCACGAGCAATATGCGGGCGCACTCGAGGAAACGGAGGCCGCTGCCGTCGTGCGCGGCGCCGTCGGCCAGTCGGGTGTCAATGAGGACTATGTTCTCAACACGATCCAGCACCTTGAGGCGCTCGGCATTCGCGATCGCTGGCTGGAACAGGTGGCGCGGCTGATCGTCCGGCCTGAAAACGCCTCTGGCCCATTGAACCTCGCACGATAGTTCCTAGCTTGCTGCTGGGAACGGCGCCCCCGCCGGCATCAGGGAGACCCATCTTGGACAGACGTCTGCTCGGTCGCACCGACCTCGAAATCGCGCCGCTCGTGCTGGGCGGCAATGTGTTTGGCTGGACTGCCGACGAAAAGACATCCTTCGATCTGCTGGACCGTTTTGTCGACGGCGGGCTCAACGCCATCGACACCGCGAATGTCTATTCGCGCTGGGTGCCCGGCAACAAGGGCGGCGAGTCGGAAACCATCATCGGCAAGTGGATGAGAGCGCGGGGCAATCGTGACAAGGTGGTCGTCATCACCAAGGTCGGTGCAGATATGGGGCAGGGCAAGAGGGACCTTTCCGCCGCCCACATCGAACGGGCGGTGGAAGACTCGCTGAAGCGCCTGCAGACCGACAGCATCGATCTCTATCTTTCGCACTGGCCGGATCCGAGTGTGCCTTACGAGGAGACGCTCAGCGCCTACCAGACGCTTCTTGCCAAGGGCAAGGTTCGCCATATCGGCTGCTCCAACCTCGACGCGGGCCAGCTTCGGGCAGCGCTCAATGTCGCCAAGCTGCGCAATCTGCCGCGCTACGACGTGCTGCAGCCGGAATACAACCTCTATGATCGTGCGTCCTATGATGGTCCTCTGCGCGAGCTCTGCATGGCGGAGGGGCTCGGCGTGATCACCTATTTCAGCCTCGCTAAGGGGTTCCTGTCGGGCAAATATCGCAGCAAGGCCGATCTCGGCAAAAGCGCTGCGCGCGGCGAGGATGTGGAGGCCTATCTCAACAAGCGCGGCATGCGCATCCTGGCAGCGCTCGATGCCGTCGCAGGGCGCCACGCAGCCAAGCTGGCGGAAGTTGCGCTCGCCTGGGTCATCGCACGGCCGGGCGTGACGGCGCCGATCGCCAGCGCAACCACGCCGGAGCAGATGGCGAGCCTCGTGCGTGCCGCCTCGCTTCGGCTTGCGCATACGGACATCGAAGAGCTGGACAAGGCGAGTGCGTAGCTCGCCTTGAGTGGCGATCAGTGGAAACGGGCGCGGTCAGGCCGCCAGCGCACGGCCAACGCGGTCGCGGATTTCAGCCAGGGTGAAGGGCTTCTGAACGACATCCAGGATGATGCCGTTCAATTCATCCGCGCGCTCGCGCTGGTCGGCATAGCCGGTCACCAGCATGATCTTGAGCGCAGGGAAGGCGGCGGCCGCCGCCTTCGCCATTTCGATGCCATCCATCTCCGGCATGCGGATATCCGAGACGATCAGGTCGTAGTTGCCATTGGCGGCGCGGATGCTTTCCAGCCCCTGAGCGCCATCGGCGGCGACGTCGATGTTGTAGCCTGCGCGTTCGAGCGCGCGGGCAGCGAGAGTGCGGACGGATTCGTCATCCTCGACGATCAGGAGCTTTGTCATGAGCAGAGATTTGCCCTGCAAATATTGACGTTTCCTGAAAGTCGAAGGCCCCTCCGGCTTCTTTTCGAAAGCGACGAGGTGGGCTCAGACGTCGCCCTTCACGACCCCGACGAACGGCAGTTCACGGAATGCGTGGCCGACATCCATGCCATAGCCGACGACAAAATAGTCCGGGCAGTCGAAGCCGACATAGTCGGCGTTGAGGTCTGTCTGGCGCCGCATGCGCTTGTCGAGCAGCACGGCGACGGAGCAGCTCTTCGCGCCACGCGACAGCATCAGCTCGCGGGTGAACTTCAGCGTCTTGCCGGATTCCAGGATGTCGTCGATCAGAAGCACGTCACGACCGGCGACTTCATTGTCGATATCGCGCAGCACGCGCACCTGGCCGCTTTCGGTGCCGGCGCCATAGCTGGAAATGAAGATGAACTCGACCTCCGGCGACAGGCCGGCGTCATGCATGGCGCGAATCAGATCAGCGGCAAAAATGAAGGAGCCCTTCAGCACCGAAATGACCAGGAGATCGTGATAGTCGTGGGCCGCGATCTCCTTGGCGAGCTCCAGATTGCGACGCGCGATCGCGGACGCCGAAAACAAAACCTCGATATCCTTGCCGCGTACAACTGGCATGAAGATCCTTTCTGGAAACGCGCCAGACAGCCGCAGGCGTCTGTTATCGCGCGAAGGTGACCGAAACGGCCGTTACGCCGTTTCTAGGCACGTCGAGCCGGCTGGAAAAGGCAAATCTTTCGCCAGGTGGCAAGGTGCGGCCGGATGTCCCCAGGCCATAGCGGGTGATACGGCCATCATTGCCGGTCACGCGGATCTCCAGCGGCGGCAGTTCGGCCGCCTCCATGCCATCGTTCCCGGCTTCGCCATCGACCAGGAGCATGGGCCTGTGCCCGCTGCTGTCGACGCGCGAACTCACGCCGGAGATGCTGAGCGCGGTGGTCGCCTTGTCGTCATGACCGAAGAACGCATTCTCGTGAAACAAGGCGTGGCCACCCGAGACCCAGAAGGCCAACAGTGCAATGGCAACGCCGCCGCTCCAGAACAACGGCCCGCCTGGTGACAGATTGCGCATGTCAGGCGCAGTTTCGCCTTTGCGCAGCATGCCCATGCCGTCAAGCAGAGGCGCCGGTTCAAGCGTTTCAACAGGGTGTTGTGGTGGCGATCTATCGAACTGGATCGAAGAATCAGGGCCGAGCACGATGAAATCGGCGTCGACCACATCCGCGGTCACGGCGCTGCCGTTGCGAGCCGATGAGGCCGCCGTCATGATTTCGCCGGAAACCGGGCGTGCCGTGCCGTGATCGGCCATGCCTTGATATGGTTGCCTCTGTTCGCCCTCTGTTTCCATTCCGTAGACAAAAATGGTTAATGCTTCCCCACCGGAATCGATTTACAGCAGCAGCCGGTGCCGAAAATTAACTGGCGGTTAACCATGCCGGTCAATGGTCGTTTCGTAGATACGGGCGGACTGCCGCCAAACACAGTTCCAGGTCGCCGCACGTGATCCGCTTCGAAAATGTCGGCCTCCGCTACGGCATGGGTCCGGAGATTCTCCGTGACATCACCCTGCATGTTCCGGAGCGCTCCTTCCAATTCCTCAGCGGGCCCTCCGGTGCCGGCAAGACGACCTTGCTGCGCCTCCTGTTCCTGTCGCTGAAGCCGACGCGCGGATTGATCACGGTGTTCGGCAAGGATCGTGCGCGTATTACACGCGAAGAGTTGCCGCACCTGCGCCGCCGTATCGGCGTGGTGTTCCAGGATTTCCGCCTGCTGGATCACATGACGACCTATGAGAATGTGGCGTTGCCCCTGCGCGTGCGTGGCCGCGAGGAATCCAGCTACCGCACCGATGTCGTCGAGCTTCTGAAGTGGGTCGGTCTTGGTGACCGCATGCACGTGCTGCCGCCGGTTCTCTCCGGCGGTGAGAAGCAGCGCGCGGCGATCGCGCGCGCGCTGATCGAGCAGCCGCAGATTCTGCTTGCCGACGAACCGACGGGCAATGTCGATCCGCAACTGGCGCGCCGGCTGCTTCGGCTGTTCATCGAACTGAACCGTCTCGGCACCGCCGTCGTGATCGCCACCCACGATCTTGGCCTGATGGAGCAGGTCGATGCCCGGCGGCTGATCCTGTCGGGAGGAAGGCTGGACATCTATGACTGAGATGGCGGCCGATCACGAAGAGGAAGAGGGCGAGATCCGTCGCGCCGAGGCACCGCTACGCGCACAGCGCAAGATGGCACCGATCGTACCGGCGCAGAACATTGCCGGCCGCGCGCTGGTGTTCGTCATCGCCATCATGACCTTCCTGTCGTGCCTTACTTTCGGGGCAGTCACCTTGGTGCGCAGTACGGCCGTTGTGTGGGAGAACCAGATTTCCCGCGAGGCGACGATCCAGATCAAACCGGTCGATGGTCTCGACATGGAAGCGACGCTCGCCAGCGCAGCCGAGATCGCAGCCAAGTTCCCAGGCGTCGAAGGTGCCAGTATCGTCGATCGTGACGCCACCGCGCGATTGCTGGCGCCGTGGCTCGGCACCGGGCTCAACATCGACGAATTGCCGGTGCCACGCCTTGTCGTTGTCACCATCGACGAGAACAATCCGCCCAATTTCGCGGCCATGCGCGAGGCGTTGACCAATACGATCGCCAGCGCCTCGTTGGATGATCATCGCACCTGGGTCGATCGGCTGGTCGCCATGGCACGCACGACAGTGACCATAGGCATGCTGGTCCTCGTGCTGATGTTGTCGGCGACCGTGCTGACGGTGGTGTTTGCCACGCGCGGCGCCATGGCGGGCAACGGCCACATCATCGAGGTGCTGCATTTCGTCGGTGCGGAAGCGCGGTTCATAGCTCGACAGTTCCGGCAGCAGTTCCTTGTCACCGGCATGAAGGGTGCAGCGGCTGGTGGCGTGGCGGCGATCGTCGTTTTTCTGATTTTCTCCTTCTGGGCCTCGCGCAATATGGCGACGCCACAGGCCGACCAGGCTGTCGCGCTGTTCGGCAGTTTTGCCATCGGCTGGGCCGGATATCTCGGTGTCGTCCTGATGGTGGTGGTGATCGGCGCGCTGACAGCAGCCACATCCCATGCCACGGTGATCGCCTATCTCAGCGATCTCGATACGCGCCAGACCGACGGTGGCTGACGGAGGTCGGCGATGACGCAGTGCGGTCCTGAAATCAGTTCGCGAGAGGGTGCTTTCTCCTACCAAAGGCCGCAATTCCGCACTAATCATGGAAGCATGAAAAGCCGCGATTCTGCCGATGTGGCCGAAGCCGCGCCGGACACGTTCCGCGTGTCGCGCGGCGCATCCCGGCTGCGGCGTGTCGTGCGCAACATCGGCCTGCTCGCGCTGGTCGCAATCGCCTTCTATCTCCTGGGCTTCGGCTGGTTCGCCAGCCATGTCAGCCGGCTGACCACACCGGCTGATCCTGAGCCGGCAGACGCCATCATCGTGCTGACGGGTGGCCAATCACGGCTCGACGCGGCCATTGGCCTGCTGGAATCCGGCAAGGGCGCGCGTCTCCTGATCAGCGGGGTGCATCCGACCGCCAGCCGCAAGCAACTGCAGAGAGCGACCAAGGGCGACACCCAGCTGTTTTCCTGCTGCATCGACATTGACCGTGCGGCGCTCGACACGATCGGCAATGCCGAAGAAAGCGCCAAATGGGTCCAGACCCATGGCTACAGCCGCATCATCCTTGTCACCAACAACTATCACATGCCGCGCAGCCTCCTGGAGATGGGCCGATTGCTGCAGGGTGCCAGACTGGTGCCCTATCCGGTGGTCAACAGCAATCTCGACAATGGCGGCTGGCTGATCAAGCCGGGTGCCTTCCGCGTGCTCTTCACCGAATACAACAAGTATCTGCTGGCGCTCGGCCGTGTCGTCCTGCCGATCCGGCCGGCTTTCGCCAGCCATGCGGGTGATTGACGCCTGGAAGCTCCCGGCAAGCCGACCCGAAAGGGCACTAGTTCGGGGTTCCCGCGCGCAATCTGGCGATTTCCGCCTCCAGCATGGCGATGCGTTTGTCGCGCTCGCCCAGGATAACCGCCACGTCGGCCGCGTCGAAGCGCTGGGGAATGTGCTGCGGACAGTTCGCGTCCCAGGTCGACACGGTGAACAGGATGACCTGTTCGGGACGTGCCTTGTAGTCAGGCGGCATCAGTCGGGTCATGAGTTCGGGATCATTTTCGACGATACGTGCCTCACCCCAGATCTTGATACGCTGCCGCATCATGTAATCGATGAGGAAGAGAAAGGCCTTGCCGTTATCGGCCAGGTTGCCCTGTGAAATGAACTGCCGGTTGCCCGAGAAGTCGGCGAAGCCGATGGTGCGATGGTCCAGCACATGCAGGAAGCCTGCCGGCCCGCCGCGATGCTGGATGTAGGGCTGGCCTTCTCCGTTGGCGGTCGCGAAGAAGATGCTGGTCTGGGCCGCGATGAAGGCGGCGAGATCGGGCGTGATATCCTGATTCCAGCCGCGTTCCTCGGAGCGGGCATAGGCTTGCCGCGATCCCTTGCGCGTCTGGATTGCTTTTACCGTGGGGGTGAAGGCGACATCGCTTGCATAGATGTGTGAACCGGCCATTGCGGTCTCCTTCTTCATGCTCTTGGTCAGAGCGAGCACAACGCCTCGGCGAACGGCATGCCGACGGCGAATCCCATCGAAGGTGGTATCTTTCGCATTCCAGAAGTAGATAACGTTGCTGGAAGGCATTGTTCCGGATATTGGAAGAATGATGGATCGACTGGGTTCGATGGCACTGTTCGTGACCGTGGCCGAAGCCGGCAGCCTGTCGGCAGCTGGCCGCGGTCTCGGTATGCCTCTGGCAACCGTCAGCCGCAGGCTTTCCGATCTCGAAAAGCACCTTGGCACACGGCTGCTCAATCGCTCCACCCGCAGGCTCGAGCTTACCGAAGCGGGACGCTCCTATCTCGCCGCCTGCCGCCGCATCCTCGAAGAGATCGAGGAGGCCGAACAGTCCGCCGCCGGAGAATACAGCCAGGCACGCGGTGAACTGGTGGTCACCGCGCCCATCGTTTTCGGTCGCTTTCACGTGCTGCCGGTGGTGGTGGATTTCCTTGCCGCCTATCCGGAGGTGGACGTCAGGCTGACGCAGTCCGACACGTTGCGGCGACTTGTCGAGGAGCATATCGACCTCGCGGTGCGTATCGGACACCTGCCGGATTCCAGCATGGTCGCGGTGAGGGTGGGGTCGATCCGGCGCGTGGCCTGTGCCAGTCCGTCCTATCTCGAAGCTCATGGCGAACCCACGACGCTGCAGGAACTTGGCTCCCATCACTGCGTGACCGTGGAGCGTCTGGCGCTGCCGGCCGCGTGGACGTTCATGGAGGGGCAACGGGAGATCGCCGTGCCGGTGCGATCAAGGCTGACGGTCAACACCGCCGAAGCTGCCATCGATGCGGCAACCGCGGGGGTGGGCATCGCCAGGGTGCTGTCCTACCAGGTCGCGGATGCGGTGCGCTCCGGCGCGTTGAAGCTGACCCTGGAGGATTTCGAACCCGAACCCTGGCCGGTCAGCCTTGTCCACACCGGACGTGGCTTGCTGCCACTCAAACTGCGCGCTTTCCTGGATTTCGCTGCGCCGCGGCTGAAGGCCCGCCTGGCTGGGCTCGGCATTTGAAGACCGACAAAGCGTCGTTTCATCAGCATGATCGTTGTCCGCAAAGTCCGCAGCTTTCAGCTCCGCTGACCTTTGGTTCGCCCTCACACCTGGAAAACCGTGCCGTCATTCCTTTTTGCCCGTTCATGGTGTAACGAACACGCGCTTCCTCATCAGGCTTCCCGTATGCTCTATATCCGCTCGCTGGCGTTCAACTTCGTCTTCTACCTCAGCCTCATCGTTCAGATGATCCTGTGGACTCCCTACTATTTCCTGTCGCCGCGCGATCGCGCATGGTTCGTGCCGAAGTTCTGGTCACGCACCAGCATGTGGCTCTACAAGGTCATTGGCAGGACCGACAGCGAGATCACCGGCACGGAAAACCTGCCCGAAGGTTCCTTCATCCTGGCGCCCAAGCACCAGTCCTTCTGGGACACCATAGCGTTCTTCCCTTATCTCAAGGACCCGCTCTACATCCTCAAGCGTGAGCTGACCTGGATACCCTTCTTCGGCTGGTACATCATGAAGATGCGCATGATTCCGGTCGATCGCGGCAGCCGCTCAAAGGCGTTGAAAGCAGTGATTGCCGCCACCAAGGCGGAACTGGCGCGCAATCCGCGCCAGCTGATCATCTATCCCGAAGGCACGCGCCGCGCGCCTGGAGATGAACCCGCCTACAAATACGGGATCGTCGAGCTTTATTCGCAGCTCGGCGTGCCGGTCGTGCCGGTCGCGCACGTTGCCGGCCTCTATTGGCCGCGTCGCAAGTTCCTGCGCTTTCCGGGCACGATCAAGGCGCGCTTCCTGCCGGCGATTCCGCCGGGCCTGGACAGAGAGGAGTTCATGCAGCGGCTGATCGGTGAAACGGAAGCGGCCTGCGACGAATTCCTGATCGAAGCAGCGAAGTCGGACAACGCGCCGCCACTGCCGTCAACCGCCGCCAAACGCCTGGCCGAACTGGGCGCCACCACCAGAGGCTGATCGCCCGGCCGTGGCCGAAGTCGTACTTACTTGAGGTTGAGCAACCGCTCCAGATAGCTGCGCTCGATGTCCGGGCTCAGCGCGTTGCCGAGGCGTTTACGGATCGCGTCCAAGATCTCGCGGGCGCGTTGCATATCGATCTGGTCGGGAACCTTGACCGAACTGTTTTCGTCAGGGCCATCGGACCTCGTCGGCCTGTCGAGCGGATCGCGGCTGCTGCCGCGATCACGGCGACTTTGGGCGTTGCCGTCATCGCCTTGCATTGCCTGCAATTGCTGCATCATATCCTTGGCGCCACGCCGCAATGCTTCCAGGGCACGCCCCTGCTGTCCGACGGCCGCGCCGCTTTCGCCGCCGCCCAGGGATTGTTCTGCGTCGCCCATCGACCGGCCAGCCTCGCCGAAGCCTTCGTTCGGCTCCATGCCCATGCCCTCCAGATCCTTCTTCAGCTTTTCCAGATCGTTCTTGAGCTTGCCCTGGCCCTCCTGCAACTGCTTCAGCGCATCGGCGAATTCTTCCGGTGTCATCGGCTTGTCGCCACCGGCACCGTTCTGCTGGCCTTCATTGCTGTCTGGCCGCCGCTGGCCCTGCTGGCCGGGCATCTCCTGGTCCGTCCCTTCCTCGCCATTCTGCCTGCCCTGCTGCCGGTCGGTACGGTAGGTCTCGTTCATCATCTCCTGCTGGCGGCGCATGATCTCGCCAAGCTTGTCCATCTGCTGGCGCATCTCGCTGTTCTGCTGGTTCTGGTTCTGGCGGCGGGCGGTGCGCAGATTGTTCATCATGTCCTGCAGTTCGGACAGCAATTGCTGCGCCTTGTCGCGATCTCCGGATTTCGCCAGATCCTCGATCTGGTCCATCATGCGCTTGAGGTCGTTTTCACTGAGGACGCGTGCATCGTCCGGCAGAGGCTGTTCCTTACCCTGGGGATTGCGCTGCGCCAGCTCGCGCATGAAATCAGCCATCGCCTGGCGCAGCTCTTTCATGAGCTTGTCGATTTCCTCATCGCTGGCGCCATTCTGCAGCGCGTCCTGCAGGGCCTGCTGGGCCTGGCGCAACCGTTTTTCGGCATTCGACAGGCTGCCATTCTCGATGCCGAGCGCCAGATCCCAAAGATAGGAAACGACGCCACGCAACTCGTCGTCGTTGCCGGCAAGTTTCAGCCGGCTGCGGGCGCTTATCAGTCCAAGGTAGTTCGACATCGAATCGAACGTGTCCTCGGGACGGAGTGTGATTGCATCCATCAAGTCGAGTACGCGCGGCCTGGCGTTCGCGTCGAGCGCAAGCAACCGGCGCTGCTCGATGACGGCCCGCGCCAGCGGATTGGCGAAGGGTCTTTCCGGCAGTGTCCAGGTCTTGGTTTCGCTGCGGGCGGTCTGGCCGGCACCGTCCGTCGCCTCCAGCGTCACCTTTACACTGGCACCCGCCCAGACATGGTCTGTCAGGTCCTTGGTGGTGCGTGCCGCGTTGTTCTTGGCGCCGCGCCGTGGCAATGCCAACGGCATCTCGGGTGCGCGGTAGAGCGGGCGCGCATCCGGTGCCTGCTGCTCGGCCAGCTTGAACTCCGCAAGCGCCTTTGCCGGACCATAATCGTCGTCGATCTGGTAGTTGATTTCGGCAGTGCCGTTCGCGGCGCGCCGCGGCTCGCCAGCAAAGCGGATCTGCGGTGCAATATCCGGAGTTACGGCGAATGCCCAGCGCCCCAGCTCGTCACTGCCGGACTTCAGCACAAGCGCGCCATCCGTGATGAGCTTGCCGTTGAACTGGTGCACCGCATTTGCCGGCGTGGGATTGTTGGCGGCGGCGTCGTCAGTCTTGGCCGGAGCATCGGGCTTGATCTCGCGGTTGTTGCCGCTTGCCTCTGCGTAGACAACTGTTTCGTCATTCGCGCCGCCGGTGATGCGCACAGTCACGTCGCTGCCTTGCGGTACCGTGAAAGTCCCGTCCTTGCGGGTGGCGTCGGTGCTCAGGAAGATCGGCGGCTTGCTCGTATAGCCAGGTGGTGTCACCCAGGCGTCGATGCGCGGTGGCAGGGCATCACGCGTGCCGGCCGCGCTGAAAGCATCGCCGATGCGGCCGCCTTGCGGGCCGTAGGAAAACGCCAGGGAAACCACAAGCAGCAGGGCGACAACAGCGCGAACAGCCCAAGGATCGCGGCGGGCTACGCCCGTGGAGGGGAGGTCGGTGCCCAGCGACCCAAGCTTGGCTGCCATGCGTTTCTGATGTTCGCGCCACAGCGCCTGCGCAAACTCACCGGCTTCGCCGCCTGGCCGATCCGTCTGGACGCGTAACGGGCTGTGAAGCAGCGCGTTGGCAGCCTCGATACGGGTGTCGATCTCGGATGCCGTCGGCAAGCTGAAGAAGCGCAACGGATAAAGTGCGGCAAGCCCTGCCGCGCCGAACAGGGCGACAACAGCAAAACGGGCTATGTCCGGCAGGCGCGCGAACAGGCCGAGCCAGGTCACGGACAGGAACAATGCGACAACGAGCAGGAAAGGCAGGAGCAGCGGCCAGAGACGCTCCATCACGATGACGGCACGCGTCGCCAACCTGCTGGCCGCCAGCCGCGCCGCCAGGTTGCGCTCGGTGCCGGATGTGGGTCGCTCTGTCATCGGCTCTCCGGAAAGCCGGCCGGAATGGCGCGGCCTCACGATTCAAAATCATAGCAGCAAACACGGCAAAGGCGAGGCGGCATCGCGAAAAGCCAGTTCACGTTGTCGTCGCCTGCGGCATGGGCCGTGGCGTTATCGCAACACGATAGAAATGCGATCGCAAAATTCGCCATCCATACTTGACTCAAATAGTCATATTTGTGAGGCGGGACCGCACTCGAAAAAAGGAGACAAGCATGGGGTCGCAGTCACTGGTTCGCCGGCTCGAGATTTTGGCGCTCGGAAGCGCAATTGGCCTTGTGTCCCTGTCAGCTGCGAAAGCCCAGGAAGGCAATGCCACCCTGCTTGAGAAAATCACCCTCGAATCCGAGAGCGGCGACACGCTGAAACAGAAAGGCTACGTCGCCAAACAGGATCGCGACGGCACCAAGATCGACACGCCGATCGTGCAGATTCCGCAAGCGATCACCGTCATCACGCAAGACCAGATCGAAGACCAGAAGCCGCGATCACTGAACGAAGCGCTCAACTACACTGCGAGCGCCAACCCCAACGCCTACGGCTCTGACAGCCGTTATGACGCCTTTTTCCTGCGCGGCTTCCAAGCCTACTACAACGGCATGTTCCGTGATGGGCTGCGCCAATACAACGGTCCTTCGGCCTGGCTCAAGACCGAGCCGTACGGCATCGAGGGTGTCACCATCCTGAAGGGACCCGCCTCGTCACTCTACGGCGTCAGCGGCCCGGGTGGCATCGTCAACGTCATCACCAAGCGTCCCAAGGACGAGAGCTTCCGCGAGATCGAAGTGCTCGGCGGCGACTACAACCGCTACCAGGGCGCGTTCGACATCACCGGCCCGGCGAACGAGGACAAGACCCTGCTGTATCGCTTCACGGGCCTTGCCCGCAAAAGCGGGACGGAATTGCCGGGTTATCCCGACGACAAGGCCTATTTCGCACCGGCATTCACCTTCAAGCCGGATGAAGACACCAAGCTCACCATCCTTGGCGAATTGTCGCGTTCGGTCACCGGTGGAACGGCCTCCTTTTACAACCCGTCCTATGGCGTGCGTTCCGACCTCTACGAAGGCGATCCCGCCTGGAACGACTTCCGCCAGAACCAGGGCCGCGTCGGCTATGAATTCGAACACCGCTTCAGTGATTTGCTGACGGTGCGGCAGAACCTTCGCTACAACGCCGTCGACACCGACATGGAATACAGCCTCCATTACGCACCGGGGCCGAACCAGCCGCTGAAGCGATACTGGGGGCACTACCGGGAAGACATGAAGAACTTCGTCGTCGACAACATGGCGCAGTTCACTTTCGACACCGGGCCAGTCAAACACACCGCTGTTGCCGGCCTCGACTACAGCTGGGCGCGTTATGGCTCGCACAGCGCGGTTTCTTATATCTCGGCTGCGGACATTGTCGCGCAACCGGTTCCCTTCACGCGTGGCCAGGAGCTCAACCAGACCGGCGCCTATCTGCATGACCAAATGGAGTGGAACAACTTCACCCTGTTTGCGTCGGGCCGCTATGACTGGGTCGACACCGCGTCAAGGGATGCCGAATACAACAAGAGCAAACAACGCGACCGCGACTTCTCCTGGCGGTTCGGTCTTTCCTACCGCACCGACTGGGGCATCATTCCCTACGCAAACTACTCGACCTCGTTCTCGCCCAATATCGGCTACGTCTATGACCCTGTGAGCAACATCCGTCGCGTGGCGCGTGCGACCACGGCCGAGCAGATGGAAGTCGGCATCAAATATGAGATTCCCGACACCAACGCCGTACTGAGCGCCGCCTATTTCGACATCAGCCAGAAGGACGGCCTCGTCTATGACGGCACTTTCGATGAACAGGGCAATCAGCGTCAGCGCCAGCTCGATCTCAATTCGCGCGGCATCGAGATCGAGGCGAATGCTTCCTTCGACAACGGCTTTGGCTTGATCGCTTCCTACACCCATCTGCGCATGAAGATCGAAAAGGGAGCGGCCGGGACGATCGGCAAGGAACTGTCGGCAACGCCAAACGACGTGGTGGCTCTCTGGGGCCACTACAAGTTCGAGGCCGATGCCCTGGCTGGGCTCGGTCTTGGCGCAGGCATCCGCTATTCCAGCGAAAGCTTCGGCGACGACACCAACAGCTTCAGGAATGCCGCGCGCACCTATGTCGATGCCGCGTTGTCCTATGACTTCGGCTATCGCAACCCGGATATGCAGGGACTGACGCTGCAGGTGAACGCCAAGAACCTGTTCAACAAGCAGGGCACTGTCTGCCAGGCCGGCAACTGCTATCGCGACGAAGGCCGTTCGGTGTTCGGCAGCTTGAGGTATCGGTTCTGATGCACGGCACGGCCTCGAAGAAAGCCGCATCGCCGTTTGCGGTGCTGACGGCGGTCGGCGGGCTCTACATCGCCCAGAGCGTGATCGGCGGGGTCACCTGGATCGGCCTTCCCGCAATCATGCGCAGCGAAGGCGTGCCGCTCGATCGCATCGGTCTGGTGTCGCTGATCGTGCTGCCCTGGGCGTTGAAGTTCCTGTGGTCGCCGGCGGTGGAACGTTACCGCCTGCCGGCGAGCGGCCGCAACCGTACAGCCACGATCGTGCTGGTCGGCGGCCTCATTTCGGCGATCGGCCTGTTCGCAGTCGGCGCGATCGGCCCGGCCGCCGTTCTGCTGGTGCTTGCCTTGCTCACCATCGTGGCGTTCGCAGCCTCCACGGTCGACATCGCCTGCGACGGCTATGCGGTGCAGAGCCTTGCCAAGGAATATCATGGCTGGGGCAATGCCGCGCAGGTCGGTGGCGCCTATCTGGGGTCGGCGCTTGGCGGCGGGCTGTTCCTGATGCTGGTCGATGCCTCCGGCTGGCAGATCGGTATCTGGGCGATGGCAGCACTGCTGCTTCTTCTCGGCCTGCCATTCCTGTTCGCGCCGACGCCGATCCTGCCGGAAGACGCGCGCGGGCACGTGCCGTCACTGCTCACCGCGCTCAAGCGGCCGGAAATCCGCCGGGGTCTCGCCGCAGCGGCGATCTATGTCATTTCCCAGAAAGTGGCGCTCGGCATGCTGGGCCCATTCCTCATCGATGCCGGGCTTGATCTGACCGCCGTTGGTCTCGTCAACGGCATAGGTTCGATGTTCGTCGGTGTTGCTGCGGCCCTTCTCGGGGGCGCCCTGGTGAAGTCCTGGGGCATGCGCAACGTGCTTGTGCTGGCACTGGCGCTGCAGGCAGCGGGGCTGTTCTTCTTCGCCTGCTACAATCTCATCGGCGGCATCCCGCAGCCCGTGCTGATCGTCGTGGCCATCTTTGCTTCGTCGGGTGTCATGGCGCTCGGCTTCGTGGCGCTCTATGCGCAGTTCATGCGCTGGTCGGATCCGAAGCAGGCCGGCGTGGATTTCACATTGTTCCAGTGCATGGATGCGCTGGTGGCCGGCGGTGTGATTGCCGGTTATGCCGCGCAACATTTCGGCTACGGCATCTTCTTCGCCGCCGCAGGTATCATTGCGCTGGCCGCGATCCCGGCGATTTCCCTGGTCGCTGACCGGCGTTGAGGCGAGGCTGGAGCAATTCCGGCAAAAAGTGGTGGCTTGCGTCCGGAATCGCCTTGAAAACAAAGAGTTGGAGCGTTTCCGTGAAAGACGGAAACGCTCTAGTCTTCGCTTCTGACGCCTTCCTCGCCTGACGTTCCGCGCCGCCAGTAGGCGACGATCAGCTGCCGGTCTTTCTTCAGGCCCCATTCCTTGCGCACGATCCGGCGCAGTTCGCGGAAATCGCCGAACTCGCAGCCGGCCCAGACGAAGACGTCATCTGCCAGCGAAGCCTGGTCGATATCTCGCAACGCCTGCGACAGCAGATTGGCGGTGCCAGGTTCGCCGCCATGCCGGTACAGCCATGTGATCCTGATGTTGTCGCCTTCGGCCAGCGGCAAGGCGTCGGCGGGGCTGTCGACCTCGATGAAGACGTCGGCCCGGCTTTCCGGAGCGAGACTGTCCAGCATGCGCCCGATCGCTGGCAGCGCAGTGTCATCGCCGAAAAGCAGGAGGTTGCGTTGGTCGGACGCGTCTCCGCCGCCCGGCCCAATCAAGCCGATGACTTCGCCGGGTCTGGCGTTGGCAGCAAAGGTCGCGGCCGGCGTATTCTCGCCTTCATGCAGGACAAAGTCGACGTCGAACCACCCGGCAACGGGGTCGATGGCACGGATCGTGTAGACGCGAACGGTCAGCGCATCGTCACCCGATGGCCAGACCATCAGGCCGTCGGCACCCAGCGTCGGCCAGACCGGCTTGCGGCCTCTGGGCGGCAAAAGCAGTCGCATATGCAATCCGCCGCTGGCGAAACGAGCGAGATTGCCGCCGGTGAAGCGCACCCTCTGCACATGCGTTGATATGCGGGTTGAAGACTGTACCGTGATTTCACGGAAGAACACCGGGGTGCCGGCTTCAGCGCCGTCGCCGTTCCAGCGCAGGCCGCGCGTGCTGCCGAGATATTCGGCGATGTGACCGGCAACGACCATCTTCATGTAGGACAGGCAGGTCTCGTCCTCGGCGCGGACACGGATCGATACGCTGCGATCTGCCAGGACGGCGCTCAGCGAGCCGTAATGCGTCTCGAATTCCCATTGATGCTCGACACCGGTCTCGACGGCATATTCCTCGTGCTCGGCATGGAATTTTTCCATCGCCATGCGGATGTTGTCGTCCTCGACGAGGGTTTCTGCGGTGAGTTGGCTCATGGGGCTGTCCATTCGAATGCGGCATGGATGTCGGGTTGCAGGCCTGTGCCTTCGCCCGATACGTCTCCCATGCCACAGTCGATGACAGGTTTCCAGTAAACTTGATGTTTTAAATCATGTTATATGGCCGGCTCCCGGTCCGGCTAGAATTGCACCGCCGTGGTGTTGGCACCACAGACCAGCACTGCCACGCGTTCGCCCGGGGCCGGCTGGTACTTGCCCGAGAGCAAGGCGCCGAAGGCGGCAGCTCCACCGGGCTCGGTCGCAACCCGCACCGCATCCCACAAGGCCTTCTGCGCTGCCACGATGTCGTCGTCGCTGACCAGGATCGAACGCTCGATGGAGTTCTGTGCGATCGGGAACATCAGTGAGCCGACGCGCTTCGGTGCCAGCGAGTCGGCAGCTATGCCCTCCGTTGGTGCATCGACGGGCTCGCCTGCGGCGAAGGCGTTGTGCAACGTCGGTGAACCTTCAGGCTCGACGGCAACGATCCGCACGCGTCCGTCAAGCCAGGCAGCAATTCCACCGATCAGCCCACCGCCACCGACCGCAACCAGCAGCGTGTCGATATCAGGCAGGTCCTGTTCGATCTCGAGCCCGAGCGTGCCTTGGCCAAGCATTGTCTCGACCTGCTCGAATGCGTGCACGGACATGGCACCGGTCCTGGCGACATGGGCTTCGCTGGCGGCGAGCGCGTCGGCATAGCGGTCGCCGGCGATCACCAGCTCGGCGCCATAGCCGCGAATGCGATCGGTCTTGGCTTTTGGCGACACGCTGGGCACGAAGATCGTTGCAGGAACACCGAGGCGCATGGCGGCGTAGGCAACGGCCGCGCCGTGATTGCCGCCGGAAGCCGCAGCCACGCCGGCCTTTGGAACATCGCGCTGCAGCAGGTTGGAAAAGGCGCCGCGCGCCTTGAAGGAACCGGAATGCTGCAGGCATTCCAGTTTCAACTGCACCGGAAAGGCGGCGCGACCGAAATCGACCATGTCGACGGACAACACCGGCGTGCGCCTGATATGTGGCCTGATCAGCGCCTCGGTCCGGTTGATGCGTTCGGGCGTGATCTGGGTTTCGGCTGACATTGGAAGGCTCCGACATTCTGCTGTTGACATCAATTAGTAACTTGGCAAAATGCCTAAATGCAAGAGGCTGAAATTTTCAAGGCGATCGCCAATACCCGCCGGCTGCAGATCCTCGATTGGCTCAAGGATCCGGTGGCGCATTTCCCGCCGCAGGTGGACGGCGATCTGGTCGCGGATGGCGTCTGTGCTTTGCTGATCGCCGACAAGCTTGGCATCACGCCAGCCACGCTCAGCGAGCACATGCGCGTGCTTTCGCTGTCAGGGCTGGTGCGCTCCAAGCGTATCAAGCAATGGATTTTCTACCAGCGCGACGAAGACAGAATCGGCGCGGTCAAGGCCATGGTGCTGGAGAGCCTGTGAGGCTGGCAGCGCCAGCCAATCCGGGCCGTATCCCGGCCGATCAGATCTTCTTAGGCCCGGCGCGCGCACCCGATGTGGTTCGATCCGCGTCCGAGGTTTCATCCGCATCTCCACCGGGAGAGTTCTCGGTCGGAAATCGACAGCGCATGGTCATGTGGTCGACTTTCGTGAGAATGAATCTTGAATATCGCGGACTAAAAGTTCGGGCTGTTCAAGCGCGGCGAAATGCCCACCCTTCGGCATATCTGTCCATCGGCGCACATTGAACACACGTTCGACCCATGAACGCGGTGGAGTCGGCAGCTCCTTCGGGAAATGTGCGAACGACATCGGCACGTTTACGCTTGAGACGCCCGGAAACGAAAAAGGCTGCAGCCTATTTTCCTTGTACATTCGAAGGGACGAGTCGATGGTGTTTCCAAACCAGTAGATTGATACATTCGTCAGCAGCGCATCTGCAGATATCACTGTCTCGAGATCGCCGTCACAGTCGGACCAGCTCGCAAATTTTTCGGCTATCCAGCCCAGCAAGCCGACGGGACTATCGGACAAGGCGAACGAAAGCGTCTGCGGTTTGGTCGCCTGTAGCAGTGAATAGCCACCCTCCACGCTTGCGAACATTGCGGTCCGATCCAGGAACTGCTGTTCCTCACTTGTGATGGCGGGATAATCCGGCCCCAATGGCGGTCGAAAACTTCCGGGAATGTAATTCAGGTGAATCCCTTCGACGGAGCCCGGATAGAGAGCACCAAGCCAGGCTGATACTCCCGCCCCGATGTCGCCACCCTGCGCAAAATATCGCTCATAGCCAAGTTGAAGCATCAGCTTCTGCCAAAGTCCGGCAACCCGTCGGGCACTAAATCCAGTTTGCCTTGGCGCAGCTGAGAAGCCGAAGCCAGGAAGCGAGGGGACCACAACGTCAAATGCATTGCACGGATCGCCTCCGTGTGAGCCCGGCTCCGTCAACAGTGGTATCACTCTTTCGAACTCTACGAAGGAGCCCGGCCAGCCGTGGGTCAATATAAGGGGCCGTGCATTCGGTCCCACGCCCTTTTTATGAATGAAATGAATGTCTTGGCCATCGATATCGACGGTGAATTGGGGCAGCTCGTTCAATTGCGCTTCCCTGGCGCGCCAATCAAACTCGTCCGACCAACGTGTTGCAAGCTTTTGAACGAGTGCGAGGCTCACCCCATCCTCGTCCCCGCTCTGAAATATCGAGCCAGGCCAGCGCGCTTGGCGCACTCGTTTTTTTAGGTCCTCGATCTGTTCATCGGCGATACTGATCTGGAAGGGCTTCATGCAGCAATTCCTTCAATAGCGTGCCCGGTACATCCAATTCTCCTTGTCCCAGGCTCCCTGTGCAGATCTTTCGAGCCTCGCTCAGCGAACACATGCGCGTGCTTTCGTAGTCAGGGCCGGTGTGCTCCAAGCGCATCAAGCAATGGATCTTCTACCAGCGCAACGAAGACAGGATCGGCGCGGTGAAGGCGAGCCTGCGAGGTTGGTTGGTGTGAAGACCCGATCCGATTTCCAGGCTGTTCAGGCCAGCCAATCCGGGATCGTATCCAGGCCGATCAGATCTTCATAAGTCCGGCGTGGACGCACGACAGCGAAACGATCACCATCGACCAGCACTTCCGGCACCAGCAGGCGGGTGTTGTAGGTGCTGGACTGGGTCGCGCCGTAGGCGCCAGCCGTACCGATGGCAATCAGGTCGCCGCTCTTCGGCTTCGGCAGGTCGCGGTCATGGCCCAGATAGTCTCCTGTTTCGCAGACCGGACCCACCACATCAGCGCGGATGCGCGGCCCGTCGGCCGGACCCAGCCGAACCGGGCGAATATCATGGTAGGCGTCGTAAAGTGTCGGGCGGATCAGGTCATTCATCGCCGCGTCGATGATGACGAAATTCTTGGCTTCGCCTTCCTTGAGATAGATCACCTCGGCGACCAGGATGCCGGCATTGCCGACGATCAGGCGCCCTGGCTCGAAGATCACCTTCAGCCCAAGTCCGCCGACATGCTTCTTCACGATGCCTGCATAGGCATCGGGCAATGGCGGCGGGTTGTTGTCGGTCTTGTAGGGGATGCCCAAGCCGCCGCCGAGATCGATGTGTTCGATGGCGTGACCATCGGCGCGCAGGGTCATGGCGAGTTCGGCGAGCAGCCGATAGGCGTCGTCGAAAGGCTGCAGTTCGGTGATCTGGCTGCCAATATGGGTGTCGATGCCGATCGCCTTGATGCCCGGCAAGTCGGCCATGCGCTTATAGACCTCGCGGGCCCGCTGCCATGGCACACCGAACTTGTTCTCGGCCTTGCCGGTGGAGATCTTTTTGTGCGTCCTGGCGTCGACATCCGGATTGACGCGAAGCGACACCGGCGCCGTCTTTCCCGCCGCTACGGCGCGTGCCGACAGCAGCTCCAATTCCGGCTCGGATTCGACGTTGAAGCAGTGGATGCCCGCGACGAGCGCGAAATCCATCTCGCGCGCAGTCTTGCCGACACCGGAAAAGACTATCCTGTCGGCTGGAATGCCGGCGGCGAGCGCCCGGCGCAGTTCGCCTTCCGAAACCACATCGGCGCCTGCGCCAAGCTTTGCCAGCGTGCGCAGCACCGCCTGATTGGAATTCGCCTTCGGCGAGTAGCAGACCAGCGCGTCGAGTTCGGCGAAGGCCTCGGAGAAGACACGGAAATGGCGCGTCAGCGTTGCGGTGGAATAGCAGTAGAATGGTGTGCCGACGCTTGCCGCGATCGCGGGTATTGCCACGTCCTCGGCATGCAGGATGCCGTCACGATATTCGAAATGGTTCACGGGAATTCGTCCGGAAGGCTACTGGATCAGCTTGTCGAGAATGAACGGCTTGTCCGTTTCCGGTTTGGTCGGCTCCGGTGGCAGCGGCTGCTTGGCTTTCGCGGCATCCTTGCGCGCCTGTACGGCGGCTTCGTAAGGCGTGTCGAGCCCGGCGCGGCGTCCGCAGGCCGTCACTGCCGTTACCGCTGCGAGAACCGTCAGCGTCACCAGTATCCTGCCTGCCGTCATCGTTGTTTCCGTCCGTGCGTTTCGAGCTGTCGCTTGTAGCCGAGTTTCTCGGGCATTGCATCCGGCATCACGCCTTGGCGAGGCGCTTTTTCCAGTAACGGATCTGTTTGCGCACTTCCGACGGCGCGGTGCCACCGAACGAAGTGCGGCTCTTGACCGAATTCTGCACGGAGAGCACCGAGAAGATATCCTGGGTGATGCCGTCATGGATCGACCGCAGGTCTTCCAGCGTCAGTTTTTCCAGACCGACCTTCCTGGTTTCGGCAAGCGCCACCGCGCGGCCCGTGACATGATGTGCCTCGCGAAACGGCAGGCCGAGCGTGCGCACCAGCCAGTCGGCGAGGTCGGTGGCCGTTGAATAGCCGGAGCCGGCGGCCTTCTTCATCGCCGCCACATTGATGGTCATGTCGCCGACCATGCCGGTCATCGCGGCAAGCATCAGGTCGAGCGTCTCGGCAGCGTCGAAGACCGCTTCCTTGTCCTCCTGCATGTCCTTGGAATAGGTCAGCGGCAGGCCCTTCATGACGGTGAGCAGGCCGATGAGGTGGCCGTTGACGCGGCCGGTCTTGGCGCGCACCAGCTCGGCCGCATCGGGGTTCTTTTTCTGCGGCATGATCGAAGAGCCGGTCGAGAAGGAATCCGACAGGCGTACAAAGCCGAACTGCGGCGTCGACCAGATGACGATCTCCTCCGCCAGTCGCGACAGATGGGTGGCCGAGATCGCCGCCACGGACAGGAATTCCAGCGCGTAGTCGCGATCGGAGACGCTATCCAGCGAATTGCGGGTCGGCTCGCGGAAGCCGAGCGCCTTGGCTGTCTTGTGGCGGTCGATCGGGAAGCCGGTGCCGGCAAGGGCGGCCGCACCCAGCGGGCTTTCGTCCATGCGCTCGATGGCGTCGCGCACCCGCGACAGGTCGCGGGCGAACATTTCCACATAGGCCAGGCAGTGATGGCCAAAGGTCACCGGCTGCGCGGTCTGCAGGTGGGTAAAGCCAGGCATGACGGTGGCGGCATGCTCCTCGGCCCGTACCAGGAAGGCGGCGATGAGTCCCTTCAAGGCTTCCGCCACGCGATGGAACTCGTCCTTGACCCAGAGCCGGAAATCGAGCGCGACCTGGTCGTTGCGCGAACGCGCGGTATGCAGGCGCCCGGCCGCAGGTCCGATCAGCTCGGCCAGACGCGCTTCGACATTCATGTGGATGTCTTCGAGCCGGGTCGAGAATTCGAATCGGCCGGATTCGATCTCTTTCAAAATCGTGTTCAGGCCGTGAGCGATCTTGTGTTGATCGTCCGTCGAAATAATGCCTGTTTCGGCCAGCATCTCACTGTGGGCGAGCGAACCGCGGATGTCCTGTCCGTAAAGTTTGCGGTCGAACGAGATGGATGCGTTGATCGCTTCCATGATCGCGGCCGGGCCCGAGGCAAATCGTCCGCCCCACATCTGGTTGCTGGCCTTCTTGTCGCTCATCGCTATAACCCGTTTCCCGGAGACATCTTTAGACATGGCAGACGGCAAGAAACTCTTTCCCGCCCCACGGCTGATCCTGGCCGCAATCATCGCCGGCATGCTGGCCGGTGCGGTCGCGGTATATGTCAGGCAGAGCGGGTCTGGCAACAATGAGCCGGGTTCGGAGGCTACCACTTCTGCCAGCCAGGATGACACGGTCTGCACCGCCAAGACCGAGCGCGCCAAGAAGGTGGCTGCCGCGGCGACCGGCCAGGTTGCGGCCCTTCTCCCGGCCGATCCGCCGCAGTCCCTGAAGACGCTCGCCTTCAACAGCCCGGACGGCAAGCCGATGACACTGGCCGACCGCGCCGGCAAGACCTTGCTGGTCAATCTGTGGGCAACCTGGTGTGCGCCATGCCGTGCAGAGATGCCGGCGCTCGATGCATTGCAAAAAGAAAAGGGCTCGGACAGGTTCGAGGTGATGACGGTCAATGTCGACACCGGCGACGATGCCAAGCCAAAGGCTTTCCTCGACGAGATCGGGGTGAAGTCGCTGGCACATTACCGCGACGCTTCGATGGGCGTGTTCAACGACCTGAAGAAACGCGGGCTGGCGCTCGGCCTGCCGGTCACGCTTCTGGTCGACGGCGAGGGCTGCCTGATCGGCCACATGAACGGTCCGGCCGAATGGGCGGGAGACGATGCCAAGCGGCTGATGGACGCGGCGCTGGCTAATTAAGCGGCTGATCCGAGCGAACCGCCGACAAACGAGCAGGGAGGACATTTTCGGATACCGGCCAAAAGCCGGTGTGCATGATGTCGGCTAATGAATTTCTTGCAATTCGAAAGCCAGTCGCAAGCCAAACGCTACTACGATAGTCGCACTCGAAACAAAAACGTTGTCGGCTCATCGTATTCGACCCATACTCCCGCCTGCGGACGTTTGCGTTCGCCAATGGATATGGGAGAGAGACATGACGTTTCGCGGTCTTGCGGCCGGGGTCGCCGCTACATTCGTCCTTGGCACCACAAGCTCGGCCTTTGCCGTCACCCAGATCAGCTGGTGGCATGCGATGACCGGCGCCAACGCCGAAGTCGTCGACAAGATCGCCAAGGACTTCAACGCCAGCCAGAAGGACTACGAGATCGTCCCGGTGTTCAAGGGCACCTATCCGGAAGCGCTGAATGCCGGCATTGCCGCTTTCCGCGCCAAGCAGGCTCCCGATATCCTGCAGGTGTTCGATGTCGGCACGGGCGTGATGATGGCCGCCGAAGGCGCGATAAAGCCGGTGGCGGACGTGCTGACTGAGTCAGGCGCGCAATTCGACAAGGCCCAGTATCTGCCCGGCATCGTCGCCTACTATTCGAAGCCGGACGGCACGATGCTGTCCTTCCCATACAACTCTTCCTCGCCAATCCTCTATTACAACAAGGATATTTTCCAGAAGGCGGGGCTGGATGTGAGCAAGCCGCCGAAAACCTGGAACGAGGTCTGGGAAGCCGCCAAGAAGATCAAATCGAGCGGTGCCGCTGCATGCGGCTATACCTCGACCTGGCTGACCTGGATCCACACCGAGAATTTCGCGGCCTGGAACAATGTCTCATGGGCGACGCAGCAGAACGGTCTTGCCGGTGGCGACGTCGAACTGAAAATCAATGCGCCGATCTACGTCAATCATTTCCAGGCGCTGGCTGATCTCGCCAAGGACGGCACCTTCAAATATGGCGGCCGCACCTCGGAAGCCAAGCAGCTCTTTCTTGCAGGCGAGTGCGGAATTCTCACCGAGTCCTCAGGTGGTCTCGGCGACATCGTCAAATCGGGCATGAACTACGGCATCGGCCAGTTGCCCTATGACAGCGATGCGCCCGGCGCACCGCAGAACACCACGCCGGGCGGCGCAAGCCTGTGGGTCTTCGGCGGCAAGTCCGAGGAACAATACAAGGGCGTGGCTGCCTTCTTCACCTATCTGTCGAAGACCGAAGTGCAGGAGTTCCTGCACCAGAAGTCCGGTTATCTGCCGGTAACGCTGGCTGCCTATGAGGCGACCAGGAAGTCCGATTTCTACGAGAAGAACCCTGGCCGCGAGACGCCGATCCTGCAGATGATGGGCAAGGCACCGACCGACAATTCCAAGGGTGTGCGCCTGCCCAACCTGCCGCAGGTCCGCGATATCCAGAACGAGGAATATGAGAAGATGCTGGCCGGCCAGCAGACCGCGCAGCAGGCGCTTGACAATGCGGTCTCGCGCGGCAATGCCGCCATCAAGGAAGCGCTCGGGAATTGATGAACGCTGGCTTATTCTCCCCCCTTGAGGGCGAGATGGCCGCGCAGCGGTCAGAGGGGGGCCAAGCGGGCGCGTGCAGACCCTGTTTCAACGTGGGCGAGCGGGCGGTTTCTCTTGACGGGGACCCCACCGCCGCCTTTGGCGGCACCTCCCCCTCAAGGGGGGAGGCAAGGCTGCGATGACCCCCCGCGTCGTCTTTCCCAACAGGGTGCTGCCTTATCTTCTGGTGGCACCGCAGCTCGCGATCACGCTGGTGTTCTTCTATTGGCCGGCGGCGCAGGCGCTGTACCAGTCGATGCTGAAGGAAGATCCTTTCGGCCTGAAATCGAAATTCGTCTGGTTCGACAATTTCAAGAAGGTGCTGGCTGACCCGAACTATCTGCATTCGATCAAGGTCACGGTGGTCTTCTCGGTGGCCACGGCTGCGGTCGCCATGGTCGCGGCTCTCCTGCTGGCGGTCATGGCCGAAAAGGTGGTGCGCAGCAAAGGTTTCTATCGCACGCTTCTGATCTGGCCCTATGCCGTGGCCCCGGCCATTGCGGGCATGCTGTTTCTTTTCCTGTTCAATCCGTCGATCGGTTCGCTGGCGATCCTGCTGCGCAAGATGGGCATTGCCTGGGACCCGGTGCTCAACGGCACCGACGCGATGATCCTGCTGGTGGCTGCCGCTGCGTGGAAGCAGATCAGCTACAACTTCCTGTTCTTCGTCGCCGGGCTGCAGGCGATCCCAAAAACGCTGATCGAGGCTGCTGCGATCGACGGGGCCAAGGAGACGAAACGCTTCTGGACGATCGTTTTCCCGCTGCTGGCGCCGACCACTTTCTTCCTGCTGGTCATCAACACGACCTATGCCTTCTTCGACACGTTCGGCATCGTGCATGCCGTCACCGGCGGCGGGCCGGGCAAGGCGACGGAGACGCTGGTCTACAAGGTTTACAATGACGGCTTTGTAAACCTGCTCCTCGGCTCCTCCGCGGCACAGTCGGTCATCCTGATGATCATCGTCATTGCACTTACCGCCATCCAGTTCCGCTATGTGGAAAGGAAGGTGCATTATGGCTGAGCCGAAGGTGCCCGTCAGCGGGCATGACAAGCTGATGATCGGCCAGTCGGCGCGTGGCATCTATGTCGCCCACGCCATCCTCATTCTCGGCCTGGTGATCGTCGCCTTCCCGATCTACTACACCTTCGTCGCCTCCACGCAGACATTGCAGACGATCCTGAGGCCGCCGCTACCGCTCGTGCCCGGCGGCGAATTCTGGAACAACTACAGTGAAGCGCTGTTCGGCGGTGCCGGGCGCCTGGGTGGTGTGGGCGCCGGTACCCTGCTGTGGAACACAACGGTGATGGCGCTGGGCATTGCGGTCGGCAAGATCGTGATCTCGATCCTGTCCGCTTACGCCATCGTGTTCTTCCGGTTTCCGTTCCGGATGGCGATCTTCTGGCTGATCTTCATCACGCTGATGCTACCAGTCGAGGTCCGCATCCTGCCGACCTACAAGGTCATGGTCGACCTCGGTCTGATCGACACCTATGCCGGCCTGATCATTCCGCTGATCGCTTCAGCGACAGCAACGCTGCTGTTCCGTCAGTTCTTCATGACCATTCCGGGCGAATTGGTCGAAGCCGCGCGTGTCGACGGCGCCGGTCCGTGGCGCTTCTTCTTCGATATCCTCTTGCCGCTGTCGCGCACCAATATAGCGGCGCTGTTTGTCATCCTCTTCATCTACGGCTGGACACAGTATCTGTGGCCGTTGCTGGTCACCAACCGCAACGATATGACCACCATCGTCATTGCGCTGAAGAAGATGGTGTCTTTTGCCGATGCGGATACGCAATGGCATCTGGTGATGGTGACGGCGATCCTCGCCATCGTGCCGCCGATCCTCGTCGTCGTGCTGATGCAGCGCTGGTTCGTCCGCGGTCTCGTCGATACGGAGAAATGAGAATAGATGGCGACAGTTGACCTGAAGGATGTGCGCAAGGTCTATCCCGGCGGGGTAGAGGCGGTGAAAGGCGTGTCGATCGCCATACCCGACAAGGAGCTTTGCGTGCTGGTGGGGCCGTCTGGTTGCGGCAAGTCCACGCTGCTGCGCATGATCGCCGGTCTGGAGACGATCTCGTCAGGCACCTGCGCCATCGACGGCAAGGTGGTCAATGCAGTTGGGCCGACCGAGCGCGACATCGCCATGGTGTTCCAGAACTATGCGCTCTACCCGCACATGAAGGTCTACGACAACATGGCCTACGGCCTGCGCAACCGCGGTACGCCGAAGGACGAGGTCGATTCGCGCGTGCGCTCGACCGCCAAGGTGCTGGAATTGTCACATCTGCTCGACAGGCGGCCGCGCGAGCTTTCCGGCGGCCAGCGCCAGCGCGTCGCCATGGGGCGCGCCATCGTGCGCAATCCGAAAGTGTTCCTGTTTGACGAACCGCTCTCCAATCTGGACGCCAAGCTGCGCGGGCAGATGCGCGTGGAGATCAAGAACCTTCAGCGGTCGCTCGGCGTCACCTCGGTCTATGTCACACATGACCAGCTCGAGGCGATGACGCTGGCCGATATCCTTGTGGTGATGAATGCCGGGCTTGTCGAACAGATGGGCGCACCGCTCGACATCTACGAAAAACCGGCCTCGACCTTCGTTGCTTCCTTCATCGGCGCACCGCCGATGAATTTGCTCGCCGTCACGGCCAAACCGGACAGCTCGGCCGATACGCCGGAGAAGTTCTTCGCCGATGGCGCTGGTCTGGGGATCACAGCGCCGGCGCATGCCGCAACGCTCGGGTTTCGCCCGGAAGATGCCGATGTCCTTGGTGAAGGAGCGAAGCCGTCCGGCTCGCTCAAACTGTCGGCCATCGTCGAGGCGGTCGAGCCGGTGGGGGCCGAAAGCTTCCTTTATTGCGCCGCCGCTGGCGGCCGTGTCGTGGTCAGGGTACCGGGCCGTGCCGCTGCCAGGCCGGGTGACGGCCTCGAGATTCTGGTCCCGGCCACGAAACTGCACTGGTTCGACGGCGCAGGGAAGCGGGTCTAGAGCAATTCCAGGTTCGCGGCGGCTTTCCGCCAGGGATTGCGCAAAAAGTAAGAGTGTTCCCGTAAAAAACGGAAACACTCCAGGCCTCCACAACGGCCCCGGGGTGCAATCCTGCGTGAGTCACTTTCAGCTGAAAACGTGCGCCTTGCCGACGACGCTGATGCGTACGATGTCGCCCACCGATGGTGCATCGACGCCGGGCTTCTTCAGGATCAGCGGCGTCGAACCGATGGCCGCTGCTTCGGGCGGATCGGGGGTGTTGAGCAGCTTGATGGCGACGGCGCATGCCGCGCCGCCGAATTCGGATTCGGCCACTTCACCGAAGAGCACGCCAGGCTTGGCAGCAGCAAGTTCCGCGCGCGTCGCCGCGGCAAGCAGAACCTGCTCAGGCCGCAGCATGATGCGGGCGACCTCGCGCCGCTCCCTGCCGTCCACGGCAATGCGGCCGAGTGTGGATTCGGCATAGCCGTTGGCGATCTTCGCCGACAGGAGGATGGCGTCGCCGAGGAATTCGGCGACCATGCGGTCCTTGGGCCTGAGATAGAGATCCCGCGGTGTGCCGATCTGCGAGAATCGACCCTCGCGCATGACGGCAACCTGGTCGGCGAAGGAGAGGGCTTCGGCCTGATCATGCGTGACCAGGATGGTGGTTATGCCGGCGCTTTCCAGCATTTCGGCCACAGCCTTGCGCATGGAGGCGCGCAGGCCGGTGTCCAGTGCCGAAAAAGGCTCATCGAGCAGCATCAGGCGCGGTTTCATCGCCATGGCGCGTGCCAACGCAACGCGCTGCTGCTGGCCACCCGAAAGCTGGTGCGGCCGACGGGTAAGAACGCTTTTGTCCAGCCCGACGATGTAAGCGAGTTCAGCAATGCGCTCGTCGCGTCGGGGTTCCTTGCGGTCGAGGCCGAAGCCGATGTTGCCGGCGATGGTTAGATGCGGAAACAGGGCACCATCCTGCGCCACCAGGCCGATCCCGCGCAGATGTGCCGGCACGCTGGTGCCGCCGTTGGCGAGCAGCTTGCCGTCGAGCGAGATGCGGCCGCCATCGGGCGCCTCGAAGCCGGCGATGAGCCGCAACAACGTGGTCTTGCCGCAGCCGGAAGGGCCGACGATGGCGGTGCGGCTGCCGGCTGCGACGGCAAGGTCTATACCGGCGACGGCGGCAACCGGGCCGTAGCTCTTCGACAGAGAGGCGATTTCCAGGAAACTCATTGGCCGGCCATTCGCTTCGACTGCACATACAGCAGCCAGGTAAGGGGCAGCGACATCAACACCATGATCGCCGCATAGGGCGCGGCTGCCGCATAGTCGATCTCGCCACTGTAGTTCCAGAAGGCCATCGCCAGCGTGCGCGTGCCGTTGGGGGCCAGCATCTGGGTTGCGGTCAGCTCGTTCATGATGCCGAGCGCCACCAGCGCCATGCCGGCAGCAGCACCTGGTGCCGACAGGCGGATGGTCGTTGCCCAGAGCGCCTTCAAGGGTGAACGGCCGAGGCTGCCTGCGGCCCGTTCCAGTTCCACCGGCGCCTGTGCGATCGAAGCGCGCAGCGACACCAGCGCGCGCGGCAGGAACATCAACACATAGGCAAACAGGATGGTGGCAAGCGTCTGGTAAAGCGGCTGAACCACGCGCACCGCAATGGTGACCAGCGCCAGTGCAACCACAACGCCAGGCAATGCTCCGACCACATAGTTGCAGCCTTCCAGGATACGCTGCAGGCGGCCCGGAGCACGGATCGACAGCCAGGCCATCGGCGTCGCGGCGATGGTCGCCAGCACACCTCCCGCTACGGCCAGGAACAGGGTCTGACCGAGTGCCAGGCCGATCTCATCCATGCGCCAGACGTCGCTGCCGCCGGCGATGAGCCAGCGGCCGATCGTCAGGAAAGGCACTCCGATCGCCAGCAGCGTGACGACGATCGGCAAGGCCAGGCAAGGCAAGGTAGCGCGGCCGAGTGCCGTGCGCGGCTTCAGGCGAGCGGCGCCGGAACCGACGCGGGCATAACGCTCCTCGCCCCGCACCAGCACCTCGAGCGTCAGCAGCACGAGACAGCAGGCGACGAGGACGCCGGCCAACATGTTGGCGGCCGGGCCGTTGAAGGTCGACTGAAACTGGTCGACGATCGCGGTGGTGAACGTGTCGAAGCGGACAAAGACGTAGAGGCCATACTCGGCAAGCAGGTGCAACCCGACCAGCAGCGCACCGCCGCACAGTGCCAGGCGCAGTTGCGGCAGCACCACCCGGAAGAAAACACGCCAGGGGCTGAGGCCCAAAGAAGCGGCTGCATCCTCCAAAGCGGGATCGAGACGGCGGAAGGCGGCGGAAACCGGCAGATAGAGGAAGGGGAAATAGGCGATCACCGAAACCCAGACGCCGGCGAAGAGGCCATTGAGATCCGGCCAGAAGGTGATCCAGGCGTAGGAATGCACAAAGGCCGGTACCGCCAGCGGTGCTACGGCAAGCCACGACCACAGCCGCGCACCGGGCAGATCGCTGCGCTCCGTCAACCAGGCAAGGGCTACCGAAAGCACCGCGCAGATCGGCACGGCCAGTATGACAAGAAGGACGGTGTTGACGAGCAACTCACCGACGCGTGGCCTGAAAACCAGTTGCACCACCGTCGCCCAGCCGGTCTGGATGGCAATGAAGACCACGAAGGCGAGCGGCAGCAGGGCAAGGATGGAAATGACGACCGCCGTCAGCGTGATCAACGGGAAGGCGCGGGCAGGAATTCGCCGAACAGGCACGCGAGCCGGCGCGTCGGTCTGCGCGAGTTCGCCCGACGCCATCAAATCACCCGCGCTGTCCCGCCATGCGGCGGGCCTGGATGAGGGGAAGGGCTACGGGCTGCTTGGCCATCAGGGCAGTTGGTCTCTGAAACGAAATGCTCCCGCGGGGACCGCGGGAGCGTTGTCTATGCGGTCCTTATTAGGATGAATGCCGGCTAAAGCAAGCCAGCAGCCGTCATCAAATCGGTCACCTTCTTGGAGTTGAGCTTCTGCGGGTCGATCTTGGGGGCCTGCAGGTCGGTCAGCGGTACGAGCTTGGTGTTCGATTCCGCGCCATTGCCGACGGCATATTCGAAAGAGGTGCCGGTCTTCAGAACCTCCTGGCCATCCTTGCCAGCGAGCCATTTCACGAAAGCCTGGGCTTCCTTCGCATGCTTGGACGAGGCGAGTACGCCGGCACCGGAAACCGAGACGAAAGCGCCCGGATCCTGGTTCTTGAAATAATACTGGACGACGTTCTTGCTGTTCTCTCCGGTCTTATTCTGATCGCCGAAATAGTAGTAGTGATAGATCACGCCACCATCGACCTGGCCGGCATTCACCGCCTTGAGCACCGTGCTGTTGCCTTTGAACGGCTTGAAGTTCTCCTTCATGGCCTTGAGCCAGGTGGCGGTTGTTTCTTCGCCCTTGAGCTCGAGCAGGGCTGAGACAATCGCCTGGAAGTCGGCGCCGGATGGCGAAGCACCCCAGCGGCCTTTCCAGTCGGCGTTGGCAAGGTCGAGCAGCGACTTCGGCAACTGGTCTTCCTTCAGCTTGTCCTTGTTGTAGACAAAGACGGTGCTGCGCGCCGCGATGCCGACCCACTTTCCATCGGACGGGCGATACTCTTCCGGCACCAGCGCCAGCGTATCGGCTTCGATCGGCGCAAACAGGCCGGCTGCATCGACCAGCGCCATGGCCGGAGAATTCTCGGTGAGGAAGACGTCGGCGGGTGAAGCCTTGCCTTCCGCCACGATCTGGTTGGAGAACTCGCTGTCGCCGCCATTGCGCAGCGTGACCTTGATGCCGGTCTCCTTGGTGAAGGCTTCAGCCCATTCCTTGGCGAGGCTTTCATGCTGGGCGTTGTAGACGACAATGCCGTCGCCGTCCGCGGCCATGGCCGGGAACACGGCAACGCTGATCGTGAGCGCGGCAGCACCCGCCAGCATTGAAAGAATGGACTTCATCAAGGTCTCCTCGGTTGAGCGATCCAGTGTCACGAGCAGCTATCGATACATGATCGGCCGAGTCAACATTTTGTCAAATGAAACGGCTGCGGCATGTCGCCCGGCGTGGCTGCCACTCGAAATTACCTGGGTGGCTGCATCATCCTGACATTTGCTGCCAGAATTTTCGGGCATTTGGTTCCGGCATGCGGCGGATCGGCATCGGATTCCGGTCGCGCGATATGCTTGCTGGCAGAAGCCGCAGTTGCCGGTACAGCCCGTCGCGTTGTTTTCGCGAACAGATTGCCAAAACGGCGTTCGCGGGAATGCCAGGGGAGGGACAATATTCAGACAGGCAGAGAATTTCACATAAATTTCAAATAATTGCGCGTGTGGCGAGGGACCTGAAAACCTGATCAGGCAGAGGCGCCGGTGACGACTGATCTGTCCTAGGGCGCTTTATCCGCCAGGCAAGGGTCCAATGCGTCCAGACTGTCTGACGATGCCTGCTGCCTGTCGTCAGCAACCTGGCGATGGGCGTCGAAATTTCTTTTCGCATCGCAGTAAAAGCCGGGCCGATTTTTGCAAAAACTGCGATTTGGCTGTGTCTAAACGACCCCAAACCATGGATCGTCCCTATTTTTACCACTGTCTAATAAGAGCGATTCATGTAGAAAGCGCGCTCCGCCGATCACGGTAAATTGAAGATCGCAACGCGCGTTCCCATATCGAGTTCGCGCCGACCGGAGACGCGGCGGGGGTTCACGTTTTTGCCGGATGGACGACGATGCTGAAAATGAGGTTTCACAAGGTCGCAGCCATTGTGGTGCTTGTTGGCTTTGCGGCGTGGATGGGTACTGGTCATTTCTCGTCTGTGGGTAGCGCCGCCGCAGAACAGCCTAAAACCGAGGCCAAGCCGGAGCTGGCGGAGCAGAAAGCCTCGTTGCGTATAGTCAAGGTGGTGACACCACCGCGCAGCGAACATGCCCGGGCGATCCGCATTTCGGGTGTCACCGAAGCCGACAAGCGTGCCGTGCTGGCCACGCGTGTGGCCGGCATCATCAGCGAATTGCCGGTCAAGCAGGGCGATCGCGTCAAGATCGGCGATACCGTGCTGATGCTCGATGCCGAAGAGAAGATTTCGGCGGTCGAGAATGCCCGCCAGTTGAAGGGCCAGCGTCAGGCGGAGCTCGATGCGGCCGAACGGTTGGCCAAGACTGGAAATCTTGCCAAGCTGCAGCTCGACAGCGCCCGTTCTGCACTGGCATTGGCGACGTCGCAGCTTTCTGCCGCCGAGTCTGAACTCACCCGCAAGGAGGTGAAGGCACCGTTCGATGGTGTCATCGACCGCGTACCGGTGGAACTCGGCAGTGCCGTGCCACTGGGTGGCGAGGTGGCGACCATCCTCAGCCTCGATCCAGTGATCGCGCGCGGCGAAGTCAGCGAACGCGACCTCGGTTATCTCAAGATCGGCGACAAAGCCAATGTGCGGTTGGTCAGCGGTCAGGTCGCCGAGGGCACCGTGCGTTACATCAGCCGTGACGCTTCGGCTGCCACCCGCACCTTCCGGGTCGAGATCGCCATTCCGAATGCGGACGGTGCCATCCCGGCCGGCATGACCGCCGAAATCAGGCTGTCGGCCAAGCCGACCGATGCGGTCATGCTGCCGCGCTCGGTGGTGACCCTGGGCAAGAAGGGCGACCTGGGCATTCGAGCCGTCGGCAAGGACAACAAGGTCATGTTCTTTCCGATCGACCTCGTTGACGACATGCCGGGTGGTCTCGTGCTTGGCGGTATTCCAATGGATGCGCGCATCATCGTCGCCGGCCAGGAACTGGTAACGGAGGGCGATATCGTGCAGCCGGTCGCGGCCGATCCGCAGGAAATCAAGAAGCTGGTTGGCGACAACGCCGCCGGTGGAACGCTCTAACTCTTTGTTTTTACGCAATTCCGAACCGAAAACCGCTACACGCTTTTCCTGGAATTGCTCTAGCCGTCATATCGAATCCAACTTCGGGATCTGGCCATGGATATCGTCAAGCTTGCCATCCAGAATGCGCGGCTGACCATTTCGGTGCTGCTGTTCCTGCTCCTTGCAGGCGCCATCGCGTATATGTCCGTGCCGAAGGAAGCCGAGCCGGACGTACCGATCCCGATGATGTACGTCTCCCTGGTCTATCAGGGCATTTCGCCCGAAGACTCGGAGCGGCTGCTGCTGAGGCCGGTCGAGACCAAGCTCAAGAGCTTGAAGGGGCTTAAGGAAATGCGCTCGGCCGCCTACCAGGGCGGCGGCTATGTGCTGGTCGAATTCGACCCGTCGACCAACCTGGCTCAGGCGCTGCAGGACACGCGTTCCAAGGTGCAGGACGCCAAGGCCGACTTACCCCAGGCAGCCGAAGAACCGACCGTCAACGAAGTCAATATTTCCGAATTCCCGGTGCTGGTCGTCACCTTGTCCGGCAATGTGCCGGAGCGAGTACTGGCCAAGGCGGCGCGCGAACTGCGTGACCGCATCGAGGAGGTTCCCGGTGTGCTGGAAGGCACGCTGCAAGGCTCGCGTGACGACCTCGTCGAAGTTGTCGTCGATCCGGTCAAGCTCTCATCCTATGGACTGCAGCTCGACCAGCTGATGCAGGGCGTCGGCCAGTCCAACAGCCTGGTTGCCGCCGGCAACATCGAAGGGTCGGAAGGCAAATACGCGGTCAAGGTGCCGTCGCTGATCGAAACGCCGGAAGATGTCGCCAACCTGCCCGTGGTGGCGCGGCCGAACGCAGTGGTGCAGGCCAAGGATGTCGCTTCCATCCGTTCGACCTTCAAGGACGCCGAGACCATCACGCGCCTGGACGGCAAGCCGGCCATCGCCATCGAAGTGAAGAAACGGATCGGTGCCAACATCGTCGAGACGATCGAGGGCGCCAAGAGGGTGGCCAACGAGTTCGTCAAGATCGCGCCGGCCGGCATGGAAGTCACCTACACGCAGGACAAATCGGTCTTCGTGAAGCAGTTGCTGAACGATCTGCAGAACCATGTGCTGATTGCCGTCATCCTGGTCTTCATCGTCATCCTCTACGCACTGTCCGGTCGCGCCTCATTGCTCATTGGCCTGGCGATTCCGTCATCCTTCCTGATCGGCATCCTGCTGCTGGCGCTGATGGGCTACACGATCAACATGATCGTGCTGTTCAGCTTGATCTTGGCGGTCGGCATGCTTGTGGACGATGCCATCATCGTCACCGAATTCGCCGAAAGGCGCATGACAGAAGGTATGCCGAAGGAGGAGGCCTTCGCTCTGGCCGCCAAGCGCATGGCCGGCCCGGTCATCGCTGCCACGATGACGCGTATCGCCGCCTTCTCGCCGCTGCTGTTCTGGCCAGGTATCATCGGCGACTTCATGAAGTACCTGCCGATCACGCTGATCGTCACGCTGGCTGCGTCAATGCTCTATGCCCTGGTGTTCACGCCGACGCTTGGTGCGATCTTCGCCAAGGCAGAGGTCCACAGCGAGGAGGAGCGCAAGGACGGCGCCTATATGGCGGTCGTGCACAAGGCGGTGCAATATCCGAAGACCGTTCTGGTGATGACCGTGGTTTTGCTGGTCGGCATTCAGGTCGGTTATTCCAAATATGGTGCCGGTGTCGAGTTCTTCCCGAATGTCGAGCCGGATTATGGCCTGCTCTACGTGCACGCCCGCGGCAATCTCTCGCTTGCCGAAATGGACGCTGCGACGCGCACCGCAGAGGAGAAGCTGCTGGGTTGGCCGGGCGTCAAGTCCGTCTATACGCGCGTCGGCAAGACACGGGGTGGTGGTGCAGACGTACCCGAGGATGTCGTCGGCGTCATCCAGTATGAGTTCGTCGACTGGCGCGAGCGCAAGGCCGCCAACCACATCCTCGACGACCTGCGCAAGGCAACCGCCGGCATTCCGGGCGTCGATGTCGAAGTGCGTGTGCCCGAGGCTGGCCCGCCGACCGGCAAGCCGATCCAGGTGCGTATTTCGGCTGTTGATCCAGCCGGCATCGAAAAGGTGGCTCGCGATGTTGCCGCGCATATCGCCAAGGTGCCCAATGTCATCGACGTTACAGACGGCCTGCCGCCGCCTGGCATCGACTGGGCACTCGAGGTCAATCGCAGCAAGGCCGCGCAATACGGCGTCAACCCAACCTCGGTCGGTACGGTCGTGCAGCTCGTCACCAACGGGCTGAAACTCAGCGAATACCGCCCGGCCGGTGCCGACAAGGCCGTCGATATACGTCTGCGTCTGCCGGAAGACCGTCGCACGCTGTCGACGCTGGACGAACTGCGTGTGCAGACCAGCCAGGGCTCGGTGCCGATCGCCAACTTCGTCATCCGCAAGCCGGAACCAAGCGTCGGCACACTGAACCGCATCGATGGAGCCCGCACGGTGGTGGTTCAGGCAAACGTCGCAGCGGGAGCGCAGGTCGCGGCCGTACAGGCGGAGGTGACCAAGGCGATTGCCGATATGGGCGTTCCCGACAATTTCCGCTGGAAGCTGGCCGGCTCCAACGAAGACAGCGCGGAAGCGAGCGCCTTCCTGTCGAAGGCGTTCGGTGCCGCGATCTTCCTGATCTTCCTGGTGCTGCTGGCGCAATTCAACAAGTTCACCTCAGTCTTGCTCGTGCTGTCCTGCGTGATCATGGCGACGATCGGCGTGTTCCTTGGACTGATGATGACCGGCCAACCGTTCGGCATCGTCATGTCCGGTATCGGCGTCATCGCGCTGGCTGGCGTGGTGGTGAACAACAACATCGTGCTGATCGACACCTATGACCGGTTGCGTGAAGAAGGCTGGGACAAGACGGAAGCGGTGCTGCAGACCTGTCGCGAACGCGCCCGTCCGGTGGTGCTGACCGCCGTATCGGCGATCCTCGGCGTGCTGCCGATCGCCTTCGGTCTCGGCCTCGAGATCTTTCACCACGAGACGACGATCAACGCACCGTCGACGCAATGGTGGATTTCGCTATCGTCGGCGATCGTGTTCGGCCTGTCCTTCGCGACGCTGCTGACGCTGGTGGTGACGCCGGCCATGCTGATGGTGTTCACCCGTGCCAAGCGCAAGCCTGGCCAGCGCAGCTGGCTTGGCCGGCTGTTCCGCCGTGGCAAGGCAGCGTCGAATGACGATGCGCCGCATCTCGGTGCGGCAGGCGCGTTGCCCAAGGCCGCGGAATAGGTCTTGGCGCTGAAATGACGAAAGGCCGTCGGGGAAACCCGACGGCCTTTTTTCTTCGCTTGGTGAGAACTGCCTCAGGCGGCTTCCTTTTGCGCCGCAAGGCTGGCGACCGGAATGCCGAGATCGGTCAGTGCCTCGGCGACGGCGCGGTCGAGCGGTGTGTGCGGGATTGGTCCGATGACATCTTCCAGGCGTTCCGACACCAGCCGATGCGGTTCGAAGCGAAGGTATGACATCTGCAGCATCGCCTTCCACATCGGCATGAACGGTGCGCCGATCTTGAACACCCACCAGGGCAGCGAGGACATTGCAAGCTTTTGGCCCACGGCCCGTTCCATGGCGGCCTTCATCTGCAGGTCGGTGATGGCGTGGCCCGGGAAATGGAAGGTCTCATAGTAGCCCAGCTGATCCTGTCGGTCCGCCAGTTCGACGAAGGCAGCGGCAAGATCGGGCAGATATGCCCATTCATGCACGATATCGGTCGGGCCGGCGGCAGTGTAGACGCCCTTCTGGATTTTCGAGGCCATGCCCAGGTCGAACCATGCGCCGGTGCCGGTACCCCCGAAGAAATCGCCGGCCCGCAGCAGGATGGTACGCAGCCGTCCGGCGTCCGCTTCCTTGCGCAGCATGGTTTCCAGCGCCACGCGGATGCGGCCCTTTTCGGTGGTCGGGTTGAACGGCGTGTCCTCGGTGATGACTTCCGGCAGCGGCGAACCGTAGTTGTAGATGGTGCCGGGGAAGAGCAGGACGGCGCCATTGGCTTCGCAGGCCGCGATCACATTTTCGGCCATCGGCAGGACACTGCTCCAGTCGGAATAGACCGGGCTCAGGCCGTGGAAGATCATGTCGACGCCGGCGGTGGCGCGCACCAGCGCCTCGCGGTCAAGCGCGTTGGCGGCGATGCCGGTGGCGCCGGCGAGATCGGCCGGCAATTTGCCGCTGCGGGTGATGCCGCGGACGTGGTAGCCGGCCTGGAGGAAGGCCTTGCCGACAGCGCGGCCGAGCCGTCCGTTGGCGCCGAGGATTGCGATGCTGGTCATGTCGGATCTCCTTGTCGGTGTTGCGATGTCCCTATTTTGTCATTTCACCAACGAATGGAAATTGACTGTTTTCGGCTTTATGATATTCATTTTTGAATGAAAGAGATCGACTGGAACCTGATCAAAAGTTTCGTTGCGGTGGCCGAAACCGGCAGTCTGTCGGCTGCGGCCCGCAAGCTTTCCGCCAGCCAGCCGACGCTTGGACGCCACATATCGGAGCTTGAGCAGGCGCTCGACGTCACGCTGTTCCGGCGCGGCCGTCAGGGGCACGAACTCACCGAGGCAGGTGCGCTTCTTTATGAGAGAGGTCAGGCGGTTGCCGAACAGGCGACGGCTTTTTCACTGCTGGCATTGGGTTCTGTCGAGGCGGTCGAGGGAACGGTGCGGATTTCGGCCAGCGAGGTGGTGGCTGCCTTCGTCCTGCCCGACATCATCGCCAGGCTCGGCCTTGAGGAACCAGGCATTGAGATCGAGGTGGCAGCTTCCAACCAGGTCGAGAACCTGCTGCGCCGCGACGCCGATATTGCCATTCGCATGGTTCGGCCCATGCAGAACGAACTGGTGGCCCGCAAGGTTACCGACATTGCGCTGTGCGCCTGTGCCGCGACCAGCTATATCGAACGGCGCGGCCGACCTGAATCCGTCGCGGATATCGTCAGCCACGACATTGTCGGTTTCGACCGTGACGACGGCATCATTCGCGGTTTCGCTGCCGCGGGCATCCAGTTGGACCGCAGTGCCTTCCGTTTCAGGTGCGACAACCAGATCGTGCACTGGCAAGCGGTGCGCGCTGGCAACGGTATCGGTTTCACACAGCGGCCCCTGGTCGATCGGGATCCACATGTGGAACCGTTGCTGCCTGATCTGGAACTGCCGGCGCTACCGGTTTGGCTGGCCATGCATCGTGACGTGCGCGGCTCGCTTCGTATCCGCCGCGTCGTGGATTTCCTGCACGAAGCGCTGAAGCGCTATTCCGCTGGCTGAGCGACGAAATCGGCGGCGTGGGCGAGGTTGGACATCAGGAAGACCGCCGCCAGGAAGCCGGACAGCACCACGAACACGGCTGTAAAGCCGACATGCTCGGCGACGAAGCCGATCAGAGACGGCGCCAGCAGAATGCCTGAGTAGCCCATTGTGGTGACCACGCTCATGCCCGTGCCGGATGCCATACCGGGCTGGTTGCCGCCAGCAGAGAAGGCGATCGGCACCATGTTGGCGATGCCCAGGCCGGCAAAGGCGAAGGCGGCGATTGCCAGCCATGGCCAGGGCGACAGTGCGGCCACCAATATGCCGGAGGCCGCGATCAGTGAGCAGACGCGCAGCGTTGTTACCGCACCAAACCGGTTACGCACACCGTCGCCGGCGAAACGCATCGTGGCCATGGCACCCGAGAACAACGCGTAGGCAAGGCCGGCGGTGGCGAGGTCGGCGCCAAGCTCCTGGTTCAGGTAGAGAGCGGCCCAGTCAAGCACGGCGCCTTCCGGCACCATTGTGATGAGAGCCATCAAGCCGATCAGATAGATGCCGGGGCTCTTCGGGAACGTGAATTTGTGATGTTCCTCATGCGCCAGCTTCTTGGGATCGCTGACCAGATAGCTGGCAGCCACGGCAAGCAGCACGATGGCGATGATGGTGACGCCGACAGCATGTGCGAGATGACCGTAGTTCTGGATGACAAGTCCGCCGACACCACCACCGGCGAAGCCGCCGAGGCTCCAGAAACCGTGCGAGGAGGACATGACTGCGCGCGAAAGACGCCGTTCAACCGAGACGGCATTCGCGTTCATCGCCACATCCATGCCGCCGATCAATCCCCCGAACAGGAACAGGGCGACAGCCGCCAAGGGCAGGCTGGGTGCCAGCGCCACCAGCAGCAGGCCGAATACGGCCACGCTGGCAAAGCCGCGCACAGCAGCGCGCGAGCCGTGTTTCGACATGAGGTAACCAGACAGCGGCATGAAGACCAGCGCGCCAAGGCCGAACAGCAGGATCAGAACGCCTAGCGTGAATTTGCTGATGTCGAGCCGGGTCAGGAAAACCGGGATTTGCGGTGCCCAGCTGCCGGTCAGGAAGCCGTTGATGAAGAACATCGCCGCTACAGCCCAGCGACCGCGCGCGGCATCTTGCAGGGAGGAAACTGCGGTCATGGCGATGGCTCGAACAAGAATTGGAACGATTCAATCGTTAGATCGATTCAAAACCATCGTCAAGCAATTAGGGAGATCGAACCATCCGAAAAGGAAGACACAAGCTGCCGGAGGGGGGCGTGTCTGCCGCCGCGTGCGTCAGTGATCCTTCGGGCGATTGATCTCGAAGGCAGCCTTTTGAGCGTCCGACGCCTCGGCCTGGTGGCGCGCCTGCCATTCGCTATAAGGCATGCCGTAGACGATCTCGCGGGACTGGTCCTTGGAGAGCGGAACGCTTTCTGCTTCAGCTGCCTCGCGGTACCAGTTGGACAGGCAATTGCGACAGAAGCCGGCGAGGTTCATCAGATCGATGTTCTGCACGTCCGTGCGTTCGCGCAGGTGCTTGACCAGCCTGCGGAAGGCTGCAGCCTCGAAGTCGCGCTTCTGTTCGTCGCTCAGATCGGTCATGGCGGTATCCTCGTGTTGGCGCGTCACAATGGCCCGGTGCGCGAACCGAACATCTTCACCGTCTGTATATCGGGGCGCCGGTTGATCGCGTCAACGATGGGAGCCAGCCTTTCCGCCCAGGCGAGCGCACCCCTGGCGTCGGCGATCAGGTCCTGCCGTATCTCGATCAACGCATGGGCGAAGCCATTGACGATGGCATGGCGAAACATGGTGTCGCCGCGCAGGGCACCGTCATACGGTTCGTTGTCGCCAACCACGAGATCCTTGTCCGCAGCCAGCGCTTCGATCAGCGCGCGCGGCACGCGATCGTCGAGATCCCACAACACGCCGACATGCCAGGGCCGGGCGCGGCCCTGCATGACTGGTGTGAAGGAATGAACCGAGAAGATGAATGGCGAGCGCCCCGACTCATGGGCCACCGAGGCGACAACGGCGGCGACGGCATCATGATAAGGGCGGTAGAACCGCTCCAGCCGCCTTTCGCGCTCCTCGGCCGGCATCGGATAATTGCCCGGCACGATGGTGCCGTCATAAAGCTGGCGGATCAACGTCGGGTCGTCTTCGCCGCGGTTGGGGTCGATCAGCAGGCGTGAAAAATTGGCGAGCACTGCCGGCACGCCAAGCAACGAGGCCAACTCGCGCGTTACGGATTCAACGCCGATATCATAGGCGATGTGGCGCTCGAATTCGGCTGCCGGCAGGCCGAGCGCTTCATATTCCTCCGGCAGCTCGCGTCGCGCGTGGTCCGCCACCAGCACAATGCCGCGACTGCGATCGCCCTCGATCAGATCAAATGGCGCAAAAACTGTGGATCGGGTCATGGCACGGGGAAAATCAAGCGATGGCGTCTCGGAGCGGGATGGTAACGTGATCCCATGAAGCGGAAGCCCGCGCAATGCCGTTGTTTGGTCAAGGTTTTTGCGAAAAACTTTCATCCTCCGGCATAGCATGCGCCGGCTTGCCAATTAAATCGATTGGATTCACAGTGGGGCGCGCGTTGACATGCGCCCGGACATCTTCGAAAAGGGCGCCTGATCATGCAAGTTTCACTCAGCGAGGGGTCTCGAATGGCATCCGCCAGCCGGCAGCGTACGCGAAAGGGCCTTGCCCTCTTGCTGCCGCTGCTCGCCCTGTTCGCGACGCCTCTCGTGATGGCTTCTCCGGCCAGGGCCGATTTCCGTGTCTGCAATGCCACCCAGAATCTGGTCGGCGTCGGCATCGGCTATCGCGCCAAGACGGGCTGGATCACCGAAGGCTGGTGGCACATCGAAGGTTCGACCTGCAAGACGCTGATCGAGGGGCCGCTGTCATCGAGGTTTTATTATCTCTATGCAGAAGATGCCGAGCGCGGCGGCCGTTGGGATGGTCCGATCTCGATGTGCGTGGCCGAGAAGGAATTCAAGATTGCCGGCGTAACCGATTGCGTCGCCCGGGGCTTCCAGCGCGCCGGATTCCAGGAATACGACACAGGCGAGCAGGCGAGCTGGATGGTCCAGCTGACCGAGCAGCCCACTGCGGATGGCAGCCCGGCCGCTCCGCCAAGCAATGGTCAGAACAGTCAATGAGACGTAGCCGCAAGGTCAAGATCCTAGCCACCATCGGTCCTGCTTCCTCCGATGAAGCTATGCTGAAGAAGCTCTTCGAGGCAGGTGCGGATGTGTTCCGCATCAATATGAGCCATTCCGATCATGACCTGATGCGCACGCTTGTTGCTCGCATCCGCTCGGTAGAGGCCGCAGTCGGTCGTCCGATCGGCATCCTGGCCGATCTGCAGGGGCCGAAGCTGCGCGTCGGCAAATTCGCCAGCGGCAAGGAAGAACTGACCGTCGGCCAGACCTTCACCCTGGACGACAATCCGGAACTCGGCGATTCCACTCGTGTTCATTTGCCGCATCCCGAAATCCTGCGCTCGGTCGCCGTTGGCGACCGGCTGCTGATCGATGACGGCAAGGTTGAACTGAGGGCCGTGAAGGTCGATGGCCATTCGATCGTTGCCACCGTGGTGGTCGGCACCAGGATTTCCGACAAGAAGGGCGTGTCGCTGCCCGATACCGAACTGCCGGTCGGTGCGCTCACCGAGAAGGATCGTGCCGACCTTGACGCGGTGCTGGCCGCCGGCGTCGACTGGGTGGCGCTTTCCTTCATCCAGCGTCCCGAGGATCTCGCCGAAGCACGCAAGATCGCACGCGGCCGGGCGTTGCTGCTTTCCAAGATCGAGAAACCGCAGGCCGTGGCACGGCTGGCCGAGATCATCGAGCTGTCGGACGCGCTGATGGTGGCGCGCGGCGATCTCGGCGTCGAGTTGCCGCTGGAAGCAGTGCCGGGCATCCAGAAGCAGATCACCCGTGCGGCGCGCCGGGCCGGCAAGCCGGTGGTGGTGGCGACGCAGATGCTGGAATCGATGATCTCCGCGCCGGTGCCGACCCGCGCCGAGGTGTCGGACGTGGCGACCGCCGTGTTCGAGGGTGCCGATGCGATCATGCTGTCGGCTGAATCCGCCGCCGGTTCCTATCCGGTCGAAGCGGTGGCGACCATGAACCGCATCGCCGAACGCGTCGAACGCGATCCGACCTATGCCGGTATCATCAACGCCCAGCGTTCCGAGCCGGAGGCGACGGGCGCCGATGCCATTTCGCTGGCAGCACGCGAAATTGCCGAGACGCTGAAGCTGTCGGCGATCGTCACTTACACTGCTTCCGGTACAACGGGCCTGCGCGCCGCCCGCGAACGGCCGCAGGTGCCGATCATCGCGCTGTCGCCGATCCTTGCCACCGCCCGGCGCCTCTCCTTGCTGTGGGGCACGCATTGCGTGGTTTCGGAAGATGCAACCGATCTCGACGACATGGTCGATCGTGCCTGCCGCATCGCCGCAGAGCAGGGCTTTGGCAAGGCGGGCGACCGCATCATCATCACCGCAGGTGTGCCGCTGAGGACGCCTGGCTCCACCAACATGCTGCGGATCGCCTATCTCGGGGCAGATGGGAAGCAGTGAGGAATGAGGGAATAGGGCAGCATAAACGAGCTCTTTGTCGTGCGCAGAAGCCAGGCTAACTCGTTGCCCTGCTGCCCTTAGATCGCCTCTCCCGCCAATTCCTCCGACAGCTTCGATACCTGGTCCTGTGCGTTGCGCAGCATCGGATAGAGCTCGAGCACCTTCTGCCAGGCGTCGAGCGCGGCCTGCTTGCGTCCGGTCTCGGTCATGATCTGCGCAATGCCCGAAAGGGCACCGAAATGACGGGGTTCCAGTTCCAGCGTCTGCTCGATGTCAGCCATCGACTTGGCATAGTTCTTCATCAGGAAATGCGCGGTAGCGCGGCGGTTCCAGCCCTCGGCATATTTGGGCTGCAACGTCACCACCTGGTCGAGGAAGTCGAGCGCAACGTCGAACTTCTTGTCCTCGATCGCTTTCTGCGACCATTGCATCATCAGGTCGACCGAGGCGCTGCCAGACCTGTTCCATTCGTTCCAGATGCGGCCGGCAACGAGTTCGGCCGACTTGGGACTGCGCGCATGCTTGAGGTCGGTGAAAAGCTGGTCGATGCGCTGTTCGCGCGTCTGCGCCACCGCAGGTTTGACACCATCGTCGGCAGCGATGGCCGGCAGCGAAAAAGAGAGGGAAAGAGCCGTACAAACGGCGAATAACGTCCGCATTCCCGGATTCTATCTCCGGGATGCCGGACGTTCAAACTGAATCTGAGTTCAGCATCATCATCATGCGGCGCTCATCAATACGCGCCACAGCAGGATCAGCCCTGACGCGCCTTGTAACGCGGAGCGGTCTTGTTGATGATGTAGATACGGCCCTTGCGACGAACCAGCTGGTTGTCACGATGACGCGCCTTGAGCGCCTTGAGCGAATTCTTGATCTTCATGGTCTTGCCCGTCGGTATTTGTATCTCTTCGTATGACCTTGCCCGAAAAGCCTTTCCGGGATCATACTCTGCCCGGTTTCGGGCTTAACTTGAAAGGCGCGCCCGAAGACGCGCCCTGTTGGGATCGGCTCATACCGGTGTGCCCGGTGCATGTCAACCTCGCAGGCGACTTGATCACGCTTTCAGCCGGCAAATGGGCGGATGCGGGTGAAGTGCCCCATCTTGCGTCCGGGTCGGGCCTCGGCCTTGCCGTAGAGATGCAGCATCAGGTCCGGTTCTGCGAGCAATGCCGGCACCTGGTCTATGTCGTGGCCAATCAGGTTCTGCATGACGCAATCCGAGTGCCGGCCGGCATCGCCGAGCGGCAAACCGGCGACAGCGCGGATATGCTGTTCGAACTGCGAAACCGTGCAGGCTGCCTCCGTCCAGTGACCTGAATTGTGCACGCGCGGCGCCATCTCGTTGGCGAGCAGGCTGCCGTCGGAAAGCACGAAGAACTCGATGCCGATGACGCCGACATAGTCGAGCGCGGTGATGATCGCCATTGCGGCCTGCTTGGCCGCATCCGCCGTGGCAATCGAAATTCCCGAAGGCACCGTCGAGGTGTGGAGAATGCCTTCGCGATGCACGTTGCGGGCCGGATCGTAGACAGCGAGGGCACCATCGGTGCCACGTGCCGCGATGATGGAGATTTCGTAGTCGAAGGCGACCAATGCTTCCAGGATCAAGGGGACATCGCCCATCGCCTTGTAGGTGCCCGCAATGTCCTTGCCGCCGCGCAGCACGCGCTGACCCTTGCCGTCGTAACCGAGGCGCCGTGTCTTGAGCACGCCGTTGTTGCCAAAGGCTTCGAGCGCGGCAGCAAGATCGGTATCATTGTCGACGGCGCTGAAAGCAGCGGTGGCAACGCCGATATCATTGAGGAATTGCTTTTCGATCACGCGATCCTGGGCCACCTGTAGCGCCCGTGCCGAAGGCCTTACGGGTCGTGTCGCCGAGAGCCTCTCGGCAGCTGCAACCGGAACATTCTCGAACTCGTAAGTCACGACCGTGCAGGCAGTTGCAAGCTCGGCAAGGGCCGCCGCGTCGTCATAGGCCGCTGTGATCTGCCGGTTCGCAACCTGGGCAGCCGGGCAGTCCGGCTGCGGTTCCAGAATGACCGTCTGATAGCCGAGTTTGGCGGCGGCCATTGCCAGCATGCGGCCAAGCTGGCCACCGCCGATAATGCCGATGATCGAGCCTGCGGGAAGAGTTGCGGTCACGGCTGGTCTACCGGCTCCACGGCGACCCTGGCGGTCTGGCCGGCGCGCCAGCCATCAAGCCGTTCGGCCAAAGCCTTGTCGTTGAGGGCAAGCACGGCCGCGGCCAGCAGCGCGGCGTTCGCCGCGCCGGCCTTGCCGATGGCCAGCGTGCCAACGGGGATGCCAGCTGGCATCTGCACGATGGAGAGCAGGGAATCCTGACCCGATAGCGCTTTTGATTCCACCGGTACGCCAAACACCGGCAGCGAGGTCATCGCGGCGGTCATCCCAGGCAGATGTGCCGCGCCACCGGCGCCGGCGATGATCACCTTGTAACCGGCGGCCTTGGCGCCCTTGGCGAATTCATAGAGTCTATCCGGGGTGCGATGGGCCGAGACGATCAGCGCCTTGTGCGGGATCTCCAGCACCTCCAGCAATTCCGCGGCGTGGCGCATGGTTGCCCAGTCGGACTGGCTACCCATGATGATGGCGACATCGGCTTTATGCTCGGCCAAGTTGCTCTCCCCGGAGGCAAAGTGGCGAGGTAGCGGAATTTGCCTTGTGGGGCAAGGATTGCGGTGGTGTGCAGCGTACTAAGTGTGCCTTCTTGTGATCGATAACTCATCCTCGAACATAACAAGGGTACTCCTTGCGCTGTCGGACGCTGCGTTGGGGGTCGATCTCGACGAGGCGCAGGGGATTGGCAGCATCGGTTGTGGCCAGGAGCTCGCCGTCCGGCGCGAAGGCAAAGCCGCTACCGCCAAACAGGATGCCATCGTGCGCGCGGCCGCTTCGGTTGGAGCTCACGACATAGCTGCCTGAAACGATCGCGGCCATCTTGCCCGCGGTCAGCCAGTTCCCGGTGGCCGTGCCCGTTGCGCGCGGGATTGCGATAAGTGTCGCTTCCTGGTGGCCGTAACCGCGCGCATGTTCATTGAACATCGCATCCGTGCACAGCATCACCCCGACACTGAGACCGGCAGCCGTCGCTGCGATGAAGCCGTTCCCCCCTGCAACGTACCAGCTCGCCTCGTACCAGCCGGGCTGCTGTGGAAAATAGTGTTTGCGATGGATCGGGCGTGCGATGCCGTTTTCGATGACAATCGCCTCGTTGGCGAGGCGGCCCGCCGCAGGCACCGGCACCGAGGAGAGGATGGCTGGAATTCCGAGCGCCGCGAGCGCGTCTATTCCCCTGGCGTGAGCGTCGATGCTGTTTTGAGCGAGAGCGGGGTCGAAGGTCGGCTGGCTTGCAATCCAGCTCCCGAACGGCAGTTCGTTGGTGATCAGAAAATCCGGCCGCGCGTCGTTGATCTGATCAGCAATCCGGTCCCACGCCTGGTTTCCTGTTTCGAGGTCTTCCGGCCATTCCACGAAACCAACGCGCATCTTGCCCTCACAAGGCCGGATCAGGATCGGCGAGACCTCCCGGCGTGACCAGGGTCGCTCAGGCGATGATGTCGGGAATGATGCGGTCTTCGAGGGCACTCAGCCGGTCCTTGAGCGCCAGCTTCTTCTTCTTCATGCGTTGCACCTGCAGAGGATCGCAACCCGTGGCGATCATCGCATTGATGGCCGCGTCGAAATCGGCATGTTCCTGCTTCAAGCGTGCAAACTCGAGACGAATCTCGGCCTGTTCCTGTTCCGACATATCCACCGTTCTGCTGGCTCCGGCGCCCATGCGCGCCTGATGGGCGGGGTCCGCCAGCCTTCGCCAGCGGCGCGCACGCATTATCACATTTCACGACGCGGTGGAATGCTACCACATGCCATTCGACAAGGCGAAGCAATGGTGGCACACTGTCATTTGGCCGTCACGCGGGCGCCCGCGGTGGACGTCGTGCGTCGGTCGCTGGCAAGGAATATGAAAGGGAGAACCATTCATGTCTCTAGCGTCCCATCTTGAAGAGCTTCAGCGGAAACACAGCGACATCGAACGTGAAATCGATGACGCGCTGTTGCATCCGTCGGTGGACGATCTCGAAATCGTATGCCTCAAGCGACGCAAGCTGGCCATTAAGGACGAAATGGAAAAACTGAGGGGCAGACCCTCGACTCACTAAATCAGTCCCCAATCGGCGCAAATGCTCCCGGCGGCGTATAGCCGCCGGCCAGGGACCTTTTAAGTATTCTCGCCAGGCATTGCTTGGAGAGATACGTGGTTTCACCCTGATCTTTCTCGTTCGCTGCCGCGTTGTGAGTGGCGGAATCTGTCTCTGCTCGTCGATTTGACGGGCCGCGATCCAGCTTGCCATTGACAAGGCTGTGTTGCTCCTCCACCTCATGCCCGGACGCATTTCTCATGAGGCGACCGGCATGACCGGGTATTTTTCCTCTCCATTTCCGCGCCGGCAGTCGGTCGGCGTCGACGTCGGCGGCGTGATCGTCGGCGGTTCCGCGCCTGTCGTCGTGCAGTCGATGACCAATACCGACACGGCTGACATCGATCAGACGGTCGCCCAGGTTGCGGCACTTCATCGCGCCGGTTCGGAGATCGTGCGCATCACCGTCGACCGCGACGAAAGTGCCGCTGCGGTGCCAAAGATCCGCGAACGGCTGGAGCGGCTGGGCGTCAACGTGCCGCTCGTCGGCGATTTCCACTACATCGGCCACAAACTGCTGGCCGATCATCCAGCCTGTGCCGAGGCCCTGGCAAAATACCGCATCAACCCTGGCAACGTCGGCTTCAAGGACAAGAAGGACAAGCAGTTTGCCGAGATCGTAGAAACGGCGATCCGCTACGACAAGCCTGTTCGCATTGGCGTCAACTGGGGGTCTCTCGACCAGGAACTTTTGACCCGGCTGATGGACGAGAATCAGGAAAGAGGCTCGCCGCTGACGGCGAACCAGGTCATGCGCGAGGCGATCGTGCAGTCGGCCATCCTGTCGGCCGAGCTTGCCGAGGAAATCGGGCTTGGCCGCGAGAAGATCATCCTGTCGGCCAAAGTCAGCGGCGTGCAGGATCTGATTGCCGTGTACACCATGCTTGCGACCCGTTCCGATCATGCACTGCATCTCGGGCTTACCGAGGCCGGCATGGGATCGAAGGGCATCGTCGCTTCATCGGCGGCTATGGGCATCCTTCTGCAGCAGGGCATCGGCGACACGATCCGCATTTCGCTGACGCCGGAGCCCGGTGGCGATCGCACCCGCGAGGTTCAGGTGTCGCAGGAACTTCTGCAGACCATGGGATTCCGTCAGTTTGTGCCAATCGTGGCCGCGTGTCCCGGCTGCGGTCGTACCACGTCGACCGTTTTCCAGGAACTTGCGCAGTCGATCCAGGAGGACCTGCGCAAGAACATGCCGGTCTGGCGCGAGAAGTATCCCGGCGTCGAGGAACTGAAGGTCGCGGTGATGGGCTGCATCGTCAACGGTCCCGGTGAATCCAAACATGCCGATATCGGTATTTCGCTGCCGGGCACCGGCGAGACACCAAGCGCGCCAGTGTTCGTCGACGGACGCAAGGCAGCAACCTTGCGTGGCCCCAACATCGCCGCCGATTTCGAGAAAATGGTCGCTGACTACATCGAACAACGGTTCGGCAGGCGCGGCCAGGCGGCGGCAGAATAGCATCGATGCGGCGTGCTGCCGGGCTTGCCTTCCTTGTTCTGCTCGCGCTGCCGGCGGTGTCGCCGGCAAAGGCTGATCCACCTCATACGCATTCGGCCCAGAAACGCCTGATCGGGCGCGTCTGTGACTTGATCGAGGTGCATGCAACCGAACAGGGGCTGCCGAAGGATTTCTTCGCACGGTTGATCTGGAAGGAAAGCCGATTCGATCCAAACGCGGTCAGCCCCGTGGGCGCCGAAGGCATCGCCCAATTCATGCCGGGCACCGCAAAGATGCGCGGTCTTGCCAATTCCTTCGACATCGAGCAGGCGATACCGGCTTCTGCAAGATATCTGTCGGAGTTAAAGTCCGGCTTCGGCAATCTGGGACTGGCCGCAGCGGCCTACAACGCTGGTGAAAACCGGGTGGCGCGATGGCTGGGTTCCGGCGGATTCCTCCCGCTTGAAACAGAAGAATATGTGCTCGACGTCATGGGCGAGCCGGCCGACAAGTTTTCCGACAAAGCCTATGCGGGGGTGGTGTTGCCCCTTGACGCAAGGCAGCAGAATTTTTCGATCGCCTGCCGACGGTTGCCGGTGAGCAAGGCGACGACGGTCCCGATGGCCGCGGTGCATGTGAAACCCTGGGGCGTGCAGGTGGCAGGCAATTTCCGACGTTCCGCTGCCGTGCGACAATGGCAACGGGTCCAGGCGCGGTTTCCAGCCGTGCTTGCCAACATCGAACCCGTCGTCAGTCGCGTGCGGACCCCGATGGGGCGACGGGGCGTCTACGCCGTGCGCATCGGCGCCGACGACCGCAAGGCGGCCAACGCGATCTGCGACCAGCTGCACAGCGTCGGCGGCGCGTGTGTGGTAATCAGGAACAGATAGCAGTCCGCGAGCCACCCAACGCTGCGAGGTCGAGATGACTGCCAGGATCGTGCTTCTCAACGGCGTAGGCAGTGCGGGCAAGACCTCGATCGCCAAAGCGCTCCAGACGCTGACACGCACACCGTTTCTGCACGTTCAGATGGATACGTTTCTGGAGATGATGCCGGAGACACTGCACGCCCATCCGGACGGAGTTTCTACGATGCGGGCAATATCGACGGCAAACCGGCTGTGGCCGTCGATGTTGGGCCTGTTGGTGCGCGTGTTCTTCGCGGCATGCGGCACGCCTTGGCGGCGATGGCCGCTGAAGGCAACGATATGATCGTCGACGATGTTTTGTTCGCGGACGGGATGCAGGAATATCGGAAACTGCTGTCCCGCTTTGATCTGCGCTGCGTTGGTATCCTGGCGCCGTTGGAGGTCCTCGAACGACGAGAGGCGGAAAGAGGCGACCGCATCATCGGATTGGCGCGCTGGCAGTTCGATCATGTGCATCAAGGGGTAAACTACGATCTGAAAATCGACAGTAGCGTATCTTCGCCTATGGAGTGCGCCGCGCAGATTCGGATGGCATTCAACATGTGAGTTGCGAATGACCGTTGACCTTCTCTACGCCGATCCGGCGCTCGTCGATTTCTATGACCTGGTCAACACTGGCGATACCGAACTCAGACGCTGCCTGGCGTTGGCCGGTGATGTGCAATCGGTGCTCGATCTTGGCTGTGGCACCGGCCAATTGGCTACCGCCTTTATCGACCGCCGTACCGTGGTCGGTGTTGACCCGGCGGGAGCGATGCTCGACGTGGCGCGGCGGAGACCGGGCGGGGAAAGGGTGGAATGGATCGAGGCCGATGCCCGCACGGTCAGGCTTGGACGCAAGTTCGATCTGATCGTGTTGACCGGTCATGCCTTCCAGATCTTTCTGACCCGGGAGGATCGGCTGGCTGTGCTCGCGACGATTTCAGCGCATCTTGCACCAGATGGTCATTTTCTTTTCGACAGCCGCAATCCGACGGTGGAGGCATGGCGCGAATGGACCCCCGAGCGATCTGAGGAAGAGGTCCGCCACCCACGCTTCGGTATGGTCAAAGGATGGTACGATGCCCGCATCGGGCTGGATGGCATCGTCACGTACCGGACCTGGTATGAGGTCACTGCAACCGGCCAGACGCTGACGGCGGAATCGAAGATCGCTTTTCCGTCGAAGGAAGAAATTGCCGCTGGCATCGAAGCTGCGGGTCTTGTTACCGAAAGCTGGTTCGGTGACTGGGAGGGCTGCGCATGGACGCCGGCCTCGCGAGAGATCATCCCGTTCGGTCGACTTCGCTAGAGAAAATCGGTGCGTCCTTCGAGGCTCGCCCGTCCCCGGACATACCATCTTTCCAAGGTTCTGCGGGCGAGCACCTCAGGATGAGGGCCGTTGTACCCGGGCTCTTCATGCTGAAACGCCGGAGAATAGAGCGAGTTCGCGCCAACGGCCCTCATCCTGAGGTGCTCGCGAGGCGAGCCTCGAAGGACGCACCGGGTGACGCGTCCAGCTCAGGCGGTCTTGGCCACGGTTTCGCTGAGCCATGTGCCGATCTTGGCGCCGAGCCGATCCGGCGAGACCGGCTTGGCCAGGTAGTCATCCATGCCGGCTTCGATGCACTTGTCACGATCGCCCTTCAACGCATGCGCGGTGACGCCAATGATCGGCGTACGGGTGCCGTTGGCCGCTTCGATCTGGCGGATGGCACGCGTCGCTTCGTAGCCATTCAGTTCCGGCATCGAAACATCCATCAGGATGAGCTTGGGATTCAGCGTCTTGTACATCTCCACAGCGGTGCGACCGTTGGCGGCGATGCGATAGTTCAAGCCCAACCCATTCAGGATCTGCCCGAAGACCATCTGGTTCACCTCATTGTCCTCGGCGATCAGGATATCGAGCGGACGGGCAGGATTGACGATGGCCTCCGGCTTGAGCGCGGGAGCAGGCGTGCCACGAATGACCGTGAAAGCCGGCTGTGCTGGTGCCGTGGCGTGCACCGGCTCGCGCACGAAATGCGCTTTGCCGGCCTGGTTGCGAGCCTTCTGTATGACGGAAATGACGTTCCCAAGCAGCACAGCCGAACGCGAAGGCTTGGTGAGGTGCGCAGCGATGCCGAAGTCGAGGATGAGCTTGGCGAAGTCGATCTGATCGACCGAGGTCAGCAGGATGACGGGGATAGAGGACAGCCGGGTGTCTGCGGCGATCGCCTTGGCAACGTCGGCGCCGTTCATGCCGGGCATCTGGTAGTCGAGGATGACACAATCCACCGATGCGCCCAGCTGATGGGCACGATCGAGGAACGCAAGGCCGACCGCGCCACTTTCCGCCGCCGCACAATCGAAACTCCAGCTGCGCAACTGCTCCAGCAGGATCTCGCGGTTGACCGGATTGTCATCGATGACCAGGACGCGCGCGCCGGTGACGTCGACAGGCACGATGTCTTCATTGCCGGTCGCCTGGTGAGCCGGAAGCGGCACTGCGAACCAGAACACGGAGCCGCGGCCGATTTCGCTCTCGACACCGATCTGGCCGCCCATCAGATCAACCAGGCGGGCGGCGATGGCCAAGCCCAGGCCCGTACCTTCGTGGCGCCGGGTCGAAGAAGAATCCACCTGGGCGAATTTCTCGAATACGTTCTGCAGCTTGTCGGCGGGGATGCCGATGCCGGTATCCTCGACGCGCACCTTCATCTGAACGTGACCGTCCAAGACCTCGCCGGAAACGTCGACCAGAACATGGCCCTTCTCGGTGAACTTCACCGCATTGCCGAGCAGGTTGGTGATGATCTGGCGGAAGCGACCGACGTCGCCGACGACATGATGCGGCAGGCGAGGGTCGACGCGCACGATGAGTTCCAGGTTCTTCTCGGCGACACGCGCTGAAACCAGCGTAGCGACATCTTCGACCGCCTCGGCGAGGCGGAAGGGTGCCGGGTCCAGCGTCAACTGGCCGGCATTGATCTTCGAGAAGTCGAGAATGTCGTTGATGATGGTGAGCAGCGCGTTGCCGGACTTCACGATGACATCTGTGAAGGTTTTCTGGCGCGGATTGAGCTCGGTCTTGGCGAGCAGTTCGGCCATGCCGAGTACGCCATTCATCGGCGTGCGGATTTCGTGGCTCATATTGGCCAGGAATTCCGATTTGGCGCGGTCAGCAGCCTCGGCTTTGAACAGTGATTCCGCCGTCTCTGCGAAAGCGCGACGGATCGCCTTTTCCATCGGGCGGAAAATCCAGACGGCAACGGCGAGCAGCGCGGCGCAGAGCGACAGGCTCACCCACAGCAGAAGCCGGTCGCTGCGTGCTTCCGCCATACGGCGTTCGACGTCCATCGCAGTCCTGGCGCGCGCCAGCATGGGCTGTGCGAACAGGTCATTCTGATTGCGGATTTCACGATAGTTCCAGTCCGTGGCGCGAGTCGCGGCGATCATCAGGTCGAAATTGCGCAGGATATCGCGCGCCGACCACAGGAGGTAACCGTTGACGGAAGCCGCGTTCAATTCGTCCTGGGTTGGCTTGGAAAGCTTCGGTGTGATGGCCGCGAGCTCGGCATTGAGCGATTCCATGCCTGCCTTGAGGCGTTGCGCATGGTCCTTGGCGGATTTGGCGAGCTCAAGACGCGTGGCCGGGCTCCAGGTGCTGACTGCGGTCTCGGCGAAGCCGGTGGCGTTGTTGAGATCGCGGGCGAAGGTCACGATATGACCACTCAACGCGTCGATTTCGGCGCGATAGGAACCGGCGCGGTTCAGCGCGAAGATGGTGGCGGTTACGGCAACCGCCAGTATCAACAGGCCGGAAAGATAGCGAATCCGGATCGACCGGATGAAGGACGAATACTCAGGCATGCGTAACCCCAACCCATACGCATTTTAACGGCCGGGATTACGCTCTATTACCATTAAGATTTCGTTCCGGGCTGAGCGCTTTCAGTTGTTGCGGTTTGCGATGAACGCTGCGGCCGCCTTCAGCATCGAAGCCTGCCCACCAAAAGGCTCAAGCAACGCATGGGCCTGCTCGACAAGTCCCTTCAGCTGTTTGCGTGCCCAGGCCTCGCCATACAAGGCAACCAGTGTACCCTTTCCTGCGGCGGCATCCTTGCCGGTTGCCTTGCCCATTGTTCCGGCATCGGCGGTCAAGTCGAGCAGATCGTCGGCAAGCTGAAAGGCGAGGCCGATCGCTGAGCCGAATTCAGCCAGTCGTTCGTGGTCGGTTTTGGAAGCCCCGGTCAGGATCGCGCCCGCCTCGCAGGCGAAGCGGATGAGGGCGCCTGTTTTCATGGCCTGCAGGCGGATGATGCCAGCTTCGTCCGGGGTGGACTTCTCGGCCTCGATATCGAGCATCTGGCCGCCGACCATGCCACCGGTTCCGGCAGCGCGCGCCAGCGCCAGCACCAGAGCAGCGCGGCGATCGGCGGGCAGGCCAAGCGCTTCGTCTGCCAAAGTATCGAAGGCAAGCGTCAACAGGGCATCGCCGGCCAGGATCGCGGTGGCGTCGTCGAAAGCCTTGTGAACAGTCGGTTGACCGCGGCGCAGGTCGTCATTGTCCATGGCTGGCAGGTCATCGTGGATAAGCGAATAGCAGTGGATGCATTCGAGTGCAGTGGCCACCGTCAGCGCCGGTGCTTCGTCATGGCCGGGCGCGAGCAGTGCCGCACTTTCCAATACGAGAAAGGGGCGCAGGCGTTTGCCGCCATTCAGGACACCATGGCGCATTGCGGCGATCAGGCGCTGCGGGCGAACGATCTCTCCGGACAGTGGCTTGCTGTCGAGCAGCGTGCGCAGGCGTGCCTCGACCTGTTCGGCGCGCACAAGCAGGGCTGCCTCGAAAGGAATATCGGTGTCCATTGCCATGGCGGCGAGCGGTAGCCGACAGTCAGACGTTGCGCAAGAAGCCAAGCGCCTTTATGCGGGAGAGAGCTGTGACAGGATTGGGCGGGTGGCAGAGCCGATCATCGATCACGAGACCGAAGGGTTGGACATGGCGTCGCGACCGAGGGGCAGACGCGGTGATTACCAGCGCTGGCTTCGGCGAGCGTTGCGTATTGCCATCGTGCTGGCCATTATTCCGGCCATCCTGACTTTCCTCTACATGCCTTCCTTTGTGCATCCGGTCTCGACGCTGATGCTGAAGGATCTCGTCACCTTCTCCGGTTACGACCGCCGCTGGGTGTCGATCGACGATGTGGCGCCAGTGCTGGCAAATTCCGTGATCATGTCGGAGGACGGCCAGTTCTGTTTCCACAGGGGTGTCGACCTCGGTGAACTCAAAGGCGTTGTCGACGATGCCATGGCAGGTGAGATGACGCGGGGTGCCTCCACCATCACCATGCAAACGGTCAAGAACCTGTTTTTATGGTCGCGGCCGCTGGGTACCGTGCGCAAGGTGATCGAACTGCCGCTCGCGGTCTATTTCGACGCGCTGATGTCGAAGCGGCGTATCATGGAAATCTATCTCAACATCGCAGAGTGGGGCCCTGGCATCTACGGTATCGAGGCGGCTGCGCGTTATCATTTCGGCGTTTCCGCCAAGAATCTGTCGCGTCGGCAGGCTGCCCTGCTGGCGGTCGCCTTGCCCAACCCGATCACGCGCGATCCCGGCAAGCCGGGGCCTGGGCTGAGACGGCTCGCCTCGCTGATCGAGCGGCGGGCGTCACGCTCGGGCGCATATGTCGGGTGTCTCGATTGAGGCGATTTTCGAAGAATTATCGCACCGGTTTGGACCAAGGTCTCTCTTGGTGGACGGTTGGCGTCAGGCAGGTAGATGCGATGGTTCTTCGAAATCACCTGAGCCGGTTCAAAAAAAGTCGCGGCAACACTGGCCAAAAGGCGATCAGCCGTGTATAGGCACGCCACTTTCTTCTAGAACTCGGCTGTACGCGGCCCTTTCACGAGGGCGTTGCGGGCCATTGACCGATCGAATGGAGCATATCCATGGCTGTGCCGAAACGAAAAACCTCCCCGTCCAAGCGCGGCATGCGCCGTTCTGCTGACGCCCTGAAGACCCCGACCTATGTCGAGGACAAGAATTCCGGCGAAATGCGCCGCCCGCACCACGTTGACCTGAAGACCGGCATGTATCGCGGCCGCCAGGTCCTGGAGCCGAAGGAAAGCTAAGCAGTTCTCCTTTACGGGACGAATAAAAAGACCGGCCGCTGGCCGGTCTTTTTATGTTTGTGCGGCAGCCTAAGTTGTTCAGCCCGCGTCCGCTGTGAGGCCGGCCGTTTCGATGCCGGCGATAGCGGCAGTCTCGTCATTGTCGGAGGTGTCGCCCGAGATGCCGACGGCGCCGATCACCGTGGCCGCGGCATCGCGGATCAGAACTCCACCGACCACCGGCAGGATCTTGCCGCCTGACAGATCGGAAACGCCTGCCGTCAAATGCGGTCGTTCCCTGGCGATGGCCTCGACGCGACGACCGCCCATGCCGACCGCGAGTGCCGCATAGGCTTTGCCTGAGGACATCTGCGGACGCAGGAACGAGGCGCCATCCTGGCGCTGGAAGGCGACGAGATGGCCGCCTGCGTCGAGGACGGACACGCCGAGCGGTTTCAACCCCAGGGCTGTTGCCTTGGCGAAGGCGCCGGCGATGATCTGGTTGGCCTTGTCGATCGGAAAACTGGTCATGAGATAGGCTCCCTCGGTCAACGGAATGCTCGGCAAGACGATCGCCGATCCTGTTGATCTTCCGGTCCGAGGATTTCGCGGGCAAGCCGCCATCCGCTTGAAACTGCTTCGCGCCGCTTCGGTGTCCTGCAGTTGAACAGTCGGGCTCAGGACGCTTTGCGTGCCTGCGCGTCGACGACGGCCTGATAAGCCGCCCGCAGCCTGGCGCGCACCGTGGTTTCGGCAGGTTTCGGTGCGCCAATGCCGAGATGTTCGAACCGCAGCTCGTCCATGAAATCCTGCCACAGCGACGGGCCGCCTTCCTCGAGAAGCTTGGCACGGATGGACAATTCTTCCGTGACCGGTAGCCAGACCCGGCCCCAGGCACCGAGCTGCGCCATGATCGGCACCAGGGCGATCGACATTTCGGTCAGGCTGTAGATCGCCTTCTGCTTATGGCTCGGGTCGTCGGCCTTGGTCAGCATGCCGAGTTCGACCAGCCGCTTCAGCCGATCGGCGAGGATGTTGGAGGCGATGCCTTCCATCGAATGATTCAGCAATTCGCGGAAATGCCGCCTGCCGCCGAAGATCATGTCACGCAGGATGATCAGGCTCCAGCGGTCACCGAAAACCTCCAGCGAAAGATTGATAGGGCAGCCGGAACGGCGATCGAGTGTCATGGCAACATACCTCAGAAAAACCAGTTGCATTATAGGATCGGTTTTATTATGGTTCAACTACTTGCAAAATGCAATCAGTTGGAGGATGCCATGCAGTCAGAGATTGCCCGTCCGGGCGGGGCACGGATCGCAACGCAAACGTTTGGCGAGGCAAGCAATCCGTCGGTGCTTCTGATCATGGGGGCCATGGCCTCGATGCTGTGGTGGCCCGACGAATTCTGCCGGGCTCTCGCGGAAAGGGGGCTGCATGTGGTGCGTTACGACAACCGCGACACCGGGCTCTCGACCAAATACGAGCCAGGCAAGCCTGGTTACACTTCCGCCGATATGGTGGACGATGCCCTCGCTGTGCTCGACGGCCATGCCATCGTCAGGGCGCATGTCGTCGGCATGTCGATGGGCGGCATGCTCGCGCAGATGCTGGCGTTGCAGTATCCGGCGCGCGTTGCATCCCTTTCCGTAATCAGCACCTCACCCATAGGCGTCGATACATCGATGCTTCCCGGGATGACATCCGCCTACCAGACGCACTCGGTAAAGGGTGCCGATGTCGACTGGTCGAACAGGGCCCAGGTGATAGGGTTCATGATCGAGGACAGCCGCATGCTGGCAAGTACGGCTCATCCATTCGACGCAACACGGCTACGCGACTTCGTCAGTCACGACTACGATCGGGCCGGAGGCCTGGCGAGCGCGTCCAATCATTTCATGGTGATGGATGGTGTCGCGAGCGAGAGTATCCGCGATCTTTCGGTGCCGCTTCTGGTCATACACGGTACCACGGACCCGATCTTTCCGGTCGAACACGGTCGGGCTCTTGCCGCAGCCGTGCCGGGTTCCCTGCTGGTCGAGGTGACCGGTGGCGGGCATGAACTGCATCGCAACGACTGGCCGATCATGATCGATGCCGTCGCGGCACATGTACGAGCAGGCTAGAAGCCAGAAGAAAAAAACTTGCGAGAACTGCGGCTGGATGATTCCCGGCCGCAAACTTCTTGGATTGCCTTATATTAGCTAGTCTTCACTCTTCCCAGAACTGGTCGAGCCATAGGTTCAGTCTGAAGAACCCGCCGTTGGAAACGGCGTAGACGCGCCTCGTGCCCTCGGGCCTCGCGCTGACCAGGCCTGCCTCGAGCAAAACCTTGAGATGCTGGGAAACCGCAGGCCTGGAAACAGGCAGGCCCGAGGCCAATTCGTTGACTGTTTTGGGACCTCGTCTCAATTCTTCCAGAAGATAACGCCGGTTCGGATCAGCAATGGCGACGAAAGCATCGGAAAGCATCATGCCCCATTTGTGAGGCAAGTTGCAGTAAATCTCAACAGGAAACGTTTAGGTTGTTTCAGGTTTCGTGCGGGGGTCCAATCGCACCGCTTCCGGCGTCACCGCACGTTCCGCCGGCTGGGTCTTGAAGGCTTCACGCGCCTCGACCGGAACCGGAGCGCGACGACTGATGCGCAGTGCCGTATAGCCGGCAAGTGCGACGTGCGCGAAGGCCGTTGCCAGGAACAGTCCTTCCGGTCGGACCCAGTCCATCAGGGCCGCCGCAAGCAGTGGCCCGATCATCGTGCCGAAGCCGTACAGCAGCAGCAAACCGCCGGAGACCTTGACGAATTCCTCCGGAGAAGCGTGGTCGTTGGCGTGGGCGACGGCGATCGAATAGAGCGTGTAGGCGAAGGCGCCGTAGGCGGCGGCGAAGGCGATTACCAACGTCCCGTCGCGGAATTGAAACAGGAACATGATGAGGGCGCAAAGCGTCGCACCGACGGCGGCTGCCGCCAGCACATAGCGACGGTCAGTGCGGTCCGAAATACGTCCCGCGGGAATCTGCATGGCGGCACCCGCAACCACGACAAGGCTCATCATCAACGCGATCTGCGCTGTCGAAATGCCGATCCGCGCGCCATAGACAGCGCCAAGCGTACCCCAGGCGCCGTTGGCGACGCCGATGAGTACGCAGGCCACCGCTGACACAGGCGAGTTGGAATAGAGGCCCTTCAGGTCGAGCTTCACATCCTGCAGCGGCTTGGGGTGCGAGGCGCTGGAGACAGCGGTCGGTATCAGTGAAAGGCAGAAGAAGATGCCGGTGATCATGAACAGCGAGGCGGATTTCACGTCGCCGCCGGCCACGATCATCTGCCCGCCCATGATCGAGGCATAGGTTACCATCATGTAGAGGCCAAAGACGGTGCCGCGGTTTTCGTTGGTGGCCTTTTCGTTCAGCCAGCTTTCGATGACCATGAAGGCACCGGCCATGGTGAAACCGGTGAAGGCTCGCAGTGCGATCCAGGTATATTCGTCGATCAGAAGACCGGTGAGCAACGCGATGATGGCGCCAACAGAAGCGAAGGTGCTGAAGGCGCGCACATGGCCGGCGCGCCGCACCAGGCGCGGCGCGAAGAAACAGCCGGCAACGAACCCGCCCGCCCAGGCCGTGCCCATCAGGCCGAGCGATGTGGTCGAAAAACCTTCCACCTGGCCGCGCAGCGGCAGCAGCAGGCCGTGCAAGCCCGAAGCGGCAAGCAGGAATGCCGTGCCGCGAAGCAGGGAGAGGATCGGTCGGTAGGCTGCGAACATCAGGTCGGTCCAGTGCGCGAATCAGGCAGAGCCAGTGGAGACGATGTTTTCAGGCATTTCGGCGGCATGTTGCCGCCGTTGCGACGATCAGCGGCGAAACAGCGCCTCGGCGGCGGACTTCGTCGCGCCTTTCTGCAAGAGTTCTGCTTCCAGACGTGTGATCTCGGCGCGTAAAAGGTCGATGCGCTCGGTCAGTTCGCCGACCGAAAGCAGGGCCAGATCCTGCCCGACCTCATGCCTGGGGGCCTTCTTTACGGGTTCGTCGTCGAAGATCGCCATCGTCGCTCCTTCGTTCTTTTTAGCGGTTTGCCTGACCCGCCTATCCGCATACATAGGAAAAGCATACATGGGGCAGGGGGCAAAATCATCCCGCCGCACGAGCGGAGCAGATTGGTAGGGAACATGGTGAACGGACAGAAAATCCCGGCGAAGATGACAGCGGTGGCGATATCGACCCCTGGCGGCCCAATGGTGCTCAAGCCGGAGAAGCGCGATGTGCCGACGCCTGAGGCTGGTGAGATCCTGATCCGCGTCCATGCTGCCGGCGTCAATCGGCCGGACGTGATGCAGCGCAAGGGCGCCTATCCGCCGCCGCCAGGGGCTTCCGATCTGCCAGGGCTGGAAGTGGCCGGCGAAGTTGCAGCACTGGGCGAAGGTGCCGCGCGCTGGCGTATCGGCGACCAGGTCTGTGCGTTGACGCCTGGCGGTGGCTACGCCGAATATGTCAGGGTACACGCTTCCAATGCGCTGCCTTTGCCGGCGGGCTTCACCTACACGGAAGCCGCTGCCGTGCCGGAAACCTATTTCACGGTCTGGCACAATGTGTTCGAACGCGGCGCACTGAAAGCCGGTGAGACATTGCTCATTCATGGTGGCTCATCCGGCATCGGCACCACCGCCATCCAGCTTGCCTCCGCACTGGGCTGTTATGTGATCGCAACTGCGGGTAGTGCCGAAAAATGTGAAGCCTGCCTCAAACTCGGCGCCGATCGTGCGGTGAACTACCGTGAGGAGGATTACGTCAAGGCGGTCAAGGACGCGACAGGTGGCAAAGGCGCCGACGTCATCCTCGACATGGTCGGCGGCGACTACATCGGACGCAACTACGACGCGGCGGCTGTCGAAGGCCGCATCGTGCAGATCGCCACGCAGATCGGCGCGGTCGCCTCGGCCGACTTTTCCAAGCTGATGGTCAAGCGGCTCGTCCACACCGGCTCGACGCTCAGGCCGCGCACCATCGAATTCAAAGGTGCTGTTGCTGCAGCGCTGGAAACGCAGGTCTGGCCTTTGCTGGCCTCCCGGCGTGTGGCGCCGGTGATGGACATGATCTTCCCGCTCAAGGAAGCCTGGCGTGCGCATGAGCGCATGGAAGAGGGCGACAACATCGGCAAGATCGTGCTCGACGTCGGGTAGTGCCAAGACAAGGCCGGCGGTCTCGGTAACGCCAGAATGCCTATGCAGCCCGCGGCACGACGCGGTAAGCACAGCGGCGGGCGCCAGCCAGGATATGGTCCAGTCGTTCGATATCGGCATCCGGGCCGATGATGTCCTGGAAGACGGCGAGTTCCGAACGGCAGAAGTTCTGGCAGGCGAGGGCGGCTGCGCAGATCGGGCAATGATTCTCGATCAGCATGAATGCGCCGTCTTCCTCGCGCCATTCGGCCATGTAGCCTTCACGCGAGCGGATTTCGGCGAGTTTCGACACACGCTCCTTGAGACTGGCGATGCCATCCATCTCGCGTCGATAGCTCGCCAGCGTCTCGCTTTCGCGGGCCTCGATCAGTTTTTCGAGGCCGCCAGGTCCGAATGTGCTTTGTACCGCGCGCAGCAGTTGCACCGTCAATTCGGCATGTGCGTCAGGGAAACGGGCATTGCCGGCCTCGGTCAGCTGCCACACTTGAACCGGCCTGCCGACGCCGCGCGTCTCAGCATGTGCTTCGACAAGACCATCGGCTGCCAGCTTGGCAAGCTGCTGGCGCGCGTTTTCTCCAGTCGTGCCCAGGGCAGCGCCGAAATCCGACGCTGTCTGCGGTCCGCGAGTCTTCAGCAATGTCAGCAGGCGGTCAGCTGCAGAACGTGGGGTTCGGGATTTTTCCAAGTCATCGCTTGACATATTCGGGATGTGCTCAATATTTACCCAAGTCTTATCTTTGAAAATAGTTAATGACGACGGCCCGCGCAAGCTTGCATCGTCTGAGGATTCTCCCATGTCCCAAGAACAGGAAACAGGCTGGGGTGCTTTGCTCTCCGGCTCGAATGCCGTCGCCTCCCTGGCACTTGCCGGCGGCGTCGCGCTTCACGCCATCAATGTCTATGTCGCCACCACCATCTTGCCTTCGGTGGTCAAGGATATCGGCGGCATCGACTACTATGCCTGGAACACGACAATCTTCGTCGCCACGTCCATCCTGGGTTCTGCCCTTTCAGCCAAACTGCTCGGCGTTGCGGGACCGCGCGGCGCCTATCTGGTGGCCGCCCTCGTCTTTGCCGCCGGCACGCTGTTGTGTGGTTTTGCGCCGTCCATGCCAGCGTTGCTCGCCGGTCGGGCGGTGCAGGGGTTCGGTGGCGGATTCCTGTTCGCGCTTTCCTACGCCATGATCCGCATCGTCTTCCCTGAGGCGCTGTGGCCGCGTGCCATGGGGCTGATATCGGGTATGTGGGGCGTAGCCACCCTGGTCGGCCCGGCGATCGGCGGTATCTTCGCCGAATACGGCGTCTGGCGGGCCGCCTTCTGGTCGCTGGCGCCGATCGCCATCCTGTTTGCCATCCTGGCGGTCGTCGTTCTGCCAGCGCAAAGTCCCGACAGGAATGAACGCACGACGGTGCCGATCCTGCAGCTGGCGCTGCTGCTCGGTGCGGTGCTCGCGGTGTCGGCAGGTAGCGTTTCCCCCGATCCTGTCTACAATCTCTATGGGCTAGGCGGAGCCATCGTGCTGATCGCGTTGTTGATCGCTGTCGAAAGCCGTGCCCGCAACCGGCTGCTTCCGCGCGGTTCGTTCCGGCCTTCGACTGCGCTTGGCGCGCTTTTCGCCACCATGGCATTGCTTGGCGTCACGGTGACCGGTTCGGAGATCTTCATCCCGCTGTTCCTGCAGGTGCTCTACGAACAGACGCCGTTGATTGCCGGCTATCTTGCCGCCATCATGTCGGCCGGCTGGACACTGGGCTCGATCTGGAGCTCGGGCGCCGAGGGCAAGGGCATAGACCGCGCCATCTTCGCTGCGCCTCTGTTCAGCTTCGTCGGCATGGCGGCACTCGCCGTGCTCTTTCCGCTCGGCAGCGGGCACGACTGGCTGTTGCTGGCGCCGATCTGCGTGGCCTTCGCGGCCATTGGCCTGGGTGTCGGTATCGCCTGGCCACACATCCTGACGCGCATCTTCAAGGCCGCACCCGAGGACGAACAGGACATAACGTCGGCTTCCATCTCCACCGTCACCCTGTTTGCAACGGCGTTCGGTGCGGCGCTGGCCGGCATGGTCGCCAACCTGGGCGGCCTGCTCGACCCCGGCGGCGTAGCTGGTACGGCCAGCGCGTCGCGCTGGCTGTTCGGTCTGTTCGCACTGGCGCCGCTGACCTGCTTCATCACCGTCCGCCAGGTGGCGCGCACATGCCCTGTGAAGAGCGATCAAACGGCAATCGTGGTGGAACCGGGGGCGGCCTGAACTGGTCACGACTGAACTGGTTAACGCCCGGGCTGGCAACGGCTCGGGCGTTTTCCTTTTGGTAATGTTGCAATGCAGCAAAGCATTGCTGCCATGCAAAAGCGTCTGTTTAACAAATGAGCAGGAATGCCTATTTGAACGCCATACAGATGATTGTGAAACTTAGGAGGGACAGATGAACCTGATCCGCAGCTACAAGAATTGGCGTCGTTACACCCAGACCGTTCGCGAACTGAGCCGTCTCAACAACCGCGAACTGGACGATCTCGGCATCAGCCGCTCTGACATTGAAAAGGTCGCTCGCGCGGCTATCTAAGCAGAGCCGACGCCTGGCGCGATTTATCTGCGCCGCCGGTTCCGAGCCCGCTGGACCCTGTCCGGCGGGTTTTGTTTTGAGGCAAGCCTTTGGCTTCCACTCCAGAAAAAATGGCCACGGCATCGCTGCCGTGGCCATTTTTTGCTCGGGCGGGAGGTCACCCGGGGCAGGGAGCTCACGCGGTCGCCATTTCACGGAAACGGCGACCGCTCCATCTTTGGTTTGCTGCAATTCCGGACGGCAACCGGCAAGCACTTTCCTGGAACTGCTCAGTTCGTCTTGACGCTGTTGCCAAGATTCAGGAACAGGGTCTCGCCGGAGGAGTCGTCGACACCGTCATTGTCGGTCACGACATAGGCATTGCCCTGCCTGTCGATGGTGAAGCCTTCGACCTTGTCGACGACGTAACCGTTGGTGGCCGACTTCAGATCGGGCAGCAGGTCACGCACCAGGGTCTTTTCGACCACCGGCAGTTCACCGCCGAGTTTCGCCGGCTTGAAGCCGTCGAGCGCCACGCTGTAGATGCGCTTCACCCTGGCTTCCGAACCGATCAGGTTGTCACGCTCGATGACATAGAGCTTGCCATCATGGGCTGTGATCTCCGACAGGCCCATCCAGCCCTTTTCGCCCTTCTCCAGCGGATAGCGCACGGCAGACCATTCCTTGGCCTTCGGCTTGTAGGCAAGCAGCTTCACCTGGCCCTTCGGATCATCCTTCCACTCGCGCTGCACGGCTGCGACCAGTGTGAGGTCGTCGCCTTCGCCGATGGTGGTGATGCCCTCGAGGCCGAAGCGGGTTTCGTTCGGCAGCAGTTCCGCCGGGAAGGCGATCTCCTGCTTGATCTCGCCCTTTTCGTCGACACGGTAGATGGCGTGCGGCACCAGCTTCTCGCTGTTGCCTTCCGAGGCCAGCCAGAATCCACCCTTGCCATCCGGCGTGATGCCCTCGAGGTCGAGCTTCTGAGCCGGGTTACCGTTGCGTGTGACGACGATCTTGGCGGTGATCTTCGCTGGCGCCTGGGTGGCGTCGATCGTGTAGATCGCCGGCTGGTTGCCGTAAACGGAGTCCGAAACCGCGTAGAGCTTGCCAGCCGTTTCCGGGTCTGCGGCAAGACCTGACAGCGCGCCCCAACCGAGTGGCACGCCCTTGTCGGTCAGGCCGGCACTGATCATCGGATAGGCGGGCTTGCCCTCGGCGCGTTCGAAAACCATGACATGCGAGCGGGCGAGGCCGTCTTCGCCGAGGTCGGTTTCATTGGCCGTGACGAAGAGGTTGCGCGCCGGGATGGCAAGCAGGCCTTCCGGGCCGATGCCGGAAGGCAGGGCCTGCAGGAATTTCGGCTCGGCGCCGGTGTCCTGATATACGCCGACCAGCGATGCGCGCTCGGCGCCGACGAACAGCAGCTTGCTGTCGCCATAGGTGCCGACTTCGACGCCTTCCGGTTCGATGCCCTTCTTGTTGCGATGCTCTGGATAGTGGCCGAGATTGGCCGCTTCGTATTCGAAGCTCGTGCCGGATTCGTAGAGCACCTCGCCCTTCTTCGAGAAGATGGTGAAGCCACGCGAGCCGCCCTTCCAGTCGCCTTCGTTGGCGGTGACGAGACGATCGTTGTCGAGCCATTTCACCGCGTCGGGTTCACGCTTCTGGTTCTCGAGCTTGCCGGAGAAGTTGAAGGCGCCATCCTTCTTGGTGTCGACGTTATCGAGCGTGACTGCACCGGCCGAGAAATGCGAGACGACCTTGGCGGTTTTAGCATCGACGATGACGATGTGGTTGTTTTCCTGCAGCGTCAGCGCGATCTCGCCAGCCTCGTTGAAGGCGACAAATTCCGGCTCGGCGTCTTCCGGTGCGATTTCGGAAAGACCAGTGACTTCCACGGTCTTGATGCCGGCGCAATCCGGTACGCCGGCAGCGACCGGCACGATCTTGAGGTTGCCCGACGGCAGCTGCGGCAGCGCGCCTTCGTTGATTTCCTCGTCGCGTTCATTCTCGATGGCGACGGCCAGGAATTTGCCATCCTTGCTCAGCGCCACGGAATCGGGCTGGCCGCCGAGGTCGCAGCTCGCTTCGATCTTCTTCGAGGCGATGTCGATGACCGTCAGGTTGCCGGAAGGCTCGGCCTTGCTCTTGGACGTGTTCACGCCAGCCAGAACCTTGCCACCGGCGACGGTGACCGAGGTAGGCTCGCCGTCGACCTTGACGAGGCCACCAGCCTTCGGCGCTTTAGGATCGGTGATGTCGATGAAGCCGACCGCGCCATAGGGGCTGTCAGAGTAGACCAGTGTGTTGCCGTCTTCGCTGGTCGAGATGATTTCGGCCGAGGTCTTCGCTTTCTTGTCGGCATCGGCGGGCAGGTTATCGGCAACGGCAAAAGTGGCAATGCGGTTGAAGACCTGGTCGGCATGGGCCGGCAAAGCGGCCGAAGCGGCAAGCGCTGCTGTCAAGGCCAGAAGGGTGGAGGAACGGGGCATGGTTGATCTCTCGGAGCGTGGGAACCATCCTCCCATGAGCGAGCCACATTTCACCGGCATGACGGAAACATGAAGCTTCGATGACAACCCGGGTCGATGGCAGGTTGCCATCAGTCGGGGTTTTGCAGAGGATCCGTAAAAACGTTGCGATAAGATCCGTTAACCGCTATATACGGCGCGATTTCCCTTACTGGTGGCCTCAAACCACCGCCCGCGCGGGAACGCGGGCGAACGAGAAGGATTTTGTAAAATGGCCAACACGCTCCTGATGCCCAAGGCGACCGCAGTCTGGCTGGTCGACAATACCGCGCTTTCGTTCGACCAGATTGCGCAGTTCTGCTCGCTGCACCCGCTCGAGGTGAAGGCGATCGCCGATGGCGAATCCGCGCAGGGCATCAAGGGCATGGACCCGATCATGACCGGCCAGCTTTCGCGTGAAGAGATCGCCCGCGGCGAGAAGGACTCCATGCATCGCCTCAAGCTGTCGGACCCCAAGGTCCGGGTGCCGGAATCCAAGCGCAAGGGCCCGCGCTACACGCCGCTGTCCAAGCGTCAGGACCGCCCGAATGCCATTTTGTGGCTGGTGCGCAACCATCCGGAACTGAAGGATGCGCAGATTTCGCGTCTCGTCGGTACCACCAAGTCGACCATCGAGCAGATCCGTGAACGCAAGCACTGGAATTCGGCCAATCTGGCGCCGATGGATCCGGTGACGCTCGGTCTGTGCTCGCAGATCGATCTCGACCTCGAAGTGCAGCGCGCCTCGCGCGGCCGCGAGCAGGTTCAGCCGGTCGGTGACACCTTGCTGCCGGCAGCGCTCACCGAGCGCCTGGTGCCCGAGATGGACAAGCCGAAGGCAGAGGACGAGGAACTCGACGCCAATGCCGTCTTCGCCAAGCTCTCGGCGCTGAAGGGCAAGACCGAAGACGAGGAAGAGGAATAGGCGCTTCCCTGGCAGAGCGCTGTCAGGGGCTGTTTCTCGCTGCGTAGCCGTCCATGAACGCCAACACCGCGGCGGCTACACTCTGTTCTATCTCAGATTCGCTCGGCGCCGGCTGGATGTTCCAGATCGTGCGCCTGAGTATCCACCCGGCGCACATTTCGAGAAACTGCTCGATGGCGACCGCCGGATCGGCGCGCCGCAGCACGCCGGAATCCATCGCGTTGTCGAACATGCTGGCGGCCATGCGATACCCCGGCGTGATGGCGTCATCGAAAGCCCGTCCAATGTCCGGAAAACGCAGTGCCTCGGCTGCCGCCAGCCGCTGCAAGGCTATGTAGTCCGGTGACGTGATCCGCTTTACCGTTGCGACGCCGAACCATGCCAGCCAGGCGCGGAATTCCGAGGGCTCGACACTGGTGTCGTAGACACCGCCACCCGCCTCGACCACGCTATCCACGACTGCCAGCAGCAACTGTTCCTTCGATTGAAAGTGATTGTAGAGCGTCGTCTTGGACCCTCCGACCGCGGACGCGATCTGCGACATCGACGTGCCGGCATAGCCGGCCTGAAAAAACAACTGCCGGGCGATCGTGACGATCTCCGAACGCTTGCGAGCCACACTTGAGGAAAGAACGCTTTCCTTTGCCATCGAATGCTCCGCGCATTAGCTCTTGACTGGACCGTACCGTACGGTTTAATACCGTACGGTACGGTCCATTTTATAGCGCTGGATGTTTGGATTGTCGAGGCCAGAGACAGCTGGTTTTCGGCTGCGCGTTGCTGCGTCCGCGCCGGAACCGTAGTTGGCCCTGCAAGGAGAAGATCAATGCGAATTGAACCCTACCTTTACTTCAACGGCCGTTGTGAAGAAGCGGTCGAATTCTATCGCCGGTCGGTCGGCGCGACACTGAATGTCCTGACGCGTTTTAAGGATGTTCCCGGTTCGCAGGCGCCGGCTGGTGCCGAGAACAAGGTCCTGCACGCCGACTTCAAGATCGGCGATAACACTATTCTTGCTTCGGACGGAGAGTGCGACGGTAAACCCAATTTTCAGGGCTTTTCACTCGCCCTCACAGTGGGAGGAGATGCTGACGCAGACAAATTGTTCGAAGCGTTTTGCGATGGCGGCCGGATACAGGTGCCCCTGACGGCGACACCCTTTGCGTCACGCTTCGGCATGGTGGCCGATCGCTTCGGTGTGTTGTGGACGATCGTTGCCTACGAACAAGCCGCCAACGTCTGACGCAGGCTTTATTCAAGAACCACGCGGTCTGCTTACCGATAACACATCGGACCAAAAGTCATTTCGGCTTTTGGTCCGATGCCTTGGATCTACAGCAGACCACGAGGGCTACGCCCCTCTTGCGGTGGGACCCATGCCATACGCTTCGCTGCGCTCTACCGCGCGGTAGAAATCGGCCAGCTGCTTGCCGCGTTCCGGTTTGAAGATGCGGCCGGCAATATCAAGTGAGGCGATGCGGTCAATGCGGAAAGCGCGGAAGTCATCGCGCATCTCGCACCAGGCAACCAGCGTCCAGACCTTTCCCCAGAACCACAAACCCAGCGGGCGCACATCGCGTGCCGTGCTGCGTCCGGCCTCATCATTGTAGTCGATGGTCAGTACCTGCCGCTTCTCGATCGAACGCTCGATCAGGTCGATCGCCTCGCGGGCGGCATCACTTACTACCCACATCGGTGTGTGGATTTCGGTGCGGGCAATGCGGTCCTTCTCCGTGTCGGGCAGGACGGCGCCGATCTTGACCAATGCTTCGTCGGCAGCGCGTGCCATGGTTGCACCACCAAATGCGCGCACCATGCGGGCACCTGCAACCAGCGCCACGATCTCGTCACGGGTGAACATCAACGGCGGAAGGTCGAACCCCTCTCGCATCATATAACCCACGCCAGCCTCTCCATCGATCGGCACGCCGGTCGACTGCAAATCAGCGATGTCGCGATAGATGGTGCGCTCGGACACTTCGAGCCACGTGCCCAATTTCTGCGCGGTGACAAGACGGCCACCCCGCAAGTGCTGGACGATCTGGAAAAGCCTGTCGGCACGTCGCATCGTCTTGATCCCCTACGGTTCCAATCCCTCACGGCTGCGCTGCTTGGCGACGAATTCAGCACCGAACGACAATCGCTTCGTCGTCGGTGTCTTCGAGCTCAGCACCCGCCAGAAGGGGGTAATATCGGCGAGCGCGGCACCGCGCTCGAGGTCTTCCGCAGCGGCTTCCGACACCGTGCGCAAATGATAGCCGATGGTGACCGGACACGTGACCTCGGCGCCATGTTCGATCGCCAATGCCGTCCGTAATGCCCTGACATCCATCTCAACGCCTTGCGGAATCGAGCGGATGAAGTCGTCGACCTGCCTTGGGGTCGGCACGAGCATCGACTGGCCTTCGATCACGTCACTCATCGTGCGTGGCGTTGGTTTGATGCCGTTGATGCCGGGCGTGTTCAGCCTGTCCGTCCAGCTCTTGACCATCGTCCTATCCATTCGAACGAAGAACATTCGTTCCATTCTGTCAGTATGGCATTGTGCTCCTGACAGCATATTGTCAGGAGCTTGCACCGTACTCCCGCGCGAACAGTGTGCGCATCTCGGTCAACTCGGATTGTTTGTCAGGATACAGCGCGCCAATGAATTCCTTGGCAAAGGTGCCTGGTGCCGATCCGGGTGCCGATATGATCGTCCGGTCAGCCACCGCATGCGGCACGTCGTTGTATCGCTCCGCGCCTGCATAGGTCGGCAGGTGTTCCAGGATCCAGTCGCGACCGTTGCTGGTGTGGGCATGACCCTTGAACAGGCCGGCACGCGCGAGCGCCAGAGTTCCGGCGCAGATGCCACCGACAACGCCACCGCGCGCGGCAACCGCATTGACCAGGCCGGAAACGTCCGGTGCGCCATCGCCGGTCCAGACATCGGATCCGATGACGGCAACGGCATCGAGGTCGGTATTCTCCGCGCTGTCGATCGATCGCTGCGGAGTCAGCCGAAAACCGCTCGTCGAGGTGACCGGCTCGCTACCCGGGCTCAGGGATATGGCTTCAGCGCCAAACCATTCGACGGCGGAAGCCGCCAAAAGGCCGTATTCCCAATCGGCGAAGCGATTGATGAAAACAAAGCCGATCTTCTTGCTATCCGGCATGATGTCCCTCCCAGTCCGCCCGCCTGCGCCCACAGCGCTCCGCGACCGCTCAAATGGCTGGCGCGCGCTTTCCTGGAATGCGTTCCAATTGGATCATGCGCGGCGGCCGTGGTTCCTTACTTGGGTGTGACAATCTGTCAATCCAAGGGTTTGCTAAAAAAAGACGCTCAGAACAATTCCAGGAAAAGTGCGTGGCGGTTCGCCGCCCGGAATTGCGTCGAAACAGAGAGTCCGTGCGTTTTCGCGGTTTCGTGAAAACGGAGACGCCCTAGTCCTCGCGGCGGCGCAGGCCGCTATACATATCCGGCCAGCCGATGTCCGAGCGGATGTCGGCCGACAGGCTGTTCAGCAGCCGCTCGGTACGGATCTCGTTGCGGATCGTGCGGATCTTGCCGACATAACGATGCAGCGAATCGATGATGGCGAAACGGTTCATGACAGCCTCCTTCATTTGATGGAGGCATCATCGCATACCCCTCCTGACAGCAGTCTGTCAGGAGTGCCGAAGACTGTTCAGGCACCTATTCCGCGCGCATTCAGAGCCTGTGCGATTTCGTCCAGAATGGCAGGATCGTCGATGGTCGCCGGCATTTTCCACTCTTCTCTGTCAGCTATCTTCTGCATCGTACCACGCAGAATCTTGCCGGAACGCGTCTTGGGCAATCGCTTGATCGTGACTACCGTCTTGAAGGCGGCGACGGGACCAATACGGTCGCGTACCAAAGCTACGGCTTCCTTCTCGACCGCACCGTCCTCGCGTGCGACCCCGGCATTGAGAACGACCAGCCCAAGCGGCACCTGTCCCTTCATCGCATCGGCGATGCCGATGACAGCGCATTCGGCGACGTCGGGATGTTCTGCCAGCACCTCCTCCATCGCACCCGTCGACAGGCGGTGGCCGGCGACGTTGATGATGTCGTCGGTGCGGGCCATGACGAAGAGATAACCGTCCTCGTCGATCATGCCGGCGTCGGCGGTCTTGTAGTGGCCGGGGAACTCATCGAGATAGGACTGACGGAAGCGTTTGTCCGCCTTCCAAAGCGTCGGCAGACAACCCGGTGGCAGCGGCAGCTTCAACACGACATTGCCGAGTGTGCCTGTCGCCAGTTCGTGGCCGGCGTCGTCGAGCACCCGGATGTCGTAGCCGGGCATTGGCACGCCAGGCGAGCCGTACTTCACCGGCAGCGTACCCAGGCCCACCGGGTTCTGCGTGATCGGCGCGCCCGTCTCGGTCTGCCACCAATGGTCGATCACAGGCACTTTCAGATTGCGTTCTGCCCATTTGATGGTCTCGGGATCGGCGCGCTCTCCCGCCAGGAAAAGCGTACGGAATTTCGAAAGGTCATAGTCCGGTACGAGCAGCCCCTGCGGATCCTGACCCTTGATGGCGCGGAATGCGGTCGGGGCGGTGAAGAGCGCCGCAACACCATGATCGGCAATGATGCGCCAGAAGGTACCGGCATCAGGTGTGCCGACCGGCTTGCCTTCGAACATCACTGTCGTGCAGCCGGCAAGCAGCGGCGCGTACACGATATAGGAATGACCAACCACCCACCCGACATCGGAGGCTGCCCAGAAGACCTCGCCCGGCTTGACGCCGAATTCGTTTTCCATGGTCCACCGCAGCATGACCATATGGCCGCCATTGTCACGCACCACGCCCTTGGGCTGGCCGGTGGTGCCGGACGTGTAAAGCACATAGAGCGGGTCGGTCGCAGCGATGCGAACACAGTCGACCCAGGCACCGGCGGCGCGTTCGCGCGCTACCTGGTCGGCAAGATCAAAGTCGCGACCGGGGACAAGCTCGCAGCGCAGTTCCTCGCGCTGAAGCACAAAACAGGCGTCCGGCTTGTGGCGAGCCAGTTCAATGGCGCCGTCGAGTAGCGGTTTGTAGGGGACCACGCGGCCGGGTTCGATGCCGCAGGACGCAGAAACGATGACTTTCGGTGTCGCGTCGTCGATGCGGGTTGCGAGTTCGCGTGCGGCAAAGCCGCCGAAAACCACGGAATGGATGGCACCAAGACGAGCGCAGGCGAGCATGGCGATCGCCGCCTCAGGTACCATCGGCATGTAGATGATGACACGATCACCCTTGCGCACCCCTTGGTTCCATAGCGCCGAAGCAGTGGCCACGACCTCGCGCATCAACTCGGCATAGGTATAGCGCATGACCTTGCCGCTATAGGCGCTGTCATGGATCAGTGCGAGTTGGTCGGCACGGCCACCAGTGACATGACGGTCGACGGCGTTGTAGCAGGTGTTGCAGACGGCGCCGGTGAACCAGCGTCCATAGACGTCCTCGCGCGGATCGAAGACGCGGTCCCAGCGACGATACCAGTCGATTGCCTGGGCCGCTTCAGCCCAGAAAGCATCCGGGTCGCGTTTCCAGGCGGCATAGACCTCAGTGTAGCGTGACGCCATCCGCTCCTCCCTTGTTCTTGTCGCGAATCTAACGCTTGCCTGCCAGGCACGTCTATCTGACTCGCGCATCGGCCCGAAAATCGGAATCGATTTTCGGAAAGCACGATGCGCAGCTTGAAAGTGTTGGAGCGTCCTTTGCGCGCCCGAACGGACGCGCGGCGTTCAAATGGTGGTGATGTGGCCTTTGACAGCCGGCTCCGGCCCTGCTCAAAAAGCGACCATGTCGAAGCTGCTCGCGCTCATCATCATCGCCATGATGGCCATCCAGGTCATCAAGCCGCTCGGCCTGCCGGGATTGAAGCGTCGGCGCGACTGTTGGAAACTTGCGGTAGGCGCTCTCGCGGCCATCTCGGTGACAGCCCTGCTCAGTCACCAGTGGTAAGCACGGGCGTCGTCAGACGGCCCCATCATCTTCAAGCACAAAGCGCTGCAGATGCTCGGCCCAGGCACGATAGCCGGCTGCGGATGCGTGAAAGCCGTCGCTGGCGAAACCGGCCTGCGGGTTGGTGATCGGCAGCCTTGAAGCCGGTACCGCACCGCGCTCGTAGCACAGTCGCGTGCCCATGCGGTTCATTTCCTCGGCTCGGATTTCCAGGATCCTGCCGAGCAGCGACGGCATCGCCGGCGCGCGCGTGAATTCCAGCACCGGCGACCAGACCACCCGCGCTTCCGGCCACTTTGCGCGCAAGGCGTAGAGCAGCCCGCCGAATTCCTTCTTGAAGCGCGGCACCGAGTGGAAATTCTTGGTGTCGTTGGTGCCGATGCAAAGCACGATGTGGGTCCAGGCGTCTGCCGACAGGTTGGGCAGGACGTGATCGCGGATCTGACCCGACGTGGCCGAGTTGAAGCCGGCGGCACGCCAGCGCACGGCCTGGCCGGTCTGTTCCGAGATCAGTGTCGCCAGTTGCGCAGCAAGGCCATCCTCGGAACGGCCGATGCCGACGGAGGCGGCAGAAGAATCGCCCAACACAAGCAACGAAAGTGGTGGTTTCCTGCCGGTTATCTCATGCATGACCGGGCCCGACGCCGGCAACATGCGCGTGGTACGGCGACGCACGCCAATACCCTGCCAGACATAGACGGGCAGGGCGAACCAGGTAAGCAGGGCGGCAATGCGGGACATGGCAAACTCGATGCTAGAGCAATTCCAGGAAAAGTGCGTAGCGGTTTTCCGTCCCGGAATTGCGTAAAACAAAGAGTTAAAGCGTTTCCGCGTTTCCGTGAAAAACGGAAGCGCTCTAGGACACGCAAAGCCTTAGCGCAGGACAGGCGACAGATGAATAGGGCCCCAGCGCGTCGCCTGTTACCGCTGCGTCAGGGCACTGGCGGAAAATCGATTACCTGCGCGCGTCTGGATCGACGGCACTCTAGTGGCAGCAGTTTCCGTCGGCCATTTCGGCGTCCCCATACTCGTCGTGCAGGCGCACCCAATCGATCATACCGTAGTAGGGGCCATTTTCATGGCGGCCCTTCGGGGTCATGTCGAGATAGTCGTAGGTGGTGATCAGTGGTTCGCCGCCGCGTGCTCGTGACACGAAGGTGAGGAAGATGTTGCCGGCATCGTCCTTGAAGAAGACGCTGATACCCGGCAGGTCGCGAATGGTGATTGGGCGGGTCTCGAAATTGTAGATGGCCTCGCCGGCGGCGATCTGCCTGTCGGTATAGGACACCTGCATGTCGAAGTTGAAGTCGCTGGCGTAGGACGACACCATGTCGAAGTGCCAGCCCATGCGTTTCCTGAACGGCAGCAGTTCGGCCAGCGGGGCTCGTGCCACAACAACAAGGGACACATCGTGGTGACGCAGATGCTGGTTAGCGCCATCAATGTGGTCGCACAGGAACGAACAGCCTTCGCAATAGCGGTTGTCGCCCGGTCCCAGCATGAAATGATAGACGATCAACTGGCTGTTGTTGCCGAACATGTCGGCGAGGTTTCTCGGCCCGGCCTCAGTCTCGAAGACGTAGTCCTTTCGTATCTTCAGCCAGGGCAGTTCGCGCCGCTCCGCTGCGATCCTGTCGCGCAGACGCGTCAATTCCTTCTCGCGTTTCAGATGTTCCTTGTGGGCACGAAACCATTCGTCATGCGGGACGATCTTGCGCTTGGACATGGATTACTCCTTTCCCCATCGCCCAAGGACGTATGGGGACTGTCCATTTCGACATCCGCGATGAAATATTTTCTGTCCGCCTGGAACCACAAAAAAACCCGGGCGTGAGGCCCGGGTTTCGATAACGGTCTATCTGTATATCAGGCAGCCTTCTTTGCACGGGACGCTTCGAAGATGCTGTCGATCGCCGAGCCCAGCGCGGCGTTGAACTCGCTGTCGCTCTGGCTTGCCGACAGACCTTCGGTCAAGGCACGCGAGAAGCTGGCGATGATGCCGTCATTCTGCTTCAGCTTGGCGTTGGCATCGTCGCGTGAATAGCCGCCTGACAGGGCAACCACGCGCATGACGCGAGGATCGTCGACCAGCGGCTTGTAGAGGTTCGGTTTGGTCGGGAGCGTCAGTTTCAGCATGACCTGCTTGCCGGCTGGCACTTGGTCGAGATGTTTGCGGATTTCCGCAAGCAGGATGTCCTCGGCTTCCGCTTTGTCCGCGATCGAGATCGTGACTTCCGGCTCGATGATCGGCACGAGGCCATGTGACAGGACCTGCTTGCCGATTTCGAACTGCTGGTCAACGACGGCGGCAATGCCCTTCGGGTTCGCAGCGTCGATCACCGACCGTTCCTTGGTGCCGAAGATTCCCTTGGCGACGGCACGCTTCAACAGAGCGTCGAGGGTCGGCATCGGCTTCATCAGCTTGACGCCATCCTGAGCCTCGGCCAGACCCTGGTCGATCTTCAGGAAGGGCACGACATGGCGCTTCTCCCAGAGGTACTGCGCGGTCGGCGTACCATCGATGTCGCGATCCATTGTCTGCTCGAACAGGATCGCACCCATGACCTTGTCACCGGTGAAGGCGGGCGACTTGATGATGCGTGCGCGCATCTGATGGACGAGGTCGAACATTTCGGCGTCGTTCGACCAGGCGCTTTCATCGACGCCGTACAGCTTGAGCGCTTTTGGCGTGGAACCACCCGACTGATCGAGCGCTGCAATGAAGCCGTCTTTGTGTGCGGCCTGCGCAGCCATGTCCTTGTTCATCTCACCACTCATCTATTGCCTCCTGATTGTCTGCCCGGGCGAATATCAGAAGAGTTTTTGCGATGGAATGCCAGCAAAAACCTTGAATCGATTGAAAGATATCACTTGCGATGTGGAAGTGTTTCAGCTGGCAGGAGAAGATGAACGCAGACGTTAGAGCGTTTCCGTTTTTCACGGAAACGCGAAAACGCTCTAACTCTTTGTTATTACGCAATTCCAGGCGCAAAACCGCTGCGCACCTTTTCTGGAATTGCTCTAGGCTTTGAGAACCTCGACACCCGGCAACGGCTTGCCTTCCATCCATTCCAGGAAGGCACCACCGGCGGTCGAGACATAAGTGAAGTCATCGGCCACACCGGCATGGTTGAGCGCAGCGACCGTATCGCCGCCGCCAGCCACCGAGACCAGCTTGCCGGCCTTTGTGCGGGCAGCCGCATGCCTGGCGGCCGAAACTGTCGCCTTGTCGAAGGGCTCGATCTCGAAGGCACCGAGCGGGCCGTTCCACACCAGCGTGGCGGCGCGGTCGATCCACTGATTGACGGCCTCGACAGTCTTTTCACCGACATCCAGGATCATGGCGTCTGCAGGCACGTTGTCGATGGCGACGGTCTCGTTGGCCGCGCCCGTCTTGAATTCCCGCGCGACAACACCGTCCACCGGCAGGATGATGGCGCAACCGGCGGTTGCCGCCTCGATCATGATCTGCTTGGCCGTGCTGGCAAGATCGTGCTCGCACAGCGACTTGCCGACGTTGGTGCCGCGGGCGGCGAGGAAGGTGTTGGCCATGCCGCCGCCAATGACGAGAGCATCTACCTTCTTCACAAGGTTCATGAGCAGGTCGATCTTGGTCGAGACCTTGGCGCCACCGACAATGGCGATGACCGGCTTGACCGGTGCGCCGAGGCCCTTTTCCAGGGCTTCCAGTTCCGCCTGCATGGTGCGGCCGGCATAAGCCGGTAGTGCCCGGGCAAGACCTTCGGTCGAACAATGCGCGCGATGCGCAGCAGAGAACGCGTCGTTGACGAAAATGTCGCCGAGCGCAGCAAACTGGTCGGTCAGCGTTGGGTCGTTCTTTTCCTCGCCCTTGTAGAAGCGGGTGTTTTCAAGGAGCAGCACGTCGCCATTGTTCAATTCAGCCACCGCCTGTTCGGCCTTTTCGCCAACGCAGTCGGCGGCAAAGGCGACCGGGCGACCGAGCACCTCCGCCGTTGCGGCAGCGATCGGGCGCAGCGACAGTTCCGGCGAGGGGCCATCCTTAGGGCGGCCGAAATGGGCGAGCAGGACGACCTTCGCGCCCTTGTCTGACAGTTCCTTGATGGTCGGCACGACACGCTCGATGCGGGTAAGGTCGGTGACCTTGCCGTCGGCGACTGGTACGTTGAGGTCGACGCGGACCAAGACGCGCTTGCCGCTCACGTTGCTGAGGTTGTCCAGTGTCTTGAAGCCAGCCATGCGGTTCCCTTTGGAGCAGTTCCAGGAAAACTGTTTAGCGGTTTTCCGTCCGGAATTGCATAAAAACGAAGTGTCAGAGCGATACCGCGTCTCGGTGAAAAACGGAAATGCTCTCGTGAAAAGATGCCGGACCTTACCGGCCAAAATCGGGGATGCAAGACCACATCACGGCATGGCTGAAAATATCTGCCACAAGCTGATTTCAGGCCGGTTGCTTGGCGTCGTCGTCCTTGTGGGCAGTCTCGTCGGAGTCGGTTTGTGATCCCGCGCTTTCAGCAACGGTTTCCGATCTGGCGGGTTTGCGCAGGTTGCGGATGAAGCCGGCTATACGGTCGAAAAGCTCGCCACCGCTGAGGAAGACGGGCACCCGGGCCACCGGCGCAGTCGGCTCGAAGGAAAGGCCGAGGCTGGTGATGCGGCCCTTGTCGTCGACGTCGCGCACGATCAATTCGATCGATCCCAGCGAAACGCGATCGGCATATTCGGCGTGGCCGTCCAGCCGCTCCGTCACCAGCGCACCGATGGTCAGCTTGCGTTCTTCTTCAGTCAGGCCGGGGCCGTAGGCCAGCTCCAGTTCCTCTGCTGGTCGTGCGGGGTCGACGGCGAAAGCGCCGAAGAAATCCGCGTCCTCGGGGTCGACCACCGCGCGGCTGGCGAACAGCTTGTCGATCAGGCGCGGGTAGCGATCCGGCACGAAGATGTAGACGTTGTCGCCTGCCTGCAGGCGGCCCATGTCCTGGAAGCGCATGGAGCGGCCATCGCGGACCACCAGCGAAGGCCGGGCCCAGCGCGGAATACGCTCGCCGCGCGCCACCGGGCTGCCGGCGACGACGCGATAGGCCAGCAGTTCATGATGGGCAGAACCGGGCAGTTCGAGCTCGACCTTGTCGAGCGGGCCGATACGGGCCGGAACGATCAGGCCCAGCCGCCGGGCGAGCGGTCCGACTGTCCAACCCTGCACCACCAGCGAGACCAGCACGATGATGAAGGCGGCGTTGAAGATCATGCGGCCATGTTCCAGCCCACCCAACAGCGGGGTAATGGCGAGCAGGATGGAGACCGCGCCGCGCAAGCCGACCCAGGAGATGAAAGCGACCTCGGGGCGCGGCAAACGGAAAGGCAGCAGGCAGAGCCACACAGCCAACGGGCGTGCGATGAAAATCAGGAACAGGCCGAGCAGAATGGCCGGCAGCAGGATCACCGGGAACTGGGACGGCGTGGCGAACAGGCCGAGTACCAGGAACATGATGATCTGCGCCAGCCACGACATGCCGTCCTGGAAGCGCTTCAGGATGGTGACGGCGCGGATGTCGGAATTGCCTGCGACGAGCCCAGCCAGATAGACCGCGAGGAAACCGGAGCCGCCGACGGCGCCGGCTGCCGCAAAGACCATCAGCGACAGGGTGAGCACAAAGATCGGCAACAGGCCGTGATCGAGGTTGAGCCGGTCGACGAGGCGCACGATGGCCATGCCACCGACAATGCCGACGGCGGCTCCCAGGCCCATGTTCAAGACGAAGCCGAGGGCAAGGTCGGCAAGCAGCACCGGTGCCTCGGGATTGGCGCCCGCCGCGATAACCTCGACCAGCGTGATGGTGAGGAAGATGGCGATCGGGTCGTTGGTGCCGGACTCCACCTCAAGCGTGGAGCGCACGCGTTCGCGCAGATTGATCTCGCCTGCGCGGAGCAGGAAGAAGACGGCCGCCGCATCGGTGGATGCCACCGATGCGCCGAGCAGGAACGATTCCAGCCAGTTCAGGTCGAGCAGGTAGAAGGCGGCCGCGCCGAAAACGGCGGTGGTGAGCACGACGCCGATCGTAGCCAGCGACAGCGCCGGGCCGGCGGCTTGGCGCAGCACTTTGAGCGGCGTGCCGAAGCCGGAATCGAACAGGATGACGGCGAGCGCCAGCGAGCCGACAAAATAGGCGACATTGGCATTGTCGAAGGTGATGCCGAGGCCGTCGACACCTGTCGCGAGGCCGATGCCAAGGAAGAGCAGAAGCAGCGGAGCGCCGAAACGAAAGGCGATCAGGCTCGAAAACGCGGCAGCCACCACCAGTCCGGTGCCGATCAGCGTTGCGAGGTAGATCGCATGCTCCATCCTGTCGTGTCCCCTCTCTCGCTCCAGGAGCGTTTCCGTTTTTCACGGAAACGCGGAAACGCTCTTTGTTTCTACGCAATTCCGGACGGAAAACCGTTACACACTTTTCCTGGAATTGCTGATTTCGGCTTTACGGGAGAGTGGGGCGAAGACATGGCCGGTGCAAGGCGTGACGGTGATTTTTTGACCTAGCACGCTGACTTTCATGCTTTTTTAGCTCCGGCGACGCTCCAACGAAAAACGCCCGGCAGAGCCGGGCGTTTCGAAAGGGATAATAACGGAGCTTGCGATCAGGCGATCGTCTTGGCCATGGCGACGGCGGTGTCGGCCATGCGGTTGGAGAAGCCCCATTCGTTGTCATACCAGGACATGACACGCACCAGATTGCCTTCGATGACCTTGGTCTGGTCGAGCGCGAAGGTCGAGGAGTGCGCGTCGTGGTTGAGATCGATCGAGACGAGCGGATCCTTGGTGTAGGCGAGAATGCCCTTGAGCGAACCGTCGGCAGCGGCAACCAGCGCTGCGTTGACCTCTTCGACGGTGACCGGCTTCTTGGCCACGAACTTGAAGTCGATGACGGAGACGTTCGGGGTCGGCACGCGGATCGAAACGCCGTCCAGCTTGCCCTTGAGCTCCGGCAGCACCAGGCCGACGGCCTTGGCGGCACCGGTCGAGGTCGGGATCATCGACATTGCCGCGGCGCGGGCGCGGTAAAGGTCCTTGTGCATGGTGTCCAGCGTCGGCTGGTCGCCGGTATAGGCATGGATCGTCGTCATGAAGCCCTTTTCGATGCCGAAGGCATCGTTGAGCACCTTGGCCACCGGCGCCAGACAGTTGGTGGTGCAGGAGGCGTTGGAGATGACGATGTGATCCTTGGTGATCTTATCGTGGTTGACGCCGTAGACGACGGTGAGGTCGGCGCCGTCGGCCGGAGCCGAGACGATCACGCGCTTGGCGCCGGCAGCCAGGTGCGCCGAAGCCTTCTCCTTCGATGTGAAGATGCCGGTGCACTCGAGCGCGATGTCGACATTGAGCTCCTTCCACGGAAGCTGGGCAGGATCCTTGACCGCGGTGACCTTGATCTTCTCGTTGCCGATGATGATCTGGTCGCCATCGACCTTCACCTCGTGCGGGAAGCGGCCATGAACGCTGTCGTAGCGCAGCAGGTGGGCGTTGGTCTCGACCGGGCCGAGGTCGTTGACGGCAACGACGACGATGTCCTTGCGGCCGGACTCGTAGATGGCGCGCAAAATGTTGCGGCCGATACGGCCAAACCCATTGATGGCAACTCTGACGGTCATGTGTTTCTCCCGGGGAGCGTGAAAAGGCAGATGAAAAGGTCCGCCGCCTCAATAAAGGTGGGCGGCAAAAATATCCAGCCGCCCGGCCTGTAGGCTAATCGTTTCAGTCGTCTGGTGCGACGAAACGGCCCGGCGGATGCCTCCGCCGGGGAAGACATTACTCGGCGTGCAGGCGGGCTTCCGCCGCCTTGGCCGCGTCCTCGGCAGTGATGCCGAAATGCTTGTAGAGCTGTTCGATCGTGCCGGAAGCGCCGAAGCCGGTCATGCCGACGAAGATGCCGTCGGTACCGATGATCGGGTCCCAGCCCTGGCGAATGCCGGCTTCGATGGCGACCTTGACCTTGGCCTTGCCGATGATCTTTGCGCGGTAAGCCTCGTCCTGCTGGAAGAACAGCTCGAAGCAGGGAATCGAGACGACGCGGGTCGGGTGGCCATGACCCTGCAGCAGGGTGCGGGCGCCCAGCGCGATCTCGATTTCGGAGCCGGTGGCGAAGATGGTGACGGCGGCTTCACCGCCTTCGGCCGCGGCCAGTTCATAGGCACCGAGCCGACACAGGTTCTCCGCCACATAGTCCGTGCGCACCGCAGGCAGGTTCTGGCGGGTCAGCGCCAGCGTCGATGGCGTCTTCTCCGATTCCAGTGCCAGCTGCCAGCATTCAGCAGCTTCCGTTGCATCCGCCGGACGGAAGACGAGGTGGTTCGGAATGGCGCGCAAGGCAGCCAGATGCTCGACCGGCTGATGGGTCGGACCGTCTTCGCCGAGGCCGATCGAATCGTGCGTCATCACGAAGATCGAGCGGATGCCCATCAGCGAGGCGAGGCGCATCGCCGGACGGGCATAGTCGGTGAAGCACATGAAGGTGCCGCCGTAAGGGATGATGCCGCCATGCAGCGTCAGGCCGTTCATGGCCGCGGCCATGCCGAGTTCGCGGATGCCGTAGTGCACGTAGCGCTGGCCGTAGTCGTTTGGCGTGATCGCCTTGGTCTGGCTGGTCTTGGTGTTGTTGGAGCCGGTCAGGTCGGCCGAACCACCGATGGTCTCGGGCACTGCGCCGTTGATGACTTCCAAAGCCATTTCGGACGACTTGCGGGTGGCAACCTTCGGCTTGTCGACGGCCAGCTTCTTCTTGTAGTCGGCGATGACGGCGTCGAAATCCTGGGGAAGCTTGCCCGCGTTGCGGCGCTCGAACTCCGTGCGCTGCTTCGCATCGGCCTTGGCGAGGCGGCCTTCCCAGTCCGTGCGCTTCTTGGCGCCGGCTTCGCCAGCGGTGCGCCAGGCCGAGAGGATGTCGGACGGGATTTCGAAGGGCGGCGATTCCCAATTGAAGAACTTGCGGGCGCCGGCAATTTCTTCGGCGCCGAGCGGCGAGCCGTGCACCTTGTTGGTGCCTGCCTTGGTCGGTGCGCCGAACCCGATGGTGGTCTTGGCGGCGATCAATGTCGGCTTGTCGGAATGGCGGGCAGCTTCGATGGCGTAGGCGATCGCTTCCGGATCATGGCCGTCGACATGCATGGCATTCCAGCCCGAGGCCTGGAAGCGCGCGACCTGGTCGGTGGAGTCGGACAGCGTGACGGGACCGTCGATGGAGATGTTGTTGTTGTCCCAGAACACGATCAGCTTGTTCAGCTTCAGGTGGCCGGCAAGCGAGATCGCTTCCTGAGAAATGCCTTCCATCAGGCAGCCGTCGCCGGCCAGCACATAGGTGTAGTGATCGACGAGATCGTTGCCGAAGGCGGCATTCAGGATGCGTTCGCCGAGCGCGAAGCCGACCGAATTGGCAATGCCCTGGCCGAGCGGGCCGGTGGTGGTTTCGATGCCCGAGGCATGGCCGTATTCGGGATGGCCGGCGGTGCGGGAGCCCAGCTGGCGGAAATTCTTGATCTCCTCGATGGTCATGTCCTCGTAGCCCGTCAGATAGAGCAGCGAGTAGAGCAGCATCGAGCCGTGGCCGGCGGAGAGAATGAAGCGGTCGCGGTCCGGCCAGTGCGGGTTCTTGGCGTCAAACTTCAGGAACCGCGTGAACAGGACGGTCGCAATGTCGGCAGCGCCCATCGGCAGGCCGGGATGGCCGGAATTGGCCTTCTCGACGGCGTCCATGGACAGAAAGCGGATCGCATTGGCCATCCGGTCATGTTGTTCACGCGAAACCATGGTTCCTCCAGCCGTTCGGTTCGGAAAAGATGCCGGGACACATAGCAGGCCAGCCGTTTGAGTCAATAAAACCTAAATCGATTTAATAGGCTTCTCGTCAAGGAAAATGTCGCTGTGGCCTCATCAATTCGGCGTTAGCGGGGGACAGGAGAGGCGGCTTTATTGACGCGGCCTTCACACGCCGCCTAATGTTTCACGAATAACGCGTTCTGAACGCGAGCGATTCGGTGATGGGCACGGGCTGAGGACGAAGGCCATGACCGGGGAAACGACCCTTAGAGAAGTGATAGCGAGGCTGGGCAAGGCCATTGAAGGGCTGGAGGATGCTGTCGCCGCGAAGCTGGAAAGCGAACGCGACTATTCCGAAGCCGAGGCCGAGGTCCAGCGTATGAACGCCGATCGTTCTCGTCTGGCACAGGAACTCGACAATTCCGAAGCGCGGGCCGAACGGCTCGAGGACGCCAACAAGGAAGTGTCGCGCCGGCTGGTGACCGCGATGGAAACCATCCGCGCAGTGCTCGACAGATAGCGCAGGAGGTCCGGCATGGCGCAGGTCACTGTCACCATCGACAACAAGCAATATCGGATGGCCTGCGACGAGGGCCAGGAAGACCACCTGATCGATCTTGCCGAGCGCTTCGACCGCTATGTTGCGCATCTGAAGGACTCCTTCGGCGAAATCGGCGATCAGCGTCTTACCGTCATGGCCGGCATCATGGTCATGGATGAATTGTCCGAGTTGCAGAAACGCATCAAGGGCATGGAGAGTGAGGTTCTGACCTTGCGCAAGACGCGCGACGACGCGTTGACCAAGGCAGACAAGAATGACCAGGCTCTGACCGGTGCCCTGGGCTCGCTGGCGCAGCGCATGGAAGATCTCGCGGCATCACTTGCATCGCGCAAGGCTACGGAAAGCCCCTCCTAGCAGGCAGTTGGCGGGGCTGGGGCGTTTCCGCCCTTCGCGGAAACGCGGAATTTTCTAGCCTTTTTTGCGCAATTCCGGACGCAGAAACCGCTGCGCGCTTTTGCCGGAATGGCTCCGGGCCTGCGCCAGGGAAACTATTTTCCAACTTATCCGGCGGGGTGCGGCAAAAATCACCTCCCTAACGTCATCTTTTTGGAGGAAGATGCAGCGATTGCCGGTTCTCCACCGGCAGCCGCCATGCAATGCGTTTCAAGGGGTAGGTCCGCCATGAGCCTTCGTATCAACAGCACCGCGCCGGATTTCGAAGCCGAAACCACGCAGGGTTCGATCCATTTTCATGACTGGATCGGCGACGGCTGGGCGGTGCTTTTCAGCCACCCGAAGAACTTCACGCCAGTCTGCACGACCGAGCTGGGCACCATGGCTGGCCTTGAAGGCGAGTTCAAGAAACGCAACGTCAAGATCATCGGCATTTCCGTCGATCCCGTCCAAAGCCATGGCAAATGGCAGGACGACATCAGGACTGCGACCGGTCACGTCGTCGCCTATCCGCTGATCGGCGACAAGGATCTCAAGGTGGCCAAGCTCTATGAGATGCTGCCGGAAGAGGCGGGTGACAGTTCCGATGGCCGCACGCCTGCCGACAACGCCACGGTGCGTTCCGTCTACGTGATCGGACCTGACAAGAAGATCAAGCTGATCCTGACCTATCCGATGACCACCGGGCGCAATTTCGACGAGATTCTGCGCGTCATCGATTCCATCCAGCTCACCGCCAAGCATCAGGTGGCAACGCCGGCCAACTGGAAGCAGGGCGACGATGTCATCATCACCGCCGCCGTCTCCAACGAAGATGCGATCAAGCGCTTCGGGGCCTTCGACACGATCCTGCCTTATCTCAGGAAGACCAAGCAGCCAGGGGCCTGAATCCATCCTGGGGAGGCTGTTCTTGTTTTTTCGCGTCTAAGCGCTTCGTGAGAAGTCTGTGCTTGACGGTACTGGCTTGGCAGATAATCGTACTCTGCATCGATCCTGGATTGGAAAACCATTCCGGGTGAGTTGTGCGGGGAGGCGCAGTTGGATGCATCCTTGGCCAGACCGCAGGTGACTGGCTTTTACGACAGGCCGACCGGCTCCATTCAGTATGTGGTGGCGGATGGCGCGACACGGCGCTGCGCTATCATCGACCCAGTTCTCGACTTCGACGAGAAGTCGGGGGCGGTCTCCACAGACAATGCGGATGCACTGCTTGCGTTCATCAGGGAGAATGGGCTCGAGCTGGAATGGATTCTCGACACCCACCCGCATGCCGATCATTTTTCCGCCGCCCACTACCTGAAAGAAAAGACCGGAGCGCCAACCGCGATCGGCGAAAGGATCGTCGATGTCCAGGCCCTGTGGAAGGTGATCTACAACTGGCCGGAGTTCCGTGCCGACGGCTCACAGTGGGATCGCCTGTTCGCCGATGGTGAAATCTTCCATATTGGCTCGCTGCCGGTGACGGTGCTGTTCTCGCCCGGCCATACACTGGCATCGGTCACCTATGTTGCCGGAGACGCCGCCTTCATCCACGACACCATGTTCATGCCGGACAGCGGCACGGCCCGTGCCGACTTTCCCGGCGGCAGTGCCGAGCGGTTGTGGAACTCGATTCAGCGCATCCTGGCGTTGCCGGAAACGACGCGCCTGTTTGTCGGCCATGACTATCAGCCGGGTGGGCGTGACGCAGCGTGGGAAACGACGGTCGCCGAGCAGAAGCGCAGCAATTCCCATGTCCGTGTTCCGACGACCGAAGCCGCGTTCGTGACTTTGCGCGAGGCACGCGACAAAACCCTGCCGATGCCGCGACTGATCCTGCATGCGCTGCAGGTCAACATCAATGGCGGCCGGCTGCCCGAGCCGGAAGCGAACGGCGAAAGATATCTGAAGTTTCCCTTGAACGGGCTGTAGCTGCTTCAGTCGCCGGCAACGCTGGACAAACAAAAACGGCGCCGGTTTCCCGGCGCCGTTTTTCATGTGACTGTCAGAACCGTCAGGCGGCCGGCTGCGCGTCGATGGTGCGCAGTGCCTGGGCCTGGCGCTTGGCGGCGGCCTTGACCGCATCCTGCACCTTTTCGAAAGCGCGCACTTCGATCTGGCGCACGCGCTCGCGGGAGATGTCGAACTCAGACGACAACTCTTCCAGCGTCAACGGCTCTTCAGCGAGGCGGCGTGCCTCGAAGATGCGGCGCTCGCGGTCGTTCAGGACCGACATTGCGCCGGCCAGCATCTGGCGGCGATTGTCCAGTTCGTCCTGTTCGATCAGCATGTCTTCCTGGCTGTCGTGGTCGTCAACCAGCCAGTCCTGCCATTCGCCGCTCTCGCCCTCGGTCGCACGGATCGGCGCATTGAGCGAGGCGTCGCCGGACAGGCGACGGTTCATCGAAACCACTTCTTCCTCGGAAACATTGAGGCGGGTGGCGATCTCGGTGATCTGGTCCGGCTTCAGGTCACCATCGTCCAGCGCCTGAATCTTGCCCTTCACCTTGCGCAGGTTGAAGAACAGGCGCTTCTGGTTGGCGGTCGTACCCATCTTGACCAGGCTCCACGAGCGCAGGATGTATTCCTGGATCGAGGCCTTGATCCACCACATGGCATAGGTGGCCAGCCGGAAACCACGTTCCGGCTCGAATTTCTTGACGGCCTGCATCAGGCCGACATTGCCTTCCGAGATGACTTCGCCGATCGGCAGGCCATAGCCGCGATAGCCCATGGCGATCTTGGCCACGAGCCTCAGATGGCTGGTGACCAGCTTGTGGGCAGCGCCTGTGTCCTCATGCTCCTGGTACCGCTTGGCGAGCATGTACTCTTCCTGCGGCTGAAGCATCGGAAAGCGACGGATTTCTTCTAGGTAGCGGCTGAGGCCGCCTTCACCGGAAACGATACTGGGTAGTGATTGGGCCATGGATAGCGCCCTCCTCTCTTTTTGGAATGCCCCCGAAACGCGGCGGGCATGTGACGCGTCTGCCTGACGGCACGATCGCGTTTAGACAATTTATACCGGAACAAACCCGGAAAATCCACGCATTTGTTCAAGGTCGAACAGTGTGTCACTGGGAAGTGAACAGTGTGAAGTGAACAATACGAGTCAGGTTTTTTGGTGGCAGGTTCAGAGATTTCGAAAGCTGCCGACAAGATCCTCCATGTCCCCTGGCATCGGCGCCTCAAACCTCATCGTCAGATGGGTATCGGGATGGCTGAATTCAAGCAGGCGGGCATGCAAAGCCTGGCGGGGGAAGGCGGCGACCTCGCCCTTCAGCGGCTCCGGCAGGCGGTTGGCCTTGGTGCGGAAGGCCTGGCCGTAATCGGGGTCGCCGACAAGCGGATGGCCGATATGGGCCATGTGCACGCGGATCTGGTGCGTGCGGCCGGTTTCCAGACGGCATTCGACAAGACTCGCAGCAGCGAATTTGTCCTGCCCTTCGCCGAAACGTTCTTCCACCGTGTAGTGGGTGACGGCGTGGCGAGCATCTTCGCGATGCTCCGGCACGACGGCGCGCCGCACCCGGTCGGCAGCGCGGCCGAGCGGCGCGTCGATGGTGCCGGTCGGCCGCGGCGGGATACCCCAGACCAGTGCGACATAGGCGCGTTGCAGGTCGCCGGTGCGGCCATGGTCGGCAAAGGCCTCGGACAAAGCGCGGTGGGCATGGTCGGTCTTGGCGACGACCATGACGCCGCTGGTGTCCTTGTCGAGCCGGTGCACGATGCCCGGCCGCCTGACGCCGCCGATGCCGGAAAGGCTCGCACCGCAATGATGGATAAGCGCATTGACCAGCGTGCCGGTCCAGTTGCCGGCGCCGGGATGGACGACCAGCCCTGCCGGCTTGTTGATGACGATCAGCGCATCGTCCTCATAGAGAACGTCGAGCGGGATATCCTCGCCCTGCGGTTCCGCCGGCTCGGGCTCCGGCATCTCCACCGAAATCAAGTCGCCTGCGGCGAGCTTGCGTTTGACCTCATCGATCCGCTGGTCGGCGATGCGCACGGCACCCTGCTTGATCAACGCCTGGATGCGGCTGCGCGAGAGCTCCGGCGCCAGTTGCGCGGCGAGCCATTGGTCGAGGCGCTGGCCAGCGGCATCTTCGCCGGCTTTCAGCTCGATCGGCGCCGCCCCTATCAATTCTTCGGTGTCTTCGTTATCAGGTGCGGCCATCGAAACAGTTCCGGAATAGATCGCCCATGGCCCGGCCCCTTGCCGATGACGAGGAAGACAAGCCGCTCGATCCCAATGTGGACAAGCTGCGCAGGAAGCTGATCCGCTTCATGGTCGTCAATCTTGGCCTGTTGTTCTTCGCCCTTATGGTCGTGGTGGCGGCGCTTGTCTACAAATCCTACACCGCCAAGCCGACGGCGCCGATCGCCGGCGACATCCAGACGCCCGCCGGCGAGCCGCAGAGCGGGGATATTGTCCTGCCTGTCGGCGCCAAGGTGTTGTCGCAGTCGCTCTCGGGCGACCGCCTGTCGCTCGAGGCGGAACTGGCTGACGGCAGCCGCGCGATCTTCGTCTACGACATCGCCGAACGGCGCATGATCGGCCGCTACACCTTGCGGCTGCAGTAAGCATCATGAGCGGCTTCGCCACGGAGCGCCGGGTCGCCACGGTCACGCTGGTCGTCGCCGACTATGACGAGGCGATCCGCTGGTATGTCGACCGCGCTGGGTTCACGCGGACGTCCGATGTCGACCTCGGCGGCGGCAAGCGCTGGGTGACGATCGAACCGGCCTGCGGCGGCGGGGCACGGCTGTTGCTCGCAAAGGCCGATGGGGCAGGGCAGGTGGCCAGCATCGGCAACCAGACCGGCGGCCGTGTCGCCTTTTTCCTGGAGACCGATGATTTCGCGCGTGACCATACCGCCATGCTGGCGCGCGGCGTCGAATTCCGCGAAGCACCGCGCCATGAGCCCTATGGCACGGTTGCCGTGTTTGCCGATCTCTATGGCAATCTCTGGGATCTGCTCCAGCCGAAGCGGTAGCATTTTGTAGCCAAGCGGGATCACTTGGCGGCACGCGGCGGCAGGGCAGCCACAGCCGCTCTGAGGTGAATTCGGCCGAACGCGGTAGCGCGCCAAAAACTTGCCGTTTCAGCCTGTTGCTTTTTCAAACGGGCCAGCCTATATCGCCGGTTCTCGGCTGCGCCCATCGTCTAGCGGTCAGGACGGCGCCCTCTCACGGCGCAAACAGGGGTTCGATTCCCCTTGGGCGTACCAATCTCTTCATACTGCTGGCTAGCGAGGATCCGTCGCACGCGCGGATCTCCATGTTGCGGCGGCTGAAGAAACCAATTTAGATCGCTATTCGGATCTGCTCTGCCGAACCTCGGAGGCGTGTTTGCACAATCTGGATTTCAGTTCGTGGCACAGCGTCCTGGTGACATTCATCGGCTTGGCGCTGTTCACGCTCATCAGCATGGGCATTCGCCTTCTGATGATGATGACGATCCAGCAGCGCCGCGAGCGCATGAACAGGCAGATCAATGAGCGTCTGCGCGTCCTGATCGCGGCTTACAAAACACTGGGCGGGTCCTTTACCGGTGATCTCTCCGTCGACCCAACGCACCTGCGCGATCTGAAGCGACGTTCCCAATCCGCTGAAGACGCTGAAGGCGAGCTGGAGCTGACGGGCAGCGGCACAGGATCCGAGAGGACAAGACGCATCCGGGATGCTGTCGAAGCGGCCCTGTCGGACATTCTCCTGCTTGGAACCGAAGCCCAGGTTCGGTTGGCCGAGAGGGCAATACGAGAGCTTATCGCAGGGCGTCCGGTCCACACCCACGAACTCGTCGTCTCGCTGCGCGACTTTATTCGCGAGGCGCTGAGCCTCGACCCTATCCCCAACGATGTGCAGATACCGATGCAGGGGCCGACCCGGCCTTCATCAAGCGCCAGTCGAGGCAAGGGTGACAGGGAGGGCGGAGCGGGCCGCAGTGGTGGCGGAGGCGGAATGGGCATGGGCGGCGGGATGGGTGGTGGAATGGGCGGCGGCACGTTCGACCCCGATGATCCTCATCGCCAGAGCTGACGAACGAAGGAGACCGTCTCGAGCGCTGGTAGCGGGTTTCCCTGGCTCGATTCTCTTCGGGATTGACCACCACCGGGAGGTCAGGCACCCTTCCTCTCGGTGGAAGGGGCACCATCAGGTGATTGTCGATACGGTCGCCCGCAGGCTTTCGAAAGGCCTCTTCCCATGTCCAGGAACCTGAAAACCGCAATCATCGGCATCGTCGTAGCTCTAATCGCTGGTCTGGCGGTGAATTACGGACTCATCAGCCAGCAGACGGCGGACGAGATCAAGGCCAAGACCGATGAAGTCCTGACCAACGAGCAGACGGCGCAGCCCGACGGTTCCCGACAACCCGCGCCGCAGGCTCCTAACGCTCCGTCGGCCGAGCCGGCGCAAACGCCACCATCCACAGGCAGCCAGGAACCGGCCCAGCCATCGCCGGCCAACTAGGCCGAACCAGGCCGGCTTAATTAGCTGGCCAGCGGCGGCGCTACCTGCCATCTCTCAATGTGAATTTTCATCGGCCGCAGTTTCGAAAAAGATATTGACTAAATAGTTAGTAATAATAATCTCGCGATCGGGAAAAGACCCGCCAGCCGGCGCCTGCCGGTGAATGGCTGCCCCATGGGAACACGAAGCGAGACCGTCCGGCATCATTCTGGGCCGCGGCGAAATGGGCCCGAGTCCGACCGGGTCCCAAAAGGGAGAAATGTGCATGAAGCTGAAAATGGCAGCCGCAGCGCTTGGTCTGTCGCTTCTGGCAGGGGCCGGTTCGGCCCAAGCCGCAGGCATGCTCAACATCTACAACTGGGGCAACTACACCAGTCCCGAACTGATCAAGAAGTTCGAAAAGCAATACGACATCAAGGTCACCGTCACCGACTACGATTCCAACGACACCGCGCTCGCCAAGGTGCGCCAGGGCGCGTCCGGCTACGACATCGTCGTGCCGTCGGCCAGCGTGATCCCGATCTGGGTCAGCGAGGGGTTGCTGCTCGAAACGCGCCCAGACCAGATGGAGAATTTCAAGAACGTCGACCCGCGATGGGTCGACGTGCCGTTCGACCCAGGCCGCAAATACACCGTGCCCTGGCAGTGGGGCACCACCGGCATATCGGTCAACAGATCCGTCTATTCCGGCGACATCAACACCTCGGCGATCTTCCTCGATCCGCCGCCCGAGCTCGCCGGCAAGATCAATGTCGTGCCGGAGATGGGCGACATCATGTATTTCGCCATTACCTATTTCGGCGGCAAGTTCTGCACCGAAGACAAGGCACTCCTGAAGAAGGTGCGCGACAAGCTGGTCGAGGCCAAGGCGAAGTGGCTTTCGCTGGACTACGCCGCCGTCGATGGCCTCGGCCGCGGCGACATTGCCGCCGGCGTGAACTGGAACGGCATCTCGCTGCGCCAGCGGCTGCAGAACAAGGACATCACCTACGGCTATCCGAAGGAAGGCTATCCGATCTTCATGGACAACGTCGCCGTGCTGAAGGACGCCAAGAATGTCGAGAATGCCAAGCTGTTCCAGAACTTCATCATGGATCCGGAAAACGCGGCGATGATCTCCGCCTTCGCGCGCTATGCCAACGGCATCAAGGGCTCGGAGAAATTCATGCCCGCCGACATGAAGGACGCGCCGGAGGTCGAAATCCCGGCCGAGTTCCTGGCCAAGGGCGAAGTCATGCCGATCTGCCCGCAGCCGGTGCTGCAGCTCTATACCAAGATCTGGACCGACATCCAGAAATAGCGCCCCTCATCAGCCAGTTCCGGGCACTACGCCGCCTGGACAGCCATCACAGGAGCGTTCCCGTTTTTCACGGAAGCGCGGAAACGCTCCAACTCTTTGTTTTCACGCAATTCCGGACGGAAAACCGCACACACTTTCCTGGAATTGCTCCCAGACCACATTCGCGATCGCCCGATCGCCGGAGACCACGCATGTCCGATCTCGACCTTTGCTACATGCCGGCCAACAAGGCGCTGCAGCTTTTCAGGGCCAAAAAACTTTCGCCGGTGGAATTGATGCAAGCCACCATCAACCGTGCCGAGGCCACCAAATCCACGATCAATTGTCTCACCTTCACTTATTTCGACGAAGCGATGGACCAGGCGCGCAAGGCCGAGGCGAAATACGCCAGGGGGGCGCGGACCGGCGCGCTCGAAGGCCTGCCGATCGGCATCAAGGACGAGAGCTACATCAAGGGCAAGCCGACCTCGCATGGTTCGCTGCTGACCCAGGGCGCTGTCAGCGACCATACGTCAACGATCAACGAGCGCATCATCAAGGCGGGCGGCATCGTGCATGCGCGCACCGCAACGCCCGAATTCAGCTGCGCCGGCTATACCTGGTCAAGACGCTGGGGCGTCACCCGTAATCCCTGGAACCCAGACTTCACGCCCGGCGGCTCTTCCGGCGGTTCGGGTGCGACGCTTGCCGCGGGCACATCGGCGATTGCAACCGGCTCCGACATCGCCGGATCCATCCGCATTCCCGCCTCGGCATGCGGCCTGGTCGGCTTCAAGCCGCCCTATGGCCGCAACCCGGACGAGCCGCCGTTCAATCTCGATTTCTACTGTCATACCGGGCCGCTGGCGCGCAACGTCACCGATGCGATCCTGCTGCAGAACGTCATGACCGGGCCGAGCCCGCTCGACATCTCCACCTTGCGTCCGAAACTCAGGCTGCCGCTCGACTACAAGCCGATCAAGGGCTGGCGGATCGGCTTCTCCATGGATCTCGGCTCCTTCGAGGTCCATCCGGACGTGCGCAAGAACACGCTGGAGGCTTGCGAGGCGTTCCGCTCGCTGGGGGCGACGGTGGAAGAGGTTGATCTCGGCTGGGGCGACGAGGTGCTGAAATCCGGCATGGCCTATCTCGAGCATATCTTCGGTGCGTCGCTGGCCGGTCTGCTCAAGGAGCATGGTGACGACATGACGAGCTATGCCCGGCAATTCGCCCAGGACGGGCAGAAATCGAAGGCAACCGACTTCGTCGCAACGCTGGAGGTGGCGGGCCGGATGTACCAGAGCCTCGGACCGCTGCTGGAAAAATACGACGTCCTGATATGCCCGACCAACGCACTGCCGGCCGTGCCTGCCGAATTCGACCACTCGAAAGACACGGTACAGATCAACGGCAAGACGGTGAACCCGTCGCTCGGCTGGGTGATGACAACGCCGTTCAACATGCTGAGCCGCTGTCCCGTCGTTTCGATGCCGTCTGGCCGAGCGACAAACGGCGTGCCGACAGGCATCCAGATCGTTGGCCGCACCTATAGCGATGCCGATGTATTCCGTGCGGCAATGGCCTATGAAACGGCACGGGGGCAGTGGTACGGCGACGGGACACGCCCGTCGTTGTGATCGAGGCCCACGTCGGCCTGAAACGAAATGAGCCGGCTCCGCGATCGAGCGCGTGGCCGGCCAGGAATTGGAACTATGGTTCAACACAGCGCAGCCACGGCTGAAGGAAATCAGGCCGTATCAGGTAAACGCCCGGCGACCCGCGATCGCCGGCGCGAACGTGGCGAGGCGAGCATCCAGCGCATCATCGACGCCGCCATCGACCTCATCGCCGACGAAGGCCTGTCCAGTCTCACCATGCAAGCCATCGCCAGACAGGCAGGGGCTTCCAATGCACTGGTTGTCTTCCACTTCGGCAACAAGGAGAACCTGCTGCGCGCGGTGCTGCAATATCTCAGTGATCAGTATGACGCGCTGTGGACGAGCATGGTGCGCGCGCCCGACCTGTCACCGGTGCAGCGCGTGACGGGAGCAGTCGAATGCGGAAGGCGCTTCGCGCGCCAGCACCCCAAATGGGTTTCGGTCTTCGTCATCTTCGGCAGCGATCGCAAGAGCATGCAGATCTACAAGGAAATCGGCCTCCCAGGAGACCTCGCCTATAATGCGGAAGCCAGCGACCTGCTTGCGGAGATCGTGCACCTCGGCAATTACACGGGCGTCGATCCAAGGACCCTGTCCGAAAGTCTCAACTACATCGTCCAGGGGGCCTGGTATTGGGGGCACCTCAATCCACCCGATCGCGAGTCCGAAATTCCGGCCAAGACGATCGCCACGCTACTGCACCATGCCTTTCCGCGGCATTTTGATTTGGCCTGAAGATGAGCTCGGTGCCCGCAGATGACTATCTGAGGGCACCGTTCAGACCGATAGGTCAGGCCGCCGCGGCGGTGCGTACGAAACGAGCCTTCTCAGCGAGCTGCCTGGTGGCGTCAACCGTGTCCTGGGCGGCGTACCAGTAGCGTTCCTTCAGCTCGATGTTGAACAGAACTCCATCCGGGAATTCGCATTCAGCCATCAGCCTGTCCCAGGGGATATCGCCCCAGCCGACCGGCAGATGGAGGTCGCCGTGGCCGTAGGCGATGCGTTCGCCGTCGGTGAACATCCAGATGTCATCCTGGCGGCCGAAGCTGTCGTGAACGTGCAGATGGCGCGCATAAGGCGCCAGCGCCTTCACCTCCTCGACGAATTCGTCGCGGCGGCCGTCGAAATCGAGTTTCAGATAGGCATGGCTGAAATCGAGCGTCGCCATGACGTTCGGATGGTTGATCGCACCGAGTTCCGTGGCAAGCCGTGACGGCGAGGCAGCGAGCGCCTTGCCTTCGTACCCGGAAAACAGGGTCTCGACGCAGAGGATCAAGCCATGCTGGCGGGCGACGTCACCGCTCTTGGCAAGCCACTCGCGCTGGCGCTGATAGCCGGCTTCGATGCCATCGGCCTGCTGCATCGGCATCAGGCCGGAGTGGATCACATAATGCTCCGCGCCGACCTCTGCCGCCACTTCCAGCGACGCCTGCAGCACCTCGAAATGCCGCGGCAGCCGGTAGGCTTCGTCCATGAAGTTGATGGCGAGCGGGCCATGCACGGAGTAGACGACGTCGCGGCCGGCGCAGGCGCGCTTCAGGGCGGCAAGCTGCGGCTTCCTGATCTTGCCGCCGACAACAATATCCATGTCGTAGGTCGGCAGTTCGATCGCCTCGATCCCCAGCTCCTCGATCATGTCGAGCTCTTCGGCGAAGTCCGAGAGATCGTTGGCGCGCTTGTGGGCGGAGATTCCGGTGCCGGTGACGGCTGACATGGGCTTGGTCCTTCAGTTTACAGGCTGGGCATTTCTGGTCGGGGGTCGGCCGAGCCGTGCTCGACAGGCCGCTGGCGACAATGGCGTGCTTTCATGTCCGGCATCTGACCGGCACATGACACTTCGCTGACGCCGTCTGGGGAAAACCCTTTGCCGCCGGCTTCAATCAAGGCTCGACAGAAGTCGGCAAATGTCATTGAATCGTCACCTGATCGTCATGGATGAGGATTCGGGCTTTGCGTGGCATGGCTTTGCATTCGGCAGTCCTGGTTGCTTCGCTGCTTGTCGCCGGCGAAACGAGCGCGGGCGATCTCACATCGGCTGAGCTGAAGAACGAGTTGGTCGGGCATTCCATTGCCTGGTGGGAGGATGGCGGCTGGCGTGGCGGCTCCCTGTCCCTGGCACCCGATGGCTCCGCGGAGATCACGATTGACAATTCGGGCGACAATTCGCTCCAGCAGGGTGACAAGGGCCGTTGGGCGTTGCGCAATGGTGAACTGTGCACCGTATGGAGCGAGATCCGCGACGGTGGCGAGAAATGCTACAGCGTGCGCCGCAGCGAACGCGGTCGCTTCGTCACCAGCGGCGGCAATGTCTTCGAAATCCGTGACGCCGGTGTCTGAGCCGGAATAACCGTCCAGGCTCGGCCTTGGCCGCGCTCCCCGTCTCAACAAATAAATAACGGCTGCTGCTGGCCTGCGCTGGTGGGGATTGTCGTCATTTCATCACGAAACCACAACGAGGCTGTCATGTGACCTCTCTAGGGGAGGCGCCGTAGCGGGCGTTGCGCTCGCGCAGCAACCTTCCTGTCTGGAGAGGACGAATGAAACGATTAATCCTGCTCGCGACGACGGCCGTCGTGCTTGCCAGCGGCGCCAATGCCGCCGAACGCACCAAATTCGAATTCTGGTATGGCCTCACCGGCGACCTCGGCGAAGTGGTGGCCAAACACTGCCAGCTGTTCAACCAGTCGCAGGACAAATACGAAGCCGTCTGCACCGGGCAGGGTGGCTACGACAAGGCCGAGCAGAACACGATCGCGGCCTATCGTTCCAAGCAGCATCCGACGATCGTTCAGATCTATGATGCCGGCACCGTGAATTTCATGCTGTCGGGCGCCATTTATCCGGCCACCAAGTTCGCCAAGGACTACAAGCTCGACATCGACTGGAAGGCCTATTTCCCCGGCATCGCCAACTACTACGCCACCTCAACCGGCGAGATGTGGTCGTTCCCCTACAATTCCTCGACCGCCGTCTTCTACTGGAACAAGGAAGCCTTCGCGAAGATCGGCAAGACCGAAGCGCCGAAGACCTGGGCCGAGTTCGGCGAAGACCTGAAGGCGATGAAGGCAGCCGGCGTTCCCTGCGGCTTTGCCTTCGACTTCGATTCTTGGATGGACCTCGAGCAGTTCTCGGCGACCAATTCGATTCCGCTGGCCACGCTCGACAACGGCTATGGCGGCCTCGGCGCCGAACTCGCCTTCAACAAGACCGCCTTCGTCGGCCACATGAAGGATTTCAAGTCCTGGCTCGACGCCGGCTATGCCAAGATCCAGACCAAGCAGATGGGCAAGGATGTCGTCCAGGCATTTGCCGACGGCACCTGCGCCGCCACCATCACCTCGATCGCCAACCATGGCACCGTGCACAACACCCAGGCCAAGGACCTGAAGTGGGATGTCGCGATGATGCCTGTGATCGACGCAGCCAAGCGCACCAACTCGATGGTCGGCGGCGCTTCGCTGTGGGTCATGGAAGGCAAGTCGCCGGCAGAATACGAAGCCGCTGCGGCTTTCCTCAAGTATGTCACCGCGCCGGATACCGGCGAGAAGTACATTGCCGAAAACACCGGCTACATCCCGGTCACGACCAAGGGCTATGAGCTCCTGAAGTCGGAAGGCTTCTACAAGGATCCCAAGCGTGTCAACCGCGACATCGCGATCGCTTCGCTGACTGCCTCGGACGTCACGCCGCTGTCGCGCGGCATCCGTCTCGGCAACTTCACCTCGGTTCGCGCCGAACTGCGTTCCGAACTGGAAGCGGCCTTTACCGGCCAGAAGGACATGCAGACCGCCATCGACGCCGTCGTCGAACGCGGCAACCAGATCCTGCGTCGCTACGAGCAGACCTACAAGGGCGTCGCTCTGCCGTAAGCGGATGACATCTTTCCGGGGCGCCGCGGCTCGCTGCGGCGCCCTTTTCACAAACATGACAAGGCAAGGAGCGTCCGCATGGAAAAGCGTGCCACCTTCTCCAATCTGTGGCTGGCGGCAGCCTTCATTGCCCCGCAGATGCTTCTGATCTTCGTTTTCTTCTATTGGCCGTCCGGTGAAGCGCTCTACTGGTCGCTTACGCTGGAGCCGCCTTTTGGCGGCAGCAACCAGTGGGTTGGCCTGCAGAACTTCATGACCGTGTTCGAGGACCCGAAATACTGGAATTCGGTGCGCGTCTCGTTGACCTTCGCTTTTTCGGCAACGGTGCTTTCACTTGCCATTGCCGCCCTGCTGGCACTTTTCGTCGATCGCCGGCTGCCTGGCCACCAGGTCTACAAGTTCACCTTCTTCCTGCCCTATGCGCTGGCTGCGCCTGCTGTCGGCCTGGCTTTCCGTTTCATCTTCTCGCCGGATGCCGGCTTTGTGTCGGTGATCAACAATGCGTTCCCCGGTCTCTGGAACCCGGCGCTCAACGGCTACGACGCCTTCACGCTTATCGTGCTTGCGCAAAGCTGGAAGATGGTGGGTTACAACTTCATCTTTTTCCTGGCGGCCCTGCAGTCGATCCCGCGTACGATCTCTGAAGCAAGCGCGATGGACGGAGCCAGTGTGCTCAGGCGCATGTGGGACATCCAGCTGCCACTGATCACGCCGACGCTGTTCTTCCTGATCGTGATCAACATCACCGACAGTTTCGTCGACAGTTTCGGCATCGTCGACATCACGACGTCCGGCGGTCCGGCACGCGCCACCGAACTGATGGTCTACAAAATCTACACCGACGGCTTCCAGGGCAAGGACTACTCGCTCGCGGCCGCACAGTCGATCGTGCTGATGGTGCTCGTCATCGCACTGACCTTCATCCAGTTCCGCTTCGTCGAGCGGCGCGTCCACTATCGCTGAGCGGAGGCAACGCCGTGATCGAACGCACCCCTGTCCTCGACTTCATTACCCACACGCTGCTCATCGGCAGCCTTGTAGCGCTGCTCATTCCGTTCTGGATCATCTTCGTGGCTGCGAGCCACGACTTCCACACCGTCAACCAGGTGCCCATGCCGCTCATGCCTGGTGGTCATTTCTTCGAAAACATGGCCACCGCCTGGGAGCGCGGCAATTTCGGTCGGGTGATGCTGAACTCCATCATTGTCGCGGGCGGCGTCACCATCGGCAAGATCGTGATTGCAGCGCTTTCGGCCTTCTCGATCGTCTACTTCCGCTACAAGCTCCGCATGGTGATGTTCTGGCTGATCTTCATCACCTTGATGCTGCCGCTGGAAGTGCGCATCGTGCCGACCTATGCGGTGGCGGCCGACGCGTTGCGGCCCTTCAAGGCGATCTTCGAACTGTTCGGGATCTCGGTCGGCCTGCCGGAATGGAACCTACTCAATTCCTATTCCGGCCTGATCCTGCCGCTGATCGCCACCGCGACGGGCACCTTCCTCTATCGCCAGTTCTTCCTCACGGTTCCGGACGAATTGACCGAAGCCGCCAAGATGGACGGCTCGGGACCGGTGCGCTTCTTCCTTGAAGTGCTGATGCCGCTGTCCAAGACCAATATGGCCGCGCTCGCCACGATCATGTTCGTGTGGTCGTGGAACCAGTATCTGTGGCCGCTGCTGGTCGTCACCGATCAGCAGAACTTCGCCACAGCAACCATGCAGCTCCAGAAGATCGTGCCGGGGCCGGTGTTCGGCGAACCACCGATCTGGAACGTCGCCATGGCCGCCAACCTGATCGTGCTGACGCCGCCGGTGCTGGTCACGATCTTCCTGCAGCGCTGGTTCGTGCGCGGCCTCATCTCCACCGAAAAATAAGGGACGACATCCCATGGCCGAAATCACCCTGCGCGATGTGCGCAAATCCTACGCCAAAAACGAGGTCGTGCATGGCGTGAACCTCGACGTCGCCAGCGGCGAGCTGATCGTCATTCTCGGTCCTTCCGGCTGCGGCAAGTCTACGCTGCTGCGCATGGTAGCCGGTCTGGAATCGATCACCTCGGGTGAGGTTGCCATTGCCGGCCGTGTGGTCAACAAACTGGAGCCACGCGAGCGCGGCTGCGCCATGGTGTTCCAGAATTATGCGCTTTATCCGCATATGACGGTGGCGAAGAACATCGGCTACTCGCTCAAGATTGCCGGGCTGCCGAAGGCCGAGCGCACCGAACGCGTCGGCAAGGTCGCGGCGACACTCGGGCTTACCGATTTTCTCGAACGCAAGCCGGCCCAGCTTTCCGGCGGCCAGCGGCAGCGCGTGGCGATGGGACGCGCGATGATCCGCGAACCGAAAGTGTTCCTCTATGACGAGCCCCTGTCCAATCTCGACGCAACGTTGCGTGTCGCCATGCGTGTCGAGATCCGCAAGCTGCACCAGCGGCTCGGTGCGACCACCCTGTTCGTGACGCATGATCAGGTCGAGGCGATGACCCTGGCCGACCGTATCGTTGTGATGAACAAGGGCGGCATCGAGCAGGTCGGAACGCCGAGCGAGGTCTATGGTCGGCCGGAAACCACCTATGTCGCCAATTTCATCGGCTCGCCCGGGCTCAATCTGCTCAAGGGTGTCGCCCATCCGGACGAGGGCGTCATCAAACTGCCGGATGGCCAGCAACTCACCTATGACCGCAACCAGTGGCCGGAGATCGGCCATGGTCCGGTGATCGCTGGTTTTCGTGCCGAAGCGGTGAAATTTGGTTCTGGCCCGCTTTCCGGGCGTTTCGATTTTGCCGAAGAGCTTGGCATCGCCAAGCTGTTGCATGGCTCGTTCGGCGGACAGGCGATGATCGTGCATGTTGCGACACGTGCCGACCTGCAGCCGGGCCAGCCGTTCTTCTTCTCGGTCGATCCCGCTGACATCCAGCTGTTCGACGCCGACAGCGGTCGACGTTTGGGGGAGATCAGGACGCCTGCGGTTTCGGCGAAGCAGGCAATGCCGGCGCAGATCACCGCTTGACGGTGGGGACACCTCCTTCGACTTACCTGCAATTTACGAGATACCGCTAGGCTTCTTCGCGTCCGATTCGTGAGGGAAGCGCCGTGAGCAAGATCGTTACTTCATTCGCCGTGGTTGCGGTGTTCTCTGCCTTGCTGATGGCGCTTAGCCTGGCGGTAGCGCAGCATGGCTATCCGTTCGGCGCCATCGGTGTGAAGCGGCTGGATGACATCGCCGATGCAACGACCTTCCTGCCGCTCGCCGCGCTCTATTTCTTTTCAGCCATGCTGATGATGGTGCTGCCGCTGCGCGCGGCGAGCATCGTCCTGCTCAATGCTGCCGATATCGTCGTCTGGGCAGTTGTAGTGCTGTTCGCCAGCATCGTCGGTTCCCTGGCGGCGCGCTGGGCCTTTGGCCAAAGCAGCGCGCTATGGGCGCTGTGGAACTGGCGCTTCCTGTTCGTCGCGGCAGTGGTGGGCTGTCACCTCGTCATGAACGAGTTGAGGCGCAACGTCCTGCTGCGCAGCCTCTTCCTGGTGGTTTTCGCAGCAGCAACGCTTGCCTGCCTGTTCTGGTCCTTCACGCTCTGAACCACGGTGTGTCGCAAGGAACGCTCCAACACTCGAAGCTACGCACCATATTTGCCGAAATCGATTTCGATTTTCAGGCCGATGCGCTAGCTTGGAGGTTCCGGCGTGTGCGGGTTTACAGGCTATTATCCATTCCCGTTCATGCGATTTTATTGCGGTTAATTTAGAGGGAGGGCGAGGATAGCGCGTTCCTTCTTGGGTAGGGTGAGTATCGTGGGCGATGTAAAGTCGAAAATTCGTGAAATTCTGGCCGCGCGTGGCGGTTTGCCGGGCGGCATCGAAACGCTCGGCGACCAGTCGGACCTCTACGCGGCGGGATTGTCCTCCTTCGCCTCGGTTCAGATCATGCTGGCCCTGGAAGAGGCGTTCGACCTCGAATTCCCCGACTCGCTGCTCAACCGCAAAACATTCCAGAGCGTCGATGCGATCGCCACAGCCGTACAAGGCATCCTCAACGGGGCCACGGCGGCAGAATGAACGCGCCTGCCAGCACCCGCCTTGCCGAGCGCGCCGGCCGCGTGGCGGCGGTCGCCGCCGCCCATGCCGATGATGTCGACATCAAGAGCCGTTTTCCGCAAGAGGCCGTCGATGCCATGCGGCTCGAACGGCTGCTTTCCGTCCAGATCGCCGACGAGCTCGGCGGCGAGAACGCCACGATATCCGACGTCGCCGAAATCTGTTCGCTGATCGGCCAGTCCTGCGCCTCCGCGGCCATGGTCTTCGCCATGCACCACATCAAGCTTTCCAGCCTCGTCTCGCACGGCTCGGAGAGTGATTGGCATCAGGCTTTCATGCGTCGCGTCGCCGACGAGCAACTGCTGCTGGCCTCTGCCACCACCGAAGGCGGCATCGGCGGCAATCTGCGCAACAGCATCTGCGCCATCGAGGTGAACGGGGCCGATTGCCATCTGGAGAAGGATGCCACGGTTATCTCCTATGGCGAATATGCCGATGCCATCCTGATCACCTCGCGCGCCAATGCCGACGCCGCTTCCACCGACCAGGTGATGACGGTGTTCGCCAAGGATCAATACACGCTGGAGCGTACCCAGGTTTGGGACACGCTGGGCATGCGTGGTACCTGCTCCGACGGCTACCTGTTCAAGGGCGATGCGCCCGCAGTGCAGATCCTGCCGAAGCCCTTTGCCGAGATCGCCGCGCAATCGATGCTGGCGACCTCGCATCTGCTGTGGAGCGCGGTCTGGTACGGCATCGCCGTCAACGCCATGGCACGCGCGCAGAGCTTCGTGCGTGCAGCTGCCCGCAAGAGCCCCGGCGCGCCGCCCCCCGGTGCGTTGCGGCTGGCCGAGGCGTCCAGCCTGCTGCAACTCCTGAAATCCAACATCATCGCCGGTCTGCGCGAGTTCGAGGCGGCGAAGGCCGATCACGATCGCCTGTCCTCCATCGGTTTTGCGGTGGCGATGAACAACGTCAAGATCGGCTCGTCCGAGACGATCCTCACCATCATCAACCACGCCATGCTTGTGTGCGGTATCCTCGGTTACAAGAACGGCACGCCCTACAGCCTTGGCCGCCACCTGCGCGATGCGCACTCGGCGCAGTTGATGATTTCCAACGACCGTATCCTCGGTAATACGTCCAACCTCCTGCTTGTGCACAAGCAGGACACGAGCCTGATGGGGTAAGCCATGGACCAGCAAACCTCGCTTCTGGACAGGTTGTTCGAGACCGGCCTGCTCATCGAAACCGGCGTCGAAGGGCTCTATGGCCGCAGCGGCCGCTTCGAGGACATCATCACCCGTTTCGAGGCACTGATCGACAAGGTCGGTGGCGGTGACGGCGCCGAACCGATCCGTTTTCCCCCCGGCATGAACCGCGCCCATTTCGAGGGCAGCGGCTACATGAAGAGCTTTCCGCAGCTCGCCGGTACGATACATTCCTTCTGCGGCAACGAACTCGACCACATGAATCTCCTGCAATGCATGGAGACCGGCGAGGACTGGACCAAGACCCAGGAAGGCACCGACATCGTGCTGACGCCCGCGGCCTGCTATCCGCTCTATCCGACGGTGGCCAAACGCGGTGCGTTGCCGGAGGGCGGCGGCCTGTTCGACCTGCAATCCTATTGTTTCCGGCGCGAGCCTTCCAAGGATCCTGCGCGCATGCAGCTTTTCCGCATGCGCGAATATGTGCGCATGGGCACGCCGGAACAGGTGATGGCGTTCCGCAACGACTGGATGGAACGCGGCAAGGCGCTGATGGCTTCCGTGGAGTTGCCGGTGGAGATCGACGTCGCCAATGATCCGTTCTTCGGACGCGCCGGGCGCATGATGAAGAACAACCAGCGCGACCAGAACCTGAAGTTCGAACTGCTGATCCCGATCACCTCGACCACCAAGCCGACGGCCTGCATGAGCTTCAATTATCACCAGGATCATTTCGGCAAGGGCTGGGAAATCAACACGGCCGATGGCGAAGTCGCCCATACCGCCTGCGTCGGCTTCGGGCTGGAGCGCATCGCGCTGGCGCTGCTCAACCACCACGGTCTCAATATCGACGCCTGGCCGGCGCCGGTCCGCAAGACCTTCGGATACTGATGTTGACGCTGCCGACGGTCTTTGCCGGGCTCGACCCCGCCAGCTACAAACCACATGCGCTGCACCAAGCGGAGCGCATGTGGCCCGAAACCAATTGTTATGTCGATCTGTGGATCGAGACGCTGCACGCTTTCGGCAGTGAGCCGGAGGCGATGCTGGGTTTCACGCTGACGCAGGATTTCGAGGGCGACCAGTTCACCTTCTTCAAGGTGCCGCTCGAAGATCTTGAGGCATTGTACGGCATCCGTTGCACGGAGCTCGCCATCTACGATCGTGTCGAGGCGCATGTCGAAGAACAGCTGAAGCGTGGCCGTCTTTGCCTTGTCGAGATGGACAGTTTCTATATGCCCGACACGCATGGTGTCGGTTACCAGCATGAGCACGGCAAGACGACGGTGGCGATCAACCGGCTCGATGTCGCCAGTCGCAGTATCGACTACTTTCACAATGCGGGCTTCTTCAACCTGGAAGGCGATGATTTCGACGGCTTGTTCCATATGAAGGACGGGCCGGAGGAACTGCCGTTCCTGCCCTATACGGAATTCGCCAAATTTCCGGCGCAGCGGCCCGCGCCCGACCATCTGCATTCGTATGCCGAGCGACTGGCTATACAGCATTTCGCGCGTCGGCCGGCCGACAATCCGGTGGCGGCCTTTGCCAGGGTATTCCCCGGCCAGGTCGAAAAGCTTGCCGAGCGGCCATTCGATTTCTTCCACAAATATGCATTCAACACGCTGCGTCAGCTCGGTGCCAATTTCGACCTGGCCGCAAGCCATCTCGACTGGCTGCGTCCTGACGGTTCCCTGGCTGGAGCGGCCGGTCATGCGCGGCGTATTTCCGAAGTCGCCAAGGCGACGCAGTTCCAGGTGGCGCGCGCCGTGGCACGGCGCAAGTTTGAGCCGCTGGCCACCGCTCTCGATCCGGCCGTCGAGGCCTGGGACGCCTTGATGGGCGGCCTGGCCGGCAGGCTCGGCTAGCGCGCTGTGGGCGCGGATATCCCCGTGCATGGCGCTCGGAGCAGCCTCCTCGAACAGGACTGGCGGATGGTGCTCACATCTGCCGGCGCCTGGGATCGGCCGCCGCTGGACACCGAGCCGCTTCAGGCGGTCAAGGCACCGGTGCCAGGCACCGTCGCTGGTGCGCTCGAGCGAGCCGGCCAGTTCGATCGCACTGCGCCGCGATCGCTGAACACCTCTGACGCCTGGTATTTTCTCGATCATGTGGAAGAGCCGCCCGGACCGGCCATGCTCCATTTCGATGGGCTGGCGACGGTCGCGGAAATCTATTGGAATGGCGATCTGGTCCTCACTTCCGGCTCGATGTTCATCGGTCATGAACTGGCTGTCACCCTGACCGGGAAGGACAGGCTGGCCGTCTGTTTCCGGGCGCTCGCACCCCATCTGGACAAGCGGGGACCCCGCGCACGCTGGCGGCCGCAGATGATCACGCCGCCCGGATTGCGCCTGGTACGCACCACCGTGCTTGGCTACATGCCCGGCTGGTGTCCGGAAATCCATGCCACCGGGCCCTATCGCCCAATCCGGCTGACCCGACCGGGTAACGGCGAGCCGCAGGATGTCCACGTAGCCGCGACGCTGGATGAGGATGGAACCGGCCAGCTGAAGGTGAGCTTCAAGACGACCGGCCTGAAGGGCTCCGTCCGCCTCATCTGCGCCGGTAATGAAGTCGAGCTTTTCGGCAGGGGCGGGTACTTCGAAGGTCGCCTGTCGATTCCGGATGTCGCCGTGTGGTGGCCGCGCACGCACGGAGCGCCGGTTCTGCACGATGTCGAGATCCTGGCGGGCGGCGAGCGTCGCACAATCGGCCGCACCGGCTTCCGGCGGATTGCTGTCGATCGAGGTTCGGACGGCCGGGATTTCGTCCTTCTCGTCAACGGTGTGCGTGTCTTCTGCCGCGGAGCGGCCTGGACCAGCGCCGACATCGTTGACCTTCCCGGCGAACGCGACCGCTACGCGCCGCTTCTCGGACTCGCGGCCGACGCGAACATGAACATGATCCGCATTGGCGGAACCATGCTCTACGAGACGTCGGAATTCTTTGCGCTGTGCGATGAACTCGGCATCATGGTCTGGCAGGACTTCATGTTCGCCAACTTCGACTACCCGATCGGAGATGCCGATTTCGTGATGTCGGTGCGCGTGGAAGCGGAACAGTTCCTGCGTGGCATTTCGTCCTCGCCGTCCTTGGCGGTGCTGTGCGGCGGCAGTGAGATGGCGCAGCAGGCGGCAATGCTTGGCCTGCCGCCGGCATCATGGTCGGGTCCGCTGACCGACGAGCTGCTGCCCGGCATTGCGGCTGCTATCAGACCGGACGTGCCCTATGTGCCGAACAGTCCGAGCGGAGGGGCGATGCCATTTTCGCCCCATGAAGGCGTCACCCACTATTACGGCGTCGGCGCATACTGCCGGCCGCTGGAGGATGCGCGCCGCGCCGGCGTGCGTTTTGCCGCCGAAAGCCTCGCATTTGCCAATGTGCCGGAACAGGGCCTGCTCGACAGCGCGTTGCCGGCGCCTGCCGTTCATGATCCGCGCTGGAAAGCGCGCGTGCCACGCGACCGTGGTGCGTCGTGGGATTTCGAAGATATTCGCGAACACTATCTGGCATTGCTCTACGGTGTCGAACCGATACGGCTGCGCCGCGAGGATCCAGTCCGGTATCTCGACCTGTCGCGTGCCGTGACAGGCGAGGTGATGGAAGCAACCTTCGCCGAATGGCGCCGACCAGGCTCCAGCTGCAACGGTGCACTGGTCTGGACGTTTCAGGATCTGTTGCCGGGTGCCGGATGGGGTGTGATGGATGCCACGGGTATGCCAAAGGCGGCCTGGTACGCATTGAAGCGCGCCTTTCGCCCGGCGCAGATCATGCTGACGGACGAAGGTACCAACGGCATCGACGTGCATGTCGTCAATGACGGTAGCACGGATCGCGAGTTCATCGTCGAGATCGCCTGCCTGCGCGATGGTATGCAGCCTGTGGTGCGTGGCACGCAGACGATCATGATTCCTGCCCGCCGAGGAATCACCCTGCCGGCTACGGACCTGTTCGGCGCCTTCTTCGATGCTGCCTATGCTTTTCGTTTCGGCCCGCCCGCGCACAATGTGACGGTTGCCCGGTTGAAGGAGGGCGGCAGCCAACGCCTCGTTGCCGAGGCGTTTCATTTCCCGCTCGGGCGGGCCGAAGCATTGACCGACGCCGCCTTGACGGCAGTGCTGTCTGAAGAGCAAGGGCGATGGCTGCTGACGCTCTCAACCGACCGTCTGGCCCAGTCGGCTCATATCGACGTGCCCGGTTTCCGGCCTTCGGACAACTGGTTCCATCTGGCGCCGGGAGAAGCGAAGACCGTGCGGCTTGTTGCGCTTGGAAGTGTTGAAAAGCCGACTGGCGGTGTCAGTGCCCTGAATTCAAGGGCAACCGTACGGTTCTAACGCGACCTGGCGCATGGTCGCGCGCGTCGTATCCGATCTTCGAAAATCATCCGCCAGCTTACGATGTCGAAGCGTCGTTTTCGGGTGCAACTGGACGTACGGTTGCGCCATCGGATTCGCCTGCTCTCAATGCAGCCTCCAGGATGCGTTCGCGTACCACAGCCTTGGCAGCGGGCGGCGAGATGTTGTGGTCGGCATCGGCGATGACATCCAGTGTAGCATTGCCGTAGCGTTTCAGGCCTTCGCCGTTCTTGCCGAAATGGAAGCGAAAACGATCGAGGCCGATATCGGTGGCGCTATAGATCAATGTCAGCGGCATATGCCGCTGGGCGAGGCGTTTGAACAGGGCATGTGTCGCCTCTCCCAGTCGGGCATATTTTGAAACCGGCGCCATCAGCGACGGCATCATCCCGGCGATGCGCCGGGCGACCTGCTTGCCGATGCTGGTTACGGCACTGCGGACATCGATGCGGCCGGCAAACAGTCGACGCAGCGTGTCGCCGCTGACCATGCGGCGACCATAATCTTCAAGCGAGCGGGCATTGTAGCGCAAGGCGTCATCCACCGCTTCGTCCTTGTCCCAGACGAATGTGAAGGGATTGACCAGCACTGCGGCCTTGCAGCGGTCGTCCGCAATGGCGCTGCGGAAGGCGAGATAGGCGCCGCTGCAGCGACCGGCGAGCACAGCCAGACCGAGCGCCAATCCATCGAGCAGGTCGAAAGCAGCGATCACATCGTCTACCTGATAGTCGGTATACAGCGTCTGCTCGGGGGCCCCGACCACCGGCGGACTGTCGCCGACGTCAGCCCCGTCGAAACGCAAGGAAGCCACGCCTTTGGCCGCCAGATAGCGGGCAGTTTCGACGGTCATGCGTGCCCAGCCGGCCTGGCGGTCGTAGCCGCTTCCGAGACAGATGACGGTCGCGCCTCGCCTTTGACCTCGAGGCTGGCAGAGAACGCCATAGAGGCGATCGTCAGCGCCGAAGCGCAACGGCGTCTCCACGAAATCGGGACCTTCCAACTGTGCTGAGCCGGGTACCGCCGATGCCTGCCCGTGCGCTTTCTTGCCTTTCGATTGCGTGGCTGTCTCGGACACCCATCCCACGACCTGACCAATGACCTCGAGTGGCTGTTTGGCAAGTGTCGGGTTGGAGACGAGGTCATCGTAGCCGAGATAGGGCAGGCGGGTGACCTTGGCGCCCAGTGCGGCCAGATGCTTCGAGAGCGCGACTTCCTTGTCGCGTGCCGGCCGCTCCAGCATCAAGACACGGCTTGCCGGTGGCGTGGGCAGCGCTTCGATGTTGAGCTTCTTGATCTCCGCAGCGATTTCGTCGGGCATGACCAGGCCCGCCACCGCGACGTGATCGGCAATTCGTTGTTCCTTCCGAAGGCCGAGGCCCTCGTCCACCATCTTGGACCAGGCAGCCAGCTCGCGCAGATAGGACCGACCGCTGACCACCGGCGCCATCAGGACGGCTGCATCGACGGCCGTAAACTTGGGAGCGAAGCTTGCGGCCAGCGTCGCGCCGATGCCATGACCGATCAGGATCAGCCGAGCAGCGCCGGAGAGGCGCCGCAATTCTTCGGCGGCGCCAAGCACGGTCCTCTCCCAGACGGCGAGACCGTCGGTGAAGTCGGCCCGGTCCAGCGCGTCGCCGGTTCCCGGGTAGTCGAAGCGCAGGCTGGCAATTCCGGAGGTCGACAGGCGCTCTGCGAGATCGCGCCAGAGCTTGCGCGTGCACATCTCCTCAAGGCCCCATGGGCTGAGGAAAAGAACTGCGCTGTCGTGCTTTGTGGAACCAGGTGCCGCTTCGGCGTAGAGTCCGACGGTGCCACAGAACGTCACGGGCTGTGCTGCGGCCTGCTGTTTGCGCGCCTGGTTCTCGGTCATGCCTGGCGTCTGGCTCGATGAAACAGGAACAGAAGGAGCATTCATTTCGAAGCCTGTGAGGTGGAAGGCAGTGGTGCGATCAAACTGAACAACAATCGCGAGATTCGTCCGATGCCAGATGGAAGACGCGACTGCAGGCGATTGATGGCTGCCGCGTCCTCGGATGGTATCGCCGCCAGCAGACGCATTGCAAACGCGTAGACAAGCGCGCCAACGGCGATGCCGACAGCCAGGCCGAAAATCCCCTGCAATGCGCGTGCTGCCAGATATGCAGCGACACCGCAAGCGATAGCAGCCAAGGCTGTCCTGGCCACCACAAGAACAAGGTCCTTCGCCTTCCCTTCGAGGGTGATACGGCTGGCGAGGAGTGCGCTCATGGCCAGGAAGACGAAACCGCGAATCATCGCTGCGCCCGCCAGGCCCCATGCGGGCACCGCGACAAGGCAGCCGACAACCATCAACAGCGCACCTATGCTGCTGATGACCAGGCGATCCTTCACCTGGTTGCGGGAGTAAAGATACTGGGTGATGAGCAGCATGAAGACATAGGCAGGTGAGCCGGCAGCCAGGATCGCAACAGCCATGGCGGCTGGCTCGAACGCACTGCCAAAGATGACGACGACCAGAGGCGAGGCAACTGCGGCAAGACCGAAGCAGAGCGGCAGGGTGATATAGGACAGTGAGCGGACCACGGCGGCAAACAGCTCGGCAGAGCTGATATCGTGCTCGGTTTCGTGCCGCTCGGCGTAGAAAGGGATCAGGCTTCCTGCCAGTTGCACCGGCAATTGCAGCGCAAGGTTCGCCAGGGACAGCGCGACCGCATAGAAGCCGACATCTTGTGTGTCCCTGAAATGCTGCAGGAAAACCAGCTCCGGTCTGGTCAGAAAAACAGCAGTGATGAGGAATTCGAAGAACAGCAGGAGCGACGTCGCGGCAAGGGCGCGAGCGCTGTGCCCGGCCTTTCGGCGTCGGGTCGAAAGAATGCGCAGAGTGTAGACGAAGAACACCGATTGGCCGGCTATGTAGCCGATCAGGACGCCTTCGGTGCCGGCAAGTTGGGCGCCGCCCAGAACGATGACGAGCTGCAGGATCGACGCAATGACGGTGAAGATGAAGAAGGTGCCGAGACGCGTTTCGCCGATCAGGTAGTTCTTCGTGAAGGAGCCGATCGACTGGATGAACAGCAAGGCGATAGCGAACGCAGCAACACCGGCGGTTGAATTGCTCCATTCAAGGCCGCCGCCTTTCCAGCAGAACAGTGCATAAAGCGCCGTCAGCAAGCTCGTGGCGAGGACGACAGGCATGGCCAGAAAAGCGGCGAAGCCGCGCCGTTCGTCCGCGTCCACGCCCTTGGCTTTCAGCTGCGGCAGCAGCCTCAGCAACAGGATTCCCGTACCCAGTTCCGCCACCAGCGAGCCGGTGGCCGCTACCCATAGCGCGAAAGCGACAGTGCCGCTGGCCGCAGGGCCGAGCAAGCGCGCGACGATTACTGAGCAAGCGAAGCCGGTGACCAGGAGCAGCATGCCCGCTGCCGCATTGATCAGCGAATTCGACATGATGCTTCTGCTCAAAGAGTTCCTCGCACCTGCGCTACGTCACACCCCGATCCTGATCTCAGCTTAAACGGAACGGGGTTTTCACACACTTTACAAACCGCTTCAGGAAACCGGGGCGCCATCAGGCGAAATGGGTCTTGGGGCGGTGCACCAGCCGACCAGACGGCCGGCGAAGATGTTCCATGAGCGGCGCGCCATGCCAGGTTTGCCGGTAAACGCGTAGACGACCACCCCGGTCAGGGGGCGCAACAGCCGCGGCAGATAGTCACCGAAGCCATAGCCGTGCTTGCGCATGACATAGCCAAGGCCGGTTGAATAAAGGCGGATCTTGGCCACTGCGGCAGGTGTGGTCTGATCGGAGTGATCCTCCGGGTGATGTCCGGTAAAAGCGGGATCGTACCATCCTTTCCGTCCGGCGGATAAAAGCCTCAGCGCCAAGTCCTGGATCTCATAGGCTCCCCACTGCGTATCGGACCCTGGGCCAATAGCGATGTCAAAGCCACCAACGGCGTCGAAGTCAGATCTTTTCACCACCAGCATCCATTCGATCAGCGTCGTCCAGACTGTCGCAGGCTCGATCGGTATCGCCTCCGCGGCGAAATCCCCCATGATTGTTTGACCCAGCGTATCGGCGGCGCGGCCGCTGTAGAAATCGGCGGGATGCTCCTTCCTGAGGACGCCTATACGAGCGAAGAGGTCCGGCGGGTACCAGCAGTCGTCGTCCGGAAACATCAGCCATTGGCCTCGGGCCTGAGCAGCGCCAAGATTGCGGGCGCGGCAGACACCCTTCCTGTCGGTGCGCAGGTGTATGATGGTCATCAGTCCGACAAAGCTGGCCAGTACCGGGACCAGCCGATCGTCGGGATTTTGATCGACAATGATCAATTCGAAGTCGCGATGCTCCTCAGTCGCCAAGGAGTGCAACAGTGCACTCAGCTCGTGCGAGCGGCCCAGCGTGGCGACGACCATGGAGGTCTCGATTTCCGGACCGTTCCGGGACATGCATGCCCTGTCTGCGACGAGGTTGCGGGTGCGGGGAACAGGCCCCGTCCAAATATCGGCGCATCTTGGCTTCGACGCGTTAAATTGACGTGAAACCAGCCTGGATCGGGCTTATCGACTTTGCATTGAAGAGCGACGCAGCAGCCTGCCAGCCAACGTGATTGCGGCGATGCCAACCAGCCCGGCGACTGCTTTGATGGCCATGTCCTCGATCCGCCCGTGGCGACCGGGATCGATCAACTGGAGCAATTCCAGCACTGCGGCGATGCCCACGACGAAGACGGCGGTGCGTATCGTATGCCGCGGGAAGCTCAAGGCCAACGCACTGCCCAGCAGCATGTAAGCCAGGGCCCGCTCCAGATTGGCATCGCCGAGATGCGGTCTCAGTCCGATCGGTGAGAGAGTGGCGAAGACGATCAAAGCCAGAAGGAAGATCGAAGCAAGGCGGGAAAGAAAGATCATCGTGCGTAACTAACGTCGAATTCAGGCAGTTTAAAGCACGCTTTTTGTCGCTGCCCAAGTGATGCAGCCGGTCAATAGAATTTTACTGCGCAGCGGTTTGAGAAGATTCAAACAGGTAATTTAGCGGTTTGTTAACCATAAATTGGAACATTCGCGATACGCCAGTTTGCGCGCGGCAGTTCGTTGCGTGAGGCAGAATGGGGGTTAGGTCGTGCCGCTTGCCCAGGCTCAGGCGTAACGACTTTTATCTCGGGGCACCATGGACATAGATATCCTTCAACTGCCTGGGGTTCTCAGACGCCGGTGGCCCTATGTGGTGCTGGCAGTGCTGGCTTCCCTGGCGTTGGCGGTGGCCTTCCTCGCTACCCAGAAGGCTTACTATCGTTCCACTGTCGAAATCCTGCTGGATACCAGCCGTGATGCTGCAACGAGCAGCGCTGGCTCGAGCGAAGGACAGGTGAGCACACAGCAGACTCTCGCCAGCCAGATCTACATCCTCCAGTCACGCGAGATATTGCGCAAGGTCGTCAGCAAGCTCGATCTAACCAGCGATTCCTATCTTGCAGCCAGCGGTGGCGGGTTGTTGCAGTTCTTCGGTGGCGATACGTCGATGCCGACCGATCGTACGGACGCGGTTGTCGACGCATTGGCGAAGAACCTGACTGTGATGCAGGTTGGAGATTCGTTGGTGCTGTCCGTGACCGTGAAGCATCGCGATAGCGCAACGGCGGCCAAAATCGCACAGGAGATAGCAGATATCTATCTCAACAGCTCGGACAATGCGCAGGCCTACGCCGAGCAACGCGCCAACACCGCGCTGCAGCAGCAGGCGGAAACCTTGCGGAAACGCCTGGCGGGTGCCCTGGCCGCGGCCGAAAAATTCCGAAGCGAGAATGGGTTGATCACCGCTGGGCAACAGGGCCTGGTGACAGATCAGCAGCTTGCGGGCATCAACCAGCAACTGCTTGCGGCGCGGCAGGCAGCCGAGCAGCAGAAGGCGATCGCGGACCAGGCCAGCCAGCTCAACCTGTCCAATGTCGAGACCGGCGCCGTTGCCGAGGCGTTGCAGTCGCCGACGCTCATCGACCTGCGCAGCCGCTATGCGCAACTGCTGGACAAACAGGCGGAAGTCGCGACCAGCCTCGGTGCGGAGCACCCGCAGATGCGGGCCGTGCGTTCGCAGATCGCCGCCATGCGCGTCTCGATCGAAAACGAACTCGAGCGTATCCGCAAGACTGCGCAGTCCAATGCCGATCGCGCGCGCGCCAATCTCAACTCCCTGCAGACGCGCTTCGACGCCCTGGCCGAGATGACCAGCGAGAAGGGCGATGCCCGGATCAAGCTGGCGCAACTCGAGAACGAGGCAGCCTCGATCAATTCCGTCTACCAGTCCTTCCTGACCCGTTCGGAGGATCTGGTCAGTCGACAGAACATCGGCAAGGGCTCTTCGCGGATCATTTCACCGGCCATCGCATCGACGAAACCGGTGCAGGCGCCGAAGAGCCTGGTGCTCATTGCCGCGCTGCTGTTCGGTACCGCGGCAGGATCGGTTCTCGCGGTGCTGCGCGATGCGATCAGTGGTGCCGTGCGTTCGGAACGGGAACTGGTGGCGACGACCGGTGCCCCGGTACTGCGCACCGTCACACGCCTTGCGGACAGCGGCAAGATCGGCTGGCGTCAGCGGTTGAGACAGATGTTCCAGCTGCGACGCGCAGGCGACCCGCCCGCCGAGATAAAAGGTCAGCAGATACCGGAAACGGGACTCGCCAGGATCAACAATCTGACGGGGCTTCGACGTTCCGACGGATTGCCTACCGTCGTTGTCGTCGCGGCAGCTGATCCCACCGTGGTCAGCGAACATGCAGCCCCAGGAATTGCCCGCCAACTGCACGACCTGGGTGAAGAGGTCTATCTGTTCCATGGCGCGCTCCGCACCGAAGCGAGAGCAAGGCCAAAGGGTCACGGCCGCGCGGATCATCACCCGCTTAAAGACGTACTGGAATATGTACACATTGGCGACAGTCCAACGCGTTCGCCCGCGTTGCTTTCATTGGCTGCGGAGCTTGAACGCGTCTCCGGCGCGACGCCTCCTTTCTTTGTGGTCGACGCTTGCGGCACCGAGGCACAGGAACTGCTGCCAGTCCTGCTGAAATTTGCCGACGGCATCATTCTGCAATCGGAGATCGGCTCAACCCACAAGAACGAACTGGCCCTGCTGATCAGCGAGATCGAGCCGTGGCGCGAGAAACTGGTTGGCAACATCGTTGTCGGAAGAGCTGCGTGAGCATCGGGGCGAGATCGTGACCGCAGCTTCCGCTACCGCCCAAGGCTTGAGCCGCTCCCAGTCGATTACCGCAGCATCGGTCGATGCTGCGGTGCCAGGGTCGATAAAGTTCCTGGCAATCGCTACGCTTGTCTCGGCACTGGTGTTCAACTTCTTCCTGTGTTTTGTGAACACCAAGCTGATGGGCATTACCGACGGCTATGTGATCCTGTCTGAGATGATGATTGTCGGTACCGCGTTTGTCGTCGCATTGACTCGGCGCGCGCCAATCTACCTGCTGCTCGGAGCCTTCATCAGCTACATGCTGTTCATCTTCGCCCTGCGAGGCGGTGAACTCAATCTGAAGTCCGTGCGCGACATCCTGATCCCGATCGCCTTCTATTTCGCCGGCATGCGCCTGCGCGATCCGAAACTGGGTGACAGCCTTGTGCTGGTCTCGGGGATCATCGTGGTTGCCGCCGGCCTTTTCGAATATCTCGCTGTCGACACCTACGTCTCCTACTTCAACATCGTCGGCTACTACATCGCCCGGGGCACCATTACGGCCGACCAGCTCTTTGGTGTTAAGGAGGGCCTGTTCGTCTCCGGCATGCGACCAGAGCCGCGTACGATCCTGCCTTTCCTCGGCCAGCATCGCGTCTCGTCGGTGTTCCTCGAGCCGGTGTCGATGGGTAACTTTGCGGTCATAATCTATGCCTGGGCACTCTATCGCGGCCGCACCTTCAGGGGCTTCTGGCTGGCGTTGGTCCTGGCGCTCGCGGTGATCGCGCTGGCCGATGCTCGCTTCGGTCTCTATACCTGCGTGCTCATTACCGTGTTCTACCCGTTCTACAATCTCGTGCCGCGGCTTGCCTGGGCTGTTCTTCCTTTCCTGCTGTTGGCGGTTCTGGCGGCCTATGGCACGGCAAGCGGCACGGATGGTGGCGCAAACGATCTGGTGGGCCGTTTCATGGTGACAGCCCACATCCTGACGCAGCTGTCACCGGCGGTGGTGCTGGGCTTCGAGCAGACCTCGCAGTTCACGGCCGATTCCGGTCTGGCCTACTCACTCACGGCCTTCGGAATCTTTGGCTTCGTGGTGCTTTGGGCAATCCTGGTGTTTGCACCGGCGGTCGAAGCGCGTGCCTGGCGTTTTCATTGCATGGTGATGGTCTATCTGTTGCTGCTGATGCAGATCAGCGACTCGCTCTACTCGATCAAAACCGCGGCGCTGCTGTGGTTCCTGCTCGGAACGTCGAATGCCTGCAAGTCGTTCGTTGCGGATGAGATTTCGGTCAGGCCGCCTGTGAAGCAACAGCCGATGCCCGTTCGATAGGATTGCCTGTCAGCGTTTCTTTTCAAGCGCGGGGCAAGAACCCTTCGCAGCCGGGATCGCTCCTGCCGCCTCCAATGCCTTGAGTTGTGGACGATCGCCTGCCTTGGTCGGCTGGATGTTCAGATCCTCGCTTTCCGGCCACCAGTCGCCGCCTGCCCAGTAGGTCCAGCCGGTCCATGTTTCCGGATTCTTGCCAATGAAATCGGTCATGGCAGTGATGCCGTCCATGCAGGCCTTGTTGGGGGCGCCGCCAAATTCGCCAAGGAAACCGCGCTTGCCGTTCTTCTGCAACCACCCTGTGACGTCCCTGAGCGCGGTCAATGCATCAGCTGCCCGCGAGCATGCTTCGTTTGTGCCGGAGAAGTCGCTATCGAGATATTGGTGGACTTCGTAGGCATAGTTGTTTGCGGTGTCCTCGATACCCAGCATCACTGTGCCATTGGCCCGCTCCGGATCATCACTCAACCAGCTGTGCGCGCCGGTCCAGTTGGTGCCCGGCACCAGGATCAGATTGCCGGCACGGGCCTGACGTATGGCGGAAATCGCGGCATTGGCTGCTGAAAGCCATTGCGTGGCAGCGACATCATATGGCTCGTTCATCAGGCCGAACTGTACCGCAGGATCGTTGCGGTATTCGCTGGCAAGGCGCTTCCATAAATCCGCGAAAGCAGCATTGGGCACGGCTTCCGAGCCGATCAGCTGGCCGCGATAGCGGGCGTAGTTGTGCACGTCGAGAATGATTGTCAGACCGGCACCCTTAAGCCTGGCGATCGCATCGGTGAGACGTCTCTGCTCGGCCCGGTCGAAGGCCTTGCCGAGTTGCGGCTGCAGATGTTCCCACCGGAAGGGCAAACGCACGGCGTTGAAGCCCTTGCCGGCGAAATAGTCGATCGTGGCGTCGCTGGGGTAGATGTAGTCCTTGCCGTATACGCCATCAGAATCGCCGAATTCGGCGCCAGCCAGGTTGATGCCTCTGAGGCAGCCGGCCGAGGCCGCATTCGATGCCAGGATCATGGATGCAACCAGGGTGGCCACGGTTTTCCAGGAGCGGGAGCACGATCGAGCCATGCGATGTCTTAGCCTGCTTCCGGTGCCGCCGCCATGGGCGCAACCGGTGCGCGTGCACCCAGGACCTCACGATAGACCGCGAGATAGCGTTCGGAAACCTGGTCCCAGGAGTAACCGTCAGCAGCCTGCATTGCGGCGGCGCGGTAGCCTGCTGTGTTTGCCGCGAGCGTGTCGAATGCCGTTTCCATCCTTGTGGCGGTGGCATCGCTGTCTGCGAAGTCGCTTATGCAGATTTCGGCATGTTGCGAAGCCAGATCGCTATAGGCGGTGTTGATGTTGAGCACCGGCATCAATCCGGCGCTCAGGGCCTCCACGGCAACAAGGCCGAAGCCCTCATAGTCCGAGGCCGAGGCAAAGAGCGAGCAGTTGCCGAGTATGCTGCGGATTTCCTCGTTGGAAAGGCCGATATGCATGGTGACATGGCGGCCAAGGTCGCGCGCGGCGATCATGTTCTCGACGTCAGCCACGCTCTGGTCGCCCGGTACGCCGACGATATCGAGATGCCAATCTTCGGATATTGCAACCAGCGCCCGAATGGCATCGAGCAGATTGTCCAGGCGCTTGTTGATCGAGAACCGGCCAAGCGTGACCATGCGGCGCACTGCCCGAGGTGAACCTGCAGCGGCGAATTTTCGCGTGTCGACACCGTTGTCGATCTGAATGACGCGACTGCCGGCAATTGCCTGGAAAGTTCGCGTATCCTGGGCGCTGCAGCCGATCAGGCGCCGATAGGCAAGCGCCGAGAGCCGCGTCGCGGTGTTGAACCATGCGGTCTTCAGCCCGGCGTATTTTTCGGTGTGGAAGAAGCCGCCATGGGTCGTGGCGATCATCGGTTTGCGGTGAAGGAAGCGTGTCCAGGCCAACGCATCGAAGAAAAAATCGATGGCATGCACGTGTACGATATCGGCGTCGCCGATATGTCGGAAAACCTGCGGCGCCAACGGATACCGCGTGCTGCCGGAGAACGGTATCCGCACCACCTCGACCCCGTTGATGGTTTGCCTGGGCGGCAAGGTCTCGTGAAGTGCGGTAAACCGCCGGTCGAGTGTCACGACGCGAACCCGATAGCCCCGCTTCAGCAGCTGGTCGGCCAGATTGGCAACGACTTCCTCGAGCCCGCCCCTATTCGGCAGATATTGTCGTACCACCTGCACAGCGAGTGGCGCGCAGCGGTCGAAGGTGAGCTTTTCGGCTGTCAAAGACATGAAGTTCTCGAGCTGCAGCGGCAGGCCTTGGCATACCCGATATCACAAGGGGCGGAGAGAGGCTAAGACCGGGTTAATCGAAGCGGGGTCGACAGCTCTGCGGAGCAGCAAATGCGTCGCGGGAGACGGCGAGCCGACGCCGACCCGCGACCGCCTATTTGCAAGTCACATGCACGCGCCCGTCAGCCTGTTTTGCTTCACCGCAAGCAATTGGCCCGGACGCCTGGGAGGCAGGGGACTGGGCATTCAGCCGTGGGGCGGAAGCCGTCCGGGCCGGCCGACGCTTTCGCTGGACTGCCGGTCTTTGGGGTGCAATCGGTTCTGCCGTCGGACCGACAGGGAAGACCTCGGTGCCGCTTTCTACGGGCGGCGTCTGCACGGAAGGGGCATCGTGCAGCCAGGCACGCCGCATGTCCATCGATGGGGGAATAACGACGGTTCCGTCATCGGTGCGCGCGCAACCACCCGCCGCCATGGGCAGGCAGAGGATCATTCCAAGGAAGTAAGGCCGCATCCGCATCATTTCGAGGATATCCATTACTCATATGGCGCATGCCCCGCAACCGCCTATTGGCCAGAACAGCCCAGCGGGTAGGCTGGTTCCGATTTGTTAAGGTTAATCGCCCATTAAACCTTCTCGGGCAGATTTGGCCGCCGGCTTGGGGAAGGCGGTGAGGCTTTTTGGGGCGAGGGGGTGGCTATGACGGACGAGGCGATCGGAGCAGGTTTGTCTCCGGCGGCAAACGGACATGGCGCGGTCCGCCTGACGACTATCGACGAAGCCTTTTCCCGCGAGACCGTTCATGAGTTGATCGAGGCCGACTCCGCCTGGTTGTGGGAGACCGATGCGGACCTGCGGTTCTCGTGGCTTTCCGAAAGCTATCGCGCGGCGACAGGCAACGAGCCGGGCACGGTCATCGGGCATTTCCGCTTCGATTTCCTGGATCAGGTGCAAAAAGGCAGCGAGAATGCGGCCGCCCATCTGGAGAACCTGCAGGCGCGCCGCCCGTTCAAGGATTTTCTCTATCAGCCCAAGGACTGTGGTCCGGGGTTCCGCTGGATCTCCACATCGGGATTTCCGAAGTTCGATGCCGATGGTCGTTTCACCGGCTATCGCGGTATTGCCCGCAACGTCACCGCCATGGTCGAGGCACTGGAGGATGTCAAAGGGCCGTCGAAGGGGAATACGCCGCCGCGCGAGGAGCACATCGATCACATGATGGCGGCGCTCAACGCGATGAGCGATGCGATATGCTACTACGACGCCGAAGACCGGCTTGTGCTCTACAACCATGCCCTGCCGGCGATGTATCGTGGCATTGCCGATATCATCCACAAGGGCATCACTTTTCGCGATATCATCGACGTCGGGCTGGAGCGCGGTTTCTGGGACACAGAAAGTCAGAGCCGCGATCAATGGCGCGACGCTGTGCTGGACAAGCGGCGTAACGCGCAATCCTCGTCGTCGATCCTGCGATTTGCTGATGGTCGTATCATCATGCATCGCGAAATGCACGGGGCAGAAGGCGGCACCATCTCGATCTGCACCGATGTCACCGAATTCGAGGCGAATCGTTCCGAGGCGGCAGCGGCAGGCGAACGTGGCCGCGAGTTGCAGTCGGATCTCCAACGAACCATCGATTCCATGACCATGGGTGTCATCATCCTCGATGCCACGATGAATGCGGAGATCATCAATCGCGCATTCTATGACATCTGGAAGGTTACGCCCGAGCAGGTTGCAGTTGGCTGCCCGTTCCGTGCGCTGATGGACGTCAATCGTTACAACGGGGTCTACGACATCGCCGACGAGCATTGGGAGGACTATGTTTCCTCCCGTGTCGCGGAGATCAAAACCGGCGATGTCGCTCCACGCGAATTCCGTCGGGCCGACGGCCACACCATGATCTATTCGGTAACGAAACTGTCCGGCGGCAAACGGTTGATCTCCTATGTCGATGTGTCGGAAGTAAAGAAGCGTGAAGCCGAAGCAGAAGAAGCGCGCCGTTATCTGGCGAATGTGCTGGAGTCGCTTCCGGCGAGCGTGTTGATCTACGATCGCGAGGATCGTTTCGTCTTCGCCAACAGAAAGCTTCTGGATTCGATTCCGGCGCTGCAACCTGCCTGGCAGGAGGGCAAGACGTTCCGCGATTCGTTGGAACTCGGCCATGCCAATGGCTGCTTCCGTCTCAGCGGCGACCCCGCCATCGACCAGCTTTACGATGTCGATCCCGATGCCTGGCTAGACGCTATGCTGCTCCGTTGCCGGCAACGTTATTCGAGCTTCGAACGACAGAACCCCGACGGACGCTGGTATCAGGCCTTCGACATGCGCGCGGAGGACGGCACGTTCATCGGCGTGCGCGTCGATATCTCGGACCTGAAGGATCGCGAACGGGCGTTGCAGCTCTCGATGAGCGAGAACGAGGTGTTCCGCTCGCTGATCGACAATGTTCCGGTGTCGATCTACGCCAAGCGTTCGGACCTCAGGCTGTTCTACGTGAACGAAGGCTGGTGCGAGCTTACGGGCGTGGCCCGGGAAGATGCGATCGGCAGGACGGATGTCGAAATCTTCGGCGAGGAAGGCCAGGCCTTCGTCGAAGGGGATCTGGCGGTTCTGCGCACCGGCAAGACCTATGAGGTCGAGGAAGAAATCACGGCGGCGGATGGTTCGACGCGTCATCAGTTCGCGCGCAAGGGCGCAATGATTGCATCGGACGGGTCGCTTTATCTGATCGGATCGACCACGGACATCACCGATCTGAAGGAACGCGAGGTCGAGTTGAACGAAGCGCGTCAGCGCGCGGTGCTGGCCGATCGTGCCAAGTCCGAATTTCTTGCCAATATGAGCCATGAGATCCGTACGCCGATGAACGGTGTGCTCGGCATGGCCGAGTTGCTCGCCAAGTCCAATCTCGATGCCAAGCAGAAGACTTTCACCGACATCATCGTCAAGTCGGGCAATGCGCTGCTCACGATCATCAACGACATCCTCGATTTCTCGAAAATCGATGCTGGCCAGCTGGTGCTCGATCCGGCGCCGTTCAATCTGGCGGAAGCCATCGAAGATGTGGCCACGCTGGTTTCGACGAGAGCCAAGGAAAAAGATCTCGAGCTGATCGTACGCGTTCAACCTGGGCTCGACGGGCTGTTCGTGGGCGATGTCGGGCGCATTCGCCAGATCGTTACCAACCTGCTTGGTAACGCGGTGAAGTTTACTGACAATGGCCATGTCCTGGTCGATGTCACCGGTCAAAAGATGCCATCCGGCACGAAACTGACCATATCCGTCACCGACACGGGGATCGGCATTCCCCAGGAAAAACTCAGTCAGGTCTTCGAGAAATTCAGCCAGGTCGACACGTCGTCGACGCGGCGACACGAGGGAACTGGTCTTGGATTGGCGATCACGTCGCGGCTCGTGGAATTGATGGATGGCGAAATCGGGGTTGAAAGCGCTGAAGGCAAAGGTTCGACTTTCTGGTTCACGGTAACATTGGCGAGCGCGGAGCAAGCCGAGAAACAGCGCGTATTGCCGATCGACGTGACTGGCGCGCGGGTACTCGTTGTCGACGACAATGCCGTGAACCGCTCGATCCTGAGCGAGCAGATGGCATCGTGGTCGTTCGATTCCTGCGCGGCGGCGAGCGGACCCGAGGGGCTGAAGGTTCTGGCTGCTGCTGCTGCCTATGGCGTGCCTGTCGATTGCGTGGTGCTCGACTACCAGATGCCTGAAATGACCGGTGCAGAAGTCGCACGTGCGATTCGCAACACCGAGGGCCTTTCTGGCACGCCCATCATCATGTTGACGTCGGTCGACCAGACGCTGTCCAACGCCAGCTATCGCGATCTCGGCATCGCCGCGCATCTGATCAAGCCGGCTCGCTCGTCGATATTGCTGGAGGCATTGGTTTCGACGATCCAGAAGCACAAGGCAGAGTTGGATCCTCGCCCGCTGACGACCGATTTTCCCAAAACACAGGCATCTGTCCCGCATTCCGGCCATGCCGAAACCCTGGCGCAGGTCGTGCCGGTTGCGCCGCAGATTACGGACAGCGACGGCGCGCTCGATATTCTCGTTGCCGAAGACAATGAGGTGAACCAGCTGGTCTTCACCCAGATTCTGGCCGATACCGGCTACAGTTTCGAAATCGTCGGCAATGGCCGGCTGGCGCTGGAGGCATCGGGCCGGCTGAAGCCACGGATGATCCTGATGGATGTCTCCATGCCTCAGATGAACGGCCTGGAGGCAACAGGCGAGATCCGCAAGCGCGAAGCACAGGATGGAACGCATATACCGATCGTTGGCGTGACCGCCCACGCGCTGAAGGGAGACCGGGAGCGCTGTCTCGAAGCCGGTATGGATGATTACCTGCCCAAACCAATCAGCCCGAAAGCCTTGCTCGAAAAGCTCGATCGCTGGCTTGGCGGCAAAAGCGCGGCCTATCGCAGCGCCGGATAGAAAGCCGGCGTCACGATCACACACAGTTCTTAGAAATTTGCCAGAATAGTCGTTTGCCGGCTCTGATGCGGCTGCCACCCCCGCAACCCGCTGATTAACAGCCAGAATCCAAGCTTTCCCTAAAAGGGACTCGGCAGCGCTTTGCCGGCCTGCGCAGAGCGCGTTACGGGGCTGACACGAAACTGTCATGCGACTGTAATAAACGGGCGCTATGGCCTCATCCGGCGCCGCAGGAAAGGCGTCTAGAGACCACCTTCCTAACAGGAGCAGGCCCAATGAAAAAAGCTCTTCTTACCGCGTCGGCGGCGGCCTTTGCGCTCGCCGCATCGGCTGGCTATGCCGCCGCGCGCGACCAGATTCAGGTTGCCGGTTCTTCGACCGTGCTTCCTTATGCCAAGATTGTTGCCGAGCAGTTCGGCGAGACCTTCTCGAAGTTCAAGACCCCAGTGGTCGAGTCCGGCGGTTCGGGCGCCGGCATCAAGGAATTCTGCAAGGGCGTCGGCGAAAACACCATCGACATCGCCAATTCCTCGCGTCCGATCAAGAAGGACGAAGTGAAGTCCTGCCAGGATGCTGGCGTGAAGGACATTCAGGAAGTCAAGATCGGCTATGACGGCATCGTGTTCGCGACCGACGTCAAGGGTCCCGATTGGGCGCTGACCCCGGAAGACGTCTACAAGGCGCTTGCCGCCAAGGTTGTCGTCGACGGCAAGCTGGTCGACAATCCGAACACCAAGTGGAACCAGGTCAATTCGAAGCTCCCGGATTGGGACATCGCCGCCTACATCCCGGGTGAAAAGCATGGTACCCGTGAAGTCTTCGAAGAGAAGCTGCTGATCGCCGGCTGCAAGAAGCTCGGCGGCGTGGAAGCCGGCAAGTCCGGTGGTCTCGACGACAAGGCTGCGGAAGCTGCCTGCAAGGCGGTTCGCAAGGACGGCAAGGCTATCGACATCGACGGCGACTACACCGAGACGCTCGCCCGCATCGACAGCAACAAGACCGGCGTTGGCGTGTTCGGCCTGGCGTTCTACGAAAACAACGCCGACAAGCTGAAGGTCGCCACCGTTTCGGGCATCACCCCGTCGACCGAGACCATCGCCAAGGGCGAGTATCCGGTGTCGCGTCCGCTGTTCTTCTACGTGAAGAAGGCGCATCTGGGCGTCGTTCCGGGTCTGAAGGAATATGTCGACTTCTTCCTCGCCGACCAGATGGTTGGTCCGGAAGGTCCGCTCGCCGAATACGGCCTGGTTGCTGCTCCTGAAGCAGAACGCAAGGCCCAGCGCGAAGCCTTCGACGCCGGCAAGTCACTGTAATCCTCCCAGGTGTCCGGGGTGCAGGTCTAGCCTGTGCCCCGGTCGCCGCTGCCGGTCGTTGACCGGTGGCCCATGTGACCTTTCAGAGGCCGCTCCATGTCATCCATGCTTGTGCTGGCAATCGTTCTCGTCATCGGCATCGTTGCCTTCGTCGTCGCAAGACAACGGGCTCTTTCGCAGGACAACGGCAAGGTCAAGCCGCATTCCAGGGCTCACTACCACGGCTGGTGGGCGTTCTTGCTGGGTGTTCTGCCAGCAATCCTTTTCCTCGCCGTCTGGAGCATCGGCTCTTCCGTCTATCTCAACAGCCGCCTGCATGCGCAGATGCCGGCTGAAACCGGTGTCGCCAGCGAGCCGCTGGCCGTCAGTCTGACCAAGAGTCTCGCGGCTGGTCTGCGCAAGCTCGATGCGCAGCAGGTGGCGGCATTGCCGGCGACCTTCGCCGAACTGCAGCCGCTTCTCGCCGCAAAAGGCGTTGCTCTGGCAACAGATACGCAAGACTACATGATCCCGATCGCGACATCGGCAAATCGAACCACCGACTGGCTCGGCCTGATCGGTGCCGTCGGTACGATCGGGCTGGCGCTGGCGGGTGTCTTCTATGGAATTTCGCAGGTGCAGCTTCGCGCCCGCGCCCGAAACAATGTCGAAAGATTGATGTTGTGGGGACTGCTCGGTGCCTCGACCATCGCCATTTTGACGACGATCGGCATCGTGTTGTCGATGCTGTTCCAGACGCTGAACTTCTTCAACCGCGTGCCGCCGCTGCAGTTCTTCTTCGGTACTGTCTGGGATCCGCGTTTTGCCGCGGCTGGCGCCGGCGCTTCCGAAGGCCAGTTCGGCCTGATCCCGCTGCTGGCCGGTACGCTCTACATCGCCCTCGTCGCATTGCTCGTCGCGGTGCCGGTCGGGCTGATGTCGGCGGTCTACATGTCCGAATACGCCGCGCCGAAAGTGCGTGCCGCGGTCAAGCCTGCACTCGAGCTGCTCGCAGGTATTCCAACCATCGTCTACGGCATCTTCGCTCTCGTCACGCTCGGACCCTTCCTGCGCGACCTCAGCGCAGCTCTTGCCGGCGGCGCTTCCTTTATCCAGGCGCAGTCGATCCTGACCGCCGGCCTGGTAATGGGTGTCATGTTGATCCCCGTGGTCTCTTCGCTGTCGGACGACATCATCACGGCGGTACCGCGTGCCATGCGTGACGGTTCGCTCGGCCTCGGCGCGACCCGCTCCGAGACGATCAAACGCGTGATCCTGCCGGCGGCCTTGCCCGGCATTGTCGGCGCCATCCTGCTCACGGCGTCGCGTGCCATCGGCGAAACCATGATCGTGGTGCTGGCCGCGGGGGTGGCCGCCAACCTCACCCTCAACCCGTTCGAGGCAATGACAACCATCACCGTCAAGATCGTCAATCAGCTGACCGGCGACCTTGAATTCAACTCACCGCAGACGCTGGTCGCGTTTGCACTCGGCATCACGCTTTTCGCACTGACGCTGGTGATGAACATTGTCGCGCTGTACATCGTGCGCAAATATCGGGAGCAGTACGAATGACCGACGTCACCCTGGATACGGTCGCCACCGCCACTTCCCCCGCGCGCCGCGACATCGGCCTCAAGCGCCGCTACGCTGCCGAACGCCGTTTCCGCCTCTACGGCGTGCTGGCCATCTGCATCGGCCTGGCCTTCCTGGTTGTCATGCTGCTGTCGATCCTGACCAAGGGCTATACGTCCTTCTGGCAGACGACGGTGTCGCTGCCGATCACCTTCGACGAGAAAGTGATCGATCCGGACAACAAGCGGGCAACGGACCCGGAAGTCCTGTTGACCGCCAATTATCCGGTGCTGGCGCAGAAGGCGCTCGCCGAAAAGCTCGGCATCGATGCGAAAAACAAGGCGATGATGGCGAAGCTGAAGGGCTTCCTCTCCGAAGGTTCTCGCGTGCAACTGCGTGACGTGGTGGTTTCCGATCCCAAGGTGATCGGCACCACACGCACCGTCGATATCCTGGCGGCCGCCAACCTCGATTCCGCCTTCAAGGGTCAGATCGACCTCACTGTGCCGGAAGATCGCCGCAAGGTTTCCGACCAGCAGGTCGAATGGATGAACAAGCTCAGGGCCGAAGGCGCGATGGCCGAACATTTCAACACCGGCCTGTTTACCTACGGTGCTTCGAGCCGCCCCGAGACCTCGGGCCTCGGTGTTGCCATCATCGGTTCTTTCTACATGATGGTGATCGTGCTTCTGCTCGCCTTGCCGATCGGCGTCGCCGCCTCGATCTATCTCGAGGAATTCGCCAAGAAGGGCCGGTTCACCGACCTCATCGAAGTGAACATCAACAATCTGGCAGCCGTGCCGTCGATCGTGTTCGGCCTGCTTGGTCTCGCCGTGTTCGTCAACTTCCTCGGCATGCCGCGCTCCGCCGCTTTCGTTGGCGGCTTGGTGCTGACGCTGATGACACTGCCCACGATCATCATCGCGACGCGTGCTGCGCTCGCAGCCGTCCCGCCTTCGATCCGCTCGGCCGCGCTCGGTCTCGGCGCCTCGAAGATGCAGATGGTGTTCCAGCACATCCTGCCGCTGGCTGCCCCCGGCATCCTGACCGGCACGATCATCGGCCTGGCGCGCGCACTCGGTGAAACGGCGCCGCTGCTGCTGATCGGCATGGTGGCATTTGTCGCGAACTATCCGACAACTCCATTCGATCCCGCGACGGCGCTGCCGGTGCAGATCTACATGTGGGCCAACGAAGCTGAACGCGCATTCGTGGAACGCATGTCCGGCGCAATCATCATCCTTCTGGTCTTCCTGATGGCCATGAACATCACAGCGATCGTGCTCAGGCGTCGCTTCGAACGGCGCTGGTAGAAAGGGAGCCTGATATGAATATCATGACGGAAAAGACCCTCGAACAGGCAGTGAGCAGCCAGATGAGCGCCCAGACGAATGAAGTCATCAAGATGCGCGGCGACAAGGTGACCGTGCACTACGGCGAGAAACAGGCGCTTTTCGACGTCAATCTCGACATCCGCCAGAACCAGGTGACGGCGCTGATCGGCCCCTCCGGCTGCGGCAAGTCAACCTTCCTGCGCTGCCTCAACCGTATGAACGACACGATCGATGCGGCCAAGGTCGGCGGCAAGATCACCCTCGACAGCGAAGACATCTACGATCCGAAGATCGATGTGGTGGAACTGCGTGCCCGCGTCGGCATGGTGTTCCAGAAGCCCAACCCGTTCCCCAAATCGATCTACGAGAACGTTGCTTACGGACCGCGTATCCATGGCCTTGCCAAGAACAAGGCGGAGATGGATCGCATCGTGGAATCCAGCCTGCAGAAGGCCGCGATCTGGAACGAGGTGAAGGATCGCCTCGCCGAGCCAGGCACCGGCCTTTCCGGCGGTCAGCAGCAGCGTCTGTGCATCGCACGTGCCATCGCGGTATCGCCTGAAGTCATTCTGATGGACGAGCCGTGCTCGGCGCTCGATCCGATCGCGACGGCCAAGGTCGAGGAACTGATCGACGAACTGCGCCAGAACTACACGATCGTCATCGTCACCCATTCGATGCAGCAGGCCGCTCGTGTCTCGCAGCGCACCGCGATGTTCCATCTCGGCTACCTGGTCGAAGAGGGCGCTACGGACAAGATGTTCACCAACCCCGACGACAAGCGCACGCAGGACTACATCACTGGCCGCTTCGGCTGAGTGAGCGATTGCTGCCGAGGCAAGAGAGGACATAAATATGGGCGAACATACCGTCGCATCGTTCGACGAAGAGCTCGGACAGATCAGCAGGCTCATCAGCGACATGGGCGAACTGGCGAGTTCGATGGTCGAAAGCTCCACCAAGGCGCTGCTGAAGTCAGACAATGGACTTGCCCAACGGGTCGTTTCGGACGATGCGATCATGGATGCTCGCCAGCGCGAACTGGACACCAGGGCGATCACGCTGATTGCCAAGCGCCAGCCGATGGCGCAGGACCTGCGCGCCGTGGTCGGTGCCATTCGCATGGCCGGAGACCTGGAACGCATCGGCGATCTGGCCAAGAACATCGCCAAGCGTGTTGGTGCGGTCGGACAGGGCGCCACGCCGCGCGACCTTTCGCATTCGATCGACTCCATGGCCCATCTGGTCCTCAACCAGGTTGATGGCGTCGTGGAGAAATATGCGGACAGGGATGCAGAGGGTCTTGCCCAACTGAGGGCTGACGACGAGCGGATCGATGTGAAATACACATCCGTCTTCCGCGAACTTCTCACCTACATGATGGAAGATCCACGCAACATCACGGCCTGCACGCATCTGCTGTTCTGTGCCAAGAACCTCGAGCGTATCGGCGACCATGTCACCAACATCGCTGAAAACGCTTTCTACGTACTGACGGGCGAGCAGTTGCCGCCCAACCGGCCAAAGCTCGACGAGACGGCTGCCGCCGTTCCGGCGGCCTGATCACAGGGCGGACGGCAAGATGATCGCGCCGCGCGTCATGGTGGTAGAAGACGAGGAGCCGTTGGGCGTCCTTCTCCGCTACAATCTCGAATCCGAGGGCTATCAGGTCGAAGTGGTCGCCAGGGGTGACGAAGCCGAGATTCGGCTTCAGGAAAACGTACCCGATCTCCTCGTGCTCGACTGGATGGTGCCGGCGGTGTCCGGCATCGAATTGTGCCGGCGGCTCCGGATGCGACCGGAGACCGAGCGCCTGCCAGTCATCATGCTGACGGCACGCGGCGAGGAAAGCGACCGTGTGCGCGGTCTTTCCACTGGCGCCGACGACTATCTGGTCAAGCCGTTCTCGATGCCGGAATTCATGGCGCGGGTGAAGGCGCTGCTGCGCCGGGCGAAGCCGGAAGTGCTGTCTTCCGTGCTCAAGGTCGGCGACATTGTGCTCGACCGCGAGTCGCATCGCGTCTACCGCAAGAAGAGCGAGATCCGGCTCGGGCCGACGGAGTTCCGGCTGCTGGAATTCATGATGCGCCATCCCGGGCGGGTCTTCTCGCGTAGCCAGTTGCTCGACAATGTCTGGGGCGAGACGATCTACATCGACGAGCGTACGGTCGATGTGCATGTCGGCCGCCTGCGCAAGGCGGTCAACAATGGCCGCATGCCGGATGTCATCCGCACCATACGCGGCTCGGGCTACGCCATCCGCGAGGATTGATCACGGGGATACCGATCGATCGGTATCCTGCTCTGGCCGCTGGCTCAGGCCTCCAGAAGCTGAGGGGCCAGGGCCGTGGCACCGCCAAGCGCAAAAATCTCCTGATCGATGAAGGTCAGTGCGCGCATGGCACAGCCTTCGCGGATCAGCATCTGTTCCTTCGGTTCAATATCAAAGACAATTGAATTCGAATGCTGGCCGCCGGCGGTTTGGGCAATTGCGCGCCGCAGTGCCGGCTCGATGAGGTCGAAGGCCGTTGCGCCAATGCCAACAAAGGTAACCGGGGCAGGGTCAATGACGGCGAAAAGTGAACCGAGGCTGTAGCCGAGGGCTGTGCCGGCGCGTTCATAGGCCTCGCGTTCGGGGCCGACACCGGCGCGTGCCTTTTCAGCCAACCTCTGCATTTCGTCGTCGGGAATATCAGCGGCCGGCTCGGTGTTTTCATCGAGCCCGTGGGCACTGCGCCAGATCGCGTAGTTGCCGGCATAAGCCTCGACGCAGCCATGGCGGCCACAGCGGCACCGCGCGCCATTGGGCCGGTGGATCATGTGTCCGAATTCGCCGCCGGACGACTGGGTGCCGATGAACAATTCGCCATTGAGCACGATGCCCATGCCGATGCCGTGAGAAAGCAGAACGGCAATGAAGTCGTCACGGTAGCGGTCCGTGCCGCGCCACCGCAGCGCAACCGCCATCATGTTGCAGTCGTTTTCGACGATGACGGGAATGCCGAAAGCGTTCTCCAGGATATCGGCAAAGGGAATGTCGCCATGCGGGGTGATTGGCGTCCACAGCATGGTGCGCGCATGCGAATCTGCCGTTCCCTGCACGGCGAAAGCGATGCGCAGTACCCGATGTCTTGCCAGGCTCTGGTCCTGGAGGCGTCGCCGGACCATCTGGACGCATTCATTGACCAGCGCTTCCCGTGGCAGCGACAGTGTGTCCAGGCGGCGTGTTTCTTCGGCCAGGACCTTGCCAGAATAGTCGATGGCTGCGGCCGTCAAAAGGTTGAGCGACAGAACGACCGTCAATACCGCTGCTGCGCTGGGATCGAGCTGCAACCCCACCTGCGGACGGCCCCGTTTCGATGCCGTCGGTTCACTGCGGCCCTCGCGCAGAATGCCCTCCGCGATGAGATCAGACGAAATCGCGGAAATGGTGGAGTGGCTGAGGCCCGTGATGGCGGTGATTTCCGTGCGGGAAGGCTCGCCGGAGCGACGCACAGCGGCAATCACCATGGCGCGGTTCCTGCGGCGCAAATCGTCGTGACGGATCCCGACAGTCATGTCCTTGCCGTTCCTCCCCCCGCCGGCCTCGTGGACACCGAGACCGCTGCGCTTGGGCCGCCAATGGCGTTCCAGATGCGCTGTTCGTGCATAGGTCGATGCATGAGCGAATGCAAAACCCGTTTCGCTCCTACCGTCGCGACAGCGCGCTCCTCCACAGATAGTGGCAGAACATGCAGTCGCCGTCACCATTATTTCGTGTTCCGAAAAAAATATCACGAGTGACTCGAATCCCGTTGACAGAAAGCTGTGCCTGCGCGATTATTTTTTCGAAGCTCGAAAAAAAGCTTCTCCAACGGCCAACGCACACAAGCGCGCCCTTGGGCGCGGGGAGGAAAAAATGAGGAAATTTACGGCCGCCATTCTGGCGGGTGCCGCCATGACGCTTGCGCTTTCGGCTGTCGCCGAAGCGAAGGACAAGGTAATCGGCGTATCCTGGTCCAACTTCCAGGAAGAGCGCTGGAAGACCGACGAAGCTGCCATGAAGAAGGCCATCGAAGCGGCAGGCGACAAATACATTTCCGCTGACGCGCAGTCGAACCCCGGCAAACAGCTTACCGACGTCGAGAGCCTGATTTCACAGGGCGCCAACGCTCTCGTCATCCTGGCGCAGGACACCTCCGCCATCGGCCCGGCTGTCCAGAAGGCCGTGGACGAAGGCATTCCGGTTATCGCTTATGACCGTCTCATTGAAAACAAGGACGTCTTCTACCTGACCTTCGACAACAAGGAAGTCGGGCGGTTGCAGGCGAAGGGCGTGTTCGACGTCAAGCCGGAAGGCAACTACGTCTTCATCAAGGGCTCCAGCACCGACCCGAACGCCGATTTCCTGTTCTCCGGTTCGATGGAAGTGCTGAAGGCGGCAATCGACGCAGGCAAGATCAAGAATGTCGGCGAGGCTTACACGGATGGCTGGCTGCCGGCCAATGCCCAGAAGAACATGGAGCAGTTCCTGACCGCCAACGACAACAAGGTCGATGCCGTCGTGGCCGCCAATGACGGCACCGCTGGCGGAGCGATTGCCGCTTTGGCAGCACAGGGCCTGGCGGGCTCCGTTCCGGTCTCCGGCCAGGACGGTGACCATGCCGCGCTGAACCGCATCGCGCTCGGAACGCAGACCGTTTCGGTGTTCAAGGACGCTCGCGATCTTGGCAAGAATGCTGCTGAAATCGCGGCGCAACTCGCCGACGGCAAGAAGACGGGCGACATCGCCAACGTCACCGACTTCACCACCCCAGGCGGCAACAGCGTCAAGTCAGTGTTCCTGACCCCGGTCGCGATCACCAAGGACAATCTCAACGTCGTCATCGACGCCGGCTGGGTTTCCAAGGATGTCGTCTGCCAGGGCGTGAAAGCCGGTTCCGTCAAGGCTTGCGACTGAGCGAGCCCTCGGCAACAAACGAGACCACGGCCTCAGGCCGTGGTCTTTTTGCAATGGCTCCCACCCCCGGAGCTCAAAAGTCCCTGTAAAGTGGCACGCCATGCCGCCGAGGCGGCGTGTGGTCTGGGAGGAATATCATGACTGATACGACCTCGAATGCGCCGGTCGATCGCGCCCGCGCAGCCGAACTGACAGCGGTTGGGCGCTTTCTCAAGGCGACCGAACTCGACACCCGCATGCTTGGGATGGTTGCTGCCCTGCTGATCATCTGGGCGGGATTGCATCTGCTTTCGGGCGGCCTCTTCCTGACGCCGCGCAATCTCTGGAACCTGTCGGTGCAGACTTCGTCCGTCGCCATCATGGCGACCGGCATGGTGCTGGTCATCGTCATGCGAAACATCGATCTGTCGGTCGGCTCGGTCGAGGGGGTGATTGGCATGGTCATGGGCGTGGCCCAGGCCGAATTCCTGATCCGGGTGATGGGCATGCAGCTTGGCAATCCATGGCTTTGGATCATTGCGCTGGCCACCGGCATCGTGGTTGGCCTGGCAATCGGTGCATTGCAAGGCTTCATCATCGCTTATCTGGAGGTGCCGGCCTTCATCGTCACGCTCGGTGGCCTGCTGATCTGGCGCGGGGTTGCCTGGTGGATCACCAGTGGCCGCACCGTGGCGCCGATGGATGCCACGTTCCAGCTGATGGGCGGTGGTCCGGCTGGATCGATCGGATCGACATGGAGCTGGGTGCTTGGCCTTGTGGCCTGCGCCGGCGTGGTCGCGATGCTGTTCAACGGCCGCGTGCAGCGTAAACGGTTCAAGTTTCCCCTGCGCCCGGTCTGGGCGGAAGTCTTCCTGGGTGTCATTTCCTGCGCGGTCATCCTCGGCGCGGTGAAGATCGCCAATTCCTATCCGTGGCCGGTCGGTGTGGTGAACAAATACGCTGCCGCCAACAACATCACGGTCCCTGAGGGCGGTCTCTTCATCGCCCATGGCGTCGCCATTCCCGTGCTGATGGCGGTCGCGGTCGGGCTCGTCATGACCTTCGTCACCAACCGCACGCGTTTTGGCCGCTACGTCTTTGCCATCGGCGGCAATCCGGAAGCAGCCAACCTTGCCGGCATCAACACGCGCTGGGTGACCATGAAGGTGTTCATGATCATGGGCGTGCTGGCTGCGATCGCCGCCGCCATTTCTTCGGCTCGTCTCAACGCATCGACCAATTCGCTTGGCACGCTCGACGAATTGCTGGTGATCGCGGCAGCCGTCATCGGCGGCACATCGCTGGCCGGCGGCTCCGGTACGATCATTGGCGCGATGCTGGGCGCCCTGCTGATGCAATCGCTGCAGTCGGGCATGGTTCTTCTCGGCCTCGATACGCCGCTGCAGAACATCGTCGTCGGACTGGTTCTGGTCGTCGCCGTCTGGCTCGACACCATGTACCGCAAGCGCGTCTAGCGCAATTCCAGCAAAGCTGCGCAACGGTTTTGCATAGAGCAAAGAGTCAGAGTGTTTCCGCGTTTCCGGAAAAATCGGAAACGCTCCAGAAAGGGCAGGACCATGGAACAGACCCAAACTCCGCTCGTCGAAATGAAGGACATCTCGATCGCGTTCGGCGGCATTCGTGCCGTGGATGGCGCCAGTTGCGACCTCTATCCCGGTGAAGTCGTTGCGCTGCTCGGTCACAACGGCGCCGGCAAGTCGACCTTCATCAAGATCCTCTCGGGCGCCTACAAGCGCGACTCCGGTCAGATCTTCATCAATGGCGAAGAGGTGGCGATCGCCAATCCGCGCGATGCCAAGAAGTATGGCATCGAGACGATCTACCAGACGCTCGCCTTGGCTGACAATGTTGATGCCGCCGCCAATCTTTTCCTTGGTCGGGAGGTGATGACCAGATATGGCACGCTCGACGATGCGGCCATGGAAGCGGAGGCGCGCAAGGTCATGGGGCGCCTCAATCCGCGCTTCCAGCGCTTCAAGGAACCTGTCGTCAAACTGTCCGGCGGCCAGCGCCAGTCGGTGGCGATTGCACGCGCCATCCTGTTCAACGCCCGGATACTGATCATGGACGAGCCGACAGCCGCCCTTGGCCCGCAGGAAACGGCTCAGGTCGGCGAGCTGGTCAAACAGCTCAAGGCGGACGGTCTCGGGATCTTCCTGATCAGCCACGATATCCATGATGTGTTTGACCTGGCGGACCGCGTCTGTGTGATGAAGAACGGTCAGGTTGTCGGTACGGCCCGAACCCAGGACGTCACGAAGGATGAAGTGCTGGGCATGATCATTCTTGGCAAATGCCCGCCCGGCGCGATTCCAGGGCCGGGTGCACTCAAGGAAGCCGCCTAGAACGTTTTCGGTGGATTGTTACAGCATCATTTGTCAGCAATGCCGGCTCGGGGGCTTGTCGCTACCAGGCTAACAAAGCATACCGCTTTCGGTTTGTTTTTCCGTAGTCTAAAAGGACCACGGGGGCTCTTTCGGGCTGGCGGCTGATTTTGAAGAAGTTTTTCCCGACGATCGCTTTTGTTGCCGTCGCCTTGGCCAGCCTTGTCCTGGCCGGCTTCGCCTATTTTGCGTCGCGCGATGCAGCCCGAATCAAATTCGAGGCGGCGGCCGACGACGCCGTCAGCCGCATGGAAAGCCGGCTCGACCTGCATATGTCGCTGCTGCGGGCAACGGAAGCATTCTTCAGCGCCCGGTCGGGGGAGGTCTCCCGTGCTGAATTCGAAAGCTTCTACAAGACGCTCGATGTCGATGGGAATCTCGCCGGCTTGCTTGGCCTGGGCTACCTCAAGCTGGTCAAGCCGGGTGAAGAAGCTGCCGCCGAGCAAGAGATACAAAGCAACTACGGCCTCAGCCGGACGATAGCGCCGGCTGCTGGTGTTCCCTGGCACGCACCAGTGATGTTGCTTGAGCCGGCGGAAGAAGAAAGCAAGCGCTATCTCGGCTTCGACGTCGCCGCCGATCCCGCCTCGCGAACGGCCATGGAGCAGACCATGGCCGACAACAAGTTGCACACAAGCGGTCGGCGTATGCTCGATCCTCTTTCCAGCTGGAAAGATCAGGCGCCCGCTATGGTCACGGGGTTCGTGATCTTCGCCAGGCTTGGCTCACCGGACGCGGCGCAGAGTGCCGACCCTGTGGCGGCCACGAAGGGGTTCCTCTACGCGATCTTCCGCGCGCGCGATCTGTTCGACGTCATCCTCGGCAAGGCTCCGCGGCTCCCCGTCAACATCGAGGCCTATGATCAGTCGATCGGTCCGGACAATCTGCTGTTCCGGTCGGAAGAGCCACCGGTGCATGGTTTCGGTCTCAAGACCGTGCGCATGATCGAGGTTGCAGGCCGGCCCTGGGCTATCGTGTTGCGACCGACGGCCGAGTTCACAGAACCCTCATCCCCCTTTGTTCCCGTGGTGCTCGGTTTGTTCGGTCTGCTGCTTGCGGGCACTATCGCCATGATTGCGCGCTATCAGGAGCGAGCATTCGATGCCGCCTCGCAACTTCATGAAGCCACTGAAAAGAGCCTTCTGGAGAAAGACCTGATGCTGCAGGAAATGCGGCACCGGATCAAGAATTCCATTGCCCGCGTCCTGGCGATTTCGCGCCAGACAGCGGCACACTCCGCCGATCTCAAGGATTTCTCCAATTCGTTTTCGGCAAGGCTCCAGTCGATGGCTGCTTCGCAGGACATGCTGACGCGCTCGCGTCGCCAGCAGGCCGATCTCGGTGATCTCCTGCGTGTCGAACTCAGTCAGGTCTTCGGCAAGGACCTGCCAGACGACCTGCTGTCCGGTCCGCAGGTCATGCTGGACGAGACCATGACGCAGGCTCTCGGGCTCACCTTTCATGAGCTCGCCACCAATGCTTTGAAATATGGTGAGGCCGGCAATTCGGTCGGCGCGCTGAAGGTGGCCTGGAGTATCGAAGGCAAGGGGCGGGAACGGACCCTGGCATTCAATTGGCTCGAAACCGGCAAGACCAAGCTGGAGGCGCCCTCCAAGACCGGTTTTGGCACCCGCCTGATCGATATGAACATCACGCGCGAATTGCGTGGCACGATCGAGCGTGAGTTCCGCGATGACGGCTTGCGGGTACGGATCCGGCTTCCCTATTCCAGCTGATACGTAGCCGGTTGCGGTCGGTGAACAAAAAAGAGGCCGGCAAGCCGGCCTCTTTTCGCAGATTTGAGTTCCGGAGCGTCCTTTGCGCCCAAGACGGGCGCACAGGGTTCCGATGTCGCGCTGATCAGTTGCAGCGACGGGTGTAGATACGGCCGGTGTCCGGATCGCGATACTGGCAGTAGCCATTGCGCAGGTTGCGGACCAGCAGGCCCGAACCGGCACCGATCGCTGCGCCGATCGCTGCACCCTTCCAGCCGCCGACGGCGCCGCCGATCAGCGCGCCGGCACCGGTGCCCACGGAAACGTCCTGTTCGGTGGTGGTGCAAGCGCTGAGGGCAAGCACGCCCGCCAGAGCCAAAATAGTCTTACGCATCAATTCACTCCTCTCGCTTGAAGTCCCTCGCATTGCAGCGCGGCGTCCACTTCCAAGCGGTTCTTTAGCATGGGTAGATGGATTTTGTCTGCCCCCCTCAATCGCTTGGCTCGCAAGGTGGTCTTTTTCGAGGCGGAGGCGCGAAGGTATACTTCGACGAGGGGTTATCCCATCAGCAGGATCAGGGCGACGATCAGCGCCATTATGCCGGCAATGACCAGCAAGACGGGCGCGGGCGTCAGGTTTCGGGATTTTGTTTCCGCGGTCGCGGGCTCTTCGAAATTTCCCAGCGAAAGGCGCGCTGCACGTTCCAAGCCCTGCATGTCGCTGGTCACCGCGATATCTCCCAACTCCGAATTCCCTGCGCCAGCCTTGTCCGGACGCCGGCAAAGTATCGGAAATCATGGTGAATATCGGGTTAAGGCGAGGCCCTGGCTCAGTCCGCGGCGAAGTTGCCGGCCGGCACCACCAGATGGTACTCGACCCGGTCATCCGAGATTTCGAATGTGGCCATACCATCGAGCGCGGCGGGAACCACCCGCTCCAGCGCCACCGAACCGAAACGCTTCTGCTCGGGGCCGCTGCAGGACGGGAAACGTTCATTCCAGCGCAGCCACAGGGCCGGCGGGTTTGCGTCGAGATCTGCAAGTCCGGCCGTAACGTCGACGACGGCATCCGATTGCGACAGCGCACCGTAACTCATTGAATTGACGACGAGCTCATGCACCGCAAGACCAATGTGCAGGGCCGCATTTGGATTGAGGAACGGGTCGACACCTTCGAAACGCAGGCTGCGCGATGGATCGGCACCGTAGCGCTCCATCTGGCCTTCGATCAATTCGCGGAGCCGTGCGCCACGCCAGTTGGAAGAGGTGACCAGATCCTGCGACGAGGAAAGCGACTGCAATCGACCTCTGAAGCGGGTCAGGAAATCACCGATATCGCTCGAATAGCGGCCGGTCTGGCTGGCGATACCCTGGATGATGGCCAGCAAATTCTTTGAGCGGTGACTGACCTCGCGCAACAACGTCTTGAGCGTCTGCTCGCGGCGTTTCTGCTCGGTCACTTCGATCCAGGTCGACACGATGCCCTGCACGGTGCCGTCGTCGTCCAGGTCGGCGTCAAGCCAGATGTCGAACCAGCGCACGCCATCTTCATGCGGCATGCTGACCTCGATGCGTCCGGATTCGGCAGTCTCCAGCACATGGCGCTGGGCAGCTTCGATCCTCTCCAGCTGCGCTGGAGGCAGGCCTCCGCCCTTTTTCTTCGGGACCAACGGGGCAAGGATGTTGCGCGTCCAGACCTTGGTCAGCGATCGATCGTGATAGGCGACGTAGATACCCGTGTGCCGCAGCGCAATGTTGAAGGCTCGCCGGATCTGCGCGTCGCAACCTGGAGGCAGATCATCCTGATCAAGTCTCTTGACTTGGTCGAGTCTCTCGACCTGGTCCATTCGATCGGCTCGCGCCGCCGCAGCGGCCTCGGCAATCACCGTCTGGATGTTCTCGTTGGCCGGCAGGCTCATAGCACGCTCTGCTTTTCCGCAATATCGGTTGCGGAGCCATTCATGCCCGTTTGAAGATACCGGCGAGCAGGGAGATCACCAGGAAAGCCAGGAAGATGAAGAACAGAATCTTGGCCAGACCCGCCGATGCCCCGGCTATACCGCCGAATCCAAGCGCGCCGGCCACGATCGCCACGACCAGAAAAACCAGCGCCCAGTAAAGCATGAACCGACTCCTTTGTTAGATGCGGCAGAACGTGCTGCCGCCCTTGTTTGTTCCGCTCTGGTGCGAAAAACACGATCGGAACCGCCTTCGTCAAGCCGCAGCCTTGGCGTGGCGATCAAAGAAGAGCGCCTGGCTGATCAACGCCTTGACCATGTCGGGGTTGAACGGCTTGGTGACGAGGAAAGTCGGTTCCGGCCTTTCACCCGTCAGCAAGCGCTCGGGGAAGGCCGTGATGAAGATGACCGGCACGGAAGCCGTTCTCAGGATGTCATTGACAGCATCGATGCCGGAGCTGCCGTCGGCGAGCTGGATGTCGGCCAGCACCATCTTCGGCCGTGCCTTGGCGAAAAGTGCCACGGCTTCGGTCTGGGTGCGGGCGATGCCGACGACACGATGGCCCAGGCTCTCGACCATCTCCTCGATATCCATGGCGATCAGCGGCTCGTCTTCGATGATGAGGATATCGGTAGCGACCTGGCGGGAAATCTCGTTGCTCGCCTCGACGAGAAGTTCGGTGAATCGCTCGTCTCCGATGCCGAGGACTTCGGCGGCTTCAGTCTCGCTGAAGCCTTCGACCGCAACCAGCAGGAAGGCCTGGCGCGGCAGCGGCGCAAGCGCATCAAGGTTGGCAGCTGCACGCTCTTCCCAGCCTGTCGGCTCATCGCCCTTCGGAACGCGGATTGCGACGGATGTGAAGAGTTTGGCGAAAATCTTGTAGAGCGCGATGCGATCCGAGGAACTCTCCGGGAAGATCGACGTATCTGCGATGATCGCCTCGAGCATCGTCGCCACCATGGCATCGCCGCTGTGCTGGGAACCGGAGACAGCGCGGGCAAACCTGCGCAGATAAGGAAGATGCGGCGCGATAGTGGCGGACAAACCCATGATAAACGGCTCCCTCGGATGGCGTCTCTGCACTGTAACAGATAGAAGTATACATATACCCGGGACAACGAACGTTTCCGTCATGAAAAAGTTCCACTACGGCGGAACCATTGTCCAGGGGGAGACGTTACGAGCCAACCAAGCGAATGGACAGACGCAGCTTGTTGGATCAAGCCGAAAAACAGCTCGGGGGACTGGACAAAAGGCGAATGAAGGACACCACCAAGACTGGCGCCAGCGCGCGTCAGGCCGGTTCTGCCGACACGCTCGGCGCCAATTCTGAAATCGGCCGCAAACTCAAGCAATATTACGATGAACTCGTCTCGGACGAAGTTCCGGATCGCTTTGCCCAGTTGCTGGCGCAGCTGGAGCAGGTCGAGCCAGGGCGCAAGAAGGACTGACGCATGTCCGCATCCGAGGGCTTTCGGACCGACCTGCTCGGCGCCATTCCAAGTCTGCGTGCCTTTGCTGTCTCGCTGACCCAGAATGCCGACCGCGCCGACGACCTTGTCCAGGAAACCCTGGTCAAGGCCTGGGACAAGCAGGACAGCTTTCAACTGGGCACCAACCTCAAGGCCTGGCTTTTCACAATCTTGCGCAACGAATTCTATTCGCAGATGCGCAAGCGCGGACGCGAAGTCCAGGACAGTGACGGCATCATGACCGCTCGGCTTGCCATCCATCCATCGCAGCACGGGCAGCTGGATCTCAAGGATTTCCGGGCCGCGCTGGAACAGTTGCCGGAGGATCAGCGCGAAGCGATCATCCTGATCGGCGCATCCGGCTTCTCCTATGAGGAAGCGGCGGAAATCTGCGGCTGCGCCGTCGGCACCATCAAGAGCCGCGTCAGCAGGGCACGTACCCGGTTGCAGGAAATCCTTCAGATCTCCGGCGATGAAGATTTCGGCCCCGATGCGATTTCTGCCCAAGTGACGGGGTCATCCGTCCTGTGAAGGCCGCAGTCTTTGCGACCGGACCGGAGTGTCAAAACAATTTTCAATGGAACCGGCCGTTTGTGAACGGGTTGAGATGATGTCGGGCGTGTGGGCTCGGCAAAATGCAAGGAGTTCAATATGGCCAAGACCACGGACAAGATCAGCGCAGCCAAGTCCACCGAGGATCTGGAGGCCGATATCCGCCAACTGCAGGCCGATATCGCAAAACTGACGCAACAACTGGCTCAGACCGGTGAACATGGGCTTGGTGCAGCGCGCCGTGCTGCCGCACAGGGGGCGGAGCATCTGCGCGAACGCGGCGAAGCAGCGATGGAAAAACTGCGTGGCAACGCGCACGACATCGAGGACCAGATCGCCACCACGGTTCGTGAGAAACCGATGACGTCGCTCGCGGTGGCCGCAGGCGTCGGCTTCCTTTTCGCTCTTCTGTCGCGGCGTTGAGTTTCGGCGGCACGTGGGACCGCTGGCTTCCCTCCTGATAAGCCTCGTGACCGGCGAGGCAGGCACCGTCGCCCGGAATATCCGTGGCGCCGCGATCGCGTACGGGATCGCTCTCCTCGCCGCCCTGGTCGGCGCGAGTTTTCTGCTGCTGGCAGCCTATCTCTGGGCTGCTGCGCGATTTGGCGCGATCAACGCGGCGCTCGGTTTTGGGGCGGGGTTTCTCGTGTTCGCCGGTATCGTCGTGCTGGTCTACCGCTTGACCGCGAAGAAGCGCGCGCGTCGCCGCGCCGAACGTCGCAAGAGTGACTTCACGGCGCTTGCGATCGCCGCGAGCATTGCCGCGCTGCCGGAATTGCTGCGCAGCAAACAGGGGCTCGGAGCACTTCTCGGCCCGCTTGCGGCGTTTCTTGCCTATGCCGTCTATCGGGAAAATTCGCCCAAGCCGGATGGAGAAGAGGCGGGAGAGGAGACACCCAATCCCGACGATTCAACCAAACCATGATGGTTTTTGGTGAACGATGACTATTTCATCGTTCACAATCAGAGCACAGTCCATTCTGTCTTCGCTGTCTTTGCCTGTACCGGTCGCACGCTCATATTGGCGTCGAGAGCGGCCAAGGGGCCGCGCCGGAGAGAAAGGGCAAAATCATGCTCACCCAGATCAAAGGCCTGCATCACGTCACCTCGATGGCTGCAGATGCGCGCCGGAACAATGATTTCTTCACGCACAAGCTTGGCCTGCGCAGGGTCAAGAAGACGGTCAATTTCGACGCCCCGGACGTCTATCATCTCTACTATGCGGACGAGTTCGGCACGCCTGGCTCAGTGATGAGCTATTTCCCGTTCCCCAACATCGGCAAGGGTCGCCAGGGCGTTGGTGAGGTTGGAACCACAGTGTTCTCCGTACCCGAAGATACGCTGCCCTACTGGCAACGGCATTTTGCGGATCGGGGCGTCGCCGGCGTCGCGACGGAAGAGACTTTCGGCCAGAAACGGCTGAAGTTCTTGGGACCCGACGGCGATGGTTTTGCGCTTGTCGAAGACAAGGCGGATGCCCGTGCTCCCTGGCTCAAAGGCGGGGTGCCGGGAGACGAGGCGATCCGCGGGTTTCATTCGGTATCGATTCGGCTGAAGGACGGTGGCGCCACAGAAGAGCTGCTCAAGTTCATGGGCTATGAAGAAGTTGACCGTGTCGGCAACGTCGCCAGGATGGCACTGAAGAACGGCAATGGCGCTGATGTTATCGATATCGAAACGCTGCCGGCGGCTTCCTTCGCCGGGCTGGGCGCCGGGTCGGTGCATCATGTCGCCTTCGCCGTCGAAGACCGGGCCGCACAACTCGAAGTCCGCAAGGCGCTGATGGATACCGGCTATCAAGTGACGCCGGTGATCGACCGTGACTATTTCTGGGCGATCTATTTCCGCACCCCTGGCGGTGTGCTGTTCGAAGTTGCGACCAACGAACCTGGTTTCGACAGGGATGAAGATACGGCGCATCTCGGCGAGGCACTGAAGCTGCCTGCGCAGCACCAGCACCTGCGGCCCTATCTCGAGCAGCATCTGCAGCCTCTCGAGAACTGAAGGAACGATACCTGTCGCCATCGCGGCGGGTATCGCCGAATGTGGACAAGGAGGGTAGAATGTCGAGTAATTCTTATATCCATGAGGTTTTGCCGGGCGCTCCACGCAGTCCGATCCTGTTCGTCTTCCACGGTACAGGCGGGGATGAGCGCCAGTTCCTGGCTCTCGGGCGCGAGCTGTTGCCAACCGCGACGATCATATCACCCCGAGGCGATGTGTCGGAGTTCGGCGCAGCACGGTTTTTTCGCCGTACCGGTGAGGGTGTCTACGATATGGAAGATCTGGACCGGGCGACCGCCAAGATGGCCGATTTCGTCCAGTCGCATGTCACGGCAGTGCAGCCATCGGCAGTGTTCGGGCTGGGATACTCCAATGGTGCCAACATCCTGGCATCGATGGTCTTCGAACAGCCGAAACTGTTCGATGCCGCGGTGTTGATGCACCCGCTGATCCCGTTCGAGCCACAGGTAAATGGTAGTCTCGCTGAGAGCCACATCCTCGTCACCGCAGGCCGACGCGATCCCATCTGTCCACCCAACCTCACCAGCCGGCTCGATGCCTATTTGCGCGCGGCGGGTGCCGATGTCACAGTGGAATGGCACGAGGGCGGCCACGAGGTGCGGCCGAACGAGATCGAAGCGGCGAGACGGCTCTTCTCCGCCGAGCCAGTGAAAGGAGCATAGCCATGGTCGATGCGTTGCCCGAGATCGAACTCGAAGATCATGGCTCCAAGGGTCGCTATGTGCTGCGCGGCCCCGGCGGCGCCGAAGCCGAGATGACTTTCACCAAGGTCGGTGAACACAAGATCATCATCGACCACACCGAAGTTCCGGATGCATTTCGTGGACAGGGTGCTGGTCTGAGGCTGGTGACGCGGGCCGTTGAAGATGCGCGCGCGTCGCAAAAGAAGATCATTCCGCTTTGCCCGTTCGCGGCGGCGCAGTTTCGACGCCATGCTGAATGGGCTGATGTTCTTGCCACATAGGCCCCTTATTGTTCGCCTCAACGAATTTTGACGTGGATTTGAGATCCCCGTCGCGTAACAAATCGCCATGTCGAGGCGAATACTCCAGGAGCGGTGCCTGTGGCGGGCATGAATGAAGCCGAGCTTGCGCGATTGATGCGGGCGGCCACCACAGGCGATGAGAAAGCCTATGCCGAGTTCCTGCGCGGAACCGCAGCGATCGTTCGCGGCTTTGCGCGGCGTAAGATCGTGCAAGGCGGTGTCGATCCCGAGGATGTCGTGCAGGAGACTTTGCTGGCCATTCATCTCAAGCGGCATACCTGGCGTCAGGATGCGCCGATCTTGCCGTGGATCTACGCCATTGCTCGCTTCAAGCTGATCGACGCTTTTCGTCGCCGTGGTCGGCGCATCGAAGTGGCTGTGGATGATTTTGCCGAAACACTGGCCGAACCGGAGCAGGAAACGGTCAGCGAGCGCGACATAGGTAGAGCGCTCGACAGTCTGCCGCCAGGGCAGCGTTCGGTCGTGTCATCGATTTCCGTCGATGGCCATTCGATCGGTGAGACGGCGAAAAAGCTCGGCATGAACGAGACGGCGGTGCGCGTGGCGTTGCATCGTGGGCTGGCGGCCATCGCCAAGCGGTTCGCGCGAGGCTGAGATGAAGACGGACGAATTGATCAAGACGCTGGGCGCTGATGTCAAAACGACAGCCATGCCGCTTGGCAGGATGTGGCTTGTCGTGCTGGCATTTGCGGCGGTTGCCGCCGCTGCCGTGTTCTCCATGACCATCGGCATGCGTCCTGATTTCATGCAGGCGATGCAGACGATCCGCTTCCTGTTCAAGTTCGTCTTCACGATTACCCTGGCAATCACTGCTTTCCTGGCGCTGCGGATGCTGGCGATGCCAGGGGCACCGGCAGGCAGATATGGCCGCTGGCTACTGGTCGCACCGCTCCTCATGGCAGCCGCCGTCGTGCTTGAATTGCTCGTGATGCCGTCGAGCGACTGGGGCAAACGTCTCGTGGGCAATAATATGATGATTTGCCTGTCGTTCATCCCGTTGATCGGTCTTGTTCCTCTTGCAGCTCTCCTGGTTGTGCTGAAACAGGCTGCGCCCACGAAGCCGGCGCTGTCGGGCGCGGTCGCCGGATTGCTGGCCGGCGCCCTGGCAGCCACGTTTTATGCGGCACACTGCACGGACGACTCGCCGCTGTTCGTGGCGACTTGGTACAGTCTGGCCATTGCTGCCCTGGGCGGCATCGGAGCGCTGGCGGGTCGCTTTTTCCTGCGTTGGTAAAGCGGGAGATAAAACAGCAAAATCTTATGGATGCAGACTGTGGCGCGGTTGCTTCACTGCACCTTTAAATGGTGGACGCGTCCTCTATGCAATCATTGCTTAAATGAGATACTCCATAGTGGAGGTGAAGGGATGCGCCTAGGTAGATAACGTTGTGACGTTTCACCAGTACGAGGGACGTGCTCCGGGCAGGTATCTTTCAGCGATTGTGCTGGGCTTGGGGTTCTGGTTAGCAGCGGCGGCTTCGATCCTGCTGTCGCGGGTTGGCGACGGTGTTGCCACGATCTGGCTGGCTTCAGCGTTCGCTTTCGTGATGCTGGCCAGACGCCGGTACGCCGCCAGCTGGATCGACTACGCGGCCATGGCGCTGGCCACTTTGGCTTCGAATGTCGCCTTCGGCTCGTCCTGGAAGATGGGCGTATTGTTTGCCGTCATCAACGGTGGCCATACCGCACTATCGCTCTGGCTGGTCGATCGTTTCGCCGGTGGTCTGCCGGTGAAAGCCGATGTGCCAGCTCGTGCATTTTCCCTTATCCTGTTTCTGACTGCAGTGCTGACCGATGCGGTCACCGGCCTGGCTTTTGCCGGGGTCACATACTTTCTGCACGGATGGCCGATTGTCCCTACCGCCTGGACTTTTCTGTCCAGCAACGCGTTGGGGTTCGCGCTGCTTTTGCCATTATTCATGTACGCGTCGCGGTCCGAAGTCGCGGCGGTGCTCAAGCCGCAAGCCGTGCTTCGGGTTGCGTTGACGGCGGCAATCTGTGCCGGCCTTGCGTATCTGGCACTCAGCCAAAGCCGCTTCCCGTTCGCTCTGGCAATGCTGCCGCTGATGGTTATGGCGCCAAGACTGGCTCATCTCGAATTGGCGCTCGTTTGTGGTGTGACAGGAGTTACATGCGTTGCCGTGGCGATGAGCGGCTTCATGCCGGGCATCAATGGCGGCGTCGAGATGTTGAGCGACGGCTTCCAGGTCTCGGTCGCCATCATCGTCTCCACACCGTTCCTGGTCGGCCTGTTCATCAAGCAGATCAGCGAAGATCGAGCGCGTCTCGCCGAGGCGGAAACACGTTGGAATTTTGCTCTCGCCAGTGCCGGGCAAGGCGTCTGGGACGCCGACATGCGCAACAATACCGTTCACTACTCGGCGACGTGGAAGCACATGCTCGGCTATGAGGAGCACGAACTCGGCAACAATCCAGACCTGTGGCTCGAACTTGCGCATCCGGACGATGTCGCGCGCATGGCTGCAGCCGATCGAGACCACATGGAAGGACGTACGCTCGAATACAAACTTGAATACCGCATGCGTCACAAAAGCGGACGCTGGATCTGGATGGAAGACCACGGCAAGGCGATCGAGCGGGAGCCTGACGGAGCCGTCGCACGGGCGATCGGATCGATGACCGATATCACCGAGCGCAAGGAGGCCGAAGAGCGATTGATGGTTTCGGCAGCCCTTCTTGCCGACGAGAAGGAGCGGCTGCGTGTCATGCTGCAGTCGATCGGCGATGCCGTCATCGGCACCGACGCCGAGAACCGCATCACGTTCATGAACCCTGTTGCTGAAAAGCTCACGGGAACCACCAGCCTTGCTTCGCTCGGCAAGCCGCTTGGCTTCGTCTACCGTGCCGTGGACGAGGAGACAGGACGGCGGCTCGACGAACCGCATCTGGCTGACAACAGGCTGGAACGAACGGAGCAGAACAGCCGGGCACTTCTTACGCGCAACGACGGCACACGCTTCAGCATCCGCCAGATGGTATCGCCGATCCTGAACGAACTGAATGAGTTCAGTGGTTCGGTCATCGTCTTCCAGGACTTCACCGATGCACGCACATTGCAGCGGCAGCTCGCTTATGCCGCAACCCACGATGCCCTGACCGGCCTGGCCAACCGCCCCAGCTTCATACGAACGGTGGAGGATCTACTCGACAAGGCCAGAAAGGATGCGTCGCACTACCAGCTGATGTTCATCGATCTCGATCACTTCAAGCCGGTCAATGATACCAGTGGCCATGCCGCCGGCGATGCGTTGTTGCAGAAAGTGGCTTCAACGATCAAGGCAGCCCTGGCACCTACGGATATCGTGGCCAGGTTTGGCGGCGACGAATTTTCGGCCGTGCTGATGTCGCCTTCCCCTGTCGAGGGCGAGAGGGCAGCCCTGGCGGTTCTCGATGCCGTGAGCGCACTGGAATTCACCTGGGAAGGCCAGACGCATCGCGTGTCTTCCAGCATCGGTCTCACGTCGATCACAGCCGATTCCGGCGAGGCCAATGAGATCATCGCGAGGGCCGACGCGGCGTGCTACGCGGCCAAAGCGGCCGGTCGCAATTGCGCCTTCGTGGCGCTAGCTGGTTCCGAAGCAGGTGTTGCGATCCCGATGACACGGGTGGCGACGGGAACCTGAGCTATAGAAATCCGCTATCCGGAATGCTCACGCCAGAGCAACTCCAGCAGAACTGTGCAGCGGTTTAACAAGGAGTTAGAGCGTTTCCGTGAAAAGCGGAAACGCTCGCATCAGCGCGTTGGCACTGGATGTTCGCCACGATAGTCGTAGAAGCCGCGGCCGGCTTTGCGGCCGAGCCAGCCGGCTTCAACATATTTTACCAGCAGCGGGCAGGGGCGATATTTGGAGTCCGACAGGCCGTCGTGCAGTACCTGCATGATCGACAGACAGGTGTCCAGTCCGATGAAATCAGCGAGCTGCAACGGTCCCATCGGGTGGTTGGCGCCGAGCTTCATGGCGGTGTCGATGGCCTCGACCGTGCCGACGCCTTCATAGAGCGTATAGATAGCCTCGTTGATCATCGGCAGCAGGATGCGATTGACGATGAAGGCCGGGAAATCCTCGGAGACGGTGATCGTCTTGTCGAGCTGTTTCACATAGGACTTGGCCAGCTCGAAGGTCTGGTCCTCGGTCGCGATGCCGCGCACCAGTTCGACCAGTTTCATGACCGGCACGGGATTCATGAAGTGGATGCCGATGAACCGCTCCGGCCGATCGGTCTGGGCGGCAAGGCGCGTGATCGAGATCGAGGACGTGTTGGTGGCAAGTACGGCCGTCGGATTGAGCTGCGGACAAAGCTGCGCGTAGATCTTGCGCTTCACCGTCTCATCTTCGGTGGCTGCCTCGATAACCAGATCGGCAGCCGCGAGATCGGCCATGGCCGCGGCGGAACCGATGCGTGAAACGGCGTCCTTGCGTTCCTTTTCGTCGAGCTTGCCGGAAGCGACCTGACGGGCCAGATTGCCGCTGATCGTGGCAATACCCTTCTCGATACGGTCGACAGAGACATCATACAGCAGGACGTTGTAGCCGGCCAACGCCGAGACGTGAGCGATGCCGCCCCCCATCTGGCCCGCGCCGATAATGCCGATCGTCTCGATCTTGCCGGTCATTCTTTTTATCCCGCCAATGCTTCTTCTTGATTTTGTGCATTGCAAACTAAATGGCCGGGGTAGGTTTCGTCTACCCCGGCCATCACATTTAATACCGATCCAGAAAGAGCGTCAAAGCGCCTTCTGGAGTTCAGGCAGCACCTGGAAGAGGTCGCCGACGATACCGTAGTCGGCAACCTGGAAGATCGGCGCTTCCTCGTCCTTGTTGATGGCGACGATGACCTTGGAGTCCTTCATGCCGGCGAGATGCTGGATGGCACCGGAAATGCCGCAGGCGATGTAGAGGTCCGGCGCCACCACCTTGCCGGTCTGGCCGACCTGCCAGTCATTTGGGGCGTAGCCGGCGTCGACCGCGGCGCGGCTGGCGCCGACAGCAGCGCCCAGCTTATCGGCCACAGGAAGGATGACTTCCTGGAATTTCTCGGCCGAACCAAGCGCGCGGCCGCCCGAGATGATGATCTTGGCCGACGTCAGCTCCGGACGGTCGCTTTCCGACAGCTTGTTCTCGACGAAGGTCGAGAGGCCGGGGTTGGCGGCAGCAGAGACAGTCTCAACCGAAGCAGAGCCACCTTCCGGCACAGCCTGGAAGGAGGCGGTGCGCACGGTGATCACCTTCTTGCCGTCGGTTGCCTGCACCGTCTGGATGGCGTTGCCGGCATAGATCGGGCGCTTGAAGGTGTCGGCCGAGATCACCTCGATGATCTCCGAAACCTGGGCGACGTCGAGCAGCGCGGCGACGCGCGGCGAGACGTTCTTGCCGGTCGAGGTCGCGGCGGCGACGATGGTGTCGTAGTTGCCTGCCAGTGAGACGACGAGAGCGGCGGTCGGCTCAGCGAGACGTTCCGCCAGTTCATCGGATTCGGCCAGAAGCACCTTGCGCACACCCTTCAGCTTGGCGGCAGCGTCGGCTGCTGCCTTCGCACCCTTGCCGGCGACCAGGACATCGACGTCCGAGCCGATCTTGAGGGCAGCAGACAGCGCCTTGGCGGTCTGATCGGAGAGCGAAGCATTGTCGTGCTCGGCGATGAGGAGGATTGCCATGTTGTTGATCCCTTTCCGCTTCGCTTAAAGCACGCCGGCTTCGTTCTTGAGCTTGTCGACAAGCTCGGCCACCGTCTTGACCTTGACGCCCGCCTTGCGGCCGCCCGGTTCCTCGGTCTTGATCACCTTGAGGCGCGGCTTGATGTCGGCGCCGAAGTCTGCCGCGGTCTTTTCATCGAGCGGCTTCTTCTTGGCCTTCATGATGTTTGGCAGTGAAGCGTAACGCGGCTGGTTGAGGCGCAGGTCCACCGTCACGATTGTCGGCATCTTGAGTTCGACCGTCTGCAGGCCGCCATCGACTTCGCGGGTGACCTTGGCCTTGTCGCCGGCCAGTTCCACCTTCGAGGCGAAGGTGCCCTGCGACCAGCCGAGAAGGGCCGCCAGCATCTGGCCGGTCTGGTTGGAATCGTCGTCGATCGCCTGCTTGCCGAGAATGACGAGGCCAGGCTGTTCAGCATCGACCACGCCCTTCAGCACCTTGGCGACGCCAAGCGGCTCGACGGCTTCGTCGGCCTTGACCAGGATCGCGCGGTCGGCGCCCATGGCGAGAGCGGTACGCAGCGTCTCCTGCGCCTGCGCCGGGCCGATCGAGACCACGACGATCTCCTCGACCTTGCCCGCTTCCTTCAGGCGGATCGCTTCTTCGACCGCGATCTCGTCAAACGGGTTCATCGCCATCTTCACATTGGCGAGTTCCACGCCCGAGCCGTCCGCTTTCACACGAACCTTCACATTCGCATCGACGACCCGCTTCACGGGCACCAGGACTTTCATCTGTCTCTCACCTCTCAAAGATGCATTCGGGGCGCTATAACAGTACCCGCCCGCTCAGGGTTGTCGAATGCCGACATTTCGGGCGCAATTTCTGTAGTTTGCCCGCCAGCTTCGGCCGCCTGGACGGTGGCTGACAGGGCTGCCGCAGGCGCGCGGACCGTAGTTGCGGGCGCTACCCGCGTCAATATCGGCAAAAGGCCCAAATCGGTTGAAAACTGCGCTGGCGCAACCGGAAACGCGGCGATCTACTGCCTGCCCCAGCGTGATGCCGGCTTCGCTTCCGTCGCGGCAGGGAGAGGAGCCGGCGCGGTTTCGGCAGGGGCTGCGACTGGAACGGTCTCCTCCTCATTTTCCAACAGCGGGACGCCACGGCTGCGCAGCACCAGCACGAGGATGGCACCTGCCACGATGCCGCCGATGTGGCAGGCCCAGGAGATCTGCTGGTCGCCGCCCATCGCAAACATCACGAACTGCAGGAGCACCCACAGGATCAGGACGATGTAGGCCGGCAGCCTGAGCGGAATGCGCGCGAAAGCCAGCACCCACACCTTCACACGTGGGTAGAGGATGAGATAGGCCGCCACCACGCCGGCTATTGCCCCGGATGCGCCAATCAACGGTTGTTCAGAACCAGGAGCGACCCAGCCGTGGAAAAAGGCGCCGCCGGCCGCGCAGGCAAGATAGAAGATCAGATAGCGGACGTGACCGAGCGCGTCCTCGACATTGTCACCGAACACCCACAGGAACAGCATGTTGCCGCCGAGATGGAAGATATCGGCATGGAGGAAAGAGTAGGTGAGATAGCTGAGCTGTTCCGGAATGACGATGAATTGCGGCGACAGCTCCGCGATATCATGGACGACGGAAGGGATGAAACCATAGCTGAGCGTGGCGCCTGCGGCATAGTCATCGCCGCCGACGCGCGTGACCAGATAGATCGCGACGTTGAACAGGATCAGCGCGATGTTGACGTAGGCGTAGCGGATGCGGCGCAGATGATTGGAATCATAAAGCGGAATGAACATGCGGCCGGTTTCCGCCCCTTGTCCGCTGACGCCAAATCAGCGGTTCTTGCCCGGCACCCATAGCACGTCCGACTTTCCATTGTCATTGACCGTGCGCGCGGCCACGAACAGGAAGTCGGACAGACGGTTGATGTATTTTAGCGCCTCCGCGCCAACCTGCTCGTCCGGGTTCTGGGCCAGCGCCACCATGACGCGTTCGGCGCGGCGAGTGACCGTTCGGGCGAGATGAAGAGCGGCAGCGGCCGGCGTGCCGCCGTTGAGGATAAAGGATTTCAGCGGCTCGAGGTCCTTGTTGAGTTGGTCAATGTCCTTCTCGACGCGCTCGACCTGCGAGGCAATGATGCGCAGCGGCTCGTATTCCAGCGGCTTGCCATCATCCGGCACGGAAAGATCGGCGCCGAGATCAAACAGATCGTTCTGGATCCGGCCAAGCATCAAATCGATTGCATGATGCGCGACAGCCGTGTGTAGGCGTGCCATGCCGATGCAGGCGTTGGCCTCGTCGACCGTGCCGCAGGCTTCGATGCGCAAATCAGACTTCAACCGCCTCGCGCCGGTCCCGAGCCCCGTGGTGCCGGCATCGCCGGTGCGGGTGTAGATCTTGTTGAGTTTGACCAATGCGTGTCCTCCGCCGACCGCAGCCTATTTGCGCGTGAAGTAGACCGCGAGCATGATCAGGACCAGCGCCAGGAACTGCAGCAGCACGCGCGCCTGCATGAGTTTGTTCGAGGTGACGCCCGAACCGCCGCGCATCATGTTGATGAGGCCGCGGATCAGCACCGCGACCACGGCCACCATCACGACGATGGCGAGGATGTTGAAAACAGTGCCCATGGCGTATTCCGTTCCGTTCAAGCGCGCTTGGCGAGGATGCGGTAGAGCATTGAAGCCGGCAACAGGCGTTTCAGCGCTACCCCGATTCTGGCCGGCATCGTTACCACATAGTGGGGCCGGGGGCGTTGCGACAGAAGTGCATGGGTCATCACTTTGTAGACGGCTTCCGGTCCGAGCTTGTAGGGCGAGCGGATTCCACCCTGTTTGAGCCGCTGCAATTGCGCCTGATAGGCCGTGCGGTGCACCGAATTCTCATGGTCGATATGCTTCAGGAACCAGGGCAGGCCATTGCTTGCAAACTTCGACGCAATTGGTCCGGGTTCAATCAGCGAGACGTGGACACCGCTGCCGTCCAGTTCCTGGCGCAGGCACAGCATCAGCCCCTCCAGCGCGTGTTTGGACGCCGCATAGGCCCCGCGAAACGGCACCGGCGTAAGGCCCAGAATCGAAGAACAGTGAATGATGCGACCATGACCCTGGGCGCGCATCACAGGCACGATCCGGCGGGTGAGATCATGCCAGCCGAACAGATTGGCTTCGAACTGTTCGCGCAGCGCTTCGACGGGCAGGTCCTCGACCGCGCCGGGCTGGGCGTAGGCGCCATTGTTGTAGAGTGCGTCAAGCCGGCCACCGCAGCGTTCGAGCACGGCTTCGACCAGGATCCTGATTGACTCCGGTTCGCGATAGTCGAGATAGAAAGCTTCGATGCCGTCGGCTTCCAGCGCTGCGATGTCTTCCGATTTGCGGGCTGTGGCGAATACCCGCCAGCCGTCTGCCTTCAAGGCTCGTGCGCAAAAGGCGCCAATGCCCGACGATGCGCCGGTAACGATGATCGTGCGCGGCGCTTGCGATGAAGTGCTGGAAGATGCGGCGAGGCTTGCCATTTGCAGCAATCACTTCCCATATTCGCCGCCTGGAAACAACTGTAGGAACAGTATCGTTGCTGCGCACCATCGTCGCCTTCCGCCGCGTGCTCTACGATGCGGCCGGCCATTTCAACAATGACGACGGCTGGGCGATGGCCAGTCATCTGGCGATCACCTCGCTGATGGCACTGTTTCCGTTCCTGATCTTCGCCACCTCGCTGGCGAGTTTCCTTGGCGCGCAAGCTTTCGTCGAGACGATCGTGCCACTGCTGTTCGACACCTGGCCGGAGCAGATTGCCAAGCCGATCGCGCGAGAGGTCATCAACGTACTGACGGTCCGGCGAACGGACCTCCTCACCTACGGCGTTCTGCTTGCCGGTTTCTTCGCCTCCAACGGCATCGAGGCGGTGCGCACTTCCTTGAACCGGGCCTATCGCATGACGGAGACACGTTCGATCTTCTTTCGTCGCACGCAGAGCATCGTCTTCGTCCTGATCGCCGCCGTGGGCTTCCTGGCCATCAGTCTTCTGCTGGTTTTCGCGCCGCTGATCGCACGCCTGGCCGAGGCGCATTTCCATTGGATCGGCCCTTATATGGGCACCATCACGCTATGGCGCTTCGTCATCGCTTCCACGGTTATCGTGTTCGCGCTTTTCGCCGTGCACATCTGGCTGCCGATGGGGCGACGCAGCATTCTCTCGATCCTGCCGGGGATCGGCTTCACGCTGGTCGGCTGGGTGGTCGGGTCGACGATTTTCGCCTCGTACCTCGACCATTTCTCGTCCTATGTGACGACCTATGCCGGCCTCGCATCGATCATGATCGCGGTGGTCTTCCTCTACATCGTCTCGGTGATCTTCATTCTGGGCGGCGAACTCAACGCCGCCATCAGCCGCTACGCCGAAGCACGCGCCCGTGTCGGCTGAGCCGTGGCCAGTCCGACCCCGAAGGTGGTGATGGCCATGCCGATGATCTGGACGAGGTTCAGATGTTCACCGAACAGGATCCAGGCCATCACCGCAGTCACCGCGGGAACCAGGTAGAACAGCGACGCAACCTTCGACATCGCTCCGTCGCGGATCATCACCATCAGCAGGAAGATGGCGCCGACCGAAAGCACCAGGACGAGCCAGGCCATGGCGAAGATGAAGTCGCCATTGACGGTGAAGACGCGGGTCTCGAAGACGAAACTCGCGATCGCCATCACGGCTGTGCCGCCGACATACTGCCAGAACGTTGATGCGACGAGATTGCCGGATGATCCGAAACGTTTCTGCCAGACGGTGCCCGCGCTCATGGCAATGACGGAGATAATGGAGGCCGTCAGTGTGGCCGCGGTGACGCCGCCGCCCAGCGCACCGAGCTTGGGCCACAAGACGGTGACGACGCCGACGAAACCGATTGCCAGGCCAGCCCAGTGCCGGGGTTGGATCTCCTCGCCGAGAAGCTTTCCGGCCATGACCGCAGTGATCAGTGGCTGCAGGCCGACGATCAGTGCCGAGATGCCGGCAGGGAGACCACGGTGGATCGCCCAGAAGACCGCTCCGAGGTAGATGCCGTGCATAAGAATACCGGCGATGATGGCGTGCTGCGCCTGCGTACGGTTCGGCCAGGGTGCCTTGAGGAACATGATCAGGACGGCGAACAGCACCGCAGCGATGGCAAAACGGATGGCGAGAAAAGTGAATGGCTCGGCCCACGGCATGGCGTAGCGCGCACCGATGAAACCGGTTGCCCACAGCACGACGAAAGTGGCGGGAATGAACCGCTTGAGCTCGTGCATGGGAGGGCAACCACTTTCTGATGAAGAATGTGTCGCTCTAGCCCGGTAACCGGGCCAGGCAAAGCCAAAACCGCTTACTTTTAAAGTAACGCGAATTGAAGCTGCTGCCGCGGCGGTCCTATAGGCCAACCATGTGGCGGATGCCCGAGGGCGTCGCACCGGCAGCACGCAGTGCAGCCAGTCCGGTGTCCTTGAGGCTCTTCGACAGCTTGCGCCCGTCCGGGCCCAGGATCAGCCGGTGGTGGAAATAAGCAGGTTGCGGCAGGCCAAGCAGTTGCTGCAACAGTCTCTGCACGGCCGTGGCGTGGAACAGATCCATGCCGCGCACGACATGGGTGACGCCTTGCAGGGCGTCGTCGAGCACGACAGACAGATGATAGCTGGTCGGGATGTCGCGGCGCGCCAGCACGATGTCTCCCCAGTCCTGCGGCTGTGCCGGGACATGGCGTGCTGTCGACAGGCTGAGGTTTTCGAACTCCATCCAGGAGAGACCGGTACCGACCCGCGCCATTGCGGCTGCTACGTCGAGGCGCCAGGCGAAAGGTATCCCTTCGGCAATGCGCGCGTTGCGCTCCTTTCGGGACAGAGCCTTGTCGACTGCCGGATAGAGCGGCGCGCCGTCCGGGTCGCGTGGCCAGTCGCGCCCGCGCCGTTCACGGTCACTGATGAAGGCGCGGATGTCGCCGCGGCTCATGAAGGCAGGATAGACCAGCTCTTCGGCGATCAGCCTTTCAAGGGCTGCCTGGTATTCGCCGAAATGCTCCGACTGCCGCCGCACCGGTTCTTTCCAGCGCACGCCAAGCCATTCGAGATCACGCAAGATAGCCGCCTCGAATTCCGGTGTGCAGCGGGTGGTATCGATGTCCTCGATGCGCAGCAAAAGGCGCGCTTGATTGCCGTTCGCCAGTTGCTGGTTGAGCAGCGCCGAATAGGCGTGGCCAAGATGCAGGTCGCCATTCGGGCTGGGGGCGAAACGAAATGTCAGGAGTGTCATCGATGGGCGGCAATCGGGTTTTGCAAGCGTTAGCCGGATTGCTACCTTGCCGGCCTTTCTCGGACAAGGAACATGCAGCGGATCACCTCTCTCAATGACATAGCCTTGGGGCTGGATGCCTTGTGCGGCATCGATCCACGCCTGGAAACGGTGCGCGCCTTTGCCGGTGACGTGCCGCTGCGCCTTTCGGAGCCGGGTTTTGCCAGCCTTGCCTCGATCATCGTTTCGCAGCAGGTGTCGCGTGCCAGTGCCGATGCCATCTTCGGTCGACTGACCAGGCTGCTGGATCCGCTGACGGCTGACGCCATACTTGGTGCGGACGAGGATGTCTTTCGCGAAGCCGGATTGTCACGGCCCAAGCAGCGCGGGCTGCTCGCCGTCGCCGGCGCAGTCGCGGACGGGCTCGACCTGCATCATCTCTGTTCGCTGGAAGCCGGCGAGGCAATCACCACGCTGACGGCCGTTTCAGGCATCGGTCCCTGGACGGCGGAATGTTATCTGCTCTTCGCTGCAGGACACCCCGATGTGTTCCCGGCGCGTGACGTCGCGCTGCAGAGCGCCGTCGGCCATGCGTTGTCGATCGACCCACGCCCGGCCGAGAAAAAACTCATCCTCCTGGCCGAATCATGGGCGCCCTGGAGGGGCGTCGCGGCGCGACTTTTCTGGTCCTACTACAGGGAATTGAAGGGCAGGGACGCCGCCCCGCCGGTCTGAGCCTCAAAAAAGCTTAAAAATCATGCTCTTTTGAGGGGTGTTCGGCGCGGCTTCCCGCTTCACATCCCTGTCATGTCGGGCTTACAGTATCCGCGTCGTTCGGTTCGGGAACGAAGGAGGCAAACAACGTGACGGTTGCCGTATCTCCGGATGGGCTTCCAGCACTGGTGCTGAATGCGGATTATCGCCCGCTCAGCTATTACCCGCTTTCGCTCTGGTCCTGGCAGGACGCGATCAAGGCGGTGTTCCTCGATCGCGTCAACATCGTTGCCGAATACGAGCACGCGGTCTCTTCGCCGAATTTCTCGATGAAGCTGCCGTCCGTCGTCAGTCTCAAGGCCTATGTGAAGCCGTCCCGTTACCCGGCCTTCACGCGCTTCAATGTTTTCCTGCGTGACCGCTTCCAGTGCCAGTATTGCGGGACGCCGGAGGATCTCACCTTCGACCACGTTGTCCCGCGTCATCGCGGCGGTGCGACGACGTGGGAAAATGTGGTCGCCGCCTGTTCCCCCTGCAATCTGCGCAAAGGCGGCATGATGCCTTCCCAGGCCAAGATGTGGCCACTGCAGAAGCCCTACCAGCCGACCGTACACGACCTGCACAACAACGGCCGTCTCTTCCCACCCAACCATCTGCATGAAAGCTGGATGGATTATCTCTACTGGGATGTGGAACTGGAGCCGTAAGGCTTGTTCAACCCCGCTTGAAAGCTCCACGAAAGGCGACTGCCGCCAGGATCACGCTGGCAATGGCATTCCAGCCGGCCAGGGACAGCCCGAGGATGCGCAAGGCGGCCTTGTCGCAGGACGGCGGCACGAACTTGTCGAGCGCATCAAGCACGCCGTTGCCGCCGGTGTCGACCGGACCGGCGACGTTGGTGCAGTCAGTCGGACCTGGCCACCAGCCCCATTCGACGCCGGAATGGAACACGCCGAGATAGAGGCCGTAGACCATGAGCAGGCCACCGACGATCAACAAGGCGCGAGTGATCCAGACTGGAAGTTTGAAGACCGCTGCGAGAACCGCAAGCAGCATAAGCGGGGCGCCGACATAATAGGGGATGCGCTGTTCGTAGCAGAGCTTGCAGGGGATGTAGCCACCTATGTACTGGAAGGCGAGCGCCGAACCGACTGTGGCGGCCATGGCCACGGTCAGGAATGCTGCGGTGAGCATCGGACCGCGTCGGGCGGGCGTTATCGCTTCGGACATCTGGTTTGCTCCTGGCACCGGCGGTTTCCAGACCGTTGTTGCTGCGCAATTCCGGACGGAAAACCGCCCACACTTTTCCTGGAATTGCTCTAGAGGGCGTATTTGGCGGCGAAATACAGCAGAATGAGGATAACGGCGGCGGCCCCGGCCAACAGGCCGAGCCGCTTCTCGATGAAGTCACGGATCGGTTCGCCATAGCGGCGCAGCAACCAGGCGAGCAGCAGGAAACGGCCGCCGCGCGCCACGATGGCGAGCACGATGAACAGCAGCAGGTTCACACCGATGACCCCGGAAAGGATGGTCACCACCTTGATCGGTGGCAGATGCGCAGCTCCCGACGTGATCAGCATCAGGATGATGAAGCCGATGCCAGACGAGGTGCGCAGCGCTTCGAACTCGTCGTACTTGCCGTAGAATTCCAGCACGGGCTTGGCCACGGCTTCATAGGCATAGTGGCCGATGAACCAACCGGCAACGCCGCCGAGGACGGAGGCAATGGTGGCGACGAGCGCGTAGCGGTAGGCGCGGTCCGGACGGGAAAGCGCCATGGGCAGGTAAAGCACGTCTGCCGGAACCAGGAAGACCGAGCTCTCGACGAAAGCGATGAAGGCCAGCCACCACTCGGCCGATTTCCTGGCCGCGAGCGACAAGGTCCAGTCGTAAAGTCCGCGAAGCATGCAGCCCCCTTCTTGGTCAGCGTCATGCTCTAGAAAGAATTTCTTGGCCACACAATGGCCGGAGGCTTCACGAAACCGAAAGGTCGCACCTGCGGGGCCGGAAGTTTGTGGCGATTTCAGTTCCCGGATGCATTGCGCCAGTTGACGAACCAGTGCGCGACCGTATAGTCCGCGCCCATCTGGACCGCCCGGTCCGGGGCCCCTATGGCGGAATTGGTAGACGCGCTCGACTCAAAAAGGGATTTGTCTACCAATCCACAGAAAATCACGGTGAAGTGAAAGCGTCGTGTTTTCAACGGACTGGCGGTATGGAAGTGAAGTGAGAGGTTTCCGTCGAAATGGCGCTAGGGGTCGGCTAGGAGCCGAGACCTAGAGTAAGATCGGCGGCAAAGTGCGGGCGTGGCGGAATTGGTAGACGCAGCGGATTCAAAATCCGCCGTCCTTACGGATATGTCGGTTCGAGTCCGACCGCCCGCACCATTGTCTCATTCACTGCAAAAGGCGCTTCTTGATAACGCGAAGTTCGCACTACCTGTCGAAGGACTTCACCAGATCATCGACGGCCTTCTCCTGCGAAAGGGACGCGGGGAGTGCAGCGAGACACAAGGGGCTTGGACCGTCGCACAATGCGTGGTCAGGATCGGGATGGGCTTCAAGGAATAGTCCAGCCAGCGACAAGGCCATTGCCGAACGGACGAGTGAAGCCGGTGGCGCGTGTAAAAGACTTCGGGGTATCGCCCTCAATGGCTTCCCGGCGCTTCATCGCGTAGCATCTACCTAGCCGGGGCTCTCAATGAACACGTCCAATCGACGAGCCGCGTGCGCACATGTTCCGGTCGGAAGCCGATCCCAATGAGGCGGCCGGTCAGCCGCGGCAGTAGGTGTGACTGGGCAATCAGGCGCATGAAAAGCGGAGGTCTTCGAATTTGCGTGTTGCCCGCTTCACCGGCACGCTTCCGGCTGCGCATCATCAATTGCAGTTTCTGGGTTGCCTTGGTCGGGAAGTTGCGACGGCGCTGTACGGCTTCGAGCATGCGCGTTTGCAGCCGCCCCTCGCGAAGAGCCTCCGCCAGCGTGTTGGCGGTGGCGATCGCGTCCTGGATCGCGAGATTCACACCGACCCCGCCAATGGGCGACATGGCATGGGCCGCGTCCCCAATGCAAAGCACGCCGGGTTTCCACCACGACTTGAGACGGTCGATGCGAACACTGAGCAGATGGATGTCATCCCAGGAACGGATTTCTTCAAATCGATCCGCCGACAATGGTGCTACGTCGGCAATCCTGGCGCGAAGCGCCTCAAGCCCTTGCTCTTTCAGCGAATCAACGGTTCCCTTCGTGATTACATAACCGCATTGCCAGTAAACGCCACGATCGATCAAGACCAGCCCTTGGCTCGGACCGGCGTGGCCCATTGCCTGCTGCGGATCGCCTGCTTTTTTGGAGATCTTCATCCAGAGAATGTCGGTAGCGATACCGAAGCTCTGAACCTCAAGTCCAGCCGCCTTGCGGATGATCGAATTGCGTCCGTCCGCCCCGATGACGAGAGCGGCTTCCATGGCGAGTTCACGTTCGCCCTGGCGAGCATTCAGGCCGACAACCCGGCAATTGTCCCAACGGAGCGAAGTTGCCTCAGTGGACATGATCAACCGAAAGCGCGGAAACTCGCCTGCCTTTCGCGCAAGAAAATTCAGGAAGTCCCATTGCGGCATGAAGGCGATGAACTTAGCGCGCGTCGGTAGTCTGGAGAAATCGGCGATCGTGGCCTTGCGGCCGGCGATCTCAGCGTGGAGATGGTAGGCTCTCTGATGGGGGAGAGAAAGAAGCTCATCGAGCAAGCCAAGCTCATGAATCGCTTCGAGGGTCGATGGATGGATGGTGTCCCCGCGAAAATCGCGCAGAAAGTCTTGATGTTTTTCGATGACCGTAACATCGACGCCCGAGCGGGCCAGCAAGAGCCCGAGCATTAGGCCCGCCGGTCCCGCACCGACCACGACGCAGCTCTGGCTCCTTTTCACATGGGAATAGTATCTCAACGTCGTCGGTCCTTGGGATGAGGCTAGTGAATCGATTCGCGGCCTTTGCTTGAAGTTTTCACCTCAGCATCGCCATCGCGGCTGGTGTCTTTCAAGGGCAAAATATCGAGCGGGATCAGATCCCCGTCATTCTCGCTTTCGGCAACGAGCTGGATCATCTTTTCGAGTGTTTCCAGTTGAGCGATTTTTTCCTCGACCGCAGCGAGTTGCTCCTTTGCGATGCGGAGCGCTTCGGCCGGACTTGAGAACGAGACGTCGGCAAGTCGAAACAGGTCCTTGATCGCCTCGATGCTGAAGCCGAGATCGCGGGCGCGGCGGATGAAGAGAAGGCGATGGACCGCGCCGTGGTCATAGCGTCGCTGGTTTCCCTTGCTCCGCAAGCGCTCGCGCAGCAACCCAATCTGCTCGTAGTAGCGGATCGTCGGAATTTTGACGCCGGTGAGCTGAGAGAGTTCGCCGATGCCGATATCCATGTTTGAAGTCCCTTCCGGATAGCCGCGTGTTTATGATTTGCTGCGTGTTCGATCGCTGAGGCCCTGACGGCCCGACCGCGCCGGGGTGCGGCAGCAGCCATGGGCCGCCCCGGCGTGGAATTGTGTGTCGGCCTGCTCAGGTATGGACTTCGGTCGCCTGTTGGGGCGACGCGCTCCGCCTGATCGCGAGCCGCCGCACGACCACATAGAAGATCGGCGTCAGAAGCAGGCCGAATAGCGTCACGCCGAGCATGCCGGCAAAGACGGCGATGCCCATGGCGTGCCGCATTTCGGCGCCCGCTCCGGTGGCGATGACGAGCGGAATCACGCCGGCAATGAAGGCGAGCGACGTCATCAGGATCGGCCGAAGGCGCAGGCGGGCCGCTTCGAGAACGGCGGCCAACGGATCGACGCCTTCATCCTCCTTCGCTCGGGCGAACTCGACGATTAGGATTGCGTTCTTCGCGGCAAGTCCGACCAGAACGACAAAGCCGATCTGCGTGAAGATGTTGTTGTCGCCGCCGGTGAACCACACCCCGGCGATCGCCGAGAGGAGCGCCATTGGAGCGATCAGCAGCACCGCGAAGGGAAGCGACCAACTGTTGTACTGCGCCGCGAGGATCAGGAACGCGAGCAAGACGGACAGCGGGAAGACATACATCGCTGTGTCGCCGGCCTGCTTCTCCTGATAGGCGAGATCGGTCCATTCGAAGGCCATGCCCGCTGGCAAGGTTTCGGATGCGATGCGCTCCATGGCGGCGGTGGCCTGCCCGAACGAGTATCCGGGCGCGGGACTGCCGCTGATGTCCGCAGAGGGGAAGCCGTTATAGTGCATGACACGATCGGGGCCTGAGCTGTGCTTGATGGTCAGCAGAGCCGAAAGCGGAATCATGTTGCCGGTCGCGTTGCGGACCTTCAGGCGGCCGATGTCCTCGGGCTGCATGCGGAACGGCGCGTCCGCCTGCACCATCACGCGGTAGGTGCGGCCGAAGCGATTGAAGTCGTTCGCGTAGAGCGAGCCGAGGTTGACCTGCAACGTCTCGAAGATGGTATTGAGCGGCACGCCTTGCGACTTCGCTTTCACCCTGTCGATATCGACCTGCACCTGCGGCGCGTTCACCTGGAAACTTGCCAGCATGCCGGCCAGCTCGGGCGTCTGCATCGCTCTGCCCATGACCGCGCCTTGAGCCTGCGCGAGCGCCTCGAAGCCGAGGCCCGCTCGATCCTCGATCTGGATCTTGAAGCCGCCGGTCGAACCAAGTCCCGGAACGGGCGGCGGCGGGAAGATGCCGGCGAAGCCATCGGGAATCTGGCTGAACTTGCCCATGAGCTTGCCGGCGATGGCAAAGGCCGAAAGAGACGGGTCCTTTCGTTCGTCGAACGGCTTGAGCATCGTGAACATGACGGCCGCATTGGGGATGTTGACCATGCCGTTGACCGAGAGCCCTGGAAACGCGACGACACTCTCCACGCCCGGCTCGGCCAGCGCGATCTCCGACATTTTCTTGACGACGGCCTCGGTGCGGTCGAGCGAAGCGCCAGTCGGGAGCTGGGCGATGCCGACGAGATAGTATTTGTCCTGGGCCGGCACGAAGCCGCCCGGCACCGTCTGGAAGCCGACCCACGTCATGCCGACCAGGCCGGCATAGACGAGCAGGACGAGAACACTGAGCCTCGCGGCACGGCGCACCGACCAGACGTAGGCGGTCGAAGCGCCGTCGAAGAAGCGATTGAACAGCCGGAAGAACCAGCCGAACAGGAAGTCGATCACGCGGGTCAGGAGATCGCGCTTCACGTCGCCGTGGTGGGGTTTCAGGAGCACGCCAGCAAGCGCGGGAGAGAGCGTGAGGGAGTTGATCGCCGACAGGATGGTCGAGATCGCAATCGTCAGCGCAAACTGGCGGTAGAATTCGCCCTGCAAGCCCGAGAGGAACGCCGATGGAATGAACACGGCCGACAGGACAGAGGTGATGGCTACGATCGGCCCCGTCACCTCGTCCATGGCCTTGCGCGCCGCCTCTTTCGGCGTTTCCCCAAGCGCGATGTGGCGCTCGACGTTCTCGACCACGACGATCGCGTCGTCGACCACGATGCCGATCGAGAGAACGAGGCCGAAGAGGGACAACGTGTTCAGCGAGAAACCGAACATATACATCAGCGCAAATGTGCCGACCAAGGAGACGGGAACGGCGACAAGGGGAATAATCGACGCCCGCCACGTCTGGAGGAACAGAACCACGACGATAACGACCAGCACGACGGCTTCGAGCAGCGTCATGACCACAGCTTCGAGAGACGCCTTGACGAACACCGTTGGATCGTAGGCGATCCGATATTCGATGCCTTCCGGAAAGCCCTTCTGAAGTTCGGCCATGGTGGTGCGGACGGCGCTCGATACGTCGAGCGCATTCGCGCCGGGGCTTTGGATGATCTGCATCGCGAGCGCCGGCTTGCCGTTGAGGAGGCTACGAAGGGCATAGGAGTCTGCGCCAAGCTCGATGCGGGCAACGTCGCGCAAGCGGGTGACCTGACCGTCGGTGCCTGTCTTTACGACGATCTCGCCGAACTGCTGCTCACTGGACAGCCTTCCGAGCGTGTTGACCGTCACCTGAAACGCGGCCGAGGCTTCGGGCTGCTGGCCGACCGAGCCGGCGGCCACCTGAACGTTCTGTTCCTGAATCGCCCCAACGACGTCGCTGGCGGTCAGCCCCCTCGCGGCCACCTTGGCCGGATCGAGCCACACGCGCATGGAATACTCGCCAGCCCCCCAGACGAGTACGTCACCCACACCTGACAGGCGCGCAAGCTGGTCGCGTACCTGCAAGGTGGCGAAGTTCGACAGGTAGAGGGGATCGTAGCGATTGTCGGGCGAGACGAGATGGACGACCATCAGGATGTCTGGGGACGTCTTCTGCGTCACGACCCCGATGCGCTGCACTTCCTGCGGAAGCCTGGGCAATGCGCGCGAAACGCGGTTCTGCACCTGAATCTGCGCCATGTCGGGATCGGTGCCCTGCTTGAACGCAATGGTCAGGGTCATGCGTCCGTCGGTCGCCGCCTGTGAACTCATGTAGAGCATATTCTCGACGCCGTTGATCGCCTGCTCCAGAGGGGCGGCGACGGTTTCGGCGATCACGGCGGGATTTGCGCCGGGATAGCTGGCGGTGACCTGCACCGTCGGCGGCGTGACCTGGGGATATTCGCTGAGCGGGAGCTTCAGGAGCGTGAGGCCGCCAGCGATCAGCATCAGGACGGACAGAACGACCGCGAAGATCGGGCGGTCGACGAAAAAGCGCGGGATATTCATTGACGCGCCTCCTGCGAGTCTGCCGCAGCCCGGTCATCTGTAGCGGTGTCGCCGGGCGCCATGGAGATCATCTGCGGAACTACCTGCATGCCTGGGCGGACGAGTCCTTTTACGATGATCTTGTCGGCCGGCTTGAGACCCGCCGCGACGACGCGCAGGCCATCGATCATGGGTCCGATTTCGACCGGGCGGTATTCCGCCTTGTTGTCGGCGCCGAGAGCGAGAACGTAGCGCCGCCCCTGGTCGATACCGATCGCCTGATCGTCGATGAGCACGGTCTGGGCTGGTTCGGCCGTGACGAGCTTGACCCGCGCGAACAGGCCGGGCGTCAGCCTGCCGTCCGGGTTCTTGACGATGGCTCTTGCGCGGATCGTCCCGGTGCTCCGGTCCACGCGGTTGCCGAGGAAGTCGAGTTCGCCGGCATGCGGAAAACCCGTATCGGTCATCAAGCCCAGATGCACCGGGAGCTTGCCGGCAACCGTTCCCGTCTCGGGTGCGCGGGCATTGGCTACGAAGCCGAGATAGGTGGCTTCGTCGATGTCGAAATAGACGTAGAGCGGATCGGTCGCGACAATCGTGGTGAGGAGCGTCGCAGCGCCTGCATTGCCGCCGGTGACGAGATTGCCTTCCGTGACGAGGACCCGGTCGATGCGCCCAGCAATCGGCGCGGTGACGCGGGCAAAGGAGAGATCGAGTTCGGCGGCCGAGACGGCAACCTTGGCGATGTCGACTTGCGCCTGGCGTTGACGCCGCATGGCCAGCGCGTCATCGAAAGCCTTGCGCGGCGCGTTGCCGTTCGAAGCGAGCGCCTCGGTGCGCCCGAAGTCGATCTCGGCCTGATCGAGCAGGACGTTTGCCTGCTGCAACTGCGCTTTGGCCGCGTTCAGGACCACCTCGAACGGTCGCGGATCGATCTGGAAGAGAAGCTCGCCGGGCCGCACGAGACCGCCTTCGGGAACGCTGGCGGCGACGATCGCGCCGCCGACGCGCGGACGCAGCTCGATAGCCTTGGTCGCTTCCAGATGGCCGGTAAACTCAACGGATGGCGCGACCTTGCGCGTGATGACCTCGGCAACCGGCACCTGCGGAACAGGCATCTGTGCCGGCTGCGCGACAGCCTCCGACGCAGCGGTCGAGGAAGCAAGCGCCAGAACGCTTTTGGCGTAGGGTCCGATCTCGTCGCGATAGACGATGGCAAGCGTGCCACCGGCGATGACGGCGCCGGCTAAAAACAGGGCGGCGGCTTTATTACTCATTCTCGTTCACCTTCAAAAGGCGCGCGCCCCCGGCCAGCCGGATGCGGCGACGTTCATTTTCTGCGAAGGTGCGGTTTCCAACGATGGAAAGGTCAAGGGCCTTGCAGGATGTTTCCGAACAGACCCTTGACGCTGCCGCCTAGCCATGTCGTGGCCAACCGCATGTCTCGCTTCGCCGACGTCTTGGAAGAAGCGGAGTCCGTCCCCGAATGAGCGCGATGGATCAGCGTTACCTCGACGGGCTCCAGTTGTGTGAAGCCGCCAGACCGATCCGGTTGGCGGCTCCTTGAGTGCGAGCGACTAGTGGCTTTCGGCCGGGACGAGAGGGTGAGAACGCATGCCCTCATCGCGACCGTCATCGGCAGACTTCGCACCCTTGAAGCGCAAGAGCCGCAACGCATTCAGCGTGACGATCGCCGTTGCGCCCGTATCGGCAAGGACCGCGATCCAGAGGCCGGTGATGCCGAGGACGCTGGTAACGAGGAACAGGCCCTTCAACGCGAGAGCGAAGACGACGTTCTGGTGGATGTTCGCCATGGTGGCGCGGGACAGCGCGACGAGATGGGCGACGTCCGTGACACGGCTCTTGAGCAGGGCGGCGTCCGCAGTCTCGATCGCCACATCGGTTCCGCCGCCCATGGCGATCCCGACGTCGGCCGTCGCCAGTGCCGGAGCATCGTTGATGCCGTCGCCGACCATGGCCACCTTGGACTTCCGCTTCATCTCGTTGACGAGATCGAGCTTGTCCTGCGGAAGCAGCTCGGCGCTCCACTCGATACCGAGACCCTTGGCAATGGCCTGGGCGGTGCGCCGGTTGTCGCCGGTTAGCATGACGGAGCGGACCCCCATAGCTTTGAGCTGGGCGACACCCTCCCGCGCGTCACGGCGCGGTTCGTCGCGCAGGGCGATGAGGCCGAGGACTTCCTTCGCCTGCTCGTCGAAAAGGACGGCAACGGTATTGCCGCGATCTTCGAGCTTCTCGATGGCGCTGCGCTCAAGCACCCCGAGCGTCACCATCTGTGCGGCATGGGTCGGGGAGCTGACGGCGAGGCGACGTCCGGCAACGGTCGCATGTACGGCCTTACCCGCCGTCGCCGATGCATCCTGTGCAAGGGGAACGGCGATGCCATCGGTTTCGGCACGGCCGATGATCGCCTTCGCAAGCGGATGGCTCGAACCTGTTTCGACCGCCGCTGCCAAAGCGAGAACGTCGCTCTCCTCGTTCTTGCCAAAGGCGAAGACTTCGGTGACGCGCGGCTTGCCCTCGGTGAGCGTACCCGTCTTATCGAAGGCGATGGCGCTCACCTTGCCAATGGTTTCGAGCGCATTACCGCCCTTGATCAGGAGGCCGCGGCGCGTGCCGACGGCGAGGCCCGAGGCAATCGCAGCAGGCGTCGAGAGGACAAGCGCACAGGGACATGCGATCAGCAGCAGCGCGAGGCCGCGGTAGATCCATGTGTCCCAATCACCGCCCATCGCGAGCGGCGGGACGACGACGATCAGCGCGGCGATCAGCATCACCGCCGGGGTATAGTAGCAGCTAAAATTCTCAATGAAGCGCGCGGTCGGGGCCTTGGCGGACTGCGCCTGCTCGACGAGCTGGATGATGCGCGAGATCGTGTTGTCGGAAGCCGTCTTTTCAACGCGGACCTGAAGAACGCCATCGACATTGATGGAGCCGGCGAAAATGCTGTCTCCCTTGGCCTTCGAGCGCGGCACGGATTCGCCGGTGATAGGCGACTCGTCTAGGCTGGAAGCGCCCTGTATGATTTGCCCGTCCGCCGGCACGCGGTCGCCGGGCCGCACCAGAACTAGATCGCTGACACGCAAGGACGTGGCCGGGACGCTGCGCTGCCCGCCATTCGGATCGAGCAGGACGGCCGTCTTCGGCACGAGCGATGCAAGGGCCTTTATGCCGGCGCGCGCCCTCCCGGCCGCGACGCTTTCGAGCAATTCCCCGACCGCGAACAGGAATACGACCGCAGCCGCCTCTTCAGCCTCGCCGATCACGAGGGCGCCTATCGAGGCGACGACCATCAACGTCTCGATAGAGAACGGAGATCCAGAGGTCGCGAGCGCGAATGCCTTGCGAGCGAAAGGAATGACGCCCGCGACGACGGCGGCGGCAAAGATCCATTCCGCATAAAGGGGGAAGAATTGGGCAATGGCGTACGCCGAGCCCATCAGCAGACCGAGCCCAATGACATGCTTCCCCTTGCGGGTCTGCCACCAGCGCTGATTGGGCATCGCTGGCGCTGGCGCGACGTCGATGGCCGCATCCGACGAAGCCGAAAGCTCGCGTGTGTTAGACACACCGAAGCCGAGGCTCTTGATCGTCTTTTCGATGTCGGCGACCTTGGTGATCGCGCCGGCAGCGAGCGTCAGTTCAAGCGTTTCGGTCGTGAAGTTCACGCGCACGTCGGAGACGTCTGGCATCCGTGCCAAGGCGACCTCGATCTTGCCGACGCAGCTTGCGCAATCCATCCCCTCGACGCGCATGGAGACATTGGGCGGAGAGGCCGGTGCGGCGCGGGGAGTTGGCGCAAGGCCCGCGTGATCATGTCCAGAGCAACCACCGTGGCCGTGATCATGATCGTGATGAGCGTGGTCGTGGTCATGGTGAGCGTGATCGTGACCGTGACCGTCATGACCATGGTCGTGCTTGTGATCGTGGCCGCCGCAGCCGCTGTGATCGTCGTGGCTTGCGTGACCGTGATCGTGATCGCCGGCGCAGCCGTTGTGATCATGACCAGCATGGGCGTCGGAGCGCTGCTCAGGCGCGGCGGGAATCGCAGAAGACGGCAGCTCGGTCACGTCGAACCCAAGCGAGCGAATCTTCTTGGCGATATCCTTCGACGTCGTTTTGCTCGTGGCATCGCGTGAGAGCAGCAATGTCTCGGTCGCGAAGTTGACGGCAACGTCGGAGATACCCCCCAGACGGCCCAAGGCCGTCTCGATCTTGCCGACGCAGCTTGCGCAATCCATGCCGTCGACACGAAAGCCGAGCCGTTCACCAGCGTCCGGCGTTGAAAGTCCAGTTGTCATTCCGATCTCCTTTCCGGCCGCCGTAGCGGGCGCGCGTGCTCACACGCCCTGCGCGGCTTCGGAAGGAGTCAATAACACACTTGAACAGCTATTCAAGTGTTAGTGGTAAAATTATGCTCTTCTCCAGGCGGATCAGTCGTCCGCATGATCCTCTGAAATATGCGTCGCCATATCCTGAAGAACATGGCTGACGTGCTGGTCGGCGATCGCGTAGAAGATCTGCTTGCCTTGGCGATCGCCCTTGACGAGACGCGCGCCGCGCAGCAGGCGTAGATGGTGGCTGACGAGGGTCACGGACAGGTCGAGCCGCTCGGCGATATCGCCCACCGAAATGGGCGCCGGTACACAGCTCAGCAGGATCTTCAACCGTGAGGGATCGCCGAGCAGGCGAAACGTTTCCGCGAGGATCGTGATCTCGTTCTGCGAGAGTGAAGGGAGCAGGAGGTGACCTTCAACCTCCATATGCTCGGGGGTCGCACGATCGTCTGGCTTCGTGGCGTTTGTCTTCTTGAGAGCAGTCATCTGCGTGCTTTACCTGAGTTCGGGACGGAACCTGCCGGCATTTGATCGCCAAGAGCTGTCCGTGTTTGATTGGTCTCGCCCAGTTTACCGGATGGGCGCGCAATCACAATGCGAAACACGGTCGCTGTCGATCGGCGGGACAGTTGGCGCAGTCCTTCTCTGCCCCTGCGTCATATCTCGAATTTTCCTTTTCCGCGCACGAACAGTCTTGACCTTACAAGCGCTGGAAGCCGCACGCTGACGACAATCCTGCCAAATCCGCCTGCGGTTGGGCGGCCTGGCGGCGGGGCAACCGTGTCGAATTCAGAGAAAGGCAAGACCGATGACGGAGAGCAGCAAACCCCAGATTCTCATCTACACCGCACCGACCTGTCCGGACTGCCACGCGCTCAAACGCTGGCTCGACCAACAGGGCCTCGCCTACGAGGAACGCGACCTCACCGACCCGAAGATCGCCGAGGAGGCAAAGGCCCGGACCGGCGTCCGGGTCGCTCCGATCACCATCATCGGATCGGAAGTCTTCTACGGGACCTTCCCGAGCCAGAAGCCGGGCCTCGTCAAGGCGCTCGGTCTCGCCGGGAGCCTGTGAGGAGACGCAGATGACGAGCAAGTTCGTTGATATCCGGCAAGCGCGGACCAGCCTTGAGGTCCAAGAGGACCAAACCATACTCGACGCCGCGCTCGCCGTCGGCATTCCCTATCCTCACGGTTGCCGTTCCGGCCGCTGCGGCTCCTGCAAGTCCCGCCTGATCGAGGGCGAGGTGGAATTGCTCCAGCACTCGCGCTTCGCGCTCACCGAGGAAGAGAAGGCCGATGGCCTGATCCTCGCATGCCGCGCTATGCCGCAAACGGATGCGGCCGTCGCTTGGCTGGGCAGCGATGACGACGATTCCGTGGAGACGCCGCGACGCCTGGACGCGATTGTCACCGGCCTCGACGATCTCACGCACGATATCAAGCTGGTGCGGATTGCACCCGCGGATGGTAGCCCGTTGCTGTTTACCGCCGGGCAGTATGCGCAGGTCGGCTTCGATGGAGCGCCGGCGCGCAGTTATTCGATGGCCAATCGTCACGGCGACGACAGCCTTGAATTCCACATTCGTCGCGTTCCGGGCGGCGTCACCTCGGAGCATGTGCATTTTGGGCTGAAGACTGGCGACAGGGTGGCGCTCGAATTTCCGCTGGGCTCTTCCTACCTGCGCCAGCATCATTCCGGCCCGATTCTTTGCATCGCCGGGGGCTCCGGCCTGGCGCCGATCAAATCGATCGTCGAAACCGCTCTTGCGCACGGCATGAAGCAGCCGATCCATGTTTACTTCGGCGCACGCGGCGAGCGAGATCTCTATCTCGTGGAGCATTTCCAGGCCATGGCCGAGCGTCACTCCACTCTTGCCTTCTCGGCCGTGCTCTCGGAGGCAGAGTCAGCGCAGCACCGGCGCGGTTTCGTGACCCAGGCGGTGGCCGAGGATCTGGAGGATCTCGACGGCTGGAAAGCCTACGTCGCCGGGCCGCCGCCGATGGTCGATGCAGCGATGGAGGTCGCCTTCGGACGGGGACTGCGCAGGGAGGACATGCACGCTGACGTGTTCTTCACGCCTGACGATCAGGATGCGTGAGGACGCCAGCCAGCAAGAGGGCAAGTCGCGGGCGAAATGGGGGAGAGCAGCTCGCCAGAGCGGGCAAAGGAGACCGAGAGTTATGAGCAGCCATACCGGGCGCCGCCCGAAGCCGACCGTTGCAGAGCTTCTTTCCGATCCGATTGTCCGCGCTGTGATGTCGGCGGACGGAGTGGACGAGGCCCAACTGCGAGAGCTGCTTGATCGCGTTTCCCGAGAGCAGTCGACGTGCGCGCCCCCCCACGCGCACGAAGCTGTGAAGATAGTCGGGAGCGCTATCGAGCAAGCCTGCGCCGCGATCCCTCGCGGCGCAGGCGCCCTATCACGCTGATACGCTGAACTCGGTCATCATGCCAGTTTGAAGGTGCGGCATGTGGTGGCAATGCAGCATCCAGCGCGCCGCCTCGCCAGCATCGAGCGCCACCGTCACCATGCCCATCGGAGGAACATAGACGGTGTCGCGCCGCGCGCCTTCGAACCGCTTGCCGTTGATCTCCACGACCTGAAAAACGTGGCCGTGCAGGTGCATCGGATGGCCCATCATCGACATATTGTGGAACATGATCTCGACGCGCTCGCCAGTCGTTGCGACAATCGGCTTGTGCTCTCCCCAGACCTTGCCGTCGATGGTCCAGAGGTAGGGCTGCATTGAGCCGCCTAGCATGACCATCTGGGTGCGTTGCGCGGCACGCGGCGGCAGATTGTCCGTCGCCCGCAGCCTCTGCTCTTGCGAAAGCTCGATGTCGAATACAGGCGTATCCGCGTCGCCGAGTGCGGGAACCTTCTGAATAGTCGCGCCCGGCGTTGCGAGGATCAGCCCGGTGCGCTCCTTTGCGCCCTCGCGCAACGCCAGCACAGGCCAGGCTCCATCTCCGGCAAGCTCCAGCTCAAGATCGAGACGCTGGCCCATGGCGACGCCGAACCGTTTGCCCTCAAGCGGTTGCACGGCATGGCCGTCGACAGCTACGAGGCGCGCCGAAAGCTCGCCGGTATCGATCCAGAAGACGGTGGCCGAAGCGCCGTTGATCACCCGAAGCTTTATCCGTCCGCCCTTCTCGACCCTGACGATCTGCGGATCGGACAAGGTGCGGTCGTTGGTGAGGTAGGCGTCCCAATCGTAGTCGTTCAGGTCCACGGCCATGCCCTGCATCGAGGACATATCCATCTTCATGCCGGAATGGTCCATCGACGCGCCGGGATCGGATTGGCCTCCCATCGCGCTCATATCATGGCCGCCACCATGTCCGCCGGTGATCTCCTGCATGACCTCTTCGGGCGTCTTGAACGAGAAATCATGAAGGAACATCACGACCTCCTGGCGGTCGGCCTTCACGTCTTCGGCGCTGCGCACGATCAAGGCCGCGGCGAGAAGGTTCATTTCTTGAAGCGGGATATGCGCGTGCATCCAGTAGGTGCCGGGAAGCGGCTCATAGTCATAGGAGCGCGTTTCTCCGGGTTGCAGCATCGGGCGCGGCACGTCCGGAACGCCGTCCTGCTCGTTGGGCGGGATCTGGCCGTGCCAATGGATCAGGGTCGGCACATCGAGACGATTGGCCAGGTCGACGCGAAAGCGTTGTCCGGGGTCGAGAACCAATCCTTGCCCGCTCGACCCTTCAAGGCCGAAGACTGTGGCGGCGCGCCCGTCGACGTCCAGCACGCGCGTTGCAGCGCTGAGGGCCATCGCGCTTTGGGCGTTGGCGAAGCGCGGTAGAGCTGCTGCGGATAGCGTGGCAGCGCCTGCGGCGAGAAAGCTGCGGCGTGAGATAAGCTTCATTTTCGGTCTCCTGGGAGGACTATGCTCCCTCTGAATTCTGATCGGCGTGCGACTAGGCAGGCCACTTGCGTTCAGCAAGACCGTCGTTGGGAGGGCGTTCGTTGCGTGCGGGGCCGATGCCGGCGAGGTCCGGCATCTCGGTAATGCTCCAGATCGCTGCGGTAGGAGCGGTGGCATTTGTCGGCGACTTAGGCGCAAGCCAGTGCGTCATGCCTGAGCATAGGGCATAACAGAAGGCATTGTTTCCGTTGCAGATTCGATGTTCCTGGCACGGCACGGCAGCGGTATCCGCGGCCGGATGCTGCGATCCGTGTTCCGAAATCATTACGTGGGAGTTACTGGCCATGCGAGCACCGAGCGCCGGAACGGTCAACGCCACGCTGGCGAAGGAAAGGAGCATGAGCAGAGCGATGAACAGCCGTTGCATCGCCGTCAAAACGCCGTGCAAGACAACATCATCCGCACCCTCGGCTTGCGTTCATCCAGGGTGGTCCGCTCCCACCCGCTCGCCGCGTCCGCCGCCGAGCGTCTTTTTTGGTGACACACCACGGCGGTTCCAGGCGACACTGGTTACTTGCCTCGGTCGGCGAGCCACTTCTTCATCATGGCGATCTCGCCCTCCTGGGCCTTGACCACCTCTTCGGCGAGTTTGCGGACCTCGGGGTCCTTGCCGTACTGGAGCACGACCTTCGCCATGTCGATCGCGCCCTGATGGTGCGGGATCATACCGCGCATAAAGTCCACGTCGGCGTCGCCGGTATAGGGCACCATCATGTCCTTCATCATGGCATCCATGGCGGTCTCGTATGCCTTCGTCGACGGCGTGTCCGATCCTGGCGTCTGCATGCCTGACATGTCGTGACCTTGCATCGTGTTGTTGTCCGTTTTCATTTGGGTTTGAGCGAATGCCAGGCCGCCGGCGATAGCGATGGCCCCTGCGATGAAGATCGGAGTGAGCTTATTCATGGTCTCGCTCCCGTTCAGTTTGAGGTCGCCGGATAGCCGGCTTCTTCCAGAACCTGCAAGATCGCGGACGGCGTGGCGGTCGTCTCGACCTTGACGGCGCGCGCGGCGGGATTCGTCTCGATCTTGGCTGCGGAGTCCACCGACTGGATCGCCTTGGTGACGGACTTGGCGCAACCGCCGCAGGTCATGTTTTCAATTTTGAGGTCCATGAGACTTCTCCTTGTTTTGATCTCATGTCGCCCAAGGTGGTGCTTCCAACCGTGGTAAGGTCAAGGGCCAAAAAAAAGAAAATGCGCTATTGACCTTCCCATGGTTGGAAGCCTCATTTTCCGTCCGAACGTGAATTTCGGAACGAGAAAAGGAGGCGGCTATGAATGCCCCCGTTCGAGCTGCGGACACCAGGAACGCGGCAATTTCCCTGTCAATAGAAGGCATGACCTGCGCCTCCTGCGTCGGTCGCGTCGAACGAGCCCTCAAGGCCGTCCCCGGCGTTGCCGATGCGGTCGTCAACCTGGCGACCGAAAAGGCAAGCATCACGACGAATGCTCCCGTCGATCGCGCTACGCTCGTCAAGGCCATCGAGGATGTCGGCTATGAGGTTTCGGAGAGCCCTGCCGCACAAGCGGCCGCCTCGCTTGAAGTCGCGATCGAGGGCATGACCTGCGCCTCCTGCGTGGGTCGTGTCGAGAAGGCCCTGAAGGCCGTGCCGGGCGTCACCAGCGCCGTCGTCAACCTCGCGACCGAGAAGGCCACGATCCAGGGAACCGCAGACACGGCAGCCGTGATTGCGGCCATCGAGAATGCGGGCTACGACGCCAAGGTCATCTCGGCGGCAACCGGATCGAGCCAGGCCGAGACGAATGACCGCGCAGAGAAGAAGGAAGCCGAACGCCGCGAGCTGACCCGCGACTTCACCATCGCGGCGGTGCTGACCGCTCCGGTCTTCCTTTTGGAAATGGGCTCGCACCTCATTCCGGGCGTGCATGGCGTGATCGAATCCACCATCGGCATGACGAACAGTTGGTATCTCCAGTTCGTGCTGACGACGCTGGTGCTGTTCGTGCCGGGCATCCGCTTCTATGACAAGGGGCTTCCCGCCCTCTGGCGTCTGGCGCCGGACATGAACTCGCTGGTGGCAGTCGGCTCGCTCGCGGCTTACGGCTATTCGCTGGTCGCGACCTTCGCGCCGGGCTTCCTGCCCGCAGGGACGATCAACGTCTATTATGAAGCCGCCGCGGTCATCGTCACGCTGATCCTGCTCGGCCGGCTGCTCGAAGCCCGCGCCAAGGGGCGCACCTCGGAAGCGATCAAGCGTCTGGTCGGCCTTCAGGCCAAGACGGCGCGCGTCCGCCGTGACGGCAAGACGGTCGATCTTCCGATCGACTCCGTGCTGTCGGGTGACATCGTGGAGGTCCGTCCCGGCGACCGTATCCCGGTCGATGGCGAGGTCATCGAGGGCGAAAGCTATGTCGATGAATCCATGATCACCGGCGAACCGATCCCGGTTTCCAAGACGAATCGTAGCGAGGTCGTCGCCGGCACCGTGAACCAGAAGGGCGCCTTCGCGATCCGCGCCACGGCGGTCGGCGGCAACACCGTGCTGTCGCAGATCATCCGCATGGTTGAGGAAGCACAAGGCTCGAAGCTGCCGATCCAAGCGCTGGTCGACAAGGTGACGATGTATTTCGTGCCGGCTGTCTTCGCCGTCGCGGCTCTGACCTTCGCGGCATGGCTCTATTTCGGGCCGTCGCCGGCGCTCACCTTCGCGCTGGTCAATGCGGTCGCCGTGCTGATCATCGCCTGCCCCTGCGCCATGGGTCTGGCTACGCCGACCTCGATCATGGTCGGCACCGGCCGGGGCGCGGAGCTGGGCGTACTCTTCCGCAAGGGTGAAGCGCTGCAACTGCTGAAGGACGCCAGGGTCGTGGCCGTCGACAAGACCGGCACGCTGACCGAGGGCAAGCCCGCCCTGACCGACCTCGAACTGGCCGCCGGCTTTGACCGTGCGACCGTGCTGGGTCTAATCGCGGCCGTCGAAGCCAAGTCAGAACACCCGATCGCCCGCGCCATCGTGGAAGCGGCCGAGGCGGAAGGCATCGTGCTTCCCGCCGTGTCTGGTTTCGAATCGGTAACCGGCTTCGGCGTGAAGGCCGTGGTCGACGGCAAGCGTATCGAGATCGGCGCGGACCGCTACATGGTCGAGCTTGGCCATGACGTGGCGGGCTTCGCCGTCGTGGCCGAACGGCTCGGCAACGAGGGCAAGTCGCCGCTCTATGCCGCGATCGAGGGCAGGCTCGCGACGATCATTGCCGTGGCCGACCCGATCAAGGCGACGACGCCGGCCGCGATCAAGGCGCTGCACGATCTCGGGCTGAAAGTCGCGATGATCACCGGCGACAACCGGCGGACGGCCAAGGCCATCGCCGCGCGTCTCGGCATCGACGAGGTGGTGGCGGAAGTGCTGCCGGACGGCAAGGTCGAGGCGATCCGTCGCCTCAAGGCCGAGCACGGTAAGGTCGCCTTCGTCGGCGACGGCATCAACGACGCTCCGGCGCTCGCCGAGGCGGATGTGGGCCTCGCCATCGGCACCGGCACGGATATCGCCATCGAGGCGGCGGACGTGGTGCTGATGTCGGGCAGCCTGACCGGGGTGCCGAACGCCATCGCACTGTCGAAGGCGACGATCGGAAACATCCGGCAGAACCTGTTCTGGGCCTTCGCCTACAACACGGCCCTGATCCCGGTCGCCGCCGGCGCGCTCTATCCGGCCTACGGCATCCTGCTGTCGCCGGTCTTCGCCGCCGGCGCCATGGCCCTGTCGAGCGTCTTCGTGCTCGGCAATGCGTTGCGGCTCAAGACCTTCAAGGTCCCAACCTAATGAACCGAAGCAGCCGACCCTATATTCGGGGTCGGCTGTCGTACCTTACGGGAGAAAACGCATGAATATCGGACAAGCTTCGAAAGCGTCCGGCGTCTCGGCCAAGATGATCCGCTACTACGAACATACCGGCCTCATTCCGGCCGCCGATCGGACGTCTTCCGGCTATCGCGACTATTCGGACACGGACGTTCACATGCTGCGCTTCATCCGGCGCGCGCGTGATCTCGGCTTCTCGGTGGCCGAGATCGGCGATCTCCTCGGCCTCTGGCGCGACGAGTCGCGGCAGAGCGCGGAGGTCAAGCGTCTGGCGCAGGGCCACATCGACGCGCTGGAGAAGAAGATCGCGGACTTGCAGGACATGGCGCACACGCTCACGATGCTGGTGAAAGCCTGCACGGGCGACCATCGCCCGCATTGCCCGATCCTCCAGCGTCTGGAAACCGATCAGGACGATGAGGACCTCACGGTCCAGCCGCGCAGCGGTGCGATTACTCGTTCCGTGCAGTAGAGTAACACTCGGCCCGTTCGCCTAACCGAAGCGGCCTGATGTTTTCGTCCCTGCCAGATATGGCGGGGACTTGTCGTTTCAGGCTTGGGGTTTGCGCGCCGCCTGCCAGAGCAGCGGCACGAGGATCAAGGCGACCGGCGGAAACAACAGCCAGTTGATCGCCGCCCAGCCCGAGTTGTGCAGGACGCTGCCAGCCAGAAACGATACGGCGGCGGTCGTGCCGAAGACCATGAAGTCGTTCGCGCCCTGCGCCTTGGCGCGCTCGCCCGGCGTATGGCAGTCCGTGACCATAGCCGTCGCGCCGATGAAGCTGAAATTCCAGCCGAGCCCCATGATGGCGAGAGATCCCCAGAAATTGATCAGCTCAAGCCCGGCCAGTGCGACCACGGCCGAGACGGCGATGAGCAGCATCCCCGCAGCGGTGACCCGCTCCTTGCCGAAGCGTGTCATGAGACGGCCGGTGACGAAACTTGGCGCGAACATCGCCAGTAGATGCCACTGGATTCCGAGTGCTGCACTGTTGACCGAATGGCCGGTGTTGACCATCGCGATCGGAGCCGCCGTCATGACGAAAGCCATGAGGCCGTAGGAGACGACGCCGGCTGCGACGGCGAGCATGTAGCGGGGCATCATCAGGATCTGAATCAGGGAACGGCCGGAGCTTTCGGACTCGGATTGCGAACCAGATTGCGGCGTGCGTAGCATCAACAGAATCGGGATGGACAACAGCGGAAGCGCCGCCTGGCTGAGAAAGCTGCCGACATAGGGCGTGCCGGGGAAGGAATCGCGTGTCCAGATGACGAGCTGGGGACCGATGACAGCCGCGATCAGTCCGCCGACCATCACCCAGGAGATTGCGCGTGCCTTCAACGCGCCTTCGGCAGCGTCGGCGGCGGCGAAGCGATAGCTTTGAACGTAGGAGCCGTAGAGACCGGCGGTAAAGCAGCCAACGCAGAACAGCAGAAACGATGCCACAAAGATACCAAGTGCTGCGATGAGACCCGCCGCGAGGCCGAAGAAGGCGCCGAACAAGTAACCGCTCCGGCGTCCCCAAGCGCGCATGACGAACGCGGCGGGCAGCGTGCCGATCGCCAGGCCGACGCCGAACAGGCTGACCGGCAGCGTCACCCACGCGGGGTTGTCGGCGAGCTGCTGGCCGACCAGGCCGCCGAGCGACATGACGATTGGCGCGCTCGATCCGCCGAGCGCCTGAGCGGCGGTCAGCACGGTGATGTTGCGCCGGACAGTTGCAGTATCGTCCATGGGAACTCCCACAATTATTTGCTTCGACGTTGACATGCCGGCAAAACTTTTGGGTTTTGCGGGAACGAAACCTTTCCTGAAACGTATATATACCCATACCGGGTAGGGGTATCTGGATGTGCAATAAAAACTCGAAGCAGATCATTGCGTCACTCAACCGGATCGCCGGCCAGGTTCGCGGCGTCGGTCAGATGGTGGAGGACGAGCGATACTGCATCGACATTCTCAACCAGATCCACGCGGTCAAGGCCGCCCTCTCGAAGGTGGAGAACCAGGTGCTGCGATCGCATGCCGCCTGCTGCGTCGAGGAGGCGATCGCCTCGGGCGATGGCGACCTGCAAAGAGCAAAGTTCAACGAGCTGGTCGAGGTGTTCGCAAAGGCGAAACTATAGATCGAAGGGATCAGACAATGGCGACCCATGCTGCCAAACGCGCCGAACTTCATCGAATGGTGATGGAAAACCATACGTGTCCCTACGGGCTGAAGGCGCTCGATCTGCTCAAGCGCGAAGGCTACGAGGTCGATGATCACCATCTGACCACTCGCGCCGAGACGGATGCTTTCAAAGCAAAGCACAATGTTCAGTCAACGCCACAGACCTTCATAGGCGGCAAGCGGATCGGCGGCTACGATGATCTCGTCCGGTTCTTCGGCGGCAAGGTCAAGGACAAGGACACCGTCACCTACAAGCCGGTGATCGCGCTGTTCGCGATGGCAGCGCTGATGGCGTTGGCCGCGAGCTGGGCGGCGTTCGGCAACCTCGCGACGGTCCAGGCGGCCGAATGGTTCATCGCCATCGCGATGTGTCTTCTTGCCCTTCAGAAGCTGAAGGACGTGGAAGGCTTCGCGACCATGTTCCTGAACTACGACCTTCTGGCGCAGCGGTGGGTCCGATATGCCTACATCTATCCCTTCGCGGAGGCGCTCGCCGGCGTCCTGATGATGGCTGGCGCCCTGATGTGGGTGTCGATCCCCGTCGCGCTGTTCATCGGCGGCATCGGCGCGGTCTCAGTGTTCAAGGCGGTCTATATCGACAAGCGCGAGCTGAAATGCGCCTGCGTCGGAGGCGACAGCAACGTGCCGCTCGGCTTCGTGTCGCTCACCGAGAACCTCATGATGATCGGCATGGCGGTCTGGATGATCTTCAAGCCGATGGGCATTGGACACTGACAACCGCGAAAGGACGATCAAATGGCGAGCGACCACACGTCTCATGGCGGGCATTCGAGGGGCTCCCATGGCCGTCCCTATCTGATGTTCTGGATCAACATGATCCTCTGCCTCATTGTGATGTATGTCGTGATGTTTTCGATGATCGACGGCTGGGGCGACTTCCGGAATAATCTGAACATGCTTTACATGGCGATAACCATGTGGGCGCCGATGGGCATCTTCATGCTGGCGACAATGCCGGGCATGTTCCCGAACCGGAGCGCGAATATCGCCCTTTACGTCGTCTTCGCGCTGCTGACCGCCGGTTCCTTCTGGGCGACGCGGAGCCAGACCCTGATCGATGATCGCCAGTTCATCGATTCGATGATCCCGCACCATTCCGGCGCGATCCTGATGTGCCGCGAGGCGAAGCTTGCCGACTCGGAACTGAAAACGCTGTGCGACGAAATCATGGCAGCTCAGCGTGAGGAGATCGACAAGATGACGAGCATTCGAAATCGTTTCTAGTGTAGCGGCGGCGATAAAGACTCTACATCACGCACGCCGTCGCCGCCGCCAGAACCAGATATCGCCCGAGCTTGGCGACGCCAACTAGGAGGAGAAAGACGGGTAGCGGCTCCTTCATGATCCCGGCCGCGAGGGTTAGCGGATCGCCGATGACCGGCATCCAGCTTAGCAGCAACGACCATTTCCGATAGCGGCGATACCAACGCCGCGCCCGCTGGAGACCGGCTTCCGACACCGGGAACCAGCGCCGGTTACGGAAACACTCGACGCCGCGCCGATGATCCAGTTGACGACCGAGCCGGCCACGTTGCCAAGGCTCGCTGCGGCGACCAATGCCCAGGCCGCGAAAGAATCGGCCAGCAGCAGCCCGATCAGCGCGGCTTCCGACTGCATCGGCAGCAGGGTGGCAGCAAAGAAGGCGGTGAGGAACAGGCCCAAGCAGGCCGCCAGTGTGCTCAAGCACCGGCCCCGCGATCGCGCGGCGAAGCCGGCCATCTTGTATGATGGCGGTCGATGACGAAGGCATGGCGGTGCCGATATCCGCCATCGGCGGCAGCCGCATCGGACAGATGCGGATGGCTCGCCTCGAGCGTGTCATGCATATGGTCGAGTTCGTCGGGATCGGCCGCGGGCCAGAGGACCGCAGCGGCCGATACGGCGGCGGCGGCCAGCAGCCCCAGCGCAACGAAGGTGATCGGGAGGCCAAACGCGGCGCCCAGGCGCTCCGCGAAGGTCGCTGCGATAGGGGCCACCCCCACATAGGCGACCATCTTGATGGCGAGCGCCGTTCCCAGCACCGCATCCGCATCGGGACCGGCGAGATCATAGGCCAATAGCCCCAGCGCGATCGTGGCAAGCCCTGTTCCGATAAGCGCGATAACCTGTGCCAGGAAGAGGTGGCGATAGGTGCGGTTTCCAAGAACCTGCAACGTAGGGACCTCACAAGTACTTGGTTATTTCCTTGAATTCGTCGATCGAACGACGATCGTCCTTAACAAGCGGCCCGACCACGTCGTCGAGACAGTGGTCGAGGTGGTTCTGAATCAGCGTCCGCTTGGCTTGTGCGATGGCCTTTTCGACCGCGTGAAGCTGCTGCGCGATATCGAGGCATGGCCGACCAGCTTCGATCATCTCGACGATCCCGCGCAAATGGCCGTCCGCACGCTTGAGGCGCATTGTGATCGCGGCGTGGGATCTGTGGGCATCGGATTGTTCGCTCATCCAGATATCCTATCCTCCTGGAGAGGATATTGTAACGAGCCTGCCGCCGGCGTCGCCTCAACCCCATGATCGTCGATAAGCCGTCGGCGTCGTCCCGAGCCAGCGCTTGAACATGGCGGTGAGAGAAGCCTGCCTTTCAAATCCCAGCGACGACGCCACCGTGCCGATCTCGTAGCCTTGGACCATCTTTCAGACGCCGCCGTCGCATGGTGGCTGGCTACTTTCTCGTTGCCACGCCAGCGGCGAAGATGCCCAACAGGGTAAGAAGCGCGATGCCGAGCGTAACATAGCGTGCGGAATCCACCGCAGATTCCCCGCCTGCCGCCATCAGCGTGCCAGCGAGTGCGGAAGTGATCGAGAAAGCAATAAGCTGTGTGATGGTGATCGCAGCAGCAGCCTTGCCTCCTTCGGCGGGATCATGTGTGCTGCTCATCGCTGCAACACCGAGCAGCGGCCACGCCAGTCCGATGCCGACGCCGGCAAGCGCGAGGACAGCCGCCCAAATCAGCACCATCCCGATATCGGCACCGAACACTTGTAGAAGTCCATAAGCGATCAGCCCAGCCGTCAACAGCAGTGGGCCGACGCGGATGGCGCGGCGGCGGCCGCTCTCACTCTTGACCGAAACAATGAAGAGCTGGGCGATGACCCATGCCAGCGAAAGAACTGCGCCAAGGAAACCGGCGATCAGCGGCGAAAGGCCCGCCAGTTGCTGACCAAACAGGGGGATGAAGTTCTCCACCATCACGCCCGCGCTCAGGGCAGCGACCGTGAGATAGACCCATTTCAGGGAGTTGCCACGCCGATAGGTGATGTGCGGAAGGATGGTCTCTTTTGCTCGCCGCTCCACGACGACGAAGAGCCAGAGCAGCACGATGCCAATTCCGACCATTGCCAGCGTTGGCCAGCCTATCGGCACGATGGCGCTGAGGCTGATAGCGATGGTCGCAAGCACAAGCGGAATGAGGGAGGCGACGGGAACAGGTGAACGATGCCCCGATCCAGCCATGCGGCCGAACGCGCGTTGAGCGATGATTCCGAACAGCAGCGAAACGACCGCCAGCGCACCGTAGGACCAGCGCCAGAGGCCCAGTTCTGCGAACACGCCGCCAAGCGCCGGCCCGAACAGCGTCCCCAAGCCCCACATGGCCGACACGACGCCGGTTGCCCGCGCCCAATGGCGTTCGGGAAGTGCTGCACGAATTACCGCATAGCCGAGTCCTGCCAGCAAACCGCCGCCAAGTCCTTGCACGACGCGACCGACGATCAGCGGTTCCATCGTTGGGCTGGCGGCATTGGCCGCTGCGCCGAGAGCGAAGACGACGAACGCCGTAACATAGGCAAGCGCCGGCCCCTTCCAGTCGAGAATGCGGCTGACGAACAGCGAGGCTACGATTGCCGAGATAACGAACGCAGTCGTCACCCACGCATAATATTGCTGCCCGCCAATATCCGCGACGATGGAGGGCATCAGTGCGGCGGTGAAATAGAGGTTCATGGCATAGAGCAGCACGCCGCTTGCCATGACCAGAACAATGGCGAGGTGGCGGCCGGACAGAAGATCGGACCATCCGTCCAGATGCGCCGCAGGCGCATTTGCGGGATCGGCCGAACCGGCCGGGGTTGGTGAGTTATTCATCGGGGATTCTCCGAAAGGGGGAAGTTCAGTTGGCTGCGCGCCGGACGGCCAAGGACAGCCCCAACACGACTAGCGAGACGAGCAGGACAATGCTGGGAGCGACCGCATGGCCGTAATCAGCGTTCAGCAGTGTCGTGAGGGAAGCAGCGGCCATCACGAGCGCGCCAAGGCCGGCTCCATAGGGCCGCGAGCCAGCGCGGATCAGCATCAGCCCAGCCGCCAGTTCGAGAATGGCGGTGATGTAGTGGAACCAGTCGGGGTAACCCCAAGCCACATAGGCCGCCGCATTTTCCTCTGAGATGAAGATGTTGCCGTAAGCGCCGAAGAGAAAGAAAGCTGCCAGCAGCCAAGCCAGGCTGGTCGCTATGATCGGAAGGGGTCTGTTCATGTGGCCTCGCATCTTGGAAATCGGACCGGCTGAGGCAGCATAGGACTGGACCAACCAGCCGTTCCGACATAGATTGAATGCTCACTCTAGTTATGATCGACGTGTGGTCAAGCTATATTAGAGCGATCATTCTATGTTTATGGAGGCCCCATGGTCCGCAAGCGCGTTCCCGAGCAGCATGAAGGCAGAAGGCAGGAGATTCTCGCAGCGGCGCATAGGTGCTTCCTGCGCCATGGTCTGCAGGGCGCGTCGATTTCGATGATCTGCAAAGAAGCGGCGATGAGCCCCGGCCACCTCTATCACTACTTCCCCAGCAAGGACGCTATCATTGAGCAGATGGCGGATGATTACCTTGCCAGTCTCCACAGCCATTTCAGCGGCCACCCCGAGGACGAACAGACGGCGACTGTTCTGCTATCGGAATTGTGGAGCATGAAGGGGTGGGACGATCTCGGTCATTGCCGCATTCTGTTCGAGTTGCTGGCAGAAGCGGGGCGTAACGAAAGAATCAGGGCCATCCTCAAACAGAACACTGATGGTGTTCGAACATTGCTGGCAGAAGCGCTGACCGCAGGTCAGGCGCGTGGCGAAGTCGATTCCGGCCTTGACCCTAAGCACACCAGCGCGGTTCTGGTGGCGGTCCTTGATGCCGCGCCGATGCTGCCGTTGATGACAGCGGACCTTGACTTCGAGGAGAGCCGCAAACTGGTCACGACAATGGTTGGCCGATTTCTGAAGCCTCAACAATGAAGCGGATTATGAAAATGGGGGATGGCGGCCGGTCGAAGCATTGGTGCCAGTCGCGCCAAAAACTTCCCTTTGATGTCGCGGATCGCGTCAAGTCATGACAGATGTTTCACAGCTAACCTCGCCCGACTTGTCCGGGTTGCAAGCATTTCTGGCGCTGTGTCTCTATACAGCCGTAACATCGGTCACGCCCGGACCGAACAACATGATGGTGCTGGCATCCGGTGTTAATTTCGGCATTCGGCGGACATTGCCACATATTGCGGGCATCAGCATTGGTTTCGCCGCGATGATCGTCATCATGGGGATGGGCCTTGGAGTGATTTTCGAGGCGTATCCCATGCTCAACACCATCCTGCGATGGGTTGGCGGCGCCTATCTTCTGTATCTGGCATGGAAGATCGCCGGGGCCGCAGCACCGGAGAATGCAGAAAGATCGGCTGCCAGACCCTTGGGCTTCATTGGCGCTGCTGCGTTCCAATGGGTCAACCCCAAGGCATGGGTCATGGCGCTCGGTGCCGTCGCCACCTATCTTCCGGGCTCTCCCTCGTTGTCGTCCGTCGCCGCAGCTGCACTGCTGATGGCAGCGATCAACGCACCCTGCGTCGGCATCTGGGCGGCGTTCGGTGTTGGCCTCCGCCGGCTTCTTACGGAGCCTGCGAAGCTGCGCGCCTTCAATCTCACCATGGCAGCGCTGCTGGTTGTCTCGCTCTATCCAATCTTTGTGACGTAGAGCCAGCTGCTGTTCGCTAAATCGGCATCGAAACACTCCGCAGCGCCAGTCGGAACGGATGACGATCCCGGCTACGCTTCATTCCTCGAATTCAAGATAATCACGTTAAATGCGGATGGAATCTGATGGCAAATACTGAACACATGATCGTCGTAACCGGTGGCCCCGGTTCCGGCAAAAGCAGTCTGATCGATGCCATGGCCCAGCGCGGCTTCCGCACCATGCCCGAGGCCGGCAGGGCGATCATTCGAGACCAGATCAGGATCGGCGGTAAAGCTTTGCCTTGGGCGGATCGCGCACTCTTCGCCGAACTCATGTTGGGCTGGGAACTGCGTTCTTATCAGGAGGCACTTGCAAGTGACGCGCTTGTCTTGATGGACCGTGGTATGCCGGATGTTGTTGGTTATCTCACACTCTGCGGCCTGCCTGTGCCTGCTCATTTCGAGACGGCGGCCAAAACCTACCCTTACAACAAGCGGGTTTTTCTCGCCCCGTATTGGGATGCCATCTTCACGCAAGACACTGAGCGCAAACAGGACAGGCAAGAGGCCGAGGCGACCGGTATGGTCATGGCTGAGACTTATGGCAGGCTTGGCTATCAGATAGTCGAGCTGCCGCTGGTGGGAATCGAGCAGCGGGCCGACTTCGTTGCTGAAAATTTGAGAGCTTAGAGCGAAGTGACAGTCCTCATCCAATTGGCGCTAACTCATCCAGCAACTTCCGAGGCCGCGCCGGTTTCGCGCTCCGTCAAGACGCGATCGATCAAACCCCATTCCAACGCTTCTTCCACCGTCATGAAGCGGTCGCGGTCCATGGCTTGTTCGAACTCTTCATAACTGCGTTTGCAATGCTCCGCGTAGAGCCGGGTCATGCGCTGCTTGGTTTTCAGGATCTCCTCGGCATGGATCAGCATATCCGACGCCTGCCCTTGGAATCCGCCTGATGGTTGGTGAATCAGGATGCTGGCGTTCGGCAATGCCGCGCGTTCGCCGGGTTCGCCGGCCATCAGCAGGAATGACCCCATCGAGCGGGCCGTCCCCATACAAAGAGTATGCACCGGAGCGCGGATGTATCGCATGGTGTCATACATTGCGAGCCCGCTGGTAACGACGCCACCGGGAGAATTGATGTATAGCTGAATTGGCTTCTTGGGATTCTCGGCTTCCAGAAACAGTAGCTGCGCGCAGACGAGCGCGGAAACGGTGTCGTTGACCTCACCGTTCAGGAAAATGATCCTCTCGCGCAGAAGGCGGGAATAGATGTCGAAAGAGCGTTCGCCACGGCTGGATTGCTCGATGACCATAGGGACGAGTTGCATCGCTTCGCGCATAGCCGAACTCCTGTCTTCTAGATTTTGATGTGTTGTTTGAGGTGCTATGCTGCGAGCATAAGCACGGGCCAATTGTTGTTCGCGGCAGGGGGTGTTCGCCGAACGGATCGGGCGTCCACAAGATGATGGATGATCCTCAACCTCGTGCCGCCATAGACATTGGGACCGACTTGGAACGTCACAATGCTTTCGAGGAAAGGCGATTCTTCTTCGCGCATCCGATAGCGGACTTCCTCTCCCGGTTCTGCCGAGATCGGGACAGCATCGGCCAAGTCTTTTTCAGGCAGCCATTTTTCTCGAAGCTCTGGAATACTAATCGCCCGCCAAACCATTTCAGGGGGAGCGTCGATTTCATATTCCACGACGAGATTATCCTTGGGCTTCTTTGCCTCCGTGTCGCTCATTGGTCCATGTCCCTTAGTAAGCTCTTCAAAGCGTCAATTCTCGCAGGCCAATAGGCCCGATACTTCGCCAGCCATTCCGCGATGAGTGCCAGCCCCTCTGGATCGACCTCATAGTTCACAAAGCGGCCCTGACGTTCTTCCCGCACCAGCTTGGCGTTGCGCAGGACAGAGAGATGTTGCGACATCGCCGGCTGACTAATTTCCATACCCTGCCGCAGTGTGACGGCGTTCATGCTGCCGGACGCCAGCTTCTCGAAAATCGCGCGGCGTGTCGGATCGGCCAGAGCTTTGAATATGTCGTTCGGGATCATAACAATAGATAAGCGCACACTTATCTGATTCGCAAGGGCGAACCATCATCACAACATAATCCCTCGTTGCCGCCCTAGCTGCCACGACACCGATCCGCCCTGAACGACGCCCATAACCTCGCGACCGAGCTGTCGGTCTATGACCGGCCGCCATGGGACCAAGGTAAACTCGTGGGACTGCTCGACCACGGCGAACTTGCCGCTCGATAGCTGCACGGTGCCGGTGAATTTGCCGCTGATGTTCTCGCCGTCCGTGGCGGCACGGAAAGGCAGGCCCTTGCTCTCGGCCATCTCCCCGCCAACACGGGCAACCTCGCGCTCGCGCAGGGTGGCGAGAAGGCCGCTCCGGTAGAAGATGCGGCCATTCCGTGCTCGGGTAGCGTCGCCTTGCTCGATATGATGCTCGCGGCGCTGGTCCATGGCCTCGCGCACCTGCTGGCCGAAACCGGCCGGCGCAATATCGGCGGTTTCGCTGTGGATCAATCGCCGGTCCAGCCACGTCGCGCCGTCCGAATGTATCTGCCTTTCCAGATTGATGGGTGACAGGACGCGAACACTGGCCTGCCGGTCTCGGCCGGCATCGTAGTCGGCGGCGCGGCTAACCAGATCATTGGGGATGCGCCATTGGTCGGCGTCGATGCGCTCGACGATCCCGGCGCGGCGCAATGCCTCCAGCCGACGAACATGGGCATCGACATAGCCCTCATAGTCGCCACCGGGAACGCGGCCCTCGAATTTCGCCTGTTCCAGGGTCGATAGATGCCGTCCTCGGCGATGGCGGTGATGGTGCGGTCGGACGGCCGGGCTGTCGCCTGGGCCGGGCCGATCTGGATGACGCCGCGGATACGGGCTTCCGTTGACGACCCTGATGCAAACGCTGGCGGTCGATTCAATTGCCCACCGGAGATGACAGCGTCATTGTTGAGGCAGGCCATCGAATAAGGATTGAGAAAACTATATGGCCAAATGGCCTGCCTGGACGCTTTGAGAGAAAGATCACCATCAGCCCGGTTGAGCTTGGTGACGCACAGTAGCCATCCTGAACATCATACGGACCTCGGCTTCCGGATCGTCTCGAACCCATAGCAATGCGTGAGGGAACGAACGCTGGATGAAACGCCGAGGCGGATGCGACTAACGCTCGTTTAGAGTGCTATAGCGTAAACGTAGTTGTCATCTTCACCCGGTGCAGCGCTCCGCCTTCCTCATCGGCCAGAGTTTCAAGACGGCCACCGAAGAAGTCGATGCAATTTGCGGCCCCTCTCATCGTCGAGAATCCTTCGTTCAGCGCGGCTCCGATGCTTTGTTTGCCGCGTCGCAACTCTGTCATCGTTTTCCGTGCTCACGACGATCAGGAGTGTTGAACGCTGGCGTCGCGTTCGGCGACGCCTTCTCGTTCCTCACGGACATGGGAGAGCATATCGAGCAGGACGTCGCCCACATGCTGATCGGAGATTTCGTAGAACATCTGCTTCGAATGTCGGACCCGCGTTACCAGCCGCGCGCCGCGAAGCAGTCGCAGGTGGTGGCTGACGAGCGACTGCGACAGCTCAAGCGTTTCGGAGATATCGGTGACCGACTTCGGGCCTTCCTCGCAATGGAGGAGAATCCTTAGCCTGCTGGGGTCACCCAGCAGGCGGAATGTTTCGGATAGGAAGTTCAACTCCTGGGTCGAAAGGGGATCTGCCTTGTTCAACGGTTTTCCTTTCCAGCTTTCCGAGTGAACCCATGAAGAGTGGACGGTCAGTGCGAATGCCCTGCGTGGGACACAGCCGCCTTGCTCGGCTCCTCCAGGGTGCAACTGGCCACGCCGTCCCAGTCGATCCCGATCGTCGGGTGCTCGATCTTGAACTGCGTCTTCAGCTCGTGGTCGACTTGCTGCATGACGGTGCGCACATCGACGCCTTCCATCGGCTGCACCTGAAGGGTTGCCAGCACACGGCCGGAAGTCAGCGACCAGACATGGACGTGGTGGACGCTCTGGATGCCGGGAACGGTCTTTCGAAGATGCTCGGAGATCTTCTCCGCGCCGGCGTTGTCGGGCGCACCTTCGAGCAGGATATGCAGCGTGTTCCTGAGCAGGCTCCAGGCGCTGCGCAGGATCAGCAGCGACACGAACACCGACAGGATGGGATCGATCGGGGTCCAGCCAGTGTACCAGATGACGATGGCGGCAATGATCGCGCCGACCGAGCCGAGCAAATCGCCCATGACATGCAGCACGGCGCCCTTGACATTGACGTGATCGGAGTCGCCGCGCGTCAGATACCAGAGGACGAAGAGGTTCACGAGCATGCCGATGATGGCGACGACGAACATCGAACCGGCCATGACCGGCTGCGGCTCTTGGAAGCGCTCGATGGCCTCGTAGACGATCCAGGCGACGATGCCGAACAGGGTAAGGGCGTTGATGAGGCCCGCAATCACCTCGAAGCGGGCATAGCCGAAGGTGCGCTGGCTGTCGGCGACGCGGCGGCCGAGGCGGAAGGCAACGTAGGCGAGACCGAGCGCGATGGCGTCGGTCAGCATATGTCCCGCATCGGCAAGCAGCGCGAGCGAACCGGAGATCACACCGCCGACTGCCTCGACGACCATGAAGATGAAGATGATGAAGAAGGAAATGAGGATCTTGCGCTCGTTTTCCTTCGTTACGGTCGGTACGTGTGAGTGATCATGATCGTGGCCGTGGTGGTCGCTGTGGGAGTGAGAGTGGTCTGCCATAGGTCGGTCCAGTGGTTGCGTTCAGTCTAAACACTTGAATACATGTTCAAGTGTTTCATTGTCAACCGGCCCGCGTAAGAAATTTGAAAGCTATTCGAAGGCACCGCAAAATCACGTAAATTTCCCGACAAGTGGGCTTGACCTTGTCACCGTTGGAATCTGCACGATGCCCCCTCGAATGGGTGACGCATGCGGAGGTAGAGGTGATTGCTCAGACGTGACCGCGAGCCTGAAATCCAGATGCGGCAACTCCACTATGTGATTGCAGCGGCCGAGCATGGCAGCTTCCGACAGGCGGCGATAGCGGTCGGCGTTCGAGAATCGGCGGTCAGCCGCCGCATCCGCGATCTGGAGGATCAGGCCGGTGCGGCGCTGTTCATTCGATATCAGCGGGGGGTGGTCATCACCGAGGCGGGACGGAAGTTCCTGACGCACGCTCGGAGGGCGATCGCGGAAATCGATCTGGCCGTGAAGGAAGTGAGAGCTGCGGGCCGCGCCGAAAAGGGCGTGCTACGCATCGGCATATTCTCGTCCCTCGCCTCGGGCTTCATCGCCGATCTGCTGGAGCGATACGCAGGGGAGCATCCCGGTGTTCGCACGAGATTCATCGAAGGCACGCCTGCCGACCACAAGGCCGCTGTCCGGCACCACGAGATCGACATCGCCTTCCTGACGGGCGAGCCGCACGTCGCGGGATGTGAGGTGACGCGGCTGTGGGCCGAGCGCGTGTTCGTCGTCCTGCCGGAAAAGCATGAGCTTGTGGCAAGGGAGGAGATCGAATGGGCCGACCTGCGCGACCGGCATTTCATCGTCAGCGAGGCGGAGCCTGGTCCCGAGATCCACGACTATCTCGTCAAGCATCTCGCCGAGCTGGGCCACCATCCGAGCGTCGAGCAGTGCCCGGTCTATAACCGGGACACGCTGATGCAGTTGGTGGCTCTGGGAAAAGGTATCTCGCTCACCAGCGAGGCCACGACGGGGACCAGATTCCGGGGCGTGGCGTATCGGCTTCTGGTGACGGAAGAACTGCCGTTCTGCGCGGTCTGGTCGCAACGCAACGACAATCCGGCGCTGCGCCGGATGCTGAGCCTCGCCCGCAACCTGTCGGCGAAACGGTTCGGGACTCGCCCGATCAGCGACGATCAGGCGTGACCGAGCGGCGGGCCTTGGCGAACCCGCGGTCGGTGGCGATGAAGCGCTCCAGCATGGGCACGATGAGCTTCATCGGATCGGCGACCGGCTGGCCGGTGTCCCGCCCCAATATCTGCGCGTAGGTGGCAAGGTCATCGGCGAGCGCAGCCGGCAGCTCAAGCGTGACCTTGACCGGCTTGTCGTTGGCGAGCGGACCGAGTTTCAGCTTGGTCATGGATCATCCCCTGTAGGGTTCGAGGACCAGATCGCGGGTCACGATCATCCGGACCGGGAAGCCCGGCCGGATGGTCAGCGTGGGGGCGACCTGCAATTGCCGCTGGATGATCTGCTGGCCCGCCTGATTGATCGTATCCTGCGAGCCGTCGCGGATCGCGCGGATCAGGCGGTCCTCGTCGCTCGTCGCGAGTTCGGCGCCGACGGCAAGCAGGGTGGAGAGCCCGGCCGCCTTGGCGAGATCCCACCAGTGGTAGTCGACACCATCCTCTAGCCCGGCATAGCCTTGGCTGTCCGCGCCGGGCTGGCGCTCCAGCACGATCGAGCGACCATTGGGGAAGATCAGCCGGTTCCAGACCAACAAGACCCTCCTTTGGCCGAACTGCACGCTGTTGTCGTACTGACCGATGATGCGCGTGCCCTGCGGCACGAGGAGAACGCGGCCGGTCGGGCTGTCATAGATGCTTTCCGTGACCTGCGCGGTGATCTGGCCGGGAAGGTCGGAGCGGATGCCGGTGATCAGTGCTGCCGGGATGACCGCGCCCGCCTGAAGCACGAAGGGCGATACCGGAGCCATGACGCGGTCGGTCGTGGTGGTCCGGCGATCGACGGCGGCGTTGAGGAAGGCGTTCTGCCGGTCCTGCGCGGTATTTCCGCCGAGGCCGAGCCCGGCGAGATTGGGCAGACCTGCGCCGGCGGCCGAATCCGCGCCTGCGGTTGGGTTCGTGCGTGTCTCGGTCTGGAAAAAGACGCGGCTCGTGCGTGCGGCTTCCTCCTCGGCGCGCCGCCGCTGCTCTTCCTGATCCACGGTTGGATCGGGGACGGTGGGCGGAACGACGGGCTTGCCCTCGTTCTGCGCGCTGAGGATCGGCCGGCCGAGATCGCCGGGCAGTGCCGGGCCGAGGACCGGCCCGGTATAGTCGCGTGGAAGGCCGGCGAGCCCATCGGCCGTCGCCCGGTTCTCGGTCGAATAGAGTTCCTCGCCATCCGCGCCGCGATCGCGGGTCTGGAGCGCATAGATCAGCGCGCCGCCGATACCGAGCGAAACGATGAGGCCGGCTCCGGCCAGCGCCTTGCGCGATAGGCGCGTGACGCGCGGGGCTTCGGCGCGAAGGCGCATCGGGGCAGCATTGTTGTTTCCGGTGTCTGTCATGACGACTGCCCTCCCTTGTCCTGGCGGACATTCGTTGCGCGCGAGGAGCCGTCGATGCGTTCGATCCTGACGGTCTGCTGACGCTTGCCCCCGCCAAGCCGCAGCTCGGCCGCGCCGAACAGGCGATCGACGATCAGCACGTTGCGATAGGTGCGCGTATTGGCGATCTGGGCCTCGCCTTCGGGGCCGATCACGAAGATCGGCGGCAATTCGCCCTGGACGATGCCGCGCGGAAACTCGATGTAGACGCGCCGCCCGTCGTCATAGACGGAGACCGGCTTCCACGGCGGATTGTCGCCGGATGCGAAGCCATAGCGATAGTTCCGCGCCGCCACGGCCGGGATAACCGGCGTTGTCGGTATCGCCTGCGCCGAGCCTCCGCGGGCGCGCGGATAGGACCAGGCGACGGACGGCATGTAGGGTTTCTCGCGCGAGCGCAGCTCGATCATGTAGGTGCGCCGGTCGGTGGTGATGACGAGATTGGTCGAGATTTCCGCGCGCGACGGTTTCACCAGCACATGCACGCGCCGCGTCTCGCCGGAGCCGCTCTCGGTGTCGCCGATGATCCAGCGTGCTGTGTCGCCGGCGGCGATCGGGCCTGCGCCGGTCAGGCTTTCACCCGGCTCAAGCGCGATGTTGGTGATCTGTCCGGGCGAGGCATAGATCTGATAGAGGGCGCCGTCGCTCCACGGATAGACCTGGATAGCGTTGTAATAGCCCTCGCGTCGCGGCTCGACGCGGGCGGCGAGATTGGCGTTCTCGACACGGGCGGTCGGCGTACTGGCTGCGCCGCCGCCCCGGCTCACCGTCCAGGCGGGCGGGATGTGGAGCGGCTTTGGCGTGGTGTCCGTCACAGCCGGTACGGCCGGCAGCGGCGGCACGTCGGAATCGTAGGTGATTGCAGGCGGCTTCTTCGCAGAAGCACATCCGCCGAGCACCGCAGTCGATACCAGCAAAGCCGTGATCACGGATTTACGGAAAGCCGGGTTTGCGGCATTGCGGAAGTGCGGCGTCATTGTCCCAACTCCCGCGACCAGTTGATTGCATTGACGTAGATGCCGAGCGGATTGGCCTTGAGCCGTTCGGCGTCGCGGGGCGGCTGGACGACGATGGTGAGAATTGCCGTCCATCGCTCGGTGGTCGAAAGCTGGCCGTTCTCATAGCGCCGCTCTATCCACGCGATCCGGAAGCTCTCCGGCGAGGCGCGGATGACCGAGGAAACCTCGACGGCAACCTGCTGCTTGCCGACCTTGGTGAAGGGGTCGTTGACGCGGGCATAGTCGTTGAGCGCGGCCGCGCCCCGGTCCGTCGTCCATTCATAGGCGCGCAGCCAGTTCTGCCGCACGATGATCGGATCGGCCGGGACGGAGCGGACCTGTTCGATGAAACGGGCGAGATGCCATGCGATCTGCGGATCGGTCGGACGGTAGTCGGCGGTTGCCGCGGCGACGGTCTGGGCCTGTCCCAGCTTGTCGACCTGAACGATCCAGGGAACGACGGTGCCCCGCGCCGACTGGACGACAAGAGCGGCGGCGAAGCCGGCCGACAGCGCCAGGCATCCGAAAGCCATAAAGCGCCAGTTGCGCGCCTGGACGCGGGCGGAGCCGATACGCTCGTCCCATATCTGGGCAGCCTTCTGATAGGGGGTCTCGGGTTGCGGCGTCTTGCCGTAGTGGGTGGCGGGTCGTCGGAAGAGGTTCATGAGCGGTCGCTTTCGGAGAGATTGACGGAAGAGCCGGAGCCGTGGCTGTCGCCGGAGCGGACCGCGTGGGCGGCCGCGGAAACGCCATGGCTCATTGCCTGGCCGCGCTTCATGCGCTGCGCCCAGGCCGGCGGGGTATTCACAGATCCGGCCGCGGCAGCGCCGGCGGAGGCGTCATTGGCGGCCTGCCCGCCACCTCCGACGGTTCCCATGGTCGAAGAGCCGCCCGTCGTTTCGAAAGCGCCCTTGACGCCGCCGGTGTGGCTCGACTTGAGGCTCTCAGCGGCGCGGGCGAGACCGCGACGCAGCGGCGAGGCAGCGCCCGAACCGGCGGCGCGCGCCACGCCGCCGAGACCGGAGGCGATGCCCGACATGCCGGACTGTCCCATCGAGCCGAGCGTGTAGGCCGAGGAAGCCGCGCCGGCGGCGGCAGCGCCGCCACGCGCGGCGGCCGCACCTCCAGACAAAGCGAGCGCTCCGCCCTTGGCGGCCAGCACGGCTCCGCCGCCTGCGGCGAGCGCTGCGCCTCCGACCGCCAGCCCTGTGCCTACGGCGGCGCCCGCGCCGAGTTGAGGTCCGCCGGAGACGAGGCCGTTGGCGATGCCGGGGCCGAATATGCCGAGGCCGAGCAGGGAGAGCGCGGCGAGCACGATCGCCATGGCCTGGTCGATGGTCGGCGTCGCGCCGCCGAAGCCGGCGGTGAACTGCGAGAACAACGTCGAGCCGATGCCGATGATGACGGCGAGAACCAGGACCTTGATGCCGGAGGAGATCACGTTGCCGAGCACCCGCTCGGCCATGAACGCGGTCTTTCCGAACAGGCCGAAGGGGATCAGGACGAAGCCGGCCAGTGTCGACAGCTTGAACTCGATCAGCGTGACGAAGAGCTGGATCGCCAGGATGAAGAAGGCGAGGATGACCAGCACCCAGGCGAAGAACATGCAGGCGATCTGGATGAAATTCTCGAAGAAGGCGATCCAGCCCATGAGGTCGGAGATGGAATCGAGCAGCGGCCGTCCGGCGTCGAGTCCGGTTTGCGCCACCTTGCCGGGGCGCAGGAGATCGGCGGTGCTGAAGCTGGTTCCGGAGCCCTTCAGGCCGAGTCCGGCGAAGCTGTCGAAGACGATCTTCGCGAGGCTGTTCCAGTTGGAAATCAGGTAGGCAAAGACCCCGACGAAGAGCGTCTTTTTCACCAGCCGCGCCATGATGTCGTCGTCAGCGCCCCAGCTCCAGAACAGGGCCGCAAGCGTCACGTCGATCACGATGAGGGTTGAAGCTATGAAGGCGACCTCGCCGCCGAGCAGGCCAAAGCCGCTGTCGATGTAGGACGTGAAGACCGAGAGGAAATTGTCGATGACGCTGGTGCTGCCCATCTGCGCTCACCGTGCGTCATTCGCCGCGGGCGCGACCGGCTGCGGCGTGCGGCCGAGAAAGCGATCGCGGGTCTCGGCCCAGACGCGCAGGCATCCGGCATCCTTGCCGGCGGCCTCGCCAAGCTGCTGGCACCGTCGCTGTTCGACGCGAAGCGCATCGATCGAGCGCTCGACGGCCCGCGCCGGCTCCGGGACATTTACCTCGTCCTTGCGGGTCAGCTCGATGGCCGTCGCTGTGATCGCGACAGCCACGAAGACGACGGCGCCCAGCCGGGCCAGCATCTTGCCGTCCATGGTCGTCCCCCTTCCTGCGTCTCAGTTGCCGTTGAACATCTTGGCGTTTCCCGGCTGGTAGCCGGAGCCGGGCGTGAGGAAGCGGCGGCGCTGCTCGCGTCCCTGCTCGGCGGCCGCTGAACGCTCGGCGTCGGTGAGCGCCTGCGCCCGGCCGTTCGCGGCGATCACGGCGGTCAGGTCGGCGAGCTGCTGCGCCTGAAGGGCGAGGAGCTGGTTGCCGGCCTGGGTTGCCTGAAGTGCGCCGGTCGCGCCCTGGCTCTGCCCGACCAGCGCCGACATCTGGGTACGGTTGGTGTCGATGTTGCCGACAACGGTGGCCTGGACGCGCATGGCGTCCTGCAGACCGCCGACGGTGTTCTGCCAGCGGGTCTTCGCGTCCTCGATCAGCTTGGCGTCCGAGGCGGTCAGCGAGGCGTTGCCGTATTGCGTCTTGAACGCCTGATCGATCTGGCCGACGTCGAATGCGATGTTCTGCGCCTGGCTCAGGAGCTGCTGCGTGCGCTGCACGGACTGCTGGAGCTGCTGGAGCGAGGAGAACGGCAGGCTCGCCAGGTTCTTCGCCTGGTTGATGAGCATCTGCGCCTCGTTCTGGAGCGACGTGATCTGGTTGGTGATCTGCTCCAGCGCGCGGGCGGCCTGAAGGACGTTCTGGGCGTAATTGGTCGGATCGTAGACGATCTTCCAGGCGTGTGCCGGGGTGGTCAGGACCGGAGCGACGGCGAGCGGTACGGACAGCACGGTGGCGGCAAGCAGGGCGGCGGAGATGCGAGGCGAGGTGGGCGTCATGTTTCAGTTCTCCTGTTCGGGCTGGGGGTCGAAGTTGACGAGATCGGGGATGAGGTCCGCGGCCCATGCGACGTCGCGCGCCGCGAGCCACGCGGGCAGGAAGCCGTCGCGGCCGTGTTCGGCGACGATCTGGTCGATGAGGGTCTGGTCGGATTTCGAGGAGGCCGCGCAAAGCGCGAGCCCGACTTCCGACAGGCCCAGCTCGAGCATCCGGTTGCCGCGCCGCGACTGGCAGTAGTAGTCGCGCTTCGGCGTGGCGCGGGCGATCAGCTCGATCTGGCGGTCGTTGAGGCCGAAGCGCCGATAGATCGCCGTGATCTGGGGCTCGACCGCGCGTTCATTCGGCAGGAGCAACCGGGTCAGGCAGCTTTCGATGATGGCGGGCGCAATGCTGCTGCCATCGATGTCGGACAGCGATTGCGTGGCGAAGATCACGCTGGCGTTCTTCTTGCGCAGCGTCTTCAGCCATTCGCGGAGCTGGCCGGAAAAGCCGTCGTCGTCGAGCGCCAGCCAGCCTTCGTCGATGATCAGGAGCGTCGGCCGGCCGTCGAGCCGGTCGCCGATGCGATGGAAGAGATAAGCCAGCACCGCCGCGGCGGAGCCGGTTCCGACCAGCCCCTCGATCTCGAACGCCTGTACGGACGCCGAGCCGAGATGCTCGCTCTCGGCGTCGAGCAGGCGGCCATATGGACCGCCGACGCAGTAGGGGCGCAGCGCCTGTTTCAGGTCGTTCGACTGGAGCAGCACGGCAAGGCCGGTGATGGTGCGCTCCCCGACCGGCGCGGAGGCGAGCGAGGTCAGCGCGGTCCAGAGGTGCTCCTTGACCTCCGGTGTGATCTGCACGCCCTCGCGCATCAGGATGGCGACGATCCAGTCGGCCGCCCAGGCGCGTTCCGGCACCTCATGGATGCGGGCGAGCGGCTGGAGGGAAACCGAGGTTTCCGAGCCATCGGTCAGGTCGCCGCCGAGATCGTGCCAGTCGCCGCCCATGGCGAGCGCCGAGGCGCGGATGCTGCCCCCGAAATCGAAGGCGAAGACCTGCGAGCGCTTGTAACGACGGAACTGCAAGGCCATGAGCGCGAGCAGCACGGACTTGCCTGCGCCGGTCGGGCCGACGACGAGCGTATGGCCGACATCGCCGACATGCAAAGAAAACCGGAACGGGGTCGAGCCTTCGGTCCCGCCATACAGCAGCGGGGGCGCGCCGAGATGCTCGTCCCGTTCCGGCCCCGCCCACACGGCGCTGAGCGGCATCATGTGGGCAAGGTTGAGGGTGTTGACCGGCGGCTGCCGGACATTTCCGTAGACGTGGCCGGGCAGGCTGCCGAGCCAGGCATCCACGGCGTTGATGGTCTCGGGCATGCAGGTGAAATCGCGGCCCTGGATCACCTTCTCGACCAGCCGCAGCTTCTCGTCGGCCACGCGGGCGTCGCCGTCCCAGACGGTCACGGTGGCGGTGATGTATGCTTCTCCGGCGAAGTCCTGGCCGAGTTCCTGAAGCGCGAGATCCGCATCCTGCGCCTTGTTCGCGGCGTCGGTGTCGACGAGCACGGATTGCTCGTTGGTCATCACCTCCTTGAGGATCGCGGCGATCGATTTGCGCTTGGCGAACCACTGCCGCCTGATCTTGGTCAGGAGGCGGATGGCATCGGTCTTGTCGAGGAGGATCGCGCGCGTCGACCAGCGATATTCGAAGGCGAGCCGGTTCAGCTCGTCGAGAATGCCGGGCGTCGTCGCGGTCGGAAATCCGACAATGGTGAGGATGCGAAGATGTTGCTCGCCCAGGCGCGGCTCCAGCCCGCCGGTGAGCGGCTGGTCGGCGAGCAGCGCATCGAGGTACATCGGTGCCTCCGGCACGCGGACGCGGTGCCGGTTGGTCGAAATTGTCGAATGCAGGTAGGTGAGCGTCTCGCCGTCATCGAGCCATGCGCATTCCGGCATGAAGCCGTCGAGCAGTGCCAGGATGCGATCGGTGCGGTCGGTGAAGGCGCGCAGCGCCTCATGAGGATCGACGCCGGAGCGCTCCCGGCCTTCATAGAGCCACGCTTCCGTGCGGGCGGCTTCCTCGGCGGGCGGCAGGTAAAGCATGGTGAGGAAATAGCTGGACACGAAATGCGCGCCCTCTTCCTCGAAATCGGCCTTGCGCTCGGAATCGACCAACGATGAGGCGGGATCGGGAAAGCGGCTGTCGGGATAGGTCGCGGCCTCGGACCGCTGCGCCTCGACGAAGATCGCCCAGCCGGAGCCGAGGCGGCGGAAGGCGTTGTTGAGGCGGGCGGCGACGGCGACCAGTTCGGCCGCCACGGCGGAATCCAGATCCGGCCCGCGAAAGCGCGCCGTGCGCTGGAACGAGCCATCCTTGTTGAGGACGACGCCGGCGCCGACGAGCGCGGCCCAGGGCAGGTAATCAGCGAGGCGGGCGGAGGTGCGGCGGTATTCGGCAAGGTTCATCATGGCCGCGCCCTCACACCGACAGGTGGCCGGGGATGCGCAGATGTCGGCGCCCGACCTCCACGAAGAGCGGATCGCGCTTGGCCGCCCAGACGGCGGTGAGATGGCCGATCATCCAGATCGCGAGCCCGACCAGCCAGAGCCGCAGGCCAAGGCCGACGGCGCCGGCGAGCGTCCCGTTCATGATGGCGATCGAGCGCGGCGCGCCGCCGAGCAGGATGTGCTCGGTCAGCGCGCGATGGACGGGAACCGAGAACCCCGGCACGGCGTCGAGCTGTTCGAAGCCGGCCGCCATCAGATGAGCGCCCCGCCGCCGAACGAGAAGAAGGAGAGGAAGAAGGAACTGGCCGCGAACGCGATCGACAGGCCGAAGACGATCTGGATGAGACGGCGGAAGCCGCCGGCCGTATCGCCGAAGGCGAGCGTCAGACCCGTCACGATGATAATGATCACGGCCACGATTTTCGCGACCGGCCCTTCGACGGATTCGAGGATCTTCTGAAGCGGCGCTTCCCACGGCATCGAGGAGCCGGAGGCGTGGGCGGACGGCGCGGCCGACATCATCATGATGGTGACGAGCGCGGTCGAACTGGCGAGCCGGTCGTATGCTCCCCGCAGCACGGAGGACCTGGGCGGCTTGGCCGGAACCGGCGGAACGGTCGTGATCGGGGCGGAAGCGGGCGACTTCATCAAGGTTCTCCTGTGGGGGGCTGAGTTGCGGGAATGACGTGGTAGTCGCCGTCGGCGGTGAGCCCTTCGACGCGGGCGAGCTGGGCGAGACGGCGGCCGGAGCCTCGGCCGGCGAGCACGGCGACGAGATCGATGGTCTCGGCGATCAGGGCGCGCGGGACGGTGACGACGGCTTCCTGAATGAGCTGTTCGAGGCGGCGCAACGCGCCGATCGCCGTGCCGGCATGGATGGTGCCGATGCCGCCGGGATGTCCGGTGCCCCATGCCTTGAGAAGATCGAGGGCCTCGGCGCCGCGCACCTCGCCGATGGGAATGCGGTCAGGGCGCAGGCGCAGCGACGAGCGCACGAGATCGGAGAGGGTGACGACGCCCTCTTTGGTCCGCATGGCGACGAGGTTCGGCGCGGCGCATTGCAGCTCGCGGGTGTCTTCGATGATGACCACGCGATCCGCGCCCTTCGCCACTTCGGCCAGCAAGGCGTTGGTCAGCGTCGTCTTGCCGGTCGACGTGCCGCCGGCGACAAGGATGTTGGCGCGTGACTGGACCGCCATGCGTAGCGTCTGCGCCTGGTCGGCGGACATGATGCCGGAGGCGACGTAATCGGCGAGGGTGAATACCGCGACGGCCGGCTTTCTGATCGCGAAGGCGGGCGCGGAGACCACGGGAGGAAGAAGGCCCTCGAACCGCTCGCCGCTCTCGGGCAGCTCGGCCGAGACGCGCGGCGCTCCGGCATGGACCTCCGCGCCGACATGATGCGCGACGAGCCGCACGATGCGCTCGCCATCGGCCGCCGACAGCCGCTCCCCCGTATCGGCCAGCCCTTCGGAGAGCCGGTCGATCCAGAGCCGCCCATCGGGATTGAGCATTACCTCGACAACCGCGGGGTCCTCCAGAAACCCGGCGATTGCGGGTCCGAGCGCGGTACGGAGCATCCGCGCTCCCCGCGTCGTCGCCTCGGTCTGTTGGAAGGATCGCGCCACGTCGTCCCCGTCCGGTAGCGGGCACGCCCCATGCGCAGCCCTGGATCGGGGATGAGTAAAAGAGCCCGAAGTCGGGCCGATTCAACAAGTATCGGTCGTAGTAGTGCGGTGGCGTGCAAAGACAGGAAAACGGCGGAGTCCGCTCGTGACGGTGATCCCGGTGGGCGCGCGCGAAAACCGAATCAGTTGCTTGGACTTATCTGTTTTCGCGGCGCGGTGGTCAGATTGCGGACTGTATAATTCGCCTCGGCCTACGGCGTGCCGCCCTCGTCCTTGCCCGCCGCGTCCATGTCCTCCGAAACCTCCTGCCGGAGCTTCGGGCCTTTGACGAGCCGCTGGCCGAGGACGGCGACGAAGGCATCGTAGCGTTCGCCGGCCTTCGCCTTCGCGGCCTGCGCGGCAGGCTCGGGCAACGCGGGCGTCGTCGTGAGCCAGAAGCGGACGAAGACGGCCAGCGTCTCGACGGCGATGCCGAGATCGCGCTCCAGGCGCGTCATGCGGCGGTCGAGCTGATCGAGGCGCTTGGCGACGACCGCCTCCCGGCGCTCGGCATCGTCGGGTGACAGGAAGGACGCGATCGCGGCTTCGGCGATCAGCGAGCGCGACTGGTCGCGCCGGGCCGAATAGGCAACGAGCGCCTGCATGACATCGGGATCGAGATAGACGGACAGGCGCTGCTTTTTCGGTGTTCGGATCATCGCGGGCCTCACAGGTCGATGCCGTCATTGGGATCGAGCGAAGCCTGCCGCGCGACCTGCCGCATAAGCCGGTTCATCCGGCTGTTGCGAACGGTATCGTCCTCGCTGTCGTCGCCGGGATCGCCGCCGAACTCGTTGTCGATCGGCTCCTTTTTCTCGACGGTTTTGACGCGGCTGAGTTCAGGCTGGTGCCGCCGCTCGGATTCGGTCGGATCGTCGTCATCCTCGCCAACGCCGGAGACCGGGGTCAGATCGACCTCCGGCCGCTGCGGCAGGGGCAGGCTGCTCCAGTCGTCCGGCTCGACATTCTCGGAGACCAGCGCCGGGGGCGGCAGGACCCTTTCCTGAAAACGCGGGTCCTCGAAGTAGCGGGCCTTCTTCGCCCGGATCGGCGGCGTGCCCGCCACCATGACGATTTCGTCGGCGGGCGGAAGCTGCATGATCTCGCCGGGCGTGAGGAGCGGTCGCGCCGTCTCCGAGCGCGACACCATCAGGTGGCCGAGCCAAGGGCTCAACCTGTGCCCGGCATAATTCTTCATCGCCCGCATCTCGGTCGCCGTGCCGAGCGCGTCGGAGACACGCTTGGCCGTCCGCTCGTCATTCGTGGCGAAGGCGACGCGGACATGGCAGTTGTCGAGGATCGAATTGTTCGGCCCGTAGGCTTTCTCGATCTGGTTCAGCGACTGCGCGATCAGGAAGCTCTTCAGCCCGTATCCCGCCATGAAGGCTAACGCACTCTCAAAAAAATCCAGCCGGCCGAGTGCGGGAAACTCGTCGAGCATGAGGAGCAGACGATGGCGATCGCCCCTCGTCTCCAGCTCCTCGGTGAGCCGGCGGCCGATCTGGTTGAGGATCAACCGGATCAGCGGCTTGGTCCGGTTGATGTCGGAAGGCGGGACCACGAGATAGAGCGTCGTCGGGCGCGCAGCGCCGACGATATCGCCGATCCGCCAGTCGCAGCGGCGCGTCACCTCGGCCACGACCGGATCGCGGTAGAGGCCGAGGAACGACATCGCGGTGGAGAGCACACCCGAGCGTTCGTTATCGGATTTGTTGAGCAGCTCGCGCGCCGCGCTGGCGACGACAGGGTGCGGCCCGGCCTCGCCCAGATGCGCCGTTCGCATCATCGCGTCGAGCGTGGCTTCGATCGTCCGCTTCGGATCGGAGAGAAAGGCGGCGACACCGGCGAGCGTCTTGTCCTTCTCGGCATAGAGGACATGGAGGATCGCGCCGACCAGAAGCGCGTGGCTGGTCTTCTCCCAGTGGTTCCGCTTCTCCAGCGAGCCCTCCGGGTCGACGAGAATGTCGGCGATGTTCTGGACGTCGCGGACCTCCCACTGGCCCTTTCGCACCTCGAGCAGAGGATTGTAGGCCGAGGAGCGCGCATTGGTCGGATCGAACAGGAGGACGCGGCCGTGCCGCGAACGGAAGCCGGCGGTCAGGCTCCAGTTCTCGCCCTTGATGTCGTGGACGACGCAGCTTCCCGGCCAGGTCAGCAGGGTCGGCACGACGAGGCCGACGCCCTTGCCGGATCGGGTCGGGGCGAAACACATGACATGCTCCGGCCCGTCATGGCGCAGATAGGAGCGATCCATCCGGCCGAGCACCACGCCATCCGGGTCGAGAAGACGCGCGGCGGTGATCTCCTCCGGCCGCGCCCATCGCGCCGAGCCGAAGGTTTCGACCTCCTTGTTCTCGCGCGCCCGCCAGACCGACATGCCGATGGCAACGGCGATGGCGATGAAGCCGCCTGATGCCGCGACGAGGCCGCCTTCCATGAAAACGGACGGCGCATAGGCGTCGTAGAAGTACCACCACAGGAAGAAGGACGGCGGATAGTAGACCGGCCATCCGGCGAGTTCGAACCAGGGCGCGCCGAGCTGCGCCTGAAACCCGAGCCGCCACGCGGTCCATTGCGTCGCCGTCCATGTCGTCGCAAGGACGATCAGGAAGACGGTGAGGATCTGGCCCCAGAGGATTTTCGTGGCGGACATTGCGGGGTCCTTTCTTGGAAGGGTGTGATGGTCAAAGGCCGAGCCCGCGCTTGCGGCCGAACGACCAGTCGACGCCGCCGTCCCCGCGCGCGACGCCGGAGACGTGCTTGGCGAGCTGCTTTTCGAGCGAGGGCGACCAGGGCACGAGCTGGAAACCGAGGCCGTCGTCGATCATGGCGAAGCGGCCGGAGGCGAGCGTGAAGCGCTGGCGATAGGTCCCGGCGACGTATTCGCCGCTGGCGGAATGGTTGAACGCGCGACCCGTCTGCGCGGCGATCTGGCCGCCGAGCGCGTCGACCTCGCGCTGGCGCAAGGTTCGCAGGAGATTGCGGTTGAATATCACGCTGCGGCCGTGCCGCTCGGCAAAGCCCTGCTCGATCAGGCGCTCGGCGCGGCGGTCGAGCGCGTCGCGCACCTCCGCGCCGAAGCCGCCCTCCGAGAGCGACGCCGGCTCGCGGGCAATGTTCTGCCGGTCGAGCCAGGTCGCGCCGGTCGCCGAGACCTGCCGGCCGATGTCGAGGTCGGAGCGGACGGCGAGCGCGACGCGGCGGCGCCCCTGGGCGTCGTCGAACTTCCGCAGCTCGACGATAGACCCCGGCGCGCTGTCGCCGGTCGAGTCGAGATCGGGGAACTTGATGTGATGGGTGCGGCCGTCGACGCCATCGACCACGGCATAGGCCGTGCCTTTCAGCTCGTCATCCAGGCCGCGCTCGACCAGCCGGCCGACGATCGGGTCGTCAAGGCTCTCGGCCGCGAGCACATAGCTCGCCGTGCCACGCTCGATGCCGCGTTCGGCGAGCGCACGGTGCATGCGCTTGATGATGTCGCCGCGCTCTCCGAGTTCGCGCAGCGTCGGCTCGGCCTTGTCCGAGATCGTCCACTGGCCGGGGCCGATCTCTTCGGCGAGGCCGAGGGATTCGAGCTTGCGCAGCCGGCCGACCTTGAGCGGGAGATATTCGTCGGGCTGGCGGTCGGGATGCGGCGCGACGTCGATGACGCCGGTGCGATAGCCGTCGCACGCGAGCTGCCGGTCGAGATCGGTCCAGCGCTCGGCCTCGACCTGCCGCTCCAGATGGCCGCGGATTTCGAGATCGCTGCGCAGGCCGAGGTCCTGCGTCACGAGATCCTGCGCGCGTGCTCGCATCCCCTCCTTGATGTAGTCGCGGGCGATCACGAGGTCCTGCCCGTCGTCCGTGCGGCCGCGCAGGATGATGTGGACGTGCGGGTTGTCGGTGTTCCAGTGATCGACGCCGACCCAATCGAGCTTCGTGCCGAGGTCCTTTTCCATCTGGCTCATGAGATCGCGGGCGAAGTCCCTCAGATCGGTCATGCGCCCGGCGTCTTCGGGTGAGACGATGAAGCGGAAGTGGTGCCGGTCGTCCTCGCCGCGCTCGGCGAAGTCGCGGGCGTCCACCTCGTCCAGCTCGGCGCCGAACAGGCGGGCCTTCTCGCCGTCGCGGGTCACGCCGTCACGCTGGAGATATTTGAGATGGGCGGCGAGCGGAGCGGCGCGCGCCGAGTGCCGGACCACGCGGGTCTTGATCACCACGTTGCGCGAGCGGCGCGTGAGCACGCGGTTCGCCTGCACGCTGGCGCGCCGGCCGCGCCCGAACTGCGAGCGGTTGCCGGGCGTGATCCGGCCGGAGCGCGAGACGCGCCCGCCGGCCTTCTGCGCGGCAGCGAGCGCCTGAGCGATGAACGGTCTGGCGCGCTGCGCCTTCGAAGAGCGGATGCGGCCAGGGCGGATGCGGAAATCGTCCTCGGCGCTCATCACATGAGCCCCGCACATCGCGGCAAGTCATGGAAAAGACGGCGAAAGCCGGAAAATCGCGAGGTTCGCCAGAACCGCGCACATCGCGCAGACGGCGCGTAACTCCTTGAAAAACCACAACCGGAATCAGGCGCACCTCGCGCCTTTTTATCTCGCCATCGTCCGGTTGTGGTTCTGCGCCTCCCCGGCCACCCCGCCGATCCTCGCCGGTTGCACGCTACGCCGACCGAGACCGCGAACGCCGTCATCTCGGACCTCCAGCGCCCGAACGGGCGATGAAGAGGTCGCCGGACTGCGGCGCGACGGCAGGCTGACGGCGCGCCGGTAGGGAGGCGGCCGCATCGCCGGGCGCGCCGACGAAGAGCGGCGCATCCCGCCATCCGCGGCGCTTGCCGCGCAGCATGGCGGCGGCGCGGAGGTCGGCTTTCACGCCGATTGCCGGCAGGATCGCCGCGACATAGGCGCGGGTTTCGGCGGGCAGCGCACGGCCGGTCGCGAGATGCTGGTCGAGTCGCGCCGGCCCTGCATTGTAGGCCGCCAGCATCGCCGCGACATTGCCGTAGCGGTCGAGCATCTCGCGCAGATAGGCCGTGCCCGCGAGGATGTTGTCGCGCGGCGCGAACGGATCGCGGCCGAGGCCATAGCGACCGCGCAGCTCGGCCCAGGTCGCGGGCATGATCTGCATCAGGCCCATCGCACCGGCCGGGGACACGGCGCGCATGTCGCCGGCGCTTTCGGCGCGCTTTACCGCGACGATCCACGCCTGCGGAATGGCGAAGCGTCGCGACGCCTCGGCAACGTGGGCGGCATGCGGATCGGCGGCCGCGTTGCGCGCCGGCTGCACGGTCTGCGCGTAAGCCGGGAACGCCGAGGGCGCGGCGAAGATCAGGCCGGAAAGAAGAAGGAGGAGTGCTGGGCGTCGGGCGGCGGAAGGTGGTCCGACGCTGGCGGAAGGTTGGACCGGCACCATTCAGTCCTCCGCCCGCTTCTTCTTCGAGGGAGTGACGTGCAGGCCCCAGACCGTCTCGTCGTCGGGGTCGCGGAAGAGATTGGCGCGCAGAATGCCGCCAAAGAGCGGGCTGTAGAGGTCGACGGAGACGAACTCGCCAGCGCGTTCGCCGACATGCGACCAGCCCGCGCCAATGTCGAGACCGTCCTGATCGCCGAGCAGGATGCGGTATTGCGGCGCGTTCTCGGTCTCCAATGGTTCGGCTGGAACGAAAGTGAGCGGCTCGTCGATGCCGAGCGCGCGGAAGCGCCCTTCGAAGCCGGTTTCTGTGCGGGTGAAGTGGCCGAGATGCGCCATGGTTTTCGTCTCCTGTGCGTTGCGGTGAGGATGAAAGGAGCGCGTCGTCACCGCGTCGGCGCGCGCCAGACGAAGCGGCCATCGCCGTCGTCATCGGTGTAGAGAGGCATCGCGCGGCCGATGACCGCCGAGGCGGGAAGCGCGCCGAAGTAGCGGCCATCGAGGCTGTCGCGGACGTCGTTCATGAGGAAGAGTTCGCCGTCGCCGATCACCCGGCAGCCCTGCCAGGCGGGCAGGTCGCGGCCCATACGGTCGCGCTCCAGCGCCTCGCCCATCTCCACCGCGTCGACCGTGATGGTGCGCCCGGTGCGGCAGACCCTTTGCCCCGGCAGGCCGAGCACGCGCTTGAGGAGCGGCACGCCGCGACCGACATAGCCGCGCGCGACCATGAAGCTCGCGAGCGGCTCGGGCGGCAGCACGGCGACCAGATCCGGTACTTCCAGGGCAACGGCGGGCTCGACCGTGTAGAATCCGACTGGCGCGCTGGCGGTCGCGTTCCAGATCAGCCGTGTCGGCGCCGGGACGATCGCCGCCGCGACCGCGCCCGTGGCCGCGAGGCACGTCACGACGGCGTAGCCGAGGCGGGTCATGGCTCCGCCCTCCGGCGCAGGAGAAACGCCTTGTGCCGGGTGACGGTGTAGGCGCGCGGTTCGTGACCCGCGGCGAGCCGGTTGTGGACGTGCCGCCAGTGGTCGGGCGAAACCTCGGCGGGATCGATGCCCTGCGCCTCGATCGCGTCGACGATCTGGAGCACGCGCTCAACCTTCGGCCAGCCGTCGATCTTGAGCAGGATGTCGCCGCCGGGCCGCACGAATGGCAGCGTCTGGAACGGCTCGCCTCGGTCGACGGCGCGCACGATGTCGACGCGCGAGATGATCGTGCCGTGCTCGTTGGCGGCCCAGCGCACGAGGCAGAAGATCGTCTCGGGCGCGAAGCCGACGAGCCTGCGGCGGCGGTCGAGCTTCTGCTCGTAGCTCTCCTGGCCGAACCTGATCCAGCACTCGATCCGCTTCTCGATCCAGGTGAGTTCGACGAGCGTGGTGAAGGGCGCCGGTCCGTTCGGCAGCGGACGGCCGCGCAAGCGGTAGGCCGCATTGCCGGTCATGGCATGTCTCCTTGGCGGTCGGGAAATTCGCGTTCGAGCAGCTCGCGGAGCATGTCGGACGCCGTGACGCCGCGCCGGAAGGCGGCGATCTTGATGCGGCCGCGCAGCTCGGGCGTGATGTCGATGGTGAGGCGCGCGGTGAAGGCGGCGGCATCGCCACTGCGCGCGGGCGGCGTCTCGCCAGCCTTGATCCAGCCTTCGGCGTCGCCGGGCCGGGAGGCGAAGCCGCGCTTTTCCGTGCGGACCGTCATGGCGCGGCTCCCGCGTCGAATGGCAGCACGGAGGCGATGCGCGCGCGGGCACGCTCGGCCATGGCGGCGTCGATCTCGCAGCCGAGATAGCGGCGGCCGGAAAGCCGGCAGGCTTCGCCCGCCGCGCCCGAACCGGCGAACCAGTCGCCGACCAGGCCGCCAGGAGGGCAGCTCGTGCGGATCAGGATTTCGAGAAGCGCGGACGGCTTCTCGGTCGGATGGATGGCGCGGCCATGCGCGTTGCGCACGTAGATGACCGAGCGCATGAGGCGCGGCCCGCCGTCCTGGCTGACATAGTGGCCGGCGTCGATCTGGCCGGTAAGGGGCGGCCGCTTCTTTCGCCGCACCGTGCGCGCCAGCGCGTCCGGCGTCGTCTGGACATCGTTGTAGACGTCGCGCCAAGGCGTCTCGGCGGGATAGAATTGAACGGCCAGCTCATGCACCCGCTTGAAGCGGTCGGCATGGAAGCTGGAGCCGTTCTGCTTCTCCCAGACGATCTCCTGCGCGATGCGAAAGCCTGCATCCGCGAACCGGATCGCCGTGACCATGAAGCTGCGCAGCGAACCGAACACCCACAAAGAGCCGGTCTGCTTGAGGGCGGCCCGCGCGAGCGGAAGCCAGCCTTCGACGCGGCGGTCCCAGGCGAGCGAGGTGTCGCCGTAAGGCGGATCGGCGAGGATCATGTCGAACGGGCCGCGTTCCGGCATGAGGTCGCGGCAATCGCCGGCCAGGAGGGTTTCGGAAAGCACCGTCATGGCGCGGTCCTCCCGACGCCGAGCCGCGCGATCTCGGCCGCCAGCGCCGAGATCTCGCGCGCGGCCAGGCTGTCGGCGGCGATCTCGCAGGCAAGCCGTCCGGTCTGCGCGGCGTCGGCGAAGATGACGCGCTGGCCGATCGTCGTGGCGAGCACCGGCGGATCGTGCTCGGCCAGCGTCTCGGCCGTCTCGCGCGCGATCACCGTGCGGGCGGCGCAGCGGTTGAGGACGAAGCGGGCGACGAGCTGAGGCCGGTAGATGCGCGCCTCCGTCAGGAGCGCCAGCATCTCCGCCGAGGCCCAGCCGTCGAGCGGCGACGGTTGCACCGGCATCAGCACGAGGTCGGCGGCGAGCAGCGCGGAGCGCATGAGTCCGGCGACACGAGGCGGTCCGTCGATGACGATGTGGTCGGCGTCGCGGGCGAGTTCCGGGGCTTCGCGATGCAGCGTGTCGCGGGCGAGGCCGACGACGCCGAAGGCGCGTGGCAGGCCCTCCCGCCCGCGCTGCTGCGACCAGTCGAGCGCGGAGCCCTGCGGGTCGGCGTCGATCAGGGTGACGCGCTGGCCGCGCCGCGCCCATTCGCCGGCGAGATGGAGGGCGAGCGTCGTCTTGCCGACGCCGCCCTTCTGGTTGAGCACGGCGACGATCATGTGTGCCCTCCCGGCTTTCGGGATCGGGGCGGCGTCGGCGCGTTTGAAGTATCGTCGGCCGTAAGGGAGGATTTACGGAAAGACGTAACCGGACTAGCCTGCGGCCCATGTCCGTGTTTCGTCTTCGTGACGCCGGCATCGAGACTTCTGGCGGCGCTGCGGATGAGGTTTTCCACATCGCGCGCGCGCCCAACAATGTTAGATTCTCTATTAGACTCTAAGTTAAGGCCGGGAATCGTGGTTTCGGGCCAGAGACTTAACTGTGGTGCGTGCGTGCGAAGTCCCGATACCGCCTGCGTGCGAAATCCCGATAGTGCTGCGTGCGAAATCCCGATCGCGTCCACAGCCTTGTCCACAGGGGCCGCTGACGGGCTGACCGGTACGATCCTTAGCAGTTCGCGGCGGCCCTCCCGCTCGATGCGCAGGCGGTAGCCGGGCAGCGGCTGGCGCAGGGCGATGCGGCGGAGCTGGAGCGCGAAGTCGGAGACGCGCACCAGGCTGCCGGATTTCTCATGGAGGTGCGGAACGTCGAACAGCCAGCCGCCGGGCTGGCGTCCGGCGTGCTTGCGGGCGACGCGGTAGAGCCACCGCTCGATGCCGCCGCTCAATCGGAAGTAGGCCGGATCGATGGTGAGGACCAGCGAGCGGTCGACGACGCCCCGGTAGAACCAGTCGGGCAGGACGAACTCCATGCCCTCGACGCGGCCGTCGGCGCGGGAAAGTTCCTCCCACTCGTTGATCCACGAGAACTGGTGCCGCCGCCAGTTCTCGCCCTGGCGGATGTTGGTGCGGATGACCGTCGACTGGAGCCGCGAGAGTGCGCCCTTGAGGAGCTTGTAGTCGCGCGCGCCGGTCTCGCGGCCGATCGCGGTGAGAAGCTGATAAGGGGTGAAGCGCAGGAAGCGCGAGGTTCGAAGGCCGAGATTCTCGGCTTCGACGATCTGGCTCGCGGCCCAGATCAGGACGTCGGCGTCCCAGATGGTCGCCATGCCGTGCTCCTGCACGGCAAGGACCTCGACGCGCACGTCGCCGGCCTCGTAGAGGATCGGCACGACGCGCTTGGCCTTGGCCAGCGAGAAGAACGGCCGTTCCATGAGATCGCGCTGGTCGCGCGGCCGCGCATCGCCGGTCGCGACGACGAAAGGATCGAGCGTGTTGCGTTCGCTGGGCGTGATGAGGCGGCGGCGCTGCATGCCGGGTCCGCCTCAGCGATGCCGCCGCACGCCGTTGTAGGCGGGCGACACCAGGGAAGCGTGGCGCTTGGCGGGCAAGACCGAGCCGCGTGGATCGGCGGTCGAGGTGACAGCGCCCCGCTCGGCCCAGGCTTTGAGGTCGTCGATCGCGTAGACGACGCGGCCGCCGAGCTTGCGATAGGCCGGGCCGGTGCCGTAGGTGCGATGCTTTTCGAGGGTCCGGCCAGACAGGCCGAGGTATAGCGCGGCCTCGGGCGTGCGAAGATAGCGTGGCGGCAGGTCGGAAATGTCGGGCGTCATGATCGGGCCTCCGTGGGGTTCGCGAGGCCGCTGATGGTCAGCGGCGGTCGAAGGCCACGGTGGCGAAGAAGCAACGGCAGGGGGGAGTGCGAAGATGGCGATGCTAAAATCGCACCCCCTGGCCCGACGCCGGATTATTTGCGCCGGCGCCGGCGCAGGAGGCTGAGATAGCCGCCCTCGATCATGGAGAAGGCGTCCTTGACGAGATCCATGACGGCATCGCGCAGGGCCGACGTCTTCCAGGGCTCGTCGGCGATCCGCGCCTGTCCGTAGATGACGCCCGCGATCTCGCGGTAGGTAGCGCCGTTCATGCGGCCATCGACAGCCTGGAGCATGTGCCGCGCCCGCCGGCGTTGCTGGCGGGTCAGACGCCGGTCCTCCGGCACGCGCCGCCGCAACAGCCGGCTGAACAGGCGTTGGACGGCATCGGCGCGGTCGAGCCCGTCCGTATCGATCGGAATGACGATCGAGAGCGGTCCGCCGGCGTCAGCGCCGGAAAGGCGTACGAGATTGAGGTAGCGGCCGCCGCCGAGGTCGTACCGGAAATATTCGCCGTCGTCGCTCGCTCTGGCCTCGGCCGACCCGAGCGCGGCCGAGAGATCAAGTCCGCCGGAAAGGATTGGCGGCGTGGCGGCGAGGACGAGAGCGCCGGTGTCGTGGCCGGGCAGCCAGAATACCGGCGTTTCTACGGCCGAGAGGCCGGGCCGGACGGGGAAAGCAAAGCCCCCAGTTGTTGATCAGGTCTACGGTGGCAGGCGTATCGTCGACCGCCGCGTCCGCCACGGCCCGGTAGTCGCCCTGATATTTCGCATTGCGGCGAAGCCACTCCCAGGCGATGTCAGGGGAGTCGATATCGTCCAGGAAGTCGTAGGTGGAGGAAGATCGCCACTGCGATATGTCGGGTTTCATCGCCTCCTCCTCGCAGTCGTAGAATTAGGGCGTGCAGAGGAGTGATGATTACAATTGCCGCTTGCTCGCGGAAGCCCGATCGCTGGCAACGGATGTTGCCGCGCAGGCATCACGGTGATCGCTTATTTCCGGTATCCTTCGCGCACGAGATGGCGATAGCCCTGCTCGGTCAGCCAGCGCGCCCGCGCCAGGTGGGTGTCGTAGACGTGCCGCGCGCGTTCAGGCTCGCTGTCCGCGTCGAGGCCGAACAGGATCGAGACCGCCTCCCGCCAGCACGCGCCGTCCGCAGCCGAGTCGTGCAGGCGGAAGTAGCGCTTCATGTTCTTGCGGTCGTAGGGTGTCAGTTCCGGGCAATCCGGCGGTGCATCGAGAAAGGCGTTGTCGGTCACGGCAGGGTCCGATCATGGCTTGTCCCCTGGGATTGCGCTCCAGCGCGCCGCCAATGTGCCAGCCCGGCATGGCAGAATGACAAAGGAAGGTTTGCTTCAGAAGGAAATAGCGGCATCAGTATTCTTTGCGGTGCTGTTGTTTCGGCCGAACAAGCATCAAGCCCTCACCCTGATCGGTGCTCAGAAACATGATGCCGTTGTTTTCGAGAGCCCGGCGCACCTGATCCCGCGTGCTTTCGTAGACCTTGAGGCCGCTCTCGGACTCAAGGCGCTTCAGCGCGGTCAGGGAAACCTGGGCCTTGTCAGCGAGCGTCTCCTGCGTCCATCCAAGCAACGCGCGCGCGGCCCGCGACTGTCGGGCGGTGATCATGCATGATCACCTCCTACAGCCACGAATGCGCACGCCAGAACTACGACTAATTTAGTCGCTCTTGGCAAAAAGAGCCAGCGGTAATCGAGTGAAATTCACGGGTTCTCTATAGGTTAGGCCGAACTGATTCGGTCGCCGTGCGCCACGCTCGCCCGGTATGTGGTGCCTTCCCGTCGGCGAGCCGGAAAGAGGGCGAGCGCCCCCTGGCCGGATCAGGCGAACGGGTCGATCTCCCCGACGATCGCATCCTCGTCGCCGTCATATTCGGCGAAGGGCATCACGGCCATCGTGCCATCCCCGGCCCGGAAGATGACGATGGAGACCATCAGGGTAGAGGCGAGGCTGAAGGCGTAGGCGTTTGCATCTGGAAGGGACATTTCTCGGCTCCTGTGCGGGAGCGGGACCATCTCCGCTCGACAGGCTCCCGAAATGTTTCGGCATGGCCGCGATCACCTTGCAGGCTGCGCCGGCAAAGGCCGCACGCATTGCGTAGCGGACCCTTCACGGGTTGATCGTGGAAGGGCATGGCGAAACCAGAGTGGAGCATTCAAGAGCAGGGTGGCGTCCGACCGCGAGCCTCGAACGCCTTCCAGATGCGAGCGCCAGGCCGAGCACGCGACGGGTGATCGGGCGCCTCACTCGGTCCGGCGTCGGCAACGAAGCTGCGCACCCGCCGTTCTGCCGGGCGGATTCGCGCCATCGCGGCGAATGATCAATGCCAGGGCTGCGTTCCCCTGCGCGGAGGTAGTCCGCTCAGGGCGCAGCGGAAAGCGGCTTCCGGGAGAGGGAAAGGGGTTTGGGGAAAGGGAGGAGGGAACCGTCCCCTTTCCCCATGGGAGGATGTTTGAAGGAGGGGCTTGCCCTTCCTTCATGGGGAGAGCGCGAGGGGGGCAACGCCCTCTTTTCGCAAGCAAGGCGGCCGGTCGAACCGGCGGCCTTTGCTCCCGGCTCAACGGAAAGGCGACAAGCGGCCGAAGCCGCCTGTCGCCTGATGACGTCATCCGTCCTGCTCTTCGTCCTCGAAGGCCGGATCGGTGGTGTAGGTATTGAATTGGATGCGGGTTTCGGCGGCGATCTGGCGCAGGATGGCGCAAAGGCCGTTCAGGCGGTCGTCACCGACTTCGACGCGCGGCGGAGGGAAGCCGTCGAGGAAGCGCCATGTCCCGGTGCGGCTGTCGTAGTATTCCTTCGTGGCCCAATCGACGTGAACCTCGCAATGAAGAAGATCGATGCCGTCCGGTTCGCGCCAGTTGTAGGCGAGGTCCTGCCCGGCGCCCCAGATCTGCTCGCCGAGATCGTCTGCATCGGGGCCATCGGGGTTCAGCGCCAGCGCATGCTGAGCGGCGAGCGTCCCGCGCGCCAGGTCGATGAGCTGGTCGAGCTTGGCCACCAGCCTGTCGTGAGCGCCGCGGCTGAAATCGTCGTCGCAGGCAAGCCGGTTGGCAAGCACCATGATGCGGAAGCCTGCGAACTTCGCATAGAGTTCGACATAGTGGAAATCAGACATATCAAGTCTCCTTTCGTTTCTGACGAAAGGTGTCCACGCCTCAAGCACAGAGGGGTCAGGGACCGCGGAACGCGGCCGCCGTGCGGCAAGCGGAGGAACCGATTTTGTGGAGTCGGCCTCTGGCCGGCGGAGGAAAATTGGAGGGGCCGCGCAGTCCTTGACGCCGGATGGGCTGGCGTACAATGCGTAGTCAGTGAGAGATAGCCCGCGGCCCCGACAAGGGGCCGCGTCCGTATGGGCCGGGGTGGTTTGGAGGGGGGTGTCGCACCCCCTTCATGGGTGGGGGAGCTGGAGGGGGCGGGGCTCTGCCCTGCCCCTTCCGGGGAGAGCTTGAGAGGGGTGGCTTGCCCCCCTTTCATCAGCAAGGTCGAGCGGTCGATCCGCTCGGCTTTGCAGCCAGGACATCGCAAAGGCGGCAGGCGTCTGCCGCCGCCCGCCGCCTCTCCGGCACTATCGGTATCTTTCGTTTCTGATAGAGGTCTCGTAGATCGCGGGTTCGAGGCCCGCCGCCCCGTCCGGCCCGATGCAGTCGTAGTAGAGATAGGTGGTGAAGCGGATGCCGGTATCGGCCGCGATCCGCCGGATGATCTCGCCGAGACCGAAGAGGTGCTCGTCGCTGACGGTGAAGCTCTTCGGGATCGGACGAGGGCACCACATTTCCGCGACCGGATCTCTGTAGCCGCCCCAGTCCATCTCCGGATCGATGCAATCCAGGAGATGCCAAGGATAGAAGCCGCCTCCGCTGGTTTCGAGATCGCCGACGCAGAAGTCGATGGTCATCTCCAGAGCCTCGCGCGCGGCCGGATCGGTCTCGGTCCGAAGCAACGCTTCCGCCCGATGGCCTTCCCGGCAGAACCCGGCAAGCTGCTCGAGCGCATCGGCGAGCCGGTCATGGACGACCTCGGCAAAGCGCGTGTCGCACTCGGCGCGGTTCGCACGAACCTGATTTTCGAAGGCGATGAACTTCGCGTGGAAGTCGAGGAAATCGAGCTTGGACATTCTAAGTCTCCTTTCGTTTCTGACGAAAGGTGTCCACGCCTCAGCACAGAGGGGTCAGGGAACGCGGAACGCGGCCGCCGTGCGGCAAGCGGAGGAACCGATTTTCTGATCCGGGCCTAGCAAGGAACGGGGTCGAAAATTGGAGGGGCCGCGCAGTCCTTGACGCCGGATGGGCTGGCGTACAATGCGCAGTCAGAGAGAGATAGCCCGCGGCCCCGACAAGGGGCCGCGTCCGTATGGGCCGGGGTGGTTTGGAGGGGGTGTCGCACCCCCTTTATGGGTGGGGGAGCTGGAGGGGGCGGGGCTTTGCCCTGACCCTTCGGGGTGAGTTTGAGAGGGGCGGCTCCGCCCCCCTTTCATCAGGGGAGCATCGGGCCAAAAAGTGGATGCCGGTTTTTGGACCTGCCCGATGCCCCGGCGAAGACCTCGGACCGTCGCGCCGCAGCGCGGGGGGGGGGGGCCGGGCCGGTAAATCTTCCGGCGGCGCGATCGGTCGCGAACATGGAGAAACCCGGCGGCTTGCGCCGCCGGGCCTTGGGCCTCCCGCTCAGAACGGGATGTCGTCGTCGTAGTCGGTCTGTCCGCCCCGCTCGTTTTCGGTCTGCTTCCGGCTCAGGAATTGGACCGTCTCGGCGATGATCTCGCTGCCGTAGCGGTCGTTGCCCTGCTGGTCCTTCCACTTCGTGTAGTGGATGCGGCCGCGAACCAGAACCTTCATGCCCTTGCTGCAATGCTCCTGGACCGTCTTGCCGACGCCGTTGAAGCAAGTGATGCGGTGCCATTCGGTGTCCTGGACCCGGTAGCCGTTTTCGTCGCGGAGGACCCGGCCTTCCGAGTAGCGGGGCCGCGAGGTGGCCAGCGTGAAGCTGGTGATGCGGGTCTTGTCGCTCGCGAAGCGGGTTTCGGGGTCCTGACCGATGTTGCCGGCGAGAATGGCGATGTTCTGCATTGTAAGTCTCCGTTGCTTCCTCGGAGGGACCATCCCTCCGACGAGACCCGGCCAAGGCCGGCGGGAGACGCCTGCAACTGCACGCTCGCGGGCAGCTCGCCCATAAGGCCCGGAGTGGGGCGGGCAGCCGCGCTTGCGCGGCAACACGGTCCGGAGCCGCGTGGGTTGCGGCCGGAAACCGAACGGTCTTAGGGGATCAGTCAGTCGGAGGGATTGGTGCCTCTGAACGCACACGGGATCAGACGCACGGCAGACCATCGCCATTCTCGCCGGCAACAGCGAAACGTCAGGCCCGATGATTCCGCGCCGCCGGGACGACACCTCCATCATCCGCTTCCGGCCTCCCGCGTCTCGCTGCTCGGAGGGCATGGGCCTCCGGGAAGGCAATGAAGAGGGCTGACGGGTGCTGAAGGCACGGAATGGCGCTGCACCCCCCGGTTCGACGGCCGGCAGTGCGGTCCAGGAGCATCGTGGCGAGGCGGAAATGAAGGTGGTCGCGGCCAGCCTTCACGACACGAGGGGAGTTGGCCAGCGGGCGAAAGACGCTCGCGGCCTGCGGGCTCATGCCGATGATCGGCCGCTCCTGACCGGGCGAAGCAGACCCGAAGCGGGCGCATGGACCGACCGGCGCCGACGCTGCATCGCGTTCTGAGCGGGAGGCCGAAGGGCGGGCGGCGCAAGCCGCCTCAGTTTGTCCTGGGAGCGGCGGATCGCGATGCCGGATCAGCGCGAGAAGACCGAGACGCCGAGGGCATTGAGATTGACCATGGCGGCGATGCCGATGAACAGGCCGCCCGTGCCGCCGAGCAGATTGAGCACGATCGCAGAGTCGATCGCATTCTTCGTGACGCCGTGGACAAGGGCATAGCCGGCAATGGCGGCGGGAACGGCGAAGATCGCGAGCGCGATCAGGCGCAGGGCCGGGTTCTTCGCGAAGCCGAGAACGCCGATCACCAGTGCGATCGCCCCCAGGGCGGCGGCGATGGCGGCGAAGCCGGTCATGAACAAGCCCGCGCCGGCGGCCCAGGCATATTGTGCGGCCGTGAGGCCGACCATGAAGGGCAGCGCATAGATCGCGAGATTATAGGCGATGATGCAGAGCATGATGGTCAGGGAGATAGCGAGCAGGATCAGCGACATGGAAGCCTCCGCATGAACGGTTGAGGATCACGACAGGCTTCCGGTGAATACGCTCCGCCTGCGACTATGCTGCTGTGCCGGTTCTGCAAGGATGTTCAATCAAAGCCATCATCATCTCCCGTAGTCAAGTATTCGGCCGGTGAAGGGGTGCCGGAAGGCGGCGCTTTACGCGCCGCCCTCGAACTGCATGGTCGGGATGCCGAGCTTGCGGGCCTTGTCCGCGAGGTTACCCTGAATGCCGCCGCCGCCGAAGACGAGGACGCCGACCGGCAGGACTTCCAGCATCGTGTCGTTGCGCTTGTAGGGAGCCTGCTTTGCCGGATACTTCTGGAAGTCGGGCTCGAAGGCGATCTGCGGCACCTTGCGGCTGGCTGCCCAGCGGGCGGCGATGCGTTCCGCGCCCGTCTTCGCGCCGCCGTGGATGAGCACCATGTCGGCGTGCTTCGCACGAACCTGATCGAGTTTCGCCCAGATCAGGGTGTGATCGTTGAAGTCCGTTCCGCCCGAGACGGCGACTTTCGGACCGGCGGGCAGCAGCACCTCCTTCTCAGCCCGGCGCTTCGCGGCAAGGTAGTCTCTGGAGTCGATCATCGCGGCGGTGAGATTGCGATGGCTGACCTTCGAGCCGGTGCGGGGCCTCCAGGCGCTGCCGGTGTGGTGCTCGAAGGCTTCGGCGGCGACATCGCGGAAGAGTTCCATGCCGTTGCGCCGTTCGATCATGGTCTGGCCCTCTGCCGTGAGGCGTTCAAGTTCGACCGACTTCACCTCGCTGCCGTCCTGTTCCGTCTGAAGCCGGCGCTGCGCACGCTCGTTGTCGTCCAGCTCGCGCTCCACCCGGCCGGTGGCGCGGTGGAAGAGATTGACGGCTCCCCAGAGCAGCTCTTCGAGATCGGGTTCGAGGCGGGTGTCGCCGAGTGTCGCGACGAGGGCATCGAAGATGTCTGCGACGGCTGCGGCGACGGCATTGCCCTCCGGAAGCGGTCTCGGATCGGGTTCGTCCTGATACGGCCGCCAGCCGTAGAGCTGGAGTTCGTTGAGGACATGATCGGTGGGTGACGAGGTGTGGATCGGCTCGTAGCCTGCGTTTTCGTCTTCGTTCGTCATCGTGAGCGTCCTTGTCTGGAGACCGCGCCCATCGCGGCCTTCGCAGGCGTCGACGCCTACAGGCGGACCGGACTGGCAGCCCTCGCCTCTCGCGAGGGCCTCGATGGCCAAGCCCGGCTATTTTGTTTCGCGCTGCAAAGGCGGGGCTCGCCCCGCCGGCGGAAAATAGCCGGGCGCCGCGCCATTGCCCGGCCAGGCCGTTTGTGGGCCGATCGCCCTCTCAGAAGGCCGTGGGCGTGGGCTCTCCGACAGCAAAGGTCGCTTGCGGTGACGAGAGGAGACGGCAGGTGAAGACGCCTGATCCGCGCCGCGTCCCCTGCCGATCGCCTCAGCCCTCCACGAAACGGCGGACGTCATCGGGATGAACCTGCTCCAACAGGGTCGCCCGGAGGGCGTCGACGCCGCGCCAGCGCAGATCATCGTTGAAGTCCTCAAGCTTCGGCGACAGGGAAATCGCCTCGATTCCGCGGCTCGTCGCTCTGGCGACCAGGCTGTCTCGCGCACCGTCCCCCGCCGGATCGCGATCCCGGAGGACATAGAGCCTGCGCAGCGTCGGCGGGAACAGGATGGCAGCGAGGTGTGCGGCCGAAAGCGCCGCCATCATCGGCATGTGGGGCAGGACCTGACGGGGCGATAGCACGGTTTCGATGCCTTCGCCGGCCGCCAGCACCTCACCGGCGACGCCGAAGCGGACACCGTGCCCGAGAAGATCGCCCATCGCCCGCCGCGGTGAATCGACGGGCGCCTTGCCCGAACCGTCCGGTGAAAGCCAGGTGCGGTGCGCGCCGGTCTGCCTGCCGTCGAGGTCGGTGACGGACGCGACGATCGCCGGCCAGATCTCGGTGGGCGAATGCGCGTCCGGTTTATAGTAGCACCGCCCGTGGTAGCGCAGCGCGGCGACGCCGGAGAGGGACGTGATCGCCCGCCCTCTGAGGTAGATCTCCGCAAGCGTGCCGCCGATCGGCTGCGACATCGCGAAGAGCCGGCGGGACGCTTCAGGCGATCCCGATGGCGCGCGGCTGGCTGTGTTGCCGCTCGGCGTCCCCGTCTTCTCCGGCTCGGGATGCGGGAGCGAGAGGAACCGGCGCGCTTCCTCGGCCACGTCCTTGAAGTCGACGAGGCCGAGCGTCTCGCGGATGACGTCGAGGAGGTCGCCATGTTCCCCGGTCGATGCGTCGATCCATTTGCCGGCTGCGCCCTTGCCAGTTTCAGGCCCGGTGAGGCGCACGAACATCGAGCGTCCGGGGCTGTTGCGGGCGTCGCCGACCTGCCAGTACCGTCCGGCGCGCCGGCCGGACGACAGGTATTCGCGGCAAACCGCTTCGGCGTGATGGCCGAGGCGGATTGCCAGCTCGGAGGCGTCGTGACGAGGCATCACGCCGCCTCCCGCTCGCCGATGCGCTCGACCGGCCAGCGATCGAGCACCCTGGCGAGCACGTCCGGGCCGTTGGCGTCGGTCGGCACGAACATGCGCAGCTTCCACGAGATGATCTCGTGGAACAGGCCGTAGGCCGTCAGGCGCTCGCGCATGGTGTCGTCGAAGCCCGACAGTTCGATGCGGTTCGCGCCCATGACGCGCACCCGGCGAAGCTGAAGGCCCTCGGCGAGGTCGAGGATGGTGCGGCCGTCCATCAAGGCGGTGAAGGCGTCGTCGGGCGCGATCGACGCGGCGCCGGTCGTGATCGCGGTTGCGGCCCAGGCCGGAGAGACCTGGCGGCCGATGATGCGCTCGCCATCGTCCGTCTGGAGCCGGTAAACGCGCGCCGAGTCGTTCGGCAGGCGCTTCCAGATCGGCAACAGCAAGCCCGTCACCATATGAAGCGTCGCGTCGGTGAACTCCGGCACCTCGGCGATCTCGGCTTCCCAGGCCGAGGCGAAGGCATCCCGGTCGGCTTCGACCCAATGCGTCCCGCCCATGAGGCGGATCGGAATGTTGTGTGCCTCGGTCGGGCGGATCAGGCGGACACGGCGGTCGATCTCCCCGTCGTCGAGCATGACGCTGCTCGCCGGTATCTGCACGGCGGCGCGGCCGGAGCGCTCGTTGACGAGTAGCTTCGCGCGCGGATCGGCGAGTTCGGCAAGAGCTGCGTCGAGCGTCACCGGCCGGTTGCGCCTGCGCTCGTTGATCGTGAGCAAGCTGGTTTCCGCGCCGGTGCGGGGATGGGTGTAGATCGTCTGGTGATCGACGACGACGAAGCTTTCGGCACGCAGGGTCTCCAGCCCGGCGTCATAGGTGCCCGAAGCGATCGCGCCCTCGATACGGGCGGTCAGAAGCTGCTCGAAGGCCGTGAACAGGATGCCCTGAAGCTCGATTGTGAGCGCGAGCAGCCGGTTGAGGAAGGTCGTGATCGGCGGCAGCTCGTCCTTGAGACCGTTCGAGTCCATCAGCTTCAGCCCGGTGGCCTGCTCGAAGCGGTCGAGCGAGCAGCCTTCGACCTTGCCGCGCACCAGTAGGAAATAAAGCTGGCGCAGCGCGTCGCGGGCGTAGTGGCTCTCCAGATTGTCCTCGGGCCGGAAAAGGCCCTGGCCGCCGGTCTGGCGCTGGCCGCGCGTGATCGCGCCCAGCGTGTCGAGGCGGCGTGCGATCGTGCTCAGGAAGCGCTTCTCCGCCTTCACATTCGTCGAGATCGGCCTGAAGAGCGGCGGCTGTGCCTGGTTGGTGCGGTGCGTCCGGCCGAGGCCCTGAATGGCGGTGTCCGCCTTCCAACCTGCCTCGAGCAGATAGTGGACGCGCAGCCGCGTGTTCTTCGCCGACTTCTCCGCATGGTAGCTGCGGCCGGTGCCGCCGGCGTCGGAGAAGACGAGCACGCGCTTGTCGTCGTCCATGAACGCCTGTGTCTCGGCGAGATTGGCGGCCCCGGCGCGCGTCTCGACGACGAGCCGGTCGATGGTGACGCTGCCGCCGGGCTTGCGCACGATGCGCCGCGAGCGGCCCGTCACCTCGGCAACCATATCCGTCCCGAAATGCTGGACGAGCTGGTCGAGCGCGCCGGGAACCGGCGGCAGGCTGGCCAGCTTGGCGATCAGCGCGTCGCGGCGCGCGACGGCCTCGCGGCTTTCGACCGGCTGACCGTCGCGATAGACCGGGCACGACGACAGATTGCCCTCCGAATCCGTGAACGGCTCGTAGAGCTGGACGGGGAAGGAATGGGCGAGATAGTCGAGGACGTAATATGCCGCGTCCGCGTTATGCAGAGCACGGCGGGTCAACTCTTTGATCTGCTTTTTCATTTCCTGATCTCCACTTGGCATAATCATGATGCCTCTGCTCTCAACAGCAGAAGGACACCCTCATGGCTTCCCACCCCAA
>DASZAX010000024.1:0-74035 GCA_035944705.1 Mesorhizobium sp. | reverse complement strand
GCCGACCTTGGTGAACGGCGTGGTGTCGCCGAAGGCATGCTTCCAGCCGACCGTGCCGTTGGCCGAGGCTGCGACCGAACCCAGCATGAAGTCGGTCGAGGCACGCAGGCCGAGCGTGGAGAAGGTGGTGTTGGTGGTCTGTGCCTCGGCGCTGAGTGCCGCAGCACCACCCTTTTCGGTGAAGCCGTCGGTGTGCAGGCTGACGTGGGCGAGGTTGACGAACGGCTCGAAGGCAGCACCTGCCGCATCGAGGCGATAGCCCAGTTCACCGAAGGCCTGGAAGGCGCCGGCATCATAGTCGGCCGACAGGCCGTCATTGAAGCCTCTGAACGAGACGGTGCGGCCAGTCTCGATGTTGCTCCAGGTGTAGGACAGCCCGGTGCGCAGGGCCAGGGCACCCCAGCGCGTGCCGCCATAGAGGCCAAGGTGATAGTTGTCGCTGTCGCCGGACGACGAGCGATCCTTGGCATCGAAGGAGGTGCGGCTGTAGCCGGCGAGCACGCCGACGCGCCATGCCTCGGCAAGTTCGGTGTCGATGCCGGTGACGAAGCCACCGGTCGACTGCTTCATGCGCGACGCATTGCCATCGCCGTCGATGCTGCTCCAGGCACCGAAGACCTGGCCCCAGGCTGCGGTCTTGGCGGTGGTTGCGGCTTCGATGTCCTTGCCGTCAGGGCCATAGGCCATGACCGGCATGGCGGCGGCTGCGACATCGCCGAAGGCGGCACGGACGCGGTCGTTGGCTGCGTTACGCACATATTGCGAGGAATTGATCAGCGCAGTCGCACCGGAGGCATGCACTTCGCCAGACAGCTGCTCGAAGGCAGCGCGGCCATCGGCGGCATTGAGCGGCAGCAGCGCGTTATAGAGCGCATGGCCAGCGCCACCATCCTGCGGCAGCGAGTTCAGGGCGACCGCGGTCTCGTACTGGTTGTTCGTCTCGGTCACGTCGTCGAACGGACCGCTGACATTCGGGCCAGGACGCGAAGGTTGGCCACCCGGATTCTGACCGCCAGGGTTTTGTCCCCCAGGGTTCTGTCCCCCAGGGTTTTGTCCCCCAGGGTTCTGTCCCCCAGGATTCTGACCGCCGGGGTTCTGGCCGCCGGGATTCTGGCCACCTGGATCCTGCTTCACCTTGATCTTCAGGTCGACCTGATTGGCCTGCTGATCCAGTGAAACATCCAGGAACGCCGACTGCGAAACTGCCTGCGCGAACTGACCTGTAATGCCGCCCGCCGCCGTCAGGATCGTATAGGTCTGACCGGTCTGGTAGTTCGTCGCGGCTTCGAGAGCCGTGACGTTGACGTTGACGTTGTTCTTGATGTCGGCGACGCCGTTCTGGTTCACCGATTCGACCACGATCCTGTCGCTCGTGCCATTGCTTGCAATGTCGACGTTGTAGTTCGAGTTGGCATAGAATGTCAGGTTGCCCTTGACGGTAATGGTGCCGATGCGGTTGTCGGAGGTTCCAGGAGCGATGACACCACCATTGACATCCGTCGAACCGACGGTACCCCAACCTTCAAGCCAGCCCTTGGCGTTCACATCAACCACACTGGAGTAGTAGCTGTTGTTCGCAACAAGCTGGCCGGTCGCGCCGCCGAGAACCAGCGAACCGTTGTTCACCCTGAAGCTCGTTCGGGTCGGACTGATTGGATGCGGATCGGACGCGGCCGTGCCCAGATCACCCTTCAAGACCAGTTTGGCGCTATCACCATCGACGACAACACCACCACCCAACCTGCCGGCGGTGGAATAGAACTTCGTCAGGTCACCCGACAGGATTGTCTCGCCGGCCAGTGCGGTAATGATACCGTCACCAACCAGGGCGTTCTCCATCGTATAGGCAGTGCCGCCAGTACCGGTATGGTTGAAGCTGAGGTGACCCTCGTTCTTTGTCGATCCAAAGGTGATGACAGCTTCCTTGTTGATGCTGCCCGCAGCTTCGGCGGCAAGCGGCTTCGGCTCATCGAAGACATCCGACATGTCGATCTTGCCGCCGATGGTCAGATAACCATTTTCGCCGGTCAGCTTAATACCGTTGGCGACATTCAGCTTGGCGCCGTTCGCAACTGAAAGATTGCCGTCTTCAATGGTCAATTTGTCGGTGACGTTGAACGATGATTTATCGCCGGTCAGATAGAGCGTGTTCTCGGCAATCGTCGAGTTGCCGATTTCGGCAGTCGAAGTCGTAACGGCACCGCCGTTTTCGATGGTCATATCACCGCCGAGGACAAAATTGCCGGTATTGACCCACTTTGAGCCGCCGCCGGTGACGGTGATCTTGGTGCCAGGCGTGGAACTGAAATCACCACCCGTCGAGACATAGTTGGTGGCGATGGAACCACCATCGCTGATCGTCACAGTGGAACCGCTCGCGCTGCCAAGACCCGTGTTGAGGTACAGTTCATTGGTGTTCAGCAACGAACCGTTGCCGGTGACAACCAGCGTGCCCTTGGCAAGCTGGCCGGCGCCGACATAGGTGTATTTGGAGTCCGCCTTGCCACCATTTTCAATGCGCAAGGTGCCATCACCGCCATAGATGTAGACTGCGGCATCGCCATTGCCGCCGCCGCCAACGTAGAGTGTGTTGCCCAGGACGCTGTTCGTGCGGACGATGTTCAGTTCCGAGCCAGCGCCGCTGACAACGACCGTGCCCTGGGAATTCTTGTTGCCAGCAATGATCAAGCGATCACCTACGGTCACGTTGGCGCCGCTGTTGATCGTCAGAACCGCACCCTGCAAATTGAGGCCGACAAGCAGGTCATTGAGCAACGTATGATTGGTCGACCAGGTGTCACTCTCGCCGACGCCATCCAGCAAAGTGTCTTTCGAATCCGGCGGCGTTGCCGCGAATGCCTGGCTGACCCCGGCCAGCGACACCGCCGCAGACAGCGCAATCGCAATGCCTGCACTCCCGCTGCCCAGAATCGTGGAAGCCAGGAGAATTTTGGTCCAGCGCGCTGCGCCTGATTTTCCGATCGTATTTCCGATCAAGACACGTCCCTCATTAAGTGCAAAGCGTTCGTCGCCGAACAAAGAAGTATGACCGTCAAAGCCCGCCGCTCGACGACCACGCTCAAACCGCAACGGCGCGATCTAGCCTTTTGAGGAGTACGGCGGCCATTAGCACACATGCACTAGCGGACGGCATGCACCTCTCCGCCCTGGACGCCTGTCGATAAAATCAAAATAAAACAAGCGCTTGCGAGGCAAGCGCTTGTTCAATCATCCCGGGCCGCCTGCCGCGGTGGCCACTCACGCGGTTGCTGCGCCCTAGAGAGCGGAGCCCTGGGCCTTCTGGGACAACGCATCTGCAGAATCGCTTACCCATTTCACTGCAGATGGCCGAAGGTCGAGATCGAAATGCTCGCGTCCCAGCAAGGCATTGACGATGACGGCGCTGCGCCATGCCATCAGACTGAGCTGTGGCTCGGCAATTCCGTGGCTGTGACGACCAGCATTGAGCGCAAAGATGCGCGCGGTCTCAGGCCCGTCCCATTCCACCGAGAAATCCTCGCGCAGCTGATAGAGGCCACGCTCGTCGAGATCGAGCCGTTCGCCGAGCGGTGCCAGGAATTCCGGCACCGTGAAAACATAACCGGTGGCAAGTACCACGGCATCGGCGCTCACCATCTCCACGCTGCCGTCAAAGCCGTTGCGCATGACAAGGCGGAACTCGCCGCCCTCGTGGCGCAGGTCGAGAACTTCGCGGTGCGGCAGGAATGCAAGATCGTGTTCCCGGCCTGAAAGGTGACGCAGCGCGTAGCTCTTCTGGTAGATGGCGCGCAGCGTCGAGGCCGAAATGCCGTCCCCCGCCAGTTTCTGCTGCGCCACTGTCGGCAGCTTGCGCGAACGCGGCAGCGCATGGAAGCGCTCGACATATTGCGGCGTGAAGAACTCGTCGGTGAAGGGAGAATCGTCCAGCGTCTGGAAGTTCTGCCGGCGACTTATCCAGGCAATGGACTGATCCGCCGCTTCCGGCTGCGACAGGAGGTGCTGCATGATCTCGGCGCCGCTCTGGCCGCCACCGATGACGACGATACGGCGTCCGTTCAATCCACCCAGCCGGTAGGCCGCCTGACTGGTGTGGAAGCAGGTCTCGCCCAGCGCCGCCTGCGCCCAGTTCGGAACATTCGGCTTCAACCCGACGCCAAGCGAAAGGTTGCGCGCCAGACGTGTTTCATCGTCAAAGCGAACATGGAAAGTCCCCTCGTCGAAGCGGACTTCGCGCACGGATCGTCCGAAGCGAAGATTGTCGAGCCCGGCGGCAACCCAGGAAAGATAGCGGGCAAACTCACGACGCGGAATCGCGTCGAAATCGGCATTGAGGAATTCATAGAACCGCTTCTGCGAAACCAGATAGCTGGCGAAACTCCAGGGACTGGTCGGCAATGTGGCTGTCACCAGGTCCTTCATGAAGGACGTCTGCAGCTCCACGCCTTCCAGCATCATGCCTGGATGCCAGTCAAAGGCCGGTTTGTCGTCGAAGAAGCACACATCGGCGGAAGGGATCGCGTCGAGATGTGCTGCGAGGCTCAGGTGGAAGGGACCGACGCCGATCCCTGCGAGGTCGAGGACTGGGGATGTCATGGACAGCTCCGTTGTTGATCAGGCCGCTTTTCCCCGGCCGATGGTCAGGCCGAGATACAATGGATTGTCGAGTTCGGTGCCAAGCGCGGGGACCGGCCGCTCGCCGGCATCGCCGTAGCCGATGGCAAAACGCACCTTGTTGATGGCGATGCGCGGCATTTTCGGCTGGAGCAGATCAAACAGGCGGAAACGCTCCGCCAGTTCCGGATGCCGCCCCTGATAGGAAACGATGCAATCGGCAAGCACACGGTAGAAGACTGCCTCATCCAGCCCGTCGAAATCGGCCAGCGCAGCCGAAACGAAGCGCAGCACGCTGGCGACGTGGCCGGTCTGCAGATGCTGCAGCAGATGCGCCGGCGGGCGTCGTTTCAGCGTCGCGCGAACCGACGGGTCGAGCGTGGCCAGTTCCGCGAAATCGGCATCGACCAGGTCGAGATCACCCTGGAAATCCTTGACCGCGACGCCGACCGGCATGTCACCCTCAAGGAGGATGGTGATGTTCTGGCCGTGGGCAATGAAGCCGACACCGTAGCGGCACAGGAAGTGATAGAGCGGCACGAAGACGCTGGAGAACAGACGCTGCAGCCAGACCTCATGGCCGAGACCCGAAAGCTCGATCAAGGCGCTGATCACAGGACGACCCTGCGCATCGGTCTGTGTCAGTGCGCCCATCATCATCGGCCGCCTGCCCTTTGGCAGATTCTGGAGTGGGCTCTCGCGCCAGATCGCGCCCAGCATTTCCAGGTGCTGGTAAGGCGCGGCTTCGATGCGTTCGAACTGAGGGTGCGGATAGAAGGCACCCGCCACTTCGCCGAGGACAACAGCGGGCTTCAGCACTGGGTCGACAGCCGCAACGTCGGCCAGCCAGCGTGACAGAAGCGGGCCGATGTCCATGTATTTTCCGGGCACGCCACGCCAGGCCGAGGTGTTGAGCACAGTGAGCGGCAGCTTCACATGCAGCGCCTCGGGCCGCGAGACGTTGGCCAGTGTGCGCAAGGACTGCTGGGCGGCAAAATAGTCGCCGAACCGGCCGAGCGGCACGATGCGTCCAGCGGCGATCTCGCCGGCATAGGTCGCAACAAGCATGGCCTGCCATTGCCAGGGATGGACAGGCACCAGCAGATGCGTCTCGGCAGATACGCCTGCTGCATCGCGGGCAGTCTCCAGGCGCGCTCGCTCTGTCTGGTTTAGAGCTGCCTCAAGCAAAGTCGCTTCGGTCACTTCGGGATCGATCGAAAAACGCAGATGCGTCCGTTGGGCGGCAATCCAGAACAGCTGGAACTCGGACACGAACTCGGGCGAATAGGCCTCGAATGCCTCGAGCCCCCAGCCGATGCGCCCCTTGTTCGCCGGCGCCTTCGGGTGGCCGTCGAGCAGACGCTGCAGGTCGAGATCCGGTAGCCTGGCGAGGTCGAAGGCGGTGAAGGCCTGGCGCTCGGCAAGGATGCGCACGTCCGCCATCAGGGTGTTGTAGAGTTCCTTGGCATAGGTGCTCAGCGTGGGCGCGGAAATCTCAAGCACGGCACGTGCATCGACGAAGAACGCCACCGCATCCTCTGCCGACCGACTGTCGACAGCCGTGACACGCGTGAGTGTTTCAGGGGCGATCGACAACTGACCCCAGATGCGGCGCTCGGCTTCGAAGCGATAGGCAACATCGTCGCCGAGCGGCACTTCCCAATACCGGCCAGCCGCGTTGAGCGGCCGGACCGGCAGCACCTCCTCATAGATCAGTTCCGAGATGGTGCGTGCCAGAATGGCCTGGTTGGCGCGTCGCCAGAGCTCACCGGTGACGGCTCGCCCTCTGGGTAACGGGCCGAGTGGTGCACTGTACGCATTCACAGCAGCACCTCGCCGAAGAATCGTTCGCGCTGGCAGCAGACGAACATCGCGCGCTTGTGCGGAAAGTCGAATTCCTTGACCTTGTCGTAGGCGGCGTCGGCGCAATAGCTCAGCATCTTATGGTTCGATGCGCGCGGCTCACCGACGATGCGCTGCGTGCGGGGATCGTCGAGAAACAGGTAGTGGGTGACCGAACGGAACAGCGCCAGCGTCTTCGGCCTGCCGAGATGCCGCTTGTTGCCGATCAGTCCATGCCAGCCACGATCATAATCGGTCGGCTCATAATAAGGTCCGAGGCGATCTTCCTTGCCCCAGTAGAACTCGAGGTAGCCGCTCGGCTCGCCGTCCAGGCTGGCGATGACACCGAAGATATGTGGATCCTGCTCCTGCACGGCGAGATAGCCGTCGAGTTCCTCGCGGCTCTGCGCCAGTTCCCAGAAGAAGGAGACGCGGCCGTCATTCATCCATTCGTGGAAAAGATCGAGATCCGTTCGCCGATCGATCGGCCGGAACGACAGGGTCAGATCAAGATCGGGCAGCCAGCGCTCATACATGATGCCATTGGGCCGCGGTGAACGCAGCGGCGGCAGCTGATCGGCCGGGCCGATCGATGTCCCGATAGCAGGATAGGTCAGGTGCGATGCCTGCTTGCGCCAGAGCAGAGGCAGCTGTCGCAGCACGGAACGCTTGAGTACCGTGCGCGACTTGCCCACCACCGGCTCTGCGGTACGTGCCGTCGCCAGTGCGATCACAGGCCAGGTCTCTTCGACCGGCGGCAACAGGATCTGTCCGGCGTCGGGAAAACGGCTGAAGATCGCATCGGCGAGCGCAGCCAGCATTTGCGGCTGGTCCTGCCTGCCAGTCTCGAAGACAACGTCATCAAGCAGCAAACCAGCCTGGTGCCGGATCAGTACCGCCTGCGCGATCCGGACACCGACAGGCGACACCAGGGTCAGCTTGCTGCCGTCATAGCGAACTTCGAACGCGCCCTCGTCCGAAGCCAGGAAATGCTTGGTAGCGGCAAGAATGCCATCGGTTCGGTCGGGTTTTTCTCTCAGCTGGATGTTCATGCGGGCTTCCTCGTGAAAAGCGGGTTTGACATCGGAACGTAGCCGGCGAGCGGGTCGGTCACTTCGGTGTTCTCGTTGGTGTTCTTCAGCGAAAACAGGAAATTGCCCTTGCAGCCGAGCGTGGGCGAATTCAGCAGATAGTCGAGGCAGGCCGGGCTGCCGGGTGCCCGCGCGGTGAGCCGTTCCAGCAGCAGACGAAAGCGGGCCAGCAGGGCTTCCTCGCTGGACAATCCGGCATCAGCGAGCGCCGAGATGACGGCAAAAACCCCATTGATGACGAGGTAGTAGCCGAACAGGCGGGCAGCGGCCTCCGCATCGAAGACATGATCGCCCTTGCCACCGGCGGCAGGCAGGTGCTCACGCAGCATCGGCAAGAACTCCCGGACGTAGCCGGTGCCCTGGCAGTCGCGGAAATAAAGATGGCTGGGCCAGCCCTCGTTTAACCCGACGACGAGGTTCTGCTGATGTGCGCCAAACAGCAGTCCGAATTCCGAGAAGGCAAGGAAGAAAGGCTCGATCGCGGTATCCAGGAACCGTTCGAACCAGCATTCTGCGACCACGGACGGTTCCAGGCCTTCCTGCTTTGCAACAAACCGGACGAGATCGGAAAGATGACTTTCCGCCTGCCCCGGGTGACGCTCGCACAAGGCGCCCAATACGGCTGCCTTGGGTGCGTTGTCCCGCCCGAAGGGGTTCTCGCGGAAGGACACGATGGTGCTGGTGAGCACCGCCCCGCCAGGCCCGTCGCGCAATGCCATCCATGCCGGTTCACCGAGTACGGTCAGCGTCGGGCAGGCATCCCTGAGCTTGTCGCCTAAGGTCCCCTTGACCAGGCTGTGCACCGAAAGCCCGCGATCGCATTCGTGCCGCTCAATGACCCGACGCGAATTGGTCAGCTTGAGGTCGAGCGAGAATTTCAGCATCCAGGTGCTGTCCGCGGAATGGATGGTACGCAGCGACGTCGTCGCGCGCCATGAGGGTCCGCCGAGGCCGAGATCTCGCACGAGGCCGGCCGCAAAAAGATGCTGGATGGCCGGCATCAGCATCAGCCGCGAGGCCTGCCAGGGGTGCATGGGAAAAAGCCGCGAAGCTTCGGCTTTCTCTAGAAGGGATGTAGCGTCATCGCCGGCGAGACCCGGCACCATTTCGGCGACATCATGCGGTTCAACGCTGCCACAGGCCAAGACACCCGAATGCACGGCCCACCAGCGCAACTGGAAAGCACCGCCATATTCGTGGCCGAAGCAGCGCGAATCTTCCTCGGAAAACTCATCACGGCTCATCGGCGTGGGATGGACGGCGTGACCGAAACGCAGAGCGCTCTCCGCCTCGATGAAGTCCGGCACGCCGTCGGCAAATGGTCTCGCAGCCCCCCGCGCTGCGACGGTTTGCGCGATCGCTGCAACACTGGCGGCCGCCCGCCTCTGCAGGTTCAGCCTGCTGGCGCTGCTGCAACGGCCGCGAATATCCTGCTCACGCAACAGCATGGCAAGGACATCGAAGAGTTCGATCTCGATAGGCCTGCCGTCGGTCAGCAGCCACATCCGGCCTTCGAAACCATGATAGCCGACCCGCGACCGATGACGCACAGGCGCGACAACGATCGCGCCAGTCGCCGACAGATCAAGGACAAGAACCTCCTTGCCACCCCGAGAGATCCCGTAGCGTTCAGCATAATCGAAACGGCATCCGTCCCACTCACGAACAATAGAATTCAATAATCTATCTATAGATGGAGCAATATTACTTATGTCATCCAAGTAAGTAATGGCATCCATTGTTTTTATCTCGCAGCAGTTGCAATTATATACTTATTGTGAAATTGAACACGGGCGATCTTCGAAAAACATTTCTTCCACCCGTGATGACCTCCACCTCTCCCCTCGAAGAAAAAAAGCTGACACGGCGCCTGGCGCTTGGCGTCATGTCGATCGGCTTTGGCCAATCGGCCTTTATCGTGCTGGTGCCATTGGTGATGGCTCGGCTCGGGTTGACGACCTTCGACCTTGGTCTGGCCGTGGCCGCAGGCACTCTCGCCTTCCTGATCGGCGCGCCGTTTTGGGGCAGCGCCGGTAACCGCGTCGGCCATGGCCGCATGATCCGCCTGCTTGGGCTGGCGATGCTGGCTGCTCAGCTCCTGCTGGTGATCCAGCTTGCGGCCGGGCCAACGACCTACGCCATCGCAACAGCCGGGCTGATCCTCTCGCGCCTGATCTACGGCTTTGCCGCCGCGGGCGTGATGCCCGCCGCTCAGGCCTGGCTCGCAGGCACGGTCGAAGCAGGTCGCCGGCAGGCGGCCTTCGGGTTTATGAGTGCCGGTCTCAATTTTGGCCGGCTCGCGGGTTCGGTGGCTGGCGCTGCCGCCGCGATCGCTGCACCGCTCACCGTCGCGCTGTTCATGCTGGCGCCGCTGATGCTGTGGCTGACGCCGAAGGGTGCGGCGAAGGTCAGGACTGACGCAAGTACCGGCACCACCGGGCTCTCGCCATTCGACAAGCGGATCCTGCCCTTCCTGCTGATCGGCGCCTGCATGACCGCCGGTTTTGGACAGGTGCAGATCATGCTCGGCCCGTTGCTGCAGTCGAAGCTCGGCCTCGACGCCGCCCAGGCGACGGCAGCGACCGGCGCGGCGCTCGCACTGGTGGCTGTCACCATGATCACGGTGCAGACGCTTGTGCTGCCCAGGCTGCGCTGGAGCGAGCGCAGCGGCATCCTTGCCGGAACCGGCCTGGTTGTCGCCGGTATGGCCGGCCTCGCGATCGCCAGCAACTACGGCGTCGGCGCCCTGGCGCTGGTGGCTACGGGCTTCGGCACTGCGCTGGCAACGCCGGCCTACACCGCCTGGCTTGCACGGCGCGTGGACCCCCATGAACAGGGTGCCGCCGCGGGTTGGCTGTCGAGCGCCCATATCGTTGGCCAGACCGCCGGTGCCCTGATGGGCGGTTCCGCTTTCCAGCTGGCGGCAGAGCTGCCGCTGCTGGGCTGCGCGGGCCTGGCGCTTGCCGCCGCCGCGATCGCCGCCGCGCTCGACAGGCGCGGTGGCACGCAGGGATGACGACACCGACCCGCGCGCGGTCATGAAATGGCCTCCGCCGGACGTTCGGCCGCAGCGGCGCTGCGCAGCATGCCATAGGTCATGATCACGGCGATGGCGGAGATTGCCGTGGCCAGCGCAAACAGCGGGCCGTAGCCCATCATGTCCGCGAGACGCCCGGCAACCATCGAGCCGACAAGATAGACGATGAGCTGCGCACAAGAGAGGATGGTGAAATCGGTGCCCGGCTGTTGCGACGAAGTCACCGACATGAACAGGCTGTAGAGCGCGACGATTTCCATGTAGCGCACCATCGTCTGCAGGAAGGACGCGCCGAAGATCGGTGCCGCACCGGAAAACAGCGCGAAGGCATGCAACATGAAGATGGCAAAGCAGATGGTGCGCAGGCCGCCAAGCAGCGCCAGGACGGATGCCGAGCCATATTTGCGCAGGAGCAGCGCCGCAACGAAGGAACCGCCGAGGCCGACGGTGACGGCAGCGCCGCCGGAGAGATAGCCGATCCAGTCGAGCGGGACACCGGCGTCGACGAGATAGGCGCCTTCCATCGACTTCACCAGGCCTTCACTGGCGCGGTAGACCAGCGCGATCCACAGGATCCGCCGCGCTTCTGGCCGTGCCAGGAAGTTGCGGATGGAGGGCCTGGTCAGTGCAGCCTGCTTGTCGGCGGCAGGATCGGTCTCACGCATGGCAAGCGCGGCGACCAGGGGAATGAACGACAGCACCGCAATCGTGACAATCGCTACATCCCAGCCGAAGCGATGGTACAGGATCAGCCCCAGCGTCCCGCCAATGACGACGCCGAGTGCCACCGAACCGCCCTGGATGGCGTTGCCGATCGGCCGGTCGGCGGGATCGAGATATTTCGCGGCATAGCCGTCGGTGGCGATGTCCTGCGTCGACAGGAGCATGGCGACGAAAAAGCCGACCGCAAAGATCGCCCAGACGTCGGTCGGTTCGACAGCCAGCATGCCGAACAGCGCCGCGATGATGCCGAACTGGGTGATGATGACCCAGCTGGCACGATGCGCGCGCGCGAACGGACGATAGCGGTCGATCAGCGGCGCCCACAGGAACTTGAGCACGAGCGGCAGCATCAGAAGCGAGAGCATGCCGATGGCCGTTCGTGACACGCCCTGTTCGCGCAGGATCGGTGGTATCGCCGCCGCGAACAGATAGGTCGGGATGCCTTGCGCCAGATAGAGGCCGCCGAGCACGGCGAAGAGCCTGAGCCGCGAGCGGTTTTCCTGGATTTTTGGGAATTCCGCCGCGCTCATGCCGCCGCTCCCTAGAAGGTGACCTTGAAGGACGCCGCAATGGTGCGGCCAAGACCCGGCACGTCAGCACCACGCGTCGCGGAAGCGGTCGGATTGACGTAGTAGGTGTCGAAGATGTTGCGCACGGCGAAATTGAGCTCCTGACCGCCGGCGAACTTCTTGGTCACGCCGATATTGGCCAGAACCGCCCCGTCCAGTTCCTGGCTGGCGATACGATCGCGACCGGAGAACATCTCCAGTTCGGTGCGCAGCGTCAGGTTGTTGTCGAAGTGCGTGACGACATAGGCCAGCCCCTTGTAGGTGGTGGGGATGCGGTTGTTCGGCAGATATTCGTTCGAGCCGATCTTGCCGTCCCTGTTGGCGTCGTACTTGCCTTCGACGTAACCGACCGAGCCGCCCAGCGTGAACATCTCGTTGACGTCGTATTCGGCGTTGGCCTCGAAGCCCCAGATGCGCTCCTTCTGCTGCGAAACGCGGTTGGCGGCGATGTCGTAGTTGACGCCGTTGTCGGAGGTCGACAGGTACGCGCTGGCACCACCCCTCACATTGCCCCAGTCGCCGCGAAGACCGCCCTCCCAGGTGTTGACCACCTGTGGCTCTGGCGCGATGTCGGCATAGCTGATGCGATAGTCAGGCGCATTGGTGCAGGGCAGAAGCGGCCGGATGCTGGTGCCGTAGGCATCGCAGGTCTCGGCATTGGTGTTGAGACCGGCGCGGCGGGTAAAGCCCCCGATGTCGGTGAGACTGAAGCCTTGCGAGAAGTTGCCGAAGGCCTGCAGTTCCTGGGTAATGTCGAAGACCGCACCGGCATTGAAAGTCGTGGCGTTGTAGTTGAAGGACCCGCCGACGACGTCGATCGCAGGCAATCCCACGAGGTTCGTTCCGACCAGCACCGCAGCGGCCGGGCGTTTGAAATTGTCGACGTCGAGATAGAACTGGTCGAAACGCACGCCACCCTGCAGGCGGAAGCGTTCGGTGACCGGCACCTCGGCCTGGGCGAAAGCCGCGACCGAATTCTGCGTCGACGGCGCAATCGCATCCTGGCCATTCAAAAGTGTCTGGCCGGTCTGGTCATGGGTGAAATCGAAACCCCAGGTCAGCGTGCTGCCTTGGGTGATGAAATCGACTGGCGTGTTGACGGTGGCATTGATGCCCGAGCGCTGCACTTCCAGTGCCGTCTGGTTGAAGGAAGCGGTCGGGTCCCGGTTGATCGGCAGCAAGGTCGGCCGTGCGGGATTGACAGGAAGGTAGACCTGCGAGTTCACCCTGGAGAATTTGGTGAAGGGCGATTGCTTGAAGATGTCGTTGTAGAACGCCTTCAGTTCGAGCTTGCCGAGTGCGAAGTCACTGTCGGTGTATTTGGCCGTCAGATATTTGGAATCCTCGATCAAGGGCTCTCCGGTGTAGGCGTCGGAGAAATTCGGCTTGACCGGGTTGCTGAGATAATCCGTGAACCAGTCGGCCTTCTGTCGTGCGTAGGTCCAGTCGGCGCTGAGTTCGATACGCTTGGAACCGTTCTCGTAGCCGATCACGCCGGAGAGATCGCCCCAGCCGGTGCGGTCGCCGCCGCCCTGGCCCAGCATCGCATCCGAAGCCATTTCGTTGCCGTGACCGTCGTAGGTGCGGCGGCTGAAATTGCCCGAGGCGGACCCAAAATAATCGAAGTCGCCGCTACGGCCCTCGACCTGGACATTGCCGCTCGGCGCTGCCGACTTGCCGAAATTCTCGGTGAAGGCGGTGACACCGGTGCGCACCGTGACTTTCGGCGTATCGCTAGTGCCACGCTTGGTGATGAAGTTGATGGTACCGCCGGTGGCGCCGGCGCCGTAGAGGCTGGACGCGCCGTTGATGATCTCCACACGCTCGACCGTGTCGAGGTCGATGGTGGCGAGGATGCGCGAGACATCACGCAGCGGCGTGTTGCGCGGCACGCCGTCGACCATGATCAGCACGCTGCGGCCACGGAAGGTTTCGGAAGCACCCGAGATCGTCTCATTGCGCGGCGCGTAGCCGGGTACCAGGCGAGCGATCAGGTCGGAGGCATTCTCTCCCTGCCCCACCGCCGTTCCGATGGCATCACGGTCGATCACCTGCACCGACTGCGCAACGCTCGATATCGAGCGGTCGTCGCGCCCGGTGATGATGATCTTGTCGAGCATCGTCGCATTGTTATCTGCCGGTTTTTGCGCATCCTGCGCAGTTGCCGGTTTTTGCGCATCCTGCGCAGGGACCTGTTTCTGCGCATTCTGCGCAAGGGCCGGCCCGGCCAGGATCGAGGAAGACAGCAACGACACCACGACAAGCTTCTGCATATACACCCCCAGATTGCGGAGCCAGCAATGCCCTCTCGCGGCTCCTCTGAAGCGCGCCTAAATAACTTAACAAACGAGTCAAGTTTGAAGGCTACAAAAACAGTCAAGTTTTCGCGATGATATGTTGCAGTGCGGCATTGCGGGCACACAGCGAGGGGTTCCATCACGTTGATATGGGCAGCCGCGCACGCCGACAAACGCTCCCGGGGGTCCGGAAGCTTACGAAAAAACAAGGTCGATGAGGCTCTGTCTCAGACGCGTATCGAACGCCGCTTCAGCGACGCTCCACCGGACGGCCGGTGGATTGGCGGACATGGAGCTCTGGCTTGATGAGTTCCTGCGAGGGACGCACGGTCTGGCCATTCAGCTTGTCCAGCAGTGCGCTGGCGGCTCGGCGGCCGACTTCGCGCTGGCCGTTCCACACGGTGGTCAGAGCCGGGGTGGCGATCTGTGCTTCCTCGAGGTCGTCATAGCCCGTCACTGAAATATCGACGCCCGGCACAAGGCCGGCTCGCGCAATGCCGTTCATCAGGCCAATGGCAACGAGATCGTTCCAGCAGCAGGCGGCGGTCGGCCTGTCCTTCAATGCCAGGAACTGCGCCGCGGCCTCGAAGCCGCCCTGCTTGGTGCGCGGCCCGGGGACACGCCAGGACGGCATCACTTCAAGACCCGCCGCCTCCATGGCATTGACATAGCCCTGATAGCGGTCGCGGCCAGTGGAGGTCTGGTCGGTGCCACCGACCATGGCAATGCGTTTGTGACCGAGCGAGATAAGGTGGTTGGTGGCAAGCGCCGTGCCATAGGCATCATCGCCACGGAACACGGGTACATGCGCGCCATCGACATCACGCGCGATCAAAACCGCCGGCAAGCCGTTTTCCTCGGCCATGATGATGTCGGAAGCCGGTGTATCGATGGCTGGCGACATGATCACGCCATCGGCCCCAAGCTGCAGCAGCGTGTCGATGAAGGTGCGCTGCTTGTCGAGCTGGTCGTAGTGATTGGAGAGCAGGAAGGTCTGCCGGCTGCGATCCAGTTCGTGTTCGATGGAGCGCAGGATCTCGGCGTAGAACGGGTTCATGATGTCATGCACGACAACACCGACAATGCCGGAGCGCGAGGTGCGCAGCGAAGCGGCACGGCGGTTGTAGATATAGCCGATCTCGCGGGCATGTTCCTTGATCTTCTCGCGGGTCGAGCCCGCCACCAGCGGGCTGTCGCGCAACGCCAGGGAAACAGTGGCCGTGGAGACGCCGAGCGCATCGGCAATGGTCGAAAGCTTGATCTTCTGTGCCAGCGCTCTGGGCTCCCGCTCGCGATTTAAACTGTTTAAAAGCGGCTTATGCCATCGAACGACGGCAAATCAAAGCTTTTTTGCCAGCTCGCCGGTTTCGGCGTCCAGAGCCGCCTTGTGACGGACACGCAACCTGTGTTCGCGATGCAGGATGTAGAGCCCGCTGGCAACGATGATGGCAGCACCTGCAAGCGTCCAGCCGTCGGGAAACTGGCCGAAGATGAAGTAGCCGAAACCGATCATCCAGACCATCTGCGAATAGGGATACGGCGCCAGCGCCGTCGCGGTCGCCAGCTTGTAGGCACGGATCAGCAACCAGTGACCGCAGCCACCAAAGACACCGAGCAGGAGCAGGACCGTCCAATGCCAAGCATCCGCCGGCAGGGTGGCGGAGAAGAACAGCGTCGGCGAAAGGATGACGGCCGGCGCCAGCGCCGAATAGAAGATCAGGCTTTCCGGCGTCTCGGTCGCAGCCATGCGCCGCGTCATGATCACGTACAGCGAGTTGGAGAGCATTGAGCCGAGTGCGAACAGATGACCGATGCCGAACACGCCGACCCCCGGCCGGGTGATCACCAGCACGCCGATGAAACCAGCCAGGATCGCCAGCCAGCGCCGCCAGCCCGCCCATTCGCCAAGCAATGGTCCCGCCAGCGCCGTAATCACCATCGGGCCAAAGAAATAGATCGACGTCGTCTCGGCCAGTTGCAGCGTGCGCAGCGCGACGATGTTGCAGAGTGTAGAACCCGCCAGAAGCATGCCACGCAGGATGTGAGCCTTAAGGTTCACCGCCCGAAAGCGTCCGATGTTTTGCCATGCACGGAACAGGCCCATCACAAGCACGACGTGGACGCTGAAACGAACCCAGGCGATGAACAGCGGCGCCAGGCCGGCGAGCACCAGATATTTGATCGACGTGTCGAGGAAAGAAAACACCACATAGACGGACAGCATGTAAGCGATCGCCACGGGCGGCGTCGCGCTCTCATCCTGTCTGTCTGGCTGGTTCACTGCGGCAAGGCGTCACGAAAATGGTCCTGCCCGCTTCTCTGCTGGAAGAGCTGGCGGGCAGCAACATAAAAGATGTCATCAGCCCCGGAATTTTACGCGCTGGACGCCCTCTTCGCTCGATATGGGCCCATCAGGCGTGCATGCGCGCGCCCTTGGTTATCTTGTCGACGATCTTCTTGTCGGCACGCAGCGCAATGCCGACAACCTTGGCATCGTCCGGTGCAAACTTGGCGAATGTCTCGCGGTTGAGTGCATCGAAGCCGGTCGAGAACATCTCCTCGACATAAAGCGACACCTTCACGTCCCGCTCCAGTGAGCGGCGATGGATCGTGGACAAGGTTGCCTGGTCAGCCGACAGGACGATGACCGGCTGTACGGACAGCGCGTTGTAGAGATTGCCGGTGCGGTCGCGATAGGGTTCACCGATCATGTCCGGAAACTGGGCAGCGACGCCGGTGCTCAGGAAGGCGGTGACGTTGAGTTTCTGCCAGACGGCAAGATCTTCTCTCAGCACGACTGTAAATTTCGTATCGAACATGGCAGCTTCCTATATTGAGCACGATGAATGAGATGATGCCCACCGATCTAGTTGCCGAGGCCTTTCAGGGTCTTGGACGTTTGTGCGCAAATGACAGCGGTGACCGCATCGTGCAGGCTCCAGGCGCCACGGGCATGGAGCGCATCGAGGCCTGGTTCCACGGTCCGGTTTTCGACCCGCATCGCCATGACACCTACGCGATCGGCATCACGCTTTCCGGCGTGCAGAGCTTTCATTATCGTGGCGCAGTGCGACACAGCCTGCCCGGCCAGCTGATCGTATTGCATCCGGACGAAGTTCATGATGGCGGTGCCGGCACGGAAAATGGCCTGCGCTATCGCATGCTCTATGTGGAACCGTCGCTGCTTGCAGCAGCCATGGGGGGCGTGCCGCTTCCGTTTGTGGCGGAAGGCATCATCGACGACGCCGGCTTTCGTACCACGCTCGCCAGCGCGCTCGGCGACCTCGATCGGAAACTGGACGAACTGTTCGTCGACGATTTCATCGCCCAGCTTGCGTGTTTCATGCAGCATCATGCGGGCCGCCCGGCCAAACCGCTGGGCAAAACAGCCTGGCGCACTGCAAACCTTGCACGAGACTATCTGACGGACAATGCACTGGACCTGGTGCGATCGGACGAGCTGGAAGCCGTGACCGGTCTCGATCGCTATGCGCTGTCACGCCATTTTCGCGCAGCCTTCTCCACGAGCCCACATCGCTTCCTGGTGATGCGGCGGCTGGAACAGGCAAAGAAAATGATGACAGCCGGCACACCGCTCGCCGAGATCGCAGCCGCTGCCGGCTTCAGCGATCAGAGTCATTTCAATCGTCAGTTCAAGAAGGCATACGGCATGACACCGGGGCGCTGGTCGGCGCTTATCCGCGGCGAGAGGCCGAGCGAAATCAGAACCGCCGCTTAGAGCGCCGCGCGTCCGTTTGGACGCGCAAAGGTCGCTCTAGCACTTTGATTTTGCGCATGATCCTTTCCGAAAATCGATTCCGATTTTCGGGGTCATGCGCTAGGCCACCGCGACAACGGGACGGATTTCCTGTTCGTCCTCGTCCTCATCGGTGAGCACGATTTCTTCGTCCGAAAGGTTCGCCTCGATACGGGCCAAGAGCTTGAACAGCGTCTTCTGGTCCTTCTTGTCGAGACCGCGCAGCGCCTGCTTTTCGGTCTTCTTCACCGACTTCTCGATGGCATGGATGGTTTCGCGGCCGGAATCGGTCAGGAAAATATGCGCCTGGCGGGCATCGGCATTGGAGGCACGCTTTTCGAGGAAGCCCTGGGCCTGCAGCCGGTTGATCGTCTTGGTGATCGTCGGCGGGCGAACGCCCAGGCGATCGGCCAGTGTGCCGGGCGTCTGGCCATCTTCACGGCTCAACGCCAGCATGATCTGATCCTGCCCGGCATAAAAGCCGTGTGTCAGCAATCTGGCGGCAAGAGCAGTTCTTGCCAATCTGGCCGCGGAATGCAGCCGGCTCATCGTTGCACTTTTGTCAGCCTTGGCCATGGTCAGTCTCCTGGACCGCGCCGAAATCGGCACAATAGCCGCGGCGCTCGCAATGAGTGTTCAAAGAGGCCGGCCAATGAACCGCTTTGCCGGCAAGCCACGCAACATTCGCCGTGGCTAATGACAGATCATTATTTCAGTTAGATGACAAAGCATTATTGCAGCGCAAAATGCTCACACGGCAATGACAGCAGACCTGTCTGGATCAGCGGTTTGGCAGGTGCAAAAGCAGGAGTGACGTCCTATATGGAATGAAATTTCCCCTTCGAGGCCCCGACATGAGCGAGACACAGACGCAGATCCCCGTAACCGTGCTGACCGGCTATCTCGGCGCGGGCAAGACGACGCTGCTCAACCGCATCCTCTCCGAGAACCACGGCAAGCGTTATGCCGTGATCGTCAATGAGTTCGGCGAGATCGGCATCGACAACGACCTGATCGTGGAGTCCGACGAGGAAATCTACGAGATGAACAATGGCTGCGTCTGCTGCACGGTGCGCGGCGACCTGATCCGCACGGTCGAAGGCCTGATGCGCCGCCCGGGCCGCTTCGACGCCATCCTGGTCGAGACCACCGGCCTCGCCGATCCGGCGCCGGTTGCGCAGACCTTCTTCATGGACGAGGACGTCCGCTCCAAGACCAAGCTCGACGCCGTGGTGGCGCTGGTCGACGCCAAGCACCTGCCGCTGCGCCTGAAGGACTCCAAGGAAGCCGAGGACCAGATCGCCTTCGCCGATGTGGTTGTGCTGAACAAGACCGACCTGGTTACCCCGGAAGAACTCGCAACGGTCGAAGCGACCATCCGCGCCATCAACCCGTCGGCCCGCATCCATCGCACCCAGCGCTCGGGCGTGGCCCTGACCGAAGTGCTCGACCGCGGCGCCTTCGATCTCAAGCGCGCCCTGGAGAACGACCCGCATTTCCTGGAAGCGCACGATCACGACCACGATCATGAATGTGGTCCGGATTGCGATCACGACCATCACCAGCATCATCATCACGACCATGATCATCACCACCATGATCATGACCATCATCACCATGCCTCGCCGATCCACGACGTGACGGTGCAGTCGGTGTCGCTGCGCGGCGGCGAAATGGATCCGAAGAAGTTCTTCCCCTGGATCGAAAAGATCACCCAGATGGAAGGCCCGAACATCCTGCGCCTGAAAGGCATCATTGCCTTGAAGGACGATCCGGATCGCTATGTGCTGCAGGGCGTGCACATGATCATCGAAGGCGATCACCAGCGCGCCTGGAAGGATGGCGAGAAGCATGAGAGCCGGCTGGTGTTCATCGGCCGCAAGCTCGACGCCGAACGGCTGAAGTCGAGCTTCGACGCCTGTCAGGCGGCGTAAGCACGTCGCCATCGCACTTTTCTTGCCTGCACCGGCAAGGTCGAGTAAGCCCCTCACCGGCTTTCAGCTGATGAGGGGCTGTTCTTTGATGGCCTGCCCGAACTATCGCATGGATTTTCTGCCCGATGCCCACAGTCGCCCCGCTTGATATCGACGGCCATTGCGTCACCGCCGTTTTCCTCAACGACGTGCCGCATTTCGCGTTCGCCGACGGCGCGGTGCACAGGCTGGACAATGGCCACAAGACCGTTCAGTCCAATGACGGCCTGCTGGCAGCGGTCTATGATCAGCTCAACGAGCGGCTGATCACCGGCGGCGAGGATGGCAAGGTGTTCTCGGTCAAACCTGAAGGCGTTGTCGAGGAACTCGCCGCCGCGGGTCGCAAATGGATCAGCAGCGTTGCCGCCGGACCGCAGGAAGCAGTTGCATATGGCGCGGGCAAGAGCGCTTTCGTCCTCTTCAAGGATGGCAAGGTCAAGGAATTCCAGCACCCGCGCACCGTGGAAGGCCTGGCTTTCGCACCACGCGGCATGCGCATCGCTGTTGCCCGCTACAACGGGGCCACGCTGCATTTCCCGGCCACCGACGGCAAGCCGACCGAACTGGAATGGGCTGGCGCGCATACCGGCGTCACCTTCTCCCCAGACGGTAATTTCCTGGTCACCACCATGCAGGAGAATGCCCTGCATGGCTGGAAGCTGGCCGATGCCAAGCACATGCGCATGTCGGGTTATCCCGCCAAGGTGAAGAGCCTGTCGTGGAGCGCGCGCGGCAAGTGGCTGGCCAGCTCTGGCGCGCCGGCAGCGATCGTCTGGCCCTTCCAGGCCAAGGACGGACCGATGGGCAAGGCGCCGCTGGAACTCGGTACGCGTGGCAACACAATGGTCACTTCCGTCGCCTGCCATCCGACGGAAGAAGTCGTTGCGATCGGTTACGAAGACGGCATGGTCATCGCCGCCCGTTTCCATGACGCCAAGGAAGTGATGTTGCGTCGTCCCGGCAAGGGAGCCGTCACCGCGCTGACCTGGGATAAAGCCGAGCGTCGGCTGGCCTTCGGCAGTGCCACCGGCGACTGCGGCATCATCGACATCACGGGCTGATCTCAACCGGCTGGCTGCGCCGAAGGCTTGCGCCGCAGCGCCAACCCATCTCGCATGTTAAGGGACAGCAGAATGATGTTTGCCGCTCCCGCCACAAGTTCGAGTGCCTGCACGGCGAAGAAGGCCGCATCGAAACGCCCCTCACCGGCCCAACCCGCAAGCGCATAGGCCGACGGCAGCAGGACCAGCAGACCATTGGCGGCGATGAACCGCATGCGGCGCTTCTTGCGCAGGACGACAGGGTTTCTCCAGCCTTTGCCCAGTGAAAAACCGGAGGCGCCAGCCAGAGCCATGGCCGGAATAAGCACGACCATGCCACTAAGAACGGCGGACTTCACTGCTGCGATCGCCTCCACGTCCCCCAATAATTCAGCCACCGCCGTCGACAGCCAGAAACCGGCAACGGCAAGCAGCGCGACGGAACCAGCCGCCGCGTGGATCTTCGCATTCATTGCGATCTCCCGCGATTTGAATAGCATGCTATATATCATTGCATAGCATGCTATTCAATAGCTATTCCTGAACCATGAGATTCCACAAAGAACGCTCGGCAGGCTTCCTCGCCAACCAGATGGCGCGCCTTTTTGCCAAAGGTCTGCAGCGGCGCATCGGTCCGCTGGGCCTGGCGCCGGCGCAATTCATGACGTTGCTTGCGCTGTGGGACGAAGATGGATTGACCCAGAGTGAACTGGTGCGTCGCCTCGATGTCGAGCAGGCGACGATGGCCAACACCTTGACACGCATGGAACGCGACGGGCTGATCGAGCGGCGGTCCAACCCGTCGGACGGGCGATCACAGTCCGTTCATCTGACGGAAAAGTCAAAACATCTCTGTGACCCGGCTACCGATGCCGCCCGCGCCCAGAACGCCACCGCCCTGGCCGATTTCACCGATCAGGAGAGGGAAATGTTCCTCGCGTTGATGCGCCGCGCCATCGCAGCCATGCATGACGACTAATCTGCGCGCATCGCCGCAGATATTTCTATCCGAATCCAGAATAAAAACGCTGAACCAACACTCCTTTGCCAGGCGGCCAATTGCGGTCTGCGATCGCATTTGCTTAGAGTGCGGCGCGCCAACAAGGGGGAGTGAATGAGCGTAAGCAAGGGTTCGAGCAGCATCATCGGCGGCATTGACGCCAAGCGCATCGCGCAATTGCGGGCAGCAGAGGCGGAGATTTTCCGAAAAGCCCGTCCGAAATCGCAGGCCCGCACGGGCAATGGCATCGCCGGCTATTTCGACGGCGTGCCGATGCACTGGATGACCGATTGGCCGACGCCGTTCCCGATCCTTGTGGAAAGCGCCAGGCGCGCCACCATCACCGATGTCGACGGCAACCAGCTGGACGATTTCTGTCTCGGCGATACCGGCTCCATGTTCGGTCATTCGCCGGCACCTGTCGCCCGCGCCATCCGCAAGCAGGCCGGGCGCGGCCTCACCTATATGCTGCCGTCCGAAGATGCGCTGGCCGTCGGCACGCTGCTGCAGGAGCTTTTCGGCCTGCCCTACTGGCAGATCGCCACCACCGCCACCGACGCCAACCGTTTCGCGTTGCGCGTCGCGCGCGCCGTGACCGGCCGCGACAAGATCCTCGTCTTCAACGGCGCCTATCATGGCTCGGTCGACGAGACGATGGTGCGCATCAAGGACGGCAAAGCGATCAATCGGCCGGGACTTGCCGGCGAATTCCGGGATCTGACCCAACGCGCCAAGATCGTCGAATTCAACGACCTGCCGGCGCTGGAAGCAGCGCTGAAGGCGAAGGACGTCGCTTGTGTCATCACCGAGCCGGTGCTGACCAATTCCTGCATGGTGCTGCCGCAACCTGGCTTTCTCGAAGCGCTCCGGCGCCTCACCCGCGAGACGGGCACGCTTCTGCTGATCGATGAGACGCATACGATTTCGACCGGTCGCGGCGGCTACACCAAAATCCATGGTCTCGAGCCCGACCTTTTCGTCCTCGGAAAACCCGTCGCTGGCGGCGTGCCCGCGAGCGTCTGGGGCATGAGCGAGGATACAGCCTCGCGTTATGCCGCCTACAACCGTGGCAAGGAGCCCGGCTATTCCGGCATGGGCACGACGCTGTCGGCCAATCCGCTGCAATTCGCCACCATGCGCGCGACGCTGGAAGAAGTGATGACGGCGGAAAACTACACCCATATGGAAAGGCTGGCGGATAAACTGGCCACCGGACTGTCTGTCGCGATAAAACGCTTTCAATTGCCCTGGCATGTCATGCGTGTCGGTGCGCGCGTCGAGTTCATCTGCGCACCAGGCCCGCTTGGCAATGGCGCCGAAGCCGAAAGCGCGCATGCGCCGGAGCTGGAGGCGGCCGTGCATGTCGCACTGGTCAATCGCGGCGTGCTGATCGCGCCGTTCCACAACATGATGCTTATCTCGCCGGTCACCACGGCGGCACAGGTGAAACGTCTGATCACGGCCTTCACCGAAGTTGCCGCCAGGCTCGCGGCATGAGACAAGCCAGACAACAATCCTTCAGAGTGCAATCATGACTTCACCTTCCGGCTCGACGCCTGCCGAGGCCACGGCGTTCCTCGATGCCCATCCTGAAATCGAAGCCTTCGACATTATCCTGACCGACGCCAATGGCGTCGGGCGAGGCAAGATCCTGCGCCGCCACGAACTCGCAGGCGTCTATGAAAACGGCCGTCATATGCCGATCTCGATCCTTGGCCTCGACATCACCGGCGAAGATGTCCACGAAACCGGCCTGATCTGGGACTCCGGTGACGGCGACCTGCGCGCATGGCCGATCCCCGGCACGCTGGTGCCCTTGCACGGCACCAATCCGCCACGCGGCCAGGTCCTGATGGCGATGTATCACCTCGACGGCGAGCCGATGACGTCGGATCCACGCCATGCACTGGCTCGCCAGGTCGAGGCACTGGCGGCCAAGGGTTTCCATCCGGCCGGGGCCTTCGAGCTCGAATTCTTCCTGCTGGCCAACGAGCGTGACGCCGACGGCAAGGTGCAGCCGGCCAATGCCGTGCTCGACGGGCGCCGCAGCGGCAAGACGGAAGTCTATTCCGTCGACCATCTGCATGGCATGGAGCCGTTGTTCTCCGACATCTACGCGGCGGCCAAGGCACAGGGCATTCCGGCCGAAACGGTGATCTCGGAATATGCGCCGGGCCAATACGAGCTGACGCTGAACTACCGCAAGGACGTGATGCGCGCCGCCGATGATCTCATCATGCTGAAGCGCGTGGTGCGCATGCAGGCCCGCCGCCATGGCGTCACCGCCTGCTTCATGGCCAAGCCGATCGAAAAATACGCCGGCTCCGGCATGCATTTCCATGTCTCGCTGCTGGATGGTGCCGGCAAGAACGTCTTCACCGAGACAACGCCAGGCACCTGGTCGCCACTGCTGCTCAATGCGCTTGGCGGGCTCGCCGAAACGATGGCGGAATCCATGCTGGTGTTTGCCCCGCACGCCAATTCCTGGCGTCGGTTCGTTTCGCAATCCTATGCCCCGGTCGCCCCGACATGGGGCGTCAACAACCGCTCCGTGGCCCTGCGCGTGCCAGCCGGCGATGCAAAAAATCGCCGCATCGAACACCGACCATCTGGTGTCGACGCCAACCCCTATCTGGTTGCCGCAACCATTCTGGCAGGCGTTGCCAAGGGCCTTGAGGAAAAGCTCGATCCGGGCCCGGAAGTCACCGGCAACGGCTACGAGGCTGCGGGCGATGCAAAGACCAGGATGCCGATCGATTGGCGTGCTGCGATCGACGCCGCTCGCGGTTCATCCTTCCTGAAGACCGCGCTCGGACCGGACCTGCACAAGACCTTCGTCGAGATCAAATGGGCAGAGTATCTGCGTGTCGCCCGTACGGTCAGCGAACTCGACTACCACCTCTATCTGCACGAGGTCTGAGTTCGGCATCGACAGGCAGAGCTAGCGCACAAGGATTGCTCTGAGGTCGTTGACATTCGTGCCGGTCGGCCCCGGCACGAACAGATCGTTGACTGCATTGAAGGCTGTCCAGGCGTTGTTGCCGGCGAGCATCGCTTTGGCATCGACAGTGGCCGCCCGCATGCGCGTCACAGTGGAGCCGTCGCAGAACGCACCGGCATTGTCCTCTGAACCGTCGATACCGTCAGTATCGGCGGCCAGGGCGTCGATACCGTCGACGCCATTGATGCCAATGGCGAAGGCCAGCAGGAATTCCGAATTACGGCCACCCTTGCCCTTGGCGCGCAGCGTCACCGTGGTTTCGCCGCCGGAAAGAACAAGCACAGGTTTCTTGAAAGGCCGGTTACGCGTGGCGACTTCGCGGGCGATCGCGGCATGCACCGAACCGACTTCGCGCGCTTCTCCTTCCAATGCATCGGAAAGGATGACCGCCTCGATGCCCTGGCGCTTTGCCTCGGTCGCGGCCGCTTCCAGGGAGACTGCGGCCGACGCAATGACATGCACCTCGTTGCGGGCAAATTTCGGGTCATCGGGGCGCGGTGCTTCGGAAGCCGCGGAGTTGATATGTGCCATCACTGCATCCGGCAGCTTCATGCCATAGGCCTTGATGGCAGCGAGCGCATCAGCGCGGCCTGCCTCATCCGGGACGGTCGGCCCGGAAGCGACGAGTGCTGGATTGTCGCCGGGAATGTCGGACACGATCAGTGACACCACCCTGGCCGGCCAGGCAGCAGCGGCCAGACGCCCGCCCTTGATGGTGGAAACGTGCTTGCGGATCGTATTCATGGCTGAGATCGGCGCACCGGACGCGAGCAGCGCCTCATTGACGGCGATCTCATCGGCCAGCGTCAGACCGCCGGCCGGCGACGGCAGCAGCGCAGACCCGCCGCCGCAGACCAACGCGACGACCAGATCGTCCTCGCGAAGGCCCGAGACGATCTCGTGCAGTCGCTTCGCGGCGGCAAGGCCGGCGGCGTCTGGCACCGGATGCGCAGCTTCGACCACCTCCAGATGCCTGGTCGGCGCGCCATAGCCGTAGCGCGTGACGATCAGCCCTTCGATCGGCCCGTCCCATACCTTTTCAAAAGCCGCGGCCATCTGGGCCGACCCCTTGCCCGCGCCGATGACGATGGTGCGTCCCTTGGGTTTCGCCGGCAGGTGCCTGCGGATCGTCAGTTCCGGGTCCGCCGCGGCCACGGCAGCCTCGAAGATCGCGGTGAGGAAGGCCTTCGGATCGAGGGTCATGGAGAAGCCTTTGTTTAGCGGCGGATGGAGGGGTCAATCACCGGAGGGCGGCAGGGCGAGCCGGCTGCGATCCACGCCGAGATGTGCACACAAGGCGTCGACCACGACATTGTGGTCTTCGCGTTCCGGCAGCCCGGAAACGGCGATCACACCGATGACGCCAGCGCCCTTGACGGTGACAGGAAAACCGCCGCCGGCCAGCACATATTCGGAGACATCCAGCCCCTCGCCGACCTTGAACGTGCGGTCCGGACGCTGCTGCTCGAGGACCAGGCGATAGGTGCTGCGCAGATAGCGCTTCACGACATTGATCTTGCGCCGCGCCCAATCGGGATTTGAGGCATTGGAGCCTGGCATGGCGGCGTAGAACAGCGGACGGTCGAAGGTGCGGATCTCCACGATGATCGGCATGTCTTGCTTCAGCGCCCGCTCCCGGATCGCGCTGCCGATCTCGAAGGCCACAGCCTCATCGAAGCGCTCGAAAACCAGCGTCGCCTCCTGACGCTTGATCGTCTCGATATCGTCGCTCGCGGCCATGCTTCCTCCCAGAAGGCACGAATGTCCTTTCGCGTTTACGGCAAACTGCCCTTGGGTCAAGGGCAGATCAGGAATTCGCCATCACCAGATCGCTCTTGGCCGGCTTTCCGGCGACATAAACCTCGCGCACGACGCGGTCGTCGCCGACCGTCTGCAGCAGGAACAGCTCCTCAGCCAGCGAGTTGATCCGTTCCGAACGCACTTGCAGCAGCGGCGTCGCCCGGCTGTCGAGCACGACAATGTCGGCGTCGGTTCCTGCTTCCAGCGTGCCGACGCGATCGGCCACCGACAGCGCCTCGGCATTGCCGCGGGTAATCTGCCAGAACGACTGGAACGGATTGAGCTTTTCCCCCTTAAGCGCGATGATCTTGTAGGCTTCGTCCATGGTGCGCAGCATCGAATAGTTGGTGCCGCCGCCGACATCGGTCGCCGTCGCAATGCGCAGCGGCTTTTCGCGGCTCCGATAGCCCTGATAGGCGAACAGGCCCGATCCGAGGAAAAGGTTGGAGGTCGGACAGAAGACGGCGACCGCGCCTGTGTCCGACAGGACATCGGCTTCGCGCTCGGAAAGATGAATGCAATGGCCGAGAAGCGTCTTCGGACCCATCAGGCCATAGTGCTCGTAGACATGGGTGTAGTCCTTCGACCAGGGATAGAGTTCCTGGGTGAAAGCAATCTCGGCGTGATTCTCGGACAGGTGCGTCTGGATATGCAGGTCCGGATGCTCGCGGGCCAGCGCCTGCGCCATTTCCATCTGCTCCGGGGTGGAGGTGATGGCGAAGCGTGGCGTGATCGCGTAAAGGCCGCGGCCTTTGCCATGCCAGGCCGCGATGAGCGCCTTGGTATCGTCGTAGCTCGATTGCGGTGTATCGTGCACAGCTTCCAGTGCGTTGCGGTCCATCATCACCTTGCCGGCGATCACCAGCATGTCGCGGTCATAGGCTTCCGCGAAAAAGGCTTCCGCCGACTGCTTGTGCACCGAGCAATAGGCGGCGACCGTCGTAGTGCCCTGACGGATCATCTCATCGAGGAATAGCCGGGAAATGCGGCGGCCATGCTGTGCGTTCTCGAATTTCGACTCTTCCGGGAACGTATAGGTGTTCAGCCAGTCGAGCAGTTCGGCGCCATAGCTGGCGATGATCTGCATCTGCGGCATGTGCACATGCGCATCGATGAAACCGGGCAACAGCAGATGCGGTCGGTGATCGATCACGCGCGCGGCCGAACCGGCACGAGCGGAGACCTCGGCGTAGGAGCCTGAAGCGACGATCTTGCCGTTGGCGACGAGTACGGCACCGTCTTCCTCGTAGGCGTAGGCGGCGCGATCATCGATCGTTTCCGGCCAGCGCAGGAAGGACAGGGTGCGGCCGCGCAGGATTGTTGTGGTCATTTCGGCTTCCGTATCAAATTTCACTTTCGCCATCCGCTTCGCAGACACCTCCGTCACGGACGAGGAGATGGTCGTTGCTGCCCGAGCTTCCCCCATCGGTTGTCCGAAATGAAGGTGTCAGCGAAACGGATCGAATGGCATCCCTGCCGACTACGCTTACTTCTTCTTGCCGGCTTCCTCGAACCAGGTGACCAGCAGCGCGCGCTCCTGGTCGGTGATCTGGGTAACGTTGCCGGGCGGCATGGCGTGGCTGCGGCCGGCCTGCAGATAGATCTCGCGGGCGTGTTCGGCAATCGTGGCATCGCTGTCCAGGATCACACCCTTGGGCGCGTGATAGATGCCTTCATAGACCGGCTCCTGGGTATGGCACATGGAGCAACGGCCGAGAATTGCGTCGCGCGCTGCCGGGAAATGTGTGGAGGTCGTATAGACCTCCGCCGCCGAAGAGACCTTCTGCTCGCCGGTCAGCACCTTGGGCACCGTCGACAGCCACATGATGATGACGAAAAGGATGGCAGCGGCCAGCCAGGTCCAGGTCGGATTGCCCTTGCGGGCATGCTGGGTGTTGAAGAAGTGGCGGATCAGCACGCCGATCAGGAACACCAGCGAGGCAATGATCCAGTTGAACTGCGTGCCGAACGCCAGCGGATAGTGGTTCGACAGCATCAGGAACAACACCGGCAGCGTCAGGTAGTTGTTATGCGTCGAGCGGGTCTTGGCGATCTTGCCGTATTTCGGATCGGGCTTGCGGCCGGCGATGAGGTCGGCGACCACGATCTTCTGGTTCGGAATGATGATCATGAAGACGTTGGCCGACATGATCGTCGCGGTGATGGCGCCGAGATGCAGGAAGGCGGCACGTCCGGTGAAGAGATGCGTCAGGCCCCAGGCCATGAACACCAGGATCCCATACAGAACCAGCATCAGCAGCGTGTCGTGATTGCGGAGCGGTGAGCGACACAGAAGGTCGTAGACGATCCAGCCGGAGGCCAGACAGGCGAGCGAAATCAGGATGGCGACGGGCGCCGAGACGTCGAGCACGTTGCGGTCGATCAGGAAAAGGTCTGCCCCGGCATAGTAGACGATCGCCAGCATGGCGAAGCCGGAGAGCCAGGTGGCGTAGGATTCCCATTTGAACCAGGTCAGGTGTTCCGGCATCTCGGCGGGTGCCACCAGATATTTCTGGATGTGGTAGAAGCCGCCGCCGTGGACCTGCCACTCCTCGCCATGCGCACCTGCCGGAAGGCCGGGCCGCTGGCGCAGACCAAGGTCAAGCGCAACGAAGTAGAAGGACGAGCCGATCCAGGCGATGCCGGTGATGACGTGCAGCCAGCGCACCGCGAATGCCATCCAATCCCAGAAGATCACATAGTCGAGCATGCTCCACCCCTTCGTGCCGATCCGTCGACATTACGGACTGGCGCGCAAATCGAAAGAGGCGGGCGACACGATGACTTTCAAAAAAAATTGGAAAATAGTAGCCTGCTATCAAAATCAGGCGCAAAGGGGACGCCCTGGACAATGGCTTATCTCGACAACATCGCCGTCTTTGTTCGCGTCGTCGAATTGGGCAACCTGTCGGCGGCGGGGCGCGACATGCGCATTTCGCCGGCTGTTGCATCGAACCGCATCAAGGAACTCGAAAAACACCTTGGCGTGCGCCTGTTCAATCGCACGACAAGGCAATTGATGCCGACCGAGCATGGAACCGTCTTCTATTCCGGCGCCAAGCAGGTGCTGGACGCCATCGTCGAGGCGGAAGCGGCTGTCGCCGCACTGTCCGGCCAGCCGCGTGGCACCATTCGCGTTACCGCCCCGCTCGGGCTCGGACGCCGCCTGATCGCCTCCGGCATTCCCGATTTTCACGACACCTATCCCGATATCGAGGTGCGCCTGCGCCTGTCCGACCACAATGTCGATATCCTGAAGGAAGGCATCGACGTGGCGTTCCGGCTCGGCGTGATCGAGGATTCTTCGCTCAGGATGCGTGGTATCATGGAATGCGAGCGCGTTCTGGTCGCCTCACCGAAATATCTGGCAGCGCGCGGCGAACCGACCGATTGCAGCGAGCTCATCGGCAGGAAACATGACTGCCTGATGCTGCGCTATCCCGGCAGCAGGGAATTCTTCTGGATGCTGCAGACGCCGGAAGGCGTGGTGAAATTCGAGGTACACGGTCCCTTCGACAGCGACGACGGCGATGTGCTGACCGAATGGGCGCTGGCCGGCCGCGGTATCATCAACAAGCCGCGGTTCGAGGTCGAGCCATACATCCGCGACAAGCGGCTGCAGGTAATCCTGACCAAGACGCCGCCGACGCCGGTGCAGTTCGCCGCCGTTTATCCGCACAAGAAATTGCAGGATCCGAAAGTGCGGCTGCTGCTCGATTTCATGGCCGACCGCTGCCAGAAACTGATCCGCGACATTCTGGCCGCGAAATAGCCGGAACCATAGGGCCAGCCTGTTCGTTGCGGCTTGTACGGGAGGCGTGAAAACGCCACTCTCGTTCGGCTAGCTTGTTCTGCCAGCCTCCCCAACAAAATCAGGAGATCCCGATGGCCGACGTCCAGACCAGGAACGATTTGAAATCCAACACGCGAACGACCGCGATCGCCATCCTCAACGCGCGGCTCGCCGAAGCCATCGATCTCGCGCTGATCACCAAACAGGCGCACTGGAACGTCAAGGGACCGCAGTTCATCGCCATCCATGAAATGCTCGATGGCTTCCGCACCGAACTGGATGGTCATGTCGACACCATCGCCGAACGCGCTGTGCAGCTCGGCGGAACCGCGCATGGCACTCTGCAGGATGTCGCCAAGACGACCACGCTGAAACCTTATCCGACCGACATCCACAAGACCAAGGATCATCTGGCGGCATTGATCGACCGTTATGCTGCCGTGGCAAAATCCGCTCGTGCAGCGATCGACGAATCCGACGAGGCGGGCGACGCCGACACCGCCGACATCTTCACCGCCTATTCGCGCGCGCTCGACAAGTCGTTGTGGTTCCTGGAAGCCCACACGCAGGAAAAAGAGTGAGACGAACGGACGGCTTCAGGCGGCTTCCGCGCCTGCCCTGACCTGATGGCGGACCAGCGCCGTCATCATTTCGGAGGCTGCAAGTGCCGCGATCACCGGTGGGCGCTTGTCCTTCACGGCATCGCCGCCGATCGGCGAGACAAGCCTTTCGAACTCCACCTCCGAGCCATTGGCGGTCTTCAGGAACCAGTTCCTGAAGGTCGCCTTCTTCGTCTTGGAGCCGATCATGCCGACGTAAGCGGTGTCGCTGCGCTTCAGGGCTTCGGCGACAATCAGGAAATCCAGCGCATGGTCGTGGGTGAGCACGGCAAAGGCTGAACCCGCCGGCGCCTGCCGGACCATCTCCTCGGGCATCGCGGTCAGCCTAGTCTCGACGGCTTCCGTTATGCCCTCCAGTTCCTCGGCGCGAGTCTCCACGACGACCACATGGATGGGCAACAGCGACACCGAGGCGGCAAGCGCCTTGCCGACATGGCCACCACCGAAAATATAGAGATGCGGCAAGTGCTCTTCTTCGGCTTCGGCTGCAACGATCAAGTCGGCGGCCATGGCGTCATCCACCAGCCGGATCAGAACTTCGACGCGGCCACCGCAGCACTGGCCGATTTCCGGCCCCAGCGGCACATCGAGCGTCGCACAGACTTCCTGGACGTCGATGCGGTGAACCGGCGGCGGTGCGCCCTTGCGCGATGGCAACACGCCCGACATCTGCCGGGCCTTGTCGATCGCCATGTATTCGAGCTGACCGCCGCCGATCGTGCCATAGGTCGCTTGGGGCGACACCAGCATGTAGGCGCCCTTTTCGCGCGGCGTCGACCCCCGCGTGCCGGCCACTTCGACCAGCGCGACCGGGCCAGCGTGGCCAAGAAACTCTCTCAGGTCCTGCACTTTAGAGGTCATGATCGCATTCCCGCCCTGGGAATATAGCATCTGTCGTATCGAATTGCCCGCGCGGCAGGCTCAAACCTGGCCGCGCGCTTCCTTCTTCAGCCGCTCGACGGCCATCAATACGCGCTCTGGTGTTGCCGGTGCATCGAGGCGCGGGCTGATCTTGTGATCGGCCACACTGGCCACCGCGTCGGACAGCGCCTGCAAAACCGAAATGCCGAGCGGCAATGGGGGCTCGCCAACCGCCTTGGAGCGGTGGATCGTCGGTTCATAGGCCTGCGACCAGTCGGTCAAGGCGACGTTGAAGATTTTCGGCCGGTCGGACGCCAGCGGGATCTTGTAGGTCGACGGCGCGTGCGTGCGCAGCCGACCCTTGCCATCCCACCACAACTCTTCGGTGGTCAGCCAGCCCATGCCCTGGACGAAGCCGCCCTCGACCTGGCCGATATCGATCGCGCGGTTCAGCGAGCGGCCGGTGTCGTGCAGGATATCGGTACGTTCGACGACATATTCACCGGTCAGGGTGTCGATCGAGACTTCCGAGCAGGCAGCGCCATAGGCGTAATAATAGAAAGCATGGCCCCGGCCCTTGGCGCGATCCCAGTGGATCTTCGGCGTCTTGTAATACCCTGCCGCCGAAAGCTGGATGCGATTGAGATAGGCCTGCTTGACGAGCTCGTTGAAGGAAATCTCCTGGTTGCCGATGCGAACCCGATTGGGCAGGAACACCACCTGATCGGCCGGTACGGAGTATTTTTCCGCAGCGAAGTCGATCAACCGGTCCTTGATCTGGCGTGCGGCGTTCTGGGCAGCCATACCGTTGAGGTCGGCACCGGAGGATGCGGCCGTCGGCGCGGTGTTGGGTACCTTGGCCGTGGTCGTCGCGGTGATCTTCACCCGCTCCAGATCGATCTGGAATTCCTCGGCCACCACCTGCGCCACCTTGAGATGCAGGCCCTGCCCCATCTCGGTGCCACCGTGGTTCATATGCACCGAACCGTCATTGTAGATAAGCACCAGGGCGCCGGCCTGGTTGGACTCGGTCTTGGTGAACGAGATACCGAACTTGACCGGGGTGAGCGCAATGCCGCGCTTGATGAAGCGGCTGTTGGCATTGAACGCGGCAATCTCGCGACGACGGCCGGAATAGTCGGCGCTGGCCTCCAGTTCCGCCACAATGCGGTGGATGATGTTGTCCTCGACCTTCTGGTGGTAGGGCGTGACGTTGCGTTCGCCGGACGCGCCCATGGCATCATAGAAGTTGAGCTTGCGGATCTCGAGCGGATCCTTGCCGACGGCGAACGCCACCTCCTCGATGACACGCTCGGCTCCGACCATGCCCTGCGGGCCGCCGAAGCCGCGGAAGGCAGTGTTTGACACGGTATTGGTATAGAGCGGTGCCGACTTGGCGTGCACGTTCGGATAGAAATAGGCGTTGTCGCAATGAAACAGCGCACGGTCGCCGACCGGACCGGACAGGTCGGCCGAAAAGCCGGCATTGAGCGCGAACATGAAATCGACACCGAGGATGTTGCCATCGTCGTCGAAGCCGACGTCGTAGTCTATGACGAAATCGTGCCGTTTGCCGGTCGCCGTCATGTCTTCGTCGCGGTCGAGACGCACCTTGACCGCACGCTTGTGTTTCTTGGCGGCGATGGCCGCGATGGCGGCGCACTGGTTGGCCTGCGTTTCCTTGCCGCCGAACCCGCCGCCCATGCGGCGCACTTCCACCGTGACCGCGTGGCTCGGCACGCCGAGCACATGCGCGACAAGGTGTTGCGTTTCACTTGGCCCCTGTGTCGAGCAATGGACGACGACCTCGTCATCCTCTCCAGGAACCGCGAGGGAAACCTGACCCTCCAGGTAGAAATGGTCCTGTCCGCCAAGCTTCATGCGGTTCTTGATGCGGCGCGGTGCTGCCGCAATCGCCGCGTCCGGGTCACCACGCTTCAAAGTCAGCGGCGTCACCACCTGCCTGTCCTTCAACGGATCGAGGTCCCAGATGTTGAGGATCGCCGGCAGTTCTTCATAGTCGACCTTGGCCAGGCGCGCGGCGCTGCGCGCCGCTTCGCGGGTCTCGGCGATGACCGCGAAGATCGGCTGGCCGTGGAACTGCACCTTGCCTTCGGCAAAAACCGGATCGTCATGCATGCCGCTGGGAGACACGTCGTTTTCGCCCGGCACATCTTTATAGGTCAACACGTCGACCACGCCCGGCGCGGCACGCACGGCCGACAGGTCGACCTTCCTCAGCTTGGCATGCGTGACAGTCGAAAGGCCTAGGCCGACATGCAGCGTGCCCGCCGGTTCCGGCAGATCGTCGATATAGACCGCGGTGCCGGCGACGTGCTTGTGCGCGGACTCGTGGCGCTGGTCAGTGTGGACGCCGCCGACGATCTTCTGTGCCTTGAGGTTTGGGGTGTGCTTGGTCATCTCACGCCGCCCTGTTCCGCGACACCTGGAATGGCGCCTTGGTGCCGGTGGTTTCGGTGTAAAAGCGCAGCAGAAGGTTCCTTGCCGCCAGCGCCCGGTATTCGGCGGTCGCACGCATGTCGGTAAGCGGCGCGAAGTCTTCGGCATACTTGGCCATCGCCGCTTCCACCGTTGCCTCGGTCCACGGCTTGCCGATCAGTGCCTTTTCCACCGCGGTCGCCCGCTTCGGCGTCGCCGCCATGCCACCATAGGCAATGCGGACCGAAGCCACCGTGCCATCCTTGGCGAGCTTCAGGCTGAAGGCACCGAGCGTTGCGGTGATGTCTTCATCACGGCGCTTGGTGATCTTGTAGACCGCGAACTTTTCGCCCTTTTCCGGGATCGGCACATGCACGGCCTCGACGAACTCGCCCGGCTGGCGGTCCTGCTTGCCGTAGGCGATGAAGAACTTCTCAAGCGAGATGGTGCGGCGCTTCTTGCCCTTGCGCAAAGTGAGCGTGGCGTCGAGCGCAATCAGAGGCGGCGGCGTGTCGCCGATGGGGGAACCATTGGCGATGTTGCCGCCGATCGTGCCCATATTGCGCACCTGCTGGCCACCGATGCGGTCAATGAGCGGGCCGAGCGCCGGAATGCGGCTGGCGAGCAGGGAGAACGCTTCGGTGTAGGTGACGCCGGCGCCGATCGTGATGACACCCTTGTCTTCGGAGATGGTGCGCAAACCCTCGATCCCGGCGATGAAGACCACCGGCGATATGTCGCGCATATGTTTGGTCACCCAGAGGCCGACATCAGTCGACCCTGCAACGATGGTGGCCTGCGGCTCGGCTTCCAGCACCTTGGCGAAGTCGTCGACGTCAGCCGGCACAATGAAGCGGTCCCTGCCGGCACCGACTTCCACGCGAGAGCCGTCGTGAAGCTCGGTCAGGCGCGCGATCACGGCCTTGCGCTCGGCCTGCAGCGGATCCTTCGCGACCTTGCCGTAGCTCGAAATGGCACGCGCGGCGCGCATGATCGCCTCATAGCCGGTGCAGCGGCAGAGATTGCCCTGCAGCGCCTTCTCGATCTCGGCGTCTGACGGCTCGGGCGACTTCATCCAAAGCGCATAGAGCGACATGACGAAACCGGGCGTGCAGAAGCCGCATTGCGAGCCGTGGAAATCCACCATCGCCTGCTGCACGGGATGCAGCGTGTCGCCCGCGCCCGCGAGATGTTCGATCGTCACGACATGGGTGGCATCGAGCGAGCCCATGAAGCGGATGCACGCGTTGACGCTCTCATAGACCAGCTTGCCGGCAACCAGCTTGCCGACCAGAACGGTGCAGGCACCGCAGTCGCCCTCGGCGCAGCCTTCCTTGGAGCCCTTGAGCGAGCGGGAAAGGCGCAGCCAGTCGAGCAGCGTCTGGTCGGGCGCAACATCGCCCAAGGCGACATCGCGGCCATTGAGGATGAAGCGCAGCTCGGAGCGGGTCTTGAGTTTGGCCATTGCTCAGCTCCCCCGGTACGTCGAATAGCTGTAGGGCGAAATCAACAGCGGCACGTGATAATGCTTGGCCTCGGCCATGCCGAAACGGATCGGCACAATGTCGAGGAAAGCCGGCTCGGGCAGCTTGGTGCCAGACCGGCGCAGATAGTCGCCAGCCGAGAAGACCAGTTCATATTCACCGAGCATGAAGTCGTCGCCGGCCAGAAGCGGCGCATCGCAGCGGCCGTCATCGTTGGTGGTTACGGACTTCAGATGCGTGCGCTTGTCGCCGTCGATACGGAACAGATCGACAAGCAGGCCGGCCGCCGGCTTGCCGGTCGCCGTGTCAAGCACATGCGTCGTCAGACGCCCGCCATTGTTGTGCGACGTTTCCGCCAATTGCCGCCTCCCATTCCGGTACAATCGAACATAGTGATGAATTGTGCGCCAATTAAAGGCGATGCATAAGCCCTGGTCGAGCGGACGGCACCAAAAAGCACTTTCAAAAATTTCGTGGTAATGGCGGCCCAAACCTTTGGATATCTTGGGGCCACTTCCGGAGCAACCGGCGGGGAGGAATGATGCGTTACGTACGGGACATGCGTGGTTACGGAGCCAATCCGCCAGACCCGAAATGGCCGGGTGGCGCCCATGTCGCCGTGCAATTCGTCGTCAACTACGAAGAAGGCGGCGAGAACTGCATCCTGCATGGCGATGCGGCCTCGGAAGCCTTCCTGTCGGAAGTGGTGGGGGCTGCTCCCTGGCCGGGCAAGCGCCACTGGAACATGGAATCGATCTACGAATATGGCGCCCGTGCCGGTTTCTGGCGCCTGCACCGCATGTTCACCGAAGCCGGCGTGCCGGTGACGGTCTACGGTGTCGCCTCGGCGCTGGCGCGCTCGCCCGATCACGTCGCGGCCATGGACGCCGCCGGCTGGGAGATCGCCTCGCACGGCCTCAAATGGATCGACTACCGCGATCACGATGAGGCCGATGAAAAGCGCGACCTAGACGAAGCGATCCGCCTGCACAAGGAAGTGGTGGGCGAACGGCCGACTGGTCTCTACCTCGGGCGTACTTCGGTGAATTCGGTCAAGCTGGCGGCTGCCGAAGGCGGCTTTGCCTGGATTTCCGATACCTATGACGACGATCTGCCCTACTGGCTCGACCATGACGGCCACGGCAAGGCGATCCAGCCGCAGCTCGTCATTCCCTATACACTCGATGCCAACGACATGCGCTTTGCCACGCCGCAAGGTTTCAATTCGGGGGACCAGTTCTTCGCCTATCTGAAGGACGCGTTCGACACGCTGTATGCCGAAGGCAAGGACGGACGCGGCGGCATGATGAGCATCGGCCTGCATTGCCGCCTGATCGGCCGGCCGGGCCGCGCCGCGGCGCTGCAGCGTTTCATCGACTACGTGAAGAGCCACGACAAGGTGTGGCTGCCTCGCCGCATCGATATCGCCAACCACTGGCGCGACCATCATCCCTACGAGCCGGCGGCACTGCGCCCATCGCGCATGGATGCCCAGGAGTTTGTGCAGCGCTTCGGTGGCATCTTCGAACACTCGCCGTGGATCGCCGAGCGCGCCTTCGAGCTGGAACTCGGGCCTGCACATGACAGCGCCGGCGGCCTGCACAATGCACTGTGCCGCGCCTTCCGCTCGGCTTCCGAGACCGAACGTCTCGGCGTGCTGACCGCGCACCCGGACCTCGCCGGCAAGCTGGCGCAGGCAAAGCGGCTGACCGAGGACTCGACGAGGGAGCAGGCCTCGGCCGGGCTCGATGCGCTGACAGACGCGGAACGCGAGCTGTTTTCCAAGCTGAACGCCGCCTATGTCACCACCTTCGGCTTCCCTTTCATCATCGCGGTGAAAGGCAAGACCAAGGAGGAGATCCTGGCGGCATTCGAGGCCCGCATCGGCAACAGCCGGGGTGAGGAGTTCGAAACCGCCTGCAAGCAGGTCGAACGCATCGCGCTGCTCCGCCTCAAGGATATTTTGCCTGCATGAGCATGATCCCGAAAAGTTGCAGACTTTTCGGACAAGGAGGGCGGCATCCGCCGCCCGTCATGCGGCAGAAAAGAAAGATGGAGCGTTTCCGCGTTTCCGTGAAAAACGGAAACGCTCTGGGGTCTACTGATGGATATGATGAAGATGGCTGATCGCACCTACTACGCACCGAAAGGCGGACTGCCGCCGCAGACCGACCTGATCACCGATCGCGCGGTGTTCACGGAAGCCTACGCGGTCATCCCCAAACGCGAGTTCAGCGACATCGTCACCTCCTACCTGCCGGGCTGGGACAAGACACGGCTGTGGATCATCGCCCGCCCGCTTTCGGGTTTCGCAGAGACCTTCTCGCAATACATCATGGAAGTGCAGCCGGGCGGCGGCAGCGAGAGGCCCGAACCGGATGCCGGTGCCGAAGGTGTGCTTTTCGTGGTCGAAGGCGAGGTCACCGTCACGCTTGCCGGCAAGAACCATGAGATGAAGCCGGGCGGCTACGCTTTCCTGCCGCCATCCAGCGGCTGGACGCTGCGCAACGATGGCAAGGCGACCGCGCGTTTCCACTGGATCCGAAAGGCCTATGAAAAGGCCGACGGCGTCGATGTACCCGAGCCGATTTTCACCAACGAGAACGAAATCGCTCCCAATCCGATGCCGGATACCGAAGGGCGCTGGGCGACGACGCGTTTCGTCGATCCTCTGGACCTGCGCCACGACATGCATGTCACCATCGTGACGTTCGAGCCGGGCGGTGTCATCCCGTTCCCCGAAACGCATGTGATGGAGCACGGGCTCTACGTGCTGGAAGGCAAGGCGGTATACCGTCTCAACCAGGACTGGGTGGAGGTGCAGGCCGGCGACTATATGTGGCTGCGCGCATTCTGCCCGCAGGCCTGCTACGCAGGCGGGCCAGGCAAGTTCCGCTACCTGCTCTACAAGGACGTCAATCGCCACGCCCGGCTCGGTGGTTTCGGGCGATAGTCCAGATTCCGCTGTCGCCTCGCCGGTGCGGCGGGGCCGAGCCGTCTGCAAAGAGGTCAGACCATGACGCGCATCATCACCGCCAAGCCTCTGACGCGCGCGAATTTCGCCGAATTCGGCGAGGTGATCGATACCGAGACCGACAGCCATTACCCGATCAACAATGGCCGATGTGAACGCTATCACGCCCTCGTCCGCCCGGAAGCCACCGGTCCGAACGGCCATGTGCTGATCAACCTCTTCAAGGGCACGCCCTACGAATTTCCGTTGAAGCTTGCGATGGTGGAACGGCATCCCTTCGGCAGCCAGGCTTTCGTGCCGCTGTCGCCTCGCCCCTTCGTGGTCGTGGTCTGCCATGACAGCCCCGATGGCCCGGCCGAACCGCGTGCCTTCGTCACCAGGCCGGGCCAGGGCGTCAACTACCCGCGCAATCTCTGGCATGGCGTGCTCACGCCAATCGGCGAGCCGCAGGACTTCGTCGTCGTCGACCGTGGTGGGGACGGTTCCAATGTCGAGGAATTCCACTTTTCGCATCCGTACGAAATCCACCTGCCCGAAGGGTTCCAGCCATGACCGATATCTCGCTGATCGACCGCCTGCTCGATGTCATCGAACATGACATCGTCCCGAAGACAGAAGACGGTGTGGCCGATGGCAACAAGCTGTTCGGCGCCGCAATCCTGCGCAAAAGCGATCGCTCACTGGTGTTGGCGGAAACCAACAACGAGACCGAGAACCCGCTCTGGCATGGCGAAGTGCATTGCCTGAAACGCTTTTACGAGATGCCCAAAGCCGAGCGGGTCGACACCAAGGACGCGATCTTCCTCGCCACGCATGAACCGTGCTCGCTGTGCCTATCGGCGATCACCTGGACCGGCTTCGACAATTTCTACTATCTGTTCAGCCATGAGGATTCGCGTGACAGCTTCGCCATTCCGCACGACCTGAAGATCCTGAAGGAGGTCTTCACGCTCGAGCCTGGCGGCTACAATGCCGAAAACGCCTACTGGAAAAGCTATTCGCTACGCCGCCTCGTGCGGGACTTGCCCGAGATCGAGCGCACCCGGCTGGAGACACGCATCAAGACGATCTCGGATAAATACGACGCGCTCTCTTCCGACTATCAGGATGGCAAGGGCGACAACGACATTCCGCTGAACTAGGCCGTGCTATCTTTCACGATGACGCTGATAGGCGCGGTCAGAGCTTTCTCCCCGAGCTCGGCGTATCAGCTGGGCCTTCTGTCGCAAACGGAATGGCCTCGCGTCGGAGCTGCTGAAAGCGGAAGCGATCAAACCAGGAAATCGCTCTCGACGTGGAGAAATCGGTACTTCTCCGGCAGAAAAATGCGTCTTCCTGCCTGCTTTGGATACCTTTTCCAGAGAGGATAAAAATCGCGCACGCACGAGCAGCCCAAAACCGACATGCCATATGCGGCAATCAATGTCGCATCCTGCCTCGTGGCCAAATTTCCCTTACGTCCATTATCTCCTCACAAGAACAAGAAATCGACCACAACGGTCGAGCCAAAAGAGTGAGGAACCAATGTCGAATGAACTCGAATACCTCAGCCGCCGCGTTGCCGCCGGCAAGCTGAACCGACGCGATTTTCTAGGTCGCGCCACGGCACTCGGTGTCAGCGTCGCCTTCGCCAACACGCTGCTCAGCGATGCGGCAAGGGCAGAGGGACCGGTCAAGGGCGGCGTGCTGAAGGCCGGCATGCAGGGCGGCGCAGCCACGGACAGCCTCGACCCCGCGCTCTGGGCCAGCCAGGTCCCCTACACGTTCGGCCGCTGCTGGGGCGAACAGATGGTGGAGGTGACACCAACGGGCGGCATCGAGCCCAAGCTCGCCGAATCCTACGAGGCATCCGACGATGCCAAGACCTGGACCTTCAAGATCCGTAAGGGTGTCACCTTCCACAACGGCAAGGAGATGACGCCAGAAGACATCGTGGCGACGCTGGAGCGTCATGGCGACAAGAATTCCAAGTCGGCGGCGCTTGCCTTCATCTCCGAGTTCGACAGCGTCAAGGCCGACGGTGGCAACGTCGTCATCAAGCTGAAAGAACCCAATGCCGACCTGCCCTATGTGGTGGCCGACTATCACCTGATGATCCAGCCGAACGGCGGCAAGGATAACGCGACCGCCGGCATCGGCACCGGCCCCTACAAGGTGGTGACCAACGAACCGGGCGTGCGTCATGTCGGCGCCCGCCATGAAGGCCATTGGGACCAGGCCCGACGCGGTCATGCTGATCAGGTCGAGATCATCGTGATCAACGACGCCACCGCACGCACCTCGGCGCTGCAGGGCGGTCAGGTGCACATGATCAACCGCGTCGAGCCGAAGATCGTCTCACTGGTCAAGCGCGTTCCGGGCGTTACCATTCGCAATGTCGCCGGCAAGGGCCACTATGTCTTCATAGCCCATTGCAACACCGCGCCCTTCGACAACAACGACCTCAGGCTGGCGTTGAAATACGCGGTCGACCGCGAGGAGATGGTGCAGAAGATCCTCGGCGGCTACGGCACCGTCGGCAACGACATGCCGGCGAGCAAGGCCTACGCGCTTTTCTCCGACGATATCGAGCAGCGAAAATACGATCCCGACAAGGCGAAGTTCCACTTCAAGAAGTCCGGCCATTCGGGGCCTGTGCTTTTGCGCACTTCGGACGTCGCCTTTCCGGGCGCGGTCGACGCTGCCCAGCTCTACCAGCAGAGCGCCGCCAAGGCCGGCATCCAGATCGAGGTCAAGCGCGAGCCGGGTGACGGCTACTGGTCGGAAGTGTGGAACAAGCAGCCTTTCTCGATGTCCTACTGGACAGGCCGCCCGACGCAGGACCAGGTCTACTCCATCGCTTACCTCAAGAACGCGGAGTGGAACGACACCCGCTTCTTCCGCGACGATTTCGACAAGCTGATCCTGCAGGCACGCTCGGAACTCGATTCAGCCAAGCGCAAGGCGCTCTATCGCCAGGCCGGCGTCATGCTGCGTGACGAAGGCGGTGTCATCGTTCCAATGTTCAACGACTATATCGATGCGACAAGCGCCAAGGTCGGCGGCTGGGTCGACGACGTGAACAGCGAACTGATGAACGGTCATGCCCTGACCAAATGCTGGCTGCAGGCGTGAGGGGAAATTCTCGCGAAAGCAATGCCTGACCCCTTCAGCATCGGTTGCGTGGAACTTTCGATACGCCACGCAACCGCATGCCGCAAACAGGACAGTCGCACCTCGACTGGCCCAATGCGGGCTGCCAGATCACTGCCAAACAGTGCCCCGCCCACCACAATCCCCGTTTTTACCGGAAAAAACCGAGATTCGAGACAATCCTCTGGCCGTTTTCCGAAACCGCCAAAAACCGTACGCGCACGGGCAGCTTAAAAACGACATGCCATATGCGGCAGTCGATGTCGCATGCGGCCTTGCGCTGAAGTTTCCCTTACGTCCATTATTCTCCTGACAAGAACAAGAAATCGACCAAAACGGTCGAGCCAAAAGAGTGAGGAACAAGAATGTCGAATGAACTCGAGTACCTCAGCCGTCGCGTTGCCGCGGGCCAGCTGAACCGCCGCGATTTCCTCGGCCGTGCGGCAGCGCTCGGCGTCACTGCGGCTTTCGCCAACACGCTTCTCAGCGAGGCCGCCAGAGCGGAGGGGCCGGTCAAGGGCGGTACGCTGAAGGCCGGCCTGCAGGGCGGCGAATCGTCCAACGTGCTCGATCCGGCGCTGAACCTCAGCCAGGTGAATTTCAACTTCGGCAAATGCTGGGGCGAGATGCTGGTCGAACTGAATCCGGATGGCAGCCTCGAGAACCGCATAGCCGAGTCCGTCGGGTCGTCGGACGACGCCAAGATATGGACGATGAAGATCCGCAAGGGCATCGAGTTCCACAACGGCAAGACGGTTTCGCCGCAGGACGTCGTTGCCACGCTCGAACGCCATAGCGACGCGAAGTCGAAATCGGCCGCACTCGGCATCCTGCAGGGCATCGACAAGATGGCTGTGAACGGCGACGAGGTCGTCATCACCCTCAAGGATCCAAACGCCGACTTCCCCTATCTGATGGCCGACTACCACCTCGTCATCCAGCCCAACGGCGGCAAGGATGATCCGAATGCCGGCATCAGCGCCGGCCCCTACAAGGTGACCGTCAACGAACCGGGCGTGCGCTATGGCGGCGAAAAATTCGCCAATTACTGGCAGGGCGACAAGATCGGCCATGCCGCCCAGGTCGAGATCATCGTCATCAATGACGCCACCGCGCGCACCGCCGCACTGCAGGGCGGCCAGGTCAACATGATCAACCGCGTCGAGCCGAAAATCGTCGATCTGGTCAAACGTGTTCCGGGTGTCACCATCCAGGCCGTGTCGGGCAAGGGCTTCTATCCGTTCAACATGTTCTGCGATACCGCGCCCTTCGACAGCAACGACCTCAGGATGGCGCTCAAGCTCGCCATGGACCGCGAGGAGTTGCTGGAGAAGATCCTCCGCGGCTATGGCAAGGTCGGCAACGACATTCCGGTCAACGAAGCCTATCCGCTGTTCCCGACCGATCTTGAGCAGCGCAAGTTCGATCCCGAAAAGGCTGCGGAGTTCTACAAGAAATCGGGTCACTCCGGTTCCATTCTGCTGCGGACCTCGGACGTCGCCTTCCCCGGCGCGGTGGACGCCGCGCAGCTCTATCAGCAGAGCTGTGCCAAGGCCGGCATCAAGATCGAGATCAAGCGTGAGCCAGGCGATGGCTACTGGTCGGAAGTCTGGAACAAGCAGCCATTCTCGCTCTCCTACTGGGGCGGACGGCCGACGCAGGACCAGATGTATTCAACCGCCTACATCTCCAGCGCCGACTGGAACGACACGCGCTTCAAGCGGCCGGAATTCGACAAGATGGTGCTGGCGGCGCGCGGTGAACTCGATCAAGATAAGCGCAAGAAGATGTACACCGACATCGCCACGGTGATGCGCGACGAGGGGGGCCTGATCGTTCCGTTCTTCAACCAATATATCGACGCATCCGGCAAGGGTGTGCAGGGTTGGGTAAGCAACCCGGCGCAGGAGATGTGTGGCGGCTACGCCCTGTCGATCTGCTGGCTGGCGGCCTGATCCAGGCCGCCCGGTGAGCTCGCCCATCCTGAAGCTGATCGCCCAACGCATTGCGTTGGGCCTTCTGCTCCTGTTCGCCGTCTCCGTGCTGATCTTTGTCGGCACGCAGATCCTTCCGGGCGACGTTGCCCAGTCCATTCTCGGCCAGTCGGCCACCGCGGAGTCGCTCGCCAACCTGCGCGAGGCGCTCGGCCTCAACGATCCTGCCTATATCCGTTATTTCAGATGGCTGGGCGGCATCCTGACCGGCAACCTCGGCACGGCATTGTCTTCAGGCCAGGATATCGCCTCCGCCATCAGCGGCCGGCTGTGGAACACGCTGTTCCTCGCCTTCTGGGCCGCCGCCGTCTCGGTGCCGCTGGCAATTGGGCTCGGCCTGCTTGCTGTCCGCTATCGCAACGGCTTCGTCGACAAGCTGATTTCCGGGCTGGCGCTGGCGTCCACATCGCTGCCGGAATTCTTCATCGGCTACCTGCTCGTCTATTTCTTCGCCGTGCAGTGGCAGATCTTCCCGGGCATCTCCACCGTCTATGACGGCATGCCGTTCCTGGAACGCATGAAGGCGATCGCCCTGCCGGCCACCGCGCTGACGCTGGTCGTGCTGGCGCATATGATGCGCATGACACGCGCGGCGATCCTCAATGTCATGCAATCGGCCTATATCGAGACGGCCGAACTCAAGGGGCTGTCGCCGTTCAACATCATCCGCAAGCATGCATTCCCGAATGCGATCGCCCCGGTGGTCAATGTGGTGATGCTGAACCTCGCCTATCTGATCGTTGGCGTCGTCGTGGTCGAGGTCATCTTCGTCTACCCAGGCATGGGCCAATATCTGGTCGACCATGTCGCCAAGCGAGACGTGCCGGTGGTACAGGCCGTCGGCCTGATCTTTGCCGCCGTCTACATCACGTTGAACATGATCGCCGACATTGCCGCGATCCTCGCCAATCCGCGCCTCAGGCACCCGAAGTGAGGGCGGCATGACAAATCTGAAGCACATTCCCGTCACCGCCTGGATCGGCCTGGTCCTCACCGGGCTGTTCCTGATCTGCGCGGTCTTCGCGCCTTGGATCGCGCCATACGGCAATGGCGAGATCGTCGGCGACGTCTGGGCGCCGATGTCGTCGGCCAACGTGCTTGGTACCGACAATCTCGGCCGCGACCTGCTTTCGCGCATGATCTATGGTGCGCGCATCACCATCTTCATCGCCGTGCTGGCGACAGCGCTGGCGTTCTGCCTGGGCTCGATCCTCGGCTTCACCGCAGCGACGGTCGGCGGCAAGTTCGACATGATCCTGTCGCGCTTCGTCGACCTGCTGATGGCAATCCCGACGCTGATCTTCGCGCTGGTGGTGTTGTCGGTACTACCTTCCACCATCGTCACGCTGATCCTGGTGATGGGCATCCTCGATTCGACCCGCGTCTATCGCCTGTCGCGCGCGGTCGCGGTCGACATCAACGTCATGGATTTCGTCGAAGCCGCCAAGCTGCGCGGCGAAGGCATGGGCTGGATCATCTTCCGCGAGATCCTGCCCAATGCGCTGTCACCCCTGATTTCGGAACTTGGCCTGCGTTTCATCTATGCAGTGCTCTTCCTGTCGGCCCTGTCCTTCCTTGGTCTGGGCGTGCAACCGCCGGACGCCGACTGGGGCGGCATGGTGAAGGAGAACAAGGACGGCATCGTCTTCGGCATCCCGGCAGCCCTGATACCGGCGGCCGCGATCGCACTGCTCGCGATCTCGGTCAACCTCGTTGCCGACTGGGTGCTGAACCGCACCTCGGACCTGAAGGGAGGACGCGGCAATGGCTAAGGCACAAGCGGCAACGCAGAAGCCGGAAATGCTGCTCGACATCCGCGACCTCAGGATCGAGGCGCGGGTGTTTCCACCCGACGAAGCACCGAAGACCGTGACGCTGGTGCATGAGGTCTCCCTGACACTGAAACGCGGCAAGGTGCTGGGCCTTATCGGAGAATCCGGTGCCGGAAAGTCGACCATCGGCCTGTCGTCGATGGCCTATGGTCGTGGCGGCGTGAAGATCACCGGTGGTCAGGTTCTGCTCAACGGGCGCGATATCCTGCCGCTCGGTCTGTCGGGTGTGCGCAAACTGCGCGGCCGCGAGGTCTGCTATGTAGCACAGTCGGCCGCGGCCGCATTCAACCCTGCGCACAAGCTGATGGACCAGGTGGTGGAAGCCGCCCTGCTGCACGGTGTCGCTTCGCGCGCCGAAGCCGAGAAACGGGCGGTCGCGCTGTTCAAGAAGCTCAGCCTGCCCAATCCCGAAACCATCGGCAATCGCTATCCGCACCAGGTCTCGGGCGGCCAGCTGCAGCGCGTGATGACGGCGATGGCACTGTGCTCGGAACCTGACCTCATCGTCTTCGACGAGCCGACGACGGCACTGGACGTGACGACACAGATCGACGTCCTGGCCGCAATCAAGGATGCGATCCGCGATACCCATGTGGCTGCGCTCTACATCAGCCACGACCTTGCCGTCGTGGCGCAGGTCGCCGACGAAATCCTGGTGCTGCGTCACGGCCGGCTGGTCGAGCGCGGCGACACGCACCAGATCATCAAGCTGCCGCAGCAGGACTATACGCGCGCATTGGTGGCGGTGCATGAAATCGACCACGCCGAAAAGCAGCCGAGCCCCACGCCGGTGCTCTCGGTGAAGAATGTGACGGCCGCCTATGGCGGCGGCGCCGTGAAGGTGCTGAAGAATGTCTCGGTCGACCTGCATCCTGGCCAGACGCTGGCGGTGGTTGGCGAGTCCGGCTCCGGCAAGTCGACGCTGGCGCGTGCCATCACCGGGCTTCTGCCGCCGGAGGCGGGCTCGATCAGCTTTGATGGCCGCACCTTGTCCAACCGCCTCGCTGATCGGCCGAAGGAAGACCTGCGCCAGTTGCAGATGATCTACCAGATGGCCGATGTCGCCATGAACCCGCGCCAGACCGTACGCACCATCATCGGCCGGCCGCTCGAATTCTACTTCGGCATGCGCGGCAAGGCGCGCGACCAGCGTGTCGCCGAACTGCTCGACAAGATCGAGATGGGCCAGGGCTTCGCCGACCGGTATCCAGCCGAGCTTTCCGGCGGCCAGAAGCAGCGCGTCTGCATTGCCCGCGCCCTGGCGGCGAAGCCGAAGCTGATCATCTGCGACGAAGTCACCTCCGCGCTCGACCCGCTGGTGGCCAACGGCATCCTGAAACTGCTGCTCGAACTGCAGCAGGAAGAAAAGGTCGCCTACCTGTTCATCACGCATGACATTGCCACGGTGAAGTCGATCGCCGACGCGATCGCGGTCATGTATCGTGGCGAGGTCGTGCGTTATGGCCCCAAAAGCCAGGTGCTGGCGCCACCTTTCGATGCCTACACCGATCTCTTGCTCTCATCGGTGCCGGAAATGGAGCAGGGCTGGCTGGAAACAGCGATCCAGGGACGGCGCATGGACAGCGCTGGAAACTAGAGCAATTCCAGGAAAAGCGGGGAACGGTTTTCCGTCCGGAATTGCGTAAAAACAAAGAATTGGAGCGTTTCCGCGTTTCCGTGAAAAACGGAAACGCTCTGGGTTTCGAGCCGACTGTCATGCGGCCGCAACGCGCGGCCGCCACTGTGATCTCCTTGGGGTGGACAAGCCCGAAAACAGGGAAGGGAGCAGACAATGACAAGCGAACTCGATCATCTGGCCAGGCTGGCCGGCAAAGGCAGCATCAGCCGCCGAGATTTTCTCGGCCGCGCAGCGGCACTCGGCGTCACCGCCGCCCTGGCAGTCACACTTGCCGACCGTGCCTTCGCGCAGACCCCGGTGAAGGGCGGCATCCTGAAAGCCGGACTGCAGGGCGGGGAGTCGACCAACAGTCTCGATCCGGCGACGAATCTCAGCCAGGTCACCTTCAATTTCTGCAAGCAGTGGGGCGAGTTCATCAACCGGCTGAAGCCGGATGGCAGCCTGGAAAACCTCATCGCGGAGGAAATCGGTTCGTCCGACGATGCCAGGACATGGACGATCAAGGTCCGCGACGGCATCGAGTTCCACAACGGCAAGACCGTCAAGGCAGAGGACGTGCTCGCCACGCTGGAGCGGCATGCCGACGAGAAATCGAAGTCAGGCGCGCTCGGCGTGCTGAAGAACATCAAGGCGATGAAGGCCGAAGGCAAGGAAGTGATCGTCTCTCTGGCCGAGCCCGACGCCGACTTCCCTTATCTGATGGCCGACTATCACCTTGTCATTCAGCCGAATGGCGGCAGGGACAATCCGAATGCCGGAATCAGCGCCGGGCCTTACAAGGTCAAGGTCAACGAGCCTGGCGTGCGCCACGGCGGCGAGCGTTTCGCCAATTACTGGGGTGGGGACAAGCTCGGCCACGCCGATCAGGTCGAAATCGTGGTCATCAACGACGCCACGGCACGCCTTGCAGCCCTTCAGGGCGGCCAGGTCCATTTCATCAACCGGGTCGAACCCAAGGTGGTCAGCCTCGTCAAACGGGTGCCGGGCGTTTCGGTAGAGGCGACTTCTGGCCGGGGCTTCTATCCGTTCAACATGTTCTGCGACACCGCTCCCTTCGACAATGCCGACCTGCGCATGGCGTTGAAGCTGGCGATGGACCGCGAGGAACTGCTCTCCAAGATCCTGTTCGGCTACGGTTCGCTCGGCAACGACTTCCCGATCAACGCAGCCTATCCGCTGTTTCCGGACGACATCGAGCAGCGCAAATTCAATCCCGAAAAGGCCGCCGAACATTACAAGAAGTCGGGCCATTCAGGATCGATCCTGCTGCGTACCTCCGATGTCGCATTTCCGGGCGCGGTCGATGCCGCTCAGCTCTACCAGCAGAGCTGCGCCAAGGCCGGCATCAAGATCGAAATCAAGCGCGAGCCTGGCGACGGCTACTGGTCGGAAGTGTGGAACAAGAAACCGTTCTCGCTCTCCTATTGGGGCGGACGCGCCACACAGGCACAGATGTATGCGACCGCGCTGGTCTCCACCGCGGACTGGAATGACACCCGCTTCAAGCGCCCGGATTTCGACCAGTTGCTGATGAAAGCGCGTGGCGAACTCGACCAGGACAAGCGCAAGGTTCTGTTCCACGACATGGCCATACTGGTGCGCGAGGAAGGCGGCACGCTTGTACCGTTCTTCAACCAGTTCATCGACGCTGCGGCGACCAGCAAGATCGATGGATGGGTCGCCAATCCGCAGGGCGAAATGATGGATGGTTATGCCCTGGGCGCCTGCTGGCTGAAGGCCTGAAGGCACAGCGCCATGCGGCAGGAAGGGTAGCCGCATGGCGCTGAAGACGGTGGCTCAGCGCATGATTTCGGAGAGGTTCTTCATGCGCAGATTGTCAGGGCGTTCGCTGCCCGTCTGAGCGGGCAAGGTTCGCCCTAGTGCCACCAGTCATAGGCATGAACCACGTGATCTATCCGACCGTCATCCGCCTGGACGTCTGCATTGTTCAGCTCATAGGCGCGGATATAGTCGACCTGCATTTCGGCGGGTGTCGCCAGCCCGTCGGCCGGCGTTCCTGCGGCGCCTCCGACGGCCAGATTGACCAGCATATACATGGGCTTGTGCATGTCTGAAGGCGTTTGAGCCCGAAAGATCTCGGTGTCGTCGAAATACCAGACCAATTCGTCCTCGGTCCAAAGCAGGCCGTAGTTGTGGAAGCCTTCGGTATCGGGCACGCCGACCGCAGATCCGACCGTGGTGCGGCTACCGGTTTCGTTTGAATGCGCGGCGACGTTGACCGTGTTCGGATCCTGACCGCGCATCTCCACCACATCGAGTTCCGGCGGCCAAGAGCCGTCCGCCGGCAGCAGCCAGAAGGCCGGCCAGACGCCGTGGTTTTCCGGCATGTCGGCGCGGATTTCAAAGTACCCGTAGGTCTGGGCGAAGGATCCGTAGGTGTTGAGCAATCCTGACGTGTAGTCGTAATTGTTGATGTAGGGCTTGATCGTGTCATCCGCCCGCGCGGCAGTGATGGTCAACACGCCATTTTCGACATCGACCGGATGGACCGAATTGGTCGCTGCATAGTCGTGGTCGATGTACCATTGCTTCTCGCCATTCGACGTCAGCGTGCTGCCGTTTTTCGCGCCCCACCAGAAATTGGTGTCCCAGGTGCCACTGGTGCCGTTGCGCAGACTCAGTGTGTCGAACTCGTCTGAAAAGGACAGTTTGAGATGGGATCGATCCAGGCTGAGTTCGAACTGATCCGCCTTCAGCTGGTCAACAGAGGTGTTGGCGAAGACCAGGAATTCGCTTGGCCCGAGGTTCAGCCGCACGTCGCTGCCCGACTGGACCATATTGGCTTTCACCTCGGCGAAAGAGCTGAAGCCGTAACCGGTCAGGCGGACATTGTCGTCGCTGCCAAAGTCCAGAATCAGGTCACTGCCATTGCCTTTCTCGAACAGGAAGGTGTCGCTGCCCCCGCCGCCCTTCAAGACATCGTCGCCCAAACCGCCGTCGATCGTCTGCTTGCCGGAACCGCCGCTGATGATGTTGTTCAGATCATTGCCGATGGCGTAGCGCCCGTTGCCGGTAACGGTCAGGTTCTCGATGTTGGCGGGCAGCGTGTAGCTCATCCAGGTTTCGACGGTGTCGATCCCCTCGCCCGGCCGTTCATCCGCGCGGTTGATGGCCGAATAGAGATGGTAGATATCGTCACCCGGCCCACCGTGCATGGTGACATTCACCCTGCTGTCGCCCCACAGAGAATCGTTTCGGACGCTGCCGTAGAGGTCCGGGCCGGAATTGGTCGCCGAAAAGTGGCTGACAGAGGGATCACTGTAGGGAAGCAGCACGCCCTTGGCGTTGCGCACGATGGCCATGACGATCTCCTGTCGTCCAAATGCCACCCATCTTCAAGCTAGCATCCGCTCCGGCATCTGACGACCCGCTAAAATGCTAACATTATGATACAGGCTGTTACCGATGGCCGTCTCTCAATGCGGCCATTCACTTCGGCCCAGTCGCTTCACTGCCTCAACGATGCGCGTAAAGCTTTCGCGGGCACGGCTCACCGTGTGGCGGGCACGCAGATAACCGTGCACGAGGCCCTCTTCCTCTCGCCAGAACGCCCTGCCGCCTGCCGACAGGATGCGGTCGCGATAGGCTTCGCCGTCGGAAGACAACGGATCGCATTCGGCGGTGATGACGACCGTGGGTGGCAGGTCTGCGAAATCGCGATCGAGCATCGGCGCGATGGTCGGGTCGACCATGCGTCCTTCCCCGCCGGTGCGGACATTTTTGTAGAAGATCAGGTCGCGCATCGTCAGCATCGGCGCTTCGGCATGGGTGACGTAGGAACCCTTGGACTGATCACCGCCAAGACCTGGATAGATCAGCAGTTGACCGACGGCCTGGCGTGGATGCGTGCGCGTTGCGTGCGCAACCGCAGCCGCCAGGTTGCCGCCCGCGCTGTCGCCGACCAGCAGAATCGGCACCTGGTAGCGCGACGCCGCCCAGTGAAATGCCGCCATCGCATCGTCGAAGGCGGCAGGATGGCGATGCTCCGGAGCCAGCCGGTAATCGACCGAAACCACCTCATAGCCGGTGCGGCCGCACAGTTCGGCGCAGACGTCGTCATGGCTGTCCAGCCCGCCGAGAATGAAACCGCCGCCGTGGAAATAGAGGACCAGCGCCTGCGGCTCTACATCCGCCTGGCGGTAGATTCGGATCGGAATGGCGTGATCGGGTGTTGCGATGGCGGTCGTATCCGCCGATACGCCCTCCGGATATCCCGCAAAGAACTCCCGGCACATGCGGTCGTAGACGCCGCGCTGCTGCTCGATCGTGTAATCAATCGTGTCGGGCGGATAGTAGGAGTTGGTCTTCTCGATGAAGGCCCAGGTCTCGGCGTCGATCAGCTTCGCGTAGTCGGTCATGGCCGTCGGCAACTCACTTGCCCTTCCAGACCGGGTCGCGCTTCTCCGCGAAGGCCTTGAAGCCTTCGAGATTGTCTTCCGAAGCGTAAAGTTCATCCACTGTGCGGAACTGGCGCTTAGTGATGCGGTTCATGGTTTCCTGGAAACCCATGGTCTCGGCGGCGCGCGCAACTTCCTTGATGGCGGCGAAGACCAGCGGCGGGCCGTCGGCGAGCAGCCGGGCAACCTCCCAGACGCGGTCCTCGAGCTTGTCGGCCGGCAGTACCTCGTTGACGAGGCCCCAGCGATGCGCCTCCTGCACATCCATCCAGCGGCCGGTGAGCAACAGGTCCATGGCGACATGATAGGGGATGCGTTTCGGCAGCTTGATGGTGGCGGCATCCGCCAGTGTGCCGGCGCGGATCTCGGGCAGCGCGAAGCTGGAATGATCCGAGGCGTAGATGAGGTCGCAGGAGAGTGCCAGCTCGAAGCCGCCGCCGACCGCCATGCCGTTGACGCAGGCGATGACCGGCTTGTTCAGGTCGCGCAGTTCCTGGAGGCCGGCAAAGCCGCCGACACCATAGTCGCCGTCGACGGCGTCACCGGCGGCCGCAGCCTTCAAGTCCCAGCCGGCGGAAAAGAATCTGTCGCCGGCCGTCTTGACGATGGCGATGCGCAGCTCCGGATCGTCGCGAAACGCCTTGAAGGTTTCGCCGAGCAGGCGCGACGTCTTCAGGTCGATGGCGTTGGCCTTGGGCCGGTCGAGCGTGACTTCGAGGATGACACCTTCGCGGCGGGTCTTTACGACGTCAGACATTCTTTTTCTCCTTCGGCTGGAACGCCGGTTGTCTTTTCTGCAGGCTGATGCGCGGCCACGACCAGCAGGGCGTCGGCGATCCACGCCCCCTTGCCCTGGGCGCAGACGATCAGCGGATTGATGTCGAGTTCCTCGATGCCGCCGGCATGGGCCATGGCGAAGCGAGCGATCTTCTCGATTGCGGCAACAGCTGCATCCAGATCGGCCTTCGGCCGGCCGCGATACCCATCGAGCAGCGGGAACATGCGCAGGCTGCGCAAGGCCGCTTCTATCTCGTCACGCGTGGTCGGCAGCAGCAGCGTGGCACTGTCCTTCAACAGTTCCACCAGCACCCCACCGGTGCCGATCGTCATCACCGGGCCAAAGATCGGGTCGCGGGTCAGACCGACGATGAGCTCCGCAACGCCACCGGCCACCATCGCCTCGACATAAAGGCCGCTGCCCAGCGGCAGCAGCGCGGTGGCCGCATCGCGGACATCCCCTGCACTCTTCAGATTGAGCCGGACAGCGCCGAGCTCGCTCTTGTGCGCCACGCCAAGTGCCTTGAGCGCAACCGGAAAGCCGAGCGCCTCTGCTGCCGCGATGGCCTCTCCGACATCCGCAACCCGGCGGCCCTGCGGTACCGGCAGGCCGGCAACCGACAGCATGGCCTTGGCGATCGCCTCGTCCGGTTGCCGTTCCGCCGTGACGCTTTCACCGGGTTCTAGACCCTTATCCCCAATGGAGGGTGGGGATGGATGTTTCCACGCTTCAGCGACAAACACGGCCGCTTCAGCTGCATCAAATGCCTCGGCGATGCCGTGGATGGGCACAATCCCGCGTCTGAGCAACTCGACCGAATGATCCTCCGACAGGTTCTCGCCCATCGAGGCGACAATGGCACCGCGTGCACCATTGGCCTTCATCGCTGCCTCGAACGCATTGACCGTCGGCCACCAGTCGGCATCGGAACAGCGATCCGTACGCGGGAAATCCAGCACCAGCATGTTCAGGCCGAAACCACCTGACGCCATCGCCGAGAAGGTTGCGGTGAGCGCTTCCTGCTTGCCCCAGATATAGGTGTTGTAATCGAGCGGATTGGCGACGGCGACCAGCGGTCCGAGCGTCTCCTGGACGCGCGCCTTGTGCGCTTCCGTCAAGGCCGAGAAGTGCACGCGCCGTCCTTCGGCGGTATCGGCCATGACAGACGCCTCGCCGCCGGAACAACTCATCGAGGAGAGCGTGGGTTTCGCAAGCGGTCCGACCGCGTGCAGCAGTTTCAGCGTTTCCAGGAATGACGGAATCGTGTCGACACGTGGGATGCCAAGCCGCTTCAGGAAGGCATCGGAAGCCGCGTCCGAACCGGCGAGCGAAGCGGTATGCGAGATGGTCGCGGCGCGCGCCTGTTCGGAGCGACCGACCTTCATGGCGACGATCGGTTTCTTCAGTTGCCGTGCCCGTGCCGCGAGACGCTCGAAGCCGTCGACCTTGTCGAAACCTTCGATGTGCAGGCCAAGGCAGGAGACGCGCTCGTCCTCGATGAGACCGAGCGCCATTTCGGAAAGGCCGGTCTGTGCCTGGTTGCCTGCCGTCATCAGGAACGCCACAGGCAGGCCGCGCGTCTGCATGGTCAGGTTGCAGGCGATGTTGGAGGACTGGGTGATGATGGCCGCCCCCTTCTCGCCGTCCTGCAGCCGGCGACCGCCATGCTGGTCCGGCCACAGCAGGGCGCCGTCGGCATAGTTGATCAGCCCGTAGCAGTTCGGGCCGATGATCGGCATGCTGCCCGCCGCCTCGATCAGCGCCAGCTGCAGGTCCTGGCCTTCAGCCTCGTAGTGCGCGGTCTCGCGGAAGCCGGCGGCGAAGCAGATGGCGCCGCCGGCGCCGCTCGCACTCAACTCGCGCACAACATCGATGGTGAGATGCCTGTTGACGCCAATGAAGGTGGCATCCGGTGCATGCGGCAGATCGCCGAGCGAGCGGTAGGCCTTGACCCCCGCCACCTCGTCCTTGCTCGGATGGACCGGCCAGATAGCGCCGGCAAAGCCCATCTTGAGCGATTGCCTGACGACATTGGGGGCAAAGAAGCCACCACCGACCACCGCGATGGATTTCGGGCGCAGCAGGCGTGAAAGGTCACGGGGTATTGTCATGGTTCGATGGTCACAGCTGCAGTGTCCGCGCGAGCAGCGCGAAGCTTTTCGAGTTCACTCAGATAGTCCTCGGTCGCTTTCACGCCCTTCGGGCTCAGTGCGTAGATGCCGGTACCGACCCGCTCGAACCATCCATAGTGGTTGTCGGCCATCAGACGGCGGGCATGCGTTATGCTGGTTTTTTTGGCGACCTCGGCGGCCTTTGTCGGACCCTGTTCGACAAGCAGGTTGAGGCAACGCAGCGCTTCCTGGCGGTATCCGGTCACGAGATTGCGGCGGGTGGCGCCACCGAGGTTCGGGTCGCCGACCAGTCGTTCGAACTCGCGCAGCAGCCGTGTCTTGCGCGGTTTCGACTGGCGCGGCTTGTAGGCTGCGGGGTCGCAATGGATCTCGGTATAGCCGTCGGCAAGCCGGACCGTGATCAAGCCGAGCCCGAGCCGCCGGCACAGCTTCCTGTTGTCGACCAGCGCCTTCAGCGAAGCGCGCCCAGCGCCGCGCGGCACGGCGACATAGACCGCGTCGCTGATGGCCTGGCGCTGGATCGCCTGATGGAACAGGGACAACGAGAAACCCGCTTTCAGCTCGACAATGACCGGATCATCGCCGTCGCGGACGGCGACGATGTCGGCGGCACCGACCTCTCCCTTCACCGTGTAGCCCTGCGCTTCGAGCAGGTGCTTGACGGGCAGGTAGAGGTCGGTTTCCCTGATGCCGGTCTTAGCCATGAGACGGGGCCATGATGCGAGGCTATCCTCCGACTGCCCGCAACAGGGCGCGCGAAATGATGTGGCGCTGGATTTCGGACGTGCCTTCCCAGATGCGCTCGACGCGCGCGTCGCGCCAGATACGCTCCAGCGGCAGGTCGTCCATCAGGCCCATGCCGCCATGTATCTGGATCGCCTCGTCGGCGATATAGGCCAAGACCTCGGTAGCCTTGAGCTTGGCCATCGCCATGTCCTGGTCGGCCACGCTGCCCTGGTCGTATTTCCAGCCGGCTTCCATCACCATCAGGTTCGCAGCTTTCAGCTCCGTCGCCATGTCGGCCAGCTTGAAGGAGACGCCCTGGAACTTGCCGATCTGCTGGCCGAACTGCTCGCGTTGCGCGGCATAATCGATGGCGTGCTGCAGCGCGCGCTCGGCACGGCCGAGGCACGTGGCACCAACCTGCAGGCGTGTGGCGCCCAGCCAGCTGTTGGCCACCTCGAAGCCTTTGTGGACCTCACCCAGCACCTGTTCCTGCGGGATGCGGCAGTCGTCGAACTCCAGCACCGAATTGGTATAGCCGCGATGCGAGACGTTGCGATAGCCGTCACGCACGTTGAAACCGGGCGTGCCCTTGTCGACGAAGAAGGCGGTGATCTTCTTGCGCTTGCCGCGTGGGCTGTCCTCTTCGCCGGAGGCCATGAAGCAGATGGCGAAATCGGCGATGTCGGCATGGGAGATGAAATGCTTGGTGCCATTCAGCACCCAGTCGCCGCCCTTTTCGATCGCGCTCGCCTTCATGCCGCGCAGATCCGAGCCCGCTCCCGGCTCGGTCATCGCCAGGCAGTCCCATTTCTCGCCGCGGATGCAGGGGAAGAGATACTTCTCGCGCTGCGCATCCGTACCTGCGAGCAGGATGTTGGATGGCCGTGCCACGCAGGTCCAGTGCAGCGCGTAGTTGGCGCGGCCCAGTTCCTTCTCGTAGAGCAGCCAGGTCAGCGTATCCAGGCCGGCGCCACCGACTTCGGCCGGCATGTTGGCGGCATAGAGGCCGGCGGCGATTGCCTTGGCCTGCAGCTCCTTGATCAGCTCCATGCGCAGGTGGCCGCTGCGCTCGACCTCCAGTTCATGCGGATAGAGCTCGTTCTCGACGAAAGCGCGCGTGGTGTCGACGATGAGCTGCTGTTCTTCGGTCAGGCCGAAATGCATGGCTCAACCCTTCTTTCCAGCAGCCTTCTTGGCTGCCTTCTTCACCGGCTTGGTCGCCTTGGCTTTCGCAGCAGCACTGGAGGTCTTCGTCTTCGCGGAGGCCAGATCGGCCAGTTGCTTGGTATAGCTTTTGTGCAGCGCGCCCGCGCCCCAGCCCTTGCCTTTGTTCTGTTTCGACAGCGCGTCCATGATCGCGACGAGATTGTCGTCGCGGATCTTCTCGAGCTCGCGGATCGACCATTTGGACGACTGGTCGTCGGACTGGCCGGCGATCAGGTCGACCAGTTCGTCGTTGAACTCCGGCACATCCGTCAGCTTGGTCCACGGCCATTGCAAGCATGGCCCGAACTGCGCCATGAAGTGGCGCATGCCGGCCTCGCCCCCGGCGATGCGATAAACCTGGAACATGCCCATCTGCGCCCAGCGCAGACCGAAACCATAGCGCATGATGTCGTCGAGTTCCTCGACGGTGCAGATGCCGTCCTTGATCAGCCAGAGTGCCTCGCGCCAGGCCGCCTCGAGCAGGCGGTCGCCGACAAAGGCCTCGATCTCCTTGCGGATGACCACCGGCTTCATGCCGATCGATGCATAGATCTCCTTGGCGACTTCGATCGCTTCGGGGAAGGTCTGCGCGCCGCCCACGATCTCGACCAGCGGCAGCAGGTAGACCGGATTGAACGGATGGCCGACGACCAGCCGTTCCGGGTGCTTCTTCATCGCCACCTGCATGTCGGATGGCTTGATGCCGGACGTGGACGAGCCGATGATCGAATTGGCTGGCGCATGGAGGTCGATCTCGGCCAGCACCTTGTGCTTCAGGTCGAGGCGCTCCGGCACGCTTTCCTGGATGAAATCGGCATCCGTCACCGCTTCGGCGATGGTCTTGGCGAAGGTGAGCTTGCCTTCCTTGGGCAAGCCGCCGGGCAACATCTGCTTGTAGGCGCGGCGCGCGCCCTTCATCACTTCGCTGACCTTGCGCGACGCCTCTGGATCGGGATCGTAGATCGAGACGTCGATGCCGTTGAGCAGGAGGCGCGCGACCCAGCCGGCGCCGATGACTCCGCCGCCGATGGCGGCCGCTTTTTCGATTGTCATTTTTATCGTTCCCCGAAAGGGCTTTAGGTTTCGAAGCTTATGCGGCCAGCGGCGCGCGCTTGGTGAGGTTGAGCTTCTTGCGCACCTCTTCCGGCCCGATCACGCGAGCGCCGAGATTTTCGACGATATTGGCCGCACGTTCGACCAGTTGCGCATTGGTAGCAAGCACGCCCTTGTCCAGCCAGAGATTGTCTTCCAGCCCGACACGGACATTGCCGCCGGCCAGCACGGCCGCAGCGGCGTAGGCCATCTGGTTGCGGCCGAGCGCGAATGCCGAGAACGTCCATTCCTTCGGCACGTTGTTGACCATCGCCATGAATGTGTTGAGGTCGTCCGGGGCACCCCATGGCACCCCCATGCACAATTGCACCAGAGCATCGGGCGCCAGCACCTTCTCTTCCACCAGTTGCTTGGCGAACCAGAGATGGCCAGTGTCGAAAGCCTCGATTTCCGGCTTCACGCCCATCGCCGTCATCATGCCCCCCATGGCCCGCAGCATGCCGGGCGTGTTGGTCATGACGTAGTCGGCTTCGTTGAAATTCATCGTGCCGCAATCCAGCGTGCAGATCTCCGGCAGGCACTGACGTACATGCTCGACGCGATTGCTGGCGCCGCCCATGTCAGTGCCTTGCTGCTTCAACGGCAGCGGGTTTTCGACATCGCCGAACACCATGTCACCACCCATGCCGGCAGTCAGATTCAGGACAACGTCGACATTGGCATCTCGGATGCGTTCGGTGACTTCGCGATAGAGATGGATGTCGCGGCGTGGCTTGCCGGTTTCCGGATCGCGGACATGGCAATGCACGATCGCGGCACCCGCCTTGGCTGCCTCTATGGCCGAATCGGCGATCTGCTTGGGGGAACGGGGCACATGTGGACTGCGGTCCTGGGTGCCGCCAGACCCGGTCACGGCACAGGTAATGAAGACCTCGCGGTTCATCGCAAGCGGCATCGCTTTTCCTCCCGAAATGCTTTTGACGGATCATTGCGCCGCTTGCCGAAGTCTGTTTTGCGTTTTACGAAACAAACATGGCAAAAACCGAAAGTCGTTCAATCTTTCTTGCCGAGCGCTCGCCGCTCAGGGTCACCCTGCTTGTCTTCTCGGGCTCATCCATCATGTGCGTGGCTTCCGCGCTCGACCCATTGCGAGCAGCCAATCGCATTACCGGCGAGACGCTGTTCGACTACCGCCTCGTCTCCATGACAGGTGACGCGCCGGTGACTACCTGCGGGTTACCAATTGCTGTTTCGGGGCGTTTCCACCCGGCTGAGGCCATCGACATGCTGGTGGTGATCGCCGGCTTCGGCACGCAGAACTATGCGACCTCGGCATTGCTGGCCGGTCTCAGGCGGGCAGCACGCACGGCGCGCGCCGTCGGTGGTGTCGAGGCAGGAACCTGGCTGGTTGGCCGTGCCGGGTTGCTGGAAGGGCGCAGCGCCACCACCCATTGGGAAGACATGGAGGATTTCACCGCCGCCTTCCCCGGCAGCGACGTGCGGCCCGACCGCTATGTCATCGACGGCCCTGTCTTCACGTCGGGTGGCGCCTCACCGACCTTCGACCTGATGCTGCATCTGGTACGCTCGCGGCTCGGCATGGCTGTAGCGCTCGATGTCGCCAGCGTCTTCATCTACGATCAGGCCCGCGCGGCAACCGACGCGCAGCCGCTCGTCTCGCTCGGTCGCCTCGATGGCTACGATCCGCGTCTTGCCCAGGCAATCCGGCTCATGGAAGCACATGTCGACCAACCACTGACCATAGCGGCAATCGCCAGGCGTGCGGGCGTCACCGCCCGCACGCTGGAGAGCATCTTTCGCGCGTCGATCGATGAGACGCCGGGCGCCTATTATCTGCGGCTCAGGCTCGCTGCGGCCAGACGACTTGTGGTGGATACACGTGTCGCCATGGCCGACATTGCCGAACGGACGGGATTTTCATCCGCGGCGGCATTTTCTAGAGCATTTTCGAAAGCATTCGGCGAACCGCCGACGAAGGCAAGAGGCGGCTAGACTGCCGCCTGGGTCAGGCGGCGCGGCTGCGGGGGCCGTCGATGAGGTCGCGCATCTGCTTGGCAAGGTGTACCTCGAACCGGCCAGCCACTGCGCGGTCCCATTCACTGCCCACCTTGGCATCGCTGACAGGTCGCGGCATCGACATCAGCCGGTCGATGATCGATCCGGCATGCTCACGCGACAGAAGAGCGTCGATTTCGTGTTCGGTCTGCATTCTTCGCCTCCTTTCGATTCGTGTTGGCGAGGCCTGTATATAGGAAACCTGTGACGGCTTCTTGAAGGCAAGCTCAAGGCGATTGAAAGGCGAATGTAGAAAATTGAGTCACGAATTTGTGCGGATGCGGTGATTTCATTTCACCAGCACTTATTCGACTAAGAGATTCTAGAATTTCTTTTCGAATGCCACCGTCGTCAGATCGCTTTCCCATTCCAGGTCGGGATAGCGGCCCGTCTCCTCGTAGCCGAGCGCCTTGTAGAAGCCCTGGCTTTGCTGATTGAAGCTGTCGGTCTCCAGCCGCACTTGGCCATGACCGGCATCCCGTATGGCTTTTTCAGTCTCAACCATCAGCGCGCGGCCGATGCCGAGACGCTGATGGCGCGTGCCGACATGCAGGGCATCGATGAAATCGTCCTGCCAGCTGACGAGCCCTGCGACATCCCCTTCAACCGTGGCAACAAGGAAATCGAGGCCCTGCTCCTCGACGAAGCGACCACCGACATCTGTCTCGAGATACCGCCGCGCAGCCTCAGCCGTGATTTCAGGCTGCCAGGTGCTTGCGAAGGTTTCGCTCAGGATACGCTTCATAGCCGGGAAATCCGCCTCGGTCGCGGGCCGGACGACAACCTCAGGAGCCTTTGCCCCATCTCTGTGCGAAACGTCACCCGTTGTCATTTCCATATACTCCTGCCAGCCGCGTGCGGACGCCACCGTCCGCGGCTGCGATCTCGCCCGGAACAGCGCTTTTCGCAAGCGCCTTCCTTCTCCCCTGTGCTGGACCAGCACTGCACGGCCAACGGAGAACATCGCGCCCATTACCTGCCGCGTAATTGGTTCCGTTTCGCGGCCGAGCGAAAAGGTCAGCGTCAAAACCCGAACAAAGGAACCAGATCATGACAGACCTCACCGCCATCGCCCGCAATTACCTCGCCGCCTGGAACGAGGCTGATGCAGCACGCCGCATCGGCCTGCTCGACGCCGCCTTCACCCAGGACGTCAGCTATCGCGACCCGATCATGCAGGGCGACGGCCATAATGGCATAACCCAGTTGATCGAGGGCGTGCAGCAACGCTTCCCAGGCTTCCGCTTCTCGCTGCGCGGCACGCCTGACGGCTTCGGCGCCTTCATCCGCTTCTCGTGGAATCTCGGCCCGGAAGGCGTCGGGTCGGTGATCGAAGGGACGGATATCGGCCTGATCGAGAATGGCCGGCTGAAAAGCGTCACCGGTTTTCTCGACAAGGTGCCCGCAAGTTAATACCGGTCCCGGATGTGGCCACCTCCAGGACGTCTCAATCGCCGGCGTGGCCCATCCGGGCCACTTGGCTTCGCGCCAACGGGCGCGGCGCGGTCGCACGCTCCAACGGTCACTCAAGGTCACCGTTGGGAAATGCGCGGCCGCCGCACTCCCCTTTGGGGAGGATCTGGCGCCTACATCGTCCCGCGGATGGCCGGATAGAGCGCGCGATAGCGCTTGTAGGCATCCTCGAATGCAGCAGCCAACGCCTGCTCCGGTTCGATGGTCGCCGCGACGGCGGGGGCCGTGCAGACCGCGAGCGGATTCGCACCGCTTGCCGCGATGAGGCCAAGCCGCGCCGCGCCAAAGGCGGCGCCGAAGTCACCATCGGCAGGCACATCGACGGGAATGCCAAGCGCGGTAGCGATCGCCTTCAGCCAATAGCGCGAGCGCGAGCCACCGCCGATCGCTGTTACGCGTTGCAGCGTCGTTCCGGCCGAACGCAAGGCTTCCAGGCTGTCGCGGAAGGCAAAGGCGACCCCTTCCAGAACGGCCTGGGTCAGCGCAGCCCGATGCGATTCATGCTCGAGCCCGACAAAGGCGCCGCGAATGGCGGCATCGTTGTGCGGCGTACGCTCACCCGACAGATAAGGCAGGAAGGTGACACCGCCCGGCGTCTTGAGCGCATCGCCGAGTTCACCGGTCAGATCGCCGGCACTTTTGCCGGTGATGTTCGAGAGCCAGTTGAGCGAATCCGTCGCCGACAAAATGACGCCCATCTGATGCCAGGTCGCCGGCAAGGCATGGCAGAAGGTGTGCACCGCGCTCTGCGGATTGGGCAGATAGGATGCGTTGGCGGCGAACAGCACGCCTGACGTGCCCAGCGAAACAAAGGCGTGACCTTCTCCGACCGTGCCCATCCCGCATGCGGAAGCAGCGTTGTCGCCGGCGCCACCGGCAATCGGAATGCCGGTGTTCACGCCCCATTCAGAGGCAAGCTCTGCCCGCAAGCCACCTGCCCGTTCGGTACCTTCGACCAGAGCCGGCATGTGCTTTTCATCGAGTTCCGTCGCGGCCAGAAGCTCCGGCGACCAGCGCCGCTTTTCGACATCGAGCCAGGAGGTGCCGGCCGAATCCGACATTTCGGAAATGTGCTCGCCGGTCAGCCAGAACCTCAGATAATCCTTCGGCAACAGAACCTTCGCGACTTTTGCAAAAATGGCCGGTTCGTTTGCCTTCAACCAGGCGAGTTTGGGCGCGGTGAAACCCGGAAAAACGATGTTACCGGTGAGCTTGCGGAAGCGTGGATCGGCGTCGAGCTTCGCGGCTTCGGCAAAGCTGCGCGTATCATTCCACAGGATGCAGGGCCGCAGCACCGCATCGGCGGCATCGAGCAAGGTCGCGCCATGCATCTGGCCAGACAGGCCTATGCCCTTGATCGCCGCGAATTCCCTGCCGTGTGCAACCTTCAATTCGGCGATGGCTTCGCGGCAGGCGCGAACCCATTCGGCTGGATCCTGTTCCGACCAGCCGTGATGCGGACGCGATACGTCGAGTGAACCGTGACCTGAGCCGATTATGGCCTGCCCGTCGTCAATCAGCAGTGCCTTGATGCCGGAAGTGCCCAGATCGAGCCCGAGATACATGCCTTCCTCCCCATCTGGTCGACTGGCGACCTAGAGCATTTTTTAGCCAAGCGGAATCACTTGGCGTTACAAAAATGCGGCGAAAACAAAACTTAGAGCGTTTCAGCGTTTCCGTGAAAAAACGGAAACGCTCCAGTGTCGCTCGATCGCACTTTCTTATATTTTTCGAGCATCGAAAAATATAAGAAAGTGTTCTACTTTAAGGGTCGGATCAGGTCAATTCACGTCCAGGGCGGCGGCGCGCCGCATGAACAGGCTCGACAAGGGACTTTCAGGCCGGGCCAGCGCCCGCTCCGCCGTCAGCGCTCTTGCCAATGGCGTGTTGCCGTCGCGCAGCGCGGCCTCGATCAAGGTCAGATCGATGACATCGCGCTGCGCGTGGCTGCCGCCGAAGCTGTGCGCGACAGCACGCATGGGTCTCAGCAACCGCACAGTCTCGGCATAGTTGCCTTCGCCGAAGGCTTTCATCGCCAGTGTCACCGGATGGCCGACATCGCGGGTGAAGGCAGCATTGTCGTCACCCGCCTGCATCGCTTCACGCTGTGTTTCGAGCAGCGTTGCCGCCGGCGCATCCAGTCCGGCGCCGACGAAGGCCATCATGGCGTGGGCATCGTTGAAGGCATAGTTGCCGGCGACTGCCTTCGGCGCCCAGTTGGCGGCCAGTTCGGCCCAGCGGTCACCGACATCGATCCCGCCGAGATGAAGGCGCCACAGGATCGCGGAGGCGTCGACCATATTGAGCGACAATGTCGAGCGCTTGCCGTAGATCGGCCCGTCGAACAGCGCGAGCACCTCTTCGGTTTCACCGAGATCGTAGTGGAACAGTGCCAGATGCCACCAATTGTGCACCTGCAGAAAGCTCTCGCGCGTCCAGCCCTCCTTGTTGGCGTGCATCCAGGCAATGCCGTCGCGCTGGCGGTTTTGCATCTCCATGACATGAGCCACGGCGTGTTGTGCCCAGCCGTCGCGTGGTTCGAGATCGATGGCGGCGCGGCCAAACTGCTCGGCCCGTTTGTAGTCACCGGTTTCTTCCAGCCCGAAGGCCTGCATGCCGAGAATGGCGTGGCAACCGGGCATCGCCTTGTCCCAGGCCGGCAGAGCGCGGCCGATACGATCGCGGAGCATGCGGGCATTGCCGGTGAAGAAGTCGATCTGGTGTCCGGCCTGCAGGGCCAGTGCATCGAGGGGAAAGTCGATCGTGACGTCCTCCAGCACGCGCGACGCTTCATGCCAGCGGCCCGCAGCCAGATGACCGAGGGCCAGGACGTGGCCTTGCTCACGCGCTGTCGCGGCAAGTGGCTGCGCCGCTTCGTAGCAGGCACGCGCGACGGCCATCGCCTCGCGTTCCGTCGCAAGGCCGAACAGGTAACCTTTCAGCACATGCGCCATGACAAATCCGGGCGCCTCGGCGATGGCCAGATCGACCGAGCCGACTGGATCGCCGACGAAACGCTGCAGTTCGGAAAGGCCGCGCAGATAGTGTTCGCCGGCACTCGCCGAAGCGCCCGTCAAAGCGAGGCCGGATGTATCGGTGATCGTCATCAGTGCTCAGTCCTGTCCACTGACAAGCAATATGATTTACGAGAATGTTTCAAGGAAAGTGCGGCCTCACCCAAAAGTCCGCACTTCCGAATATTCGCAAATAATAAACCATGGCAACAAACCGTGTTTGGTAGCGCGGGGCAAATCATGGCTTCTTCGTGGCAGCCAGCCTGATCGGCGGAGCGGGGACATCAACGGGGTTGTCGAGACGAAAGGTTCTTAGACCAGCAAAAACAGGCAGTTGAGAGGGACGACATTCATGCGGCAACACCATTCGACCCGGTCATACCGGGTCAGGTTATCCGTTCGCGGAAAACTGCGATTGCTGGCGTCCACCTCGCTCCTTCTCGGCTTGCTGCCATCCTCCCCCGCCTCGGCGGCCTGCGTGCTTTCCACCTCACCCGGCGATGACACCGTCATCTGCGACAGCGGCACCGCGGTCGGCAACCTTGTCGACACCGGCGGCAAGAATACGCTGCTTTTTCCAGCTGGCGGCACAGGACAGATCACCGGCGACGTGACCTATGGCGCCGGCGCTGACCGCATCCAAATGCAATCCGGCACCATCACAGGCACGGTGGACCAGGGCGACGGCGACGATAACTTCATCATCGGCGCTGGCACGGTGAACGGCAACGTGCAGCAAGGCGCCGGCATCGACAATTTCCAGATGAGCGGCGGCCAGATCGGCTCACTCAATCAGGGCAATCAGATCGATACTTTCTTCATGTCGGGCGGCCGTATCGTCGACTTTTTTGACGATGGCGACCAGGCCGTCATGAGTGGCGGCCGCATCGGCCGCGTCAACATGAAACTCGACAAGAATTACTTCAACATGTCCGGCGGCATCATCGACCGCAACCTCGTCACCGGCTTCGACCAGGACACGGTCATCATTTCGGGCGGTACGATCGGCGGCAACATCAGCGTCAGCGGCGGCAACGACAGCGTGACGGTGACAGGAGGCTCGATCGGTGGCGATGTCCTGCTCTCGTTCGGGGAAGACACGTTCACCTGGAGCAGTGGCGGCATCATCTACGGCACGATCGACCTCGGTGGCGACAATGACACGGCAACGCTGAGCAACCTCAACAACGGCAATCTCGGTGCCACGAAAGCAATCAGCGGCGGGCTCGGCACCGACGCCATCACTCTTTCCAATGTCGACTTTGCCAATGTCTCCCGATTGCAGAACTGGGAAACCGTCAACGCCACCAACGATACGGAACTGAAATTCGGCGGGACGCTGGCTCTCGGCGACACCGGCACTAGCACCGGCACACTGAACGTCGACGCAACCAGCACGCTTTATGGCGGCGGGGGCAATGGCGGGGTATCGGCCTTCACGGCGGGACAACTTGCCAATGTCGTCAACGCCGGGCGCATCGATCTCACCAATGGCGGCAGCAGCCTGACCGACACATTCACCATCGCCGGCAACTACACCGGCAATGATGGCCTGCTGCTGTTGCAGACCGCGCTCGGCGACGATTCTTCGGCGTCCGACAAACTGGTCATTTCCGGCGGCACGGCCAGTGGCGGAACCAGCGTCACCGTGGTCAATGTCGGCGGTGCCGGTGCGGCCACCACGCAGGACGGCATCATGGTGGTGCAGGCAGTGAACGGCGGCTCCACCACCGCCAATGCCTTCGCACTCAACGGGCCGGTGGCGGCCGGTGCCTACGAATACTACCTCTTCAAAGGCGGGGTCAGCGCCGGCAGCAACGAGAACTGGTATCTGCGCTCGACGCTGATCACATCCAACCCGGCTCCAGGCCCGGATCCACTGGAGCCGACACCGCCACCGCCGCAGCCAATACCGCCGGAGCCGGAACCGCCGGCGCCACCACCGGTCACCCCGCCGCCTCCGGTCCCGCCGGAGGCCACGCCGGGGAATCCCAATCCCATCGATCCGGCGCCACCTGTGACCCCAACCGACCAGCAGCCAGTGGCTCCACCGCCGCCGCCTGCGGTTGCACCGCCGGATCCACCACCGCCCCCGCCGGACGTGCCGACGACGACACCGCCAACGGACGGAAGTGGCACCCCGCCATCACCTGGCGCTACGCGCGTGACCGGCACCGCCGTGCCGCTCTACCGCGTCGAAGTGCCGACCTACGCGGTGCTGCCACCGGCCGGTTACTATCTGATGAGCGCCAATCTCGGCACCTTCCATGAGCGGCGCGGCGAGCAGGCCCTGCTCGGTGGCGTCGGCATGGTGCCCGGCAGTTGGGGCCGCGTGTTCGGCCAGGACGCCGAGGTGCAGTGGGGCGGCACCGTCGCACCAACGTTTGACGGCCATCTGTTCGGCTTCCAGGTGGGCACCGACCTGATCGGCTGGGAAGGACCCGCGGGACATGAGAACCGCGCGGGCCTGTTCGTCGGCCACACCCGCATGGATGGCGACATCCGTGGCCAGGCGCTGGGCTGGAACAATCTCAGCGTCGGCGACCTGGACCTCAACGCCACGAGCCTTGGCGCCTACTGGACACATATCGGCCCGGGCGGCTGGTATTTGGACGGTGTCGTCATGGGCACCTGGCTGGATGGCAAGGCGACATCCAACCGTGATGTTGGCATCGATGTCGACGGGACCGGTGTCACGTTGTCGCTCGAGGGGGGCTATCCGATCCAGCTCTCGTCGGAATGGACACTGGAGCCGCAAGCCCAGTTGATCTGGCAGCACCTGTCGCTCGACGGGCAGAGAGACCGGTTCTCGACTGTCTCCTTCGACAATGACGACAGCGTCAGCGGCCGTCTCGGCCTGCGCCTGCAAGGTGCGATGCCGCTGGGAACCGCAATGCTGCAACCCTACCTGAAAGCCAATCTCTGGCACGACTTCGATGCTACGGACCGCGTCAATTTCGGCGGCGATCCGATCGATGTCGAACGCGGCGGCACGTCATTGGAAGTCGGCGGCGGCGTGGTGGCCAAACTTTCGCAGACGCTGAGCGTCTTTGCGACGGCCGACTACACGACCAATCTCGGCGGAGAAAAGCGCCGGGTCTGGGAGGGTAATCTCGGCCTCAGCGTAAGATGGTGAGAACAGGCGGGGGCTGGCCAGCCCCCGCCCGTCCGCCTCAATTTCCGGATCGCATCGCCACAGTGGCGATGCCCGCGCCAACCAGCAGCGTACCACCGGTGCGATTGAAAATGCGGATCGCCTTGGGATTGCGCACGACGTTACGCGCCCGGGAAGCGACCAGCGCATAACCGAAGGCATTGGCGAAGGCCAATGTCAGGAAAGTTGCCTCGAAGATCGCCATCTGCGTCCAGAAATTGCCGTGCCGGTCGATGAACTGCGGCAGGAAAGCAACGAAGAAGGTAATGCTCTTCGGGTTGAGCGCCGTAACCAGCCAGGCGTGCGCCATCATCTTCGCCGCCGACACCGCATCGTGGCGCGGTGTCGCCTCCAGCGTACCACCGGCCCGAAACAGCTTGATGCCGAGATAGACGAGATAGGCGGCGCCAATCACCTTGAGCGCCGTGAAGACGGTGGCCGAAGCGGCCAGCAGCGCGCCGATGCCAAGCATCGACAGTGTCATGGCGGTGAAATCGCCGAGCGCTACGCCAACCGCCATCGGCAACGCCGTACGCCAGCCTTGCCCAAGCGCGTAGGAGGCGACGAGCAGAATCGTCGGGCCCGGGATGATGAGAAGGATGGACGATGCGGCAGCGAAGGCTGCCCAATTCTCGAAGGACATGGGTCTCTCCTGTTAAAGAACAGGATAAATCCCTGCCTTCAGACGGATGTAAAGCGGTTTTTGCAGCACGGCCTGGCGGCGCAGAGGGGCGTCAGGTCGCGTCGCTCGACGCGCATGGCGCACCTGCCGCGGCAACGCACGGGATGCCCATCGTGGCCAATGATAGCAGTGCCATATCGGTCGTCGCGGTTCGCCATGCGAAGGCCCGTTCCAGGTTCAAAATCGGTGCTCAAGGATCGAGGGAACGGATAGGCACAACCCGCGCCGGCATTGTGACGGAAGCAAGGAGTTTTGGTGCGGGAACGGCCAGAAGTGAGGCAGCGCGGACGCGGCCAAGTCGACCTGGAGACTGCAAAAGCAGGTCTCGCAAGGGTTTCACGCTTTTTAAACCATGAATCGTGAAAATGCGACACATCCGGCGGGCATGTGATCCCGGCCGTTCGTATGGGGTAAAGTGTGCATGCGTAAGCCGCAAGACCTGACGCCTTCGTCCAGCGTCGACTTCCCGGAATCCAATACCATCATTTCCCGTCGCTCGGTGCTTTCCGGCCTCGGCATCATGACCCTGCTTGGCGCCTCCGGCTGCTCGCAGACACTCGACCTCCCGTCGCTCGGGCCGATCACGCCGTCGAACGGCATGCCGCCGCTCGACGACATGTCGACCGGTTCGATCCGCCCGATCCCGCCGATCAGCGTCGACAGGAACATCACCGACAACAGCGCGATGTATGCCTCGCTGACCGACAACGGCTTCGTGGTTCCGGCCATCCCCTTCCAGAAGGTCAAGGCCGAATTCCGCCGCCAGATCGTGGTCGACCCGACCGGCGAAGCGCCCGGCACAATCGTTGTCAGGCTCAACGAGCGGCATCTTTACTGGGTGCAGGAAGGCGGCGAAGCGATCCGCTACGGCGTCGGTATCGGCAAGGCCGGCTTCGAATGGAGTGGCCGCGCAGTGATCCAGTATACCAAGGAATGGCCGACCTGGACGCCGCCCCGGGAAATGATCGCGCGCAAGCCGGAACTGGTGAAATGGGCAAGCGGCCAGCCGGGTGGCCTCGACAACCCGCTCGGCGCGCGTGCGCACTATATCTACAAGGACGGCCAGGACACGGGCTACCGCGTGCACGGCTCGCCGGAATGGTGGACTATCGGCACCCAGGCCTCGTCCGGTTGCGTCCGCATGATCAACCAGGACGTCATCGATCTCTACAACAGGGTCAAGGCGTCGCCGAACAAGGTGCCGATTGTTGTAGCTTAAGGGAGTAAGGGAGTGGGTAACAGCATCCTGCCCTATTCCCTTAATCCCCCACTGCCTTATTCCCCCGTCTCCCTAATCGATTGAATTCCCCCGTTGCGTCAGGCCGGAATACAGGCGAAAGTTCCTCTCGATACGTATCGGGAGGATCGAACAATGGCCGGAACTTTCGTCATCGCCCAGGGTGGTGGCCCCACCGCGGTAATCAACCAGACGGTGGTCGGCGCGGTCCTTGAAGTGCGCAAGAAACATCCCGGCGCGCGTGTCCTCGGTGCCCGCCATGGCGTACGTGGCGTGCGCGATGGCGATTATGTCGACCTGACCGACATGCGCGAGGACCAGCTCAGGCTGATCGGCCGCACACCTTCGGCCGCCCTGGGCTCGACCCGCGACAAGCCGGATGCTGCCTATTGCGAACTGGTGCTGAAAGGGCTGCAGAAGGCCGGCGCCGATGCCTTCATCTATATCGGCGGCAATGACACGTCCGGCACGCAGCAGATCCTCACCGATGCCGCCGGTGGCAAGATCGCCTTCGTGCATGCGCCGAAGACCATCGATAACGACCTTGTCGAAAACGACCACACACCTGGCTTCATCTCTGCAGCTGAATTCGTCGCCGGCGCCTTCCTGTCGGTGGATCTCGATTTCCGCGCCTTGCCCGGCATCTATGTCGGCATCGTCATGGGCCGCCATGCCGGCTTTCTCACAGCCGCGTCCGCTGCCTGGCGATTGGACGGAGACAGCGGACCACATCTTGTCTACGTGCCCGAACGCGCCTTTTCGGTGGATGATTTCATCGAAGACGTGAAAGCGACGATGGCCAGGCACAAACGCTGCATCGTCGCTGTCTCCGAAGGCGTTTCGACCGCGGACGGCCGCTCGCTGGTCGAGACCATTGTTGGCTCCGACAAGGTCGAGCGCGACGCACATGGCAACGTCAAGCTCTCCGGCAGCGACCTGAACCGCGCTTTCGAACAGGCGCTGGCCGAGAAGCTGCCAGGCAAGCGCGCACGCGTCGATGCGCTTGGTTACATGCCACGCGGCTACATCGGCGCAGTCAGCCCGGTCGACGCGCAGGAGGCCTTCGACGCCGGCGCCTTTGCTGTCGGTGTGGCTGCAGAGGGTGGCGGTTCGGTGGCGCTGCAATTTGACGGCAGCAAGACCGTGTTCAGGAAGGTGCCGCTAAGCAGCGTCGCCGCCAAGACGCGACACATGCCAGATGATTATCTGCTCAAGGATGCCAACGGGCTGTCGGAGGCAGGTCTTGCCTATATGCACCGGCTGGTTCCAGCCAAGTACCAGGTCGGCAAGCCATTCGTGTAAGGGGGCCGGCATGACAGGCTGGTTCGGCAAAAAGGCGATCGATGCCGCACTGACACAGATCACCGAACCCTTCGTGCATCCTTATATGAGCGCCAATATCTGGCATCTCAAAGGGCGCGATGTCGACCTTCTGGTCGACACCGGCATGGGCATCTGTCCATTGGCACCGGAGATCGACAGGCCCGCAGGCAAGCCGTTGCTGGTGGTTGCAACCCATATCCATCTCGACCATGTCGGCTCGCTGCACGAATTCACCGAGCGTGCAGGACCACGCCAGAGTGCGACCGAATTCGCCCGCATGAGCGATGCCGCTACCTATGCACAGGAGTTCCGTGAGCTTGAAGGCGCAGTATCGCGCCTGCCTTATCCCGGCTGGAGACGCGAAGCCTATCGCATAGAACCGGCGCCGCTGACGCGCGTCCTCGCCGAAGGCGATGTCGTCGACCTGGGCGACCGGCGCTTCACCGTGCTGCATTTGCCTGGCCATTCACCGGATTCGATCGCGCTGTTCGATGAGCATGACGGGCTCTTCTTCAGCGGTGACGCCATCTATGACGACACTTTGCTCGACAACCTGCCAGATTCCGACCCAGCCATCTATCGCCATACCATGCAGCGGCTGCTCGAACTGCCGATCAGCACGTGCCATGGCGGCCATGGCACGAGCTTCGATCGCAGCCGGATGCAAGAGATTGCCCGAACTTACCTCGGTATCGGCTGAACTCGAACGAAGCGACTTCTCACCCCATGCCAGCGTGCAGCGAGGTGACAAAGAAAAAGGCGCCGCTCGGAGCGGCGCCTCTTTTATCAGCAACAAGCGCGGTCAGTTTAACCGACCGTGTCGGGCTCAGCCGACCTGCTCATCCCAGCCGGAGATCGCCTTGACTTCAAGGAAGTCCTCCAGGCCCCATTTGCCGCCTTCGCGGCCGAGGCCCGAGGCCTTGTAGCCACCGAAGGGGCTGCCGTAAGGCCGATCAGCGCCATTGATCTGGACCATGCCGGCGCGGATCCGGCGCGCCACGCGCTGCGCTTTGACCTTGTCCTGCGTCTGCACATAGCCCGACAGGCCGTAAGGCGTGTCGTTGGCAATGGCGATGGCGTCTTCTTCCGTATCGAAAGGGATCATCGCCAGCACCGGTCCAAAGATCTCTTCGCGTGCGATGGTCATGTCATTGTTGACATCGGCAAAGACGGTTGGACGCACATAGTAGCCACGGTTGAAGCCTTCGGGACGCCCAAGACCGCCGGCGACGACCCGCGCACCTTCCTTGATGCCCGCCTCGATCAGGCTCTGCACCTTGTTGAACTGCACTTCGGAAGAGAGCGGACCGATGTGGTCGCCATCCTCGGCCGGATTGCCGACCTTGACGGTAGCGGCGTAATCGGCGGCGAGGCCAACGGCACGGTCATAGACAGGGCGCTCGACCAGCATGCGTGTCGGTGCATTGCAGGACTGGCCTGTGTTTTCGAAGCAATGCGCCAGGCCGCGCGCGATCGCATCCGGCAGATCGCTGTCGGCAAAAACGATGTTGGGGGACTTGCCGCCGAGTTCCAGGGCGACACGCTTGATGCCGTCGGCGGAAGACTTGGCCACGGCAATGCCGGCGCGGGTCGAACCGGTGAAGGACATCATGTCGATGCCGGGATGACGCGACAGCGCCTCGCCGACGGTCGGGCCGTCGCCATTGACCATATTGAACACGCCGGCCGGGAAACCGGCATCTTCCATCATCTCGGCGAAAACGATGGACGAGACCGGTGCGATCTCGGACGGCTTCAGCACCACGGTGCAGCCGGCGGCAAGGGCCGGCACGACCTTCAAGGTCACCTGGTTCATCGGCCAGTTCCACGGCGTGATCAGGCCGCAGACACCGATCGGCTCATAGACGATATGCTCTTCCTTGTTGCGCTCGCTGAGCGGCGTTTCGAAGTGGAAGTCTTTCAACGTGCGGATAAACGCCTTGATGTGGCCGGCGCCGCAGGCGGCCTGGGCTTCCAGTGCCAACTTGATCGGTGCGCCCATCTCGTCCGAAATGGCCTTGGCCATGTCGTCCATACGCTTGTTGTAGGAGGCAAGCAGGCGCTCCAGCACGGCGAGGCGCTCCTCGCGGCTGGTGCGGCTCCAGCTGTCGAAAGCGCGGCGGGCAGCAGCGACTGCCTTGTCGACATCGGCAGCGGAACCCAGCGAAATGACAGCAAAAGGTTGCTCGTCAGCTGGATTGATGACTTCGAGTTCCTTCGGCGCGACCGGCGCGACCCATTTGCCGTCGATGAAGAAATCCGTCTTACGCAGCATTCTGTTCTCCCTGTTCACGACTGCTTTAACAGCCGGCCCGGTTAGCACGGGCGGTGAAACCGACATGGTTTTTAGTGTTGCGGCAGTGTTCTAGCCTTGCCTCGAGGGGCGGCTCAAGCCTCAGCGTGGAGCCTGCGTGAGGCCAGAGGACGAGAAACAAGAGAGACTTTCGGCCTTCGTCGAGTGGTTATGGCGTGAAATCGGTTGACGATGCGTGCACGACGTTGTGAACGCCGGCTTAGTATCCTTTTGCATATCAGCCAACGATCTCCGCCCTTAGCCTATTGTAATCATTATAGTAATTTTCAGAAGTAGACCTCGCACTGGCGATTTCAAGGACCGTTTCCATGGTCCAGGCGGCACTTTTTCGTGATTGGAAACCTGGCCGCGGCTTTCCCAGATACGCCCTGTCCGAACGACGCGAATTCCTCCCAAGAACACGCCGCATGACGGACAGACATTGAAATTCGGAGTACGAAAATGAAAAAGATTGCTCTTGCTACTGCTGCTCTCCTGGTCGCCGCTGGTTCGGCTTTCGCAGGCAGCGACAACTTTGATGCCTATGCCGGTTCCAACCCGCATGCCGTTGGCTCGACCGTAGACAGCGGCTACACCGCTTCGGTGAAGAGCGGCTCGCATGACATCAACAATGTTGCAAAGCCGGTCACCGATGGCGCCCCGCGTCTCGGCGGCAACAGCTGATACGCAGCTGATACACAATGGCCGGCCTCCTGGTCGGCACGGAACAAAGCGGTGGGCTTGCCCACCGCTTTTTTCGTTTGAACTCCATACTCCTGATCTCCTGGCTTGGCCTGCCTGAGCCTCTGATAGCCTCGCAGCCTTGCAGCCTCGCAGCCTCGCAGCCTCGCAGCCTCGCAGCCTCGCAGCCTCGCAGCCTCGCAGCCTCGCAGCCTCGCAGCCTCGCAGCCTCGCAGCCTCGCAGCCTCGCAGCCTCGCAGCCTCGCAGCCTCGCAGCCTC
>DASZAX010000023.1:0-23841 GCA_035944705.1 Mesorhizobium sp. | reverse complement strand
CGAGCACTGCGCCTCGATGAATGCCGGCAGGCCCGGCGTGCTGCATGGCAACCGCACCTACCTGCTGCAGAACGAGGACGGACAGATCCTCGACGGCCATTCGGTCTCGGCCGGCCTCGACTATCCGGGCGTCGGTCCCGAACACAGCTGGCTGCGTGACACCGGCCGTGTCGACTACCAGCCGATCCTCGACGACGAGGCACTGGAAGCCTTCCAGCTGTGCACGCGCACGGAAGGCATCATCCCGGCGCTGGAATCGGCGCATGCCATTGCCCATGCCGTCAAGATCGCCCCCACCATGGCCAGGGACAAGATCATCATCGTCAACCTGTCAGGCCGCGGCGACAAGGACGTCCACACCGTCGCAAAGATGATGGGCATGGAGATCTAACATGGCAACCACCCGCATCGACCGCCGCATGGCGAAGCTGAAAGCAGAGGGCCGCCCGGCGCTCGTCACCTATTTCATGGGCGGCGATCCCGACTATGAGACCTCGCTGTCGATCATGAAGGCGCTGCCGAAGGCCGGCAGCGACATCATCGAGCTCGGCATGCCATTCTCCGACCCGATGGCCGACGGCCCGGCGATCCAGGCAGCCGGCCTGCGCGCGCTGAAGGGCGGCCAGACGCTGAAGAAGACGCTGGCCATGGCGGCTGAGTTCCGCACCGGCGACGACGAGACGCCGATCGTGCTGATGGGCTACTACAACCCGATCTACGTTCATGGCGTCGAGCGTTTCCTGACCGAAGCCAAGGCCTCCGGCATCGACGGGCTGATCATCGTCGACCTGCCGCCGGAGATGGACGCGGAACTGTGCATCCCCGCTGTGAAGGCCGGCATCAACTTCATCCGCCTGGCCACGCCGACCACCGACGACAGGCGCCTGCCCAAGGTGCTCGAGAACACCTCGGGCTTCGTCTACTACGTGTCGACGACGGGCACGACGGGTTCCGCAGTGCCCGATACCGTCGAGGTGTCGGCTGCGATAAGGCGCCTCAAGCAACACACCGACCTGCCGGTCTGCGTCGGCTTCGGCATATCGTCGGCCGACGACGTCGCGGCGTTTGCCGGCTTTGCCGATGGCGTGGTGGTCGGCAGCGCGGTCGTCCGCGCGATCGCGGACGGTACGGAAAACGCCACGCCGGTCGAAGACGTCAGCGCCTTCGTCGCGGAACTGCGCGGCGCCATAGCGGCCTGAAAGGGGTCGCCACGGTCTCCATCTATTGCGACTGGTCGAGGGCGTGCGGTGCCGGCTGGCCCGGCGACGGCGAGCGCCGCGCGTCCATCTGGACGCGCAAGGGACGCTCTAAAACTTTGATTTGGCGCATGATCCTTTCCGAAAATCGATTCCGATTTTCGGGGTCATGCGCCCGCCTGTTTTCATGATCAGGTAAACGCCCAACAGTGCTATCACTGCAGCGATGGCAATACGGAGCATGTCTTTCCACCCATCTTCTCACTTTCGGGAACTTGAGCGGAACCGGTGAGGCAACAGACTGTTCCCCAAAACATCAATGCGGGGGAGCGCGAGCAGCGCATGGCGTCGCAATCGAAGAAAGTCATCTATGCCGCGCTTGCCGGCAATCTCGGCATCGCGGTCGCCAAGTTCGTTGCGGCCGCCTGGACCGGCAGTTCGGCGATGCTCAGTGAAGGCGTGCACTCGCTGGTCGATACCGGCAACCAGGGCCTGCTCCTCTACGGGCTGAAGCGCTCCGCCCACCCGCCGGACCGTGCCCATCCCCTCGGCTACGGACGAGAGCTCTATTTCTGGGCCTTCATCGTCGCGCTGCTGATCTTTTCCCTCGGCGCCGGTGTCTCGATCTACGAAGGCATCACCCATATCCTGTACCCGCAGAAGATCGAGAACCCGCTGATCACCTATCTTGTGCTGGGCGTTTCAGTGCTTTTCGAAGGCACGTCCTGGTGGATCGCGCTGAAGGAATTCCGCAAGGACAAGGCACCCGGCAGCTATGTGGACGCCGTCCTGGAAAGCAAGGACCCGACTGTCTTCACCGTGCTGTTCGAGGACAGCGCGGCACTGGTCGGCCTGCTGATCGCCTTCGTCGGCATTTTCGCCGCACAGCTCTTCGACATGCCTGAACTGGACGGCGTCGCCTCGATCGGCATCGGCCTGGTGCTGGCCTTCGTGGCGGTGATCCTCGCCCGCGAGAGCAAGGGCTTGCTGATCGGCGAGGCAGCGGCACCCGAGCTGCAGCGCGCGATCCTGGATATCGCCGACCGCGATCCCGCCGTCGACCATGCCAACGGGGTGCTGACCGTGCACCTCGCACCGCGACAGGTGGTGGCGAACCTCAGCGTGGAATTCGTCGATGCATTGCCGGCCTCGGAGATCGAGCTCGCCGTGGAGCGGATCGAGGCCGAGATCAAGGCGAGCCATCCCGAAGTGACCTCGCTTTTTGTCAAGCCGCAGCGGGCCGGAACCTATCGCGAACGGCGCAAGGCTATCCTGGCCGGCTAGGCGTTCCAGCTTCTGTTGCCAAGCTATCAGGGACCCGCTCAGCCATGCGCCTGCCAGAAGCGCAAGGTGGTGGCCACGATCGCTTCGGGCGCGTCTTCCTGCATCAGATGTCCGGCGTTGGGAACAGCCGTGAAAGGCGCATTCGACATGCGCCGCGCCAGTTCATGGCCGTCCGCGATCGGAATCCAGGCGTCGTCCTCGCCCCACAGGATGGTGACCGGACAGCGCATTTCGCCATATCTGCTCTCCACCTCCTGGCTATACTTGTCGTCCATCTGGGCGATCTGGCGCCAGAAGGCTTTCTGGCCGGTGTCGCCGAGCCATGGCTCGAGATAAAGCCGCATCTCGTCCTCATGCAGGGGGTTGGCGGCCGCATTGCCGATATAGGCACGCAGCATCGCTTCGTGGATGTAGGCGGGAAGGTTGGCGAACACCTGCTCGTTCTGTTTGGCCGCCTGCACGAGCGGCGAGCCCTGCGGACTGATCGCGACCGGATCGATCAGCACCAGCGAGCGGTATTCGAGCCCGTTGAGCAGGTGACCACGCAAGGCGTTGGAGCCGCCGAAATCATGCGCGACGATATCGGGATGGTCCAGCTGCCAGTAGTCGTAGAGCGCCGCGAACACCCGGTTCTGGACGCCGCGCGACACATCCGCATCCGGCATGTCCGACTTCCCATAGCCGAGCATGTCGAAGACATAGACGCGGCGGTCGCGCGCCAGCAAAGGGGCGATGCGCCGCCACTCCACCGAGGAAAACGGCGTGCCATGGAGAAGGACCGCCGGTGGTCCCTCGCCTATCGTACCCCAGGCAATCGAATGGCCGCTGAAGCTGAAGCGCTCGGGCAACTCCCAGGGATGATGGGGCATCAATCCTCCAGCAGGATCTTCTCGTCGTCGGAAAGGGCTGCGAAGGCCTCGCGTGCCTCCGCCGGCGTGGTCTGGCCGTCGATGGCGCCTTCGACGATGTCGCGCGTCGCATGATAGGCGGCGCCGCGTCGCGACTGCGGCCAGTCGATGAGGATATCGGCAGCGCCCTGCACGGACGTCACCAGCCTGGAGGAGCCACCTGAGATTCCCGTCCGGATGCGCACCGGAATGTCGAAGGGCAGGCCGCCATCCATGGCATCGCTGATGTCGACGGTGATCCTGGCGAGGACCTCTGCTTCACGAGCCGCCTCGACGAAGGCCTCGCGGGCGGCATCCGGCTGCTGCTCGCCGTGGAGAACGGCCAGGCACACCGTTCTCGCTTTGACATGGGTTGCTGTTCCCTGCCGGGGCCAGCGATTGATCAACAGATGGGCGGCTTCGCGGGCATTGGAAACCCGATGAACGGTCCTCACCGTGCCGACGATGACGGGGATCGGTCTGTCGAACCATCCTTTCTGCATGAAAGTTCCTCCCGGTGCTGTGACGATAAGGGTCAACGCAGCCGGCGCGGCGAGGTTGCATGATTGCCGGCCGGGGCCGATCGAACACTCGGGCCTAGCCGTTCATCGCATCCAGCGACACCTTCAGCTTTTCCTGCAGCACCGAGCGTGCCTGCCACCAGTCGCGGCTTCTCACCGGCACCCTGGCCGTCATCGTCACGCTGGTGTCGCCGAGCGTTTCGACCAGGATTTCCGGCCTGGTGTCGGGCAGGGAGAATTGGGTTTCGAGCGCTGGCGAAACCTTTGACCGCACCGCATCGAGATCAGTGCTGCGCGGCACGTTGAACGTCATCTCCACCATGCGCGAAGGCTCGCGCGTGTAGTTGAGGATCTTAGCGTTCGACAGTTTGGAATTCGGCGCGAAGATGTAGACGCCGTCGCGTGTCCTGAGCTGCGAAGAGAACAGCCCGACTTCGACGACCGTGCCGACAATGCCGTCGGCGTCGATGTAGTCACCGGTGTTGAAGGGGCGCAGGAACACCAGCATGATGCCGGCCGCGATGTTCGACAGGGTGCCCTGCAGAGCCAGCGCGACGGCCAGACCGGCAGCACCCAGCACCGCCAGGATCGATGCCGTCTGCACCCCGAACTGGCCAAGCACGACGATGATCGTCACCGCCATGATGGCGTAGTGGATCGACTGGCCGACGATCGGCACGATGGTCTGGTCCTGCTGGACACTGCGCGACAGCAGCACCGTGGCATAGCGGGACACGATCCGCGCAATGAACCAGCCGGCGCCCAGCACCAGGACGGCGACGAGCAGGGACCAGAGATTGGAGATAAGCCAGGCCGTCGAGACCCCAGGAATTACATCATCATTCACAAGACACTCCCTCGGCTGTGCCCCCTTCCGATAAGGGCAGAATGCCGGGAAGGTTGCATCGGGTTGGAGCAGTTCCAGAAAGGCTCCATGCGCTGCGCCGCAGGGACCGCTTCAACCGAAGAGACCTGCGACCTCAGGCACTGGTACCGCGAACGTGGCGCTCGGGCCAGTTTCCATAATAAGAAATCCCGCCCGGGCCAGAACCGGCCAGAACGAGGAAGCCACCGGCAAGCGCCAGGTTCTTCATCAGGATGGAAGGCTCGTGGATGTGGACCACGACGGCGGTGACCACACACCAGGTGGCGAACAGGATGCTGATCGCACGGATCTGGAAACCGATCACCAAAGCCAGGCCGCCGACGATTTCGCACAGCGCCATCAGCCAGGTCAGCATGGTTGGCGCAGGCAGGCCGAGACTGTCGAGATAGGCGGACAGATCGGGGATGTTCCAGAATTTCTGCAGGCCGGAGACCAGGAACAGGAAGGCGAGCAGGCAGCGCCCGATCAGCAGCGTGAAATCGTCCATCTCGTCCATGTAGCTTCCATCCATCGACCGGCCCCTGGTCGCCACGCCCTGTGTATGGGGAGACACTGAAGGCCGCACCGTTATTCCCCTCGCGGGCCAAACAATTTGTCTTGAGCGGCGAGTGAGGCGATACCCGGTAGAGGAGACGGTGCGTTCGAGGTTCGGAACACGCCCGCGCTGGATCGGGTCGTCAGCGGCCCCGCTCGCTGTCCCGCTGCAGCACATGGCTCTGCGAAATGCCGTTGCCGGTGGCCTTGACCGCTGCGGCAGTCCTGGTGTCGACGTCCAGATAGCGCAGCACGGCGGAGACGTGGATGCGCACCGTGAAGGGCGAAATCTTGAGCACGCGCGCGATTTCCTTGTTCGACTTGCCCTGCACGAGAAGATCGATCACCTCGCGCTGACGCCCTGTCATGCCACCGCGCGGGTCCTTTTCGTCGATCCTGACCTCGTTCAGCGTTTCATTCGCCGTGGCCGTCATCGCAGCCAGCAGCGCGCGCTCTTCCGCGAACTTGCTGACATAGGCGTCGACGCCGTTGTCCAGCACGTTGTCGACGACCTTCTGGTCCGGCACGGTCGAGACCAGCACGATGTAGGATGCCGGATATTCGCCACGCAGCCATTTGGCCGACGTCACCGCGTCGTAGTGCGGGCAGTAGAAATCGACCAGGAGCAGATCGGGATTGAAATCCCGGCAGGCCATCAAACCTTCAAAGCCGTCCGCTTCCCGAATTTCGGCAAGCGGGTACGCCTTCCTGGCAAGATCGTGCAGCGCGGTGCGGAAAAGATGCTGGCCGTCGGCGACCAGGATCCTGTCGGGCATGCTGTTATCGGTTTCCAACTCACGCTCCATCGACGGCTTTCGAACAGACACCCTGCGTATCCGTTCCGGGCCTCTTTCCAAAAGAAGTTTATGCCGATTTCCTCTCCACTAGCACATGCGTACTAGTGCATTTCCGGATTTCACCCGTCCGGCGCCGTTGCCCTCGACATTTTTGGAACGGCTGTCCCGGCAGACGGTTTCCTGAAAGCTGATGGTCTTCTCCATCGGCGTTCAAGACTTACGGGAGACAATCATGGGTCGCGGAATTCTACTCTGGCTGCTGGGCGTGCCTATTCCGATCATCATCCTTCTGGCCCTCTTCGTACGATAGGAGGACATCATGACCATTCTGACCACGGACGGTCCGGCGCCCGATGTCGCCGTTGCAACCGAGTCGTCGTCTTCCGCCGTCAGCTGGGGGCCCATCATAGCCGGTGCGCTTGCCGCCTCGACCCTCACCTTGATCCTGATGCTGCTGGGGTCGGGCCTCGGCCTGACCATGGTTTCGCCGTGGTCGAACGAGAGCGCCAGCGTGACGACTTTCGCGGTTTCGACCGCGATCTGGCTGGTCGTCGTACAATGGCTTTCATCCGGGCTCGGCGGCTACCTGACCGGGCGCCTGCGCGCGAAATGGGTGGGCATCCACACCGACGAGACCTTCTTCCGCGACACCGCGCATGGCTTCATGGCGTGGGCGCTGGCGACGTTGCTGGTGGTGTTCGTGCTTGGCGCGGCAGTTTCCTCGGCCATCGGCACCGGTGTGCAGGCTGCGTCGACCGTGGCCTCGGGCGCTGCGGTCGGTGCTTCCGCGGGTGCTGCATCCAACACCTCAGCCGATAGCGGCGCCACCTCCTATTTCGTGGATGCCTTGTTCCGCCCGGCGGATGCCTCGCGGCCTGCGGCACCCGGCGCCGAAGGGGATGCGGCCGCGGCAGCACAGGCATCGCGCATCCTGATTGCCAGCGCGGCCGCCGGCGAAATCTCCGCGGACGACAAGGCCTATCTCGGTCAGCTCGTCGCTGCCCGTACCGGCCTTTCCGAAGCCGACGCAACCGCGCGTGTCACTGCCGTGCTTGCGAAAATCGATCAGGCCAAGGTCAGCGCACAGCAGGCCGCCGACACGGCACGCAAGGCCGGCGCGACTTTCGCCCTGATCAGTGCGCTATCGCTGGCACTCGGCGCCTTCATCGCCAGTGCGGCGGCGGCACTCGGCGGCAGACAGCGCGACGATGAGGAGGCCGCCTATCTGGTGACATCCCGATAGGTCGTCGCGCGGGCCTCGGCTTGAACGCCGGGGCCCCCTGTTTTCTCAGGAACGTCAGGACCCTGAATGCTGCGCAAGCTGGACCTGCGGACAGGCACCCCCGTGTGGAACGCCTATCGCGCGCCGCGCATACCGACACAAAAGCTGGCACGGGACGTCAGATGCGACGTGCTTGTGGTGGGGCTCGGCATCAGCGGCGCGATGATCGCCGAAGCGCTCAGCGCGCAGGGTCTTTCCGTCATCGGCGTCGATCGGCGCGGCATCATGCTGGGCTCGACGCCGGCAACCACCGCGCTGGTGCAGTTCGAGATCGATCAACCACTTTCCGAACTCGGCCGACAGATCGGACAGGCCGACGCGGCACAGGCATGGCGGCGTTCACGGCTTGCCGTGACCAATCTTCGGGGTCGCATCAGCGAGCTCGGCATCCGCTGCGACATGACGACGGCACCATCCCTGTATCTGGCGGGAGACGCACTCGATCCCACGGAGTTGCGTGAGGAAGCCGAGGCCAGGGCCGGCATCGGCATCCGCGCCACCTACCTCACGCCGGCAGTCCTGCAGGAGACATTCGGCATCGCGCGAAAGGGCGCGATCCTCAGCCAGGACAATCTCGCCCTCGATCCGCGCAAGCTCACCGCCGGCCTGCTGAACAAGGCGCTCGAAAGAAAGGCGCGCTTCTACACGCCGGTGGAGGTGATCGCGCTTGCCCCCGAATCCGATCGGGTGGGCGTGGAAACCCGCGGCGGGCCGGCCATTTCAGCAAGGCACGTCGTGCTCGCCACCGGCTATGAACTGCTGGGTATGGTACCCTCGCACACGCATTCCATCATCTCCACCTATGCCATCGCGACGAAACCACAGAAGGGAAAGCTCTGGCCGGGCGGAGCCCTGATCTGGGAGGCCTCCGATCCGTATCTCTACATGCGGGCAACCGCCGACGGACGCGTGATATGCGGCGGCGAAGACGAGGACTTCGCCGATGAAGAGAGCCGCGACAGCCTGCTGGCGGACAAGGCGCGAACGTTGTCGGGCAAGTTGAAGACCCTGTTCCCGCAACTGGATGCAAGGGCGGAATTCGCCTGGGCCGGGTCCTTCGGAACCACGACGACGGGCCTGCCCTATATCGGCGAACTGCCCGGTTATCCGGGTATCTTCGCGGCGCAGGGCTATGGCGGCAACGGCATCACCTATTCGCAGATCGCGTCGGAGCTGATCGCCACGGCCATCGCAGGCGGCGAGGATGGCGACGCAAGGCTGTTTGCGTTTGACCGGACCAGCATGATGCGTCGGCTGACGGACATGGCAGGCAAGCTCGCCGGCTGAACCTGACGGATACCTTTCATTCAAGGATGCTGATGTACAGAAGGCGGATCGGCGCTCCCAACCGGAGCGCGCGACAAGCGAATGCCAGCGCCTTTGAGGAGCCGCATTGGGCCGGTCCCGCATCATCACCATTGCCAGCTGTCTCGCCATCCTGGCGGGCGCACTTCCGATCCTGGCGACGTTCTACATGTCATGGAGGATCGTCGAGACCCGCAAGCAGACGCAGCTGTCGGATCTTGCCGGCTACGCGCTGGCGCGCGCCCAGGCGACGTTCGCGGATGCCACCAATGCGCTGGAGCAGGCGAAACAGCTGAAGGACCCTGCCTGCTCACCAGCGCATGTCGATGCCCTGCGCCGGATTGTCGTCAATACACGCTCGGTCGAAGACATCGGCTATTTCGACAACGGCGCCCTTCAATGCAGTTCGTGGGGGAAGCCGGCAAACGCCGTCACCAGGTCATCCGCCGACATCACCATGAGCAACGGCATCGGCGTGACCGCCAGCCTTTATCCGCTCATCAGCGGCCGCAGCCCCCTGATGGGCCTGCATTCCGGCTCCTATGTCGCGCTGACCAACCCCGCGCGCTTCGTCGACATTCCGGCAGCCAGGGATACGAAACTCGCCGTCATGGCCGGAACCACACAGGTGGTCAGCACCTTGCACGATCCGGACCTGCAACTGGCCCGCAATGTGGCGGCCGGCACGACGCCGGCCGGCCCGGTCCTGCACGACACCGCTCGGGATCGCGACTGGACCGTTGTCGCCACCACGCCGAAGGTCGATGTCTTTCGCGACCTCGGCGACGATCTGAAGCTGCTCCTGCCCGTGGGTGCCGCCACGTCGCTGCTGATGGTTGGCCTTGTCGTGTGGCTGTCGCGGCGGCGTCTGTCCCTGCTCGGCGAGTTGACGACGGCGATCCGCCGCCGCGAATTCATCGTCCACTACCAGCCGATCATCGAACTGAAGAGCGGCATATGCGTCGGCGCCGAGACACTGGTGCGCTGGCGGCGCAGCAATGGCGAAACCGTGCGGCCGGACATCTTCATTCCCCTGGCCGAAGAGAATGGGCTGATCGAGGCCATCACGCAGCAGGTCATCGAGATGGCGGTGACCGAACTGAAAGACACTCTCGCTGCCGACCGCTCGCTGCACATCGCCATCAACCTTGCCGCCGACGATATCCGCTCCGGCCGTTTTCTGCCTTTCATGGCCGGGCTGCTGGAGGCCAATGACGTTCGTCCGCAGCAACTGTGGCTGGAAGCGACCGAGCGCGGCTTCATGAACGCGGCGCAGGCCCGCGCCACGCTGGAAAAGGCGAGACAGTCGGGCCATTCCGTCGCCATCGACGACTTCGGCACCGGTTATTCGAGCCTGCAATATCTGCAGGACCTGCCGCTCGATGCATTGAAGATCGACAAGTCCTTCGTCGACATCATCGGCACCGACGCCGCCACCAGCGCGATCACGCCCCACATCATCGACATTGCGAAAACGCTCGACCTGTTCATCGTTGCAGAAGGTGTCGAGCGACAGGAGCAGGCCGACTTTCTGGCGCAGCGCGGTGTGCACTACGCGCAGGGATGGCTGTTCTCCAGGCCACTGCCCAAAGCGGAATTCATCGAGTTCCATCTGAACCGGCAGCGAGCAAAGGGATCGGCGCCGGAAGTCATCCAGCGTCCCGACGGCCGTCTCGCACACAACGGCTGATTGAAGCCATGCCGCGACGGGTCTAGCGACCGAGCGGGCGCCGTGAAAGCTCAGCCAATTCCGTTTCGTCGCGGATACCCAGCTGATAATTGGCGATGATGCGCGAAGCGCGTTTTTCCCTGTCTGCGTCCGTTTCGCCCTGGACCGATGTCGCAGCGAAGACCTTGGTCAGCAGGTCGACCTCGTCGGGCAAAAGGATCGCGGCGTCTTCCAGCTTCTGTCGGATTGGCATGGCCTCTCGCTCTCGCAAAAACACATAGATGAAAACCCACCTCAGTGAATTGAGGTGGGCATATCGTCTAAATGTGCGATTTGTGGGACCTGGCCACGCTTTTCCGGGTCAGGCGCATGCGAAGCCTGGCTGGATACACGATCCCCGGCGGGTTGAAATTGTCCGGCTCCATGGCCGCCAGTTCCCTGGCGACACGGTCGCGCAGCTTGCCGCGCTGCACGATCCTTTTTTGCTTGTCGGCCGCCACGACGAAGGCATCGAACGCCACCCTCGGCGTGCACCAGCCTTGCCCGGCCTGTTCGGCAAGGCACGCGGCGCTGCGATAGAATTCGCAGTCCTTGCTGGGCCAGGCCATGGCCAGGGCCTTGACGACATCATGCAGCGACGAGACATGGAATTCATAGCCGCGCGCGGTTCGAAAGAGCACGGGTTGGAACGAGGTCATTTGTCCGCCCCCTATAGCGCCAGCAATTCGCTGGCTGGCGATTTGCGGCCGAGGTAGATGTCCAGGCTTTCGCGGATTTCGGTTTCCTCGATCACGCCTTGCCCGAACAGGTTCATCGTTGCCCTCGCAAGATCCTCCGCAGCGCAGCTGCCGCAATGGAAGCCCCGCTGAAGGCAGATGTCGTCGTAGATTTCCCTGAGGAGCGTCAGGTCGTCCGGGTACGCAATGCCACTCGTGAAGTGATGGGGAGCCGACATGGCTTCCTCCCTTCGTTGGGGCGGAAGCGCGATCGTCGCTCACAGCCGGTGATGCCCTGAGAAACTATCGCCGATGAGTGCAGAATGCGCCGATTTCTGGCGTCCGTCTGTATGCAAGTGGACAGAAGCGATCACTTATGAAGACGGCTCGATTCGAGCATTCGCAATCCCTTAGGCGCTGCGCAGCCATAGTCTGATCCATGTCGCGACCGTCCCGGCTTACCGCGCTCCCGTGTTGATCTGCTCGTCGCCCCGGCCAACTCTTTGCAACCCACCTTCCCGGGAAGCGTTTGGCTGAGATCAACCTTCGGAAAGATCCCCTCATTTCAGGAGATTCCCATGCTGCGCATCCTGATCCTCGCTTTGTTCGGCTATTGCGCGTACCGCGTCGGCCGCGAGCTTGTCGACAGCGTGCCGGACGATTTCGACATCGTCGGCCCGCCCCAGCCAGCCCCCGCCCGCACGCGCGCAACCCGACGCCGCTGACGGTGGCGGCAAAGGAGGAAGCCTTGCTCAGGATCGGTTCGATCGTATGGGGTGTAAAGGACGTTCCGCGCGCCATGGCATTCTGGTGTGCCGCGCTGAACTACAAGCCGCTGCGGGAACCATCGGCCGACTGGGCCATCCTCGTACCGGCTGAAGGACAGGGACAGCAGATGGCGATCACCGTTGTCTCCTCCGACGCCGCCACTCACCAGCGCCATCACCTCGATCTCTATGCATCCGATCGGGAAGCCGAGGTCGAACGGCTGCTGGCGCTCGGCGCGCGCCGGGTGGACTGGCGCTATCCCGAAGGCGCCGACTATGTCGTGCTTGCCGATCCCGACGAAAATACATTCTGCGTCGTGGAGAAGCAGGCGTAGCCCATGCGATGACGACACAATCCAGGCGCGACCCATTGGCGCTTGTTAGAATCGGGGAAAGCTGGTCTGGTCCGGCCGCGGGACTATCAGGCAATCGAGGGCGCGGCATGCAACTACATCAGAAGGGCGTCGAGCTGCTTGTCACCTTGATGGACGCGATCGACCACCAAGACAAGCTGAAGCCGACCGATGTCGACTGGTTGCTGCGGGAGACCGCACTTGTGCTGGGCGAGCTGCTGAAGCGCGATGTCCCTGTCGACAGGCGCGAGGAGATCGCCAACCAGCCGTGATCCGGCTTCAGCGCGTCGGCATCGGGCCGGGCGCCGGATCCGGCAGCGGTCCGGGCGGCGTTGGTGGTACCGGGTCCGGCACAGGCATCGGCGGCGCGGGATTTGTCGGCCCCGAGCGCGACTGCGCGTGAGGCGGAATCTCCTTGACCTCATTCGGATCCGGCATAGGAATTTCCTGCGGTAAAGGTCCTCGTTCCGGCGCCTCATCCGGCCTGCGCTGTGGTTCCTCATCCGGCCGAGGCTGCGGCTCAGGTGGTGGCGTCGGCACGTCTGGCTCGGGCAGGTCCGGTACATCCGGCGGCGGTTTTTTCGGGTCGGCCATGGTGCGTCTCCTCTGGTCTCCTCCAGAAGGAACCCCAGCCGGGATCTGATGTTCCGAAAAACCGACCCTCGCCCTGCATGGCAAGCAGACAGGACCGGCGACTGCCGCGCACCGACCGCGGATGTCCAGATTATTTGAACCAGTCGTCAACCGTATCGTTGATGTAGACACTTCATTGAAGTGCTCCCAACTGCGCCGTCCAGCTTTGTCTGGGCGGCGTTTTTTGTGCCGATGCAGAATTCTGGAACCGGCGACCAAAATCCGGGTTTTCAGTCACACCGGAGACACCGTTTCCGCAGGCCGGCGCCGCTTCCGCACCTTTGCCCCAACGCGCCGGCCTCCCTGTCCCCTGCATGGGCCCACTCTTTTGGAACACAGCAGGCTGTTCGGCTGTTTCAACAAAGCCGATGGTCTTCCCCCATCGGCACTACCCCGCCGGCCCGGTGCGTTTTCCCTCATTCCGCATCGGGTCGGTTGTGCGTGAGAAGGCCAAAGCCATCGGGGCCTTCAGCTGACACCAGCCGGCACGAATGCGAGGGCGAAGATATGGGACGAAATCGACATCCCTACCCCGACACGACGGCCATTCGAAAGCGTGACCGTGCCAGCCGGCAGATCGACGGCGATGTCCTCGAAGCCGAGCACTTCGCCATCGAGCGGGAAACTCGCCTTGTAGGCAGCCTCCTTGACCGCAAAAGCGATCTTGCCCGCGATGGCCACATCACAGCCTTCCAGCCGATCGCGTGAATTGAGGACCAACGGCTCGAGTTCCGGGGGCAGCGGGAGCGCCGGCTCGATGTCGACACCGACGCCGCGCATGGTTTCGCTCGGCGCGACAACGGCTATCGCGAAGTCGGCATCATGAGCGATCGACCCGACCACACCAGCCGGCCAGAGCGGCTCACCGGCCTTGCCGCGTGGAATGGCGAGATCACCATATCCCAGTTGCCGCAGCAGCCGGCGGGCCAGCCATCGTCCGGCACCGCTGGCGTCGCGCGCCGCCGCTGCCCTGGACAGGATCGTTGCGCTTTCACCGGGCAGGATATGGCTTGCGTCGCCTGTTTCGATGCGACGGCATCCGACAAGCAGGCCAGGTGGCGCGAGCATCGCCAGCGCCTGTTCCAGTGTGCCCGCCGCATGCTGCGAAACCGGCCTGGCGGTCATGATGCCGCGCTCACGGCCTAGCGGCGAAGGTCGAGCTCGGCGATCATCTCGCCGTCCTCGTCCAGCCCCTGCTCGATAAAACCGAACGACGCATAAAGCCGTTGCGCCGCCGTGTTTGCAGGCTCGTAGCAGATCGAGACCTTGCGCACATGCGCCAGGCCTGCGATTTCGCCGAGCGCGGCAGCGATGCCGGCACGGCCGAGACCCCGTCCCTGTTCGCGGCGATCGATCATGAAGCGGTAGATGCTTGCCTCATCGCCATCGGCTGACGCGTCATACATCAGGAAACCGACGACACGGCCATCGGCCACCACCGCACGCGGGACCGCATCGTCATCCTCCCCGGCCTCCTCGAGCGAGTCGGCATTGGAGGCGACGAAATCGAGCTGACCGGGCAACAGTTCGAGGGCAAGGATCGCCCGGCGATTGCGGTCCGTGACCGGTTCCAGCACCACCGATGCGATCTTGCCCGCGCCTGTCATGCTCGCACCTTCTGCTCGACGATCGGCGTGACGATGCCGTGCAGCTTGGCCGGATTGCCGCGCCAGACCGTGTTGGGTTCCAGCACCTCGCCCTTCATGACGAAGCAGTCGACGTCGGCGACCGAGCCTTCGCCCATCACCACGGCGTAGTGCACGAAAGCGGCGGGCGCCAGCGTGCAGCCATTGCCGATGCGGATGTAGTCGGACTTGAACGCGCCCTCTTCCAGCGAGTGCGCCTGGATCACGCAGCTTTCGTTGAGCGTGACGTCATCGCCGATCTCGACCAGCGAGCGCTCGGTGATGATGGAGCCGCCGTCATAGAGCCGCTTGCCGACCTTGACACCGACCGCACGCATGATGAGCGGCTTGAAAGGCGTTCCGGCGAACAGGCGCATGATCGGCGAATCCGACAGTTTCCAGTGGCGTTCATGGCGCCAGAAGATCGGATCGTAGATCGTCGCCATGCGTGGCTTCAGGCGCCGGAAACCAAGGCTGATGCGCTCCAGGAAAATGTAGAACGGGATGGCGATCGCCGAGGTCAGGAACACCGCCACGAACAGCGCCGTCTGGCCCCATTCGGTGTAGTAGTTCAGCGCCCGGTCCCAGATCGCCAGCGTCAGGAACAGGATCAGCCACTGCGAGAACACGAACAGCAGTGCCGACACGCCATTGTGCAGGTTCTTGAGCGGCAGGCGGCGCTTGCGTTCCTCATCGGAAATCAGCCCGAGCAGTTCCTTGTCGCGGTTGACGATGCGCGGGATCTCGAAGGGCGGCGAGCCGAGCAGGCCGACATTCTCGCGGACCGGGCCGTCGACCGGCACATGCACCTTGGTGCCGAGCAGCACGTTGTAGCCGGTGCGCGAATCCGGCGAGTAGATGATGTTGTTGCCGAAGAAGTTGCGGTCGCCCACTTTTGTGTGCTCGAGGCGGAACGAGTTGGCCGACTTCTGCATGTTGATCATGAACAGGCCGTCGGACACCATGGTCTCCGAGCCGATCTCGCTGAGCTGCGGGTTTTCGTGGCGCTGGTTGGTGCCGAAGTTCGAGCCGGTCTGCTCGACCTTGTTCAGCTTCCAGCCGATGGCGCGCAGGTAATAGACGATCGCCGAAGAGTCGCCGAACAGCGTGTTGAGCAGACGCACATTGCTGACCATCTCCAGCATCGACTGCAGCCAGTAATGGAAGCCGTAGAGCGAATAGTTGCGCCCCGGCTTCAGGAACAGGTTGAACAGGCGCGGCAGGAGGGCCGCCAGAAGCACGCCACCGACGATGAAACCGGCGACCGTGACCGTGGTGCCGATGGCGACGATGCCGATGGTCTCCTGGTAATCGTCGCTGACGTTTTCCCAGAAGGTGTGGAACAAAAGCGGGAACGGCGTGACGATGGTGAACAGGATGACGAGCTGGATCAGCTCGTAGATGATCCGGCGCGCGCTGGAGATCGGCACGTTGGAAATCGGCGAGTAGTCGGCAGTGGTCGGAATGGCCGGCGAGCCGTGCCAGTGTTCACCGGCCGGGATCGCCTGGCCGCGGTGCAGCGACGAGGCGTGGCCGAGCTGCGAGCCCGACTCCATGCGGGTGTCGATGTCCAGCGTGGAGCCGACGCCGACAAAGGCGTTGTCGCCGATATGAACCGGACCGGTGTGGATATAGCCGGCCTGGGCGCGGAAGCCCAGCACGCTGGATTCCTTGCGCAGGATGGTGTTGTCGCCGATGGTGATCAGGTCGGTGCAGACCGGCACGGAACGGCATTCGATCACCGTGCGGTCGCCGAGGCGCGCGCCGAGCAGGCGCAGGTAGAGGCTGTAGAGCGGGCTGCCGCGGAACAGCACCACCGGGGCGGTGCGGATCAGCGTCTTGACGACCCAGAAGCGGTAATAGCGCCAGCCCCAGATCGGGAAGGTCTCCGCCTTCCAGCGGCCGACCAGCAGCCATTTGAGGACGACGGCCGCACCGGTCAGGCCGAAGAACATGCCGGCCGACAGGATGACGCAGCGCATGTAAAGCGTGACCGGATCGTCGAGCGCGTCATAGACCCAGTCGAGGCCGTCGTTGAAGGCCCACAGCGACAGGTAGCTGTAGGCGGCATAGAACACGAGCTGCAGGAAGCCGGTGCCCCAGTACTGCAGGTTGGTGGCCTTGTGGGTGAGCATCGGCTCGTTGGCCGCGACCGCCACTTCCGCCGGTGCGCGCAGGTGATCCGCCAGCTTGGCGACCGTCGGATGCAGGTAGATGTCGCGCATCGACGCCGTCGACCAGTCCGGCCTGCCACGGACGCGGGCGCAGAAGCGGGCCATGAGCAGCGAGTTGGCGCCGAGATCGTCGAAGAAATGATCCTCGATCGAGACGCCTTCGAACTTCAGGACATCGGCCAGCGTCTCGGCGAGGAATTTCTCGTCGTCGTTGCGGTAGTCGACCATCGCATTGCCGGCGGTGACGCGAACGCTGGTCGGCTTCGGCAGCTTGCGCAGGTCGGCCTTGTTGGAGACCGTCATCGGGATCGCGTCCAGGCGCTCCAGATAGGCCGGCACCATGTAGTCAGGCAGACGCCGCTTCAGCTCCTGCGCAAGCAAGGTGCGGTCGATCTCGACGACGTCGCTCTTGGGCGCAAAATAGGCGACGAGCTCGGTACGTTCCGGCTCGATCTCCCAGGTGGTCACCGCTGCCTGGCCGATGCCGGGCTGGTCGAGCAGCACGGCCTCGATCTCGCCAAGCTCGATGCGGTAGCCGCGGATCTTCACCTGGGTGTCGATGCGGCCGCGATATTCGATCTCGCCCTTGTCGTTGATGCGGCCGAGGTCGCCGGTGCGGTAGATGCGCCCGCTCGGATTGTTGGGCAGGCCGATGAAATCCTCGATGAACTTCTGTTCGGTCAGCTCCGGCCGGTTGAGATAGCCGACGGCGACGCCCATGCCGCCGATGCAGATCTCGCCCAGTTCGTCGCCGGTCAGCAGACGCGGTTTCTCCGGGTCGAGAATGGCGATGGAATAGGTGGGCAGCGGCACGCCGATGGTCACCGGCTCGTCCGGCCTGAGAGTGGCCATGGTGGCGGTGACGGTCGCCTCGGTCGGGCCATAGGTGTTGAGGATCTGGCGGCCGGGTGCTGCCCAGCGGTTCACCAGCTTCTGCGAACAGGCCTCGCCGCCGACCAGGATGGCGCGCAGGCTCGGCACGTCGCTTTCGACCGACGACAGCAGCGTCGGGCTGCAGGCCATGCAGGTGATGTGATGGAGGCGCAGGAAGTCGGCAAGCTCCTCGCCGACCAGCGGCTGCTGGCCCGGCGCCGGTACCACCGTGGCGCCGGCGGCAAAAGCCACCCAGATCTCCTCCGACGAGAAGTCGAAAGCAATCGTCATGCCCTGGTAGATGCGGTCGCTGGGCTTGTAGCCATAGGAGGCGGCCGCCACGCGGATGAAGTTGCAGAAGCTCTGGTGGGTGACGACAACGCCCTTCGGCTTGCCGGTGGTGCCGGAGGTGTAGAGGATATAGCAGGTGTGATCCTGAACGCCCTGACGCGACGGCGCCCGCGAGGGCACCGTTTCCGGCTTGAGCGCGATCTCCGAGGCCGCGGAATCGATGGAGATGTGCGGGACCGGCAGTTTTTCGACGCGCGCCGCATAGGCCGACACGCTGATGACCAGCGACACCGAGGCGTCCTCGATGATCATCGCCATGCGTTCCACCGGGAAGGCCGTGGCCAGCGGCACGAAGGCCGCACCCGCCTTCAGCACCGCCAGGATGGCGACATAGGTCTCGGCGGAGCGGTCCAGCAGCAACCCGACCCGGTCGCCTGGCTTGATGCCACGTTCGATCAGCAGATGGGCGAACTGATTGGCGCGGTTGTCCATCTCGCGATAGGACCAGACCCGGCCGTCGGAAATGACGGCAGGCGCGCTGTCGAACCTGCCGGCAAGCTCGGCGAAGAACTGGTCGAGCCGTTCATCCGGCTTGCCCTTGCGGACGAAATCCGGACCGATCAGCAGCTGTCTGGCCGGCGGCGGCCCTGCCGGAGCCTCGGTCTTCTTGGCTGTGCGAGGTTTGCGAGGTGCCTTGACTGCTTCACTGGACATTTTGGATATCGACGTTTCGGGCCTGAGGTTCGCGCGGGACGCGCTCTGGAGACGTGCCTTAGCCGGTTGTTGCCATTACAACTATGACACTGGGAACCGAAGGCAATTCTGTCTGTGGATTGCGTACGGCAGCGCCCTCTGGTGCTGAATAAAGGCAAATCTATGCCATAATCGGCCGAGGCGTGAAGACTCATGGGGCAAGAGCTGCGGAACGCATTCATGCCCTTGCCACAATTTGGTTTAAACGAACTGCGGGCTTTGCCGCGCTGAGCAGATTCAGAGTGGCTTCGCACAGGCTTCGTCAACTTGGTCATTGTTCTGTCGCGGGTTCTGATCACAAAACCGTGTGTCACTTTGCGGCTCAGGGGTTGCAACAAACATCATGAATGATGCCGAAGCTCAGGTCGAAGAGCAGAATCTCGGCAGCCGTCTTTCACGGGTCATCGACCGCATCGTGGAACCGCGCGTGCTCGGGCCGATCGTCGGCGCGGTCGCCGTTGCCATCGCGTTCCTGTTCATCCGTGAGATCGGCGGCAAGATCCGTGTAAACCATACAATCGACGCCATCGCCGCCACGTCCCTGGCGACGGTCGCGCCGGCGCTGGCCTTCACGCTTGTCAGCCTGATGGCAATGGCCTTGTACGACGTCATGGCCATCAGGCACGTGGCGCCGGAGAAAGTGCCGGTGCCGCTCGCCCTGTTCGCCGGATTTGTCGGCTACAGCTTTTCCAATGCGATCGGCTTCCACGTTTTCGTGGGCGGTCCGGTCCGCTATCGCATCTACCAGTCGGTCGGCCTGGATGCCGCCGACGTCGGCAGGATCGTCGGCGTCTCCTTCCTGACTTTCTGGGGTGGCCTGCTCACCGTCGTCGGCATGGCGATGCTGTTCGACCCGACCGGCGTACCGGCACTCAGCCTGATTTCTCCGGTCGACGACCGCATCATCGGCGGAGCCATACTCGCCGGCATCGTGCTGGTGTTGTTGTGGCTGTCGCAGGGCAAGCGGCAGGTCTCGGTGCTCGGATGGACATTCCCCTTCCCTTCGGCACGCAGCGCCGCAGTGCAGATCCTGATCGGCGCGGTGGATATCGGGGCAGCGGCGGCAGCGCTCTACGTGCTTCTGCCGGCCGACGTCGCACCGCCGTTCACCGTGTTCCTCGCCCTGTTCGCGGTTGCGATCATCGCCACGGTGATCAGCCATGCGCCCGGCGGCCTCGGCGTGCTCGAAGCGACGATCCTGTTCGGCCTCGGCGCCGGTACACGGCCCGACGTCATTGCCGCGCTGGTCGTCTTCCGTGTCGTCTATTATCTGTTCCCGCTCGCGCTGGCGGCCCTGGCCCTGCTCGTCTTCGAGGTCTACCGCGTGCGCAGCGCGGTCTCGACCGTGGCGGGCCGAACGGTCGCGCTGACCCGGCATATCGTGCCGCCGATCAGCGCCACGCTGGTGTTTGCCGGCGGGCTGGTGCTGCTGTTCTCGGGCTCGGTTCCAGCCAATGGCGTCCGCACCGACTGGCTGAGCGATATCCTGCCCCTGCCCTTCGTCGAGGCGTCGCATCTTCTCGGCAGCGTCACCGGGCTGCTGCTCATCATCATTGCGCGCGGCCTCTACCGCCGCATCGCGCTGGCGCGCTTTGCAGCGATCGTCCTGCTTTTGACCGGTGCCGCCTTCTCCATCCTGAAGGGGCTGGACTGGGAGGAAGCGATCGTGCTGACCGCAGTCGCCGCCTCGCTGTTCATCTACAAGGACGCCTTCTACCGCAAGGGCGACTGGCGTTCGTTCCGGCTGGACGCCACCTGGATCGGCCTTTCGGCGATCGTCATGACCGCCAGCGTCATCGTCGGATTGCTGGCCTATCGCCATGTCGAATATCAATCGACGCTGTGGTGGGAATTCGCCTGGGACGGCGACGCGCCGCGCTTCCTGCGCGCCAGCATGGCCGTCGCCATCGTCGCCGCCGCGCTCGCCATCGACATGGTCATCAACCGCCCGGCCCGGCTGAAGGGTCCGGTGCTGACACCGGTGCCGGATGCCGTGCGGCGCATCCTTACGACCTCGTCCGGCACGGAGCCTTGCGTGGCCTTGCTCGGCGACAAATCCTTCATGATCTCGCCGTGCGAGAAAGCCTTCCTGATGTATGCCAGGTCGGGCAGCAGCTGGGTCACCATGGGCGATCCTGTCGGCGACCCGCAGGCCGGCAGAACGCTGATCTGGCGTTTCGCCGAAGCCGCCGACCAAGCCGGCGCGCGTGCCGTGTTCTATTCCATCCAGCCGGAGTTTCTCACCCACTATCTCGACATGAGCCTGGCCATCCTGAAGATCGGCGAAGTGGCCCGCGTCGGATTGAGCGATTTTTCGCTGGAAGGCGCGGTGCGGCAGCCGCTTCGCTACGCCTATGGCAAATCGGCGCGCGAAGGGCTCACCTTCTCGGTCATCCCCAAGGCGGACGTCGCCAACGTCCTGCCCGAATTGCGCGCGGTCTCCGACGAGTGGATGGGCAAGAAGCACGGCAGCGAGAAGGGGTTTTCGCTCGGCTATTTCGACGACGACTACATGCGCGAATTCGACTGTGCCGTGCTGCGCAAGGGCGACGACATCGTCGCCTTCGCCAATCTGTGGCGCAGCGGCGACGGCGAGGAGCTGTCGGTCGACCTGATGCGCTACCGGCGCGGCGTGTCCAAGATCATGATGGACGCGCTGTTCGCCCACATCCTGCTGCTCGGCAAGGCGGAAGGCTACAAATGGTTCAACCTGGGGGCAGCGCCGCTGTCGGGACTTGCCGACCATCCGCTTGCCTCGACCTGGAACCGGATCGGCACCTTCATCTACAAGCGCGGCGATGAAATCTACAATTTCGAAGGCCTGCGCGCCTTCAAGCAGAAATTCGACCCGGTGTGGACGCCGCAATACCTGGCCTGCCCCGGGGGACTGGCCATGCCGCAGATCCTGCTCGATATTACGACCTTGATTTCCGGGAACCCGATCCGAATCTTCAAACGATGAAAATCCTCGCCTCCGTCCTCTCCCTGCTGATCTCCTTCTGCTTCGTCGGGCTCGCCACCGCGCAATCCACTGCGCCGGCGTCGACCCTTTCCGTCGAACGGCTGCAGAATGTGCGCCTGCTGCCGGCAAAGGGCGAGGCGAAGGCCATGGTGGTCTACTTCTCCGACCGCAGCGGGTGGAGCAAGGCGGACGACGCGACGGCGTCCGCTCTCAGCGACGACGGCAATGTCGTGCTCGGCGTCGATCTTGCCGCCTATGCCCAGGAACTGGACAAGGCGGACGGCGTCTGCCTCTACGTCGTCGGCGAGATCACCGACCTTGCCCAGACCGCGCAGCGCCAGCTCAACATCCAGACCTATCTGCCGCCGATCGTCGCCGGCACCGGCGAAGGCGCGACGTTCGCCTATGCGGCGCTTGCGGATGCACCGGCCAACACGCTGGGCGGAGCGGTCGCTTCAGGCTTTGCCGACCGGCTGACGCTGCGCCTGCCGTTCTGCCCCGGCTCGACAGCGAGCAAGACCGCCGACGGCAAGGCCTACAGCTATGCTTTCGACAAGCCAATGCCGGAGGCTGCGACCTTGTTCGTCGCCGCCGATACGCTCGACACGATCCGCACCCAGGCCGCTCAGCAGCCGAACATCACGGTGGAGGCGCTCGACGTCGACAACGCCACCACTCAGATGGTCGGCACCGTTTCCTCGCTGGTCGATGCGATCTCGCCGTTCGGCAAGCTGCCAGCCGTCGACCTGCCGTCGACAACGCCCCCCAAGGCGGTCGCCATCTTCATTTCGGGTGACGGCGGCTGGCGTGACATCGACAAGACCATGGGCGAATGGCTGTCGACGCAGGGTGTGCATGTCGTCGGGCTCGACGCGCTGCATTACTTCTGGTCGAAGCGCACGCCGCAGGAGCTCGCCGCCGACATCACCACGCTGGTCAAGGGCGCGGACCCGCAGGCGAAGCTGCCGGTGATGCTGATCGGCTATTCCTTCGGCGCGGACACGATCCCCTTCGCCTATCCGCTGCTGTCGAAGGAGCTGCAGGACCGGACGAAGGTCCTTGGACTGATGGCGCCGAGCCTTTCCACCTCGATGCAGGTCACCATCAGCGGCTGGCTCGGCATCGACGACAGCGGCTACCCGGTGCCACCCGCGATCGCCGCCCTGCCGAAAGACAAGGTGCTGTGCGTCTACGGCAAGGACGACGACGAGGGCGGCTGCGAGGACCCCGCCGTCAAGGACATCACCAAGATCGAAACCGATGGCGGCCATCACTTCGACGGCGAGTACACCGACATAGCAAAGCGGTTCCTCGACAAGCTCTGAGGCTCCCTCACAGGCATGCACGCGGCAGGATCACGACGGGTCGCAAGGCCGCCACGTCAGATCCCAGTCCCGGCTCTGGCTCAGCACGAGGTCGGCATTGCGCAGATCGTTGCCCTCGACCTTCTGGCGCGCGGCATCGGCCGCGAAGCCGAGGTCGAGCCACCGGTTCATCAGGCGGCGCTGCAATTCCTGGCGCGGCACCTCGATGAAAACGGTGCAGTCGAAATGCTGCCTGAGCATCGACCACGGACCTGTGCCGAGAGCGAGATAGTTGCTCTCGACGATGACATATCTGACGTCCTCGCCGATCATCACCGCTCCGGCACGGGCGACGTCGAGCGTGCGGTCGAACACTGGTGCGATGACGTCGGGTTCGCTGTTCCTGATCCGCCGAAGCAGGAAATCGAGACCGCGGCAATCGAAGGTATCGGGCGCGCCTTTCCAGGCTCTCCGGCCCAGCTGGTCGAGCAGGACATTGTCGAAGTGAAAGCCATCGGCCTGCACGACCGCGGCGCTGCCGGGCGGCAGTGCAGCCGCCAGCGCTTCCGACAGGGTCGACTTTCCCGAGCCCGGCGGTCCGGCGAGAGCCGTCAGGTAGCGCCTGGAGTGTCGTGCGCGGTCGACGATCGTCGCCGCCAGTTCCTCTACCGTCGACATGATCAGCCGATCTTCTGGCCGGTCTTTGCCCAGTCGGCGAGGAACTGTTCGAGACCCTTGTCGGTGAGCGGATGCTTGACCAGGGCCTTCAGCGTCGCCGGCGGGATGGTGGCGACGTCGGCGCCGATCAAAGCGGCACGCTTGACGTGGTCGGGCGTGCGGATCGAGGCGGCCAGGATCTCGGTGTCGAAGCCGTAATTGTCATAGACCTGGCGGATCTCGGCAATCACTTCCATGCCGTCGAAGCCCATGTCGTCGAGACGGCCGATGAAGGGCGAGATGAAGGAGGCGCCGGCCTTGGCGGCAAGCAGCGCCTGGTTGGCCGAGAAGCAGAGCGTGACATTGACCATG
>DASZAX010000022.1:0-135259 GCA_035944705.1 Mesorhizobium sp. | reverse complement strand
GTTCTCAGCCGTTTCCGGCATCGAATCGATGCCGTACTGCTTCTTCATCAGCGGATTGACGAAACGCCAGCCGATGGTGGTGTCGTGGATTTCGGCATGGCGTGAGAAGGCGGTCTCGGCCTTGGGCATGACGAAGGGAGCACGGCTCATCGATTCGACGCCACCGGCAATCAACAGCTCGGCCTCGCCTGCCTTGATGGCGCGGGCGGCAATGGCCACCGCATCCATGCCCGAGCCGCACAGGCGGTTGACGGTCGAGCCCGGCACCGACACCGGCAGGCCGGCCAGCAGTGCGGCCATGCGAGCGACGTTGCGGTTGTCCTCGCCGGCCTGGTTGGCGCAGCCATAATAGACATCGTCGACCGCTTCCCAGTCGATCCCTGCATTGCGTGCCACCAGCGCCCTGATCGGCTCGGCACCGAGATCATCCGCACGAACCGAGGCAAGCACCCCGCCGAACCGGCCGATCGGCGTGCGAACATAGTCGCAGATATACGCTTCGCTCATGTCGTGATTCCTTCCCTCGCCTGCGCGGTCGGCGCAGACCCTCCGATAGAGCATTTTGTAGCCAAGTGGAATCACTTGGCGTTACAAAAATGCGGCGAAAACAAAAACTTAGAGCGTTTCCGCGTTTCCGTTAAAAACGGAAACGCTCCAGCGTCGGATTTCTTGATTTCAGCCCACCAGGCGGCGGGCAGCGGTTTCGGTCATGGCCTCGGCAAGGCTCATCGACCACTGCGCGCGACAATAGGCGCGGAAATCAAAACAGGGCAAGCCGGGGCAGACCTCGAATTCGATCAGATGAACCGTATCGTCCGTGTCGACACGCAGATCGATAGAAAAGACATCGCGCAGGCCAAGGCCATTCATCAGCTTTGAGGCGATGCGGCGGATTTCGCCATCCGCTGCCGGCTGAGTTGCAGCGAGCGGCACGAGTTCGGGTTCGGCATAGACACCGGTTGCCCTGGCCTCTGCGCCAGTACCGCCATAAAGCGCCAGACTGTCGGCCATGGTCTGGAAATCCGCGCCGGACTCGACCAGGAAAACCCCCAGCGACGACATGTCGGCATGTCCTGTCACGTCAAGGAAACTTGCGCGCACGTTGCGGCCGGCAACATAAGGTTGCACGACGACTTCGTCGCGGTAATGCGAGAAGACGCGGCGGCTGAGCTCCAATGCCTGGCTGAGGTCGCGACAATGCGAATCCGGCCAGATGCCTATTTTGGCGCCGAGTCGGTTCGGTTTCACGAACCAGCCGTTCTTGCAGGCCGGCGGCTCGACAAGCCAGCGGCCGTCGCGGGCCAGGCCGGTCTGCGGCACCGGCAGTCCGAGAGCGGAAAGCACGGCGCCAGAGCGGAACTTGTCCTGGCAGAGCGCAAAGAGGGAATCGTCCGCGCCGAGTGTTCTCAGGCCCGCAAGGCGGGCCAAGGCAGGGGCTGTGCCGCCGCGGAAATAAGCAATGCCATCCGTCAACGTCCAGACAAGCGTGGTAGCGGGATCTGAACCGGCGATCCCCGTGGCTGCTTCATCCAGGTCGAGCGGCGTGAAAGCAATGCCTCGCCTGCTCGCCTCGCGCCAGATCTTGGAAAATTCGGGCGCGAGATCGGTCGACTGGGCGAGGTAGGATGAAATCTCCGTCGCACGGTCTCGCGGATATCCCTGGTTCATCAGCCGATCGAGGCAGGCTTTCTCCGGTTCATAGACAAGGAAAAGGCGCGGCTGCGGCATGACGGCTGGACCCATGGAATTGGAACCAGTCTCGCTGTTGGTCCGTCGCTCGGGTCCGACGAAACCGACCTGCGCCGCAACGCCAGCGACCAGCGCAATGCTGGCCGTTCAGATCAGCACGCGTGGCTCAAACCGGCCTCGAACCGGGAAATCGATCACGAACGTCTTGCCGGCATCGGGGTCGGCGGCCCGCTGCGCTTCGTCCTGGTCGGCCCATGCCGACGTCACCGCAAGCCGATCGGCTTCCGCCCCGATGAAGGCAGGGCAGGACGGTTGCGTGACAGGCATGCGGATGGAACGCACCAGCTTGCCGTCCGGCGAATAAGCGTTGACGGCAGAAGCACCCCAGCACGCATTCCACAGGATGCCGTCGCGATCGACGACCGAGCCGTCGACATCGCCGGCGCTCTGTCGATGGTCGCCGAACAGCTTGGGTTCGCCCACCGGCAGTCCGGTAGCCGGATCGCAATCGACCCGCATCAGCAGCTTTTCAGTGCTGTCGACATAGTAGGCGACAGTCCCGTCCTCGCTGAAGGCGATGGAGTTAGGGATGGTGATGCCGTCGTAGAGCTGGCGCAACTCGCCCTTGAAGAACCAGTAGATGGCGCCTGCCTTCTTTTCATGGGTCTTGCTCATTGTGCCGAGCCAGAAGGCGCCGCATGGATGCACGCGCGCATCGTTGGAACGGGTACTTTTGTTCTCGGCTTCGATCGAGGTGTGAAGCGTGAGTTTGCCGGTCGCGGCATCGCGCAGATGCAGGCCGGTCTCGGTGAAAACCAGCTGCCGCTTGTCGTCGACGATGGCGATCGCGCTCGCCATCTGGCCGAGGTCGTGCACTTTGGTGGCGCCGCTGCGGCCGCGCTCCAGCAATTGGCCATGGACGATGTTGAACCAGAAGAGCTTGCCCGTTGCGGGATCATAGCTCGGGCCTTCGCCGAGTTCGCAGACATAGTCGGACAGGATCGAAACGATGCCGGTCATGCTTTCTCTCCAAAAACCTGATCCCAGACTGTGACGGCGGCTTCGGCACGCGCGGCGACGTCCGCCACGGTCATGCCAGGTTTATACAGGCTCGACCCCAGTCCGAACACAGTGACGCCAGCGGTCTTGTAGCTGGCGAGATCCTTTTCCGACACGCCTCCAACTGCCCCCACCAGCGTATCGGTCGGCAGGACCGCGCGCATAGCGGCTATCCCGCCCGCACCAAGCACGCTCGCCGGAAAGAACTTGAGCGCCGAGGCGCCAAGGCGAATTGCCTGGAAGGCCTCGGTCGGCGTGAAAACGCCCGGCATGGTGACGAGGCCGTGATGGGCGGCACGACGCATGACATCGGCATCGATGTTCGGGCTGACCAGAAGCCGTCCTTCGGCACGCTTCAAGGCATCGACATCCTCGGCGGTCAGCACCGTGCCAGCGCCGACGAGAGCGCTGTGCGGCAACGCCTTGACGATGGAAGCGATGGACGTGAACGGATCAGGTGAATTCAGCGGCACTTCGATGGCTTCGATGCCGGCGCGGTAAATCGCTTGGGCAACCGCCACTGCTTCGTTCGGATGCAGGCCGCGCAGGATGGCAACGAGACCACGCTTCAGCTTCGGGAATGGTGCGGTGGGGTTCATGCGGTTTCTTCCTTGCGGGCGATCATGCCGTTTTCGCGCGCAGCCGCGAACAGGCCGGCGCGTACGGCGGCATCGGCATCGACGGATCGAAGCTGAAGTCCGGCCAGTCCCAACGCCTCGGCGTAGAGCGTAGCGAGCGCGCCCGAGCCGACCAGCACCACCGGCCCGCCCGCGCTTCCATAGCGCCGTTTGGCTGAGGCGATTTCACCACCGATGAGCAGGCCGGACAGACGGGCGGCTGCTTCGTCGGGTTTTAGATCCTGCAGCAGTCCGGCTGCGCGAATGGCGAACAGCCGCGAAGAAACATCACCACCGTCCTCCAGTGCCTGCCGGCACCAGTGCCGGAACCCTTCATTGCCTGCCGTGATCGCCGCAGGCTGCTCGCCGAGCGAATGGCGCAGGATCGAATGGGTCGCCAGGACGGAAAACAATTCACCCGTTGGCCAGGTGCCGAAACCGGTCACAGCACCATCTTCCACCACCACCCATTTCGAATGGGTTCCAGGCATGCAGACGATATGCTGACCTTTGGTCGGGAGACCTGCGCCGGCCAGTTGTGTTTCCTCGCCGCGCATGACGTCCGGCGCATCCGCCAGCCGCTGGGCCAGGCCCGGGACGATGCGCACGTCGCGCACCGCGTCCGGCACGCGGATGGCGCCTTGCAGGATGGCATGGATCGGCGCCGGCACGTCGACATAGGGCGCCTCGATCCAGCCCTGGCGCGAGCCGGCCATGCCGCAGATGACCACCGGCAAGGCTGCCGGCGCGTCCATGGCGGCGAGGTGCCGCTCGAGCACGTTCGAAAAGCCGGCTTCGCGCGCCGTGATCAGGCCGTCGTCGCCGCGCCGCTCGGCCAGCACCTTACCGTCGTCGGCAAGTAGCCAGGCGCGCAGCCGGGTCGTGCCCCAGTCGACGGCGGCAATCGCAGGTCTCGTGTTCACAGCAGCCCTCCATCGACGATCAGCGTCTGCGCCGTCAGCATGGCCGACGCGTCCGAAGCCAGGAACAGGCATGGCCCGACCATGTCATCCGGGTGCATTTCGCGCGGGATGGCCTGACGGGCAATGTGGGCTTCAAGCTTGCCGGGCGCGGCCCAGAGCTGGCGCTGGCGTTCGGTGATGACCCAGCCAGGCGCAATCGCATTCACGCGAATGCAGTCCTTGCCGTAACGGCCGGCCAGTCCCTTGGTCAGGCCGATGATGCCTGCCTTGGCGGCCGTATAGGCCGGCATGTCACCGATGTTCAGCATGAAGGACGTCGAGGTGAAATTGACGATGGCGCCGCGGCCCAGTTTCTTCATTCCGGGCACGACGGCCTGGATGGTGAAGAAATGCGGCCTGAGGTTGATCGACAGATTGTCGTCCCATTCGTCGACGGTCACCGTCTCCACGGCGTGACGGATATCGTTGGCGGCGTTGTTGACCAGGACGCTGATCGGCCCATGTGCCTGTTCGGCCGTCTGCACGGCCTGCCGCAGCGCTTCTATGTTGCGCAGGTCGGCATTGAGGAAAAGCGGCTTGCTGCCGGTCAGGCCTGCGATTTCATCGCACAACGCCTGGCTCGGGGCTTCGGCGATATCGACGAAAGCGACTTTGGCCCCCTGGCGCGCGAAGCCTTCGGTCAGCCTGGCGCCGATGCCGGTGCCTCCGCCGGTGATCAGCACCGACGCACCCTCCAGGTCGGCAAACCGCGCCGATGGCATCATTGTGGCTTCCTCCCTGACGCATCGGCCGAATGGGCCGCGGCGCTCCAACGCAATTCCAGGAAAAGTGTGTAGCGGTTTTCCGTCCGGAATTGCGTAAAACAAAGGATCAGAGCGTTTCCATGAAAAACGGAAATGCTCCGGTCCAACGGCGCCGCATCCTAGCCAGCGGCTTGGCCGGAGCAAGCGCGAAAATGCTTCGCGCTTCATTTTGTCGGACAAATGGGAAACGGGAAGAAAAACCGCCGATCCGTGTGGACCGGCGGCGTGGTAAGGGTTCAGATTTCAGATCGCCTTTGCGCGCAAGGCGCCGCGAAAGGAATCGCGCAGATAGCCGAGCGTCGCATCGGCATTGGCCGGTTTGCCGAACAGATAGCCCTGGCCGCCGGCGCAGCCGAACTGCACCAGCCGGTCGGCCTGCGCCTCCTGCTCGATGCCTTCGGCGACGACATCCATGCCGAGCCCTTCGCACATGGCGAGAATGGCGCGGATGATGTGCTCGGACGGACGATCCTCCAGGATGGACGATACGAAGGCGCGGTCAATCTTGAGCTTGTCGAAGTTGAATTCGCGCAGGCGGCCAAGTGACGACTGGCCGGTGCCGAAATCATCGAGCGAAACACGGATACCGACCCGGCGCAGATCTTCGACGATCTTTTCGGCCGAGATAGGATCGTTCATCAGGCCGGTCTCGGTGATCTCGATTTCCAGCCGGCGCGGATCGAAACCGGTGCGATCGAGGATCGACAGAATGTGCAGCCCGGTGTTCTGGTCGACGAGTTGCGATGGCGACAGGTTGAAGGACAGGAACAGATCGCCGGGCCAGCCGCGTGCCGCCTCGGTCGCCTTGCGCAGCACCAGCTGCGAGAGCGGGCCGATGATGCCGCGTTCTTCGGCGATCGGAATGAAGACAGCGGGAGAGACCGGGCCGAGGTCGGGATCCGACCAGCGTGCCAGAGCCTCGAAGCCGATGGTGCGGCGAGTGCCGAGATCGACGATCGGCTGGAAATGCGGCTCGACCTCGCCAGCTGAAACCGCGCGGCGCAGGGCCTGTTCGATGCGGGTTACGCGCTTGGCCGCCTCTTCCATCTCGCGGGTGTAAACGACGACCTTGCCGCGGCCGGAGCGCTTGGCGTGGTAAAGCGCCGTCTCAGCCTTGTTGATGAGGATATCGGTCGTCTCCTCGCCGGAATAAAACAGCGAGCAGCCGGTGGAGGCCGAAAGCCTGGCGGTGCGTTCGCCGACGTCGTAGGGCGCCGAGAGGATCTCGATCAGCATGCGCGCCCGCTCGGTGGCGGCTTCTTCGCTGAATACCATGGGATAGAGGAAGGCGAACTCATCCGCACCGATGCGGCAGACCGTGGAGTGGCTGTCCATCGAGGCGCGCAGGCGCATCGCCACCTGGATCAGGATGTCGTCGCCGGCCTTGTGGCCGAAAAGATCGTTGATCGGTTTGAAACCGTCGAGGTCGAGAATGCCAACGGCAAAAGGGGCCGGATCGTCCGAGCGGTCCGCGATGAGGCGTTCCACCTTGTCGAAGAAACGACGGTGGTTTCCGAGGCCGGTCAACGGATCGGTGAAGGCCAGATCCGTATTCTCCCTGTTCGTCTGCCCGGTGCCAAACGAGGTTTGCATCGGCGTCCCTGTTCTTATTCTGGAATTTCTTATCAGAGTGACAGCAAACCGTTTAAGAAAGGTATCTCGAATATAAGCCGGCGCTTTCCCGGGGAACGACGCCGGCAGGGCTGAAGCTTAGTCGGGTTTGACCCGATAAAGCTCGAGCGGCTGGCCCGACGTGCCGGGCACGGGTTCCAGCCAGGCCGGCAGTTGACCTTTGATGAGTTCGGCCAGGAAGCCGTCCGGTGCCGCGCTGGTAAGATTTCCGGCCTCGGGATCCGAGCGGCAAAGCGCGACCAGTCCGATATGCTGGTTTCGAACGATGGCCTGAGCCGTTGCGGCCTGGCCGGTGAAGGCGTCCAGAACGAGAAGATTGCCTTCGATGTTACGGTGATACGGGCCGGCCAGGACGCGATGGTTGGTGTAGGCAAGGATCGGTGAACCGAGATTGGAGACTGCCAGCACCGTGGTTGCTGGCATGCCGGCCAGCACAGCGTAGTCGGCCGGCCCTCTGCATGCGCTCTCGGTGCCGTCGGCGCTATCCCTCGCCGTGTTGGTCAGCATCGTCATCGACCGGGCCCCCGTGCTCCATATCGCATTGAACGAGATCAGCCAGGCCAGCACCATTGTCACCGACATGCGCAGCGATGGCGATCTGGCGGCGCGTTCGCGCCACATTGCCACCCAGGCAGCGAGTGGAATGACTGCCAGGGTGACGGAAAATGCCATGCCCCGGACCTGCCAGACGCTGACGGCAAAGGCCATGAGCAGCAGCGCGGTCATGACGTAGACCACGCGGCGGCGGTCACCACGGATCAGGCGGAAGGCAAGAAGGACCAGTGCAATCAGCGGTGTGACATAGCTGCCGACGACGGCCGCGCGGTCGTGTTTCATCAGCTGGAACAGCGACTGTGCTTCCTCGATGTTGTTCAGCCAGAGCGTGTGCAGGCGTGGGTCGAGATTGGCGAACGGGGCCTGCAAGCACTGTGGAAACAGCTGGATTACGACGACGGCAACAATGCCCGCCAACAAAATGAGGGCCAATAGCCTACGCGAAACGCTGGCATTGAACCGGCCGATTGATGCGACGACGGCGATCCCAGCTCCTGAAATGAAGGCAACGGCAAATTGGACCGCTGAGAAAGCATCGCAGGTCGCCACTCCCCAGTCTGAAGGGGCAACCGTCAATACAAGGACCAATGCCGAAACGCCGGCGAAACCAAGCCCGAAACCGGCCGCAGTGGGCGCTTCCTGTCTTCCGCAGAAGAGAAACAATCCCGCCACACACGAACCAATTGCCGCAACCAACGGCGCGGTTTCCATGCCGACGGCCAGGCTCAGGGCAGCGCAGGTTCCCGACAGCATGGAGGCCGGGCGCCAGTCGGGCGCGGCGAGCAGGAAATTGACGGCAGCCATGACGAGCAGGAGCTGGATATTGTGATGGTCGATGTCGCCGGGTACGAAAGGACCCATGAAGTACAGCGCGGCACCGGCGATGATCATAGCCGGCAAACCCACCGCGTCACCGCCAAGGCGTCGAGTGGCCCGCACGACAAAGAAAGCAGTCAGCCAGTAGGTGAGTGTCGGCCAAGCCGCCTTGGCGAAGCCTTCGGCAAGCCATGTCGGCATGCCGACGGCCTTTGCGGCCAGGATCAACCCGCTGAGCAATACGTCGACCAGCCGTGACCAGTGCATGACGAATCCGCCTTCCGGACCCATCCTGTACTGGTGCAGGTCGAACCAGCCTTGGCCGGCCATGAAATCGCGCACTTCAACGAGCCTTAGCAGGCTGTCATTGTCGCCATTGCTGTTGCTCATCGTCTTGAAGCCGCCGATGGCACTGATTGTCAGTGCCATCAGCGCGACGACAAGCGCCCAGGCAAGATCACGCCGCCAGCCCGAGGCCCCATTTTCGGCCGCGCCCATCGAAAAGCCCCTAAACTCAGATGTGTCTAAACCTAGCCTTAACGGCTTCAATAAATAGTAAAGTCAGCCCTCCAGCGCTCGGTCGCCGGGGGCCAGCGAGAAACAGCGATGGTACACGAAGTACGCTACGAACCGACGATCGCGGTGCTGTTGCCCTGCTACAATGAGGAGCTGACCATCGCCGATGTCGTGCGGCGGTTTCGCGAGGCGCTGCCCATCGCGACGATCTACGTCTATGATAACAATTCGAAAGACCTCACCGCGCTCAAGGCTCGCGCCGCCGGCGCGGTGGTCGTGCGGGAGACGAGACAGGGCAAGGGCAATGTCGTGCGGCGCATGTTTGCCGACATCGATGCCGATATCTACCTGATGGCCGATGGCGACGGCACCTATGCGCCGGAGGATGCGCCTCTGCTCATCAATACGCTGCTTACCGAGCGCTGCGACATGGTTGTCGGTACCAGGCGCGGCGTCACGAACGACGCTGGACGGCAAGGCCACGCCTTCGGCAATCGCCTGTTCAACAGTCTGTACAAGCGCCTGTTTGGACGCGACTTCACGGATATCTTCTCCGGCTACCGCGTCTTCAGCCGGCGTTTCGTCAAGAGTTTTCCGGCGGTGTCGGGAGGTTTCGAAATCGAGACGGAAATGTCGGTGCACGCTTCGCAGCTCAAGCTGCCGGTCAGCGAGATCGCACTCGATTATGGCCGTCGCGTCGAGGGCTCGTCTTCAAAACTGTCCACGTTCCAGGATGGCGCCAGGATTCTCTGGATGTTCACCATGCTGATGAAGGAGACGCAGCCGCTGCGCTTCTTTGGCGCGATTTCCATGCTGCTGCTGGCGGCCAGCGCGGTCCTGGGCGTGCCGGTGTTTATCGAGTTCGCCGAGACGGGCCTCGTGCCGCGCATTCCCACCTGGGTGCTGTCGGTCGGACTGCTGCTCCTGTCGATGCTGATGCTGGCAACCGGACTGGTTCTCGATTCCGTCTCGCGCGGCCGGGCAGAACAGAAGCGGATTTTCTATCTCAGCATGCCAGGCCGCCAGAACAGCACCGCCGCCACGCCTGGTGCGTCGAACAGGGCGGCCTGACAGCAATCGTTTTGGAGAAATCTCCTTGAACCGGGAAACCACCAATCGCATCCGCTTTGTTCTGGAAGATGTCCTGCCGCCGGTCGTACGCGACTCGCGGCTGTTCCGTTCCGTCGCCAGTCTGGCGTGGGGCGACCATATTGCGCGGCTGGCGTCCTTTCGCGAAAGAGCGCCGTTCCTGAGCGCAGAGGAATATGAGACGCTCTATCGCGACCATCCGCGGGTTCACGAGGGCACGGACAACTCGCAGGCCTGCATCGAGAAGATCATTGCCTCGACGGTCGGCCATTCGGTCTGCGACGTTGGCTGCGGCACCGGCGTCCTCCTGAAACGCATTCGCGCGGCACGCGAAGGCGGACGCTATGTCGGCGTCGACTTCGTTGTCGAGGATGCGGCGGCCATCGACGGGATCGACTATGTCGCCGCACGCATCGAGGATCTGCCGTTCGAGGATGGCGCTTTCGACACCGTGGTCTGCACCCATGTCATCGAGCATGTCCTCGAATACCGGCAGGCGATTGCCGAGCTGCGGCGGATTGCGCGTAAACGCCTGATCATTGTCGTGCCGCGCGAGCGGGAATACCGCTATTCCTTCAATCCGCATTTCAACTTCTTCCCCTACACGCACTCGTTCCTGCGCGCGGTGCATCCCGTCCCGACCAGCCATGTCTGTGTCGATATCGGACGCGACATCTTTTATTGCGAAGACCGGCCCGGGGCTTGACCGTGATAGGAGCACTGCCTTTTCCAGTGCTGGCGGGGCTGGTGCTGACACCGCTGATGATTTCGGCAGGTCAGGTCCTCTTCAAGCTCACAAGCGCGCGGGCCGGCGCCGCCGACCTGGCTGGCCTGATTGCAACCATCCTGGATCCCTATCTGCTCGCGGCCTTTGCCATCTATGGCATCGGCACGATCGTCTGGGTCTATGTGCTGAAATCCGTGCCGCTTACGGTTGCCTACCCGTTCATGGCGATGACTTTCTGCGTCGTGCCGCTCCTTGCCTGGGGCCTGCTTGGTGAGGCACTCACCTTGAGATACATGCTGGGCACCGCCCTGATCGTCGGCGGGCTGATCGTCATCAACGCCTGAGGTCGGCGCTCTTTCGCCATCCGACGCTGGCGTCATCTGTGGGACCGTTGCGGCGCTTGACAGGCTCAGCCTCGTCCCGTCATGTCCTGCTCGTTGGAGCGTTTCCGCTTTTCGCGGAAACGTGGGACGCTCTAACTCTTTGTTATTGTGCAATTCCGAACGCAAAACCGCTGCGCATCTTTGCTGGAATTGCTCCAGATTGGAGACCTTGCATGTCCCTCAAAGTCGCCGTCCAGATGGACCATGTCTCGACCGTCAACATCGCGGGCGACACCTCCTTCGCGCTTTCCCTGGAAGCGCAGCGGCGCGGCCACCAGTTGTTTCACTACACGCCGGACCGGCTGTCGTTGCGCGACGGCAAGGTCTTCGCCCGCATCGAGGAAATGCAGGTGCGCGACGTGAAGGGCGACCATTTCACGCTCGGCGAGGCCGTGCGGACCGATCTCGCAGAGATGGACGCGATCCTGCTGCGCCAGGACCCGCCCTTCGACATGAACTACATCACCACCACGCACATTCTGGAGCGCATCCATCCGAAGACGCTGGTGGTGAACGATCCGGCCTGGGTGCGCAACAGCCCCGAGAAGATCTTCGTCACCGAATTCGCCGACCTCATGCCGGAGACACTGATCACCAAGGATCCGCAGGAGGTGGCCACTTTCCGCAAGGAGTTCGGCGACATCATCGTCAAGCCGCTCTACGGCAACGGCGGCGCCGGCATTTTCCATCTGCAGGAGGCCGACCGCAATCTGGCCTCGCTGCTGGAAATGTTTGGCCAGCTCTTCCGCGAACCCTACATCGTCCAGCGCTACCTGAAGGACGTGCGCAAGGGCGACAAGCGCATCATCCTGATCGACGGCGAACCGGTCGGCGCCATCAACCGCGTGCCGGCCGAATTCGAGTCGCGCTCCAACATGCATGTCGGCGGGCGGGCGGAGAAGACGGATCTGACCGCGCGCGAACGCGAGATCTGCGCCCGCATCGGCCCATCGCTGAAGCAACGCGGTTTCATCCTAGTCGGCATCGACGTCATCGGCGATTACATGACCGAGATCAACGTCACCTCGCCGACCGGCATCCGCGAAGTGAAGCGCTTCGGTGGTGCCGACATCGCTGCCTTGTTCTGGGATGCGGTGGAAGCCAAGCGCGGCTGAACTTCCAGCAGCCTTCCCGTTGCTTCGCGGGACGGCAATGCGGTTGCATACCATGCGCTTGTTTGTTCCTGTATTGTTCTTGATCTGATCGGAAAACCATGCTTTTTTTGACCTCGTGGCCGTTTCGGTCACGCGGGTAGGCTGCCCGCCTGGGGGCTCGAATGGTTTCTCGCGTTCGCACGGTGGCGTTCCAGGGCATCGAGGCCGTGCCGGTCGACGTGCAGGTGATGATCGCCCCGGGCAAGGTCGGCATGTCCATCGTCGGCTTGCCAGACAAGGCGGTGGCCGAAAGCCGCGAGCGCGTCCAGGCGGCGCTTCACGCTTCCGGCCTGTCGATGCCGGCACGCAAGGTGACGGTCAATCTGGCACCGGCGGATCTTCCAAAGGAAGGCAGTCACTATGATCTGCCGATCGCGCTTGGTCTGATGGCGGCGCTCGGCGCCATCCCGGGCGATATGCTGGCTTCCTATGTCGTGCTGGGCGAGCTTTCGCTGGATGGCACGATCGCAGCGGTGGCGGGTGCCCTGCCTGCAGCGGTCGGCGCCAACGCCGAAGGGCGCGGGCTGATCTGTCCGCATGCCTGTGGCCCGGAAGCGGCCTGGGCCGGCCCGGACATCGATATCGTCGCGCCACGCAGCCTGATTGCGATGGCCAATCACTTTCGCGGCACGCAAGTGCTGTCGCGCCCGGAACCGGGTGTGCATCAGAGTGCCCGCAACCTGCCGGACCTCGCCGATGTCAAAGGTCAGGAAAGTGCCAAGCGTGCACTGGAGATAACGGCAGCCGGCGGGCACAATCTGCTGATGGTCGGGCCACCCGGTTCCGGCAAGTCGATGCTGGCACAGCGTCTTCCCTCGATCCTGCCGCCGCTGGCACCAAAGGAATTGCTGGAAGTTTCGATGATCGCCTCGGTTGCCGGCGAACTCGCCGGCGGCAAGCTGACCGACCGGCGGCCATTTCGTGCACCCCATCACTCGGCTTCGATGGCGGCAATGGTTGGCGGTGGCCTGAAGGTCCGTCCCGGAGAGGTGTCGCTGGCTCACAACGGCGTGCTCTTCCTCGACGAATTCCCGGAATTCTCACCGCAGACGCTCGATGCGCTGCGCCAGCCATTGGAAACCGGCGACTGTGTGATTGCGCGCGCCAATCATCGCGTTGCATATCCGGCACGCATCCAGCTGATCGCGGCGATGAACCCGTGCCGTTGCGGCATGGCTGGCGAACCTGGTTATCGTTGCCTGCGCGGCGATCGTTGCCGGATCGACTATCAGGCCCGCATTTCGGGACCGCTGCTCGATCGCATTGACCTCAGGGTCGATGTGCCGGCCGTCTCGGCCAGCGATCTGATCCGCCCGGATCAAGCGGAACCGAGCGCGGTGGTCGCCGAGCGGGTGGCACGGGCGCGAAACATCCAGCGTCGGCGCTTCGAGGCTCAAGGCATGAGCGGCATCGCGCTCAATGCCCATTGTTCGCCCGCCATGATCGAGGCGATCGCAGCGCCGGATACGGCTGGCCTTGCACTGCTCAGCGAAGCCAGCGAAAAGCTCGGCTTTTCCGCTCGGGCCTACCACCGCGTGCTGAAAGTTGCGCGCACCCTGGCCGACCTCGATGATTGCGAAACGGTCGCGCGCATCCATCTTGCCGAGGCGATTTCATATCGCATGGCTCCGGGGCGTTTGTCGCAGGCCGCTTGAAAACCAGCCTTCCGCTGGAGGTGCCACTTCAAGGCCGCCTGTCATGGAGAAATGGGCATTTCGCCGAAGGCGATCATTGAAAGGCACGGGAGCGGCAGGCGCCGGCTTCAATTCGCCCGGTGTCGTCTTGCCACGCCTGGCGATTCACTTTCGAATGACGACCCAGTCGAACCATGGTCCTGTCTTGATCGAAATTCTTCAGCCCTCTCCCTACGCACCTTTGCCAGAACCGGAACCCGGCTGGTTCGACGTGTCCTATGCCATCACGGGCGACGGACTTCTGGCATCACTCAGATCCACCTGCGATGTCGCCGGAAACTGGTATCGCAACGTAAAAGCCAAGGACACGGCCCGGCCGCTGCTGACCAGGAACGCAATGGCCAGGCTGTCGATCTTCGACGGCATGACGGAGTATGGGACGATCGAGTTTCCCCTGGAGACGGCGTTTCCGGCCTTTGACATCCATCGGGATGGGGCCTGGATCGTTGCCAGCGCCCGCTGCCGGCCGACCGACGCGAATGCGACGCTGTTCAGCGACACGGGGCAAGCCATCGACCGGTTCTGTCTGGGCGACGGGATCGAGCATCTTCAATGCGACGATCACGGCAACATCTGGGTTGGCTATTTCGACGAGGGCGTATTCGGCAACGATGGCTGGAAACTGCCGGGAACCAAGGCGCCCATCAGCATGGCGGGCCTGGTTCAGTTCGATCCCACAGGCAAAGTCCTCTGGCGGCTCGATGATCCGTCCATGGCGGACTGCTATGCCCTGAACGTCACTCGCGGCACGGCCTGGGCGTACTATTATACCGATTTTCCAATCGTCGAAATCGCGACCGCAACCGGCCGCACCAAGGTCCGCCAGACGACGGTCACGGGCGGGCATTCGCTGGCCTGCGACTCGCAAGGCGCCATGATTGTCGGTGGTTATTCACCCGACAGGGACTGCATCACTTTGCTGGAATTTCGTGATGGAGTGCAAAATGTGGCTCGTTTTCGCCATGCTTTGCCAAGCACGTTTTCCGACCGAGCCTCGCTCTGTCAGGCACGCGGCAATACCCTGCACATCGTGCAGGATGGCTTCTGGAATCAGTTGACGCTTGACGATGTCCGCGTGGCCGCAGCGCAGCGTATGGCGAAAAAAAGCCGTTACTGAACGGCGCCGACCAGAACCTGCTGGCCTTCGCGGATCGAGACCCAGCGGCCGGTGTTGTCGATGGCCTGGCGCTTCAGGAAGCGGTAGCCGCTCTGATCCCAGGGCTTGACCTTGTCGGTCAGGTTGTCGAGTACGAAATCGCCCTTGTCGGTGCGCACAGTCAGCACCGCATGGCCTTCGCCATCCGGCTTGCGAACAACCGTTACCAGCAGGTTCGCAAGGGAAATGCCCTGCCTGGCCAGCCGGCGACGCTTTTCGAGCACATAGTCCTCGCAGTCGCCGACGCCCTTGTCGGGGTAGGCCCAGACTTCGTCCTTGCCGTAGATTTCCAGATCGCTGAGCGGCTTCACCGCAGCGTTCACCGTGGCGGTGACGCGGGTCAGCTTGCCCCAGAGCGCGGACGTCAGCCTGGCCGGAGCCAGATCCTTCGGGCGAACCGAGCATTCGGCTGGACGCGTCTTGCAGAATTCGTAGTGGCCGATCGGCTGGGTGGTAGGACCACCAGTTGCCATGGCTCCTGCCGCGGAGGCTGAAGGCATCGCCCAGACCGCAGCAGCGATCCCGATCGCCGCAGCCGCAAAGACACGCAAACCTTGCGTCGCTGGTGAGGAGTTCATAGTCCCCCGCTCGCCCCTGTTATTAACGAAACGTTAATGAGGATTTACATGGCGTGTCAATTCATCCCTAGGGCGGATTCACCGAAAGGGTTAATTGCGGCGTCGTCATTGCGCTGATTGCGCAACACCCGCCGATGCAGATTTCGCGGAAAGTCCGATCTGCAGGAAAAAACAGAGGCGGTGTGGCTGGATTCTTCGAACCGTCAGCGCCAAACGGCCATGGACGGCCGTCGCTTTCACAAATGCGTGATCAAGCTTGAGCCGGCTTGGTGGCCTTCCGCTTAACGGCGACCCGGTTGGTGCGGCCGTAGCTGGTGATGAAGTCGACAATGCGCGGCACGATCTCGGAGCGGAAGCGTGAGCCGTTGAAGACGCCGTAGTGGCCGACGGCAGGTTGCATGTAGTGCGCCTTCATGTCGGCAGGGACGTTCGCGCACAGACGGTGCGCGGCCTCAGTCTGGCCGAGGCCGGAGATATCATCGTTCTCCCCCTCGACCGTGAACAGTGCGACGTTGCGGATGGCGCTCGGGTCGACCTTGGTACCCCGATGCTTCATCTCGCCCTTCGGCAGGGAATGGCGCACGAACACCGTTTCCACAGTCTGCAGGTAGAACTCGGCGGTCAGGTCCATCACCGCCAGATATTCATCGTAGAACTCACGGTGCTTTTCGGCGTTGTCGCCATCGTTCTTCACAAGATGCATGAAGAAGTCCTTGTGGGCGATGATGTGCCGGTCGAGGTTCATGCTCATGAAGCCGGAAAGCTGCAGGAAGCCCGGATAGACCTCGCGGCCGAAGCCCGGCACCGGCCAAGGCGCCGGCATGACGACGTTGTCACGGAACCAGTCGATGCCCTTTTCCTCGGCCAGCAGATTGACTGCGGTGGGGTTGCGGCGTGTGTCGATCGGGCCGCCCATCAGGGTCATTGTGGACGGAGCGAAACGATCACCGCGCGCTTCCATCAGCGCCACGGCGGCCAGCACCGGCACCGATGGCTGACACACGGCCATCACATGGGTGTCGGGCCCAAGCTCATGCAGGATGTCGATGACATAATCGATGTAGTCGTCGAGATCGAAACGGCCGGCGGAAAGCGGGACCATACGCGCGTCGACCCAGTCGGTTATGTAGACCTCGGCATGAGGCAGCATCGCCTCCACCGTGCCACGCAGCAGCGTCGCGTAATGGCCCGACATCGGCGCGACGATCAGCAGCTTCGGGTCGCTGCGGCGACCAGCCGGCAGCTGGCGCTGGAAATGGATGAGGTTGCAGAACGGCTTCGACCAGACAACGCGCTCCGTCACCGGCACGCTCTTCCAGTCGACCACGGTCTTGTCGAGGCCGAAGGCCGGCTTGCCGTAGCGTCGTGTGGTGCGCTCGAACAATTCCGCCGTTGCCGCGACCGAGCGGCCCCATGGCGTGTGCGAAAACGGGTTCAGTGGATTGGTGTAGAGAACCCGTACCGCCTCGGCATAAGCGCGTGCCGGCTGCAAGGCAGCATGGTTCATCTCATAGAACTGGTAGAACATCTGAAACGGTCTCCGCTGCCCTCGGAACGAAGGGCGACAAGCGGCCCGGCCGCTTCACTCTGTCGCAACGAAGTTAACAAGAAATTGTTGCGGCGCAATAGATCACGTTGGGTGAGTTATCCCCATACTTTAGGCCAAAGCCTTGGAAAAAGCCGGGCGAGGGGCCCAGCCGGCTATGGGTGCAGGTGCGAAGGCGCCGCCACGACGCGGGAAGAGGAGGGCGGCGCCTCATCCATCGAATCAAAGAAAAAGCGCCGCAACGAGGGCGGCGCTTTTCTTTTGTTTCCAGGCAATAGCCGGATCAGACCCTGGCCATGCAGACGGCAGCGTGGCCGGAGCTGACGAAGCCCAGCTGGTTGGCGGCGCCACGCGACAGGTCGAGCACCCGACCCTTGATGAAGGGGCCACGGTCGTTGATGCGCACGACGACGCTTTTGCCGTTGTTCTTGTTGGTAACCTTGAGCCGGGTGCCGAAAGGCAGGCTGCGATGAGCGGCAGTCAGGGCCGAAGGGTTCATGCGCTCGCCTGATGCAGTCTTCGAGTGCAGGGCATACCAGGAAGCGCGGCCGCATTGCGCAGCGGCGGAGGAGGTGGACGCGCCGGCTGCAAGGCCGACTGCGACGGTGACCGCGGCAAGCGCGGCCTTCTTCTTGTTGATTGTCATCCCGAGGGAACGGCTCCGTTAATCGTTCGGAGGCCGTAGGGGGAAATGCGGCAGCAAATCCGGCACGTTTCGGGCGATTCCGTGGCATGCGCACACGTTTTGAAACACCGGGAAACAGTCTGTCAGAATATTGTCCGACAATTGGGCAGTGCAGATTACGAATCGCGGCGCCCGAAGACAGAATCCCAGTAGCGCGCGAGAGTCTGATCTCCAAGTACAATTGCGGAATTCACCCATGTAATCTGAGCAGCCGCTGAAACATGCTGTGGTCGTCACAAAAGGGAATTATCCCATGATCCAAAACCGGTTTGGCTTCTCCGGCGCCGGGCAAGATCATCTGTCGAGACGTAGGGGACCTGCAGGAAGGGGTAATTGCAGTGGCCGGAAAATGAAAAAGCCCGGCATGGCCGGGCTTTTTGCAAATGCTAGCTGCTTCGTGTCGAAGCAACTGCGGAAACTTGGTGCCCAGAAGAGGACTCGAACCTCCACGCCTCGCGGCACACGGACCTGAACCGTGCGCGTCTACCAATTCCGCCATCTGGGCTGGTGGGCGCTCATGTAAGCGGGCAGACGGACCCTGTCAACGCGCTTTTTTCAAGCAATGCAAAGGCAGGGCATAAATGCCGGCTGATGGCGCCGGCAAATTGTCACAACCCGGCCGCTCCGCCGAAAACCGGAGCCTTTTTCAGGCCAGGACTTCCTTGGATGCCACGGTCGAATCGGCGTTGAGCTGGTAGATGACCGGCACGCCGGTGCCGAGTTCCAGCCTGACGATCTCTTCGCCCGTCAGGCCGTCCAGCGCCATGATCAGTGCGCGCAGCGAATTGCCGTGCGCCGCGACCAGAACGGTGCCGCCGGCCAGCACATGCGGTTGCAGCGTGTGCAGGTAGTAGGGCCACACGCGCGCGCCGGTGTCCTTCAGGCTTTCGCCGCCGGGCGGCGGCACGTCATAGGAACGGCGCCAGACATGCACCTGGTCTTCGCCCCATTTCTGGCGGGCATCGTCCTTGTTCAATCCCGACAGCTCGCCATAGTCGCGCTCGTTGAGCGCCTGGTCGCGTACCGTCTTCAGGTCGCTCTGGCCGACGGCGTCGAGAATATGCTGGCAGGTCTTCTGTGCGCGCTGCAAGCTGGACGTGAAGGCGATGTCGAACTTCAGCCCGCGCGCCTTCAGCTTGGTGCCGGCGGCCTTGGCCTCGGCGTGGCCCTGTTCGGTCAGGTCGGGGTCGCGCCAGCCGGTGAACAGGTTCTTCAGGTTCCAATCGCTCTGGCCGTGGCGCACGAGCACGAGAGTTCGCGACATGTCTTCTCCTTTACGGGCATGATCCCGAAAAGTTGCAGACTTTTCGGACAAAGATCATGCGATAAATCAAAGTCAGAATGCCGTGCACCCGGGGGATGCACCGCGTTCTGATATTCGGTCAGGCGTTCCGTCCAAGGCCGAGCACGTCCCGCATGGAATAGAGCCCGGGCTTGCGGCCATGCGCCCAGAGCGCCGCCTTGACGGCACCACGGGCGAAGATGGCGCGGTCCTCGGCGTGGTGGCTGAGCGTGATGCGCTCTCCCGGCCCGGCAAGGAACACCGAATGTTCACCGACCACCGAGCCGCCGCGCAGCGTTGCAAAGCCGATGGTCTTCGCCTTGCGTGCGCCGGTGTGGCCGTCGCGCGTGCGCACGCTGTTTTCGGCCAGCGCGATCTCGCGGCCGGCCGCGGCCGCTTCGCCGAGCAGAAGGGCGGTGCCAGAGGGAGCATCGACCTTCTGGCGATGATGCATTTCGAGGATCTCGATATCGAAATCCTCCGGATCCAAAGCCTTGGCCGCCTGCTCGACCAGAACGGCGAGCAGATTGACGCCAAGGCTCATATTGCCTGATTTCACGATCGTGGCGTGGCGCGCGGCGGCGGCGATTGCCGCATCATCTTCAGGCGAACAGCCGGTGGTGCCGATGATGTGGGCAATGCGCGCCTGGGCGGCATAACCCGCGAATTCGACAGTGGCGGCAGGCGATGTGAAGTCGAGCACGCCGTCGGCCTTGGCGAAGGCCGGCAGTGGATCGTCACCGATCGTCACGCCGATCGGGCCGATACCGGCAATCTGGCCGATGTCCTTGCCGATGTGGGGGGAGCCCTTGCGCTCGACGGCGGCGGCAACGGTCGCCCCGGGTATTGTGGCGATGGCGCGGACCAGAGCCTGGCCCATACGGCCCGCGGCACCCACCACCACCAGCTTCATCTCGCTCATGCGTTATCCCCTGGTCGTTCCATCGGCCCTGTTTGCGATCGCCTCGACACCACCGTCGTCGACCAGGCCAAGCCCCTGCCCGCCCTGCAGGTTGTAGAAATGGGCATAGGCACCGTTCGGTCTCGTGAGCAACTCGCTATGCGTGCCTTGCTCGACCAGACGACCCTGTTCGAGCACGACGATATGATCGGCATTGATCACTGTCGACAGCCGGTGCGCGATGACGATGGTGGTACGACCTTGCATGATGCTGGTCAGCGCCTGCTGGACGCGCGCTTCAGATTCGTTGTCGAGCGCAGATGTCGCCTCGTCGAGAAGCAGGATAGGCGCCTGGCGTACGATGGCGCGTGCGATCGACAGCCGCTGGCGCTGGCCGCCAGACAGCGTCACGCCGTTTTCGCCGACCGGCGTGTCGTAACCTTGCGGCTGCTGGCGGATGAAATCATCCGCGGCCGCCTGTTGTGCCGCGAACGCGATTTCCTTCTCGCCGGCATCCGGCCGGCCGTAGCGGATGTTGTCGCTGATCGTGCCCTCGAACAGGTAGGGTTGCTGCGAGACGAAGGCGATCGACTCGCGCAGCGACCGCTTCGTGACCTTGGAAATGTCCTGGCCATCGATTTCGATCGTCCCGCCATCCACGTCGTAGAAGCGCTGCAACAGGGCAACCAGCGTCGACTTGCCGGCGCCGGATGCTCCGACGATCGCCGTGGTCTTTCCGGCAGCGGCGGTGAATGTAAGATTGCGGATCACCGGCAGGTCGGGCGAATAGCCGAAGGTCACGTTGTTGAAGCGGATCTCGCCGGTTTCGATCCTGGCCTCCTTCGCTCCCGCCGCATCGCCCTGCCGAGGTTCGATGTCGAGCAATTCGTAGATCATGCGCGCATTGACCATCGCACGCTCGACATTGACCTGCGTGCGGGCAAGGCGCCGGACCGGATCGTAGGCCAGCATGAAGGCGGTGATGAACGACATGATGTTGCCGGGCGGCTGGCTGCTGTAGGCCGAACGGTACACCGAATAGGCGACGACGCCGGCGATGGCGAAACCGGCCAGCATTTCGGTGACCGGCGCCAACCGCTCGGAAACACGCGCGATCTTGTTGTAGCGGGATTCCGCCCGATCGACGAGGTCGCCGATCTTGTGGGTCAGCTGCTCTTCCATGGTGAAGGCTTTCACCACGGCGATGCCCTGCACCGATTCCTGCATGGCGCCGATCAGATGCGAATTGATCTCCACCGATTCCCGCGTCACACGGCGTACGCGGCGCATGATGTAGCTGACCGCCCAGACCAGCGGCGGTCCGATCAGGAAGATACTGGCTGCCAGGAAGGGCGCCTGATAGACCATGACCGTCACGAGGCCGATCAGGGCAACGAGGTCGCCGGCGATCGATTTCAACGTCATCGAGAACAGGTCGCGGATACCGGCGACGTTTTCGTTGATGCGTGCCGCCAGCTGGCCCGACCGGGTTTCGGTGTAGAAATCGATGCCCAGCTTCATCAGGTGGCTGAAGACGCGCTTCTGATAGTAGGCGACGATGCTGTTGCCGATCTTGGCGAGCGTCACGGCTGAGCCGTAAGTGGCAAGACCACGAACCAGGAAGATGCCGATGATACCGCCGCAGATCCAGGGCACCTTGTCGTACTGGTGCTTGTAGAAGAGATCGTCGATCATGGGCTGCATGATCCAGGCCGCGCCACCGGTGGTCGCGGCCAGGGCGATCAGGCAGAACGCCGCCAGCCAGTAGGACTTCAGGTGCCCGCGGCCTGCCTCGTCGTAGATGCGGCGCAACACAGCGAAGACTTCGCTGGGGTCAGCCCTTCTTTTTGGTTCGTTGGAAGCCAAATGTCAGTCCGCGCACTGTATTCGTCGGTCGCCCTGCGGCGTCGGGCATCCTATTAGCCTCATCGGCCGCCCTTGCCTATGGCCAATGGGCAACGCGCGCAAAATGCTTTGGCACCGTGCTGGTTCACGCGCTCCAGCGCCGGCCGTCGGTCTCGACGCCGAACAGGGATGGTGCTCGCGCATAGGCAGCGAGCCCGGCCAGCGCGGCCAGTGGATGCGTGATGACATAGACGGGCATCGACCGCATCATCTCGCTGTGCGGCGCCTTGTCTTCGAAGGCGGCGCGGAAATTACCCGCTTTCAGCGCGGGTACGATCTTTTGGGCAATGCCACCGGTGAGGAAGACGCCGCCGCGGCTCTTGAACACCAGCGCGAGATCGCCTGCGGTGCGGCCGAGGCAGGTTACGAAAAGCGACAATGCTTCCTCTGCGACAGGGTCGGATTTCGCCAGCGCTGCCGCCGTGATCTCGGCCGGTTTGGTGAAGGGAGCGGTCTTGCCATCGGCTTCGGCAACCGCCCGGTAGACATTGACCAGTCCGCGCCCGCACAGGATCTGCTCGCCGGAAATGCGGCCTTCGATCTTCTCGATATGCGGAAACACCTGGAAGTCGCGCGGCGTACGCGGGCCGATGTCCATATGCCCGCCTTCGCCCGGCACCGGAATCCAGTGCCCGAGCGCATGGATCAGCCCGGCGACGCCGAGACCGGTACCCGGGCCCAGCACGACGCGGCCGGCATTGGGTTCGGGTTCGCCGCCGCCGATCTTTTCCATGTGTTCGTCGCCGAGTGCCACCACCGCGAGCGCCTGCGCCTCAAAATCGTTGAGGACAACGACATCGCTGAAGCCAAGATCGCGCAACATCACCTTGGGCCGGATCACCCATGGGCAGTTGGTGAGCGGGATCTCGTCGCCGTCGACCGGGCCGGCAATCGCCAGCACCGCCGAATTCGGCCGCACCGAAGAGCGGTCAAACACGGCAGCCTGAATGGCCGCGTCGATCGTCTCGAAGTCGGCGGTCTGGACGATGTGTGGTTCGCCGGCCTCGGCATTGGCGTCGAGCACGACAGAGAAGCGCGCGTTGGTGCCGCCGATGTCGCCGATCAGGATCGGGAATCTCAGCCCGCCGGTTGCGTCAGTCATTCCCATCCCCGGTTCGATGCGGCGATGGCTCGCCTCGCGTTCGCAACTGTCAGCCTTGTTGCAGTCTTCATGCCGATTCGGCCAGCTGCAAGCGCCTCAATCGATTGAATGCTATAAACAAACAAAAACGCCCGGGAAAGGGCGCTTTTCATCTGTTCGGGGCGGCGGCCGGGCGTCAGTTGCCGGGGCGTGGACGCGGCAATGGAATGCCGATCTTCGGCGTCGGCGCAAAGGCGTTGGCCGTGACCGGGGTCAGCGGCGCCTCTCCGATCGTGCCCGGCGGAGCCGGAGCAGGCTCCGGCGATGCGGCCACGGCCACCGGCGGCCGGCCATTGCCGTAATAGGTGGCTGCTTCCGCCGATACCGGCCCCGGCGCCTGCAGCACCAGGCGGCATTCCTTCGGCAGGCTCGCCATGGTCATGATGTCGCGTGCCTTGGGAGCGTCCGGGTTCTTGTTCGGGCGCCATGGCTCCTCGGTGAACCACCAGGCCAGCGACTTGTCGCAGCCGTCGCCCGCCGCTGTCGCCGCCTGCTCCTTGCAGCCGTGCGATCCGGGTTGGCAGCCGATGCGGACATGGAAATGATAGTCGTGGCCCCAGAACGGCCTGATCTTGCGCAGCCAGCCGCGGTCGCCGGTCACCGTATCGCAGAGTTTCTTTTTGATGCCTGGATTGACCAGGATGCGCTCGACTTCCGGGTAGCTGGCGGCGCGCTTCAGCAACTGGGTGTGCTGGGCCGTCCAGAGCCGGTCGTAGACGCGGTGCGTTTTCGGATCGACCATCAGCGTGGCGCTCTTGTTCTCACGCTCGGCGACGGTCAGGTCGCGCCGCGGTTTCGGCGTCAACCAGATGTCGGCATCAAGGCCGATCTGGTGCGAGGCGTGGCCCGTCAGCATCGGGCCGCCGCGCGGCTGCGAGATATCGCCCAGCAAAAGGCCTGGCCAGCCATCGGCCTCGGCGTCGCGCGAGAATTTCTCAAGCAGCGCGATCATCGTCGGATGGCCCCAGCGCCGGTTGCGCGAGGACGCATCACTGTCCAGGTGTCGCCGTCCAGCGGGATCGCGACGCCACCCGTGAAACAGCCCTTTGAATAGAAGCCGAAGGACTGCGGCTCGGTTGCCGCCGGCAGCTTTTCGGCGCCGAATAGGTTCTTGGCCAGTTCCTCGGCCATGACCGGACGCGTCTCGAATTCGAAAGCGCCCGCAAACGCGGCGACACCCGCCAATGCCAGTATTGTCTTGCGAGCGATGGTTCGCAGCCGTGTCATCATTTGCCCACTCCCTGCTCGCGCAGTCGCTTCACTGCAGTCGTCCCGATCCGAATCATACCACGGTGCGGCCGTTGCAGGCGATCACGAGCGCTTCATCGCGCTGCGCGCCGCTCCCTTGTCCCAGTCTCCGCTCGCCCACATGTGGTCGAAGGCGGCGTGGTAGTCGGGAAAGCGAAACGCATAGCCCGTTGCCTTTACCGCCGCGTTGGAGACACGCTTGTTCTCGCCATAAAAGGACCGTGCCATGGGCGAAAGTTGGGCAGTGGCGAAATCGGTTTCCGGTGGCGGCGGCACGTTCATCAGGATTGCGGCGTAGGTCACGACGTCCTGCGGCGGGGCAGGAAGGTCGTCGGTGACGTTGAAGACGCCACCTGTATCGTGCCCGGCGAGGTGGCGGAGAGTGCCGGAAATGTCGTCGCGATGGATGCGATTGAAGACCTGGCCGGGTTTGATCAGCCGCTTGGCGGTGCCGTCCTTCAGATTGACGAAAGCGTTGCGGCCAGGGCCATAGATGCCGGAAAGGCGCAGCACGGCGACTGGCCTGCCGACGTCGCGGCCGAGGCTTTGCCAGGCCTGTTCTGCCTGCAGCCGCAAGGTAGAGCGATCCGACACCGGCCGGCATTCGGCGCTTTCGTCGACCCAGCCGCCGCCGTGATCGCCATAGACGCCGACCGTCGAAAGATAGCCGATCCAGCGCAGTGCCGGCATCCCGGTCATGATCACGTCGCGCGCCGCCTGCAGCACCGGGTCGCCGGCCGTCTCGGGCGCGATCGAGATCACCAGATGCGTGGTTTCTGCGAGTGCGGATTCAGTTTCCGATGTGAGCGTTCCATCGAAGATCAAAGGCTCGATGTTGGCCTGCCGAAGTGCCTCGAATTTGCCCTGTGAACGCGTCGTACCGATAAAGCGGCCGAAGTCCGGGTTCTGGCCGGCGAATGCCTGGGCGGAATAGCCGGCGCCAAAAATGAAGATCCTGTTGCCGGTCATGACGCCCTTCCGTTGTTGTCCACCGTGCCGAGAGCCAAGTGCCATTCGTTCCGGACGGTGCTGTCGTTCTCGCCCAGCAATGCCGCGGCTGCCAGCTCGCGCACTGTATCGTCTGCCGCCAGCCGCGACAGTGCCCACACCGCCGCACCCCGAACCAGTGGCGATCGATCGGCAAGCAGTTCCCGTGCTGGCGCAACGAGGCTCCGGTCATCGGAGTTGCCCACGGCAATCAGCACATTGCGGATGAAGCGGTCGCGGCCGATGCGCTTGACCGGCGAACCCGAGAAGAGTGTGCGGAAGCCGGCATCGTCGAGCTTGAGCAGATCGGCGAGCGCCGGTTCGCGCAGATCGGCCCTTGCAACGAGCTTCGCTTCTGAGGCTGCCTGGGCGAACTTGTTCCAGGGGCAGGCTGCGAGGCAATCGTCGCAGCCGTAGATGCGGTTGCCGATGGCGCCCCGGAATTCGGGCGGGATCGGTCCCTTGTTCTCGATGGTGAGGTAGGAGATGCAACGGCGTGCATCGAGCTTGTAGGGCGCGGGAAACGCATCGGTAGGGCAGGCATCGAGACAGGCGCGGCAGGAGCCGCAATGATCTTCTTCCGCCTTGTCCGGTTCGAGTTCCGCCGTCGTGAAGATCGAGCCGAGAAACAGCCACGATCCATGCTCGCGACTCACAAGATTGGTATGCTTGCCTTGCCAGCCCAACCCCGCTGCCTCGGCCAACGGCTTTTCCATAACCGGGGCGGTGTCGACGAACACCTTCACATCGCCGCCCGCCGCCGCCACGATCTTGCCGGCGAGTTCCTTCAGCCGGCCCTTGATGACGTCGTGATAATCACGGTTGCGGGCATAGACCGAGATCGCGCCCCGATCGGGCAGTTGCTGGAGCGCCCGCGGGTCGTGGTCGGGGCCGTAGTTCATCGCCAGCACGATGATGGAGCGGACATCAGGCCACAGAACGGACGGATCGGCCCGGCGCTCGAGTGTTTCGGCCATCCAGCCCATCGAGCCGTGATAGCCGGCCGCCACGAAGTCGGCCAGCCGCGCCGGTGCCTGCGGGATGGCGCCCGGCGTGGTGATGGCGACAGCGTCGAAGCCGGCACGCCGTGCTTCACGGTCGATCAGTCTACGCAGCTTGGCCTGGTCAGAAATCGAGGTCCGCATAATGCGATACCGGCGACAGGCCGCGGACGCGGTCAGCCAGAAGCGGGCGGAAGGAGGGACGTGATTTCACCCGTGTGTACCACTCGCGCGCCGCGCCGTGTTCGCGCCAGTCGATCTCACCCAGATAGTCGAGCACGGAAAGCGTCGCTGCTGCGGCAAGGTCCGCATAGGTGATGCGGCTGCCGGCCAGCCAATGACGCGTTCCGGCCAGCCAGTTGGTGTATTTCATATGCTGGCGGATGTTGGCACGCGCTGCGCGGATGGCGGTCGAATCGGGCGAACCGCCACCGGCATCCGCAGGCATGTGCGGCTTCAGAACCCGTTCGCGCACCAGATGGCGCGTCACTTCGCTCTCAGCCTTGATGAGGTACCAGTCCGTAAGCCGGCGGATTTCCGCGCGCTCCATCGGCCCTTCCACGAAGAGGCGCTTCTCGCGCTTCAGTACGCCGCGCGTCTCGTCGAGATATTCGGCAATCACGCCTGCGCCAATGATCGGCACGTCACCTTCGGCAAGCAGGATCGGCAGCGTGCCGGCAGGGTTGAGTGCCAGGAACTCCTTGCGCCGCGTCCAGGGTTTTTCTTCGATCAGCGCAAGCTCTTCGCCATACTCGCCGAAAGCGAGGCGTACGAAGCGGCAACTGGCGAACATGGGGTGGTGGAAAAGCGTCAGCATCGTCCGAATGATTATATGCGCTGGCGAATCGCTGGCCGCGCCGATAAGTCTTTATTGCCCGAGTACACGGGTAGTCAGGGTGCTGCGAGCTATAGGAGCAGTTGGGCACGCTGACAAGCAAGCCCCGACGCTGCATTCGTCACAGTTTTGCAACTTTGGCAGTGTTCTAAGCGCCTGTTCTATAGATTCGAGCGCGAGCGGACGCAAAGACCGGGTCCCGCTTTGCCGATCGCGCCGCCCGCGAGGTACTTTATGAATTTCCAGACTTTGGTGGAAGCGCTGCTGCTTGGCCTGCTTGAAGGGCTGACCGAATTCCTTCCCGTTTCTTCGACCGGCCACATCCTGCTGGCCGGCCATTTCCTCGGCTTCGAGTCCACCGGCAAGGTTTTCGAAGTGCTGATCCAGCTTGGCGCCATTCTCGCCATCCTCAGCCTCTATGCCGGCAAGATCTGGGCGTTCCTGCGCCAACCGGGTGCATTCGGCCGGCTGGTCGAGGCGGCGATCGGCTCCATCGCTTCGATCATATGGCTTGGCGGCTGCGCTTTCGAACTGGTAGCAGCGACCGTCAGGCGCCGGCGCGTCAACATGTTCGTGCCGCCGGAAATCTCGAGCGACCACAGCGTCCGCCTGCTGGTCGGCGTGTTCCTGGCCTTCCTGCCGGCGGTTGTCATTGGCATCCTGGCGCATGACTTCATCAAGACGGTGCTGTTTGAAACGCCGAAGCTGATCTGCATCATGCTGATCCTGGGCGGCATCGTGCTTTTGTGGATCGATCGGCTGGATCTGAAGCCGAAATATCACAACGCTTCGGAACTGCCGCTGTCGATGTGCCTGAAGATCGGCCTGTTCCAGTGCCTGGCGATGATCCCCGGAACGTCGCGTTCCGGCGCCACCATCGTCGGTTCGCTTCTGATGGGCGTCGACAAGCGGGCGGCGGCTGAATTCTCGTTCTTCCTTGCCATCCCGACCATGCTTGGTGCCTTCACGCTCGACCTGATCAAGAACCGCCACCTGCTGACGAGCGGTGATTTCCCGATCATCGCCGTCGGCTTCATTGCGGCCTTCATCACGGCGGTCATCGTCGTGCGCAGCCTGCTCGGCTACGTTTCGCGGCACGGCTACTCGCTGTTCGGCTGGTGGCGGCTGATCGTCGGCAGCGTTGGGCTCGTTGCCCTGTTCGTCTGGGGCTGACGGCAACAGCAATTCCAGGAATTGCGCCAAGGAAAAAAGGCCGGATCATTCCGGCCTTTTTGATATCTGCGGGATCGGAAAGATCAGGCAGCAGGCTTGCGCTGATCGAACTGCCCGGTGGCACGGAAGCGCCAGAGATAGCTCGGCAGGATCGCCCCGATCGTGCGTGGCGTGATACCCGTCGCGGCGAAGGTGCGGCCTTCCTTGATCGCTTCGTCGGAGACGACATTATCCGACTGCAACTGCGTGACCTGATCGTTGGTGAGCAGCGGCTTCGGCAGCAATTCCAGGATCGAGGCCTGCAGCCTCGCCACCCACCACGGCACCGACACCAGCAGGCGCTTGCGCTCGATCACCGCCAGCATCTCCTGCATGCACTCCTTGAAGGTCAGCACCTTCGGCCCGCCGAGCTCATAGATCCTGCCGCCTGCGACGGCGCCGTCGACCGAGCGTGCGATCGCCTCGGCGACATCACCGACATAGACCGGCTGCAAGCGGGTTGCGCCGCCGCCGAGCAGCGGCAGGACAGGCGAGAACCGCGCCATGGCGGCGAAGCGGTTGAAGAAACCGTCCTCCGGCCCGAAATTGATCGACGGCCGATAGATCACGGCATCCGGCACGGTCTCGAGAACCGCCTTTTCGCCGAGTGCCTTGGTGCGGGCGTAGTCGGATTCGGAATCGACACTGGCGCCAAGCGCCGAAACATGGGTCATGCCGGCGCCCACCGAACGGGCGGCCTCGGCGATGGCGCGCGCACCGAAGTCCTGCACGGCGCCGAAACGCTGGCGACCGCCTTCGTAAAGGATGCCGACAAGGTTGACGACATGATCAGCGCCCTGGACGGCGTGATCGACAGACCAGCGCACGCGCACATTGGCCTGGATGGGCTGTATCTGGCCGACATTGCCGAGCGGTTGCAGATGGCCGGCAAGGTCGGGACGGCGGCAGGCGACCCGGATGCGATAGCCGCGCATGGCCAGCGCGCGCACCACATGCCGCCCGACGAAGCCTGAGCCGCCGAAAACGACGACGAGCTTGGGGGTTTGCAGGATTTCGGTCATGGCTGGCTCCGGCGCTCGAAAGCTTGGCTGAAGCCGTTTCATAGTCGGTTTCTCGCCAAAGGCAAAGGGCGACAGGAGGTCGCCGTGACTGGTTTTACCGGTGCCCGGCGGGCTTGCACGTCGGCGGCAAGAACCTCGGAGTGTTTCCGCTTTTCGCGGGAACGTTCCAGCTCTTTGTCATACGAAATTCGGATGCAAGACTGCTGTGCATTCTTGCTGAAGTTGCTCTGGACTTCAGCGTTTGTGGCGCTCGGCGAAATCGGCGATGCGTTCGACGATTTCCTTGGAAACGGTAATGCCGCGCGCTTCGGCCTTTTCGGTCGCCGCCGCTTTCGAAAGACCGGGAATGTGGACGCCGTAACGGCGATCCAGCCGGTGGATCTGGTCCTTCATGCGCTTCTCGAAGTCGGGATCGAGCAGCTTGGGCTCGATCGCCAGCACGAACAGCCCTGTGCCGGGGCTGTCCGGCCCGCCGCTGAACCAGGGCGCGTCCAGTGACCAGTTCGCGCCGGAAAGACCGGCCGCCAGAACCTCGACCATCAGGGCGATGTTGGCGCCGCGCGCGCCGCCAAAGGCCAGCAACGCACCTTTCATGGCCGATGTTGCGTCGGTCGTCGGATTGCCGCTGGCATCGAGCGCCCAGCCTTCGGGGATCGGCTTGCCGTCGGCAGCGGCCTTGCGGATGTTGACGAAAGCAGTCGCGCTCGACGACTGGTCGATGATCAACGGCGCGCCGTCGGCCTGCGGGCAGGCGAAAGACATCGGGTTGGTGCAGTAGACCGGTTTCGTCGAGCCGGAGCCCGCGAGCACGGCCGGGCCGTTGGTTGCAGCAAAGGAGATCAGTCCCTGCTCGGCGAGACGCCCGGTGAAATAGCCGAGCGCACCGGCGGTATAGGCATTTTTCTGCGAGAAGATCGTCACGCCGAACAGCCGCGCCGCCTTGGCAAGGTCGTCGAAGACACGGTCGAAGCCGGTATGGGCCGCGCCGCCCTTTGCGTCGGAAAGATAGACGGCGAGCGCCGGCCGGGTGATCTCCGGCTCGGCCTTGCCGCGGATGCGGCCGGCCTCCAGCGCTTCCAGATAGTCGATGTAATGAGACAGGCCGACGGCCTTGTTGCCTTCGGCCTCGGCGGCGATCGCGGCAGCGGCAATCGAACGGGCGGTTTCGTCGCTGGCGCCGGCACCGAGTGCCGCCATACGGCAAAGCGCACTAGCCTGTTCGAGACTGAGCTGCATTTTCTTCCACCCCTAGAGCGTTTCCGTTTTCCACGGAAACGCGGAAACACTCTATCTCTTTGTTTTTACACATGATCCCGAAAAGTCTGCAACTTTTCGGGATCACGCTCAAGCTGCGTCCGTGGCATCTACGCCGCGATCCGGGCAGCAATTCGGCTGGTGTCCGATTCTGACGTTCGCCACGACTGATGTCGGGCGGAGAACGAATTTCAGAATCGAAGGAACGCTAGCCTAGCCTGGACGGAATGCGCGCTTCGATCTTGCGGAACGCAAAGACGATAACCCCGGTAATCGCCATATAGACCAGCGCGAGCAGCAGCAAGGGTTCATAGGTGACGAAGGTCTCCTGGCGAACCCGCGAGGCGACGGAATAGATGTCGACCATGGTGATGGTCGCCACCAGCGGCGTCGCTTTCAGCTGCAGCACCGTTTCGCCGGCAAGCGTCGGCAGGGCTCGCCGCAGCGCCTGCGGCAGCCAGATGCGGCGGAAAATGGTCCAGCGCCGCATGCCGAAGGCGCGGGCCGCCTCCAGCTGCCCCTTCGGCACGCCGGCGAAGGCGCCACGCATGACCTCGCCTTCATAACCGGCGTAGGAAAGGGTCAGTGCCAGGACGCCGTATGGCCAGGCTTGCCGGAGATATGGCCACAGGAACGATTCGCGGATCCAAGGAAACTGCGGAAACAGCGAGCCGAGCCCGTAATAGAGCAGCCACAGCTGCAACAGCAGCGGCGTGCCGCGGATGATCGTGCAGAACGTGCGCGCCGGTACCGCCAGGAAAGACGGGCCGGCGGCTTGCGCGAAACCGACCGGGATCGCCAGCATGATGCCGAGCGTTGCGGTGACCACGAGCAGCCAGATGGTGCGCCATACACCCTGCAGGGCAAGCGGCAGATAGGCCGGCAGCCAGTCCCAGCGCATGGTGAACGCGCAGGCCGCAACGATCGCCGTCGCCAGCATGATCAGGATGATGCGGTGCGGCTGCAGCCACTCCGAGGTGCGCGCGATCGTGGTCGTGGCGGTGCTCATCAGCGGGTCTCCACCACGGAAGGCATGCCGCGCCGCGAATGGCGTTCGAAGCGGGAAATGATGACGTTGGAGACCAGCGTCAGCGCGAGATAAAGCACGCCCGCGGCGATGAAGAAGGTGAAATACGCCTTGGTGGCGCCGGCAGCCAGCCGGGTCGTCTGCGTCAGCTCATTGAAGCCGACGACGGCGAGCAGGGCCGTATCCTTGGTGGCGATCAGCCAGAGATTGGCGAGGCCGGGGATCGCGTATGGCGCCATCGCCGGCAAGGTGATGCGCCGGAGCTGCAGCGACGGCGACATGCCATAGGCGCGCGCGGCCTCGATCTGTCCCTGCGGGATGGCAAGGATGGCGCCGCGCAGCACCTCCGTCGAATATGCGCCCTGGACGACGCCGAGCACGCAGATGCCAGCGATCAGGCCGTTGATGTCGACGGGCGCGTAGCCGAGCAGCGTGAGCAGCCTGTTCACTAGGTCGGTGCCGGCGAAATAGAGCAGCAGGATCAGCACCAGCTCAGGCACCGCGCGCACGATGGTGGTGTAGAGGCCGAACAGGTCGCGCACCATCGGACTGCCATAGAGCTTGCCGTAGGCGCCGCAGATGCCGATCAGCAGGCCGAGGCCGAACGAGCCGCAGGCGATGCCGACCGAGGCCAGCAGGCCGCGCAGCAGGTTGCCGCCCCATCCGGGTGGATCGAATGCCAGAAGTTCGGCAAGGCTGGCCGCCGAGGCCGAAAGGAGAATGTCTGTCAGCGTCGTCACTCCGACTGAGGCGATTTCGAAGAATTATTGCCTTCCGATGAGCGCGACTTTTGGTCCAGAACCGATGCAATAATTCTTCGAAATCGCCTTGAACAGCGCCGCATACCGCCGTTGGAGGATCTCGAATGAGCCGGCGCGCCCCCCGACGTGCCGGCTCACGACCCAGCCTGGCGCGAGACGCCGGCCGGATGGCGCGTCGTCTCTCGGGGACGACGCGCGGAACCCGTCAGATCGGGATGCTAGTTCGACTGCACCGCATCGCCGTAGACGTCGAAGTCAAAGTACTTCTTGGTGATCTCGTTATATTTGCCGTTGGCGCGGATACCCTTGATGGCGGCGTTGATCTTTTCCTTGAGTTCAGTGTCGCCCTTGCGAACGCCGGCGCCGACGCCTGGCCCGAGCACTTCGAGATCGGGCGCAACATTGCCCTTCATGTCGCAGCAGGCCTTGCCCTGGTCGGATTTCAGGAAGGCATCCAGCGCGATCTGGTCGGCTTGGGTGGCGTCGATGCGGCCGGCAGCAAGGTCCTGGTTGGCCTCATCCTGCGTCTGGTATTCCTTGATCTCGGCTGCAGTCGAAGCGAAGTGCTTCTTGGCGTAGGCCGCATGGATGGTCGAGACCTGCACGCCGATCACCTTGCCCTTGAGGCCTTCCGGCGAGGCATCGAACTTCTGGTCCTTGGCGCCGGCGATCGAGGTCGGGGTATTGTAGTATTTGTCGGAGAAGTCGATCTCCTTCTGGCGTTCCGCGGTGATCGACATCGAGTTCATGATCGTGTCGATCTTCTTGGTCTTGAGACCCGGGATCAGACCGTCCCACGGGATCGGCGTCAGCACGCAGTCCAGCTTTGCCTCGGCGCATATCGCCATGGCGATGTCGACTTCCCAGCCGCCCCATTTGCCGGACGAGTCCTGCGAATAGAAAGGCGGATAGGCTTCCGGCGAGAAGCCGACCTTCACCTGCTCGGCGCTGGCCGCGAGGGTTCCTGCCAACGCGATCGCGGCAGCGGCAACTGCTGTCTTCAAAAATGTTCTCATGCCCTGTTCTCCCGTTGTTTTTTGAGTGTTCCCATTGTCTTTTCCTGCTGTCGCCTGACCGTCAGGGATCAGCCGACATTGCGCAGAAACAGCTTCAGCCGCTCGGACCTCGGTGCGCCGAACACCTGTTCCGGCGGTCCTTCTTCCTCGACCAGCCCGTTGTGGAGGTAGATGACATGTGTCGCGACCTCGCGGGCAAACTTCATCTCATGCGTGACCAGCACCATGGTGCGTCCCTCGCGCGCCAGGTCGCCGATCACCCTCAGAACTTCGCCGACCAGTTCCGGATCGAGCGCCGAGGTCGGCTCGTCGAACAGCATGACCCTGGGCTGGATGGCCAGCGCCCTGGCGATCGCCGCGCGCTGCTGCTGCCCGCCGGACAGGAAGTGAGGATAGACGTCGCGTTTTTCGGCGAGCCCTACGCGTGCAAGCAGTTTTTCGGCGGTGGCGATCGCCTCGTCGCGCTTCACACCCAGAACATGCACCGGCACCTCGATGACGTTCTGCAGAAGCGTCATGTGGCTCCACAGGTTGAAGCTCTGGAACACCATGCCCAGCCGCGAGCGGATGCGTTCGATCTGGCGGCGATCTGCCGGCACGGTGTGGCCGTGGCTGTCGGCCTTCAGCCTGATCTCTTCGCCATTGACGCGAATGATGCCGCTGGTCGGGTTTTCAAGACAATTGATGCAACGCAGCAGCGTCGACTTGCCCGAGCCGCTGCCGCCGATGATGGCCACGACCTCGCCGTCGCGAGCCGACAGCGACACGCCCTTGAGGACATGAAGCTCGCCGAATTTCTTGTGCAGGTTCTCGACATGGATGGCTTCAGCGGCGCCATTCTGCGCCTTGCCGGATGGGATCGTGGCGGCGCTCGCCGCGCTCACAGTGTGATCTCCGTACGATCGACGGCAGTTCGTCGAACGACTATCCGGCTAATCAACATACGCTGTACTGTCCCGCTCCAGACTTCAGCATGGACCCGGCAGCGCGAGCCCGTCAATCCCGCTCATTACGGCACTTGCGGCCTTGTTGTGCAAGTGTATAAATAACCTTCGATGAAATTTTATCGATTTTTTTCAGCTTAAAAGGGCATCGATGAGCGCTTTCGGATCACAGTCCATGGCGGCGCCGCTGCGGCGCGTGCTGATGCGGTCGGCGACCAACGCCATGCGGGATGCCGACAGGGCCGCCTGGCACTATGGGCCGGGCTTCAACCCGACGAAAGCAGCGGCGCAGCATAAGGCTCTTGCCGACCTCGTGGCAGCTTCCGGGGCCGAAATCGACTGGATCGAGGACAGGGCCGACGGGTTGTCTGATTCGGTGTTCACGCATGATCCGTCGCTGATGACCGACCGCGGCGCGCTGATCCTGTCCATGGGCAAGCCGTTGCGTGCCAAGGAGCCCTCTCTGCACGAGGAAACCTACAAGAGACTGGGCATTCCGATCCTGGGTCGTGTCGAGGCGCCCGGACAGGTCGAAGGCGGCGATTGCGTGTGGGTGGATGCCCGCACGCTGGCGATTGGACGCGGTGTCCGCTCCAACCAGGAGGGTATCCAGCAGGTCTCCAACCTGCTGACGCCGCTCGGCATCTCCGTCTACGGCTTCGACCTGCCGCTGTGGCAGGGTGAAGAGGCCTGCCTGCATCTGATGTCGGTGATCAGCCCGCTGGCCGACGATCTTGCCCTGGTCTATTCGCCCCTCTTGCCGGCGGCCTTCTATCAGATGCTGAAGGCGCGGGGCATCCGGCTGGTCGAGGGCGATGCCGAAGAGTTCGCCGCCTCCAACGGCCTCAGCCTGAACGTGTTGCCGACCAGCCCGCACAAGGTGATTGCGGTTGCAGGCTTCCCCAGGACCAGGGCAGCGATGGAAGCCGCCGGCTGCACCGTCGAGATCTTCGAAGCGGATGCGCTCTGCATCGCCTGCGAGGGTGGGCCGACATGCCTGACACGGCCGATCCTGCGGCAATGAATGTGCCGTCACGGCGCAAGTTCCGTCGCGAAGGCGAGGAGCGGCGGCGGCAGGATCTGATCGAGGCGACCCTGGACAGCGTCGCCGAGCGTGGCCTGCAGGGCGCTACCCTGCGCACCATCGCCTTGCGTGCCGGCGTTACCGCAGGTCTGATCCGGCACTATTTTCCCGGCAAGGAAGAGCTGCTGCAGGAAGCCTATGCGACGCTGGTCGGCCGCATGACCGAACAGGCCAAGGCAGCACTGGTCATGGACGGCGCGTCGCCGCGCCAGCGTCTTGCGGCTTTCGTCGCCGCCAATCTCGGCGCGCCGATCATCGATGCGCGGGTGTTTTCGCTCTGGGCGACCTTTATCGGCCGGGCATCCGCGGACCCTGCCCTGGCCCATGCCCATCGCGAAGGCTATCTCGCCTTTCGCAACGAGGTGGAAGCGGTCGTCGCCGAAGTGCTCGCCGCCGAAAGGCGCAAGGCGGACGCAAGCCAGCTGCGCCACCATGCCATCGCGATCAACGCAATCATCGACGGGCTCTGGATCGAAGGCTGCCTGGCCGGCGAGATGTTCTCGTCCGGCGAACTGGCGGCGATCGGCATCAGGGCAGTCGAGGCCGAACTAGGCCTCGCGCCGCAACCAGGAGGAAGCACATGACCACCGTCGGCGAGGCGTTGATTGCGCTGCTCGAGGCGCATGAGGTGGATACAGTCTTCGGCATACCCGGCGTGCATACGGTCGAACTCTATCGCGGCCTTGCCGGGTCCCGCATCCGCCACGTCACGCCACGTCATGAGCAAGGTGCCGGTTTCATGGCCGACGGCTATGCGCGCGCCAGCGGCAAACCCGGCGTTGCCTTCGTCATCACCGGGCCCGGTCTCACCAACACCATCACGGCCATGGGCCAGGCGCGGGCCGATTCGGTACCCATGCTCGTCATCTCCGGCGTCAACGCAACGGCGACGCTGGGGCGCGGCCTGGGTTATCTGCACGAACTGCCGGATCAGCAGGGTATGATGGCCAAGGTGGCGGCGTTTTCGGAGCGCATCACCGACCCGGCCAGATTGCCTGCTGTTCTCGGTCGCGCCTTCGATCTTTTCCGATCCGCCCGCCCAGGTCCCGTGCATATCGAAATCCCGCTCGACGTCATGGGCTTGCCTGCCGACGCGATGATGCCTGTCCACTCAGAGGCCCGCCCCAACGCGCCGGATGCCGTGGCGATCGAGAAAGCCGCGGCACTTCTTGGTCGCGCTCGACGACCTCTTATCCTTGCCGGCGGCGGGGCCCGCCACGCCGAGGCAGCGCTGCGTCTGCTTGCCGAACGTCTCGACGCCCCGGTTGTCCAGACCGCCAACGCCCGCGGCCTCATGCATGGCCATGCGCTGGCCGTTCCCGCCAGTCCAAGCCTCAAGGCGGTGCGCGCGCTGATGGCCGATAGCGACGTCGTGCTGGCGGCCGGCACCGAGTTCGGACCGACCGACTATGACATGTATGGCGACGGCGGTTTCGTGGTGCCGGGCCAACTGGTGCGCATCGATATCGATGCGAGCCAGCTTCAGCGGCATCCGGCTACGGTCGCCATCGAAGCCGATTGCGCAACAGCGCTCGAAGCGCTGGTTGCGGCAATCGATCGGCCGGAGGCTTCTGCCAGCGGCACTGAGCGCGCCGCTACGACACGGTCCGCCGCATTTGCCGAGATCGGTCCTGCCATGCAGGCCCAGGTGGCGGCCGTGGAAACCATCCGGACGAGCCTGCCCGGGGCCATCATCGTCGGCGATTCCACGCAGCCGATCTACGCCGCCAATCTCTACTACGACCATGATCGCCCCGCCGGCTGGTTCAACGCGGCCACCGGTTTTGGTGCCCTGGGCTACGGTCCCCCGGCGGCGATCGGTGCGGCCTTGGCTGTTCCGGATGCGCCGGTGGTGTGCCTCACCGGTGATGGCGGCTTTCAGTTCACCCTGCCGGAGATCGCAGCGGCACTCGACGCGCAGGCGCCCGTGATCTTCATCGTCTGGAACAATCGCGGTTATCGGGAAATCGAAACCTCCATGCGCGATGTCGGTGTTGAGCCGGTAGGCGTCTCGCCTGCACCGCCGGATTTCTGCAAATTGGCAGATGCTTATGGCATCGGTTCCCAGAGATTGGAGGGGCCTGCCGGGCTTGCGCAGGCCCTCGGCAGGGCGCGAGCGACAAAAAAGCCTTTCCTCATAGAGATTTCGGTTGAGTGAGAGCGCGAAAGGCGCGACTTTCGGATATCCATCAAATGACTGAGCAGGAGTTGTCGCGGATGGCGGCTACGCTGGACCAAAAACATGTTGTCGTCACCGGCGGAACGGGTGCGCTGGGCAGTGCCGTGGTGGCGCAGCTCCTGCAGGAAGGCGCCATCTGCCACGTGCCGAACAGCCATGCGGCGGCGCCGGCGCACTTCCCTTTCAGCAAACACGATCGCGTGCATCTGGTGAACAACGTCTACCTTGAGGACACCGAAGCCGTCACCGCCTTCTACGCCGGCGTTCCAGACCTGTGGGCCTCGATCCACCTGGCCGGCGGCTTTGCCATGGCGCCTGTCGAGAAGACCGAATCAGCTGCCTACAACGAGATGATGGACACCAATGCCCGCACCGCCTTTCTGTGCAGCCGGGCCGCGGTGCGCGCCATGCTTGCTTCGGGCACGCGTGGCCGTATCGTCAATGTTTCAGCGCGCGCAGGGCTCGAGCCGAGACGCGGCGCCGGCATGGTCGCCTATGCGGCGAGCAAGGCTGCGGTGGCGGCGATGACGGTTGCGCTGGCCGAGGAACTGAAAGGCAAGGGCATCCTGGTCAACGCCATCGCTCCGTCCACGCTCGACACGCCCGCCAATCGCGCCGACATGCCGGATGCCGATTTTTCGAAATGGGTAAGTCCGGACGCTGCGGCCGAGACGATCGTCTATCTCGCTTCACCGCGCAACGAGGCGATGAGCGGAACGCTGGTCCCGCTCTACGGGCGCGCCTGAGCGGCGCAATCCGAACCCCTGGAGCACTCTGTAGCCAAGTGGGATCAATTGGCGTTACAAAAATGCGGCGAAAACAAAAAGCTTAGAGCGTTTCCGCGAAAAACGGAAACGCTCTGGGTCCGCAAGGGCGACCGCCCGTCGGCCGTCAGGCCGCCCTATCGGAGCCGTGAGCGAAGCGAACTGGCGTGAGATCAGGTCGAACCCGTGGGTTCGCAAGGGCGACCGCCCGTCGGCCGCCGGGCCGCCCTATCGGAGCCGTGAGCGAAGCGAACTGGCGTGAGATCAGGTCGAACCCGTGGGTTCGCAAGGGCGACCGCCCGTCGGCCGCCAGGCCGCCCTATCGGAGCCGTGAGCGAAGCGAACTGGCGTGAGATCAGGAAAATGGCGCATCGATCATGACTTCGATGTTGTAGCCGTTCGGATCGATCACGAAGGCCGCATAGTAGGTCGGCGTGTAGGCCGGACGCGGCCCCGGCGCGCCATTGTCCGCTGCTCCGGCGGCCAGTGCTGCATGATAGAAGGCGTCCACCTCGGCGTGGCTCCTGGCGCGGAAGGCGACATGCACGCGGGTCAGCGGTCCGGTGCTGGCCGACTGCATGATCTCGAACAGGCCATCGCCGATATCGAAGGCCCAGAAGACGCCTTCATCCCCGAAGGAAAGCTGGTAGCCGAGCGGCTCAAAGGCCTTCTCGTAAAACAGCTTGCTTGCGGCGAGGTCGCTGACCGCGACGGTGACATGGTCGATCATCTTGAATTGCTCCTGCCCGATGCCAGCATCCCGCTGGCGGCGGTGAATGTTCCCGGCCGCTCATCGACTTGCAAGGCTGGCCATTCGACGCAGGAAAACAAAAAACCCGCCGGATCGCTCCGGCGGGTTTTGGATTTTGGCTCTGCGCAGCCGAAGCGGCGCGAGAGGGCTGCTTAGTTGCCGCCCTGCTTCTTCAGTGCGGCACCCAGGATGTCGCCGAGCGAAGCGCCGGAGTCGGTCGAACCGTACTGAGCGACGGCTTCCTTCTCTTCGGCGATTTCCAGCGCCTTGATCGAGACCTGCAGCTTGCGGGTCTTCTTGTCGAAGGCGATGACGCGGGCGTCGACCTTCTGGCCAACGGTGAAGCGTTCCGGACGCTGCTCGTCACGATCACGGGACAGGTCGGAGCGCTTGATGAAGGTGTCGATGCCGCTTTCAACCAGCCGCACGTCCAGACCACCATCCTTCACACCGGTGACTTCGCAGGTGACGACGGCGTTCTTGCGCAGTTCGCCCGAAGCGGCGGCATCGCCGGCCGCGTCGCGCTCAAGCTGCTTGACGCCGAGCGAGATGCGCTCCTTGTCGATGTCGACGTCGAGAACCTGGGCGCGCACCATCTGGCCACGCTGGTACTCTTCGATGACCTGCTCGCCCGGACGGTTCCAGTCGAGATCCGAAAGGTGCACCATGCCGTCCACGTCGCCGTCGAGGCCGATGAACAGACCGAACTCGGTCTTGTTCTTGACTTCGCCTTCCACGGTCGAGCCGACCGGGTGGTTGGCGGCGAAGGCGTGCCACGGGTTCTCCAGCGTCTGCTTGAGACCGAGCGAGATACGGCGCTTGGCCGGATCGACTTCCAGCACGACCACGTCGACCTGCTGCGAGGTCGACAGGATCTTGCCCGGATGCACGTTCTTCTTCGTCCACGACATTTCCGAAACGTGGATCAGGCCTTCGATGCCCGGCTCCAGCTCGACGAACGCGCCGTAGTCAGTAATGTTGGTGACCGTTCCGGTGATCTTCTTGCCGATCGGGAACTTGGTGCCGATATCCGACCACGGATCGCTCTCGAGCTGCTTCATGCCGAGCGAGATACGGTGGGTTTCCTGGTTGATGCGGATGATCTGCACCTTGACCGTCTGACCGATGTTGAGGATCTCGGTCGGATGGTTGACGCGGCGCCAGGCCATGTCGGTGACGTGCAGCAGGCCGTCGATGCCGCCGAGGTCGACGAACGCACCGTAGTCGGTGATGTTCTTGACCACGCCTTCGACCACCTGACCCTCTTCGAGGTTCTGGACGATCTCGGAGCGCTGCTCGGCACGGCTCTCTTCAAGCACGGTGCGGCGCGAAACGACGATGTTGCCGCGACGGCGATCCATCTTGAGGATCTCGAACGGCTGCGGGTTGTGCATGAGCGGGGTGACGTCGCGGATCGGACGGATGTCGACCTGCGAACGCGGCAGGAAGGCCACGGCGCCGTCCAGATCGACGGTGAAGCCGCCCTTGACCTGGTTGAAGATAACGCCTTCGACGCGCTCGCCCTTGGCGAACTTCTCTTCCAGCTTGACCCAGCTTTCCTCGCGGCGCGCCTTGTCGCGCGAGAGCATGGCTTCGCCCAGCGCGTTTTCGATGCGCTCGACATAAACTTCGACGGTATCGCCTGGCTTGAGGCTGCCGTCCTTGCCCTTGGCGCCGAATTCCTTCAGTGCCACGCGGCCTTCGACCTTGAGGCCGACGTCGATGATGGCCATGTCCTTTTCAATCGCGGTGACGATACCGCGAACGACCTGGCCTTCGCCCGAATGACCGTCCGAGAACGATTCTTCGAGCATGCTCGCGAAATCGTCGCGAGTCGGAATGGATTGAGACATACTTTCTCCTGAAAGCCTCGCCTGGAGGCTGGCGCCGTGGGTTAGCGTTGCGATGACCTGCCGGTATTCCGGGTCAAGACCTGTTTCCGGGTCAAGATCCTGGGCCGCGTTGCCGCGGCGGTTCGGCGCAAAGAATGCTGGCAGGCCGGTTCTAGTTTATTGTCTGTCGCATGACCCCTCAGAGATCACGCTCCGGCCCGATATGGGTATTTTCACTCGGCTCGCAACAGCAAGCGGCAAAAACGCCTGATCAGGCCTAGTCTCCATTGGCCAGAACGTCGTCAACGATCGTCTTGGCCGCCAGAAACGCGGCTTCTATAGACATTTGCGACGTATCAAGCAAGTGCGCGTCGCCGGCGGGCCTGAGCGGTGAGTCGGCGCGGCCCATGTCACGCTCGTCGCGGCGCGTGATATCGGCGAGGATGGTGGCGAAATCGCCGGTGCCGTCATTGGCCTCGATCTCCGCCAGCCGGCGCCGCGCCCGCACCTCCGCGCTGGCAGTCACATAGAGCTTGACCATCGCAGCGGGGCACACGACGGTGCCGATGTCGCGGCCGTCCAGAACGGCGCCGCCAGGCTGCGCCGCGAAGGCGCGCTGCTTCTCGACCAGGATGCGGCGCACTTCCGGGATGACGGCCACCTTCGACGCGGCCTCGCCGACGGCATGCGCCGACAGTACCGAGCGGTCGAGATTGCCGAGATCGATCAGGCGGGCGGCCTCCACGGCATGCGGCTCGTCGCCGAGCGGCCAGCCCTTGGTAAGCAGCATATGCGCCACGGCACGGTAGGTGAGGCCGGTATCGAGATGCGGCAGGTGGTAGTAGTCCGCCAGCCGTCGGGCCAATGTTCCCTTGCCGGCGCCTGCCGGACCGTCGATGGCTATGGTGAGAAACTGAGACATGGCCATGCTTCAAGCGGAGACGCCAATGGAAAGCAAGTCTGTTCCTGGCCAAACCCGCTTCTGACCGACAGAATGACGGATCGGTGGAATTTGGCCGGACTGTGCGCCGTTATCGTCATTGTTGCATTCTTTCCAGCATGCGTTTTCTTCGATGGAGAGCCGAATGAGGAAAGTCATCGTCACCGAATTCATCAGCGCCGACGGTATAGCCGAGGTCGAGAAACTGACAGGCGTCACCTGGAATGCCGAGATGGACAGGTTCAAGGAAGCTGAGCTTTCCGACAGCGGTGCCATGCTGCTGGGACGCGTGACCTACCAGATATTCGCGGCATCCTGGCCGCACGAGACAGGGGATTTCGCCGACAGGTTCAACGCGCTGCCCAAATATGTCGCGTCGACCACGTTGAGGCAGCTCGACTGGAAGCCTGCTCGAAAACTGGAAGGGCCTTTGCCCGAGGCCGTCAGGAGACTGAAGCAGGGCACCGGTGGCAACATCTATGTCCACGGCAGCATCAGCCTGGCCCAGCAACTGCTGCACCACGGTCTCGTCGACCGCATCAGGCTGCTCAGCTATCCGCTCGCTGTCGGCCAGGGAAAAGCGTTTTTCGCGCCCGGAGAACAGCAGAAATTCGAGCTGGTTTCAGCCGTGCCGTTCAGCAACGGCGTCGTGGCGCTTGAATATGCACCGGCATAGAGCGTTTCCGTTTTTCACGGAAACGCGGAAACACTCTAACTCTTTGTTTCGACGCAAAACCGCTGCGCACTTTTGCTGGAATTGCTCAACGCCAGTCTGGAGACCGCTGGCTGGCGCGCGCTCCTATCCGCGCAGGCCCGGTGCTTCATGCCCTGTGCGCTCGACATATTCGGTGTAGCCGCCGCCATAGGCATGCATGCCTTCTTCCGTGAGCTCCAGCACGCGGTTGGACAGCGCCGCCAGGAAATGGCGGTCGTGGCTGACGAACAGCATCGCCCCTTCATAGCGTGACAGAGCCTCGATCAGCATCTGCTTGGTTGCGATGTCGAGGTGGTTGGTCGGCTCGTCCAGCACCAGGAAGTTCGGCGGGTCGAACAGCATCTTGGCCATCACCAGCCGGGCTTTTTCACCGCCGGAAAGCACGCGACACTTCTTCTCCACCTCATCTCCAGTGAAGCCAAAGCAGCCGGCGAGAGCACGCAACGGCGCCTGGCCGGCCTGCGGGAACGAGTCTTCCAGCGATTCCAGCACGGTACGCTCGCCCTCGAGCAGTTCCATGGCGTGCTGCGCGAAATAACCCATCTTGACGCTGGGACCGCGCGACACTGTTCCGTCGTCCGGCTCGGAGGCGCCTGCCACCAGCTTCAGCAGGGTCGACTTGCCGGCGCCGTTGACGCCCATCACGCACCAGCGTTCACGCCGGCGCACCTGGAAATCGAGCCCGTCATAGATGGTGCGGCTGCCGTAGCTCTTGGAGACATTTTTCAGTGTCGCCACATCCTCGCCCGAGCGTGGGGCCGGCTGGAATTCGAAACGCACCGTCTGCTGGCGCTTGGGTGGTTCGACCTTGTCGATCTTCTCCAGTTTCTTGACGCGGCTCTGCACCTGCGCGGCATGCGAGGCGCGCGCCTTGAACCGCTCGATGAAGGCGACCTCCTTGGCAAGCATCGCCTGCTGGCGTTCGAACTGTGCCTGCTGCTGGACTTCCGCGATGGCGCGCTGCTGGCGATAGAATTCGTAGTCGCCGGAATAGCTTGTCAGTGCGCCGCCATCGATCTCGACGATCTTGCCGACGATACGGTTCATGAATTCGCGGTCGTGCGACGTCATCAGGATCGCGCCGTCGTACCCTTTCAGGAAGTTCTCCAGCCAGATCAGGCTTTCCAGGTCGAGATGGTTGCTCGGTTCGTCGAGCAGCATGGCGTCGGGCCGCATCAGCAGGATCTTGGCAAGCGCGACACGCATCTTCCAGCCACCCGAGAGCTTGCCGACATCGCCGCTCATCATTTCCTGGCTGAAACCAAGCCCGTCGAGCACTTCGCGGGCGCGGCCATCCAGCGCATAGCCGTCGAGTTCGTCGAAATGAGCCTGTACCTCGCCGTAGCGGGTGATGATCTCGTCCATGTCGTCGGCCCGGTCGGGGTCGCCCATGGCAGCTTCCAGTTCGGCCATTTCTGCCGCCAGCGCACTGACGGGGCCGACGCCGTCCATCACTTCGGCCACGGCGCTACGGCCTGCCATGTCGCCGACGTCCTGGCTGAAATAGCCGATCCGCACCCCGCGATCGATCGCGACCTGGCCCTCGTCGGGCAGTTCCTCGCCGGTGATCATGCGGAAAAGCGTGGTCTTGCCGGCGCCGTTCGGGCCGACAAGGCCGACCTTCTCGCCGCGCTGGATCGTGGCCGAGGCCTCGATGAAGACGATCTGTTTGCCGTTCTGCTTGCCGATATTTTCGAGGCGGATCATGGTTTCAGGCTCTGAGCGTTCTTTGACAATGCCGGGCTGCTGCTGCGGGGCCCGGCAGGGAATAGGAGGGCATGGGCCGGGCTTGTAGCACCCGGTCCATGACAGGATGGAGGCGTGGCTGTCAGTCGATCTCGGCACCCAGACGCGTCATCAGCCCCATGAATTCCGGGAAGCTGGTGGCGATCATGGCGCGGTCGTCTACCGTGACCGGCTTTTCCGTGGCAAGCCCCATGATCAGGAAGCTCATTGCGATGCGGTGGTCGAGATGGGTCTTCACCGCCTCGCCCTTTGCTTCGCCGCCCAGGCCCTTGCCGCCCGGAACGCCGCGCACGCTGAGCGATACTTCGCCTTCCGTGCAGTCGACGCCGTTGAGCTTGAGGCCGTTGGCGACGGCGGCGAGCCGGTCGCTTTCTTTCACCCGCAGCTCTTCCAGCCCCTGCATCACCGTTTCGCCCTCGGCAAAAGCGGCCGCGACCGCCAGCACCGGATACTCGTCGATCATCGACGGCGCCCGCTCGGCCGGCACGGTGACACCCTTGAGTTCCGAGTAGCGCACGCGCAGGTCCGCGACATCCTCGCCGCCGGCGTTGCGTGGGTTGAGGACATCGATCTGGCCGCCCATTTCCTGCAGCGTCAAAAGCAGGCCGGTGCGGGTGGGGTTCATCAGCACGTTCTCGATGATGATGTCCGAGCCCGGTACGATAAGCGCGGCCACCAGCGGGAAGCCGGCCGAGGACGGGTCACCCGGCACGGCGATGATCTGGCCGGTGAGCTTGCCCTGGCCTTCGATGAAGATGTGACGCACGCCGCGTTCATCGGTTTCGACGGTGAGATTGGCACCGAACCCTTTCAGCATCTTTTCGGTATGGTCACGCGTCATCACCGGTTCGATCACGGTGGTGATGCCCGGCGTGTTGAGACCGGCCAGCAGCACCGCGGACTTCACCTGCGCCGAAGCCATCGGCACGCGATAGGTGATGGGCGCGGCATGCTTCGGCCCGCGCAAGGTGATCGGCATGCGGTCGCCAGGCGCGGCCTGCACCACCTGCACGCCCATCTGGCGCAGCGGATCAAGCACGCGACCCATCGGGCGGCTGGACAGTGAGGCGTCGCCGATGAAGGTGGTTTCCATGTCATAGGTACCGACGAGGCCCATGGTGAGGCGCGAGCCGGTACCGGCATTGCCGAAGTCGAGTGGCGCTTGCGGTTGCAGCAACGCGCCATTGCCGGTGCCGCGGATCACCCATTCGTCGCCATGTTTCTCGATATGCGCGCCCATCGCTTTCATGGCCTGTCCGGTGCGCATCACGTCCTCGCCCTCGAGCAGGCCGGTGATGCGGGTCTCGCCGGACGCCAGTCCGCCGAACATGAAGGAGCGGTGCGAGATCGATTTATCGCCCGGCACACGCGCTGTACCGGAAAGCGGCGGCGAGCGCCGCGCGGTCGCAGGTTGTTGTTTGGCGTCGTGCGCCATGTTGAATGTCCTGGATTTGTCAGGCCGAGCTTGGCTCAAAGCCTTGGGGTGGTCATTTTTGCAGGAAAGTTCCTAACACGCCCGTTTCATGCCGTCATCCTGAAAAAAGTGGCAAAACAGCTCATGGCGAAGCAGTGGCTTTAGGCTTTGACAGCGCCGCAAACTGCCATTAAGGGGACCAATCTTTCTGTACGAGGCTTGCCGTGGCAAAAGCAGAACTTGGCACAAAACGTGTCGACCCGGAAACGGGCCGCAAATTCTATGATCTGAATAAAGATCCGATCGTCTCTCCCTATACGGGCAAGAGCTATCCCCGCACCTATTTCGAGGACAGCAAGGCTGCCGTGCTCGAGGAAGAGGACGAGGTCGAGGATAAGGAAGTCGACAACGAAGAAGAGGGCGCCGAGGTCGTGTCGCTCGAGGATGCCGACGACGAGGCCAAGGGCGGCGGTGACGATCTGCCTGACATGGGCGACGACGATGACGACGTTGACCTCGGTGACGATGACGACGACACTTTCCTTGAAGACGAGGAAGAGGAAGACGACGACGTTTCCGACATGATCGGCGTCGGCGACGACGACGACGACGTCTGATATTTCGGCGGACGCAAAGCGTCCGCCAGCTTTCGAGCCGGCTTTGCGAAAAAAGCTGTTTCGAAAGACTTGCTATTGCGGCAAGGCGGCGCTAGAAGCCGCCCTGCACTGACCGGCGGGGTCCCAACCTTGCCGAAATATCCCGCCGGAAACGGCGGCCGGTTGAAGCCGGAGTGGGGCCATAGCTCAGTTGGGAGAGCGCTTGAATGGCATTCAAGAGGTCGTCGGTTCGATTCCGATTGGCTCCACCAAATCTTTCTCGATCATTTTCAGATAGGCCAGATGGCTGGCCGGATGCGAATCTGAAGCGTCGCAACTAAAGCCCACAATCCTGCGGCGTCACCACGACCGTTCCAATCTCGCGACCGTCCCGGCCGACATAAATTTCATGAATGCTTGCACCCGCGCGAAACAGCGGTGTGAATGGCTGGCTGGCACAGACATGGCTTCGGTTTCCTTGACGGAAATCGTCCGTCATTGTCCAGCCTTCCCGATCGACGACGAAGGTCCGGTGCAATTGTGTTCCATCGGCTTCGATGCGCGAGAGCGTGGTAACTTCATCCACAGTGAATGGTGTTTGAGCCTGTTCGGCCAGCGATTTGAGCGTTCCTTCGAGGCTGTTTGAATGGATAAGAAACGCTATGCCTGCCTGCTGCGCCATCGGATCCGTCTGAACCTGCTGCTCCAATTTCCGCTGTTGTATATTGACGAAGCCAATCATCAAGATCCCACCGACCAACAGGATGAAGCCGGTCAAAACCCCGGCAATCCCGGTAAGGATCGGAATTGTTGGCGTGCGGTTCGCGGATACCGCGTTCTTCGACGGGGCCAGCAACAGCCAGAAGTTCGCGAGCGGTATGAACGCAAGTGCCGCCAGTCTGGCATGCCCATAGGCATCGCGCGACCGTGCCTTGGCAATGCCGCACAAGAAGAAACCGCTGATAATCGATGCCGCTATGGAAACCAGCATCAACACCCATAGATATCCTCCCGCCATCGCATGTAAGGATTGCAGCCAAACAATCTGCACTGCGGATGCCAACAAAAAGATCAACATCGAATAAGCAAAGTATGGGGCGCGAGCTATCTCTGATTTCGACCGCACCGTGAAGGCCGCGATTATTGCTCCGATCAAGACGAGACCGTAAGCGGTTGCATTCAGTGAACTCTCGTCCTGACTGATGAAACGATAGGCGAGTTCCTCGAGCACTGTGTCCCTCCAAGAATTTTCTCTGGGAGATTGCCTTCAATCTCTTTAAAAGCAAGATAAATTGCCATGGTATTCTGCTATTATCTCGCCGTGCAGCGCGGCCGTAAGATTTCCCGCATATGAATTCTTAGCCAAGGTTGCGTGCCGTCGCGAAAACCCGCCTTGCACAAGAGCCTGCTGCCGCGCTTTGCTGGCCAAACACGAATCGGAGCAGGTGATGGTCACGTTCAAGGCAAAGGGTATCTCGGTTTCGGTCGACACCGCCGTCGGCCATATCGCGGACCTCACAATCGAGACGGGCAGCCGAGTTCTCAAGCCGCTGCACCGGGCACCATGGATCGATGAGCCGCAGGAGATGCTGCCGCAAGGCTTGCCCGACGGCGTGACGCGGCTTTCGGGCGACTTCCTCTGCGCGCCGTTTTCGCGCAGCGATGTCGAGGAAGCGCCGTTGCATGGCTGGCCTGCAAACAGCCCATGGGATCTGATCGACAGTTCCGCGACGGCAGACGGCTGGCGGGCGACGTTACGCCTCCAGCGCACCGTCATGGGCGCCACCGTCGAGAAGATCCTCACGGTTCGCGACGGTCATCCGTTCCTCTATCAGGAGCATGCCTTCATCGGTGGCGCCGGTGCGATCTCCGTTGCGCATCATCCCATGACGGTGATGCGTGAAGGCGGCCGCCTTGCCTTTTCACCGAAACGTGCGGTGGTGACCGATGCTGACCCGCTGGAGCCCGATCCGGCGCGCGGCAGCTACCTGCTCGCCTATCCGGCCCGCAGCGAAGACCTGCGTCGTTTTGCAGGCAAGGATGGCGCGACCGTCGACCTCACCGATTATCGCATGGACAGGCGCCATGAGGACTTCGTCACTCTGATCGAGGCGGACCATGGTGGCCCTGGCTGGGCAGCGGTTTCGCGCACCGTGGAAAGGGACGTCGTGCTGATCCTGAAGAACCCGGCCGAACTGCCGATCACCATGCTGTGGATATCGAATGGCGGACGCGACTACGCACCCTGGAACGGCCGCCATCGCGGCGTGCTTGGCATAGAGGACGGGCGCAGCGCCGTCGGCCATGCCGCGTCGCTGGGTGACAACTGGCTGAAACGGGAAGGGGTGGCGACGGCCTTCGAGCTCGGTCCGGACCGGCGCGTCGCCTTTCGCCATGTCATCGGCGCGCTTCCGGCAGCAACGGACGAGGCGGTGCAGGATGTTTCCGCCGCTATGGGCCAACTGCGGGTTACGACCGCTGCAGGCAGCGTGCTGGATGTCCCTTATGATGCGCAATTCCTGCGCATAGGCAGCAGCGGTTGAGCCATCCTTCCGCACGGGAGATTTGAAAGTTTTGTGGATGGCCGGCAAGATGCCGGCACCGGAGTAGGGAACGGCTCATGTCCGAGATTGCCACGATTGCCGCCACCATCTTCAAGCGCGCGGCCAAGGCGAAGCGTTTCATCGTTGCCATCGCCGGTCCGCCCGGCGCCGGCAAGTCGACGCTCTCCGCGGCCCTGCATGACGTATTGCCGGATGGCACTGCGGAAGTGGTGCCGATGGACGGATTCCACTACGACGACATCATCCTCGACAGGCGCGGTCTACGCGCCCGCAAGGGCGCGCCGGAAACCTTCGACTTTGCTGGCTTCGAGGTGCTGCTCAAGCGCATACGCGACGCTGAGCCGGACATCGCCATCCCGGTCTTCGACCGCAGCATCGAATTGTCGCGGGCGGCGGCAGGCATCGTCGGCAGCGACACCCGCTTCATCCTGGTGGAAGGCAATTATCTGCTTCTCGACGAGGAGCCCTGGTCGCGGCTGGCGCCGCTGTTCGACTTCACGATCTTTGTCGAGGTGACCCGCGGTGAACTTGAACGGCGGCTGCGCCAGCGCTGGCATGAGCATGGCCGCACCGACGAGGACGCCATCGCCTGGATCGCATCCAATGACATGCCTAATATCGAACGCGTGCTGGCCCGCCGCCGGTCAGCGGACCTTGTCATCCGGCAGGACTGACGGGCAGCCACGCCCTTAGAGCATTTCCGGTTTTCGCGGAAACGCTCTAAATCCTTGTTTTTACGCAAATTCCAGGCGGAAACCGCTACGCACTTTCCCGGAATGACTCGGGAGCGTCAGGGCTTGGCTGGGATGTTGAGGCCGCGCTGGACGGCCGGTCGGGCCAGGCCGCGCTCAAGCCAGGCTGCGACATTGCCGAAATCGGCGAAGCCGACCAGATCGCCGGCTTCATAGAAACCGACGAGGTTGCGCACCCAGCCCAGCATCGAAATGTCGGCAATGGTGTAGTCGTCGCCCATGATCCATTTGCGGCCTTCGAGGCGCTTCTCGAGCACGCCAAGCAGGCGGCGCGATTCGTTGCGATAACGCTCGAGCGGGCGCTTGTCGGAAATCTCGCGGCCGGCGAATTTGTGGAAGAAACCCAGCTGGCCGAACATCGGTCCGACGGATGCCATCTGGAAGAACACCCACTGGATGGTTTCGTAGCGCAGCGCCGCATCGCCCGGTAGCAGCTTGCCGGTCTTCTCGGCCAGATAAAGCAGGATGGCTCCGGATTCGAACAGCGGCAGCGGCTTGCCGCCCGGTCCGTTGGGATCGATGATGGAGGGGATCTTGCCGTTCGGGTTGAGCGACAGGAATTCGGGTGTCCAGCTCTCATCCTGGCCGATATTCACGTAGTGCGGCTCGTAAGGCAGGCCGACCTCTTCCAGCATGATCGACACCTTCACGCCATTGGGCGTCGCCGTCGAATAAAGCTGCAGACGGTCCGGGTGCTGCGCCGGCCAGCGCGCATTGATCGGGAAGGCGGAAAGATCGGTCATTGTTGCCTCGGAAAAGTGCGGTGCGAACGCCCCGCCAGGATGGGTTTGCAAAAATTAGACCTGCCCGCACCGCATTCAAGGGGCGCCAAAGCAATTCAGCGAGAATGCGCAGCGGTCTTGCGTTCGGAATTGTATAAAAACAAGGAGTTGGAGCGTCTCCGTGGAAAACGGAACCGCTCCGGTATCAAACTGCCTTGAATGCCAGCACCGCATTGGTGCCGCCAAAGGCGAATGCGTTGCTCAGCGCCGCGCGAACAGGGCGTTCCTTGGCAACGTTCGGCGTGATGTCCAGATCGCAGTCCGGATCCGCTTCGCGGTAGTTCGCCGTCGGTGGCACGAGACCGTCGCGGATGGCCATGACGCAGGCAATCATCTCCAGCGCACCGGAAGCGCCCAGCGCATGGCCGTGCATCGACTTGGTCGAAGAGACGGAAAGCTTGTAGGCGTGATCGCCGAAAGCGCGCTTGATCGCGGCGGTCTCGATCTGATCGTTGGCTTTGGTGCCGGTACCGTGCGCGTTGAGATAGTCGACGTCTTCCGGGTTGAACCCTGCATCGGCCAGGCAGAAGCGCATGGCCGCCTCAGGTCCCTCGACCGTCGGCGCGACGATATCCGACGCGTCCGCCGAAATGCCGACACCGGCGATCTCGCCGAGGATGGTGGCGCCGCGCGCCATGGCATGTTCGTAGCTTTCCAGCACGGCTATGCCGGCGCCTTCACCCATCACCAGCCCCTGCCGGTCGGCGGAGAACGGGCGGCAAGTGTCGGGAGAAAGGACACGCAATGCTTCCCAGGCCTTCATGATGCCCCATACCAGCGGGGCATCGGTGCCTCCGGCCAGCATGACATCCGCCCTGCCGAGCCGGATCTGATCCACGGCCGAGGCAATGGCGTGGTTGGCAGATGCACAGGCCGAAGTCACACCGAAGACAGGACCGCGCAGGCCGAACTGCATGCTGATCTGGCCTGCGGCTGCACCCGGCATCACCTTGGGTACGGTAAAGATATCGGCCCGGTTCCTGCCCTGCAGAAGCAGAGCACGATAGTTTTCCTCGACCGTCTCCCAACCGCAGACGCCGACACCGACGGTTGCACCGATGCGATATGTGTTCTCGGCGCCAACGGTGAGACCCGATTGTTGCATGGCCTCCTTGGCGGCAATAATGGCGAGAAGGCTGAATCGGTCGAGCGTGACCAGCCGCTTGCGCTCCAGACCATGTTCCGGCAGCGCCTGGATCTCGCTGCCGACCTGGACTTTCAGCTGATGCAGATCCGCGCCGACAACCTGCCTGATCGCAGGACGACCTGCCTTCATCTCGTTCCAGATGGAGACCGCATCGGTGCCAAGCCCGCAGATGCCGCCAATGCCGGTGATAACGACGCGTGTACGCATGGAGCCTCGGTCAGGCTTTCTTCGCAATCAGCGCGCGAACGGCTTCGACCATGTCACCGACATTCTTGAGGTTGCTCCAGGCGTCGACCGTGTTCATCTCGATTTCGATGTTATACGCCTCCTCGAGATCGAATATGATTTCGGTGAGCTCCAGCGAATGGATGCCGAGCGCGGTCAGCTCAGTATTGGTCGTGATCTCCTCGCCGCCAGGCTCGGCATGAGCCTTGATCTTAGCGATGATCTCGTTTGCCAATTCGTCAGCCATTCGAAGTCCTTCCCCCAAATCCGCATTTCGTGCCTGGGAGGCGTCTCGACGCCCCTGTTCTCGTTGCTCCTGACGGATGCATGACGCGTAGAGCCGCCCGTTGTGGCGGCATCAAGGCCGCCTCCTCTATAGGAACCGAAACCCGGCGAGGCAACAACCGATATGGACAAAGCCGATCGATACTTAACTTGCGGGATCGCTAACTTTCCACGACAAAGGGGAAAGACTGGCCTCAGTCGCCAAGATCCGATGATAGGGAGAACGAAATGCTCGAACTGCGCCCCGGATGCGAATGCTGCGACAGGAATCTACCCCCCGACGCCACGGACGCGATGATCTGCACCTTCGAATGCACCTTCTGCGCAGACTGCGTCGAGACGGTGCTGAGGGGCGTTTGCCCGAACTGCGGCGGCAATTTCTCGTCGCGGCCGATCCGGCCTGCATCACTCCTGCAGAAATATCCCGCATCGACCAGGCGCGTGTTCAAGGCCGAAGGCTGCTCACCGCGCGCCGACGCTGCCTGATCAGGTTCCTGCAGCCCGCGACAAACAAAACGCCAAGTTCGACAGACGCGAGGGATTTCACATGGCGATGACGACATACAAGGGCAGCTGTCACTGCGGCGCTGTGAAATATGAGGCGACAGTCGACCTCGATCACACGGTATCCTGTAACTGTTCCCGCTGCGGCAGGTTGGGCAGCATCCTGACTTTCGCTCCGGCGGAGAACTTCACCCTGCTTTCGGGTGAGGATGTGCTGACCGACTACCTCTTCAACAAGCATGTCATCCATCACCTGTTCTGCCGGGTCTGCGGCATCGAATCCTTCGCCCGCGGAACCAAGCCCGACGGCACCGCATCGGTTGCCATCAACGCACGCTGCCTCGAAGGGGTCGAACCCGACGCTCTGACTCCGCAGAAGTTCAACGGGCGCGACCGTTGACCCGTGGCAGAGGGTGAACCTTGATGGAGCAGCCTTTATCCCAGGCGCATGACGTTTTCCCGCACCTGCGCATTGTCATGGGCATGGTGATCGGTCTCGGCGTCACACGCCTGTTGTCCGGGGTCGCCCGCATCATCCAGCATCCCGCGGCCTACAAGCTCTATCCGGTGCATCTGGCGTGGGTCGCCTCGCTGCTGCTGACGCTGGTGCATTTCTGGTGGTGGCAGTTTGGCCTGTTTGAAGTCGCCGATTGGACCTTCGGCAAATATCTCTTCATCATCGGCTATTCGGTGACGCTCTATCTGCTGTGCGCGTTCCTGTTTCCCGATTCGATGCAGGACTACAAAAGCTACGAGGACTACTTCTTTGCGCGCCGGAACTGGTTTTTCGGCCTGCTGGCGGCGACTTACCTGCTCGATGTCGTCGACACTTTGCTGAAGGGCGAGGCGCATTTCGCGCGTTTCGGCCACGAATATCTGATCCGCACGCCGCTGTTCGTCATCCTGTGCGGCATCGCCATCTATACGACCAGCCGGCGCTTCCACATCGCTTTCATCATCTTCACGATGATCTATCAGGCCTGGTGGATCCTGCGGCTCTTCGACACCATCGTTTGAGCCTGCTTGGGTAGATGCCCACGATGGTCTAGAAACGTGATGTACGGAGGTAGCGGCATGTACAAGGCTGTAGGATCGCGCGGATCGCGGGTTTCCCGCGTGACGTGGATGCTTGAAGAGCTTGGCGAACCCTATGAGTTCATCCCGGTGAAACTGCGCTCGTCGGAAGCCTATGCGCTGAACCCGTCCGGCAAGGTGCCGATCCTGGTCGACGATGACCTGACCGTTACCGACTCCGCTGCGATCTGCATCTATCTGGCCGACAAGCACGCGGACAAGGGCATGGGCGCCAATGCAGGCGTAGCCGGACGTGCCGAGATGGATTCCTGGATGCATTTCGCGCAGTCGGAGTTCGAAGCGCCGCTGTGGAACAAGCTACGCCACCGCTTCATCCTGCCAAGCGAGGTACGCGTGGATGTAGGCCCGGCTGCTGCTTATGATTTCGCCGCCGAGGTGAAGGCGCTGGACCGTCGCCTGGGCGAAAAACAATTCGCATTGGGCGATCGTTTTTCAGCAGTCGACGTGCTGCTGGGCGACATGGGGGCCTGGGCGCGCGCCGGCAAGTTTCCGATCGCGTCCGACAGCGTCAACGCCTACATGGATCGTGTGCTGGGGCGACCTGCCCGGACACGATCACAAGCCGTCTGCGGCTTGCAATAGCCAGCCGGCTCAATTCATCGCCCCATTCGAGCATACTGTTCATGATCGTCCTTGCCTTCGCGCTTTCCGCAATCCTGCTCGTGATCACCTCACTGCATGTCTATTGGGGCATTGGCGGCATCTGGCCAGGCCATGATGCCGCCTCCTGCGCTCGAGCGGTCGTCGGAAAGCGTGGCGTCACCGAGATGCCTCCGACCTTCGCCTGCTTCGCCGTTGCTGCCTGCCTGGTGCTGGCGACCCTGTGGCCACTGGCGCTGATGAGGGTTTTCGCGACGCCGTTTCCGCAGCAGGGTCTTGCCGCCACATCGGTGATGATCGCCTTGGTTTTCCTTGGCCGTGGCGTGCTCGGCTTCACGTCCTGGTGGCGCCGTCAGGCCCCGGAGCAGCCTTTCGCGCGGCTTGACCGGAGCCTTTATTCGCCGCTCTGCCTGCTGATCGGCGCCGGCTTCCTGCTCCTGGGTGTTTCGCAGTTCCCGACCTGATCGCGAAATCTGGATCAGCCGTTTCCGGTTGCCGTCAGGTCAGGCGCGCGTCATGCTCCTCTCAAAACCGAGGAGAAGACCATGACACTGGCACGCGTGCAGAAGGAAGCGCTGACCAACCTGCCATTCTACGACGAGCGGGTCGATCTTGCCTGCGCCTTCCGTTGGACCGCGCGGCTCAACATGCACGAAGCGGTGGCCAATCATTTCTCATTGGCGGTCGACGAGGACGGCACGCGCTTCCTGATGAATCCGAACCAGATGCACTTCTCGCGCGTCAAGGCGAGCGACCTTCTCCTGATCGACGCCAATGATCCCGAGACGCTGAAAGGCCCCGATGCGCCTGACCCGACTGCCTGGGGCCTGCATGGCGCCATCCATCGTAATGTCCCGCATGCGCGCTGTGTCATGCATGTGCATTCGATCCACGCCACCGTGCTGGCATCGCTGGCCGACTCCACCTTGCCGCCGATCGACCAGAATTCGGCTGCCTTCTTCAATCGCACCGTCGTCGACGAGTGCTATGGCGGGCTTGCCTTCGAGGAGGAGGGCGAGCGCTGTTCGCAACTGCTCGCCAATCCCAGGCACAAGGTGATGATCATGGGCAATCACGGCGTGCTGGTCATCGGCGACAGCGTCGCGGACGCCTTCAACCGGATGTTCTACTTCGAGCGCGCGGCCGAAACCTACATCAAGGCCTTGTGGACCGGCCGGCCGCTGCGGGTGCTCTCGGACGAGATCGCCGAGAAGACGGCATCGGAGATGGACGACTATCCCGGCCAGGCGGAACGGCATCTGGCCGAGTTGAAAGCCATCCTCGACGAGCAGGAACCCGCCTACCGCAACTGACTCGACGGTTGATGCCAACGGTCACCAGGACCGTTGGAGCGCGCGCCAATTGACCGTGTTCTTGGGCGCCGCGCCCGTTGGCGCGTAAGCTGGAGCGTTTCCTTTTTTGGAAACGCGGAAACGCTCCAATTCTTTGCTGGAATACCCTGGCGGCCCGGATGGACCGCGCCGGCGATCGAGGCGTCCTGGATGTATCAACATCCAGGACCCGTATTTAAAGCCCGAGTTCGGCGCGCAGTTCGTCCGCCGTGTTGATGACGACCGCTCCGTCAGGGCCCGGCATCGGCCTTTCCGGCCAGAAGATCGTCTTCATGCCGGCGGCCAGGCCGGACATCGCACCCGTTACACTGTCGTCGATCGCGACCGCTTCGCCAGGGTCAACATCGAACAGCCAGGCCGCGCGCAGGAATGGTTCGGGATGTGGTTTGCCTTCACGCACGTCGTTGCGGCTCACCGTCTTCATGCCGGCATGGGAAAGGCCGACCGCGCCGAGATTGGCGTCGACGATCAGCCGGTCGGAATTCGAAACCACCGCCTGGGGCACGCCCAGCGCCCTCAGCTCCTGGTAGATTTCGATCGCGCCTGGCCTTGGCTGCAAGCCGGCGACATTGGCCATGTAGTAATCATATTTGAGCGCGATCCATTCATCGAACGGCAGCGTCAGGCCGAATTCATCGCGCATCATGTCGTAGACGAAAGCGGCGGTCTTGCCGAGCACGCGCTCATGCAGGTCGGCAGGCGCTGTCAGGCCGACGCTGCGCATCGCCGAAACCAGAGCGGCATCGTGCAGCGGCTCGCTGTCGACGAGCGTTCCATCCATGTCCCAGAAAACGGCTTTTGGCGTCATCGGTTATCCTTTCGCCGTTCTTTTTATAGGTTTGAGGCGACGTGACAATGTCGCCTGGTGCGGTCTAGGACCTTCACCGGAAGAAGACAAATCCGGCGATGAGGAAAGTCGGGATCAGCACCGAGCCCGACCATAGCATATAGCCGAAGAAACCCGGCATCCTGACGCCCTGGTGGCGCGCAATGGCATAGACCATGAAATTGGGGGCATTGCCGATATAGGTGTTCGCTCCCATGAAGACGGCGCCCGCCGAAATCGCTGCCAGCGTCGTTGCAAGCTCGGTCATCAGATGACGCGCGTCACCGCCGGCCAGCTCGAAGAAGACGAGATAGGTCGGCGCATTGTCGAGGAATGAGGACAGCGCGCCGGTCAGCCAGAAATAGGCGAGATCGTTCGGCGTTCCGTCGGCAGCCGTCACCAGCGCAACCAGAGGTGCCAGGGCACCATCGTTGCCAGCCTTCAGAATGGCGATCACCGGCACGATGCAGATGAAGATCGCGGCAAAGAGTTTTGCCACCTCGGCGATCGGCCCCCAGGCGAAGCCATTGGCCCGGCGGTATTCGCTGCGCGACACCGCCAGTGAAACGAAGGCAAGCGCGAGGATGATCGCGTCGCGCATCAGGTTCTGCAGTTCCAGCATCACGCCGAAAACCGGAACCTCGATGCCGGGTTTCCAGGATGCGGAGAGCAGGATCGCCGCGATTACACAGGCGAGCAATGGCAGATTGGGCAAGCCGCGCAGGCGCACTTTCGAATCCGGTGTCGGGTCCTTGATCTTGGGCTGGCCGCCTTCGCGCCAGTGCAACACGAAGTCCAGCACCAGGAAGGCAGCCAGCACCAGAACGGTGACGAACAGCGTTTCACGCCACAGGTTCGCCGTCGTCCAGAAAAAGTCGACGCCGCGCAGGAAGCCGACGAAGAGCGGTGGATCGCCGAGCGGTGTCAGCGAGCCGCCGATGTTGGACACCAGGAAGATGAAGAAAACGACGACGTGAGCGTTGAACGGCCGGTTGTCGTTGGCGCGGATGACGGGCCGGATCATGATCATCGAGGCACCGGTGGTGCCGACCACCGAGGCGAGGATAGCCCCGATCAGCAACAGGCCGGCATTCGTCCACGGCGTGCCGTGGATGTTTCCTGCAACAAGGATGCCGCCCGCGATGGTGAACAGGGCGAACAGCAGAATGATGAACGACATGTATTCGGTCAGCAGCGCATGCAGCACGGCGTTGAGGGAAATATCCGCCCCGAAAGCCAGCGCCAGCGGGGCGACGACCAGCGCGGCCCAACCTGCGGCGATCTTGCCGTAGTGATGTTCCCAGAGATGCGGAAACAGCAGCGGACCACTGGCAATCGACAGCAGCAGGCCGGCAAAGGGCAATGCCCACCAGAGCGACATGGCTGCGCCAGGCAATCCTTCGGCAGCAGAAGCCGGGGTGATCAACCACAGAAACGCGGTGGGAAGAGCGATAAAACGGCGCATGGTCTCGGACAACGGACTGTTGTTGTTGGTTACGAGCCGAGAACCTGAAGGTCAACGTTCATTTGAAAGTCATGCTCGCGATCATTGCCGCGGAACCATCTCGGGCCATTCGGCCCGCCATGACGAATATTCAGTGTCGCACGAAGGTTGGCGAATAAATAAGCATTCAAGCAACAGAAGTAATCGCTGTTGCGGAGTCTTCCGCGCTGTGCTTCAGTAATTGCGGGTAAGCTGCGGGTGGGGGCATCCAGAATGTTTCGGATAGGTTTCGTCGCTGTAGCGGCCATTTTTCTGTCGTCCTGCGATCAGACGAGCGGTGGTCTGGCGCCATCCCCCAATACTGTCGTTCAACGGCTTGGCTATGATGCAGTTGCCCTGCCATCGACTGCTTACGGACCAGGCTCCCTGGTTACGTCCGTAAAAGGATCAGGTCTGAAATCACCTTTGAAATTGACTTATTTGTGCAGGCCGGACTTCACCAATGCTCCGAAGCCAATTGTCGATGTGGCAGCCTCTTCGGAGGCTTCTCGTCAATTCAATGGAACATTCAAACTGGACGCCACGGCCTTGGCCGAGTTGGGGATAAGCGCAGGTTTGGATAACGTCGAATCCGTGACCATGAAGTTCAACAACGTGAAGATCGAGCAGCTCGGATTTGAGGATCTCGCATCGATCCGAGCCGGCCTCGGCCCCAATTGTGCGGAAATTTTGCGCGAATTCTCCAGGAAAAAAATCGCCTACCAGACAAAGCAGGCGATACGCGCCGACGTTGTATACACGGCAAACTTCAAGCGAGGTGCTTCAGCTGAAGCCAAGAGCGTCACGATCGGGGCTCTCAAGGCCGCATTCGGAGGCTCTGTTCAGAGCGACTCCTCGTCGTCGCTACAAGGCAGCGGGCTTTATTACGGCCTTTTGCTGACAGATATCTGACGAGACCGCTAAACCAGCACCACGCCGGCGTCGCGCATACGGCCCAGCATCGCGTCGAGCGAGCCATTCAGGTCGATGCCGCGGCAGGCATCGAGACGCACCGTCGTTGCGAGACCATGCTTGATCGCGTCGAGTGCCGAGAAAGCCACGCAGAAATCCGTCGCCAGGCCGACCAGCGTGATTGCGCCGATGCCGCGCTCACGCAGGTAGCCGGCGAGGCCGGTCGGCGTTGTGTGATCGTTTTCGAAGAATGCCGAATAGCTGTCGATTCCCGGGCGGAAGCCCTTGCGAATGATCAGCTCGGCTTTGCTCCAGGCAAGCCCGGAGTGGAAATCGGAGCCGAGGCTGCCCTGGATGCAATGGTCCGGCCACAGGGTCTGCGGGCCGTATGGCATCTCGATTATCTCGAAAGGCTGCTTGCCCGGATGGCTCGATGCAAAGCTGGAATGACCGGCCGGGTGCCAGTCCTGCGTCATCACCACATGCTCGGCGTTGCGGATCAGGTCGTTGACCAGCGGCACGATTTCGTCGCCGCCGGTCACGGCAAGTGCGCCGCCCGGGCAGAAATCGTTCTGCAGATCGACAACGATCAGTGCTTCGTCGGCCATGGCGTACCCTTTCGACATGCAGGAGTAGGTCGCTTGGGCTGTGTCGAGAGCACACCCTGGACGACCGGGGTGGAGAAACTTGATCAGATGGTCGCCCACGTCAACCTTCTAAAGCGCAAGGCTGCCGAAGTCGGTCCGTAAATGCCGTTCGCTTTGACAAAGCCGGCGCGGCTGATATCATTTGCATACGAATGAATTTGCCGGCGATGCACCGGCCGATATTGGCACGCGACCCTCGAAAAGGATCATGCGCCAATCAGGGGCAAGCCTCCTTGGGGAGGAACCGGGAAGGCAGGCGTGATCCGTTACGCGAAACCCGCCACACTCGACGAAGCGCTCGCGCTGCTCGGCGAAACATCGTGGCGCGTGCTCGCCGGTGGCACCGACTTCTACCCCGCCCAGGGCAGCCGGCCGATTCGCGAGGACATCCTCGACATCAACGGCATCGGCGCGCTGCGCGGCGTTCTCGAAGAAGCCACCCACTGGTCGATCGGCGCCCGCACGACCTGGACGGACATCATCCGCCAGCCTCTGCCTTCCGCCTTCGATGCACTGAAACAGGCTGCGCGCGAAGTCGGCTCGCCGCAGATCCAGAATGCCGCGTCGGTTGCCGGCAATCTCTGCAACGCGTCGCCCGCCGCGGACGGCGTCCCTGCCCTGCTGGTGTTGGATGCCGAGGTGGAATTGCGCTCGGCCGAGACGCTCCGGCATCTGCCGCTTACCGATTTCATCCTTGGCAGCCGCCGCACCGCGCGCCGTCCGGATGAACTGGTCACCGCGATCCGCATACCCAAGACAAGTGCTGCCGGAACCTCGGTTTTCGTCAAGCTCGGCGCGCGGCGATATCTGGTGATCTCGATCGCCATGGTGGCTGTCCGGCTGATCGTCGAGGACAAGATCATCCGGCACGCGGCAATCGCCGTCGGCGCCTGCTCGGTTGTCGCGACACGCCTGCCACATCTTGAGCAGGTGCTTGTTGGACAGACGCTTGGTGGTCCGCTTGCCGATATCGTGAACACCGCGCCGATGCCGCAACTCGCGCCTATCGACGATGTGCGCGGCTCCGCCGGCTATCGGCTCGACGCCGCTCGCGAAATCGTTGCGCGCGCCGTCCAGGCCGCGGCCTGCCAATCTCCAGAAGAAGTTGCGGCGTGAGCATGCAGCGCGGCCAGATTAGCTTCGAGGTCAATGCCGCTCAGGCGTCCGTATCCGTCTCGCCCGTCAGCCGGCTGTCATCGGTCCTGCGCGACGAGTTGCAGCTCACCGGAACCAAGGTCGGCTGCGATGCCGGTGATTGCGGAGCCTGCACCGTGCTTGTCGACGGTGAGCCGGTCTGCGCCTGCCTGACACCGGTCGCGTCCGTCGCTGGAGCCAGTGTCACAACCGTCGAAGGGCTGGCCAATGGCCGGTTGTCCGCGCTTCAGGCAGCCTTTCTCAAACACGGCGCCGCGCAATGCGGCATCTGCACGCCAGGACTGCTGGTGACCGCCACCGCGCTTCTGGCGAAGAACCCGCATCCCGATGAGACCGAGGTGCGCGACGCGCTGGGTGGAATTCTCTGCCGCTGCACCGGTTATCGCAAGATCATCGCCGCAGTGCTGGATGTTGCGGGTAGCGATCCGGCCAGGAAAGACAGCGGCCTCGATTTACGGCTGCCGGTCACGGGCAAGGCGGTTGGATCCTCGCCCGTGCGGCTGGATGGTGTGCCGAAGGTCACAGGGGTTGAAAAGTTTGGTGCCGACTCTTTCCCTGAAGATGCCCTGGCCGTTCTGGTCGTGCGCTCGCCGCACCATCACGCACGGTTTGCATTCGGCGATCTCGCTGCCTGGCAGGCAAGGCATCGCGGTGTCGCCGGTGTGTTCACGGCAGCGGACATCCCGGGCCGGAACCTGTTCGGTGTCATTCCGGCCTTTGCCGACCAGCCCGCGCTGGCGGAAGGCATTGTCCGTTTTCGCGGAGAAGCGGTGGCTCTGATTGCCGCCGAGCGGGCTGTCGCGGCCGACCTCGATCTCACGGATTTCCCGGTTATGTGGGCGCAAGCGCAGCACCTGCTCTCGGCAAACGAAGCCCAGGCCGCGGATGTCCCTACCATCCACACGGATCGTGCCGGCAATGTGCTGACGAAAGGCTTCGTGGAACGCGGCGAGCCCGACAAGGTTCTGGCGGCAGCCTTCGCCACGGCATCGGCAATGATCGAGACGTCTTATGTCGAACATGCCTATATCGAGCCGGAAGCAGGCTACGCCTGGATGGATGACGATACACTGGTCGTCGTTGCCTGCACGCAGGCGCCCTACATGGACCGTGACGATACCGCGCGTGTTCTTGGGCTCAGCCCGGACAAGGTGCGCATCGTGCCGACGGCGACCGGCGGCGGGTTCGGGGCCAAGCTCGACATTTCCGTGCAGCCGTTGATCGGTCTGGTCGCCATGAAGACCGGCCGCCCGGCCGCCCTTGCCTTCTCCCGCACGGAATCGATGATGGCGACGACCAAGCGCCATCCCGCTGCCATGCGGGCCACGATCGGCGTGGCAGCTGACGGCATGGTCTGCGCCATGCGGTTCGAAGGCGACTTCAACACCGGTGCCTATGCCAGCTGGGGACCGACGGTGGCCAACCGTGTGCCGGTGCATGCCTCGGGTCCTTATGCGACGCCGCACTACCGCGCCGAAGGCCGCGCCATCCATACCAATGGTCCGATCTCCGGCGCCTTCCGTGGTTTTGGCGTGCCGCAGGCAACGATCATGCAGGAGGCGCTGTACGATCAGCTGGCCGACAGGCTCGGCGTCGACCGTCTGGAATTCCGGCTGAAGAATTGCCTGCGAAACGGCTCGGAAACGGTGACCGGCCAGAAGCTTGAAGCCGGCGTCGGCATCGGCGCCTGTCTCGAAGCCCTCGAGACACATTGGGCCCGCGCTCTGGCTGAAGCGGACAGCTTCAACATCAGTGACGAAGCGGCAAGGCGCGCACTGCGGCGTGGTGTCGGCGTCGCCTCCTGCTGGTACGGCTGTGGCAACACTTCGCTGCCCAATCCCTCGACGATCAAGCTGGGCATCGCGCCGACGGGCGAAGTCGTTCTCCATCAGGGCGCGGTCGATATCGGCCAGGGCTCCAACACCGTCATTGCCCAGATCTGCGCCGACGCGCTCGGCGTCCCGCTGGAAAATCTGAAACTGAGAGGTGCGGACACGGCAATCTCTCCTGACGCTGGCAAGACCTCGGCGTCGCGCCAGACCTTCGTGACCGGCAAGGCCGCCGAAAAAGCGGGACGCGCCCTGCGCGAGCACGTCCTGCGCTACGCCAATGTCTCCGGCGGTGCCACGCTCTCGTTCGAAAACGGCCTGCTCCTTATCCATGAGGGCGACGCCACGCGCCGCATCGACCTCGCCGCGCTCGCGGTGGACGATGACGGTTTCGTCTTCCGTGCCGAAGAAACCTATGACCCGCCAACTTCCGCGCTCGATGCCAAGGGACAGGGCAAGCCCTATGCCGTCTATGGTTACGGCGCGCAACTCGCCGAGCTCGAAGTCGACATGCGCCTCGGCACCGTGCGGCTGATCAAGATCACGGCCGCGCACGATGTCGGCAAGGCGATCAACCCTTTGCTGGCCGAAGGGCAGATCGAAGGCGGCATCGCCCAGGGCATCGGCATGGCGCTGATGGAAGAATACATTCCCGGCCGCACCGAGAACCTGCACGATTATCTCATCCCGACCATCGGCGACGTGCCTCCGATCGAGACGATCCTGGTCGAGGTACCGGATCCCGAGGGGCCTTTCGGCGCCAAGGGTCTCGGTGAACATTCGCTGATCCCGACGGCGCCGGCCATCCTCAACGCTATCCGCCATGCCACCGGTGTGATGATGGCGAAAGTACCGGCGACGCCGTCACGGATAATGTCGGCAATCAGGGAGGCGGGCCGATGAGCGAACTCGCCGAACGTTTCGATACGCATGATCCCGGCGAAAAACAGCTTGCCGAGAAGATCCGCTGCGATGCCTGTCCGGTCATGTGTTACATCGCCGAGGGCCGCACAGGCGCCTGCGACCGCTATGGCAACCGGGCAGGGCGCGTGGTGCGGCTCGATCCGCTGACCATTCTCGACCATGCCGCCGAGACCGGCCAGGCCGTGGTGCCCTTTGTCGCCGACGGCGAGGCGTGGTCAGGCGAACTCGTCAACACCGGCCGGCGTTTCGTGACGGCGATCGGTGCCGGCACCACCTATCCGGACTACAAGCCGGCGCCCTTCATCATCAGCCAGGAAGTGGAAGGGGTCGACCTCGTCACCGTGGTGACCGAGGGCATCTTCTCCTATTGCGGCGTCAAGGTGAAGATCGACACCGACCGTCATGTCGGCGACGAGGCGGCAACCGTGCGCGCTGGCGGCGAGGCGATCGGCCATGTCACCACCGGCGAATATGGCTCGCAGATGTTGTCACTGGGCGGCGTCCATCACCTCACCGGCGGCTCGAAGGCGGAAGGCCGCGCCACCTGCGATGCCTTGCTGGCGCTGTGCAACCAGCAGCCGGTCGAGCTCGCCATCGACGGTGGCGCCACCGTCGTCGTTCAGGCTGGCAAGGCTCCGCTGATCGACGGCAAACTCGAACATCGCATGCGCGTCGGCTGCGGTTCGGCCACCATCGGCATGTTCGCCGCGCAATGGCGCGGACTGGTCGACGAGGTCGTCGTGGTGGACGATCACATCACCGGCGTGGTTTCCGAGCATCAGGCCGGCAAGGTGCTCGGCTGGCCGGACACCGGCATTCGCATCATCGGCCGCCGCTCCACGCCCGGTCGCTATTTCAAGGTCTCGGAACCCGGTGTCGGCTGGGGTGGCACTGCCATCGATGATCCGCTGTCGATCCTGGGACCATGGAATACCGGCAAAGGCGCCCGACCCGGCCTGTCCCTGCTGATGGTCTCCACCACCGGCGAGCAGTTTGCCTATTACGAACTGGACGAGACGCTGAAGCCCGTCGAAAAGCCGTTCCCCGAACGGTTGCGCAAATCGGTGGCGCTCATCGAGGAAAATTGCGAGCCGGCGCTGTGCACGGTGCTGTTCATCGGCGGTGCCGGCGGCAGCCTCAGGGCCGGCGTGACGGAGAACCCGGTCAACCTCACGCGCTCCGTGCAGCGGCTGGAGACTTACGTCACCGTTGGCGGTGCGCCGGTCTATGTCTGGCCCGGCGGCGGCATCACCTTGATGGTCGATGTCAGCCGCGTGCCGCAGGGCGCTTTCGGCTATGTGCCGACACCGGCACTGGTGGCGCCAATCGAATTCACCTTGCGCCGCGACGACTATCTCAGGCTTGGCGGCCATGACGCCGAAGTCCGCAGCCTTGCCGATGTCTTTGCGCGCGGCGGGGAATACCTCAATCCCCGCAGCAACGCGGGAGCATCCGAGACGAACCCCTGGCCACCTCTGGCGCAGCTCAGGCGCATGGGAGGCGCTTCATGAACGGGCCGCAGGCGCACTGGCTGGCCGACGGCACAAGGCTGCATCTGAATCACGGGCCGATCGATCTGGTCATCGAGGCGTTTGGTGAGGCTTTTGAGGTGCGTGCGGCCTACGAACAGGCGGTGGCGCGGTTTCAGAATATCCTGCCGGAACTGGTCGAAGAGTTGCCTGCTCTGCGCCAGCCCGTCGCTCTCAAGCGGCGTCCCTTTGGGGGGCCGACAGCACGGCGGATGGAAGCCGCGGTCTCGCCCCTGGCGGAGTGCTTCATCACGCCCATGGCAGCGGTCGCCGGCTCGGTCGCCGACGAAGTACTGGCCGCCATGGTTTCCGGGCGGAAGCTCGATCGCGCCTATGTCAACAATGGCGGCGACAGCGCACTGCATCTGGCACCCGGCCAGTCGATGAAACTGGCTATTGCCGGAACCGGATACGGCTTCACAGATCGTATTCTTGTCCGCGCCGAAGACAGCGTGCGCGGTGTTGCCACCAGCGGCTGGCGTGGTCGATCGTTTTCACTCGGCATTGCCGATGCGGTCACGGTGCTGGCCTGCTGTGGTGCGGCTGCCGATGCTGCGGCCACACTGATCGCCAATGCCGTCGATCTGCCTGGCCATCCTGCCGTCAAACGGCAACCTGCATTCGAACTTGCCCCCGACAGCGATCTCGGTGCGCGGCTTGTGACGGTCGGGGTCGCAATGGTATCGCCTCGGGAAACCGCGCAAGCGCTGGAGGCCGGCCTGGCCGTCGCCGAGGATTATCGGCGGCGCGGGCTGATCACGGCGGCGGCGCTGTTCCTCAACGGGGCCACCGCTCTCGCCGGGAGTTTTCCCGATCCTCGCAGCGACCGCCTGCGTCCATCCGACAAAACCAAGGATTTCGTCCATGCCTGAATTCCCCATTCGCAAGATCGCGGTGCTGATCGAGGAAATCGTTCATGATGGCGGGCCGGCGGTGAATGTGCCGCGCCGCCGCGCTGCGGCGATGGCGCTGGTCAGGAACCCATTTGCCGGGCGCTATGTCGAAGACCTGCAAAGCGCGATGGAAGACCTGAAGCCGCTTGGCCTGGTCATGACCGACCGGCTGATCGCGGCGCTCGGCGGCGATGCCCATGTCATCGACGGCTACGGCAAGGGCGCCATCGTCGGCAGTGCCGGCGAACTGGAGCATGGCGCTCTCTGGCATGTGCCGGGCGGCTATGCGATGCGCGAACGGCTTGGCGAAGCCAAGGCAATCGTGCCGTCGGCAAAGAAGGTCGGCGGTTTCGGCGCACGTCTCGACGTGCCGATCGGCCATATCAACGCCTCCTACGTGCGCTCGCATTTCGACGCCATGGAAGTCGGCATCGCCGATGGCCCCCGGTCCGACGAGATCCTCTTCTGCCTGGTGATGACTTGCGGTCCGCGCATCCACAACCGCATGGGCGGGCTGGAGGCCAGGGACATCAAGACCTGGGATGGCCAGCGGTGACGACGGCCAAGGCACCTCTGGCACTGGTCGGCGCCGAGCCCGACGACGGCTATCGCCTGCAGGAACAGATCGGATTCGTGCTGCGCAAGGCGCACCAGCGCCATGTCGCGATTTTCGCCAGCCGCATCGCGGATCTGACGCCGCCGCAATTCGCCGCACTGGCGAGGCTCCATGAAGTGGGTGAGGCCTCCCAGAACCAGCTTGGCCAGATGATCGCCATGGATGCCGCCACGGTGAAGGGGGTCATCGACCGCCTGAGGTCACGCGGCTATGTCGAGCTCAAGAAACACGACACCGACAAGCGGTTGCTTTTGGTGTCGCTGACGGCTGCGGGACACGATGCCGTCGAAGAACTCATCCCCCTGGCCAAGGCGATCACCGAGGAGACGCTGGCGCCGCTGACGGCGAAAGAGGCCGCGCAGTTCCTGCGCCTGCTCGGCAGGCTCGCCTGATCACCCAGCGGCGGTCTGCTCGGCTTCCCTGGGTTCCTTCAGCCGGAACCAGGCGACATAGAGCGCCGGCAGGAACAGCAGGGTGATCGCCGTGCCGGCGATGATGCCGCCCATCATCGCATAGGCCATCGGTCCCCAGAACACTTCACGCGCGATCGGGATCAGCGCCAGCGAGGCAGCGGCGGCGGTGAGCGCGATCGGCCGCATGCGATGCTCGCTCGCCTCGATCACCGCCAGCCAGCGGTCCTTGCCTTCCCTGACCAGGTCCTCGATCTGCACGATCAGGATCACCGAATTGCGGATCAGGATTCCGATCAGCGCCAGCACGCCGAGCAAGGCGACGAAGCCCATCGGCGAGTTGGAAGATACAAGCGCCACGACCACGCCGATCAGGCCGAGCGGCGCCACCGCCACCACCAGGAACAGGCGCTGGAAACTCTGCAGCTGGATCATCAGGATGGTTGCCATGACGAACAGCATCAGCGGCACCACGGCAGCGATCGGCCCCTGGCTCTTGGCGCTTTCCTCGACCGAACCGCCAGTGACGACATTGTAACCGGCGGGCAGCTCGGCGATGAAGGCATTGACCGTCGGCTTCAGTTCGTTGACGACCGTATCCGGCAATGCACCGCCCACCAGCCCGGCCCGCACCGTCAGCGTCGGGATGCGGCTGCGCCGCCAGATCGTCGGCTGTTCCAGCGTGTAGTCGAAATTGGCCACTGCCGCGAGCGGGATGGATTCGCCGCTGCCGGTCGGCAATTGCATGTTCTTCAGCGTTTCCAGCGAGCTGCGCTCGGCCTCGCGCGAACGCACCACGACGTTGACCAGATAGGTCGAGTCGCGCACCTGCGTGATGGTGACGCCGCCGACCACGCTGTTCAGCGCCGAGGCGATGTCCTGCGAAGTGATGCCGAGCTGGCGCGCCTTGTCCTGCAGTACGTCCACCTTCAGCACACGCTCGGGCTCGTTCCAATCGAAATTGGGCGCGGCGAGCTTGGGATTGGCCGAGATGCGGCCCGCCAGATCCTGCGCCAGGCTGCGCACCACCTGCACGTCCGGGCCGCTGACGCGGTACTGCACCGGCCGGCCGACCGGCGGTCCGAGTTCCAGCGTCTTGACGAAGGTATCGGTGCCGACGAAATCCTCACGCAGCATCTTGTCGATCGCCGCATGCACGCGGTTGCGCTCCTCGACACCCTTGGTGACGATGACGGTCTGCCCGTAATACGGGTTGGAGGGCTGGACGTCATAGGCGAGCACGAAACGCACCGCGCTCTGGCCGACATAGGAGCTCCAATGGTCGACGTCCTTGTTGCCGACCAGCGCCAGCTTTTCGAAACGCTCCATCTGCGCGCGCGTCTCGGCGATCGAGCTGTTCTGCGGCAGGTTCCAGTCGACGATCAGCTCCGGCCGATCGGATGCCGGGAAGAACTGCTGCTGCACCAGGGTCATGCCGGCGAGCGAAGTCAGGAAAAGCAGGACGGTGGCGATGATGGTCAGCCAGCGCCGGCGCACTGACGCAAGCAGGACGCGCTGGAAAAGCGTGGTGAAGCGGCCCGGCTTGTCATGATGCTTCTTCATCGTCGCGGGCAGGAAGGTGACGCCAAGCAGAGGCGCGAACAGCACCGCCACGATCCACGAGATCAGAAGCGAGACCGCGATGACCACGAACAGGGTGAAGGTGTATTCACCCGCGGCGCTCGAATTGAGGCCGATCGGGATGAAACCGGCCACCGTCACCAGCGTGCCGGTGAGCATCGGGAATGCGGTGGAGGTGTAGACGTAGGTCGCCGCCTTGTTGAGCGGATCGCCGGCCTCCAGCCGGGCGACCATCATCTCGACGGCGATCATCGCATCGTCGACCAGAAGGCCGAGCGCGATGATCAGCGCTCCCAGCGAAACACGCTGCAGCGAGATGTCGAGATAGGTCATGACCAGGAAGGTGATGGCCAGCACCAGCGGGATCGACAACGATACCACGAAGCCGGCGCGCACGCCCAGGCTGACGAAGGAGACGGCAAGCACGATGGCGACGGCCTCGAACAGCGCGCGCGTGAAGCCCGAAACCGCTTCCTCGACGATCAGCGGCTGGTCGGCGACCAGATGCACGCCGACGCCGATCGGCAGCTCGCCTTTCACCTCCTCCATCTTGTGTTCGAGCGCCTTGCCGAAATCCAGCAGGTTGGCGTTCGGCTTCATGCCGACGGCGAGCCCGATCGCATCCTCGCCGTTGAAGCGGAACAGCGAGGCCGGCGGGTCGGTGTAGCCGCGCGTGATGGTAGCGACATCGCTCAGGCGGAAGAAGCGGTTGTTCACCCTGAGATTGATGGCGCGCAGGCTCTCCTCGGAGCTGAACTGGCCAGTGACGCGCACGCTGACCTGTTCCGGCCCGGACTGGATGACACCGGACGGTGCAATCGCATTCTGCGCCTGCAGCGATGCGATGATCTGCTGCTGGTTGAGCCCGAGTGCTGCAATCTGGCGGGTGGAGAATTCGAGATAGATGACCTCGTCGCGCGCGCCGATCAGTTCGACCTTGCCGGCATTCGGCACGGTGAGCACCTCGGCACGCACGTTCTCGACATAGTCGCGCAACTGCCGGGGCGACAGCCCGTCGGAGGTGAAGGCATAGATGTTGCCGAACACGTCGCCGAAACGGTCGTTGTAGAAAGGCCCGAGCACGCCCTGTGGGAACTGCGGCTTGATGTCCTCGATCATGTTGCGGACCTGCAGCCACGTCGGCACCACGTCGCGCGCCTTGGTGTTGTCCTTCAGATTGACGAAGACGATGGTGCGGCCCGCGGTCGTGACCGAGCGGGTGAAGTCCAGCTTGTCGAGTTCCTCGAGCTTCTTCTCGATGCGGTCGGTGACCTGCTTGGCCTGCTCGTCGACCGAGGCGCCCGGCCAGTTGGCCTGGATCAGCATCGTCTTGATGGTGAAGGAGGGGTCTTCCTCGCGGCCGAGATTGATGTAGGCGAAGACGCCGGCCACGACGAAGACCAGCATGAAATACCAGACCAGCGAGCGGTGCTCGAGCGCCCAGTCGGACAGGTTGAAACGCTTCACGTGTCCGCTCCTACTGCAGCTTGATCTTCTGGCCGGGCGTCAGGCTGTGGACGCCGGCGGTTACCACGCGCGTTCCGGCAGCCAGGCCGTCCGCCACGGTAAAGGTGCCGCCGGTGCGGGCGGTCACCTGGATATCCCGCGGGGCGACGCTCGCCGTCTTCTCGTCGACGATCCACACCTGGGTCTTGCCGTCCTTCTCCAGCAGCGCCGACAATGGCAGCTCGATCGCTGGCTTGATCGTGGACGCGCGGGTCACCGTGACGGTCGAGCCCAGCCGGAACGCATCCGGCGGATCGATCAAGGAAAGCCTGACACGGCGGCTGCGGGTGGAGTCGTCAGACTGCGGCGCCAGTTCGCGCAGCTTGCCCTGCGTCCTGATCGACGGCAGCGACTGCAGCGCAACCTCGAAGGGTGCGTCGGCTACGAGATCCCCGGTCAGCCAGTCCGGAATATCGACGACCGCCTCGCGGGTGTCGGCACGGGCCACGGTGACCACCATCTGTCCGGGCGACACGGTCTGGCCGACCTCGGCGCCGACCGCGGTCACGACCCCGTCGAAATCCGAGAACAGGCGGGCGTAGCCCAGCTGTTCTTCCGATTTGGCAAGCGAAGCGCGGGCGCGTTCGACATTGGCGCTGGCTGCCAGCTGTGCCTGTTTGGCGGCATCGTAGACGGCCTGCGAGGCATTCTTTGAAGCGAGCAGCTGCCGCATGCGTTCTTCGCTGGCGTTGGCATTGGCGGCTTGCGCTTCCGCATTGGAGAGTTCGGCCTTGGCTGCCTGAACGGCAAGGTCGAGCGCGGTTGGGTCGAGCGCGGCGAGCGTCGCTCCCTTGGCGACGGTGTCGCCGACATCGACGTCGCGGGCGACGACGCGGCCGAGCAGCCGGAAGGAAAGGCCGGCGCTGTAGCGCGGCTCGATGGTGCCGGCGAAACCGAAGCTCTCGGCGGCGCGGGGTTGCACGACGACCGACAGCACCGGTCGCGGCGCTTCCGCCGCCTTGTTGCCGGATTCCTGCGAACAACCGGAAAGCAGTGCTGCAACAGGCAGAGCTGCCAGGATCAGGAAGTGCTTCATTGCGCTACCTCCGTGGTCTCCACAACCAGGCCGGGGCTCAGCAACTGGCCGCCTGCCGTGACGACGGTCTGGCCTGCCTTGAGCCCGTCGCCGATGGCAACGGTGGCGGTGCCATAGGCAAGCACGGTCACGGGTGCGATGGCCACTGCCTTGCTGGCGGGATCGACCACCCAGACCGCCGGCTTGCCGTCGCTGGAGGTGAGCGCTTGCCAGGGCAGCGTAACCGCCTGGCCGTGCATGCCGCTGACGCTGCCGACGACGGCCGCACCGAGTGGCATGGCGGATGGGGTCTGGGGGATGGCGACCTTGACGCGCACCGAACTGGAAGCCGGGTCGACCACAGGCGATATTTCGCGGACAACGCCTTGCGCCGTGACCTTCGGGTTCGCCAGCAGCGCGACGGTGACGGGTGGCGGCCCGCTGCCATGCACGCCGGCCACCAGCGTCTCCTGAACGTTGAAGACGGCGTCGCGGTCGCCGTCCTCGGCGACGACGAAAACGGTCTGCGCCGCCTGCACGACCTGCCCTGCCTCGACCGTGCGGGCCGTGACGATGCCCGGCGCGCCGGCGCGCAGTTCGGTGAAGGACTGGTTTTCCCTGGCGTTGGCGAGCGCGCTTCTTGCCGCCTCGACGCTGCCTTGCGCCACCTTCAGCGCCTGGTCGGCCTGATCGTAGTCGCGCCGCGTCGTATAGCCTTGACCGAGCAGCGTCTTCTGGCGGTCGAAGGCAGCCGATGTCTGCGTCAGTTGCGCCTGCGCGGCATCCAGGTTCGCCTGCGCCGTCCGCAGATCCGATTCCTGCTCCTGCGGGTCGATGCGGGCCAGCACCTGACCTGCGTCGACGTGGTCTCCGACCTCGACCAGCCGTTCCGCCACGCGGCCGCCGACGCGGAAGGAGAGGTTGTTCAGCGTGCGTGCGGCGATCACGCCGGTGAGCGACACCGTGTCGGCATAGTCCGAAACCTCGGCTTTCTGCGTGGCGACCAGAACAGGGAGCTTTTCAGCTTTCTTGGCCTCCTGCCGCTGGCAGCCGGAGACGAGAGCTGCAGTTGCTGCCGCGGCGAAGAGCATGCAGGCCATGCGCGGCATGGAAGGTCGCAGGCAAGCTGCGGTGCTCAACGCGACCGGTCGTCGTCTCGCCATGGAACACCTCCGCGCCAGGCGCGCCTCAACCGCGAGGAGCGCTAACAGGAAGCAGGATACCTTGCGGTCCAGAATTTGAAATAGGTCATTGATTCCGTACCGCTGACGCGGCGGAATCCGGAAAAACGGCGACTTGCGCAGGCCCAATGGCTTGATCCAGGCTGCCGGCTTGAGTTGGATTGAAAATAAAGCCAGAAGGCTAGCGAAGGCCGAAAGACACAGGGCAACGAAGCCCCAAGGAGAGAAGCACGATGAGCAACGCGACCATTTCCGCCCGTAAGAATGCCGCCATCTCACGCGGCGTCGGCATGACGACGCAGATCTATGCCGAACGCGCTGAAAATTCCGAGATCTGGGACGTCGAGGGCCGTCGCTATATCGACTTCGCCGCCGGCATCGCCGTGGTCAACACCGGCCACCGCCACCCGAAGGTGATCGAGGCGGTCAAGGCGCAGCTCGACCGTTTCACCCACACCTGCCACCAGGTCGTGCCTTATGAGAACTACGTGCGTCTGGCCGAGCGCCTGAATGGGATGCTGCCAGGCAAGTTCGACAAGAAGACCATCTTCGCCACCACGGGTGCCGAGGCGGTCGAGAACGCCGTCAAGATCGCGCGCCACGCCACCGGCCGCCAGGCGGTCGTCGCCTTCACCGGCGCGTTCCACGGCCGCACCTTCATGGGCATGGCGCTTACCGGCAAGGTCCAGCCCTACAAGGCCGGCTTCGGCGCCATGCCCGGCGACGTCTTCCACGTGCCGTTCCCGGTTGCGCTGCATGGCGTGACCACGGCGGATTCGCTGGCCGCACTCGACAAGCTGTTCAAGGCCGATGTCGATCCGGCCCGCGTCGCTGCCATCATTGTCGAGCCGGTGCAGGGCGAGGGCGGCTTCTACGAAGCGCCGCGCGATTTCGTCTCGGCACTGCGCAAGATCTGCGACCAGCACGGCATCCTGCTGATTGCCGATGAGGTACAGACCGGCTTTGCCCGTACCGGCAAGATGTTCGCGATGGAACATCACGATGTCGCACCGGACCTCACCACCATGGCCAAGAGCCTCGCCGGCGGCTTCCCGCTTTCCGCCGTCACCGGCCGCGCCGAACTGATGGACTCGCCGAACCCCGGCGGTCTGGGCGGCACCTATGCCGGCAATCCGCTCGGCGTCGCAGCCGCCAATGCGGTGCTCGACGTGATCGAGGAAGAAAAGCTCAACGATCGCGCCAATTTGCTCGGCTCCCGGCTGAAGCAGCGGCTGGAAGCCCTGCGCGACGACGTGCCCGAGATCGTCGACATCCGTGGTCCCGGTTTCATGAACGCGGTCGAATTCAACGATGCGAAGACCAAGTTGCCGTCGGCCGAATTCGCCAACAATGTGCGGCTGAAGGCCCTGGACAAGGGCCTGATCCTGCTCACCTGCGGCGTCTATGGCAACGTCATCCGCTTCCTGGCGCCGATCACCGTCCAGGAGAATGTCATGACCGAGGCGCTTGATATTCTCGAGACTTCGATCCGCGAAGTAAGGGCCTAAGCTCTATCTGCGGCTCCGAATGGAAAGGCCGGCGCATTAGAGCGCCGCGCGTCCTTTGGACGCGCAAAGGACGCTCTAACGCTTTTGAAGCTACGCATCGGCCCGAAAATCGATCCCGATTTTCGGGCCGATGCGATAGGCGCCGGCTTTTTGTGTCGTCGACGGACGTCAGCTTCGGGCGCTGAGCGTTGCCCCGACGCTGGCACAGATGACGCAGGCGATGCCTGCGATCTGCTGCGGGCTCAGCGGCTCGTGCAGGATGAGATAGCCGGCAAGCGCACCGATACCGGGCTCGGCGCTCATCAGGATGCCGAATGTGGCCGAAGGCAGTCTGCGCAGGGCCTGCATCTCGAGCACATAGGGCAGAAGCGGGGTCAACACCGCGAGGCCGACGGTTTGCACGATCAGGCCGCCGGGCAGGCTGAGCCCTGTTTCGTGGAGGCCGAAAGGCGTGGCGATGAGCGCGGCCGCGACGAAGGATATGGCCAAGCCGTCGAGGCCCTTGAAAGTGCTGCCGACACGCTTGTTCAGAACTATGTAGGTGCCCCAGCCCGCGCCTGCCGCCAGGGCGAAGGCCAGGCCGATCAGGTCGATCGTCCACCTTTCGAGGTTGCGCACCAGGAGCAGCACGCCGATGAAGGCCAGCGCCAGCCAGATCAGGCGCCAGCTGCGGGCGAAGCCGAATGCCGCGACACCGAGCGGACCGAGGAATTCGATGGCGACGACAAGGCCGAGCGGCACGCGCATGATCGCCAGGTAGAACGTCAGTGTCATAACCGCGATGGTGGCGCCCAATGCGATTGCGGCAGCCAGGTCCCGCGGCCGGTAGCTGCGGATATCGGGACGCACGATGAGCCAGAGCAGGACCGCTGCCCAGGTGAGACGGCCCCAGGTCACCGCAAACGGACCGAAGCTGTCCATGGCCGGCCGCGCCAGCGCCGCTCCCAACTGCACCGAGATCATCGCCGCAACCGCCATCAGGACGGCCAGGCCCAGTTGCGAGGTCGATTGATCCGCTACCGCGTTGTCAGGTGCGTCTTGCAAACTCGGGCCTCGCGGACGTTCTCGATTGTAACCATATGGTACAAGCGAGAAACCCCATAACGCGCCATCCGGCATTCACGCAGTTCCACACGGCGCGTGACTGTAATCCAGCCTCGGCTGCCACGGTCGGCTAGGCGGCGGGCTCGGCCTGCTGGTGTGCGGCGAGGGCAGCCTTCAGCGTCTCGGTCCCGGCCAGGACCTGTTCAGCCGTGGGCGAGAAACCGACGCCCAGCATCTTGCGGCCGAGCATATGATCGGCAGGCCGGTTGATGGATTCGATGGCGATCAGCCGGTCGCCGCAGAAATGATAGACGGACAGCTTGTTCTCGGCGGCATCGCCCACGGAGATGTGCCGGTCGCCGGCCGCCGTCAGCCCGACCATCTGCAGCTTCATGTCGCCGATATCGGACCAGAACCATGGCACCGCCGAATAGGTCTCTTCGCGGCCAAGAATGGTGCGCGCGGCAAGCTTGGCCTGGTCGGTGGCGTTCTGCACCGACTCCAGCCGCACGTCGGTGTCCGTCGCCCAGTGCCTGTAGTTGGCGACATCGCCCACCGCCAGTACCTCGGGCAATGACGTACGCATGTAGGTATCGACGCGGATGCCGTTGCCGGTGGCGATGCCAGCCGTTTCGGCCAGTTCGACATTCGGCACCACGCCGATGCCGACGATGACAAGCTGCGCCGGCAGCCGCTCTCCGGACGAGGTGACAGCGGCCGCGACATGGCCGTTTTCGCCCTCCAGCCTGGCAACGGTGGTGCCGGTCAGGATGCGCACGCCGCCGGCGATCAGCCGCTCGTGGACATGGGCAGCGATCACCGGTGCCACGGCACGGCCGAGCACCCGGTCGGCTGCCTCGATCACCGTCACCTTGCGGCCGCCGGCGCTGAGCGTCGCCGCGATCTCCAGTCCGATGAAGCCGCCGCCGAGGATGACGGCGTCGGAAGCCGTCGCACTGAGCTCGCGGATGATGCGGGCATCGTCAAGCGAGCGCAGGGAAATGACGCCGGCGAGCTCGCTGCCTGGCAAGGGAAGCAATCTTGGCCGCGAACCGGTTGCCAGGACCAGCCGGTCGAAAGGGATCGTGCCGCCGCCGGCAACGTCGAGTACGCGTGCGCCGGCATCGATGCGCTCGATGCGCACGCCGCGGCGCAGGTCGATGTTGTGGCCGGAATAGAAGGCTTCGCCGCGCAGCGGCTGTGGCTTGGCTTCGGCGTCCTTGATGAAGGTCTTGGACAGTGGCGGCTTGTGATAGGGCAGGTCCGTCTCGTCGCCGAGCAGCACGACCGGGCCGTCATAGCCTTCTTCGCGCAAGCTGGCTGCAGCCTGAACCCCGGCATGGCCGGTTCCGACGATGACGACACCATTCTTCATCACAAACCGCCTTAGGATGAGGATTCTAGAGTGTTTCCGTTTTCACGAAAACGCGGAAACGCTCCAACTCTATTTTTACGCAATTCCGGACGGAAGACCGCTACGCATTTTTCCTGGAATAGCTCTAGATCGACGCCGCAAGTGGCGATTGTCCGCCGCCGTCGCAAGAGGCCAACAGCGGGTCGCACCCTGGACAGCTGGCTGTCAATGCCAGTCCGTGACCACCACTGGTTGCGAACCGGGCAGATTCGCGAAAGGGCCGGACGATTCATGATGAGAAACCGTGACAAAACAGAAACTAAGCTGGCGAAGCGCGTGCGCGACCATGCGGGCCCGCTTGCCAAAACTTGATCCTTCTAGTTTAGAATAATTCCAAACTATTGTTTTGAAAGGCTTTATTGCCGATTTGCGTTGACTTTCGTCGTTGTCGCAGCTTTATGGAAGCTCGCGCAACCCCGCGCATTCCTTTGATGTCTGGGCCTTGAACCCTTTCGATTGGAGGCAGTCTTTGCTTTTCCCGCGTGCGCCGCGCCTTCCGGCGGTCATCCGCTCGGCCTTTCGCGACAGCTGTCGCCGCGTCTGCACGCCTTCTACTCACACATTGCGCCATCTGACTGTCGGGCCTTGTTTCCCGGTGCAGGTGGCTGGTCTTTAGATGGTCCCGAGGGAGACGTTTGAAATGCAGAACAACAAGGTGACGGCACGCTTCGGCGGCAAAATCGCCGCGATCGCCGCCACGCTGGCGTTGACGACGGCGGTTTTCGCGCTGCCTGCCAAGGCAGAAACCGATCCGAAGGCGGTCATCAAGACCTATTCGGATATCGCGCTCGCGAAATACGAGGACTCGCTGACCACTGCCAAGGCTCTGGATGCCGCCGTCGACGCACTGATCGCCAAGCCGTCGCAGGAAACGCTGGACGCAGCCCGCACCGCCTGGAAGGCGGCGCGCGTGCCTTACCAGCAGTCCGAAGTCTACCGTTTCGGCAACCCGGTCGTCGATGCCTGGGAAGGCCGCGTCAACGCATGGCCGCTGGATGAAGGCCTGATCGACTATGTCGACAAGAGCTACGGCACGGAATCCGACCAGAACGCGCTCTACACGGCGAATGTCATCGCCAACAAGGAAATCGAGATCGACGGCAAGAAGGTCGACGCATCGAAGCTGACCAAGGAATTCCTGTCAGGTTCGCTGCAGGAAGCCGGCGGCATCGAGGCCAACGTCGCCACCGGCTATCACGCCATCGAATTTCTGCTGTGGGGCCAGGACCTGAACGGCACCGGTCCGGGCGCCGGCAACCGCCCCTTCACCGACTACGACACCAAGAACTGCACCGGCGGCAATTGCGACCGCCGTGCCGAATATCTGAAAGCGGCCAGCGATCTGCTGGTTGACGACCTCCAGGAGATGGTCGGCAACTGGAAGGACGGTGGCGCGGCGCGCAAGGCGCTGGAGGAAGGCGATCCGAAGGCCGGCATCGCTGTCATCCTCACCGGCATGGGTTCGCTCTCCTACGGTGAGCTGGCCGGCGAGCGCATGAAGCTCGGCCTGCTGCTGCACGATCCGGAAGAGGAACACGACTGCTTCTCGGACAACACCTACAATTCGCACCTTTATGATGCCGTCGGCATCCGTGACGCCTACCTCGCAAGCTACAAGCGCGTCGACGGCAGCACTGTTTCCGGTCCTTCGGTGGGGGATCTGGTCAAGGCGGCTGATGCGGCACTCGACAAGGAACTGACCGGCAAGCTTGAGACCAGCGTCGCCAAGATGGAGGCGATCAAGGCGCGCGCCGAAAAAGGCGAGGCCTACGACCAGCAGATCGGCGAAGGCAACAAGGAAGGCAACGCCACCGTGCAGGCTGCGATCGATGCGCTGGTCGACCAGACCAAGTCGATCGAACGCGTGGTGGCGGCGCTGAAGCTGGACGCGATCGCGTTCGAAGGTTCGGCCAGCCTCGATTCGCCTGAGAAGGTGTTCAAGTAGGAGCATGGCACCTGCCGCTGAGGCGGGTGTTGAGAGAAACCCAGAAAGCCACGCGGCGCCGATGAAGCGCCGCCAGCCATCCAGAACCGCCAATGCTGATCTGTCATTGCAATATCATCACCGAAAAGGAGATCGAGCAGGCCATCATCGCCTTGCTGGATGAGGATCCCTGGCAGCTTATCGTGCCCGCAAAGGTCTATCATTCGATGCGCAAGCGTGGTCGCTGTTGCGGCTGCTTCCCAAATGTGGTGGAAACGATCATTCGGGTCACCGAGAACTACCACGCCCGCTCGGAGGCGGGCGGCGTGGATATCGTTTCACATCTGGATCGCGTGAGAGAACTGCGCGTCCAATACGGGAGCAAAACCCATGAAGGGCGAAAAACAGGTCATCGAGCGGCTTAACGAAGCTCTGTTCCTAGAGCTCGGTGCCGTCAACCAGTACTGGCTTCACTATCGCCTGCTGGAGGACTGGGGTTACACCAAGCTCGCCAAGAAGGAGCGGGCGGAATCGATCGAGGAAATGCAGCATGCCGACAAGCTGGTGGCCCGCATCATCTTCCTCGAAGGTCACCCGAACCTGCAGTCGGTCGCGCCGCTGAGGATCGGCCAGAACGTCAAGGAAGTGCTGGAATCGGACCTGGCCGGCGAGTATGACGCCCGCGCGTCCTACAAGCAGTCGCGTGATATCTGCTACGAGCACGGCGACTACGTGACCATGAAGCTGTTCGAGGAACTGCTGGCCGACGAGGAAGGCCATATCGACTTCCTCGAAACCCAGCTCGATCTGCTCGGCTCGCTCGGCGAAGAGAAGTATGGCCTGCTCAATGCGGATGCGGCCAACGAAGCGGAATAGGACATGCGCGCATGCGGCGCATCGTGGATTTGTTGCGCCGCGCACCGCGCGGATGGAAAACTGAACAAACCGACCACCCCTTCAAAGGGATGGTCGGTGTCTATCAATCATCTGCCAGCCCTCTGATTTTTGCGATATCGCTGGCCATCCTGTCGCCAGCGGCGCTTGCTGTTGCGGGCGACGCATCCAATCTGCCGACCACACGCACCGATCTTTCCGAGCAGGATCGCACTCGCGTCGAGGCCATCACCAGCCCGACGGCCGACTTTTCCAGGCCGGAGGAATATGAGCTGATGCAGGGTGGCGCCGGCACCTCCCGGAAACGCGTCACGGCCGACGCTTTCTCGCAATCCTCGGCCAACATCACCTTCGAGGAAGAAGGCACCTTCAAGCTCGGCAACGCCCTTTTCCGCAAGAACTGGGTTTCCTCGCCGTCTTCGACGCAGGCGTCGGATGGGCTCGGGCCGCTGTTCAATGCCCGCGCCTGCCAGACATGCCACCTCAAGGACGGCCGCGGGCATCCGCCGGAAGGCAAGCCGGACGCCACCTCGATGTTCCTGAGACTGGCGCGGGAGGCCTCGACCGAGGAAGAAAAAGCGCAGCGCGCCGGGCGCAAGGTGCTGAATTTCCCGGACCCCACCTACGGCACCCAGCTGCAGGATCTCGCGGTACCCGGCCTTGCCGGCGAGGGACGCATGCGCATCACCTATGTCGAGCAACCTGTGACGCTGGGTGACGGCACCAGGGTGTCGCTGCGCAAGCCGAGCTATGCGGTCGATGGTCTCGGCTATGGTCCCATGGATCCGGCCACGACGCTTTCGCCGCGTGTGACACCTGCCATGATCGGGCTTGGCCTGATCGAGCAGATACATCCCGCCGACATCCTGGCCAAAGCTGATCCGGACGATCGCGACGGCGATGGCATTTCGGGTCGCCCCAACATCGTGCGCGACGAGCTCACCGGTGAGCTTACCCTTGGCCGCTTCGGCTGGAAGGCGCAGACGTCGTCAATCCGCCAGCAGTCGGCCGATGCCTTTGCCGGCGACATCGGCATTTCGACGCCGGAAGTGCCCAGGCATTGGGGCGATTGCACCATGGCCCAGAAGGCCTGCCTGGATATGCCGAATGGCGTGCAGGAACGGCTCGGCCCGGTCGAGGCGCCGTCGCCGGTGATGGATCTGGTCACCTTCTATTCACAGAACCTCGCCGTGCCGGCACGGCGCGACGTCGGCAAGCAGCCGGTGCTGGCCGGCAAGAAGGCCTTCTACGAGATGGGCTGCGCATCCTGCCACACGCCGAAATTCGTCACCCGCCGCGACGCGCCGAACAAGGCGCAGTCGTTCCAGCTGATCTGGCCGTATTCCGACTTCCTGCTGCACGACATGGGTGAAGGACTGGCCGACGGCCAGGCCGTCGGTGACGCGACCGGCAATGAATGGCGCACGCCGCCGCTGTGGGGCATCGGCCTGACCGAGCGCGTCAGCGGCCACACCTTCTTCCTGCATGACGGTCGCGCCCGCAATATGACCGAAGCCATCCTGTGGCACGGCGGCGAAGGCCAGAAAGCCCGCGACCGCTTCGCTGCTGCGGGCGCCGACGAGCGCGACGCGCTGATCAAGTTCCTGGAGTCGCTATGATGAAACGCCTGAGCAAATTTTCCGCCCTGCTTGTTTTCCCGATGGCTCTTGCTGCTGCCCAACCGGCCAGCGCAGCCGTGCAGGCCTCGGATGTCGTCAACGGTGCGGTCGATGGCTTCATCCGCCCGGCCTACGCGTCGCTGCAGCAGCACGCGACGTCGACAGCCAAGGCCGTGAAGGCGCTGTGCGAAGCGCCGTCGCAACAGGCGATCGACGCCGCGCGGACTGAATTTGCAGGCATGGTGACCGCGTGGTCGACGATCGAGATCGTTCGTTTCGGACCGGTCACCGAGAACAACCGTCTGGAGCGCATGCTCTACTGGCCTGACCGCAAGGGTCTCGGCCTGAAGCAGGTACAGGCGGCACTGGCCGACAAGGATGCCTCGGCAGCGGACGCAACCGGCGTTTCCGGCAAGAGCATCGCCATGCAGGGGCTGGGGGCGCTGGAATTCGTGCTCCACGGCCAGGACGCGGAGACGCTCGCCGGCAAGGACGGCGCCTATCGTTGCGCTTATGGCCTGGCCATTGCCGGCAACGTCGAGACGATCGCCACCGAAGTGTCCGCCGCCTGGGCAAGGCCGGACGGCTTCGCCGCCCAATGGGCGAGCCCCGGTCCGGACAATCCACTCTACCGTGACGGCAGCGAGGCGGTGACCGAATTGATGGGCGCCTTCATCAACGGACTTGAGCTGGTGCGTGACCAGCGCCTCAAGAGCTTCCTTGAGGCCAGCCCGGACGAGGACAAGCCGAAACAGGCGATCTATTGGCGCTCGGGCCTCACCGGTGCCGCGCTCGCGGCCAATCTGGATGGCATGAATCGCCTGTTCCAGGCTTCGAATCTCGGCGATGCGCTGCCCAAGGACGAACGCTGGATCGCCGATTCGATCGAGATCCAGCTGGTCAACGGCGTTGCCGCGGCCAAGGAGGCATCCGGCCCTGCCACCGAGGTTCTGGCTGACCCGAAGCGTCGCGCTGCGTTGGAGCACTTCCAGCTCATCACCAGCAGCCTGAGCAACCTGTTCGGGACACGGCTGTCGGGCGCCTTCGGCCTGACCGCCGGCTTTTCCTCGCTGGACGGCGACTAGAGCGTTTCCGTTTTTCACGGAAGCGCTCCAATCTTTCCCGGAATTGCTCTGAGGTCATCCCCATGCGCACGCCACTCATCGATCGCCGTGATTTTCTCAAGGCGGCAGGCGCCGGCTTCCTGGCGGCGCTGGCGCCGAAGGCCTGGGCCGCGACGCTGGCGGCGGATGCCGTCTTTGCCACTGCCTATATGAAACGCGACGGCAGCTATGGCGCTGCCGTGCTGTCCGAAGCCGGAAAAATGCTGCATGCGGTCGATCTGCCGGATCGCGGCCATGACGTCACCTTCGACCCGGTCTCGGGCCGTTCGGCCGTCTTCGCCCGCCAGCCAGGTACGTTCTTCGTCGTCTTCGACCACAAGGGCCGCAACGAACCGCTGACCATCGCCAGCCAGCCCGACCGGCATTTCTTCGGCCATGGTGCATTCTCGACCGATGGCGCGCTGCTCTACGCCACCGAAAACGACTTCGACAACGCTGCCGGCATGGTCGGCGTCTACGATGCCAAGGGGGGCTTCAAGCGCGTCGGCGAATTCCCGACCTATGGCGTCGGTCCGCACGAATTGCTGTTGCTTGGGGATGGCCGTACCATCGCCATCGCCAATGGCGGCATCGAGACCCATCCCGATTTCGGCCGCGCCGAGCTCAACATCGCTACCATGAAGCCGTCTTATGTTCTGGTCGACCGCGTGACCGGCGAACTGATCGAAAAGCATGAGCTGCCGCCGGCACTGCATCAGCTCTCCATCCGCCACATGGATATCGACGCAAGGGGCACGGTCTGGTTCGGCTGCCAGCATCGCGGGCCGGCAACCGAGCAGCCTTTGCTGATCGGACGTGCCGAGCGCGGCAAGGACCTGGCGTTGCTCGACATGCCGAAGGACGTGCTGACCGGCTTCCGCAACTACATCGGCTCGGTGGCCGCCAATCCGGATGCCGGTACGGTTGCGGTGTCGTCGCCACAGGGCAATGCCTTCGCAGTAATCGAGGCGGCGAGCGGCAAGGTCCTCAAGACCAGCAGCCTGACCGAGGTCTGTGGCCTGGCCCCCGACCATGGCGGGTTCCTCGCCACCACCGGCGCCGGCGCCATCCTGCAACTGGACGGCACCACGGTGAACGAGCCGGATTATGTGTGGGACAATCACATGCTGAGGATAGGGTAGGTTGGCAGGGGAGTAAGGAAAGGGAAGTTGCCCTACTGCCCTACTTCACCCCTACCTGTTCACCAGCCACTCATGCTCCACCGCATTGTGGAATTTCCAAGTCCGCTTGGGCCCGGCCATGACGTTGAGATAATAGAGATCATAGCCGTGGCAGGTGGCGCAGGGGTGATAACCCTTGGGCACCAGCACCACGTCGCCGTCTTCCACCGCCATCGCTTCGTCCAGGGAGCGGTCATCCGTATAGACGCGCTGGAAGGCAAAGCCCTGCGGCGGGTTGAGGCGGTGATAATAGGTCTCTTCCAGATAGGATTCGGCGGGCAAATTGTCCTGATCGTGCTTGTGCGGCGGGTAGCTGGATGTATGGCCACCCGGCGTGATCACCTCCACCACCAGCAGCGAATCCGCCGGCTCGCCTTCCGGCAGGATGTTGGTGACGTAGCGGGTGTTGGTGCCCTTGCCGCGCGTTTCCTGGCCGAGATCGTCGGGCCTGATCATCCGCACCGGCAGGCCGCCATTCAGTCCCGGCGCCGTGCAGACGGCGAGTTCCAGTTCGGTCTCCGCCGTGATGGACCAGTTAGAACCCTGCGGCACATAGACGGACCACGGCTTGCCGTCGAAAGGTGACATGCGTTCGCCGAGCAGGCCGAGCTCCTCCCCGCCGGCTGTTGCCTTTCCCTTGCCGGTGACGAACACCAGGCAGGCCTCGCGGTCGCCCGTCTCGCCGGACACGCTTTGTCCTGGCGCCAGCCGGTGCAGGTCGAAACCGACATGGGTCCAGCCGGCGTTCTGCGGCGTGACGTTTGCGACATGGCCATGGCCCGTCCTGGCCTTCACCAGCAGTTTCGACATGTTCGTTCCTCAATCCCTGTTTCGAGAGGCCCTGTTGTCGGGAGCCCCGGTTTCAGGCGTCTTGGTTTCACCTGGCTGTTGGCTTCCGTCGTCGGGCTTGTAGCTGATCAGGAACGTCCACACGGCGTAGACGGCCATGCCTCCGACCAGCGTACCCCAGAATGGCGTTCCCACCGCGAATTCGACGGCCGACCAGATCACACACACCGCAATCACCGCGAGCCGGCGCCACAATGGCCGGAAGAAGGGATGCTGGTTGTCCTTGTTCATCGCGATGTCCGTTCTTCAGCTGGTTGGGAAGCCCTGTGTCTCCACCGTATAGCCTGCCGCAGTCATCACGCGCATCAGTTCCTTGTGTCCGACCTGGGCCATCCTCAGGGGAGTGTTCTTCTTCGGATCCTGCTCGGCTTCGACGACGAACCAGCCTTCATATCCATAGCCGGCGAACTTCTGCACGATCGCGCCGAAATCCAGCGACCCGTCACCTGGTACGGTGAAGGCGCCGAGTGCCACCGCATCGAGGAAGGATTGTTTCTCCCAGTCCAGCGCCTTGATGACGTCCATGCGCACGTCCTTCACGTGCACGTGGTTGATTCGCCGGTGATGATTGTCGATGGCGCGCAGGACATCGCCGCCGGCAAAGGCCAAGTGGCCGGCATCGAGCAGCAGCGGGATGCCCTCGCCCGAATGCTTCATGAAGGCGTCGAGTTCATGCTCGAACTGCACCACCGCCGCCATATGGTGGTGGTAGGAGAGCGGCATGCCCTGTCCGGCACACCACTCGCCGAACTCCGTAACCTTGCGGGCATAGGCTTTCATCTCGTCATCGCTCAGCACTGTCTTGGTGGCGAGCGGCCTGGAGCGATCGCCCTGGATCGAGCGGCCGACCTCGCCATAGACGATGCAGGGCGCGTCGACCGCCTTGAACAGCTCGATCATCGGAGCGATGCGCTCCTTGTTGACCGCGAGCTCCTCGTTGACCAGCGTGCCGGAGAACCAGCCGCCGCACAGCGTGACATCGGCCTTTCTCAGGATCGGCAGCATCTCTTCCGGCGTGCCCGGAAAACGACGGCCTTGTTCCATGCCGGTGAAGCCGGCCGAGCGCGATTGCCTCAGGCATTCCTCGAGCGACACGTCATCGCTCAACTCCACGAGGTCGTCGTTCCACCACGCGATGGGGGACATGCCCAGTTTGGCTTTCAATTCATAAACTCCGGTCTCGATGATTGGGTCGCAAACTCAGTCGCCGACGCGCTGCAGCCTGCGCTTTTCCTCATAGCCCTTGCGGGCGACGGTGACTTCCTTGCGGGCGCTCACTTCCGGCACCGCCACATCCCACCAGTGCCCGCCGGCCTCGGTCGAGATCAGGGGGTCGGTGTCGATGACGACCACCGTCGTGCGGCTGCTCGTCTTCGCCTTCTCCAACGCACTTTCCAGGTCGGCGATCGAGGAGACCTTTTGCGAGATCGCGCCGAGGCTTGCGGCATGGGCGACGAAGTCGATATCGGGCAGCGTCTCGTGGCGTGCGTCCTTGAGCAGGTTGTTGAAGTTGGCGCCGCCGGTCGCCATCTGCAGCCGGTTGATGCAGCCATAGCCGCGATTGTCGAGCAGGACGATGGTGAGTTTCAGGCCGAGCATCACCGAGGTGGCAATCTCGGAATTGAGCATGAGGTAGGAGCCGTCACCGAGCATGACGACGACCTCCTGTTCGGGCTTCGCCATCTTGGCGCCGAGCGCGCCGGCGATCTCGTAGCCCATGGTCGAGAAGCCGTATTCGGCATGATAGGAACCCGGCGCACCGGCCTGCCACAGCTTGTGCAGTTCGCCCGGCAGACCGCCGGCGGCATGCAGCACGGTGACGCCGGAACCCAGCGTGCGCTGAACCGCGCCGATCACCTGCGCGTCGGAAGGATAGGCCGCATTGGTGGCGGCGGTGACCTTCGCGGCGGCGGCCTGCCACTCCTGCTTGCCGTTGGTGGCATTCTCCGTCCAGCTCGCCGGGGCTTTCCAGCCTTTCAGACCGTCAGCCAGTTCAGCCAGGCCCTCGGCGGCGTCGGCGACCAGCGGCAATGCGCGATGTTTGCCGGCGTCGAAAGGCTGCGTGTTGAGGCCGATGATGGTCTTGGCCTCGTTCTGGAACAAGGCCCAGGAACCGGTGGTGAAATCCTGCAATCGGGTGCCGACCGCCAGGACGACATCCGCCTCTTCGGCCAGCCGGTTGGCTGCCGTGGTGCCGGTAACGCCGACCGCCGCCATGTTGAGCGGGTGGCTGTCCGGCAGGGAGGATTTGCCGCCCTGCGTCTCGCAGATCGGAATGCCGGCTGCTTCGACGAAACGTGCCAGCTCGGCGGATGCACCCGAATAGAGCACGCCGCCGCCCGCAATCACCAGCGGTTTCCGGGCGGCCTTCAATGCGGCGACGGCCTCATTCAGTTCGGTGCGGTCCGGGCGGGGCCGGCGCACCTGCCAGATACGCTCCTCGAAGAAGCGCTCGGGATAGTCATAGGCTTCCGCCTGGACGTCCTGGCACAGCGAAAGCGTCACCGGGCCGCATTCGGCCGGATCGGTCAGCACCTGCATGGTGCGGGCGAGTGCGGGAATGATCTGTTCAGGCCGGGTGATGCGATCGAAGTAGCGGGAGACCGGGCGGAAACAGTCGTTGACGGAAACCGTGCCGTCCGCGAAGTCCTCGGCCTGCTGCAGCACCGGGTCGGGAAGGCGATTGGCGAAGACGTCGCCCGGCAGCAGCAGCACCGGCAGCCGGTTGACGTGGGCAAGCGCCGCGGCCGTGACCATGTTGACCGCGCCTGGACCGATCGAGCTGGTGGCGGCCATGAAGCGACGCCGGAAATGCGCCTTGGCGTAGCCGATCGCGGCATGTGTCATGGCCTGCTCATTGTGGGCGCGGAAGGTCGGCAGGTCGTCGCGATGCTGATAGAGCGCCTCGCCGATGCCGGCGACATTGCCGTGGCCGAAAATCGCCCAGACGCCGCCGAAGATCGGCAGCTTTTCGCCGTCGATCATGGTCATCTGCGCGGCCAGGAAGCGGGTCAGCGCCTGCGCCATGGTCAGGCGAACGGTTCCGGTCATGTCGTCTCTCCTCCCGGGTTCCCTTATGCTGCCTTGCGGTCGCGTGCGGCAAGCCAGGCCCTGGTCAATTCCTCGAAGCGACGTGCCATGTCCTCCACGGCCTCGTCGTCGGTCATTCTTCCGGTAAGCCATTGCTCGGCGGCATGGACAAAGATGGTGCGGCCGACTGCAAAGCCCTTGACGATCGGTGCGTTCGCGGTCGCAGCGAAGGCCGCCTCGAGCTCGTCGAGCGGCGCCTCCAGGCCAAGCAGGACGACACCGCGGCAGAACGGATCGTTGCGCACGATCGTCTCCTCCACCTTCGCCCAGGCGCCGGCTGAAGCCTGCGGTTCCAGCTTCCACCAGTCGGGCTTGATGCCGAGTGCGTAAAGCTCTTCCAGGGCGCGCGGAATGGTGTCGTCGTCAACCTTGCCATGCTTGCCGGCGATGATCTCGACCAGCAGTTCCCGGCCGACCTTGCGCGCGGCTTCGAACAGCGCACGAAGTTTCTCCTGCTGCTCTCTTTTCAGAGGCTCCGGATCGTCGGGATGATAGAAACACAGGCATTTGATGCAGTGGTCGACAGGCCAGTCGACAAGCTGCGAACCGATGTCCTGGCTGAATTCGAAGCGCAGCGGCCGCGACCCCGGCAATTCGACCGGACGGCCGAGCCAGGCGAAAGGATGGCGGGCAAATTCGAACATCGCCTCGCGGCCATGTTTCTCGTCGATCAGCATGCCGTAGCCGTCGCGCCCGGCAGCGACCCTGGCTGCTGCCTGCACCGCCAGCACCTTGAAGGCGTTGATGCGTGAGGCATCCGCACCGGCCTTGCTCGCAATGTCTTCCAGCTGGACCCGATGGTCGCAGGCCAGCGCCATCAGCAACGGGATATCGCGGCGGCGGGTGGTCGCCCAATGCACATGGTTGATCGCCTCGTCCTTGCGCAGGGCCAGGTGCTTCGAACCATTCTTCAGGAAGAACTGCAGTTCCGTGAACGTCGGATATTCCGGTGCGCAGAGCAGGCGCGATACCGCGAATGCCCCACAGGCATTGGCCCAGGTCGCTGCTGTCGCCAGATCCTCGCCACCGAGCCAGCCGCGCAGGAAGCCGGACATGAAGGCGTCGCCGGCGCCGAGCACATTGTAGATTTCGATGGGGAAGCCGTCGCCGACGATACCGTCTTCGAGATCTTCGCTGATCGGTCCGTCATAGACGATGCAGCCCTTGGCGCCACGCTTGAGCACGATGGTGGCGGCAGACAGCGAACGGATGGTCTTCAGTGCCGCCAGCAGGTCTGCTTCGCCCGATGCGATCAGCACTTCTTCTTCCGTGCCGACGATCAGGTCGCAATCCGGCAACACGGTCTTCAGCTGCGCCGAGACGCGGTCGGACTTGATGTAGCGGCCGAACCCTTCGGCATGGCCCGCCAGGCCCCACAGGTTCGGGCGATAGTCGATGTCGAACACCACCTTGCCGCCCTTCGCCTTGGCGACGCGGATTGCCTTGCGCTGGGCGGCGTCGCTGTCGGGCCGCGAGAAATGCGTGCCTGTCACGACGATCGCCCTGGCCGACGCCACGAAAGCCTCGTCGACGTCGTCTTCGGACAGCGCCATGTCGGCGCAGTCGGAACGGTAGAAGATCATCGGCGAGACACCTTCGTCCTCGACCGAAAGCAGCACGAGGGCCGTCAATCGTTCGGGATCGGTGCGAAGGCCGTCGACATTGACCTTTTCGCGCGTCAGCTGTTCGCGGATGAAGCGGCCCATCTGCTCGTCGCCGACACGCGTCAACAGTGCCGACTTCAGGCCAAGCCGCGCGGTGCCCACGGCGATATTGGCCGGGCAGCCGCCGACGGATTTGGCGAAGGACGTGATGTCTTCCAGCCGGGAGCCGATCTGCTGGCCGTAGAGATCCACCGAGGCGCGGCCGATGGTGATGACGTCGAGCGCCGTGTCGGCGCCGCGAAGGCTCGCCATGCTTTCCTCCCTGAAACGACAGGTTTTTCTGGCGCCTCAGGACGCCGTCGGTACTCCAGGCTATGAAATATTAATTCCATTCCACAGTCAATATGGAATGATTGGGCTATTTTTGGAATTCACGTTCCATTGCGCCGCTCGGCCGTCGCCACGGCCAGCGTCATCGCTAGCGCCATGGTGGCCGACAGGGAGCGGAAGCCGGCGCAATCGGCTTCCGCCACCTCGAACCAGACCTTGGCCGACTGGGCGAGCGGGGAAAAGGCGCTGTCGGTGATGGCCACCACCGGCACGCCCTGGTCGGAGAGCAGGCGCGCATAATCCACGGTCTGGGAGGCATAGGGCGAGAAACTGATGGCCACCACGGCATCCTTCGGCGTGGCGAAGGACATGATCTCGGGATCGAGACCGGCGGCAGATTCGACCAGCGTGTAGCGGATTTTCAGCTTGCCGAGCGCATAGGCCATGTAGGAGGTGATCGGGTAGGAACGGCGGCGCGCAACCAGATAGATGGTCTCTGCCCTGGCAAGTACTTCCACTGCGCGGTCGAGCAGGCCGTCGTCGAGCGCGCGCGATACCGCTTCGAGCGACCGGGTCGCGGACTCCACGAAGCCGTCGAGGATGGTGCGGTTCTGGGTGACGCCACCGCCGCGCAATGCCTTCAACCGGTCTTCATAAGATACGGTGCGTTCGCGGAGCCTTTCGCGAAACACCGATTGCAGGCTGGTGAAGCCGTCGAAACCGAGGAATTGCGCGAAGCGGATAAGGGTGGAGGGTTGCACGCCGGCTGAAGCAGCGATGCTTGCGGCAGTGCCAAAGGCGATTTCGTCTGGGTTGTCGAGTGCATAGGCCGCGATCTGCGCGATGCGTTTCGGCAGCGCGGAACGCTTTTCCAGAACGAGGTTGCGGAGCGATTCGTAGTCTTGCGGCAGGCGAGGGTTCATGGATCCGAGAATCCCCTGTTCTGTCTCCAATCGCAAGAGCATAGCGGTTTGCGGAAAAGATGCCATGCAAAATGGATCGTATGTTCCATATTGATTTGAAATGGACTAAAGAGTTCATGTGATATCGTCACACCGTCAGGGAGAGAGTGCATGATCGGCGTCGGCTTGATCGGAACCGGCTTCATGGGCAAATGTCACGCGCTGGCCTGGACGTCGGTGCGTACCGTCTTTGGCGATGTCGAACCGGTGCGGCTTGTCCATCTCGCCGAAGCCAGTGCGGACCTGGCGCGACAGCGTGCCGATGAATTCGGCTTCGACAAGGCCTCCAGTGACTGGCACCGGTTGATCGAGGACACGGCCGTCGATGTCGTGTCGATTACCACGCCGAACCAGTTCCATCCCGAGATGGCCATTGCCGCCCTCGAGGCAGGCAAGCATGTCTGGTGCGAGAAGCCGATGGCGCCATCCTTCGCTGATGCCGAAGCGATGCTGGCGGCAGCACGCCGCTCCGGCAGGGTCGCGGCGCTCGGCTACAACTATATCCAGGGCCCGACGGTCCGGCACATCCGCACGCTGCTCGATGAGGGCGTCATTGGTGATATCAGCCATCTGCGCATCGAGATGGACGAGGACTTCATGGCAGCCCCCGAAACGCCGTTCAACTGGAAACACGAGGCTGCTTCCGGCTACGGTGCGCTGGACGACTTCGCCGTGCATCCGCTGTCGCTGGTCAAGGCGCTGTTCGGGCGTGTCGCCAGCGTGATGTGCGACATGGCCAGGCCTTTTGCCGACCGCGCTCTGGCCGGTGGTGGCCGCCGCGCCGTCGAGACTTATGATATCGCCAGCAGCCTGATCCATCTCGACAATGGCGTCTCGGGCACGCTGCTGGTCAATCGTTCCGCCTGGGGACGCAAGGGCCGCATCGCCGTGCAGATCTTCGGTTCGAAAGGCTCGATCCTGTTCGACCAGGAGCGGTTCAACGAATTTCAGCTCTATGTCACCTCGGATCGTGCCACCGAGCAGGGCTACCGCACCATCCTGGCAGCACCCATCCACAAGCCCTATGACCGTTTCATTCCGGCGCCGGGCCACGGGCTGGGCTTCAACGACCTCAAGACGATCGAGTGCCATGAACTGATCCGTCGCATCCGCGGCGAAGAAGCAAACCTCATCGAGTTTGACGAAGGGCTGGAAATCGAGCGCACCGTGCACGCCATGGCCAGCTCATTCGCGGAGAAGCGCTGGGTCGACGTGCGATAGTTTTTGACCCTGGCGTCGGATGTCTCCGACGCCAGGCCATAATTCCTGGTTACGCCGCGCCCGGCCGCTTGGCGATCAGTGCATGGCGTGTCGCCCGGCGCTGCCCGACGGCATCGGCGAGCTCCTTGAGAACCGTCTCCGTCGTTGCCCAGTCGATGCAGCCGTCGGTGATGCTCTGGCCATAGACCAGCGGCTTGCCGGGAACGACATCCTGCCGGCCGGCGACGAGATTGCTTTCGATCATCAGGCCGATGATACGCTCGTCGCCCGCCGCGACCTGTGCCGCCACATCGGCCGCGACCATCGGCTGGTTCTCCGGCTTCTTGCTGCTGTTGGCATGACTGACATCGATCATCAGTCGTGGCGCGAGGCCGACGCGCGTGAGTTCCGCGCTTGCCGCCGCCACGCTTGCCGCGTCATAGTTCGGCGCAAGCCCGCCGCGCAGGATAACGTGGCAATCCTCATTGCCGGTGGTGGCCGCGATCGCACTGCGCCCCCCTTTGGTCACTGCCATGAAATGATGCGGGTGCGCCGCGGACTTCACCGCGTCGGCGGCGATGCGGACATTGCCGTCGGTGCCATTCTTGAAGCCAACCGGGCAAGACAGGCCTGATGCCAGTTCGCGATGGATCTGGCTTTCGGTCGTGCGGGCACCGATCGCACCCCAGGCGACGAGGTCGGCGATGTATTGCGGCGTCGTCATGTCGAGGAATTCGGTCGCCGCCGGCAGGCCGAGATTGTTGACCGCCGCCAGCACGTTGCGCGCCAGTCTCAAGCCCTTGTCGATGTTGAAGCTGCCGTCGAGATCGGGATCGTTGATCAGGCCCTTCCAGCCCACCGTGGTGCGTGGTTTCTCGAAATAGACCCGCATGACGATCTCGAGCCGGTCGGACAGACTTTCGCGCAACGCCGCCAGACGGTTGGCATAGTCTATGGCCGCGGCCGGGTCGTGGATCGAACAGGGGCCTACCACGACCAGCAGCCGGTCGTCGGTGCCAGTCAGCATGGCGTGGATCGCATTGCGCGACGCGGTGACCGTACGGGTCGCCGTCAGCGTGCGCGGTATCTCCTGCATCACCTGGTCAGGTGTGCTCAGTTCCTTGAGTTCCTTGACCCGAAGGTCGTCTGTGGTGGTCAACACGGCTTTCTGCTCCTGGTTGGGAGACCTGCCGGCTGAAACAAAAAAGCCGCCAGGTCTGGCGGCTGTTCGGATCTTTATGCTGCAATCTTCAGATCGAGCGCAATCCTCCCGCCGCCAGCGAGCTACCGTAGCTAAAGTACCAAAACGAGGCGGTCAGGTGGATCATGGCGTGCCTTGTAGCGGAAGCAGCGGCGTTTGTCACGTGCCTTGTCTCAGCCGACCGGAACGTTGCCGGCTCGCCTATTCGCCGATGATGCCCGGCACGTTCTGGTCGTAATCCACCAGCGCCCCGGTCATCACGCCGGACTGCGGCGACAGCATGTAGGTAATGAGGCCCGCCATTTCATGCGTCTTCACCAGTTGCCCCATCGGTGCGGCAGCTTCCGCCCTGGCCAGCCAATCCGGGCCGGCGCCATGGAACTTCGCCTGCGTGTCGGCCTCGCCCGGCGTGTCCATCCAGCCGGGCAGCACGGCATTGCAGCGGATGCGGTTGCGGCGGTAGGCATTGGCGACGTTCTTCGTCAGCGTTGCCAGCGCGCCCTTGCTTGCCGAATAGGAGGACAGGAAGGACTGGCCGCCATGCACATTCACCGAAAGCACGTTGACGATGGAGCCTGCCTGACCGGTTGCAAGCAGATGCTTGACCAGGCCCTGCATCAGGAAGAATGGTCCGCGCACGTTGATGGCGAACATCTCGTCGAACATGTCGGGCGTGGTTTCGACCAGCGAGCCGCGCGCAGCCGAGGCTGCGGCGTTGACCAGGGCATTCAGGCTGCCGAACCGCTTCACGCCGGCTTCAACGGCAGCAAGACAGGCGGCCGGGTCGGCAAGGTCCGCGCTGATGAAGATCGTTTCGGCGCCCTTTTTTTCCAGTTCGGCGACGGCGGCCTGGCCTTTCGCCTCGGAACGTCCGAGCAGGACCAGCGCCTTGCAGCCTTCATCGACGAGTTGCCGCGCCACAGCCAGCCCGACGCCCTGCGCGCCGCCGGTGACCAGCGCGCGGGTCGCGCCGTTGCGTGTATCGAGCGTGATCATCTAGGCCTCCCGGTTTCCTCTGTCTGCCCGGCGCCTGCATGCCTCAATCACCGCGATCAGGCAGCCTTCCGGGCAAGACTGTCCTGGATGAAGTCCATGCTGAGACGCAGGGCCTCGACGGGTTTGTCGAGTGCATGGATTTCGGGCGAAAACGGTTCGAAGGAGAGCGGTCCGCTATAGCCGTTGGAGAGCAGGTCGCGGATTTGCTCGATATTGCCGAGCCGGTCACGGCGGTCGACGAGGATGCGATGCCTGTCCTGCATCTCCCCCGCGGCCAGCGTCGGGTCGACGACGCCGGAGATGTGGACGATGCCGGTATGTTCGGGAAAGAATTCCTTCTCACCCGCCAGGTGGTGGTGGAAGGTGTCGTGCACCAGTCTGAAGCGCGCCTCGCCGCCGACTGCTTCGATGGCCGCGATAGCGTCGGCCTTGAGACGCAATGACGACGAAGGGAAGCCCAGCGGCTCGATCAGCGCGACGAGCCCGGCCTTGTCCAGCATGGGCAGGATTTCGCCGAGCGAGCGGCGCAGCGCCTCTTCGCGTTCGCCTTCTTCATAGCGGGGCGCATCGTTGCGCGGGATCAGACTGATCGATTCCGCGCCCGCCTGTCCCGCCTGGTCGATCAGCAACTGCACCTTGGCACGCATTGCATCCGACCAGGCATTGAAACCATAGGCTTCGGACAATCCGAGCAGGCGTAAGCCGTTGGAGCGGGCACAGGCGCCGATCGCTTCCGGCGCTTCACCATCGAAGAACGCGGCCTCGGTAAGCCGTTTGTCGGCCAGGTCATTGCGGAGCTCGACGCCGATGCAGCCAAGCGAAGCGGCAAGTTCGAGAAATTCCCGACAGCTCAGCCGGGGTGTCGCCATATGGTTCAGCGCGAAGGTCAGTTGCGCCGACATCGTTCAGCTCGCCTTGATCGCAACCGTCTTGCCGGTGATGGCGGACTTGAGTGCCGCATCGGCGATCTTCAGCGCGATCAGGCCATCGATACCACTGGGCGAAGCCTTCTTGCCGGTGGTCGTCGCCTCGATGAAGGTGGCGATCTCATTGGCATAGGCATCGATATAGCGGGTCATGAAGAAGTCATGAAGCGGCGGCCGGGTGTAGCCCTTCTCGCTTGCTACTTCGATGGAGACGGGACGCTGGTTCTCGGCCGCCACCATGCCCTTGGAGCCATGCACTTCGATGCGCTGGTCATAGCCGTAGGTGGCGCGGCGCGAATTGGAAATCACCGCCTGTTTGCCCGACGCGGTTTCCAGGATGACGCTGACGGAATCGAAGTCGCCGGCCTCGCCGATCTTCTTGTCCACCAGCACGGAAGCATGCGCCGACACGGCAACCGGCTCCTCGCCGAGCAGGAAACGCGCCATGTCGAAATCATGGATGGTCATGTCGCGGAAGATGCCGCCCGAACGCTTGATGTAGTCGACCGGCGGCGCCCCTGGATCGCGCGAGGTGATCACCACCTGTTCGACCTTGCCGATGACGCCGTCGTCGATCGCCTTGCGCACGGCGGCAAAATGCGGATCGAAGCGGCGGTTGAAGCCGACCATCAGGGCCGCCTTGGTCTTGTCGACCACCGCCAGGCATTTCTCGACGCGCTTGACGTCGAGGTCGATCGGCTTCTCGCAGAAGATCGCCTTGCCGGCCTTGGCGAAGCGCTCGATCAGGTCGGCATGGGTATCGGTCGGCGTACAGATGATGACGGCATCGATGTCCGAGGCCTTTTCGATCGCCTCGACGGAGCGCACTTCCGCGCCATAGCTGGCGGCCAGTTCCTTCGCGGCCTTCTCGAAGGCATCGGCAACGGCGACCAGTTTGGCCTGCGGGTTCGAGCCGACCGCACGGGCGTGCACCTTGCCGATACGCCCGGCACCGAGGAGACCAAAACGCACTGTCATGACAACCTCATCGATAGGGCTGGAGAGAGCAGGAGCCTTCGTCCGGATTTCAGAACGAAAGAACCAGAAATGTTCATTATGAAATATTTATTCCATATTCCGGAGAGCCGTCAAGCTCCATGCGCATGACAAATGCGCTCTTGACCATACAGCGAAGCCCCGATGCGGAAATCACCGGGGAGACCTGGTTCAAAGCTAGAACAGCGCCTTCAGTTCGGCCAGCTTGTCGTTGACCAGCCAGCCGTAATAATTCTCTTCAGGCAACTTTTCCGGCTCGCCGGCAGCGCGACGGCGGTCGTTTTCGGCCTTCAGCTGGGAAGCACGCGCTTCCGGGTTGCCGACATTGTAGAGCGTAGCGGTAAGGCCCGGGTTCTGCGAGATGTCGAAGCCGGCGATGTTGCGGTAGGCCTGGATCGAAGTTTTCACGATCGCGGCGACGTAAGGCAGCGTCATGTCCGGATCCATGATCGTCTTGTAGATCTCGTTCGGGTCGTCGACGTTGAGCCTGGGCAGGCCCGACACCTTGTTGACCATGTCGCTCATCTGCAGCGCCGTCAGCGGGTTGAGCTGGCCGAGGCCAAAGGTCTGGCCGGCGTAGTAGGGCTGGAAGAAGGTCGCACCGAAACGGTCGTTGGGGAAGCTCGTGCCACCCACCGTCTTGCCCCGGAAAGAGCGGTTCCACACCTGCTCGCGGCATTCCCAGATGTCGTTGCTGCCGGTCTCGGTGGCGCATTTGGCGAATTCCGGCCGCCGGATGAACTCAGAGACGTCTTCGCCCTTGTAGGCGAAGGTCAGCTTCGAGGAGAGATAGGACATCGCCTTGACGTAGTAGGTCTGCAGGCGGTCATAGGCGCCGACATTGTAGGTATGCTCGCCGACCAGTGCACCGACGATATGGATGGGATCGACACCGTAAGCTGCCGCGGCCTTCTTGATCTTGCCGCGCAGTTCCGCGTCATTCTGCAGCAGCGCGTAGACCTTGCGGTACTTGGCATCGAAGGAGGTGTTGGTCGCCTTGGTGCGCTTGCTCGAGGAGCCGGGGATCGGCGGCTGTTCGGCATTGCGGTTGCCGGGTGGCACCAGCGTGGCTGCATGCACCGCCGCCAGCGGCGCCATGGTCAACACCGAGGCGAGAAGGAAAGTGACCAGTTTCTTCATCAGCGACCGCTCGAAATCGTGCAATCCGGGAACCCGCGACGCCGCAAACGGCCTCACGCTGGATTTGCTCTAGGAAAAGCAGGCAGGCGAGTCGAGCCTTTCGTGCTGGATTGCGGCGAAAGGCCTAGGCCTGCTTCCATTTAGCCACACCAGGCTCTGACGCTGACCGGTATCCAGCGATGGACCTGCACCTCGCGCGCAAGCCTAGCCGAGGGCTGACGTCTTCAGGAACTGCACGAATTCCTCGACAAGCCCGGCGCACATCCCCTGCTGAGGCACGTCGAGCATGAGCAGCAGTTCCGAGAGCTCTTCTTTCGAAAGCGGACCGTGCTCGCCACTCACGCTTCCATATTGAGCGGTGCCACGCGAGGCGATCGATCTGTTGAGGCCGTAGTCCTTGATCTGTCCATCGACCGAGAGCTGGAGCCACAGCGAACCGCCGTCCGAGGCGGCGGCACAATTCACGACGGTAACGGGGGCAGCGTCCGTCATCTCGAGGTTCGAATGCAGGCCGCTGTCCTGCGACGGAAGCACCGTTTCAACGCATCGCCCCCAATTGCGCCTCGTTGCCGGCGCGAACGGATTCTATGACTTCTTCCAGGACGGCCGCGATGCTTGGGCGGTGGCGAATGAGTCCCGAACTCGGCAGAAACTCCCACATGTCTCCGCTCGTCGCATGGATACACAGGGAATAGGCGTCCCAGGATGCGAACGGTATCAAATCGGGCACCCAGTGGCCCGGATCGTCGGCTGAAGGCGGGAAGGCCGGGATCGAAGCGAACGCTGCGAGGTAGTTGTCGGCATACATCTTGTGATGCTCGACGATCTCGGCGGGACTGTGCAGGCGATGCTCCCCGAACAACCCCGTGATGCCGGGCGGGATGTAGTCCTGACCGCCATGGACCGCGAACACCGCGCGAAGCTCGTCGGGTACGCGCAATGACAATTCCAATGAAATTCGCTCGATCGCCGCAGGCTCCGCAGGGGGTAGCAGGCCATGGCCGCAGTCGAGCCCGGCCTCCTCATAAACCCGCTTCGCCTCGGCGATGAGCGATTTCATCGGTATCCTCTTTCCCGCAACTCCCGATTACAGGATGAAGCGCGACAGGTCGGTGTTCTTCGACAGGTCTCCGACATGCTTCTTCACATAGTCGGCGTCGATCGTCACCTTGCTGCCATTGCGGTCCGGCGCGTCGTAGGAGATTTCGTCCAGCACGCGTTCCATCACCGTCTGTAGCCGGCGTGCGCCGATGTTCTCGACGGTCGCGTTGAGGTCGACTGCGATGCCGGCCAGCGAATCGATGGCGTCGTCGGTGAAGTCCAGTTCGACGCCTTCCGTCTTCATCAGCGCGATATACTGCTTGATCAGGCTGGCCTCGGTCTCGGTCAGAATGCGCACGAAGTCTTCCTTCTCCAGCGCGCGCAATTCGACGCGGATCGGCAGGCGGCCCTGCAGTTCCGGCAGAAGGTCGGACGGCTTGGAGACGTGAAAGGCGCCGGAAGCGATGAACAGGATATGGTCGGTCTTTACCGGCCCATACTTGGTCGCCACTGTCGTACCTTCGACCAGCGGCAGCAGGTCACGCTGCACACCCTCGCGCGAAGGCCCACCCGACACGTCGGAGCGCGCCGCGATCTTGTCGATCTCGTCGAGGAAGACGATGCCGTCGTTCTCGGCTGCTTCCAGGGCAAGACGCACCACTTCATCCTGGTCGAGCAGCTTGTCCGACTCGTCCTGGATCAAAAGGTCGTAGCTTTCCTTGACCGTGGTCTTGCGCATCTTGGTGCGCTTGCCGCCCATCGCCTTCGAGAGCATGTCGTTGATGTTCAGCACACCGACGCCACCCGGCATGCCGGGGATTTCGAAGCCGGGCATGCCGCCGTTTCCGGTATCGGCCACCTCGATTTCGATCTCCTTGTCGTCCAGTTCGCCGTCGCGCAGCTTCTTCTTGAAGCTCTCGCGGGTCGCCGGCGAAGCCGTCTTGCCGACCAGGGCCTCGAGCACGCGTTCTTCGGCATTGACATGGGCGCGTGCCTTGACGTCTTCGCGCATCTTTTCACGCACCAGGCCGATGCCGACCTCGACCAGGTCGCGCACGATCTGCTCGACGTCGCGGCCGACATAGCCGACCTCGGTGAACTTGGTCGCTTCGACCTTGACGAAGGGCGCACCCGCCAGCTTGGCCAGGCGGCGCGAGATCTCGGTCTTGCCGACGCCGGTCGGCCCGATCATCAGGATGTTCTTCGGCATCACCTCTTCACGCATCTGGCCTTCCAGCTGCTGGCGGCGCCAGCGGTTGCGCAGCGCGATCGCGACGGCGCGCTTGGCATCCTTCTGGCCGATGATGAAGCGGTCGAGTTCGGAAACGATTTCGCGGGGAGAGAAATTGCTCATGAAATTACACGTCTACGCTTGTTTGATGGGAGGGAGTTTGTCGAGCACGGATGTGGGGAGCGTGGGGCGTACGATCAAGCGCCTGATATGCTGCCAGCCCGCGCCGAAGGTTATGATCAAGGCGCCGACCACCAGCAGGATCAGGGCGAAAGGCGGGATGCCGGTGCTGTTGGCCGTCGAATTGACCAGATAGTAGATGCCGAGCGACCCGAAATAGGCAAGCGTCGGCACCAGCAGCGATCGGCGATCGATGGCAAGAGCCACATAGACAAAGGCGAGAATGAGGATCGCCAGCATGATCGTGGCATTGGCATCGGGTTCGATGCGGCCCATCACGACGTCCTGGCCGGTGGCCATGATGAAGAGCGGGTGCACCAGCATCGGCGCCGACACGACGTGCAGCCAGAACGCGCAGTCGGACCAGATCTTGCGGCGCTCGCGGTCATACACATCCAGCGCGACGGCCGTGCCGAAGACGATCAGGCCGCAGATCAGCGGCATGTAGAGCGCGGCCCGCATCAGCTCCGGCATGTCTTCCAGCCGCGGTGGGGCAACCGCGCCTGTGGTGACGCCGTCGTAAAGCAGGAGCGCGGTTTGCAGGAAGGCGAGCAGTGTCGCGGCGATCGCGAAAACGCCAGCAAGAATGGGCACCCTGAAACGCCAGAAATAGAGCGCGACCGCGGCCATGACGCCGCCAATCAGGAGATAACCAGCGCCCGAGACCTGCTGGCGCAGAGCCAGCAGCTGCCAGATCGATTCCGGTTTCTGGATCGGATAGCGCGCGAAGATCTCAAGCCCGAGCGCGACGGTGAAGGAGATGACGAAAAACAGGCTGAGCACCGTCGAGGACAGCTTCATGCGGTGCTGGCGGGTCACGACCTCGGCAATCACCCAGGAAAACACCGCCACCAGCGCCGCAATCCACAATCGCTGGCCGGGCAGCAGCGTGTTGAGCACGAAATAGAAGCCGACGGTCAGCAGGACCGTGCCGACGGTTACGAACAGATCGTTGCCGCCGCCGATCAGCCGCAGGTTTTCCTCGGCCGACTCCGAAGCGTCTTCCGTACTGAAGGAGCCGCTGCGTTCCAGTGCATAGAGCCGGTCGCGCTGCTGGGTGGTGATGACGCCCTGGGTGACGGCGCTGTCGAGCGTTTCCTGGCTGATCACAACAGAGGCCCTGTCATCATGCGGCCCCTTGCCAGGTTTTGACCGCTTCCAGCGGATAGACCAGCATCAGCACATTGAGCGTGAGGTTGTCGCGGACCATGTAGCCGGTACCGAACTCGAACAGAATGGCGATGGTTACGACCAGCCAGATCGGAAGATAGCGGGCAGCGGCGAAGCCCGCCACCATGGCCAGTGTATCCGACACCGAATTGATGATGGAATCGCCGAAATAGTCGAGCGAGATCGTGCCGGCACGATAGCGGTCGATGATGATTGGGCTGTTCTCCAGGATCTCCCAGCCCCCCTCGATCATCAGCGCAAAGGCAAGCCGGACCCAGATCGACGAGCGTGGGAACAGGAATTTCGCCAGCGCGTAGAACAGGAAGCCGTGGATGATGTGCGAGGGCGTGTACCAGTCGGCGATATGCTGGGAGTTCTCCGAACTCTGTACGACGCCATGCCATAGCTTGACGGTGCCGCAGGTGCAGATCGCCGGGTGACCCTGGAAGTACAGAACCAGCGCCTGGGTGGCGACGAGCGCCACGGCAATGGCAATGCCGGCCGGCCAGGCCAGCCGCTGGTGCAGCGGCGGATCGCCGGCTCCTGCAGCGGTCATTCGGCGTCCGCTTCGTCTGGATTGTCGATGGCCATCAGCAGCGCATCGCTGCCATTCTCCGTCTTGAAACGGCGGATTGGGCGGAAGCCGACTTTTTCATAGGTCCTGACGGCCGCCTTGTTGGCCGGGTCCGGGTCGAGGATGACGCGCGGCGCGCCTTCCTCGAACAGCATCTCGACAAATGCCGTGATCAGCCCGGTGCCGTGGCCTTTGCCGATCAGGTCGGGTTCACCAATGAACTGGTCGATGCCGAGCGTACCGGTCGGCTGATCCTGGAACGGGTTCTCGCCCTCATCGAGATGAGGGTCATAACTCTGGATGAAGCCGATCGGCTTGCCGTCAAGCTCGATGATGAAAGGCTCGGTGTCGACGCTGTCGATCGTCTCGGCGATGCCTTCCATCTCCGTTTGCTTGTCGCCCCACCAGGCCGCGACATGCGGCATGACGAGCCAGCGCGCCAGAAGCGGCATGTCCGCATGCGTCAGCGGGCGAAAACTGTAGCTGGGCGCCTTCGGGGGGTTCACGATCAGCCGGCGTCCAGCGTCTCGACGACGAAATTGTGGTTGGTGTAGACGCAGATGTCTGCGGCGATCTGCATGGCCTTGCGGGCGATTTCCTCGGCATCCTTGTCTGTGTCGATCAGCGCGCGCGCGGCGGCGAGCGCATAGTTGCCGCCCGAGCCAATCGCCATCACGCCCTGTTCCGGCTCCAGCACGTCGCCATTGCCGGTCAGCGCCAGCGAGACATTCTTGTCGGCCACCAGCATCATGGCTTCAAGCCGGCGCAGGTAACGATCGGTACGCCAGTCCTTGGCGAGTTCGACGCTCGCGCGCATCAACTGGTCGGGATATTGCTCCAGCTTGGCCTCCAGCCGCTCCAGAAGCGTGAAGGCATCGGCCGTCGCGCCGGCGAAACCGGCGATCACGGAGCCGCCCTTGCCGATGCGGCGCACCTTACGTGCATTGCCTTTCATGATCGTCTGGCCAAGGCTGACCTGGCCGTCACCGGCGATCACCACCTTGCCACCCTTGCGCACGGTGACGATGGTCGTGGAGTGCATGGAACGTTCGTCTGACATATGTTGCTCCGGACCCGCGCCATCCCTTCCGAGGCGATTGACGCGTTACGAGTTGAGTTGCGGCATATGTATGCAGCGCCATCCCGTTTGCAAACCCGGAATGGGGCCGCGGCCCAACCTGACCCAAGTCCACAATAGACTCCGAAGGCATATGTTTCGACTGGCAGTTTTGGCAACTGGCAATCGCCGGATCATGCTGTTAGAACGCACTCGTTTTCCTGTAACGAGGATGAGGTCATGGCGCCCCGTTCGGCCGAAATCAGCCGCAAGACCAAGGAAACCGACATCACCGTGTCGGTTCATGTCGACGGCACCGGCAAGTCCGACATTTCGACCGGGGTCGGCTTCTTCGACCATATGCTCGACCAGCTGTCGCGCCACTCTTTGATCGACATGACGGTGAGGGCGGCAGGCGACCTGCACATCGACGATCATCATACCGTCGAAGACACCGGCATCGTCATCGGCCAGGCCTTGGCCAGGGCGCTCGGTGAACGGCGCGGCATCATGCGCTACGCCTCGATCGATCTCGCCATGGACGAGACGCTGACGCGCGCCGCGGTCGACGTGTCGGGCCGGCCGTTCCTGGTCTGGAACGTTGCCTTTTCAGCGTCGAAGATCGGCACCTTCGACACCGAGCTGGTGCGTGAGTTCTTCCAGGCGCTGTCGCAGCATGCCGGCATCACACTGCATGTAACCAACCACTACGGCGCCAACAACCATCACATCGCGGAAACCTGCTTCAAGGCTGTCGCGCGCGCCTTGCGTGCCGCACTCGAGAGCGATCCGCGCCAGCCGGACGCGGTTCCTTCCACCAAGGGTTCGCTGCAGGGTTAGTCATGGCCAGCTTTATCGTCATGGAGCCGCCTTCCGATGGCCTCGGTACGAGGCCTGAAGGGACACGGTTGATCCGTGACGGGTTCTCGTGGCTGGCCTTCATCCTGCCGCCGCTCTGGCTGCTGTGGCATCGCCTCTGGTTTGCCGCCGTCCTCGCCTTCGTCGTCCTTGGTGCCTTGTCCTTTGTCGGCGAAAGCCAAGGGCTGGCTGTTGCCGGTTCGCTGCTGACCCTGCTCGTCTCGTTCGTCGTAGGGTTCGAGGGGCCGGCATTGCGGGCGGCAGCACTCCGTCGCGCCGGCTGGACGGAATGGGGGGTGGTCGAGGCAGAGAATCTGGCCGACGCGGAAACCCGCTACGCATTCGGGCGCGAAGCCTCCGAACCCGCGGTCGAGCCTACAGAGCCGCGCCCGACGATCGTGCCCGCCGCCAATCCCGCGCGCTCGGTGCAGACCGGCATGGCGCTTGGACTTTCCCATCCCGGACGACACTGACATGCTGGTTGCCATCATCGACTACGGCTCGGGCAATCTGCGCTCGGCCACCAAGGCCTTCGAGCGCGCCGCGCGCGAAGCCGGCATCGCCGCCGATATCGAACTGACGGCGGATGCGGAGCGGGTACGCCGCGCCGACCGCATCGTGCTGCCGGGCGTCGGCGCCTATGCGGATTGCGCCGCCGGCTTGCATGCGGTCGACGGCATGTGGGAAGCCGTCCAGGAAGTCGCCATTGCCAAAGGCCGGCCGTTCCTGGGCATCTGTGTCGGCATGCAGCTGATGTCGGAGCGCGGGCTGGAAAAGACGGTCACCCGGGGCTTTGGCTGGATCGGCGGCGACGTCAGGGAGATCAAGCCTGCCGACACCGCGCTCAAGATCCCCCAGATCGGCTGGAACACGATCGAGGTGAAGCGGGAACACCCGCTGTTTGTTGGCATACCGACCGGGTCAGACGGTCTCCATGCCTATTTCGTCCATTCATACCATCTCGACGCGCGCGATCCGAACGAGGTGCTCGCCGCGGCCGATTACGGTGGGCTGGTGACGGCCGCGGTTGCACGCGACAATCTTGCCGGCACGCAGTTCCATCCCGAAAAGAGCCAGGCGCTCGGCCTTGCCCTGATCGCCAATTTCCTGCGCTGGAAGCCGTGAGGAGGATATCGTGAGCAAGAAGGGCTACTGGATGGCCATGATCGATGTCCAAGACCTCGACATCTACAAGACGTACATCGAAACCAACGGTGCGGCCTTTGCCAAATACGGCGCCAAATTCCTGGTGCGTGCCGGCCGCCACACCGAGCCGGAGGGCCCGACTGGCAACCGGCATGTGATCATCGAGTTTGAGTCCTACGAGACGGCGCTCGCCTGCTACAACTCGCCGGAATATCAAGAGGCACTGAAGCATCGGCTGGCCGGATCGGTCGGCAAGGTCGCCATCGTCGAGGGGGCATAGATGATCCTTTTTCCGGCAATCGACCTGAAGGACGGCAACTGCGTTCGCCTGAAGTTGGGCGACATGGATACGGCCACCGTCTACAACGAGGACCCCGCCGACCAGGCCCGCGCCTTTGAGGCGCAAGGTTTCGAATGGCTTCACGTCGTCGATCTCAATGGTGCCTTCAAGGGCAAGAGCGTCAACAGCGCGGCCGTCGGCGCCATCCTGAAGGCGACCAAAAATCCGGTGCAGCTCGGTGGCGGCATCCGCACCTTGCCGCAGATCGAGGATTGGCTGGATCGCGGGCTTGCCCGCGTGATCCTCGGTACGGTCGCCGTGCGCGATCCCGAACTGGTCAAGGAGGCCTGTCGGGCATTTCCCGGCAAGATCGCCGTCGGCATCGATGCCAAGGGTGGCAAGGTGGCGGTTGAAGGCTGGGCGGAAGCCTCCAGCCTTGGCGTGGTCGAGCTTGCCAGGAAATTCGAGGGCGCCGGCGTCGCGGCCATCATCTACACAGACATCGACCGCGACGGCGTGCTGACCGGCATCAACTGGGATTCGACCATCGATCTTGCCGAAGCTGTTTCCATCCCTGTCATCGCCTCCGGCGGACTGGCCTCGATCGCCGACATCGTGCGCATGACCATGCCCGATGCCGCCAGGCTTGAAGGCGCCATTTCCGGCCGCGCTCTTTACGACGGCCGCATCGATCCTGCCGAGGCGCTGGCGATCCTCAAGGGCAAGACGAAGGAGGCCGCCTGGTGAAACTGTCGATCATCCTCGCATCGTACGACAGTGGCCATTTCCATGGTGGCTGCGGCCAGGGGCCTGACGCACTGATCGCCGGCGGACTGGTCGAAGCTCTTACGCTTGCCGGCCACGACGTCGACGTGGAAGACATAGGCAAGGTCGGCGACGAGCCGGGTCGGGAGATCGCGACGGGGTTCGCGGTCTGCAACGCGGTTTCCGAAAAGGTGCGCGCCGTGCGCGAAGATGGCCGGTTCCCTGTCGTCCTGACGGGCAATTGCCTGACGGCTGCGGGAGCGGTTGCCGGGGCATACGCCGATTCCATCATCTGGGCCGACCAGCATGGCGACCTCAACACACCCGAAACCTCGATCTATGGATTCCTCGACGGCATGGCGCTGTCGACGGTGCTCGGCCTGTGCTGGAAACCAATGGCACTGGAGATACCGGGCTTCAAGCCGGTCGATCCGTCGCGCTGCATCCTGGTCAATGCGCGTGACCTCGACCCGGATGAAAAAAAACTGCTGGAGACCTTGCCGGTCATCCGCACCGAGTGCGGCGGCGCCGTTGGAGCCGCCACCAGGCTGAAGGCGGCCGGCGCGACCCGCACCCACATGCATATCGACCTCGACGTGCATGACCCGAAGGAGCTGCAGGCCAACCGCTACACGACGGAAGGCGGCCCAAATCCGGTGCAGCTGCGCCGCGCAGCCTGCATCATGGCCAAGGACGTGCCGGTCGTCGGCATCACCATCTCGGCCTACGACCCCGCCTTCGACGCGCAGGCCGAAGTGCCGCCGCTGGTCGGGCAATTGCTCACCGAGCTGCTCGCCACGGTCGAGGAACCGGGAGCTGCCCTGTGACCCTTAAGGCAAGAGTCATTCCCTGCCTCGACGTCAAGGACGGCCGCGTCGTCAAGGGTGTCAACTTCGTCGACCTTGTCGATGCCGGCGACCCGGTGGAAGCCGCCAAGGCCTATGACGCGGCCGGCGCCGATGAGCTCTGCTTCCTCGACATCACCGCTTCGTCCGACAACCGCGAAACCATCTTCGATGTGGTGGCCCGTACTGCCGAGCAGTGTTTCATGCCGCTGACGGTCGGCGGCGGCGTGCGCCAGGTTGCCGATATCCGCAGGCTCCTGCTGGCCGGCGCCGACAAGGTGTCGATCAATACCACGGCGGTGAAGAACCCGTCCTTCGTCGCGGAAGCCGCCGACAAGTTCGGCAACCAGTGCATCGTCGTCGCCATCGACGCCAAGAAGGTGTCGCAGGCCGGTGAGGCCGATCGCTGGGAGATCTTCACGCATGGCGGCCGCGAAAAGACCGGCATCGATGCCGTCGATTTTGCCCGCAAGGTCGTCGATCTCGGTGCCGGCGAAATCCTGCTGACCTCGATGGATCGCGACGGCACCAAGGCGGGTTACGATATCGCCCTGACGCGCGCTGTCGCGGATGCGGTTCGTGCCCCCGTGATCGCGTCGGGCGGCGTCGGCAATCTCGACCATATGGTCGCCGGTATCCGTGATGGCCATGCCACCGCCGTGCTTGCCGCATCCATCTTCCACTTCGGCACCTATACGATTGCAGAGGCCAAGCAGCATATGGCGGCGGCTGGTTTGCCGATGCGACTCGACTCCCTTCCCAAACGGTCCTAAACGGCTATTATGACTGGCTTTTCGCTGCCCGATCTCGAAGCGACCATCCGCGAGCGTGCGCATTCCGGCGACCCGGAATCGTGGACGGCCAAGCTGTATGCGCGTGGCATGGACAAGGCCGCACAAAAGCTCGGCGAAGAAGCCGTCGAGACCGTCATCGCAGCCATCAAGGGCGATCGGCAGGGGCTCGTTTCGGAAAGCGCCGATCTTCTCTATCATTGGCTGGTGGTGCTCGGTATTGCCGGCGTGCCGCTTGACGATGTTCTGGCGGAACTCGAACGCCGGACCGGGCGTTCAGGCCTTGCCGAGAAGGCTTCGCGGGGCGAGCGGGACTGATGCTGGAAAGGGCGGGGATCTCGATGGACCAGCTCACGCCGACCGAGAAATATTCTCCCTATCTTTTCTTTTCCGCCGAGGACTGGGCCAAATTCCGCGCCGACACGCCGCTGACCCTTGGCAGGGACGAGATTGACAGGTTGCGTTCGCTGAACGACCCGGTCGATCTCGAGGAGGTCACCCGCATATATCTGTCGATGTCGAGGCTGCTTTCGGCGCATGTCGAATCCAGCCAGATGCTGTTTCGCCAGCGCCGGGCCTTCTTCAACAAGGAGAGCGTGGTCAAGACGCCCTACATCATTGGCATTGCCGGTTCGGTGGCGGTCGGCAAGTCGACCACTGCGCGCGTTCTGAAGGAACTGCTCGCGCGCTGGCCGTCGAGCCCGAAGGTCGACCTGGTGACGACCGACGGTTTTCTCCTTCCCAACGAAGTCCTGCGTCGCGACCGATTGATGGAGCGCAAGGGTTTCCCCGACAGCTACGACGTCGGCGCGCTGCTGCGTTTCCTGTCATCGATCAAGTCGGGTCAACGCGATGTGCGCGCGCCGCTGTATTCGCACCTGACCTATGACGTGCTGCCCGGCGCCTATGTCACCATTGACCGGCCGGACATCCTGATTTTCGAAGGCATCAACGTGCTGCAGCCCGGCAGGCTGCCGATGGATGGCAAGTTCGTGCCGTTCCTGTCGGATTTCTTCGATTTCTCGATTTACATCGATGCCGAGGAAGAGCTGATCCACGAATGGTACATCGCCCGCTTCATGCGGCTGCGCGAGACCGCCTTCCGCAACCCGGAATCCTTCTTCCACCGCTATTCGCAGCTGTCCGAAACGGCAGCCCGCGCCATCGCCGAGGGTCTGTGGGCCAACATCAACCTCAAGAACCTGCGTGAGAACATCCTGCCGACGCGCCCGCGCGCCGACCTCATCCTGCGCAAGGGCGCCAACCATCTGGTCGAGGAAGTGGCGCTGAGGAAATTGTAGCGTTGTTTCCCGGCCAGGGTTGGCTCACGCCAGAAAAAGAAGCGGTAAAATCAGCAGGGAGGAGATAGGGAGGCCTGCCGTGTTGAGAAACAGCACAAACTGAGGAAGCACCCAGGCGAGGATGACCGGCAGCTCCGCTTTGAATGGACCACCGCCAGCCACCCAAGGCCGCCGCGCGACGATGAGAGCACCCGCCAGCAACAGCGCAAGGTCGTAGTTGTGTATGTATGGAGTGACCAGAACCGTTGTCAGCAGCAGAAGAGCAGCTCGACGTTCGGGGTCGCGCACATGCCAGAGACGCCATAGGAAGACACCGCCGACCATGATGGCGAAGATGACATGGACAACCAAGGCAATGTCGGACTTTCCCATCACGATGCGCATGGCCATGAACACTGAAGGGATCATGGCCATGAAGGGTCCGGTGCCGTTCCGTTCCAGATCGCTGAGTGCGGGCAGGGTATCTGTCAGATAGTCGCGCCAGGGTTCGATGCCGAATATGGCTATGGTGAAACCCAAAATAACCAGCGATATCAACCCCGTGTACAGAACCATCCACCAACGGCGTTGAAAGGCCCACAACAGAGGCAGCAAAAAACCGCCTTGTGGTTTTGTCGTCAGTACAGCGGCAGCGACTGCTGGAATTGCGTCACGGGACGTTCGCGCCGAAAGTGCCAGCAGCACCAGAGCAGTTATGAGGCTACCGCTTTGGCCGTGGTAGAGATTAAGGATCGTGGCCGGAGACGTCAGCAGAACAGCCGTCTCGAGCCGATCAAACCCGAATCGCCGAGCGCCGACGAAGAGCGCGATAAGGCCGAGCGCAGACCAAGCTGCAAATGCGGGATAGTACCCGATCAATCCAAGCGGCCAGACAAAAAGCAAGGAATGTGGCGGATAGGCCCAGAGGCGAAGGCCCAAGTTCGCACCACCCACAAGCGTCTTTTGATAGGCATCGAAGTCAGCGACGGAATAGATCTTGCCCGCCTGACCGGTGAGCTCCATCCGGGCCGCCGTCCACAAATTGATGAAATCGCCACCAACCGGTGTGCCATTGGAATAGAGCAAGCCATTAATGTTGCTCAGTTGGTCATACTTATACAAAAAGAAGCCAACGAGATGAGCCAAGCCCATTGCAAGCAAGAATAATTTGAGAGTGTGCCCGCCCTTGTTCATGACCACCGCAGCAAAGATTCGATTGCAGGACGATCCGCGAACTTGGCGCCAACTGTCCACATAAAATTACGATGGACCGCACTACGGCTTTGTCACTCGCCTCAGCGTCAGGTTGATCCGCCCGCCATTCTTCAGCAGCGCCGAGGTCATTGGATAGATGCGGTCGACGCCGTGGAAGGCGAGCCGGCCCTCCCCGCCCAGCACGACGACGTCGCCGGATTTCAACCTGAACGACACCGTCTTGCCGTCGCGCACCGTCTGGCCGACGCGGAACAGGCAATCGTCGCCGAGCGAGATCGATACCACCGGCGCGGCAAACTCCTGTTCGTCGCGATCCTGGTGCAGCCCCATCTTCGCCTCTGCGGTGTAAAAATTGACGAGGCACGCTTCCGGCGCATGCGGATAGCCTGAAACCTCACGCCACAGCGCAAGCAGGCTTTCCGGGATGGCGGGCCACGGCTTTCCCGTCGCCGGATGCGTTGCCTGGTAACGATAGCCCTGCTCCTTGTCCGTGACCCAGCCGAGCGCGCCGCAATTGGTCATGCGCACGCTCATCTCCTTGCCGGTGCGCGGCATGGCCGGCACGTAAAGCGGCGCTTCCTGGACGACGGCGCGCACGGCTTCGATCAGAGCTTCCTGGGCCGGTCGCGCGAGATAACCGGGCATATGGCGGACGCCTTTGGGCAGGACGAGCATAAGCAGATTTCCGGATTCGCGTGGGTGATGCAGGACAACAATGCACCCGCCAACGAAAAACGGCGACCCGAAAGCCGCCGTCCTGTCGTTTTGATCCGTGTGGCCGGATCAGGAAAGCTCGGGAATGCGCAGGACCTGGCCCGGATAGATCTTGTCGGGATGGGTGAGCATCGGCTTGTTGGCTTCGAAGATCAGCGGATTCTTGGCGCCATTGCCCTTGCCGTATTGGGCCTCGGCGATCTTCCACAGATTGTCGCCCTTCTTCACCGTATAGAAAACCGGGGCCTTGGCGGGCGCCGCGGTGGCGGTATCGGTGCCGACCTTGAGCTCGTCCGCCTGAACTTTCGAAACACCCAGCGTATTGCCGACGGCAATCACAGCCTTCTCGAAGATCGACTGGTCCTTGACCTCGCCCTTCAGCACGGCCGTGTCGCCCTTGATCTCGACCTGCACGCCGTCGGTGCCGAGCTTGTGCGAGTCCAGTTCCTTCTTCAGCGTGCCGGCGTCTGGTGCTGCTTCCTCATCGTCGCCAATGCCGAGCTTCTTGCCGACGCCTTTGACGAAATCGAAAATTCCCATTGGGAGGCCTCCATGCCTGTTGAGCGGGAGTGCCAACCTTGCATCTGAAAGCGCCGATGGGAAGTCACCAGGTGCATGATCCCGAAAAGCTACCGGCTTTTCGGACCAAGATCATGCGTCGAAACAAGGAGATAGAGCGAAATGGCGGGTCGCTTTTTGTCGCATTTTCGCGCGATGGAACGCGGCGGCTATTCGTCGCCAACCCTGCCGCGAAGCTTCTTGACCGTGGAACGCCCGGCCTTGCTCTTCAGGCGCCGCTCGATCGCGCCCTTGCTGGGCCTGGTCTTCTTGCGCGGCGGTGGCGGCGGTTCGGCCGCCTTGGCCACCAGTGCCGTCAGTCGGGAACGTGCGTCGGCGCGGTTCTGCTCCTGGGTGCGGAAGCGGCCGGCTTCGATGACAATGACCCCGTCCTTGGTGGCGCGCTGGCCGGCGAAGCGGATGACGCGGTCGCGCACGCGCTCGGAAAGGCCTTCAGCAAGTGCTGCATTGAAGCGCAGTTGCACCGCCGTGGCGACCTTGTTGACGTTCTGCCCGCCGGGCCCGGAAGAGCGGATGAAGCTCTCTTCGAGGTCGTCCGGGTGGATGACCGCCTCCGCGCTCACCGTGATGATGTCGTCGTTTGCCATGGCACAGTGATGGCGCGACGGCGACAAAAAGAAAAGGCCGGACCCTAGAGCGTTTCCGTTTTTCACGGAAACGCTGAAACGCTCCAACTTTTTGTTTTTGCGCAATTCCGGACGGAAAACCGTTGCACACTTTTCCTGGAATTGCTCGAAGCCGGGCCTGTCGGAGGCAGAACTGGAATGGAAGCTTACTCCGCTGCTTCCTGTACACGCGGCGCCGCGCCACGCACGGCCGCATCGACGTGGTCTTCGAACTTGCCGAAATTCTCGATGAACATGCCGACCAGCTTGGCGGCCTGGCGGTCGTAGCCAGCCTTGTCGGCCCAGGTCGAGCGCGGGTCGAGGATGGCACCGTCGACACCCTCCACGGCGACCGGTACCTCGAAGCCGAAATTCGGGTCGGTGCGGAAGGCGGCCTGGTTGAGTGAACCGTTCAGCGCGGCGGTGAGCAGTGCGCGGGTCGCCTTGATCGGCATGCGGCGGCCGGTGCCATAGGCGCCGCCGGTCCAGCCGGTGTTGACCAGCCAGCAATCGACGCCGTGACGCGCGATCAGTTCGCGCAGCAGGTTGCCATATTCCGAAGGATGTCGCGGCATGAACGGTGCGCCGAAGCAGGTCGAGAACGTCGCCTCGGGCTCGGTCACGCCCTTTTCCGTACCGGCAACCTTGGCGGTGTAGCCGGACAGGAAGTGGTACATCGCCTGTGCTGGCGTCAGCTTGGCGATCGGTGGCATCACGCCGAAAGCGTCCGCCGTCAGCATGATGATGTTCTTCGGATGGCTGGCGCGGCCGCTGGCGCTGGCATTCGGAATGAAATTCAGCGGATAGGCGCAGCGTGTGTTCTCGGTCAGCCGGCCGTCGTCGAAATCCGGCACGCGCTGCTCGTCAAGGATGACGTTCTCCAGCACGGTGCCGAAGCGCCGGGTGGTCGCGAAGATTTCCGGCTCGGCCTCGGCCGACAGCTTGATGGTCTTGGCGTAGCAGCCACCTTCGAAATTGAAGATGCCGTGCGGTCCCCAGCCATGCTCATCGTCGCCGATCAGCGTGCGCGACGGGTCGGCCGAAAGCGTGGTCTTGCCGGTGCCGGACAGCCCGAAGAACACGGCGGCATCGCCATCGGGCCCTTCATTGGCCGAACAGTGCATCGGCATGACACCCTGTTCCGGCAGCAGGTAGTTCAAGGCGGTGAACACCGACTTCTTCATCTCGCCGGCATAGGAGGTGCCGCCGATCAGCACGATCATGCGCGAGAGATCGAGCGCGATCATGGTCTCGGTGCGCGAGCCATGGCGGGCCGGGTCGGCGCGGAAGGACGGCAGATCGATGATCGTCATCTTCGGCAGGAAACTGGCCAGCGTTTCCGTCTCGGGACGGATCAGCAGGTTGCGGATGAACAGCGAGTGCCAGGCGAATTCGGTGATGACGCGGGTCGGCAGGCTGAGTTCGGTATCGGCGCCGCCGACGAGATCCTGCACATAGAGATCCTTGTCGGCCGCATGTGCCAGGAAGTCGGCAAGCAGCGTATCGAACTGGGCCGGAGTGATGGCCTTGTTGTTGTTCCACCAGACGGTGTCTTCCGTCTTGGCGTCGCGCACCACGAACTTGTCCTTGGGCGAACGGCCGGTGTGCTGTCCGGTCTCGGCGACGAGGGCGCCATGAGCGGTCAATTTCGCCTCGTTGCGGCGCAGCGCTTCCTCATAGAGCTCGGCAGCCCCGAAATTGTAGCGCACCGTGCCTGTCGTCTTCAGGCCAATCGCGTCGAGTCCGCATGCGGGGTTACGCTTGCCGCGTTCCGCCATCGATATTCTCCCTGTTGATTGTCGCTTCGGTGGTTGCCCCAGGATCGGGTGATCCAAGCTTCGGAAAATGGCCAAAATCAGAAAAAGCAAACGATATCAAATCATTAATCGATTTAAAAATTTTGAAAGATGTTTAAATCGTTTAAAAGCCGGAAAAATGCGGGTTGTCCCCAGCGGTTGGCCAAAGGATCGGGCAGCGCCCGGCGTCCAATCCTGGCGACATGGAGGCAACGGGCTGATTGTGGACATAAGCGCTTAGCCGATGTAGGACGGCTGGCGGCGTGCCACATTTTGTACCCAATTTGTCCTGCAAAAGCCCCTTCCTACGGTACGAAGGGACACCCGCTCATGAGGGAGCCGCTGGAAATGGCGACAATCGCGCTGGTCGATGACGACCGCAATATCCTGACGTCGGTTTCGATTGCCTTGGAATCCGAAGGATACCGGGTCGAAACCTATACGGACGGCGCATCCGCGCTCGAGGGGCTTGCGGCGCGTCCGCCGAACCTCGCGATCCTGGATATCAAGATGCCGCGCATGGACGGCATGGAATTGCTGCGCCGTCTGCGCCAGAAGACCGACCTCCCGGTCATCTTCCTGACATCCAAGGACGACGAGATCGACGAGCTGTTCGGCCTGAAGATGGGCGCCGACGACTTCATCAAGAAGCCGTTTTCGCAGCGCCTTCTGGTGGAGCGCGTGCGTGCGGTTCTGCGCCGCACCAGTGCTCGCGAGGCCGCCGCCAAGGCGCCGACGCAGGCGTCGCGTTCGCTGGAGCGTGGCCAGCTGGTCATGGATCAGGAGCGCCATACCTGCACCTGGAAGGGCGAGCCTGTCGTGCTCACCGTCACCGAGTTCCTCATCCTGCATTCGCTGGCGCAGCGCCCGGGCGTTGTGAAAAGCCGTGATGCGCTGATGGATTCGGCCTATGATGAGCAGGTCTATGTCGACGATCGCACCATCGACAGCCACATCAAGCGGCTGCGCAAGAAGTTCAAGGCCGTCGATGACGACTTCGAGATGATCGAAACGCTTTACGGGGTCGGCTACCGGTTCCGCGAAGCCTGAGATTGACCGGGATCCGATGGCAGCAGAGGTAGAGCGGAACAGGCCTTCGGCCGCGCGGCGATCGTCGCGTATCCTGCCCGCAGCCTTGTCGAGGGTAACGGTGCCGATGCGCCGTTTCCTCGGCCATCACATCTTTTCCAGCCTCACCCGGCGCATCCTCTTCCTCAACCTTGCCGGCCTGGCCGTGCTGGTTGTCGGCATTCTCTATCTCAACACGTTCCGCGACGGTCTGATCGACGCGCGGGTCGAAAGTCTCAGGACGCAGGGCGAGATCATCGCCGGTGCCATCGCGGCGTCCGCCACGGTGGAGACCGATGCCATCCGCATCGACCCGGAAAAGCTGCTGGAACTGCAGGCCGGCGAGAGCCTCGGCCCTTCGGCGGATCAGCTCGACAATCTCGATTTTCCGATCAATCCCGAGCGCGTGGCGCCGGTTCTGCGGCGGCTGATTTCGCCGACCCGCACCCGCGCCCGCATCTATGACCGCGACGCCAACCTGCTGCTCGATTCCAGGCATCTGTATTCGAAGGGCCAGATCCTGCGCTACGACCTGCCGCCGACCGAGGAGGAAGAGCCCAGTTTCGCCGAGCGCGCGCAGAAATTCGTCTTCGACATTTTCTCCAACCGTTCGCTGCCGGTCTACAAGGAGCAGCCCGGCGGTAATGGCGCCGCCTTCCCCGAGGTGGTGAGGGCACTGACGGGCGGCGCGGCGACATTCGTGCGGGTCAGTGAAAAAGGCGAACAGATCGTCTCGGTCGCGGTGCCGATCCAGAGGTTCCGGGCGGTGCTCGGCGTGCTGATGCTGTCCACCGAAGGCGGCGACATCGACAAGATCGTCGCGGCCGAACGCAAGGCGATCCTGCGCGTCTTCGGGGTGGCGGCGCTGGTGACGGCGATCCTCTCGATGTTGCTTGCCTCAACGATCGCCAATCCGTTGCGCCGGCTGTCGGCTGCCGCCGTGCGGGTGCGCCGTTCGATCAAGAATCGCGAGGAGATACCGGACTTCTCCGACCGCCAGGATGAGATCGGCAACCTGTCGATCGCGGTGCGCGACATGACCAATGCGCTTTATGCCCGCATCGAAGCGATCGAAAGTTTCGCCGCCGACGTCTCGCATGAGCTGAAGAACCCGCTGACGTCGCTGCGCAGTGCCGTGGAGACCTTGCCACTGGCCAAGAACGAGACCTCGCGCAGCCGGCTGATGGAAGTGATCCAGCATGACGTCAGGCGGCTGGACCGCCTCATCACCGACATTTCCGATGCCTCGCGCCTCGACGCCGAACTGGCGCGCGATGATGCTGCCAGGGTCGATTTCAAGCAGTTCGTTTCCGATCTGGTCAGCGTTTCACGTGAGGCTTCCCATCACAAGAAGTCGGTCGAGATCGAGCTCAAGGTCGCCAAGCTGCCGCAGGGTGCAAAGAGCTACTATGTCCAGGGCCACGACCTGCGCCTCGGCCAGGTCATCACCAATCTGATCGAGAACGCGCGTTCGTTCGTGCCCGACGGTCACGGTCAGATCACGCTGTCGCTTGCCCGGTCGGGCAAGTTCAACATCCTGACGGTGGACGACAATGGTCCGGGCATCCGCGCCGAGAACATCGAGCGCATCTTCGAACGGTTCTATACGGATCGGCCTGCCGGCGAGGCGTTCGGGCAGAATTCGGGCCTTGGCCTGTCGATCAGCCGGCAGATCGTCGAGGCACATGGCGGCACCCTGACCGCCGAGAACATCCCCGGCACCAAGCCTGGCGAAATCCGGGGCGCCCGCTTCCTCGTCGCCCTTCCGGCTGAAGGCTGAGCGCCTTGGCCGGAGACGGGGCAAAGCCTGCGAACCTCCACGGCACCGCGCTGCTGGTCGGCGATCGCGGCATCCTCATCACCGGGGCATCGGGTTCGGGAAAGTCGACGCTTGCTCTGGCGCTGGTTGGACATTTTCGCGGTCAGGGCCTGTTTTCCCGCCTCGTCGCCGACGACCAGTCGTTCATCTCCAGCCATCACGGCCGGCTGCTTTGTGCCGCACCACCTGCCATCGCCGGGCTGGCCGAGGTTGCCGGCATCGGTCCGCAGCCGGTGGCGTATGAGCCGGAAGCTTCGATCGATCTGTGTGTGCGGCTCGTTCCGGGCCACGAGATGCAGCGGTTTCAGGCCGGCGCAACCGTTGCCATCGCCGGTTGCGAGATCCCCGCGCTTGACGTTGCGGCCCGCAACGTTACTGCCGCCCTGGCAGCGATTTCGGCGCGGCTGTCGATCGCGTCTTTTCGATGACGCAACGGAACTTTTATGCTGCAATGCGTCAAAATGGCTCGCACTGGCGCAAATTGGGGCTTGTCAACGCGACTTGCGTCGACAAGATAGCGCTCCCGCCGTCTGGACAGATGGCGAGAATAAGATGCGCCTGTGAAGGGGCCATGACGGGAGCCGCCAAAGAATGATCGGACTCGTGCTCGTGACGCACGGTCGACTGGCCGACGAGTTCCGCCTTGCCGTGGAACATGTCGTGGGACCGCAGGACAATTTCGAAACCGTCGCGATCGGTGCCGATGACGATATGGAGCAGCGCCGCAGCGACATCGTCGAAGCGGTACGGCGTGTCGACACCGGCGCCGGCGTCATCCTGCTGACCGACATGTTCGGGGGCACCCCGTCCAATCTCGCCATCTCGGTGATGGAGGCGGGCCGCATCGAAGTCATTGCCGGCATGAACCTGCCGATGCTGATCAAGCTCTCCAGCGTCCGCAAGAGCGACAACATGGTCACGGCGCTCGACGAGGCGCAGACAGCCGGTCGCAAATACATCAACGTCGCCAGCCAGCTCCTGACCAGCAAATGAACACCATGTCCTCCGATGCCGGCTATGTTGTCCGCGACATGCGGATCATCAACCAGCGCGGACTGCATGCCCGTGCTTCCGCCAAGTTCGTCCAGGTGGCGGGCAGCTTCGAAGCCGACGTCCATGTCGAGAAGGACGGCACCAAGGTCGGCGGCACCTCGATCATGGGACTGATGATGCTGGCCGCCAGCCCCGGCTGCTCGATCCGCGTCACGGCCAAGGGGCGCGAGGCGGCCCAGGTGATCGCCGCGCTCGACGATCTCGTCGCCTCGAAGTTCGGCGAAGAGATCTGACGGGACGGAGCTCGGCTTTCGGCGTTTGTAGCACCCGCCGGCCATATGCGCAGATAAAGATTTCTTTATATCCCGTTGTCTGTTTCGGCATGATCTGCTAGGCAGTCGCCAACGCCGCGTTCATCTTTTGCGCCATCCGGCGCGAGCGCGTCAGCACAGCAAATCAACCGGAGCACCGCCATGACGGGTAGCAAAGACTATGTGATCGCCGATATTTCGCTTGCCGGCTGGGGCCGCAAGGAAATCGAGATCGCCGAGACGGAAATGCCGGGCCTGATGGCCTGCCGCGAGGAATTCGGCGAGAAGAAGCCGCTCAAGGGCGCCCGCATCACCGGCTCACTGCACATGACCATCCAGACCGCGGTGCTGATCGAGACGCTGAAGGCGCTCGGCGCCGAAATCCGCTGGGCTTCCTGCAACATTTTCTCGACCCAGGACCACGCCGCCGCGGCGATCGCCGAGTCCGGCATTCCGGTTTTCGCCGTCAAGGGCGAGTCTCTCGAAGAGTACTGGGAATACACCGACAAGATCTTCCAGTGGGCCGATGGCGGCGTCTCCAACATGATCCTCGATGACGGCGGCGACGCCACCATGTACATCCTGATCGGCGCCCGTGCCGAGGCTGGTGAGGACGTGCTGTCGAAACCGGGCAGCGAGGAAGAGGAAATCCTGTTCGCGCAGATCAAGAAGCGTCTTCAGGCTTCCCCCGGCTTCTTCACCAAGCAGCGTGATGCGATCCGCGGTGTCACCGAGGAAACCACCACTGGCGTCAACCGTCTCTACCAGCTGCAGAAGAAGGGCCTGCTGCCGTTCCCGGCGATCAACGTCAACGATTCCGTCACCAAGTCGAAATTCGACAACAAGTACGGCTGCAAGGAATCCCTGGTCGACGGCATCCGTCGCGGCACCGACGTGATGATGGCCGGCAAGGTCGCCGTGGTCTGCGGTTATGGCGATGTCGGCAAGGGCTCGGCCGCGTCGCTGTCTGGCGCCGGCGCTCGCGTCAAGGTCACCGAAGTCGACCCGATCTGTGCGTTGCAGGCTGCCATGGACGGCTTCGAGGTGGTCACGCTGGAAGATGCCGCTCCGACCGCGGACATCGTCATCACCACCACCGGCAACAAGGATGTCGTGACGCTCGACCACATGCGCGCCATGAAGGACATGGTGATCGTCGGCAATATCGGCCACTTCGACAATGAGATCCAGGTTGCCTCGCTGCGCAACCTCAAATGGACCAACGTCAAGCCGCAGGTCGACATGATCTCCTTCCCGGACGGCAAGCGCATGATCCTGCTGTCGGAAGGGCGCCTGCTCAATCTCGGCAACGCCACCGGCCATCCGAGCTTCGTGATGTCGGCTTCCTTCACCAACCAGGTGCTGGCGCAGATCGAGCTGTGGACACAGCCCGGCAAGTACGAAAACAACGTCTACACGCTGCCGAAACACCTCGACGAGAAAGTGGCTCGCCTGCATCTCGGCAAGCTCGGCGCCAAGCTTACGGAACTGTCCGGCGAGCAGGCCTCCTATATCGGCGTGACGCCGCAGGGTCCTTATAAGCCGGAACACTACCGCTATTAACCTTATCTGACTTTGCTACAAGATGTTGAGGCCGGGCGATTGACATTTCGCCCGGCCTTATTTTTGCGGAATCGCCGCCTTCACGTCGATTCGGCGAGCAGGTATTGTGAGGTGATTCGCGAAGCTTCCTGCTCGCGCGGCCGCGATCCGGTCCGGCTCACGGCATGATGCGCGGGTTTCCGGTAAAGGGGTGTTCTTTGCGTGTCCCGGACGGACGACGCAGTGCTCCGGATTCGGGACGATGGCGGGTCGGGGGCGGCTTGTATTCAGGCGGAGAGGACCAGCATATGCCGGGGGAAGACCCGCACGAGGCGGGACAGGCCGTAACCGGCGGCAAAGAGGATTCGGCGATCATGCATCGCCGCGCGGCAGCGAGCATTCGGCTTTCGCCGCGCCGACGCCTCTCGCGCCTGCTCGGCGGCACGGCGTTGTTGTTTCCCTTAGGCAACCTTGCCGCCCAGGCGCAGGAAACAACGGTCAGGGCCACCAGCCTGCCGATCGGCACGATCGAGGTCATCCAGCTGGCCGTCACTGTCGGCGTACTCGGCGCGGCGCTGATCTCCGCCATTGCACTGATCCGCGAGCGCCAGCGCACCGCAGTTGAGAATACCGATCTGCGCGCCCGCCTTGCCGATGCCAATGTCTCGCTACAGCGCTCCGAAGCCCTGCTCAACCTGCGCGACCAGCGCGTCGTGGTGTGGTCGGCAGACAACAGAAAGTCGGACATCGTCGGCAGCCTGCCGGTCGAGACCGGCGCGCCGGATGAGCGCGCCGCCTTCCTTGCTTTCGGGCGCTGGCTGATGCCACGTTCGGCCGCGGCACTGGAGAATGCGATCGCCGCGCTGCGGGAGAAGGGCACTTCCTTCGATCTCGTCGTGGAAACCCAGGCCGGTGCGCCGCTCGATGTGCAGGGCCGCAAGAGTGCCGCGCACGCCATCGTGCGGTTCATTTCCCTGTCGGAGACACAGCGCAATCTGGCGCGGCTCAGGCTGGAACACCAGCAGGTCGCAACCGAACACGACACCATGCTCGGTCTGTTCGACGCACTGAAAATGCCGTTCTGGCTGCGCGGCGCCGACGGTCGCCTGAAATGGGTGAACCGCGCCTATTGGAGCGCAGTCGAGGCCACCGATCGCGAAGCCGCCCTGAGGGACGGTCGCGAGTTCCTCGGAGGGCAGGCGCGGGACGCCATCATCAGTCAGCACCAGCAGCGGCCGGTATTCGAACAGACGCTGTCGACCGTCATTGCCGGTGACCGGCACGTCTTCTCGGTCACCGATGTCGCCGGCACCGAAGGGTCGGCTGGCCTTGCCTATGATGTCAGTGCCGCCGACACCGTGCGCGAGGAATATGAACGCACCGTGCGCAGCCATGCCGATACGCTCGACCAGCTCAACACGGCAGTCGCGATATTCGACGCCGATGAGAAACTGCGCTTCTACAACCAGGCCTTTCAGAAGCTCTGGGGACTGGACACCGCCTTCCTCGTCAGCACGCCTGACAATGCGCTGCTGCTGGACCGGCTGCGCAGTGGCGGCAAGATCGCCGAACAGCCGGAGTGGCGTCGCTGGAAAGAAAGCCTGCTGGCGGCATACCGTTCGGTCGAGCCGGTCGAACACTGGTGGCATCTGCCGGACGGCAAGACCATCCGCGTGGTCGGCAATCCGCAGCCGAAGGGCGGCGTCACCTGGGTCTTCGAGAACCTGACCGAAAAGATCGATCTCGAGAGCCGCTATCAGACGGCCGTGCGCGTGCAGGGCGAAACGCTCGACAATCTGGCCGAGGGCGTCGCCGTATTCGGACCGGATGGCCGGCTGAGGCTATCCAATCCGGCTTTCGCCGCGATGTGGGCCTTGCCGAACGATGCGACGCAGCCGGGCATCCACGTCTCCCTGATCCGCGACCTCTGCGCCACGCGTGCCGCGGATGGGCCCTGGGCCGGCTTCGTTGCGGCCGTCACCGGTTTTGACGACGAGCGCCGCGACCGTCATGGCCAGGTCACGCTGGAGGACGGCAGCGCGCTGCGCTATGCCGTCATCCATCTGCCGAATGGCCAGGTGATGCTGACGTTTGTCGATGTCACCGACAGCGTGAATGTCGAGCGGGCGCTGAAGGACAAGAACGACGCTCTGTTGAAGTCGGATCAATTGAAGAACGACTTCGTCCAGCACGTCTCCTATGAACTGCGTTCGCCGCTGACCAACATTATCGGCTTCACCGAATTGCTGTCCCTGCCGGCAACAGGCCCCCTGACCACCCGGCAGGAGGAATATCTCGACCATATCGGCTCGTCGTCCTCGGTTCTGCTGACCATCGTCAACGACATTCTCGACCTTGCCACCGTCGATGCCGGCATCATGCAGCTGGAAATTTCCGAGGTTAAGGTGGAGAGCACCGTGGCGGCTGCCGCGGAACTGGTGGCCGATCGGCTGGCCGAGCACTCGATCCGGCTTGGCGTGGACATCGCCGCAGCACCCAAGAGCTTCCACGGCGACGAGACCCGCGTGCGGCAGATCCTCTACAACCTGCTCAGCAATGCCGCCAATTACGCGCCCGAGAAAAGCACGATCGCGCTGACCTGCCGCGAAACCGCGGAAGGCGTGGAGTTCTCCGTTCATGACGACGGGCCCGGCATGCCGCCGGATGTTCTCGATTCGGTGTTCCGCCGTTTTGAACCGCGTGTGAACGGCGGTCGTCGGCGTGGCGCCGGCCTCGGACTCTCCATCGTCAAGAGTTTCGTGGAACTGCATGGCGGCAGCGTGCGCATCGAGACTGGCGAAAACCGCGGCACGACGGTGATCTGCCTGTTCCCGGCAGCTCCGGCCGGCATCCGCGCAGCGGCCGAATAGCCTTGCCGATGCTGGAGCGGTTTCTCGGCGACGAAGCGGCGACGATGCGTCTCGGCGAGGATCTCGCCATGGCCCTGCGGCCGGGCGACGTGCTGGCACTCCACGGCGATTTGGGAGCCGGCAAGTCGACGCTGGCACGGGCTTTGATCCGTGCGCTGGCCGACGATACCCTGCTCGAAGTGCCAAGCCCCACCTTCACCCTGGTGCAAAGCTACGATACGCGCGTTCCGGTGCACCACTTTGATCTCTACCGGCTCGCTTCGGCGGACGAACTGGAGGAACTCGGTTTTCCGGACGTGCTGAAGGATGGCGCCGCTCTGATCGAATGGCCTGAGCGGGCAGACGATCGCTTGCCGGACACCGCCGTCGCCGTCGAGCTTGCGCATCAGGATGAGGGTCGCTCGGTGCGCATCCTGGGCGACGGTGCCAGCTACCAGCGCATAACGCGATCATTGGCCATGCGCGATTTCCTGGAGAATTCCGGCTGGGGAGCGGCACGGCGACGGCATTTCGTCGGCGACGCTTCCGCGCGCTCCTACGAAATCGTCTCGCTTGCCGACCATGCACCGCGCGTCCTGATGAATTCGCCGCGGCTGGTGCTCGGTCCACCGGTGCGCGATGGCAAGCCTTACGCCGAGATCGCCCACACCGCGCAGACGGTTGCCGCCTTCGTCGGTGTCGACAGGCTTCTTCGCGAGGCAGGCATAGCCGCGCCTGAAATCCATGCGCAGGATCTCGACAACGGGTTCCTGCTTATCGACCATCTGGGAACCGAGGGCCTGCTCACTCCCGACGGTGCGCCCATCCTGGAGCGCTATGCGCTGGTTTCCGAATTGCTCGCCTTCATGCATCGGCAGCGCTGGCCCGATCGCATCGCCGTGGCGTCGGATACGTTCCATGTCGTGCCCCCCTTCGACCGCGATGCGATGCTGATCGAGGCAGAACTGCTGATCGACTGGTATCTGCCCGCCATTCGCGGACACTCGGCAAGCGAGGATGAGCGGAATGCGTTTCGCACCGCCTGGAATACGGTGCTGGACCGTCTGCGCGCTTGCGAACTGACCTTGATGCTGCGCGACGTGCAGTCCCCGAACTTCATCTGGCGCGGAGACCGTACCGGCTTCGACAGGCTCGGCGTCATCGATTTCCAGGACGCGCTGATCGGTCCTTCGGCCTACGACGTCGCATCGCTCGCACTCGACCCGCGCGTCACCATCGAGCCTGCGTTCGAACATGCTGTCGTTAACGCCTATGTCGCTGCCCGTACCGCGGCTGGAGGTTTTGACAGAGCAGCTTTCGACGTGGCTTATGCCATCATGGGCGCACAGCGGCATTCGAAGATACTGGGGATTTTCGTGCGCCTCGACCGGCGCGACGGCAAGCCGTTCTATCTGAAGCATCTGCCGCGTATCCGCGATTATCTCCGCCGGCTGCTGGTCCATCCCGCTCTGGCGGAAGTACAGGCGCTGTACGATCGCCTCGGCGTGCTCGAGGAGCAGGTTTGATGGCTGCCGAACGTCCCGCCACAGCGATGGTGCTCGCCGCCGGGCTCGGCAAGCGCATGCGGCCGATCACCGATACCATCCCGAAGCCGTTGGTGCCGATCGCCGGCAAGACCTTGCTCGACTGGGGCCTGGACAGTCTGCAAGAGGTCGGCGTCGAAAAGGCGGTGGTCAACGTCCACTATCTGCCCGACCAGATCGTCCGCCACGTCGCGGCGCGCCATCAGCCGCGGATCGTCATTTCGGATGAGAGCGAGCGGCTGCTGGATTCGGCCGGCGGCATCGTCAAGGCGCTGCCCGAACTCGGCAGCAAGCCTTTCTACATCGTCAACGCGGACACCTTCTGGCTCGACGCCGGAAAACCCAATCTCGAACGGCTCGCCCTTGCCTGGGATGGTTCTGGGATGGATATTCTGCTGATGCTGGCAGAACTTCCTTCCACCACCGGCCATTCGGGCGGCACCGATTTCCTGATCGCCCCGAACGGGCGCCTGTCCCGCGCCAAGGGCGACCCGACCGGGTTGATCTATGCCGGTGCGGCCATCGCCGACCCGGCTCTCTTCAAAGCCGCTGCCGCTGAGCCGCATTCGCTCAACGCCTATTTCGACCGCGCCATCGCTGCCGGCAGGCTGTCCGGCCTGGTCATGCAGGGCCACTGGATCACCGTCGGCACGCCGGATGCCATCGCACCGGCCGAAGCGGCGGTCAGAAGAGCCTTCGCAGATGCGCCCCGCGTGGACATATCCCGCGCAGACGAGCCCCGTGCGGGCTTGTCCCGCGCAGACGAACAATGAGCGGCTCGCCCCGCGTCTATACCATCGCTCCTGGCTCGCCGTTCCTGTCGACGCTCGCAGATGCGTTGATCGAGGGTCGCCTGATCCCGGGGTTCCGGCATGGCGGCGATCCCCTGGCCCTGGCCGGCGCCACCCTCTATGTGCCGACGCGCCGCGCCGCGCGCGCCCTGCGCGGCGTTTTCGCCGAACGTCTGGGTGGAGCCTCGGCCATCCTCCCGGTCATCAAGCCGCTCGGTGAGTTCGACGAGGACGAGGCGGCCTTCGACCAGGAGGCCGGGGACGCCGGCGCCATCGACCTTGCGCCGCCTGTCGCCGCCCTGGAGAGGCTTCTGCTGCTGGCGCCGCTGGTGCGTGCCTGGAAACGTCATCTCCCGGCCCATGTCGCGGCCCTGTTCGACGAGGAGGTGGTCGTTCCGGCTTCGGCGGCGGATGCCGTTTGGCTGGCGCGCGACCTCGCCCGGTTGATGGATGAGATCGAGACGGAAGGTTCCGACTGGGCACGGCTTGCCGGGCTGGTCGAAGGCAACCTGGCCGGCTGGTGGCAGGTGACGCTGGATTTCCTGAAGATCGTCACTGAAGCCTGGCCAGGTATCCTGGTCGAGCGCGACCGTTCGAACCCGGCAGCGCATCGCAGTGCACTGATCCGGCTGGAGGCCGAGCGCCTCAGGCGCAATCCGCCGGCCGGACCGGTGATTGCCGCGGGCTCCACCGGTTCGATCCCCGCCACCGCCGATCTTCTGGCGGTGATCGCGGGGCTGCCGAACGGTGCCGTGGTGTTGCCGGGTCTCGATACGGCGATCGATCAGCCGTCCTTCGACGCGCTGACGGCACCGGATCCCCGGCCGGCCCTGCTCGGTCACCCGCAATATGGTCTTGCCAGGCTGATCGGCAGGATCGGCATGCTGCGCGGCGATGTCGAGGAGATCGGCAGGACCAGCGATGCGCTGGTCCGGCGCGCTGCGCTGGTCTCCGAGGCGCTGCGGCCGGCCGAGACCACAGAATTGTGGACGGAGACGCGGGCAGGTTTCGCGCCGTCGCAGATCTCCGCTGCCCTGCAGGAGGTCACGCTGGTGGAAGCCGCCAACGAACGCGACGAGGCGGCCTGCATCGCGCTTGCCTTGCGCCGTGCGGTCGCTGAGCCGGGTCATCGTGCGGCACTCGTCACCGGCGATCGCGCGCTGGCGCGTCGCGTCTCCGCCGAATTGCTGCGGCTTGGCATCGTCGCCGACGATTCAGGTGGCCGGCCGCTGGCCGATACGCCTCCGGCAAGCCTGCTGCGGCTGCTGCTCGACACAGTGCTGCGGCCGGGCGACCCGGTGGCGATCCTGGCGCTGCTCAAGCATCCGCTGCTCGGTCTCGGCCTGGCGCGCGCCGACGTGCGGCGCGCCGCCGAGACGGTCGAACTGGTGACCCTGCGCGGCGGTACCGGCCGACCCGACATCGTTTCGCTGGCCGAGCTGTTCGAAACCCGCTGGACGCTGGCGCAGCAAGCCGAACGCCGGCCATTCTGGCTGGCGCGGCTGTCGGCAAAGCGCATCGAGGAAGCGCAGGCCCTGCTTTCACGCCTGGCCGATGCCATCGCGACGCTGGCAGCCTGCCGCAGCGAGCCGGAAAGCGATGTCGCATCCCTGGTGCGTGCCAGCGTCGTTGCGCTGGAGGCGCTTGGCCGGTCCGAGGACGGTTCGCTTTCGGAGCTTTACGACGGCGATGCCGGCGAGAAGCTGGCTGAATTGTTGCGCGGCCTTGTCGGCGCCGATGCCGTCTTCACGCTCTCGCCGCAGGAATGGCCGGACGTGGCGATGGCGCTGATCGCGCCGGAAATGGTCAAGCCGGCGCGCGGCGCCGATGCGGCGATCGCCATCTGGGGCACGCTGGAAGCCCGCCTGCAGCATGTCGATACGCTTGTTGTCGGCGGTCTCAACGAAGGTGTCTGGCCGCGCAAGCCGGAAGGCGACCGTTTCATGTCGCGGCTGATGAAGACCGGCATCGACCTCGAGCCGCCGGAGCGGCGCATCGGCCTAGCCGCGCACGATTTCCAGATGGCGATGGGAGCGCCAACCGTCGTGCTCACCCGTTCGGCGCGCGCCGGAGATGCGCCTGCCGTCGCGTCGCGCTGGCTGCAGCGGCTGCTCACCTTCGTCGGCAAGGAACAGGCGGAGCCGCTGCGCCGGCGCGGCAATGAACTGCTTGCCTGGGCGAGAGGTCTCGACGCCGGTCCGAAGGTGGATTTCGCATCCAGGCCACAGCCCAGACCACCTCTGGAAAACCGACCGCAACATTTCTCGGTGACCGAGATCGAGACCTTGCGGCGCGATCCCTACGCCGTCTATGCCCGCCGCATCCTGAAACTGATGCCGCTGGAGCCGGTGATCCGCGATCCCGGTGCCGCCGAGCGCGGCACGCTCTTTCACGCCATCCTGCATCACTTCTCGCAGGCGGTGGCCGATCCGCGCGCGCCGGAAGCGCTTGGCATGCTCCTCGATGCCGGTCGCGCCTGTTTTGCCGAGGCCGCGCTTCCGGCCGACGTCGAAGCCGTCTGGTGGCCGCGCTTCGAGAAACTGGCCTCCGGCATCATCGAGTGGGAACGCTCGCGTGCGGACAATGTCGTGCGCCGGCAGTCGGAAGAACGCGCCGAGAAGACGGTTGTGGGGCAGTCCGGCATCACCTTGTCCGGTTACGCCGACCGGGTCGACATTCTTGCCGCCGGCATGGCCGATATCCTCGATTTCAAGACGGGTTCTTCACCATCGAAGGCACAGGCGCATACCTTGCTGGCGCCGCAGCTGGCATTGGAGGCCGCTCTCCTGAAACGTGGCGCTTTCCGCGATGTCGGCGCACGCGACCCGGCCGAACTTGCTTTCGTCCGGCTCAAGGCCAACGGCGAGGTCGAGCAGGAGTCGATCCTGGAATACAACCGCAAGCAGCGCACCGCGTCCGACCTCGGCGAAGAGGCCTGGGCAAGGCTCGAAAAGCTGCTGCTTCACTATGCCGATCCGCAGACCGGTTACCTGTCGCGAGCCCTGCCTTTCCGTGAAGGCGAGACCGACGGCGACTATGATCACCTCGCCCGGGTCCTGGAATGGTCTGCCGGCGGCGATGGTCCGGATGAAGGAGGGGAGGCTTGAAGAAGCTCTACCCCATTCCATCCGGCACCGCCGAAAGCCAGGCACGTGCCTCGGACCCCCGTACATCCGCCTGGGTGTCGGCCAATGCCGGCTCCGGCAAGACGCATGTGCTGGCGCAACGCGTCATCCGCCTTTTGCTGCGCGGCACGGATCCGTCGAAGATCCTCTGCCTGACCTATACGCGCGCCGCCGCTGCCAACATGTCGAACCGCGTCTTCTCGACCCTGTCGGAATGGACCGTCCTGCCCGATGCGGAACTGGAGAAGAAGATAGCCGCCCTCGACGGCCGTATTCCCGACGGTGAAACCATGCGCCGGGCGCGGCGATTGTTCGCGGAAGCACTTGAGACGCCGGGCGGCCTGAAGATCCAGACCATTCACGCCTTCTGCGAATCGGTGCTGCACCAGTTCCCGCTGGAAGCCAACATCGCCGCGCATTTCGAAATGCTCGACCCGCAGATGGAGCAGGCGCTGTTGGCGCAGGCACGGCGCGACATGATCACCGGGGGCGGTGCGCCGGGCGGCGTGGAGCTGGCCGAGGCCTTTGCCACCGTGCTCGAGCGCGGCGGCGAGAAAGGGTTGGACGATCTCCTCTCCGAAATCATGCGCAAGCGCGACGGCCTGCGTGGTTTCATCGATGCCATCGGCAGCGACGGCTTCCGCCCGCTTTTCGGCGAGTTCGGCTTCGGTCCTGGTGACACGGCCGCAGGCATTGCTGCTTCGCTGTGGCCGTTGCCGGGATTCGAGCCCGGCTATTTCACCGCCTTCGTACACGCCGCCGAGGCGACCGATGCCCGGTCCGTGCTCAACAACATCGTGCCTTATGCGGCGCTCGGCTTCAGCGAACCGGATCCGGTGCGGCGATTGCCGCTGCTCGCAAAGGGCTTCCTGCGCTCGGATGGCGATCCTTACGACCCGCTGAAGGCATTCAAGAAAGCCCTGCTCGACCGGCTGCCCGATCTTCCTGAAAGATACGAGGCCGCCGCCGCTGCCATTGTCCGCACCGCCGACCGGCTGGCGCTGTTTCGCATGCTGGAGGGAACCGTCGCGGCGCTGACCGTCGCCGACTGGCTGATCAGCCGCTACGAGCAATTGAAGCGTGGGCGTGGTTTCCTCGATTTCAACGATCTCATCACGCGCACCGTCAACCTGTTGTCGCGCACCGACGCCGGCCCGTGGGTGCAATACAAGCTCGACCAGGGCATCGACCACATCCTGCTCGACGAGGCGCAGGACACCAGTCCAGATCAATGGGGTGTCGTCCGGCGTCTGGCCGAGGAGTTCTTTGCCGGCGAAGGCGCGCGGCTGGTGCGGCGCACGGTCTTTGCCGTCGGCGACGAGAAACAGTCGATCTATTCCTTCCAGGGCGCGGCGCCGGATTCCTTCCATGAGAGCCGGCAACTGTTTGCGCGCCGCGTGCGGGAAGCCGAAGCGAGCTTTGCCGATCTGAAACTGACCTGGTCGTTTCGCTCGACCGGTGATGTGCTGGCGGCCGTCGACCGCGTCTTCGCCACGCCCGAGACACGCCGTGGCATCAGCAACGATCCCGATCCTCTCGACCACAAGGCGATCCGCAACGATGCGCCGGGTTACGTCGAGGTCTGGCCGACGCTCGGGGCGGATGTGGTCGAGGAGCCGGACGACTGGACGCTGCCGGTCAACCATGTCAGCGCGCCGGCCGTGCGGCTGGCCGAACAGATAGCCAGGACCGTCAAGCGCTGGATCGAGAGCGGCGAGGTTATCGAGGGCAAGGGCCGCAAGCTGAAGGCCGGCGACGTCGTCGTGCTGGTGCGCAAGCGCGACCGTTTCGTGCACGCCCTGTCGCGGAGCCTGAAGGAAAAAGGCATCCCGGTTGCCGGTGCCGACAGGCTGAGTTTGCCCGGCCATATTGCGGTGAAGGATCTGGTGGCGCTTGGCCGCTTCCTGATCCAGTCGCAGGACGACCTTTCGCTGGCCGCCCTGCTGCGCAGTCCGATCTTCGACCTGGCCGAGGAGACCCTTTTCGAGCTTGCCGCGCATCGCAGTGGCGGCACCTCGCTCTACAGGACACTGCGCGCTGCCGCGGACAGCGACGAAACGCTGGCTAACGTCGTGGCGCAGCTCGATGCCTGGGCCAACGAGGTCGCCTTCAAGCCGGTGTTCGAGTTCTATGCCGGGCTGCTCGCGCGCGATGGTGTCAGGCGCAGGATGATCGCCCGGCTGGGGCCGGAAGCCGGCGACATCCTCGACGAGTTCCTCAATTTCTGCCTGGCCGAGGAGCGCGCAGGCCTGCCGGGGCTGGAGGCCTTCCTGTCGACGCTGGAAAATGCCGGCCCCGAGATCAAGCGCGAGATGGACCAGACCCGCGACGAGGTTCGGGTCATGACGGTCCATGCCGCCAAGGGCCTGGAGGCGCCGGTGGTTTTCCTGGTCGATGGCGGTGCTGCGCCCTTCAGCGACCAGCATTTGCCGCGCCTGATGCCGTTCGACGGTTCCGGCAGGCATTGGCCCGGCAAGGGTTTCCTGTGGCGCTCGGCCGCTGAAGTCGCCAACGGTTTTTCCCAATCCGTCGCGGCGCGTGCCCGAGAGCTTGCCGACGACGAGTACCGCCGGCTGCTTTATGTCGGCATGACCCGTGCCGAAGACAGGCTGATCGTCTGCGGTTATCACGGCAAGCGCACACCCAGCCCAGGCACATGGCATTCCCTGGTGATGCGGGCTCTCGCCGGCGCCGAAGAGACTGAAAGCCGGCCGCATCCGGTCGACGAAGGCGACGTGTTTCGCTTCCGGTGGACGAAGTTTCCGCCGCTCGCAGCGGCGGAAGCGGGCGAGCAACTGGAAGCCGAGATCTTTGCCTTGGTGCCGGCGTCCCTGTTCGAGCCGTTGCCGGTGGTCGAAGACCTGCCGCGGCCGCTGTCGCCGTCCGGCGCCTCGGCGCTGATCGATGAGACGACCGAACCGATCCCGGACCGCCGCTCGCCGGTGCTGGATGCCGACGGCGAGCCCGGAATGGCGGTGCGGCGTGGCCTGGCCATGCACAAATTGCTGCAGATGCTGCCCGACCTCGCGGAAGAACGGCATATGGCAGCAGCGCGTCGCTATCTGGCGCGGGCCGGCAGTGACTGGACGGAGGCCGACCGCGAACAGGCGCTGGCATCGGTTGCCGGCATCCTTGCCGATCCGCTTTTCGCGCCGCTGTTTGCACCCGGCTCGCGTGCAGAGGTCTCGGTGATGGGCAGCCTGACAGTGAAAGGCAAGTCGCGCATCATCTCGGGCAAGATCGACCGGTTGGCGGTCGGTACCGACAGGGTCTTCATCGTCGACTACAAGACCAATCGTCCGGCACCGGCGACATTGGCCGACGTGCCGCCAGCCTATATCCTGCAGCTCGCGCTCTATCGCGCCCTGCTGAAACCGCTCTATCCCGGCCGGCAGGTTGCCGCTGGACTGCTGTTCACCGAAGCGCTGCGGCTGATCGAATTGCCGGCAACGGCGATGGACGACGCCCTTGCCCGACTCACCGAGGCGTGACACAAACTGTGCTTGAATGGAGCTGCCTGCAGCACCACATCTAGCACAACGAAACATCCGAAAGGACTTGGCTATGGCCACCGTCAAGGTCGACAACAACAACTTCCGCGCCGACGTGCTTGAGGCCAATGTGCCGGTCGTCGTCGATTTCTGGGCCGAATGGTGCGGTCCCTGCAAGATGATCGCTCCGGCACTGGAAGACATTGCGAGCGAACTCGGCGCCAAGGTCAAGGTTGCCAAGCTGAACATCGATGAAAACCCGGAACTCGCCGCGCAGTTCGGCGTGCGCTCGATCCCGACCCTGATGATCTTCAAGGGTGGTGAAGTGGCCGACATCAAGGTTGGCGCCGCCCCCAAGACCGCGCTGTCGCACTGGATCAACGGCGCCGTCGCCTGATCTCGCCACGATCTTGATCCAAAAGCCCGGCCTCGTGCCGGGCTTTTTGTTTGCCCCCACCGAACCTTGGTACTGGCACTCGTATTACGACGGCAGATGGCTTTTCACTTTTCCTGGAATCGCTCCGGGGAGGAGAAGCACATGACCGGAACCGCCAAAGCCACCGTCTTCATCGACAACGAACGCGTCATCGTCACCGAGTATCGCTTTGCACCGGGCGCCAACACAGGTTGGCATCGCCATGGCCACGACTATGTCGTCGTGCCGCTGATGGACGGCAAGGTGAAGCTGTTGACCAAGGACGGCGAGAGTCTTGCCGAGATGAAGAAGGGCGTGCCTTACTTCCGGGGCGAAGGTGTCGAGCACGATGTCGTCAACGCCAATGACGGCGAATACGCCTTCATCGAAATCGAGCTGAAATAGACGGATCGTGACTTCGGCAGCCAGTTTGCGTGCGCCTGACGGGACGTCATGGACTTAGGGCCTCTCCTTGTCTTTGTCGGTTTTGCGGCGGTCGCCGCCTACGTCCAGACGCTGACAGGCTTTGCCTTCGGCCTGGTCATGATGGGCGCCGTCGCGCTCGTCGGCCTGCTGCCGCTGCCGGATGCCGCTGCAATGGTCGGCATGCTGACCCTGGTCAACGCCACCCAGATGCTGGTCCAGGGTGGCTGGCGCGAGGTTGCGCCTCGGGAGCTGCGGCTGATCCTGGTTGCGAGCCTGCCTTCGCTGTTCGTGGGTTACGCGCTGCTGGAATGGCTCGCGGACACACGCGCAGACCTTCTCAAGATCGGCCTCGGCCTGGTCATCATGTTGTCCAGCCTGCAACTCGCCGTCAGGCCGGCCGGGCTGGAAAAACGGTCATCCGATGCAAGCTTTGTCGGATTCGGTGTGATTTCGGGCCTGATGAGTGGGCTGTTTGCGACCGGTGGCCCTCCGCTCGTCTATCATCTCTTCCGTCAGCCTTTGTCGCATGTGCGCATCCGCGAAACGCTGGTCACCGCTTTTGGCGTTGCACAAGCAGTCCGCCTCGTCGTGGTCGTGGCAAGCGGCAACATGCCGTCCATGTCGCCTGTCGCGCTGATCCTGGCCATACCGACGGTGATGCTGATGACCTATGCGGCGCGCCGCTGGCCGCCATCGTTATCACAGCAGGCGATGCGGAGGATCGTCTTCGTCCTGCTCTTCCTGTCAGGCCTGTCGCTGGCGCTGCCGGCCGCCCTGCATCTCGTGGGTTAGAGCAATTCCAGGAAAAGTGCGTAGCGGTTTTCCGTCCGGAATTGCGTAGAACAAGCAGCTGGAGCGCTTCCGTGAAAAACGGAAACGCTCTGGCGGCTTCAGGTCGGGGGGGTGCCGTTTTCGGCCAGCACGGCACCGGCGAGATAGAGCGAGCCGCCGATCAGGATGCGCGGCGGAACTTCCTTTTCGTCCCAGGTATCGCGCAAAAGCATCAGGGCGTTGGCGACCGAACTGACCGGTTCCGCCGACAGTTCCGCCTCGGCGGCACGCGCCGCCAGTTCGTCGTTGGGGACACCGGAATCGCTCGTCGACACCGGCACCGTATAGACATGTCTCGCCAGACCCTTGAAGGCGCGGAAGTAACCGGTCTGGTCCTTGGTGTTGATCATGCCTGAAATCAGGAACAGCGGCCGCGGAGTCTTTTCTTCCTGCTCGGCGAGCGCCTCGGCAATCACCGTGCCTGCGCCCGGGTTGTGACCGCCGTCCAGCCAGATCTCGGCGCCGCGCGGCGCCAGGTCGACCAACCGCCCCTGCGTCAGCCGCTGCATGCGGCCCGGCCAGGACACGCTGGTCATCGCCTGATCGGCGTCGCGTTCGCCGATATCGAAACCGGCTGCCTTGATGGCTGCGATGGCGGCTGCGGCGTTGGCGAACTGGTGGCGGCCGGGCAGGCGCGGCGGCGACAGGTCCATCAGCCCGTCGCCGTCCTGATAGACCATGCGTCCGTTTTCGCCGAAGGCGAGGAAATCCTGGCCATAGACAGACAGCGGTGTGCGCAGTCGCTCGGCGGTTTCGATCAAAACCAGCTGTGCCGCCTCGAATTCCTGTGCGCCAACCACGACCGGGCAGCCGCGCTTGATGATGCCGGCCTTTTCCGCCGCGATCAGCTCGACGCGGTCGCCGAGATAAGCCTCATGGTCGAGCGAAACCGGCATGATCACCGAGACCGCCGGCCGCTTGATGACATTGGTGGCGTCGAACCGCCCGCCGAGGCCGACTTCCATGATGGCCGCATCCGCCGGATGCTCGGCAAACAGCAGGAAACCGACGGCGGTCAGGATCTCGAAGACGGTGATCGTCTCACCCGCATTGGCTTCCGCCACGCGGGCAATGGCATCGGCAAAGACCTTGTCCTCCACCAGCTTACCGCCGCCTTCGGCGCCAAGCCGGTAGCGTTCATGCCAGTTCACCAGGTGGGGCGATGTGTGCACATGCACGCGGTAGCCGGCCGCTTCCAGCAGCGCGCGTGAGAAGGCTGCGCAGGAGCCCTTGCCATTGGTGCCGGCGATGTGGATCACCGGCGGCAGCTTGTCCTGCGGATTGCCCAGCCGCTCCAGCAGGCGGCTGACACGGTCCAGCGAAAGGTCGAAACCTTTCGGATGCAGCGTCATCAGGTGTTCGATCTGACGCTCGGCGGAGAGTGTGGTCATGCGGAGACTCCGCGCTGCACTTGGATAGGATTAGGCTTGCGGGCGTGCTTCCGGCTTGGCCACCACCGGTGGCAGGATTTCCGGCTCGATCGCCTTCTTTTCCGGCGGCAGCTTGAGCAGCAGCTTGAGCAGGTCCGCCACGGTCTTCTTCATGTCGAGGCGCGAGACGACCATGTCGACCATGCCGTGCTGCATCAGATACTCGGAACGCTGGAAGCCTTCGGGGAGCTTCTCGCGGATCGTCTGCTCGATGACGCGCGGGCCGGCGAAGCCGATCAGTGCGCCGGGTTCGGCGATATGCACGTCGCCCAGCATCGCGTAGGAGGCGGTAACGCCGCCGGTCGTCGGGTTGGTGAGCACGACGAAATAGGGCAGGCCGGCTTCCTTCAGGCGGTCGACGGCAACCGTCGTGCGCGGCAATTGCATCAGCGAGAGGATACCCTCCTGCATGCGTGCACCACCCGATGCTGCGAACAGGATCAGCGGGCGCTTGCGCTGCAGCGCGACCTCGAAGGCGCGGATGATGGCCTCGCCGGCGGCCATGCCGAGCGATCCGCCCATGAAGGCGAAATCCTGCACCGTGACCACCACGGGAAGGCCCTCGATCGTGCCGGTGGCGTTGAGGATGGCGTCTTCCAGCCCGGTCTTGGCCTTCGCCTCCTTGAGGCGGTCGGTGTAGCGCTTCTCGTCGCGGAATTTCAGCGGATCGACGGGGACCTTGGGGTTCTCGATGACCTCGTACTTGCCGTCATCGAAAAAGAACCTCAGCCGTTCCTTGGCCGAGATCTTCATGTGGTGACCGGAAGAAGGAATGACGAACTGGTTCCCTTCCAGATCCTTGTGGAAGATCATCTCGCCGGTCTCCGGGTCTTTCACCCAGAGGTTCTCCGGCACTTCCCGGCGCCCGAGCATCGAATTGATCTTCGGGCGAACGAAGTTGGTGATCCAGTTCATCGCTTCGGCTCCTGCCCCTGTTTCGGAGGGCTTGTCTGGAAAGAAGTAGGAAAACTATTCGGCGGCAGCAAGGCGGGCCGAACGCACGCCCTGCGCCAGCCCGCTGACCAGCGTGGCGACCGCCTCGGCTGGATCGGCGGTCTTCTCGCCTTTCGGGCCGAGCACATTGGCCACCGCATTGACGATCGCCGTGCCCACCACGACGCCGTCGGCCGAAGCGCCGATGGTGCGCGCCTGCTCGGCGGTCTTGACGCCGAAGCCGACGCAGACCGGCAGGTCGGTGTGCTGCTTGATGCGCTGGACGGCGGTCGCCACCTTGGTGGTGTCGGCCAGCGCCGAGCCGGTGATGCCCGTCATCGACACGTAATAGACGAAGCCCGAGGTGTTCTCGAGCACCTTGGGCAGGCGCCTGTCGTCGGTGGTCGGCGTGGCCAGGCGGATGAAGTTGATGCCGGCCTTCACAGCGGGGATGCACAGTTCCGCATCCATCTCCGGCGGCAGGTCGACGATGATCAGCCCGTCGATGCCGGAGGCCTTGGCTTCGGTCAGGAAACGCTCGACGCCATGAACGTAGATCGGGTTGTAGTAGCCCATCAGCACGATCGGCGTCTCGTCGTCGCCGATGCGGAACTCGGCCGCCATGGCCAGCGTCTTCTTCAGCGTCTGGCCGCCCTTCAGCGCGCGCAGGCCGGCAGCCTGGATCGCAGGGCCGTCGGCCATCGGGTCGGAGAACGGCATGCCGAGCTCGATGATGTCGCTGCCGGCTTTCGGCAACGCCTTCATGATCGACAGCGAGGTCTCATAGTCGGGATCGCCGCCCATGAAATAGGTGACGAGCGCCGGGCGGCCCTCTGCTTTCAGCTTCGCCATGCGGCGGTCGATGCGGGTGGTCATGCCATGCCCTTCATAGTCGAATGAACTGGGGTTGTTGCGCTGGCGGCTGCGAAACCAAGCGCGGTATCGGGAAGCATCCGTCTCATTCAGGATGTTCGCGGATTTCGATGGTCACGGCGAAGGCGTAGAAGCCGTCGCGCGCGATACGGCTGCGCGCCTGGTTCGGATCGAAGGCGATGCGCGGCTCGCCGTCATCGGCGACATTGGTCAGGAATTTGAGGTTCTGACTCTCGCGCACGCCCTTGGCGTTCTCGCGCTGGTCGCCGGCCTCCACCGCCACATAGTGGTGGGGATTGTGCCTGGAGTGATAAATCTCGAAAGTGCTCATATCTCCATGCCCATCATCTTTGCGACGGTGTGGACGTCCTTGTCGCCGCGGCCGGACAGGTTGACGATGATGATCTTGTCCCTGGCCATGGTGGGGGCGATCTTGACGGCATGGGCGATGGCATGTGCCGATTCCAGCGCCGGGATGATGCCTTCCGTGCGCGTGCACAGCTGGAAGGCTTCCAGTGCCTCGTCGTCGAGGATCGGCTGGTAGTCGACACGGCCGGTGTCACGCAGCCAGCTGTGCTCGGGACCGACGCCCGGATAGTCGAGGCCGGCCGAGACCGAATGGCCGTCGAGGATCTGTCCGTCCTCGTTCTGCAGCAGGTAGGTGCGGTTGCCATGCAGCACGCCGGGCCTGCCGGCATTCATCGAGGCGCAGTGCTCG
>DASZAX010000021.1:0-3950 GCA_035944705.1 Mesorhizobium sp. | reverse complement strand
GCACCACCGTCGAGACGCTGGCCAAGCTTGGAACGCCATTTCGCAAGGAAGGCGGCACGGTCACGGCCGGCAATGCCTCGGGCGTCAATGACGGCGCGGCAGCGCTGATCGTGGCTTCGGAAGCAGCCGTGCGAAAATATGGCCTGACCCCGATCGCCCGTGTGCTGGGCGCGGCGACCGCCGGTGTCGAACCGCGCATCATGGGCATCGGCCCGGTGCCGGCGACGCAAAAGCTCTGCGCCCGGCTGGGGCTGACGCCGCAGGACTTCGACGTCATCGAGCTCAACGAGGCGTTCGCGGCACAAGGCATTGCGGTGCTGCGCGAGCTCGGCCTTGCGGAAGACGCTGCCCACATCAACCCGAATGGCGGCGCCATCGCGCTCGGTCATCCGCTTGGCATGAGCGGCGCGCGCATCACCGGTACGGCGGCGCTTGAACTGAAGGAACGCAACGCTCGCCTGGCACTTGCCACCATGTGCATCGGTGTCGGTCAGGGCATCGCCATCGCGCTCGAAAGGGTGTGAGCGGAAAGACGTTTTACCTTGATTGGCTTTTGTCACACAAATGCTCGTTGCCGGGCAGAGGGGCGCCGGATATGGTTGTTCGAGGCTTCAACAAACAAGGCCTGCCGGCGCAACGACGTCGCGTCCCACACGGGGAACAGGGGCGACGAAACAAGGAAAATCGAAGATGATGATGCACAAGATCGCTCTCCGCTCGCGCACCTTCCTGACCGGTGCCGCGCTTGCCGCCCTGGTCTACGCCGGAGCACCCGCGCTGGCCGACACCCCGCCCGACACGCTGGTCCAGGCCTGGGCGATCGACGACATCATCTCGCTCGACCCGGCCGAAGCCTTTGAACTCTCGACCGGCGAGATCACCGGCAACACCTACGACATGCTGGTCCGCCTCGACGCCAACGACACCACCAAGGTGGTTGGCGGCATCGCCGAAAGCTGGACCGTCTCGGACGACGCGCTTACCTACACCTTCAAGCTGAAGCCCGGCCTGAAATTCGCCTCCGGCAATGAGATCACCGCCGCCGACGTGGCTTACTCGTTCGAGCGTGCCGTCAAGCTCAACAAGAGCCCTGCCTTCATCATCCAGCAGTTCGGGCTCACCGCCGATAATGTCGCCGAAAAGGCGAAGGCGGCGGACGCCTCCACTTTCGTGTTCACGGTCGACAAGGCCTATGCACCAAGCTTCGTGCTGAACTGCCTGACCGCCACCGTCGGTGCCATTGTCGACAGCAAGCTGGTCAAGGAACATGTTGCGGCGGCCACGCCGAGCGCCGACTACAAGTTCGACAATGATTTCGGTAATGCCTGGCTAAAGACCAACTATGCCGGTTCCGGTCCGTACAAGACGCGCGAATGGCGTGCGAATGAAGTCGTGGTGCTGGAGCGCAACGACAACTACTACGGCACCAAGGGCAACATGACGCGCGTCATCTATCGCCACGTCAAGGAAAGCGCCGCGCAGCGCCTGCTGCTGGAGAAGGGCGATATCGACATCGCGCGCAACCTGCAGCCGGGCGACTATGAGGCCGTCGGCAAGAATGCCGACCTCGCCACCGCTTCGGTGCCGAAGAGCACGGTCTATTACGTCAGCCTCAACCAGAAGAACCCCAACCTCGCCAAGCCGGAAGTGCGGGAAGCCTTCAAATATCTGATCGACTACGACGCGCTCGGCGACACGCTGCTCAAGGGCATTGGCGTGGTGCACCAGAATTTCCTGCCCAAGGGCATCCTCGGCTCGGTGGACGGCAAGCCTTACAAGCTCGACATTGCCAAGGCCAAGGAACTGCTGGAAAAGGCCGGCCTGAAGGACGGCTTCACCATCACGCTCGACACCCGCAGCGGCCAGCCGGAATCCGGCGTTGCCGAGTCGATCCAGCAGACCGCGGCGCAGGCCGGCATCAAGATCGAGCTGGTGCCGGAAGACTTCAAGCAACTGCTGACCCGCTATCGCGCCCGTCAGCATGATGCCGCCATCCTGATGTGGGGCGTCGACTATTGGGATCCGAATTCCAACTCGGAGACCTTCGCCACCAACCCGAACAATGCCGACGACTCCATGAACAAGACGCTGGCCTGGCGCAACGCCTGGGACGTGCCGGCGGACATCCAGAAAGAGTCGGCCGCAGCGTTGCTCGAGCGCGATCCCGCCAAGCGTACCCAGATGTACCAGGACGTTCAGACGAAGATCCGCGAACAGGGCCCGTTCAACTTCATCTGGCAGCAGACCGAAGTTGCCGGCCTGCGCAAGAATGTGCAGGGCTTCAAGCTCGGGCCGACGTTCGACACCAATTTCGTGGCGCCAGTAACCAAGTAAACAGTGACCCAGTAACCGACCTTGTCACTCGCCCACACGACCAATGAGCCGGGGCGGAGGAGCAAAAAAGCCTCCGCCCTCGGGCTCGCGCTGCTGCGCTTTGTCTTCATTGCCGCGGTCACCTTCCTGGGGCTGATCGCGGTGACCTTCTTCATCGGCCGCGTCATGCCGATCGACCCGGTGCTGGCGATTGTCGGCGACCGCGCGCCGGCCAGCGTGGTTGCGGCCGCGCGCCAGCAATATGGCTTCGATCTGCCGGTCTGGCAGCAGTTCCTGCTCTACGTCCAGAAGGCGCTGCAGGGCGATTTCGGCACCTCCGTGCTGTCGACCTATCCGGTCATGCAGGACATCCGCCGCGTTTTCCCGGCGACGCTGGAACTGGCGACGGTCGGCACGCTGATCGGCCTGCTGTTCGGCATACCGCTCGGCGTGCTGGCAGCGGTCAAGCGCGGCTCGTTCATCGACCAGGCCGTACGCGTCATCGGCCTGATCGGCTATTCGATGCCGATCTTCTGGCTCGGCCTGCTCGGTCTCCTGGTCTTCTACGCGAGGCTCGGCTGGGTCGAAGGGCCAGGCCGGATCGGCATCGCCTACGAATACACCTTCACGCCGGTCACCGGGCTCTATCTGGTCGACGCCATCATCCAGCGCGACTGGAACGCATTCCGCGACGTGTTTTCGCACATCATCCTGCCGGCATCGCTGCTCGGCTACACGTCGATGGCCTATATCAGCCGCATGACGCGTTCCTTCATGCTGAACGAGCTGTCCCAGGAATATGTCGTGGCCGCGCGTGCCAAGGGCCTGTCGGAGACGCGTATCATCTGGGGTCACGCGCTGCGCAATGCCGCCGTGCCGCTGGTGACGGTGATTGCGCTGTCCTACGCCACCTTGCTCGAGGGCTCGGTGCTGACGGAGACGGTGTTTTCCTGGCCCGGCATCGGGCTCTATCTCACCAACTCGCTGCAGAACGCCGACATGAACGCCGTGCTCGGAGCTACCGTCATGATCGGTGCGGTGTTCATCGCGCTCAATCTCCTGTCGGACCTGCTCTACCAGCTTCTCGATCCGAGGACGCGGTCATGAGCATAGCCGACACTTCAAAGACAAGCTGGCGCGAATGGCTGCTGTCCGAACGGCCGCAATCGCGCTCCCAGGCACGGCTTGGCCGCTCCTACATGACCTGGCGCCGCTTCACCGCCAACAAGCTGGCGGTGATCGGGCTCTTCATCATCCTGGCACTGGTGTTCGTCGCCATCTTCGCCGGCCTGCTGGCCCCTTACTCACCGGTGGTCGGTGACCTGCGTGGTTCACGCCTGCTGGCGCCCGACTGGACGCACTGGATGGGAACCGACGACCAGGGGCGCGATATTCTCTCACGCGTCATCTACGGTTCGCGGCTGACGCTTTATGTCATCGTGCTGGTTGCACTGATCGCCGCGCCGATCGGCCTCATCGTCGGGACCGTCGCTGGCTATGCCGGCGGCTGGACCGATGCGATCCTGATGCGCATCACCGACATCTTCCTGGCCTTCCCGAAGCTGATCCTGGCGCTGGCCTTCGTGGCGGCACTCGGGCCCGGCATCGAGAACGCGATCATTGCCATTGCCATCACC